>JASGKY010000062.1:0-31007 GCA_049840435.1 Verrucomicrobiota bacterium | reverse complement strand
GGCTAACCGGCAGAAAATTGCCTTTAGCCTCGGCGGCCTGCTCGGACTTCGCTTTGATGACGCGGTCCACTACGAGGCCGGCGTGTTGATCAACGTGACGAGCTTCTGCGCCGGAGCGTTGATGACGCCAAGATCTTGGCGCGCAACACTTCGAAATATCGGCAAATCCGCCAGCGTCATGATGTCCGCAGCTCCAATGCGGGCATTGTTCAAGTAGCCGAACTTGATCTTCAGCTTGTCGTTGTCAGCGGCAAACGTCTTGAACACTTTGGCGGCAGCGGAGACATCCTTCTGGCCGGTGACGACGGCGATCTGCCCGGCGAGCGCGCCGCTCAAATCTGCCACGCCCGCTTCTTTGGCGGCGATCTGGAAGATGGAGTCTTGACGACATGAACTCCCGCGCTGCTCTTGTTCAGAACTTTTGCGGAGCGTCGTGAGTTGATCAACCTTCAGCCCCTGATAACCGACGACGATGAAGAACGGCGAACCGTTCAGGCGCCGATGATATCCTTGGTACGATTTGTTTTTCTACACGCATGGATTGGAAATAGGTTGAACTGGGTTATTAGCCGCGAACTCACGCATGTCCACACGGACGCCAGGACTCATCGTCGCCGACATGCCTGCAGATGGATACATGCACCCTTCAGAAGCTTTCGGGGCTTGGCCTTCGCGACCGCTTCAATGACGGAGCGGGCATTTTCTTCCGATCTGGACTGGAGGAGAACTCGCCTTGTCCGACAGCGACATGAATGTTTCGGCCTTGTCCACCTCGAATTCAACGCGACCCGCCTTGACTTCCTTCACCGCCTTCGCAGTGTCTTCAGGTCACAGTGCCGGTCTTCGGATTCGGCATGAGCCCGCGCGGTCCGAGCACCTTACCAAGCTTGCGGACTTCACCGATCGCCTCAGGCGTGGCAATGGCGACATCAAAATCGGCCCAACCGCTGTTGCACTTGGCAATCATGTCTTCGAAACCGACGAACTCAGCGCCTGCCGCCCTTGGCAGCTTCAGCCGCCGCACCCTTGGCGAACACCAGCACGCGAACAACCTTACCGCTGCCGTGGGGCAACGGAACAGTGCCGCGGACCATCTGATCCGATTGCTCTGGTTCCACCCCCGAGGCGGAACGCGAGATCAACCGTTTCGTTAAATTTTGCTTTCGGGAACTTCGCGAGAACGGTTGACGGCGTCCTTCAGCGGATACGACTTGGCCGCGTCCACTATTCGAGGGCTTTTTTGAATCGTTTGCTAGGCATTTTATTGAGCGGTGTTACGAGCGGTAACCGGCTCTCCCGCGTTTTGTTTGTTACCGACGGGCAGAGGACAGGGGGCTGTCCCTGCCCTCTGCCAAACGGATTGACTCCGTTAGCCGACAATTTTGAATGCCCATGCTGCAGGCAGTCCCAGCAAGCACGCGGAACGCGGCCTCATCAGAGGTCGCATTCATGTCGCTCTTCTTCATCTTGACGATGTCCATCACCTGCTTGCGGGTGACCTTGCCGACCTTTTCCTTGTTCGGCGATCTTCGAGCCAGCGGTGATCCCGGCGGCTTTCTTCAGAAGCACGGACGCAGGCGGCGACTTGGTGATGAAGGTGAAAGACTTGTCTTGATACACCGTGATGACCACGGGAATCACGAGACCCGCGTCACCCTTGGTGGCGGCGTTAAATTCTTTGCAGAAGCCCATGATGTTCACGCCGTGCTGACCGAGCGCGGGGCCGACGGGCGGCGCGGGGTTCGCTTGCCCGGCCGGAATCTGCAATTTGATGATGCCTGTTACTTTCTTTGCCATACGAAATTCTCAGTTCTAAATCTTAATTTTGCTTCAAATCTTAACCACCCCGCCCGCCATTTCCGGCACAAGCAGGATTTCGATTATATCAGGCCTTTTCCACCTGCCAATACTCAAGTTCAACCGGCGTATTGCGCCCGAAAATGTTCACCGTGACCTTCAACTTACCGCGATCCGGGTCAACTTCCTCGATCACCCCGCTGAAATTCAAGAACGGCCCGTTGTTGATCTTGATGGTCTCACCCACGTTGAACGCGACTTTCGGACGTTCAGTCTCTTCCGAGGCCGACACCACCGTCTTGATGGTTTCCATCTCCTCATCCGTCGCCGTATGAGGATGTTCCCCCCCGACGAACCCGATCGCGCCCTGCGTCTCCTTGATAAAATAGAACGGCTTCGGGATCACGCGCTTGTTCTCATCCAGCAAAATCATCTGGATATAAACATAGCCGGGATGCAGTTTGCGCGTCGTGACCGTCTTCTTCTGGTTGCGGACTTCCACAACCTTTTCCATCGGGACGAGGACTTCCTGGATGAAGTCCTGCATCTCCTCGGTCTTGATGCGCTTTTCGATGCTGTCCTTGACCTTCTGCTCCTGGCCGGAAAGCGTATGGATGACGAACCACTGGGGTTTCATGATCGCTTAAATGATTTTGAACAGGGCAAACAGGATTTGATCCACCACAAAGGTGAACAAACCCAGCAACAGAATCGAGACCATGACCACGACGGTCGAACCCTTGAGTTCGTCCCATGTTGGCCACGTGCATTTCTTCAACTCCTCCATCGTTTGCCGCCAGTAAGCGGAAAAACGTTGGATCTGGCCTTTCCACCAGAGCAACCCAAAGATGACGGCGAGAATGCCGACCCAAATCAACGATTTCATTTCTTTTTAACCTGTTCTGGCTCGCGAGCCGTAACCCTCTGCCGTCTTGCTTCGCAAAACTGGCGGAGAGGGAGGGATTCGAACCCCCGGTGGGTATTAACCCACAGCGGTTTTCAAGACCGCCGCGATAGACCACTCTGCCACCTCTCCGACGATTTGGCAGGGCGTGCAGGAATCGAACCTGCAACCAACGGTTTTGGAGACCGCTACTCTACCAATTGAGCTAACGCCCTACGCAAAATTCACCGGACCCTCAACTGGACTAAAACGGAGGCGACGGAATTCCCGCCGCCTCCGCATGACTTTACAATCAATTAAGAAACGACGTCACTGATACGACCAGCGCCGATGGTGCGGCCGCCTTCGCGAATCGCGAAGCGCTGACCTTTTTCCATCGCGACGGGCTTCTGCAATTCGACGTCCACAGAGACGTTGTCGCCCGGCATCACCATTTCCACGCCCGCCGGCAGATTCAATGTACCCGTTACGTCAGACGTGCGGAAATAGAATTGCGGACGGTAGTTGGTGAAGAACGGCGTGTGACGACCACCTTCATCCTTCGAGAGGACGTACACTTCCGCCTTGAACTTCGTGTGCGGCTTAATCGAACCCGGCTTGGCCAAAACCATGCCGCGATCCACATCTTCCTTCTTCGTGCCGCGCAACAACACACCAACGTTGTCGCCAGCGTTCGCGAAATCCAACAGCTTGCGGAACATTTCGATGTCCGTCGCCGTGGTCTTGCGGGTTTCCTTCAAGCCGACGATTTCAACTTCATCCATCTTCTTAAGAACACCACGCTCCACACGACCAGTCACAACCGTGCCGCGACCTTCAATGTTGAACACGTCTTCGACGCACATCAGGAAGGGCTTGTCCACTTCGCGCACCGGGTCAGGGATGAAAGCATCCAGAGCGTCGAGGAGATCAGTGATCGCCTTTTCGCCTTCCGGCTTGCCAGCCATAGCAGCCGTGGCGGAACCACGGATGATTGGGGTCTTGTCGCCAGGAAAACCATACTTGGTGAGCAAGTCACGAATTTCCATTTCAATGAGCTCGAGCAGATCCGCATCCGCGAGATCAACCTTGTTCAAGAAGACCACCATGCTCGGCACACCGACCTGACGAGCGAGCAGGATGTGCTCACGGGTCTGCGGCATTGGACCATCCGCTGCGCTAACAACGAGGATTGCACCATCCATCTGCGCCGCACCAGTGATCATGTTCTTCACATAGTCAGCGTGACCAGGGCAGTCAACGTGCGCGTAGTGACGCTTCGGGCTTTCGTACTCAACGTGCGAAACCGCGATGGTCACAGTCTTTGTTTCGTCACGAACAGTACCGCCCTTGGTGATGTCCGCGTAGGAGATCGGAGGCGCCATACCCTTACGGTTTTGCACCGCGACAATGGAGGCAGTCAGGGTGGACTTGCCATGGTCAACGTGGCCGATGGTGCCGACGTTCACGTGCGGTTTCGTGCGTTGAAAAGCTTCTTTTGCCATTTTGTTCTCCTGCGTTTGTTTGTCGTTAGCGTTTGTTTAGTGCGTCACTTAAATTGTCTGGAGCCCATGATCAGGATTGAACTGATGACCTCGTCCTTACCAAGGACGTGCTCTGCCAACTGAGCTACATGGGCGTCCCGAACAAATCTGTCATCCTGATGCGCAAAACGACAAAAATCCAACCCCGCACCTTTTTTCTCGCGAAAAAACCGAGGGTTTTTTAGTGACTTTGTCTCTTTTACGGCTCTAAGACGGCGGGCAAAATAGAAAACCCGCAAAAAGGTGTCAATACACGTTTTAAATTTTTTTGGCTCGGGCTCAATTTTAGCTTCCGCCCCCCCGTCGCCACTCGGTTTTGGGCGGTTCTGGCAACCCCTGTGCCCGCAACGCCGTGCGGAAGTGCATCTTGGAAATTTTCTCCAATGCCACCACGCCATGCTGGGCAAATAAATCCTTAGCCACCGCATCCACATTCGTCCCCGCACCTTTAGGCAGTTCTACACCAAAATCCTTCCCCGCCGCCGCCAGTCGCTTCACAAACTCATCCCGCGCCAGAATCGAAGCCGCCGCCACCGCTAAATCTTCTTCCGCTTTGTGCCGCTGCACCAATTCCAACTCCCGCCCCATGCTCATCAGCGCTTTTTCCACCACGCTCTTGCTCGCGGCGAACTGGTCACTGATTGCTTTCACCGGCGGCGGATTCATACGATGCCGCTGCCCCATCAAATTTTCAATCACCCGCGCGTGCCCCCACGCCAATACGTTGTTTACGCTACGCATCTTCGCATAAAGCCGGTTGTAAGCCTCATTGCCAATTGGCACGACCGTCGTCACGCATCCGGGTGTATCTTTAATGAGCTTCGCGAGATCAGAAATCTTTTTGTCACTGGAAATATTTTTCGAGTCACGCACGCCCACGTCTTTCCACGCAGTGAGCACCACTTCGTTCACGTACACTCCAGCGACACACATCGGCCCGAAGAAATCGCCCTTGCCGCTTTCGTCCACACCGATGCGCGGCAACAACAACTCCGGATTCAACACCGCTTCGTATCCAAGCTTCGCCTGCTGTAACACCTCCGGCTCCAACACGAACTCCACGAACTCCTGCGTCCCCTTCCCTTGCACGACGAGCTTGCCACTCTCGTAAAACACCACGTTCGTCTTGTCCTTCTCCCCCGCGAACCGCGCATACGGCACTTCACGCGGCGTGAAATTCCGCGCGACCAGACACGACTTCAACGTCGCCGCCTGTTCATCCGTCAGTTTGCAAGTGTAACTCGTCAGTGGTTTCACAAAACTTGGTAAGCGTAGGCAGTTGCTTTAACCTGCTCAACGTCACACAGACAGGATTGCAGACAGAATTAACAAAATGAACAGAATTAAAAATCAAAATGCCGCCAAGCCACCGAAGCGAAATTCTGATAATCCTGTTAATTCTGTCTCAAAAACTGCGCCGCTAGTTTCCGCATTGCTTACTTGGTTCGCCGCCAATGCTCGCGACCTCCCATGGCGGCGCACGCGCGATCCCTACGCCGTTTGGGTATCCGAAATAATGTTACAGCAAACTCAGGTGAAAACGGTAGTCCCGTATTGGGAACGCTGGATGCGCGAGTTGCCCACCATCGGAAGCCTCGCCCACGCGAGCGCCGACAAAATCCATAAACTCTGGGAAGGGCTTGGCTACTACACGCGCGTCCGCAACATGCAGAAAGCCGCACAGCAAATCATCGTAGAACACAATGGCCAATTCCCGAAGAACTTCGACGCCGTTCTTGCGCTTCCCGGGATTGGCCGCTACACCGCCGGCGCCATTTGCAGCATCGCTTTCAATCAGCCCACGCCCATCCTCGACGGCAATGTCATCCGCGTTTTGACGCGCGTCCACGGCATCAAAACCGATCCACGCGAAAAACAAACCAACGCGCAGCTCTGGCAGCTGGCTGAGGAACTCGTGCTTCACGCATCCAGCGTAACTAATCATGCTTCTCCCTGCTCACACCTCAACCAATCCTTGATGGAACTCGGCGCACTCATCTGCACCCCACGCTCGCCCAACTGCGCTGCTTGCCCCATTCGAAAACTCTGCATCGCGCACAAAGAAAATATCCAGGACCAACTTCCCAACCTCGGCAAACGCGAAGCCGCCACCGAACGGCGTTTTCTCGCATTCGTCGTTGAGCGCGACGGTAAATTTCTCGTCCGCCAACGCCCGGAGGGAGTTGTGAATGCACATCTCTGGGAGTTCCCAAACGCTGAAGTCGCGACACAGGCCAGCAATACGCAGCACGGTGTTGCCAAGGAACTCGGCCTGGAAATCAGCCGCGCTAAAAAACCGCTCCACACCATCAAACACTCCATCACCCGCTACCGCATCACCTTGGAAGCCTGGCGTGCTGAAGTTGCGCCACCCCCATCAAAGCTTCTGGCCGATGGCTCACCCCGAAAGAACTCCACGACCTCGCTTTCACCAGCGCCCATAAAAAAATCCTGCAAGCCATCACCGAAACCAAGTCTCGAAAACTCAAAACAACCGCAGCTTGATCCGCAACATTCCCTTGTGTTAGGCCTTTGCGAGCTGTGGTTTCCCCGTTCCCGAACCCCAGCGTTCCAGCTTAAAATTTCTCGCCAGTCTGCCGTTCATTTATATCCTGTCCCCCCGATGTTCTACTTTGATTACAACGCCACCGCGCCCGTCATGCGCGAAGCCCGCGAGGCTTGGCTCGAAGCGACCGAGAAGATCCACGGCAACCCGAGCAGCCCGCACGCCTTCGGTCTCGCCGCGAACAAGGCCATGACTGAAGCCCGCGAACGGCTCGCCCAGCACCTGGACTGTCATCCAAGCGACATCATCTGGACCAGCGGCGCAACCGAGGCCAACAACATGGCCATGCATCATTTCGCCGCGACGCTTCCCGCTGACGCAGAGGTCTGGGCCAGCGCCATCGAACATCCGTGCATTGATAATTCCGCCCGGCACTATTTCGGCAAACGCGCCAAATTTATTCCCATCACCCACGAGGGCGTGGTGGATATGGACTGGTTCACCCAAGAAATGGCCGACAAACGCCCCGGCGCCGTCAGCGTCATGTGCGCAAACAACGAGACCGGCGTAATCCAGCCGTGGCGGGAAATCCTCGCGATCTGCCAGGCTTACGAAGTACCGTTCTTCACCGACGCCGTCCAGTGGCTGGGAAAAATGCCCGCGAAAGATTTGGGGCAATGCGACTTTGTCACCGGCGCCGCCCATAAGTTCGGCGGCCCCCGCGGAGTCGGCTTTCTCAAAGCACCACACAAAAGCAAAATCCATTCGCTGGTCTTCGGCGGAAAACAGGAACGTGGCCAACGCGCTGGCACGGAAAATCTGCCGATCATCCTTTCCATGCTCGCGGCGCTCGACATCCGCGAGCGACAACTCGCCGAGAACCATCATCAAACCCGCGCGGAGTGGAAGGAGAAGTTTGAAAAGCTGCTGCTCCGCCAAGTGCCCGGCTCGACCGTCGTCGGCCTCAACACCCCACGCTTGTGGAACACCACCTCTGCACTGATGCCCGAAGGTGGCCAGCAACGCTGGGTCACGCGCCTCGACAAAGCCGGCTTCGCCGTCAGCACCGGCTCGGCCTGCACCACCGGCAAGGAAGAACCGTCACACGTTTTGAGCGCGATGGGCTACAAAGCCGGGCAAGTGACGCAAGTCTTGCGCTTTAGCAGCGGCTGGGAAACCACCGCCGCCGACTGGGAAGCGTTGGAGAAATGCGTGGTGAAGGTTTATTCCGAGATGCACGGAAAGTGAAGGTGACCCACTTTTACTTCGCCGTCTTGGCCGACTCGATCATCTCCCAGAACTTGGGATTCTGCTGCAAGGCTTCGTCCTCCTCCACCTTTAGGCCGGAGCGATACATGAAATCCTTGAGCGTGTTGCGGCTCAGGATGCGATGCACCAGCACGCCGAGTTCATGGCGCTCGAAGTAAACCCGGTAATCGCCCACGCGGAAGCGATGTAAGATGCGCCCGCCGCGTTCCAGCTTACCGAAATCATCCAGCTCCGTGCCGATGACCTGTTGCGGCAACCCGCGAAAGTCACCGAGAATTTGGAGCTGCAATTCCTTGGGCATCCGCGCCACTTCGGCGGCGCTGATCGGCGTGAAAATGATTTGAAAAGGCGTCATTTGCTTGGCCACCTGGGAAAAATCCGCGTCGCTAACAACGCAAATCATCCCCCACTGGGGCGAAGCCAAGTATGTCTTTGTCACTCGGAAACGCACGAAAATTTTCGCGCGCGGCCGACCGCTCTTACCGGGTCTGAATCCGGAACACCGTGAACGAATTCGCCGGAACGTCGTAGGGAAGTGGTTCAGTGACGGTCAGGGTATCAGTTTGCGGCAACACTTTGGCTGGCTCATTGAAGAAGTTGCTCGCCGCCGGATCGCCCGTTAGAACAGTGCGCGTGACGGTGGGTTTGATTTTGCCCACTCCAGCGAGATCCAGTCGAGACGGCACCGCATTGGTGGACGTGTTCACCAGCTTGAGAATGACGTCACCGCTCTTTGTGTCCTGCACACAGGAAACCGCAAGGCCAAGCGCAGCAGGCGCGAGACTCACAGGCAGATAAACATCCCCACTGTTCTGCCCGAACATCTGCTGGACGTAATAATTGGCGGACAACAGCAGCTTCGTGTTGTTAAAATAAATCATGTCCGGCCGCCATTGCGTGCGCCCCTGCTTCGCGAGCAGCGGCGCATACGAGGCGAGGTGGACAACATCGCCGTTGCGTTCGAGCGCCGTGAGATAAGCGGCTTCCGCTAACGCCGTGCGCAACGTGTTCACGCGATCCTTGTCATGCGCCGCGTATTCGCCGACATAGACTTTGGACTTCGTGCGGTCGTAGGAGTCGTAGCGTTGCAGGTTGTTCAAGAACCACTCGGGTTTCTCGTAGTAATGCTCGTCCACCATCGCGACCTTCAGCTCGTTCGCAATCTGCCAACCCTTGTCGTAATCCTCGCCGCTGTGGAACGGTCCAGTCGTGCCGATCACGACGATCTCGGGATGCTTCGCCTTGATCGCGTCGTAGATCATCTGGAAACGCTCCTTGAACACGGGCGTGATGTGTTCTTCGTTGCCGACGCCGAGGTATTTCAAATTGAACGGCGCGGGATGTCCCGCCGCCGCACGCTTGGCGCCCCAGATGGAATTCGTCGGGCCATTCGCCCACTCGATCAAATCGAGCACCTCTTGGATGTACGCCGGCATCTGGTCCAGCAGCAAACCGCGCTGGCCGGTGCCACCTTGATTGTCCGCGTTCTGACAACACACGCCCGCCGGCACGACCGGCAATGGCTTCGCGCCGATGTCTTCACAGAATTGGAAATACTCGTAGTAACCCAGCCCGAGCGACTGATGATAGCCCCAGAGATTCGGCTGGCTACGGCGCTGTTCGATCGGCCCGATGCTATCCTTCCAGCGATACATATTGCCCAAACCATAACCATGCACCAGACAGCCACCGGGAAAGCGCATGAACTTCGGATGCAAATCAGCGATCGCCTGCGCGAGATCGGCGCGCAACCCGTTCGCACGGCCCTTGAAGGTCTTGTGCGGAAAGAGAGAAATCTCATCCAACGCCACGCCGCCCTTGGTCTCGACTAACACCAACAGCCGGGCTGCGGCATCAGTGTTTGTCGCAGTGATTGCCACTGTGTACCGTTGCCATTCGCGCCCGGAAACTTCCAGCGCAGTTTCGCCGAGCACCGCGCGCTCCTTGCTTTCCAAGCGCACTATTAATTTGGCGGAACTCTCCAGAGTCCCCTTCCCGCCCCAGCGATTGCCGGTGTATAGCTGCCGCGCGAACAGCGAAAAGTCATATTGCTCGCCCGCTGTGATGGCGATGCCATCGAAGCCTGAGTTGGCCAACCCGACCCCACCGCCCGGCTGCTCCATTTCCAACACGGCGTAGTGCGGATTATTGGGATGCACCGACACGGCATCCGCGACTTTCAACGACCCTTTGCCGCCGTCGCGTTGGACCAATTCCCAAGCCGTCAATGGCGTCCAGCTCGTTTGTTCCATCGCGGTGTATTCGAAAGAGCGGTTCTGCACCAGCTCCGCATACAGTCCACCGTCCGCCGCGTAGTTGATGTCCTCGAAAAAGATGCCGATCAAATCCGGACTAATGGCCTTGCCCTCGTTGCGGACTGTTATTTTCGTGGTCACGACATCAGCGGCATTGGCAGGCAACAATCCCAGCAAGGCAACAAACGCGAATGCAGACATCCGTTTCAGAAATGGGTGGCAGGCTTTCATCTTCATGTGAGTTTCTGCGTGCGAAGTAACAGACGGCCAACCGGATGACAACCCCACATTCGGGGGATTGGGCGACACCATGAAAAACTTGCCTCTGTTCCAGCCCAAATTGACACTATCACCCCACATGAAACCCATCGCACTGCTCGGACTGTTGCTGTGCTGCACCGCCACGCTTCCGGCAACGGCACAATCCAATTTCCCGGTGACCATCACCGTGGACGCCAGCAAACCGCTCGGCGAATTGAAACCCATCTGGCGCATGTTCGGCGCGGACGAACCGAACTATGCTTACATGAAGGATGGCAAGAAACTCATCAGCGAACTCGGGGCGCTGAAGCCCAAAGACATTTATTTCCGCGCTCACAACCTTCTTTGCACCGGTGACGGTACGCCCGCGTTGAAGTGGGGTTCAACCGGCGTGTACCGCGAAGACGCGGACGGCAAACCGATCTTCGCCTGGACGATTCTGGATCGCATCTTCGACACGTATCGCGACCACGGCGTGCGCCCATTCGCTCAAATTGGTTTCATGCCGGAAGCTTTATCCATCAAGCCACAGCCCTACCAACACAGTTGGACGCCCGCCGCGCGCTATGAAGAGATCATGACCGGTTGGGCGTATCCGCCCAAGGATTACGACAAATGGCGCGAGCTGGTTTATCAATGGGTCAAACATTGCGTTGAACGCTACGGCAAGGCGGAGGTCGAGACGTGGTATTGGGAAGTATGGAACGAAGCCAACGGCCATTACTGGAAGGCGAATCCGGAGGAATTTCACAAGCTGCACGATTACGCGGTCGACGGCGTGCGCCGCGCCCTGCCCACGGCGCGCGTTGGCGGACCAGATTCGGCGGGCGCCGGCGGTCAATGGACGCGAAACTTCCTCGAGCATTGCTTGCGCGGCACGAACTACGCCACTGGCAAGATCGGCACGCCGATTGATTTCATTGCCTTCCATGCCAAAGGATCACCCGTTTTCACGAACAACCACGTGCGCATGGGCATCGCGAACCAACTGAGAGAAATTGATAAAGGCTTCAGCCTCGTGAAATCGTATCCCGAACTGAAAAACACCCCCATCGTCATCGGCGAATCCGACCCCGAAGGCTGCGCCGCGTGCCAGGGCGCACAACTCGGCTATCGCAATGGCACGATGTATTCGAGCTACACGGCGGCAAGTTTCGCGCGGAAGTGGGAACTGGCCCGCCGGCACGACGTGAACCTCGACGCAGCGCTGACGTGGGCGTTCACGTTCGAGGACCAACCGCTGTTCGCTGGTTTCCGGCAACTCGCCAGCGGCGGCATTGATCTGCCGGTGCTAAATGTGTTCCGCATGTTCAGCCAGATGGGGTCACAACAACTCCCAGTCACGAGCGACACCGCGGTGCCACTGGATGCCATCATGAAATCCGGCGTGCGCGGCCAACCCGATGTCTCCGCCCTCGCCAGCGCCGATCAAAATAAAATCACCGTCCTGCTCTGGCACTACCACGATGATGACGTCCCCGGCCCAGACGCGACGGTGCAATTGACCCTGACCGGGATGTCCACCGCCAAAGACCAAGTGATTTTGACGCGCTACGCGATCGACTCCGACCACGGCAACGCCTTCGCGGTTTGGCAAAAGATGGGCGCACCGCTGCAACTGACGCCGGAACAACGAACGCAACTGGAGCAGGCGGGACAACTGGCCCTGCTTGGCACGCCAGAAATCATCGCCATGGCGGACAGCACGGTGAAGCTGAACGTGCGGTTGCCACGGCAGGCCGTGGTCTTGCTGAAGTTGGAACGGCGCTGAACCTCGAAATCCCCCCCAAAAAAGAAAAGGCGAAGCCACCCACGGCCTCGCGCAACCCAAGCCAAACCAACACAACTCACCACCAGAAAGTCGGACTGCCTCCCGGCGTCGTGCGTACAGTCATCTGGTCAAACTTGCGCCATTCAGTATGGCCATCAAGCATGGAAACATGGCCACCAGACGGGAACTTCCCTTTCAAGTGCGGCGAAGTGTGCGGCTTCGAATACCCACCTCGAATGGCAGTGTAATTATAGCTGGCGCTATACCGCTGGGCTGGATTGTTGTCGGCCGGATTGGAAATGGTAGCGCAGGAAAACAACACGCGATCGGATACACTCCAATTGATGGTAACCGGAAACGGACCATTCATTATCTGCATTGAGGTAGCGGTAAAAGTGACGTTCTGGTTGGTCGAATTTACTGTCGGGGTATTTGGCAACGTGAAAGCGTAACCGAGCGGCCGATAGCCAGTGCCGCTTACACCCGTATAGTTCCAAAGTGCCAGAAAATCCTCATCGCCAAACTTAGGCGAATAACATGGATCATACATCATCTTCCACTGCTTGGTATTGGCCGTCATCAGGTCAGCGGCAGTGCGGGGCATGTCCCATGCCCAAAATCCGCCCCCAGCCGGAGGCAACTTGTCTTGACTCTCGGTGGCATATAATTGAAACGCGATCTGAATCTGGTGCGAGTTGTTCTTGTCAGCGGTGAGTCGGGCTTTCTCCTTCGCCTTGCTCAACGCGGGCAACAGCATCGCAGCCAGGATTGCGATGATGGCAATCACCACCAGCAATTCAATCAGAGTAAATCCAGCAGTGCGTCCGGCCTTCGACAGTCTGGGTTTCAATAGCATCGTCATATATTTCAACTTCAATTTAAGGAAGGGCCGAGTGTCCCCGGCCCTTCCAAAACCACCCACCAGCCACAACTTACTGCACCAAGACCTTGAAGAACTTGTTGCCGACCGGGCTGACCGTGTAAGGAGACGTGGCGGCGTTTGTCGTCCACGGCCCGGTCACGCTGGAGGATTCGAGCAGCGTGCCGAACGGCCAGGTCAATTTCACGCTGCCGCCTGTTTTCTCAATGCTCAAGAGCACAGGATCAGGAGTGGTCGCCACCAGCGGCACGCTGGCGGGCACCTTGTCCATCACGACATCATCCACAAAGACGCCCTGGTCACTCGACAATAGGGGGCCGACGTCGGTAAAACAGAAAGTTGCCGAGAGCCACACCGCGCCGGCCGGAGGAGCGATGCGGACGAATGGCTGGATTGCATCACCGGTGTAGGTCTGGAATAAAGGGTATCCTGCATCCAATTGGTCGGGGCGTTATGACTCCACCACATAAAGGGAGCTGGCTCGCCAGAAATTCAGCCCTTCATTTCGTCGAAGGTCCCATTCCTAAAGCAAAACATGGGGAACCAAACCGCTCCCGCGGCTGTCATATTCGTCCCAATTGCCTTGAAATAGCAGTTGTAAACAGACGCTGGATCAGCAGGAATGAATTGACTCAAGGGGTCATAAAAAGCCATCCCAGTAACGAACGCCGAATTGGTCCCAGAAGAAGGTACATTCGTTGTCCAGAATTCCGTTGTGGTCGCAGGCGCGGTGGGATCCCAGCCTTGAATCCACGAAGTCGGCAGACCACTGACCGCATCCTCAAAGCCGCCATTTGTGAGCACTCCAGACTCCACCTGAGGCACCAAGGCGATCTTCTTGAAAATGCCCCCGGTCGCCGTGAACAGCAGGTTCGTGCAATGATAACCCAGCGCATCCGCGAAGATTTCCACGCCGCCATTGCCAACACCCCCCAAACTAAATTTGCCATTCGATCCCGTTACCATCGCTCGCCCGCCCACCCCGCCCACCTGGACAATGCCGTTGTTGATCGGCGCGCCACTGATCGCATCCACCAGAATACCCACGAGCGAACTGGGCGATGCCGTGAAGTCACCCACCGTTGTAGTATTACCAATGGTAGTAGCAACCGCCTGCGGCGCCGGCATGGTCAGGTAATTGGTTTTCACCACCTTCACGGTATAATTAGCAGGCGCAGCCACGGAGAAACTATAGGTCCCCCAGCACCGGTAGTTGTGGCTCCGGCCACACCCGCTCCACCCGTGACGGTAACCGTGAAGCCAGAAGGCACGCTCCCATCCGTGGTCACCACCTTGCCCGCGATGGTCCCAACCGCCAGCACCGGCGGCGTATTGGTGGCCAGCAAAGGAACGTCCGCCGCGGACACTGCCGCGCTATAAACCTCAACCCGGGCCATAAAGGCACTGAACAAAATATCCGGAGCAATGGCGGTAGCAGCATCCCAGTAACCACTCCCCAGCACGATCGGGAATCCCGCCCCAATGTTGAGGCTCTTCACCGGGCTATTTTTGGAAAGAACACCATCAATATAGAGTGATTCAACTCCGGTCGCACTGTTCCAACTGACGACCACGTTGTGCCAAGCGCCTCCGGTGGGCGGCGTGGCGAAGCCCATATCCGGCGCCCCCCAGTGGCCCGTCGCACCATAGGAAGGATTCGTGCCATACCCCATTTCGCAATTGCTCCCATCCGAGCCGCCGCGTTGCGCCCAAGAGATGTAGGTTTGCTGATCGGGCAAGGTCGGGTTGGCATCGAAGAGCCAGGCGCTCACCGTATAGTTGGCGTTTGCCCCAGTGATCTTAGCCGGGGCTGTGATCAAAGCTGCTGCCGTTTCATTGCTAAGAATCATCGGACTGCTGTTGAATTTCACGGCATTGTAGATGCCATTCTGGCCGACCACCGGCAGCCCCGCCAAAAGCGGCACAAATTTCCCGCCCAACGCCCCCTTGTTGGTCCAAGAAGTAATCGAACCAGCGGCCATTCCCTGCGCGTAAACCCCCACCAGCAGGCTGTTACCCAAACTGAAATTCGCTGTGAAATCTGTCGATACCGACGGGAAGACTTGCCAAGGCGCACTCAACGGAAACTTGTCGGCTTTCACAGCAAAGGTCCCATTGCTCTCGACCAAAATACTGTACGCCCCACCCGGACCGGTGTTTGTCGTCAACGTGCTCCCGCCGGGGGTCATAATTACAATCGTCGCCCCAGTTACCGCCAGAGAGGTCGTGGCGTCCGTCACGATACCGGAAAGCGTCACCACCGGAATATTGGTGATATACAAATCACCGGCCGTAACACCCGCCAGCGCGGAGGTCACATTTACATCCGTGTCCGGGCTCTTATAGTTGATCTTGGTGGCGTTCAAATCGTAGCTGTCTCCGGCCACCGGTTGGACTTGGAAAGAGTAAGCACCGCCAGTTGTTGAAGTCGTGGTCTTCAGCACAGCGCTGGCCTGCTTGAGTTGCACCAACGCTCCCACCACCGGAGTGCCAACCTCGTTCTTGACCACACCGTTGATGGTGTAACCAACCGATTCTTCCAAGGAACAATCATCCGCATAGAAGACAACACCATTGGCGACGGAATGAACTTCCCAATAGCCCATGAACGTATCGCCCGCATTGGGCTGGAGCCACGCCGATTCAAGCAAGGTCCAAGCCTCGGTGTTAATGTTCTGCTGCCCGACATCTACCCGCGCGGCAGAGGGCTCCCAGCGATATCGCAACGTAATGTCCGCCGGCGTTGTTGCCGCCCCGGGCACCCGGACATACGCGCTGAGCTTGTAGTACTTGGCAGCGGAAACCGGGAGGCTGACTCCCGTCCCCCACCCACCCAACGTGTCACCTTGGGAAGCACTCGACCAACCACCCGCGTTATAATTGGAAATGTAGTTGTTACCAGAATGAGCGACCGCGGCGTTCGTCACCACCACCGCGACACTTCCGCGAACCGCACCGTTCCAGCCAGTTTGCCCAGCCTCAAAACCCGGATTTGTCAGAATGTTGGCCGCCATGACCGAGCTCATCGAAACAAGAACGACCACAACGACAGCCAGACTTGAAATCAATGCCGAACTAAAATCCCGGATCGGGCTGCGTCTGCTGATCTGATGTAAAGCGGGCGCAAGCCTGCGAACAGAGGCACGCTCTGTTGTTAGAAGTCTTCGTTGCTGTGTTTTTTTCATACCTAGGGTTATGGGTTTATGTGATTGCTGGGGAGATTTGGAGACGGATTTGCGTGAAGGCTGCCTGCCTTCTGGGTCACGCACGATCTGGGTTCATGCTGTGCACCGGTAATGCGCATGGTGAAACCCTATAATGACATCGCCAAGTCGCACATAATCCAAATCCACAGACCCATGCTGCAAATCCACGACCCCAATCGCGGCGGTCAAGTTACGTTTCTGCCACGAGCACCTCGTCGAAATCACGAAGACATCAAAGACAATCTCCAACAATCAAAATGAATCGAACCCCTGTTTTATGAAGTCCCCCAAACGTTCACACACACATGACGATCAGAACCAGAAACAAATGAAGCCACCCAGAACACGAACGAAATCAGCGGCGTAGATACTCACCCAACCCGTTCAAGAACATTTGCACCGCGAGCATCACCAGCAGCATTCCCATCAAGCGTTCCACCGCGCGGGCGGCCGCGTTCGCGCAAGACTCTCATGATGGCAGGCGCGGCGCTCAATGTGCAAAAAACCACTGACCACGAGATCAACACCGCCCCCAAACCCGTCAGCATCCCGCCGGGCTTACTCGTGATCAGAATAATCGTCGCGAGCGTGGACGGCCCAGCCACCAGCGGTGTCGCCAGTGGCACGATGAACGGTTCGTTCTCTTCAGCGCCATTGTCGGTGCGACGTCCGCGCCCAGGCAAAATCATTTCGATGGCGACAAGAAACAGCACGATCGCACCCGCAATCGAGATAGCCTCTGGTCGGATACCCAACAGATTGGTGAGTTGCCGACCGGCGATCAAAAACGTGAGCATGATGCTCAGCGCGAAGAATAATTCGCGGACGATTACTGCGCGCCGCCGCTCCACCGGCACGGGTTTCAGGATGGAGATAAAACTCGGCACATTGCCGAGCGGATCGGTCGTCAGCAGTAACAATCCAATGGCCGAGAGAAGTTCCACGATAGTGTTCTGTTGAACGCAGCTTGGGGATTTACGCGAGGCAAGGCTAGTCTCAAAACACCAGCCACCGTGAGATTTATGGCGTTGCCCGCGACAGCTTCGGCTCAATCCAATCAATCTGCCCTTTCACTTCCGAAGCTTTGGTGCTGACGGTTTTCAAGGTCAACTTGCGCACTCCAGCGACATTCACCTTCACGTCTTGCGCCGATGCATTAGCTGCAAGCACCGGACTGCGCCATAGTTCCTTGCCATCGCCTAGCACGATAAACTCTGCCGCAGCTTCCTTGCTGGAACGATCATCTACACCAACGCGCGCCGTGAACGTGTCGTAAACCCCGAACACCTCAAACTCCACAGCGGAGTTCACAAACACATTCAAGCCACGGGCGTAATGCTTGCCACCGACCGCCACCGCCGGCGCCGCGAGCAACTCTTCGATCTCGTAACCGCTCCAGATGCCGGTCGCTCGCGCCGGCTCCAATTCATCCAATGCCAGTTCACCCGGCGTGAGATCAGCAAGTTTGAATTTCACCTCTTTGCTGAACGGACTTTCCGTGCCCGTCTCCCAGACTGCTTTGATCTGCGCGGTGTAGCTGGCTTGCGGATCAAGTTTACGAAGTTGCCAGCGCGCTTCCGGCGTCTGCCCCAAGCGCTGACCATTAAGATAAACCTCGTAGCCCGCGTTGAGATAATACTGCTCCTGCCAATTCAACTGCGCGCCATCCAAACCGACGCGCCGCACAAACGGTTGCACCGGCGCACTCGGCGGAAAATCATAGCCCGCGCCCGGCCCGAACTCGACTTCCCACTTCACTTCCTGCGTCTTCGGCGACGTGATTTCCACTGAAGCCCAGCCCTGATGATTGGAAATTTTCACCGGCAACTTACGCCATCCCACCTTAGCCACCGCGCGCGTGACCACAAAGTTCGTCCCACGCGGAAACGCGAAGCGCAGGTGATACGGATCGTTTTTGATCAACTGACTCGTGCCTTTGAACCGATCGCCTTTCGCATTTTGCTCCACGCGCACCAAGTCCACCGGCCCTTGCGTTATGTGTCGGCTGGTGGAGATGAGTTGAATCCGATCGGTCTCCGGCAGGAGCGTCAACACGCGACAACTCGTCGGCGCGGTTGGCACAGCCATGCCTTCTGCCCACGCGCCAAGATATTCCTGATTCCAGAAATCAAAAACGTGCACGCGCTTGCCTTCCGGCAATCCCAGCTCCTTCCAGCTCAGATAAACCTGATCCGCTTTTTCCGAATCGAAATTGAACACGCCCACCACGTCGTAACGGCGACCCAGATGATTCACCTTCAGATCCCAGATGCGTTTGTAGCGTTCCGTCGGAAACAAATCCATCGGGCGGATATCCACCGCCGGATAGATGCGCCGCAATAACTCCACCCGCTCCTCACCCAAGTCCATCAACCGATCACTCGACATCAACGCCTGCCCCGTCAGCCCTTGCAGCGTGGCCCAGACACGGGCTTGCTCCAGACTCAACGGCGAACGTACGAGCACCACGTCCGGATCGGCATACCAAACGATGTTGTGGAGAAAGTAGTATTGCAGCGTGGGCCGCAACGCGACTTGGAAGCCGCCCCAACCCAGCACGATGTCGCCGCCCGTGCGCGAACCATTCATGATGCCCGCGCCTTCGAGCGGAATGCCCCAGCACCCGAGCAGATAACGATCTGGCCCAATGGCGGCGCGTATGATGTCGAGCGTCTGGCGATACAACCCCGCCGCATCCGCCGACGGTGTCTTCATAAACTCCGACTTCGTGCGAAACTCGTTCACGACGATGGGTTGGCCATCAATCTTGAAATAGTCATAGCCCCAATCCGACATCCGCTTGAACATCCGGTGCAAATACGGCGCAGTATCGGGATGCGTCGGATCAACAAGGAAGCGCCCCTCCCACGTATCCGACGCCGTGCTGCCATCAGGCTTGAGCAGAAACACGCCCGGATGCTCCTTCACCACGTCATCGTTGTTCTGGCCGTGCGGCGCGATCCACAACCCCGGCGTCAACCCAAGCGACTTGATGTGCTTGGCCATCGCAACCATGCCTTGCGGAAAGCGATCCGTGTTGATGACTTCCCAATTCCGCGCGCTGCCTTTCGCGCCTGTGCCCTGCCAGCCATCGTCAATCTGCACGTATTGCGCACCGTAATCCTTGAGGTTCGCCGCGATCCATTCAGCATTGCGCCGCACCTCGTCCGCATTGACGCGGCTGTAGTAGTAATACCATGTGCACCACCCCGACGGCGGCACAGTAAAGCGCGACTTGTCGAGCGGCTGATAAAACTTCACGCCCAGCACATCGCGGTAGTAATTCGTTTTGACCGAACCATCCTTGAGCGTCACCGCATCGCGCACCGGATCGAACACGCCTTGCGCCACGGGCGATTCAATGTCACCCAACGTCATGAACCACAAATCGGGATTGGCGCTATCTTGGATGCGACACGGAAACAGATGCGGCCAAGCGCGCGACTCCTGCGCCTCCGCACCACGGGAATTCGTTCCGGTGAAGATCATCACCACCAACGCCACCAGCAAACGGTCACGCCATCTTGTGTTCATAAAAATGAATAAAGAGCGGAAGTCTTCACAGACTTCCGCCCCGCGAAAACTTGGGATTTATTCCAGCCGCACCGCGCGCTGAAGTTGAAACGGCGGCTTCAACGCCTGTCCGTCTGCCGGGCCCGCGTGAATCTTGCGCACGAGTTCCATGCCTTTTGTCACGCGACCAAACGCTGCGAATCCTTGTCCGTCCGGATTGCGTTTGCCACCGAAGTCTAGCTCCGGCTGATCACCAATGCAGATCGAAAAGCTCGCTTGCGCCGTGTCCAGCCCGTTACGCGCCATGCTCAACGTACCATCCAGATGTTTGAGCCCCGTATCACGCGTGCGCTCCAATGGAATCGGCGGATAGAACTCGCTCTCCTTCGTCAGATTCGCCTCGGCTTGGAGGACTTGAATCTTCACTATGTTCGTCGGCTGATTGTCGAGTGTCACGGTGCGGAAGAAAAAGCCATCGTTGTAAAGCCGCGCATGCGCATACCGCAGAAAGTTGCTCACGGTGATCGGCGCTTCCTTGTAATACAGTTCGACTTCGATGTTCCCTTGCGCTGTCTCGAACTGCACGCGCGGACGATCAATCATCGGCACGTCGCGAAATCCGAACCGTGGCGATTTGCCGGGATCAAATCCCGTCAGATGCGCACGCTCTGCTGCCGTGCGCTCCATCGGTTTTTGATAGCGCCACGGAATATCGCCAAACACTTCCAGACACAACTTCGCTGCGTCGGGATCGTATTCCAACAACTGCTTGCGGGTGTGGACATGATTATGCAGCGCGTCGTTGGAACGATTGTTATCAAACCAGTTCTGCACCATCTCCGCCCAATATTCGCCGGGGTTCACAGCGGCGTATGTCCCCTTCCACAGGCCGCGCGCTATCGCATTCGTGTAAGCCGCGCGCAACCGTCCGTTGAAGGTTGAATCCAGCGCCCGCATCGCTTCGCCGTGGATCACATGCGCGAACTCATGGATGAAAATGTTCTCGGTCGAATACGGATCATTCGGAAAGCAGAGCATGTTTTCCTCAGCACAACTGCACGTCCGCCCGCCCATGCCGCGTGCGCGACTGTCCCAATACGCCTTGGGCTTCATGCCGCGCTGCTCCGGCAGGTCGGTCGTGTATTCGTTGTGCGCCATCACCGCGACCTTGGCGTGTCGCTCGGCCAACGCGTTCAAGATGTCCGGTCGCCCCGACAGCATCTTGTCCACGAGATACCGCGTCTCCAGCAATGCGTAGTCTGATGGTTTATCTGAACCGACGATCGGCAGCGGCCCCGCCATGACACACTTCTGGTAGAACTCGTCCAGCTTCCACTTCTCCCGCACCTCGGCGGGCACTGGGCCAACGGTAGAGTTGGTTTGCGCCAACAGTGTTTGTGCCGACAGACAGATTGCTGCGACGGTAAAATTCAAGAATCGCATAGCGCCCTTATTTCTCCTTGATCCAAACTTGCGATTGCGGCCCATCCGCGCGATTGCGCCGCCGCGCAGGTTGCGCACTGGCGTTGTTCGTCGCCGGAGTCGTATTACCCTGCACACTTGCCCCCGGCGCAAAAGTCACCCCCGCATTCCCCGGCGTATCGTCCGTCGCCGTCTGGCCCAAGCGATTCATGCGCGCGAAATTCGGAATCGCCACCAGCGGTTTGCCATTCGCCCACGTGCCAGTAAGCGCCACGACGCCGCCCAGCAAATCCCCCTTCCACTCCGGCTTGAGCGGGCCGTCGCCGAGCGCTTGATTGATATCCGCCTGATCCGCGCGCTCGACATTGTAAATCAACGGGCCGTAACGCAACGCCACGCGACCGCGATTCGATACAATCTTCTCATCTGCCGTGATGCGTTGCGGCGCGAGCGGCAATTCCAACTCGATCTTGTCGCCCGCCTTCCACTCGCGTGTCACCACGGCGTAACCTTTCTCGATCTTCGGCGTCACCGTCTGACCATTCACCGCGAACGACTTCACCCCGCTCACCTCCGGCGTCGCGGGATACAACTCACTCGTCTGGCGATTTGGGATGCGCACATAGACGGAAAATTTCTTCGCCTGCTTCGGATTCACTGTGATGGCAACCATGCCACTCCACGGATAATCCGTCTGCTGCACCATCTCGACGTCCGTGCCCGCGACTTTCTCGACATTGATGCGGCTGCCGATGAACATGTTCACGTAAAGGCCGTCCTTGCTCTTCACGTAGGTCCACGTCGGAATCATCAGCAGCGTGCGCGGGATGTTGCCGACGCAACACGGACACACATGCCACGGATAACGCCCGCGATAATCCGTCAGCGGGTTGTCGTAGTAAAAATTCTTTCCGGCCAGATCCATCGAGCCGAGCAGCGCGTTATACATCGTCTCCTCGTACAAGTCGGCATACTTCGCATCGTGATAGGCGAGGTTGAGTTTGTATTGGAAGAAAATTAGCCCGCAGCTCGAACACGCCTCGCAATACGCTTCGTTGCGCAACGAATAGTTCGGCCCAAACCCTTCCGATGTCTCGCCACTGCCGATGCCGCCGGTGACGTAATACTTTTTGTTTACCATGTTGTCCCAGAGCGACATCACTGCGCTCTCGTAATCGCGATCCGCCGTCTCCGCTGCCACATCCGCCATCGCGGAGTAGTTATAGGTCGCGCGCACGGCATGACCGACGGCTTCATACTGTTTGATCGGCAGTGCATGGCTCTGGTCGTATTCCTCGCCACCCTTGCGTGAATCCAGCAGGAAGCGCGCGAGCTTCACATACGCGTCACCGCGTCCGTTGCCTTCCATGTCGTTCACAAACCGACCGAACCGCACCAACGCCTGCTCCATCTCCTGATGCCCGTCATACCAATCCTTCTTGCCCGGCCCGATGTTCGCCACCCAGCAATCCGCGAGTTTCTTCGCCGCGTTATAGAGCCGCAAATCCTTGCCCTCGGTCAGCGTGTAGTGATTGATGGCCGATTCGATGAAGTAACCCATCACGTAGCCTTCGTGATCCGCACGATTCTCCGGCGACCACTTTTCCTTCCACCGGCGGCGATCCGCGAGCGTGTAAGCCGTCTGCAGATAACCGTCCGGCTCTTGCGCACTCAGAATCTTCGGAATCCAATCCTCCAGCGTCTTCTTCATCAACTCCTGCGCTGCGATGATTTCCGCGTCGCCCTTCGGATCAACCATCAACGCGATGCACATGGACTCGACGGTCTGATGCACCCACGCATTGGCAAACACATAACCCTTGTGCCGCGCATGCGGTTCACCGCGCAACGCCTTACCTGCTTCGACAAAATTATCAATGCCGCCCTGCCCTTGCGTCAGGTTCGTGCGATTGCACTGATCAATGCAGTAGGGAATCCAGCTCACGATCGAGCGACTTGGCCCGCGCGTTCCACAGCGGGCTATCAATCGCGTAACGCTTCGTATAGACGACATCCAACCGTTCCTTCGGCGGCGGCAACTCGGCCCGCACCGTCAGCGTGGAACTTGCACTCATACCATTCTGCTGCGCCGTGAGCTTCAGCACATAATCGCCCGCTGCGGAAAACGTCGCCGAAGTTTCGCTGGCATTCGCATCTGCAAAAGTCACCGCGCCCGGCCCAGATTCCTTGCTCCACGTCACTTTGATGCCATCCGACTTGAGCGATTTGACCGCGCCCGCCAGATAAGTTTTACCACCCAGAATCACAACGCGATCAATGCCCGCCACGGCAGTCGGGGGAAACGCAGGTGAACGGCCGGAATCCAACACGCGCCATTCAAGAACACCTGTCGAGAATTCCGGATCGGACTCGATTTCCAAGCGTAGCTTGGTCGTCTTCACCTTGTCGAACGTCGTGACATTGAATTTGTTTTCAGCGACACCGTTGCCGCTCGCGTTCGCCACCGCGACGAACTCCGTGCCGTTCCAGTATTTCAATCGGCTCGCCTTGGGCAATCGCACGCCCTGACGATCATCCCACCAATACACCTCGATCTGCTTCGTCACGATGGGTTGCGACCATTCGTATTGCACCCATTCCGTGCCGCGGCGTGGCCAGTTGCCGTATGAACCCGGGCCGCGTTCGCGCGAGTTCTCAGGATTGTTGCCGTCATTAAGCGCGGTGACCAATGTATCTCCCGAATGAAACGAAGTCGTTGGCGTGGCTACCAAAGCCAGGTTCGCTTTGTTCGCCATGTTCGCACATCCGCCGCCAAAGAGGGCGGCCATCAACGCAAAGAATGCGCCAGCCCGCCCCATGACCTTTGAACAAACCCACTTCGATTCAGTTTTTGTGTTCGTCATAAATTAAAACTCTCAATTCAGCTAGCCGCTTCGCTCCAACGGTAGGAACGAATCACGCGCCAGCGTCTTGGACTACGGCAGCCTTCTGCCGCCTTACGTCGCCAGTCCCACGATGAAAAGCGGTGGAGGGCCACCGCACTCCATGACCTCGCGGAACATTCCACGACGCATTCCCATAAAATTCTACCTCGTCTTCAACCGCAGCACCGTTAGCGAACGCGGCGGAAACTCGTGCAAGAATTTATCACCCACACCGCTCACCACGCTTTCCACCGGCAGAACCCGCTTGGGCTGCTCCAGGCTGTTGTTGTCGCTCAAACTCGCAGATTGCAACACGGTCGCCTGCGCCGCCGCCGCGATGTTACCCAGCCCATTCAGATTCAGTTTTGCCGCCACGGCTTCATTGCCGAGATTGATCGCCTTCACGACGATGTCGCCGCTCTTGGCATCCCGCCCGGTCACGGCGTAAAACTTCTGCGTGACGGGTACGGTGGCGTCGTGAATCAACTTCCCGTCGAGATAACAACGGATGCGTGAGCCGCTGAGTTCAATCTTCACGTCATACCATTTCTCCCGCTCGATCTTGCCAGGCACGGGCGCGCCGACCGGTGTTTGATTCATCTCGATGCCGTGCTGCGTGTTGCCCCAGCCGCCGAGATTCCACCAGAACCGCTCACCGCCTTTGCGTCCGAACACGATCAAGAAACCTTCGCCGCCGCCGGTGTTGCGTGCCTTCAAGGTCAGCGTGTAATCCGTCCATGACTCGTCGCCGAAAAAGCTGAAGCCCTGACCTTGTCGACCCTGACGATAAGCCCCGTTCGTCACCGACCACCGACCACCATCGCGTTGCCAGCCTTTCGCTTCACTGGAAAAATCCGAAGTGTATAGAGCTGCGCCATTCTTTTCGACGCGCACATCCTTGAATTCCGCCGTGTCCGCCCACGTGCCCAGACCAATCTGACCCGCGACCGTGATGGGTTTCGCATCCGGGAAGCTCACGTCCGTCGGCACGAAATGATCAGGACGATTCGCACCGAAGAGTTTCCAGAGGTAATACGAGACCGTGCCGAAGGCGCGCGTGCCGTCGTAGTAAATCATCGCGTGCCACGGCGGCGGCGCACCGGTGAGTTCCGTGCGTCCTTCCACATGACCCAGCAACGGTGCGTAGGACACCATGCTCACCACGTCGGCGTTGCGTTCGCAGCCCATCAAGAAAACACCTTCGGATAGTGCCGCCAGCAGGTTGCCGCGCTGCGGACCGGCTTCGCCGGTGGTTACTGCAACCTCGCCGAGATACAGCGGCGGCAACTCGCGGCTGCGTTTGTCATACTCGTTGAAGCGCGTCGCGAACCAGCGCGGCGAGTTGTAGTAATGCTGGTCTTCGATGTCGAACTTCGAGTCGCGCATGGATTCGCGGCTCGTCCAGGACAAGTCTGCGAAGTAAGTCAGGTCGGGATACTTCGCCTTTAATGCGGAGTGGATGAACTCGTAACGCTTCTGAAACTCCGGCCCTTGGTTTTCATTACCGATCTCGACAAGTTTCAAGTTGAATGGATTCGTGCGACCAGCTTTCGCCCGCAACGCACCGAACTTGGAATCCGCCGCGCCGTTGGCGTATTCGATCACGTCGAGGAAGTTGTCGCGCACCCAACCCATGTCCTCCATCGGCACGTGTTCGCGTTCGCGAAAGATGCACGTCTGCCCGGCAAACCCGACATAGAGCGGCTCCGCGCCGAGGTCTTCACAGAACTGGAAATACTCCAACAAGCCCATGCCCTGCGTGCGGCGATAATTCCACGGCCCCCAGCGTTCGGCGCGTTGCTCCACTGGCCCAACCGTCAACTTCCAATCGTAAGCTGTCTCGATTGAACCCGCCTCCACCACGCAACCGCCAGGAAACCGCACGAAGCGCGGATGCAGATCAAAAATCATCTGCGCGAGATCCGCGCGCAGACCATTCGGCTGATTCTTCCACGTCTGCGATGGGAACAGTGACACAAAATCCAGCCACACCGTCCCTTTGTCACCGAGTATGATTGCCAGTCGCGCCTTGTTCTCGGTTCGCGTCGCCGTGAACTCGTACTCGAACTTCTTCCAACCGTCCGCCACGCCACTGACTTTGGTTTCGTCGGAAAGCGGTTCGCCTTTGCCATTCTCCAAGCGCACCACAATCGGTCCGCTAAACTTGTCTCCGCGTGCGTAGAACGACAGCCGGTATTTCTCACCCTGCCGGATGCCGATGCCGAAAAAGCCTTCATTCGCGATGCCAAACAGACCTCCGCTGACGGCCTCAGCTTCCAATCGCAGACAGTAAGCCGATTGCTCCGTGACGCCGCCCGTGGTTTCGAGCTTCATGCTGCCCTTGGCATCGCCGCGCTGGATCAATGACCAGAACGGCGCACCGTTCGTCGTGTAACCGTAACGCGAAAAACCGGAATCGAAGCCGTGCCGATTCTGCCAGCGCCCGTTCTTGAATTCATAACCTTCCGGCGGCCGCGCATCTTCGAAGCCACGATTGCGGATCAGCTCCGCATATAACCCACCATCCACGCCGTGATTGATCTCTTCGAGGAAAATGCCGTAGAGATTGGGATTGATGTTTGGCCCGGGGCTGGCGGCATTGATGTTAAGCACTGCGGTTTCAGCGCGGACACCCACGACGCCCAACAACAACGTCAACGTGGTCAAAGAGACGATTGTATTCTTCATCACAAAGCAATGCGGGCGGCGGTTTGGTTCATGGCCCGAGCAACACGCGATAGAATCGAGCCGGATCAATGGGCGCGTTTGGATCGGTCCAGTAAAACGGCAACGCAACGGGATTGGTGCTCCACAGCGTGGCCCAATCGCTCAGGTTCGTGGACGTTTGGATCAGATAATCCGGCCCGATGCTGCCGCTGATTTGAAAACCAAACGCACCACCCGTCAACTGCGCGTTGGCGAGACCGGGGATGGTCACGGGATTGATCGTCGCGGTGAAACTTTGCGTCGCGGTCAAGCTCGGTGTCGCCTGGTTCTGCACCGTGAGCATGATGAGATTGGTCGTATCGGCCTGCGCCACGCTGGGTCGCCAGGTGAACAAACCGCTCGCGGCATCAATCGCTGCTCCACCCGGCGCGCTCAGGATGCTGAATGTCAGCGGCAACGGCGGTTGGTTCGGATCGGTGGCGGCGTTCGTCACGATAATCGTGACACCAGCGTTCGCATTCGTATTCGCGATCGGCACGAAAGTAAGCGTCCCTTGCGTTGCCGGTTGCGTCCAAGGACCAAACATATAATTCGCCGTTACCTGCGCGGACGTCATCACACCGCCCCAGATGCGAACGGCATTGATGTAGCCGGAGAAATATTGGCCAGCGGTGCCACCCGCTGCCGTCGCGCGCTGGCAACCGATGTTGATCGGATCAGTGGTTGGCGTTGCCAACACGCCCGCCAAAGCTTTGGTGGTGTTCAACACACCGTCCACGTAAATCTGCGCATTGGTCGTGCCGTCGTAGATGTAAACCAAGTGATGCCACGCGTTGGCGGATGGAATCACGCCCCATGGCACGTCATCATTGAAATGCGTGACCGCGCCCCAACCGGTGGAGTTGCCGAAGTTGAACGCACACGTCCGCCGCGTGCCACTACGATTGCCGAGTGACACCATGGTTTCCTCGGTGGCCAGCGCCGGATTGTAAGTCCAGACTTCAATGGTGCGATCACTCGCGCCCGTAATATCAGCCAGCGCAGTGACTGCCGAACTATACAACACCGAGCCGCCAAAGAGGACGCCGGGGATCAGTGTGCTCGCCACATTGGTGGAATAAGTCGCCGTTCCAGTCCGAGTGAAGTTGCCGATGGTCGCGCCGAGATTTGTCCAAGTGGCAAACGTCGTTGTTGCACTGGCTGCCACATTGGTCGCCCGCAGATCCACATAGAGCGTGCCCGTGCCGACCGGACTGGCCGGCGGCAACAAGGCGGTCAGGTCGCTCGCCGAAAGCGGTGTGGCGTAAAAGCGCACGTCATCCACGGCGCCGCGAAAATACGGCAGTGAACCACCCGCGCCGCGCGCGAGATAATTCTGCTGACCACCGGTGGCGGTGTTGGGGGCGAGAAACTGGTTGGGCCGATTGGTCATTGCGTCGCTGGCCACCGCCGCACCATTCACGTAAAGCGTGCCTGTCGCGCCATCAAGTGTGACGGCGACATGCGTCCACACACCGATAGGCAAGGCATTCGACCACGTCAGGCTTTGAGTCGCATTGCTGTTGATGACGGTGAAGGCGACCTGCCCCGAACCGTTATCCGGCGTCAGGAACAGACACTTATTCGTCGCCGCGCCGAGGTAAAGGATCGGTTGATTACCCGCGCCGCCACTCCATTTCACCCACGCGGTGAAGGTGCTTTGTTGCAGGTCCGCGACCGAGCGATCGAGACTGACGGATTGATTCACCCCATTGAACGCGAGGAAACCCGCGCGCCGGCCATCGGAGGTGTACCACGTCGGATTGCCCACAGTGAAGCCATCGGTGACGCCGTATTGATCGAGGATGCGCGAATCGTGTGCAGTGGCAAAATCATACGCGGCATATAGCCCGGTGGGCAGAGGACGGATAAACGTATCCGGCACACCAACGTATGGTTGATGTCCGAACGCCACGCCGTTGGTGACGTTGCGACCGTAAAAGAAATCGCCGTAATCACCGTCAATGATCGCATTGCCAGCGAGTGTTCCGGAGAGCGAAGCCGCCGTGCCCTTAGCCGTGGCGATGTCCGTGACCAAGCCGCCCTTGATGTTTGCATGCTCAAGCACGCGTGCGCTGCTGTTCACCGTACCGCCCTCGACCAAAGCCCAGTCACGCACCTTGGCGTTGCCATTGACCGTGCCACCGCGCACCCACGCGTGACCGCTGATGACGGCGCTGCCATTCACTGTGCCCGCCGAAACGACGGCATAATCTTCAATACGCGCCGTGCCGCTGACGGAGCCACCAAGCACTTCGCGCATTCGGACCAAATGTAAACCGTCGTCGGCACACTCACGGAGGAAGCCCGGTAGCCGCCACCGTTGGAATGTTGCACCAAGCCAGTCGTCGCGCCGTTGTCGCGCACTTTGAACGTCGCTCCGGCGACGACTTGCATCTCATAGGGAAAGCGGGTTTTCGATGGCCAAGAACGATACGGATAGAGCGAATCGTTGTAATCGCCTTCGAAACTGGTGCTCGACGCACCGGTGTAGAACTGCGCCGGCGCTCCAGCCACCGAAAGGTAAACTTTGTTTTCGTTCGCAGCGAGCGTAACGGAATTAAGACCATTGCTCCACAGCGTGCTGTAACGCTCCGCGCCAGTGTCGGAGATTACGATGAAACTCGCCCGCCAACTCGGCCCCGCGACCACTGTCAGGTAGGCCGCGGAAGTTCACCGTTACCACGCGACCCGCGCCCGTGCCGGAGGGCACAAGTTCGTGAATCGCATACGCGCCCTGCATCGGCGCCATTTGGCAGGGTACGCGCCACCAGTTGGTGTCGTCGCTGCGTTGCACTAGATCGGTAAATTGCCAGCGGGCTGTCGCGGCGTTATCCAGCGGCGCGCCAAACATGGCGAGCGCCGCCTGGATATCGGTTTTGGTTGAGTAATTGTAGGTCGCCTGTCGCCGCGCAAAGTAGCCGACGATATCCTTGAGCGTGTTCGTCGGGGTATGTCGCTCCAACGCCATCAAAGGGTATTCGTTGATCTGCGTCTGTTGCCAGAGTTTGACATTCGTACCTTCGCCAAGATCGGAGAGTCCGTCAGGGTTTTCATCGAGATACAGGAAGATTGGCCACGAAAGATAATAATCGCGCCCTTCGGCGATGATCTGATGCGCGCAACGCAAATAGGTGGGATCAATACCCGGAGCGGCCATTGCTGGCAAAGAGCGCGCCGAAATGCTGCAGGTAACGCTCGCGCCCGTAGTTCGCATGACCTTCCCACCATGAGCCGGGCACGTAGCCAGTGGTATTATGCATCTGGAACGAGTGCATACGATTCATGCGGCAACACCCAGGTCGGCGGATCAACGCGGAGTCCATCGGGCGTGGCATTGAAGCGAGCGAGCGAAGCGCACGTTGTAAGTGTCGCCTCCCTGCCAATAGCCGGAGTGCCACGTGGTGATGTTGACTTTATATTTGGTGCCGCTCTGCGTTTCCACCGCCTGACAGGGTTCACGATAGCCAAGCTTTTTGACGAACACCTGCCAAACTTCCTCGGCGTTGCGCAGCGTGCCGTGTGGCATGTTCGCCGTCCAAAATGAATTGGTCGCAACCGAAGCGTTCCACAGAAAGCGGAAGTGCTTTGATTCCATCGAGAGAACCGCCTGCCCGCCGCCCAGCAACGCACCGGACGGCGTTGTGCCGCCTGCCGCGGGACATTCGGTAGTGTAACGCGGCTGATACACTTCACCCGTCAAATCGCCGACGCGCAGAGTAATCAATCGCGAACGCCACATCAGTCGCAGCAGACAGATCGATCCGCAAATCGCGTAGATTGCCGCGCCAATACACCTCCAACCCCATATCAATTCGATACACGTGCAGCGCACCATCTTTGACGAGCGTCGCGTTGGGAATCGTCACTACTCGTGTGGCACTGATACCGGTGGTGTTCGTCGTGCCGTAGTAGATGGAAACCGTGCCGATGAAGTCTGCTGGCACTTGCAACCGCAATTCCAACACATCGTTGAAGCCCAGATCGAGATTCGGTCCGCTGGCGAAGTTGAGTTTGCTGAGCTGAGCTGTTGCCGCGCTGCCTGTTCCACTGAGAATAAGGTGCTGTTCGGATTCTATCGTGTTTCCCTATTAACCTTAGCAATACGT
>JASGKY010000061.1:0-55009 GCA_049840435.1 Verrucomicrobiota bacterium | reverse complement strand
TTGCTGCAGTTCGCGCCGCAAGAAACATACGGCCACCGCGTGAAGGTGGTGGGCACGGTGATCTATTACGAAGCAGGGCAGGCGCTCTTTATCCAGGACGGGGAACAAGGGGTTGAGGTGCAGACCTCGGAGCGCGAGCCGTTGCAGCTTGGGGATCGTGTCGAGGCGCTCGGATTTGTGGGGCAGGGCGAATACACGCCGGTGTTGCAGGATGCCGTTTATCGCAAGATCGCTGCCGGGGAACTGCCCGCGCCGAAGCGGGTGACGCCGGATGAAGCGTTGCGGGGTACGCACGACTGCCGCCTGGTGCAGGTCGCCGCCAAATTGCTGGATCGGGCGTTACATGGCTCGGAACGGTCATTGATTCTGCAACAGGGCGAAACCATTTTTCATGCGTATCTGAAACAGCCCGCGGGGCAGGATGCGTTCGCGGAACTGGAGAATGGCAGTCGGATTCTCGTCACGGGCGTCTGCCGCATCGAACCGGGGGAATGGTGGGCGGGCGAACAGTGGCGGGCGAAATCGTTCCGGGTGCAATTGCGTTCCGCAAGCGATGTGGTGTTGCTCCAAGCGCCGCCGTGGTGGACGTTGAAGAGAGTTCTGTGGATTGCGGCGGGGCTGGGGTTTGTGACGCTGGCGGCATTCAGTTGGGTGGTGGTGTTGCGGCGGCAGGTGACGGAACGCACGCGTGAATTGACGATTCAAATCCACGAACGGCAACGTGCTGAGCGATGGCGCGAGATCGAGCAGGAGCGTTCCCGCGTGGCGCATGATCTGCACGACGATCTGGGCGCCGGTTTGACCGAGGTGAACATGCTTTGCTCGCTCGTCAAAAGCCCGACCACCTCCAACGATGAGAAGAATCGTTATTTGGACGAGTTGCGCGCGACGGCGGGGCGCATGGTGACGTCACTCGACGAAATCGTCTGGGCGGTGAATCCGCGCAACGATACGACGGCCTCCCTGGCTAGTTACTTCGGGTCGTACGCCCAGCGCTTGTTGGATCTGGCTGGAGTTTCGTGCGGGCTGGATGTGGCAGAAGATCTGCCGGACCATCCGCTTGATCCAAAATTCCGCCAGGAACTATTTTTTGCGTTCAAGGAAGCGTTGACCAACGTCGTGCGTCACGCCGCGGCCACGCAGGTGTGGGTGCGTATCTCGGTGGCGAACGGCCAACTCACGGTGGTGCTGGCCGACAACGGCCGCGGCCTGGATATGAGTGAGCGGCGGGTGGGCGCCGACGGCCTAACCAATATGACCGAGCGCTTGAAGTCGTTGGGCGGCGACTGCAACATCACGAGCCATCCGCAGCAGGAAACCACCGTGCGGTTTCAAGCCCCGCTGCCCAAACGATTGCTATGATCAAGGTCGGAATCGTCGAGGACAACAAGACATTACGCGAAGGCTTCGAGACGTTGCTGAACCGGACGCCGGGATTTCAGTGCGTCTGCACATGCGAGACGGTGGCGGAGGCGTTGCGGAAGATTCCCAAGGCGATGCCGGATGTGGTGTTGATGGACATTCAACTGCCGGATGCCACCGGCGTGGAATGCACTGCCAAGATCAAGGAGATGTTGCCAGCGGTGCATATTGTGATCGTCACCGTCTATGAGGATTCCGAGCGCATCTTCCAAGCGTTGCGGGCAGGCGCGTGTGGCTATCTATTGAAACGAGCCCAGCCGGAAAAGGTCATTGCCGCCATCCAGGAAGCGCACGAAGGGGGCGTGCCGATGACGCCGGAAATTGCGCGCAAAGTCATCGGCCAGTTTCGGGGCCAGGAAACAGCGGTCCAACAACTCGAAAGCTTGTCGGACCGGGAGCGGGAGGTGCTGGAATTGGTGATGCACGGTTTGGGAAACAAAGTCATCGCCGAGCGTCTCGGGGTAACGGTTGCGGCAGTGAAATGGCATCTTCAGCACATTTACGAGAAGCTGCACGTACAGTTCCCGGACGGAGGCGGCGTTGAAGTTTCGGCAAGGGCAAAAGTCCTGACTCGGCAGTATTCCGTCTCGTCGAGTTATCTTTTCAGCGCGCTTTCGTTGCTGGTCAAGCCGGTAGGAGGTTCTGGATATTTTCCCATATTCTCGGCCTGTTTAGCGCTTGGAAAACTAGCCGCTCGGCTAGCTAGGCGATTTGGGGTTTGCGGCTAGGATTTCATTGTAACCCTGAATCACAACCAGAACCCATACGACTTGTTATGAATACAATCCTTCGCCGTCTTTCCTCCAGTTGTGCCGCTTTGCTGCTGGCAGGAGCGTTGAGCAATGCCCAAGCCGCGACTTATACCATTGATCCGGGCGCCGCTTGGTCCGGCTATATGAATGTCTTTGAACTGCCAGCCAACGGCGGGGCTTATCTTTGGGGCAGCGGCTGGGGGACGGCTGATTTGCGGGCTAGTTTTTCCGGCCCAGTGCTGAGCTTGTCGCCCAACACTATTGGTGACCCCAATCCGTATTGGTACATTGGCGGTGGCGGTCCGGGCGCCGCCGGCAACAAGATCATGGAGGCCAACTTCTATCAGGAGTTCAACGGTGGTCTGTTGGGTGGACAGACCGTGACCTTCACGGGAAATGTGTTGCTCAACAGTCTCACTTCGGCGCATACCGCGATTGCTTTCATCAAGGATTTCGCTCCGGACTATTCCTCGGCGGTCACCACGACCATTGCCCTGACGCCCGGCGTCTTCAGCTTCAGCTTGAATACCATTAATGACCCGGCCCGGCATGTGCAGTTTGGTTTCACGATGAAAGGGGTCAATGTCTGGGCGACCGATGTCGCGCCGTATGGGCAAGTGGACATCGTGGCTACGGCTGTGCCTGAGCCGGCGACGGGAGCGCTTTTGATGGGCGGGATCGTCGGTTTGATTGCTATCCGCCGGAACAAGACTCGTACTCAAATCTAAATTCAACCAGATGGCGAGGGGCTGGAGTGGTGATTCATTCCAGAACCCTGCCAAACCTGAAATAAATTACGCTACCGAAACCAACCTCCAACGCCATCGACATGAAAAAAACAACCGCACTATTGGGACTGTTCGCCACGCTGAGTCTGGCACAGGCTCAGAACACCACTAACTTGTTTCCAAACGGAACTTTTAGCACGAGCAGCACTGTCACCAACCCTTCGCCGGAATGGCTGGAGGTCAACGGTGGGGGCGGGAATTTCTTTTACAGTTATCCGACGACGGGCGGTAATCCGGGGGACTACGGCATTATTGATAACTCGCCCGGTAACTCGTGGGGTATCTGGGTGGGCGGCGCCACTACGGCGGTGCCACTCACGTCGCTAGGACTTACGGCGGGCCTGCCGGCTATTTTCCTGCAGGATATGATCGTTCTAAACGGAACGAATAGTGCCGGAACGAATCTGGGCGGGGTGAAGATCGAATTTTGGAATGCTGGGGTCATGATGAGCACTCCGGGGGACACGTATCCGACAGCGGCGGACAAGGTGGGCAAGAATCCGAGTGCTTGGAATACTTACGCCTTCGCCTTCAACGTCCCCACCGACTGCGACAGCATCAAGATTGTGCCGCTTTGGGGGCCGAAATCCAAAGTTGGTTATGACAATTTTCGCGCCGTTTTCTCGCCAGTCGCACCGTTGACGACGGCCATTGTTAACCCGGCCACCGGCGCCTTGCGGCCACCGGATTTCAACATCACAGCCAACGCTTCGGTGAGTCCGGGCACGGTGACCAATGTGGCTTTCTTTGATGGCAACACGCATCTGGGCGATCTTACCGCGTCCCCGTATGTCTGGTCCGTTACCGGTGCCTCGCTCGGCGCTCATGCGCTGAAGGTCGTGGCAAAATCCAGCACTGGCCAATCCGTTACCTCGGCTGTGGTCAACATTACCGTTTCCACCGAAGTTAATGTTACGGTGGATCCCAACAAGGCTTGGAATGGCTATATCAACGTGTTCGAGACGCCGGCCAATGGCGGTGCTTATCTGTGGGGCTCGGGCTGGGGGACGCCTGATTTGCGGGCTTCCTTCTGTGGATCCAAGCTGACCTTGTCCCCGAATACGATCGGTGATCCGGCGCCTTATTGGTATGTGACCACCAACAGCCCGTCGGTGGGAAACAAGACCATGAGCGCCAGTTTCTTTGTGGAGCCTGCCGGTTCGTTGCCGGGCCAATTGGTGACATTCTCCGGCACGGTGCTGGCGGATAGCTTGCTGAGCGCTGTAAATGCCGCGGGTGACGGCTGGACGGTGGTCGCTTTCATCAAAGATTTCACACCGAACTACTCGGGCTTTATCGAAGCCACGGCCCCCATGGTCAACGGGGCGTTTAATATCCAGTTGCAAACCTCCTACGATCCGGCCAATCACGTGCAGTATGGCTTTACGGTCACTGGTCCCTGCGTCTGGGCCACCGATCCGGCGCTCGCAGGGTATGGGAATGTGCAAATCGCGTCAGCCAGCCCGATCGCTCCCGTTGCCCCCGCCATTACATCAAGCTTAAGCGGTGGCAGCCTGAAGCTGTCGTTCCCCACGGAGGCTTGTTACGCCTACACGGTTTTGAGCAAAGCCAACCTGACGGATTCTTGGTCCACCTTGACGGTGACCAACGGTACCTGGCGCCACGGCGATCATCAGCACACCGGTCACGGGCAATAGTCGTTTTTACCGGTTGTCCGTTCAGTAAAACGATCGGCGGTTGCGCCGCGCTAAAATCATCGGGCCTGCATTAAAAATGCAGGCCTGTCCTCCCAGCAGGGTGGCCAATCCTGTTGGGAAGACGGGCCGGGGTTCTGATTCAAGGTTCGGGAAAATTTGAATCTGGGGGAGGCGCAAATTGTAAATTGAATAATTTTGGGTCGCACTGGTCCCTACTTAAAGCATGAGACTGAACCATCAAAAACAAGTCAGCCAACCGGGGTTTACCTTGATTGAGTTGCTTGTCGTCATTGCCATCATTGCAATCTTGGCGGCCATGCTCCTGCCCGCACTGGCCAAGGCAAAAACCAAAGCGCAGGGCATCAATTGCATGAACAACCTGAAGCAGCTGCAACTCGGCTGGTTCATGTATTCCGGCGATAATGATGACAAAATTGTGCGCACGGGGGGCATGAATGAATTGGTCACCTTTCCCACAGATCCGGTCGGACTGCCCGGAGGCGCCCGATCGCAATGGGTGTTGGGCAGCATTGACACCATAGCCAATGGAGCGATTCAGCCATTGTTGGTAAAAAATGGATTGTTGTATCAGTACATCAACAAATTGGAGGTTTATAAATGTCCTGCCGATCGGAAGAACTTTGGTGGAACTCCGACGGTGCGCAGCATGTCTATGAGTTGCTGGATGAATCCGATCCGGGACTGGGATTCCACACAAGGCCGGCCTCCCACCTACCGCGTTTTTCGGAAGCAAAGTGATATTACCCGGCCCGGTCCGGCCAACTGTTGGGTCACGATTGATGAGAATCCCGACAGCATCAATGACGGCTGGTTTGTCTGCGATCCCAATAACACCACCGCCTGGCCTGATGTCCCCGCCACTTACCATAATGGAGCGGGGGGGATCTCGTTTGCGGATGGACATGCAGAGATCAAAAAGTGGCGGGATAAAAATATCCTGGCAGCCAAGGTTGCCTTGCCCGCCCCGAAAGACCCGGCCAGTAACGACTTGATCTGGCTGCAAGATCGCACCACTTCCCTGAAGTGATGCAGAACGATTTGCCCGCTTGTGTCACCTTGCTCGATATGTCGCGTCATTGGCTAACAGTGAAGGAGTCTGTGTGAGAAGCTCTCGGCTTATTAAAAAATGTAGCGTTGGAGATGGACGCACGGACGGCAGCAAATCTGCGTGCCTTAGCCAGGGGCAATCCCGGCATGCGGAAGGATTCACCCTCATCGAGTTGTTGGTGGTCATCGCCATCATCGCGATCCTTGCCGCCATGCTTCTACCTGCCTTGAGCAAGGCGAAGGAGAAAGCCTTGGCGACGAAAGATGTGAACAACAATCGGCAAATTGCATTGGCGTTCGCCATGTACGCCGGGGACAACAATGACTTTTTGCCGCCGCTGAATACGGGGACATGGCCAGGGGTGACGGTGGATTGGTGGTTCAAGATCTTGGATCAGAGTAAATACATCACCAGCAGCGCCACCTCCAATAATGTCTGGCGCTGCCCGTCGGTGCGGGATTCTGACATCGATGCGGCGATGGTAAATTATTTCAAATCTCCGTGCGAAGGTTACGGTCCGTTGGAAGGAAACACGATCACCACAGGCATTATTCGTTATGGCAAGAATACCGATGGATCGAATCTCGGTAGCCGTAAGTTGGCGGAGATCCGTCGCGCGTCCCAAATTTGGCTGATCGGCGATGTCGGTTATCCTCGCACGGGCCAGAACGTGGACCGGATGCCCGTGCGGTACGCCACCGAAATCACCACCAAGCAGCCGAATCCCACCGTGGGTTGGGCCGTGTACCTATAAACAACCCGCCGCCCGTCACAATTCCCGCGCGATTTTTTCCTTGGTGGACGGCCATGTCGAAGCTTGGAGATGGACCGACCTGCGCCAAAACAAGGACGACGTCTTCGCCGTCAATTCGCTTTAAACACCGCTGATGCTATGAAAACCTGTTCCACGAAAATTGCTTTCCGTCACCACAGTCACCGGCTCGCGGCCACTTGTCTGGTGCCGGCTTAATTTGGTGCACCACCGGATTGGTGGCGCTGGCGGCCTCCGCCTCGGAGGAAAACGTCACGGCGCTGCTCAAACAAATGACCTTGGCCGAAAAAATCGGGCAGATGACGCAGGTGGACAGCAATGCGCTACACGATAAGGCTGACATCCAGAAATACGCTCTTGGCTCGGTGCTCAGCGGCGGCGGCTCCGATCCGAAGGACAACACGCCGCAAAGCTGGTTACAACTCGCCAACGAGTGCCAGGCCTGGGCGCAGAAGACGCGACTCAAGATTCCCTTGCTCTACGGCGTGGATGCCGTGCATGGCCATAACAATGTTCTCGGCGCGGTGATCTTCCCGCACCACATCGGGCTCGGGGCGACGCGCAATGTCGCTCTGGTCGAACAAGCCGCGCGGGTTACCGCCAAAGAAATTGCCGGGACTGGGATCAATTGGAATTTTGCGCCGTGCGTGGCCGTGGCGCAGGATGCACGCTGGGGGCGCACGTATGAAAGTTATTCGGATTCACCCGAACTCGCCGGCGCGTTGGGCGCGGCGGCGGTACGTGGTTTGCAAGCAGGCTTCGCCGGTCCTGATTCCGTTGTGGCGTGCGCCAAACATTTTGTCGGCGATGGCGGTACGCAGAACGGCGTGGACCAAGGCAACACCGTCATGGATGAGACGACGTTGCGGAAGATGCATCTCGCGCCTTATCTCCCGTCGCTCCAGGCTGGCGTTGGATCGGTCATGCTGAGCTTCAGCAGTTGGAATGGTGCGAAGATGCACGGGCAGAAGCATCTCGTTGCCGATGTGTTGAAAGGCGAACTCGGTTTCAAGGGCTTTACTATTTCCGACTGGGCGGCGATTGATCAATTACCCTTCGATTACAAAGGTAGCATCGCGGCTTCCATTAACGCCGGTCTCGACATGGCGATGGTGGTGACCAGTCCGGGGCAGCCGAACAGCTACGTGGACTTCATCACGAAGCTCACGGAACTGGTGAACGAAGGCCGCGTGCCGCAGTCGCGCATTGATGATGCGGTGCGCCGCATTTTGCGCACGAAGTTCGAGTCGGGCGCATTTGCGGCCAAGCCGGTGAACCCGGCGTTGACGGCGGCCATCGGATCATCGGCGCATCGCGAGGTGGCGCGCGATTGCGTGCGGCAATCGCTGGTGTTGCTGAAGAATGACCCCGCCGCGCTGCCGCTCGCCAAGAATCTCAAGCGTCTGCACGTCGTCGGCAAGGCGGCGGACGATCTCGGCATCCAATGCGGCGGCTGGACGATCAGTTGGCAGGGCGAAGCTGGCAAGGTGACCCCGGGCGGCACGACAATTCTTCAGGCCATCAAACAGACCGTCAGCGCGGACACGAAGGTTTCCTTCTCCGCCGATGGCAGTGGTGTGGAAGTCGCCGACGCGGTCATTGTGGTGGTAGGCGAAATGCCATATGCCGAAGGTAAAGGCGATCGCACTGATTTGAATCTCGCTGCGAGCGATGTGGCGTTGATTCAGCGCGCCAAACAGAGTGGTGCGCCGGTTGTGACTGTATTGTTGTCCGGTCGCCCGCTGGTGCTCGGTGCGGCATTGGAGGCGAGCGATGCTTTTGTGGCGGCGTGGTTGCCGGGGACGGAAGGTTTGGGCGTGGCGGATGTCTTGTTCGGCGACTACAAGCCGACCGGCAAGTTGCCGCGCGTCTGGCCGCAGACTAGTGGGGGCAATCTTCCCTTTGGCTACGGTCTCACCTACGGTAGCGAACAGACGGGGGCAAAGCAGATCAAGACCGCTTCCGCCAATCGCTAACAGTTTTTCAAAGACAATAAAAAACCTCCGGCACGCTGCCGGAGGTTTTATTGTTGTTAATCCGATTAAACTGTTGGGACTTTGGCCGGCTTGCTGAAGATGTCGTGGTCGCCCGGCATCGGTGACTTGAGCGTGCGGAACGCACCGAAAGCCATCTTGCTCGCGTCGGTGTAGAGCACTTCCGGGCCATAGGCGAAGTCGTTGTTCTTCATGTCCTCCCATTCCACCACGCCGCCGTTGTAAGCTGCTTCGCGGCCCATGATGGCGGTGAGCGTGCTATCGGTGACCTGCTCGGTTTCGTTGATCGGGGTATCGTTGACGATGGCGTTGATTAACGTGATGTGTTCGTAAACATATTCCGAGAGCTTCTTGTTTGGCGCGCGCCAGGCAGCACCTTCCTTCGGCCGGATTTGGCCCGCGGGATTGGACGTGCCTTTGCTACCGACCACGGCTTCGCTGACCGAGCCGACAATCGCGTTTGATCTGGCCGCAATAGCTGTGCATGCGGACGCCGTTTTCGTATTCGAACTCGACGGCGAAGTTGTCCCAGATTTCACCGGACTTGTCGCCCAGTTGCTGGCGGCCGCCCATGCCCCAGGCCTTGACCGGGTGACCCTTCATCGATCCAGTTGCAGACGTCAATGTTGTGGACGTGCTGTTCGACGATATGGTCACGCGCACAGCCAGATATAGTGATACCAGTTGTGGATCTGGCATCTCCAGATTCGCTGTCGCCCTTGACGCCACGATGCCAGATCGGGCCGCTGTTGACCCAGTAGGCGCGCAACGCGGTGACGTCGCCGATTGCGCCATCATGGATGCGTTTGATGGTCTCGATGTAACCGGGATGATGGCGGCGTTGCGTGCCGGCTACGACCTTGAGGCCCTTCTTTTTGGCTTCCTCGCCGGCGGAATACATGATCTTGCAGCCGGGCGCCGTCCACGGCGACGGGTTTTTCCGTGAAGATATTTTTACCAGCGGCTACGGCAGCCTTGAAATGTCCGGGGCGGAAACCGGGCGGGGTAGCAAGAATGACGTAGTTTACACCGGGCACTTCGAGCGCCTTTCAGATACGCATCAAAGCCGCTGAAGCATTTGGAGACGCTCAGGCGACTCAGGTTCTGGCGGCACTTGCTGACTTGGTCGGGGACGAGATCGGCCAACGCCACGATGTTTGCTTCTACGCCCACTTCCTTGGCGGCATCGAGAAAATCTTTACCCGCGCCACTGCCGCGGCCGCCGAGGCCGATGATGGCGGCATTGAGCTTAGGTTTGGTCTGCGCGTGCAGGATGTTCGGGAAACTGGCGACCGCCGCGGCGGAGGCCGCGAACAGCGTAGAGTTCTTCAGGAAATGCCGGCGTGAAACCGGAGTGATGATTTCTGGCTTGGTGTTCATGATGAATGTGCTGTGAGCTTGAATGGTTTTTTCGACGTGGGCAATAACTCGTTTGAGTCAATCCTTCTCGACGCCGCTGATCCAATATTTGGCCATGTCTTCCGCGCTCGGCACGGTCAACGGTCGGACGATGCGGAAGCCGATGAATTGCGCGTCGGTGTGATACCACTTGCTCTTGGGCAATTGTGGATCGGTCATTTTCCACGAACGATCGGAGCCGCGCCGCGCCGCGCTGCGGCAGGGCGACCGCGTCGTCATCCCAAGAACCACCGCGCGCTGAGTGCGGGATACGGCATCGTTGCCTTGTTCCACGGATCAGTAACTGTGCCCAAAGCCGCCTGTGCTTTGTAAAAGTCGCCGGAGAATTGGTCCAGCACCCATTCGGTCACGTTGCCGTACATGTCGTAAAGTCCCCACGGATTCGGCTTTTTCTTGCCGACCTTTTGATATTTGGAATTGCTGTTGTCAAAGATACCACGCCGTAATCGCCCAGCTTGCCTGACTGTCATCGCCGAAGGAATAAACCGGTCGTCGTCCCTGCGCGGCAAGCGTATTCCCATTCCGCTTCGGTCGGCAGGCGATAGAAATGACCCGTCTTGGCCGCAGAGCCAGTGACAGAACTTGTTCGCCGCATGCTGCGTCATCGCAATGGCGGGATAACCGGCCTTGCCCATGCCGAAGCTCATGTCCACATACGGTTTTGACGGGCGCGTGACGGCGTCGGTGAGTTGATTCAACGCGGCATCCGTCGGATGCGATTCGCGGAGTTTTTTCTCGTCATCCGGATACACGAACAGGAGAAATTGATCCCATGTGACTTCATACGTGCCCATCCAGAACGGCGAAATCTTCACCTTATGCTGCGGGCCTTCGTCAGGCTTTACGGCCGGCTTCGGAAGCCGGGCTGCCCATCAGTGAATTCACCGCCCGGGAATCGCCATCATCGCGTAGGTCACATCCGAACCAGGGATCGCATTTGTGTAACTCTTCATGTCGGTTTGAGCTTTCTCGGGCGAGTTCGCCACGATGCGTTCGTGGATGGCGGGAATCGTCGAGTCGTCGCGATCATCCAACGTGGCCAGCGCGCCATGGGCGGCGGCCTTGAATTTGCCATCCTTGAGCACATACACTTGATAATGCGTGACCGCGCGCCCCGGCATAGCGAGGAGAACAACACGATGGCGTCCGGCAGCGCGATGCCGGAGGTCAATACTTGTTCGTTGCGCCCGCAAGCGTTTGGGCGAGCACCGGCGCTTTCGCGCCGTCGAAGTCCAGCAATTGCGCCGGCTCATTAGTGCCACAAATGGCGAGCAACCAGCTTTTGCCACCACTCTCGGCCCCGACAAGTTGTCGCGCAGCCTGAGGCAGAGCGATGGTTTGCAGCGGCGCGGCTTTGAATTTCCCGCCGGCCTCGTCCAGCGCGCTGATGGTGAAGCTTTCAGCTTCACTCTTGAAAAAGATCACTTCTTTGGCTGGTTTGCCACGGAAGTTGCCGAGGAAATAATTCGCGTCCGCTGGTACACCGCCGACGCTCACCACTTCCTCCGGCTTGCCGCTGGCCAGATTTTCGGCCTGCCATGAAGCACTGTCACCGGTGCCGGTGATCGTCGCGACTAATTCTGCCCCGTCTTTTTTCAGCGCAACGCGATTGCCATGGGCTTCGGCCTGCTTTGTCGGCAGGTCGGCGCTTTGGGTGAAGGTCTTGCCTTCCGCACGGAACAGCGTGACATGATTTTCCGGGTCGGTGTTGTAAATGCTCGCGACGTAAAGATCGTGTAACGGGGTGTTGCCAGCGCCGCCAATATCCACGGCGACCACGGCGTTCGGGCCGAGCACTTCACATGGAACGCTCACTGATTCGGTTGTGACGCTAGGATTCGGAGCATCAAGCACGCTGATTTGATTACCGTCGGCGGAAACGACTGCGATCGAGTCCCGTTTGGTATCCACCAACTTGCCGACACTGACGCCAGAGATGCTCTTGATGCCGCTGGACCGCCAATCCACCCAGTTGAAAAATTCTGTCGAGACGCGATAGCCAATCCGTACCCGGCCGGTAGCGCGATCCACGATGGCGAGGTCGGTCTGGCCGTCGCCGTTGAAATCGCCGCTGGTGAGAAATTCCACGCTGGTTTCGGTGACGGCAGCGGGAAGTGGTGTAGGGCTGGTAAGCAGCGCTGCGGCGGCAGTCGCGCCCAAAAGGGTGCGGGTCATCATCAAGCCACGGTCGAATCTGATCATGTTCATGTTGCAGACGGCGGAACTCCGCCAGTTGTTCAATTCAATTTTGCGTGCGGACAGGTGGGCGGAGTGTAGCGAGTCGGGTGGCGCTGTGCATCCCTGAAATGTGGGATTGGCTTGAGAAAATTACCGCCGCCGCGTATCAGAGACGTGACAAGACACTGCATGGCGGCGTTCGTAATCATAATGTTAATCTTGTGCTTAATCTGTTTCCATCAGGGTAGCGATTGAGATCAAGAAAAGGATTATGATCACGAATTGAAGAGAGAAGCCGAAGTTGCGGTGGCGTGTGTCACGAGTATTGACGACAACACCATGACCAATCACGAAGCCCGCTTTGGCGGCATCCTCCGTCTCTATGGTGCCGACGGGCAAGAACGCCTGCGGCGCGCGCATGTTTGCGTTGTCGGCATTGGCGGTGTGGGTTCGTGGGCCGTGGAAGCGCTCGCCCGTTCCGGCATCGGCCAACTGACGCTCGTGGATCTGGATGACGTTTGCATCAGCAACGTGAACCGCCAGCTTCACGCGCTCACCGGGACATTCGGCCAGCCCAAGGTCGAAGCTATGGCTGCGCGTGTTCAACTCATCAATCCCGATTGCGTCATCCGCGCGGAGCAATCTCTCTTCACTGCAACCACGACGGAAACGATTTTCGCGCCCGGTTATACCGCGGTATTGGATGCGATTGATCAAACGCCGATGAAAGCGTTGCTCATCGCATTGTGTCGGCAGAAAAGCATCCCTATTGTCACCACTGGCGGTGCGGGTGGGCGGCGCGATCCGACGGCGCTGCGTTTGGCTGATCTAGCCCACACTACGCATGACGGTTTACTCCAAAACGTCCGCAAACTATTGCGCACCGACCACGGCTTCCCCCGCGATCCGAAGCAACCTTTTGGTGTGGACTGCGTCTATTCCCCCGAGCCGCAAGTGTTCCCCGCCAAGGACGGCACAGTCTGCGCGACACCCGAGCCGGGCGAACGGTTACGATTGGATTGCCGCAGTGGCTACGGGACGGCGTGCTTCGTGACGGGGGCTTTTGGTTTTGCGGCAGCGGCGCAGGTAGTGAAACGAATTGTGGGAGTGGTTTGAAGCAATTGGAAGCGAGTTGCTTTGATGATTAGTTAGGCAACCTGACTTTTATTGCGCCGTTGCGACCGCCAAGCCAGCAGGCCCAACCCAATCATGCTTGCGGTGGTCGGCTCAGGGATGGAAGAAATAAAATCAAATCCATCTGTTATCTGAAGATCTATGGAGGGGCTCTGCGGATCAAACCCAGCTCCGGTTCGCGTATTCATGGTCAGCTTATAAATATCCCCAGAGTTGAAATCTCCATCTAAATACAGCGTGGCGGGATATGGATAGCTTCCGTTGTTGGTGGGTAGAAATTGGGAAACAGGAACTCCGCCGACCGTCCCGGAGGAGCCATTCCACCCATAGTTCCAAACTTCATCGCCCGTGCTGACATTCATCAAGCTGAGCACTCCCGAGCTTGAGTTCCACCAAGTGCTGCGAGCTGAGAATTCCAAGGTCAAAGTGGCCGTCCCGCTGGCTTGGGAGGAAAACCAGACTTCGCTGACGGCATTTGCTGTCGCGCTTGCAATGTAGGGGTCGCGTCCCATCGAACTGGGGGTGTAAGCATGGATGCCAAAAAGTCCGGCGGAAGCTTCTGCCGCCAACAAGCCCGTCCAAGGGTTGCTGAGGGAATTGCCAACCGCAAAAGAAGAGTTTTGAACTTCGGTATAGTTCGTTGCCGTCCAGTTCGGATGTGTAAACGGAGTTATCCATCTTGAAATCCTGACTTCAGTTGAATACTGAACGCCGAGAATCTCAATCGGCAGTCCGGCCGAAACCCGCCCAGTAAAACTTGCGAGCACAAGTAAAAGCAGGATGGTTGAAATGCTGGGCTTTGAGTCCACAAGGATTGCGCCTTCGCCCAGTATCGCTGTTGAAGGAATGATTCGCATGACAGCGAGATTAACATCCCCGGTTGTCCCGTCAACGAACTGGTCTTCGGTACTATTTCGGAAGCTTATCGGCAGAAGCCGATTGGCTGATGCGCCGCCGGCCCGGAGGGTGAAACAGATTGTGGGTTAGGGATGAAGCCTAGTTCCGCCGCCACCTGCCGGGCGTATTTACCGCTCCCCAGCCAATGTTCCGCTGCCGACTTCTTGAAGGCTTCGTCATACCGTTTGCGGTTCGTCTTAGTTTCAATGTTTACGGGTGTTGGTCCCAGCTCACACAGGTGCACCCCACCAGTCTACCAAATCGTGGCAAGGCCAGTGTCGTAGCCGTCGGTCAACGGGTTATTTGTTTCGGATTATGCGACCGGTCTATAAACAGAAGACCCCTCCCGGCGGACGCCGGGAGGGGTGGTGGACTGGTTGCTTGTTGCCTATCGTCTGTGGTGTTGCCTGTTTACCATCGCAACCAGTCCAGAGTTTACGGCACTTGCACCACGCGGAAGTAGCCTTGCGACCCGCCGCTCTTGGTGGAGGTGACCATGTTGATGTTGTTGCCGGTGCCGTTGGTGACGGAGCCGAGGTTCAGCAGGGTGCCGGTGATGGCCGAAACGGTTTGCACCTGATACTTCTTGCCGATTTCCGAGGCGAACTCGATTTCAGCCGCCGTGAAGATCTTCACGACGAAGCCAGGTTTGTCGGCGGCATTCAACGGATCGCTGCCGGCTTTCATTTCGGCGAGGTCGTTGATGCCATCGCCATCAGTGTCGGCGAGGTTCGGGTTCGTGCCGGCAGAGACTTCGAGGGCGTTGCTCACGCCATCTTTGTCCGGATCAGCATTGCCGTTGTAGTAGGTGATGCTGCCGAAGTTGGCGATTTCCCACTTGTCAGAGATGCCGTCGTTGTCGGCGTCATCGGTAAGGTCGGCGATGGAGGCTTTGAGCAGGCCGACAGCATATGAGGCATTGTGAATGCCGTGGCTGCCTTCGACGCTGACGAACTGCCAGTTCCACGCGGCTTGGAGGAAGCGGACGGGCCAGTTGGTCTTGGTGGAGATGCTGGTCTTGACCAGGCCATCGGCGACGTAGTCGTTGCTATTGGCTTTATAGGCCGAACCTGGCAGGAGGCGCGAGAGGTTGTTGAGCAGGTTTTGGACTTCGGTCTGCACGCCTTGGATCACGCCGTCGCCGTCATAGTCTTTGCGGGCAAAGTTGAATTCGTCCACCGCCGGGCCGTGACAGGTGACGCAGATTTCGGTCTTGTCGATCACGTTGGTGACGCCGTTGGTGATCACCGAGTAGCTCATGCTGAAGGTGTGGCCACCGGCCTTGGTGAAGGCCGGATCAGTGGAAGCGACGGGCTGCATGTGGCAGCCGACGCAGACGTTGGTGACCACGTAGCTGTGGGTGCTGCTGGGGATGAACTTGCCGTAGGTGAAACCATTCACGCCTTCGACCATGTCGCCCGCGGTGCTGTCATGCACGCCGAAGCTCGAACCGCCTGCCCAAGTCGGTAAACCGAGCTGGTAGTTAATGATATTGTTCGAGACCGAGCCATTGCGGCTGTGGTGACATTCCATACAAAGCGCACCGAGGCCGGCGTTGGTGATGGTGGTGCCTTCGGGCAGAGTGTAGGTGTTGGCGGCGCGCAGCTGATGCGGATTGGAAGCGTCATGCGGATCATGGCACGCGGCGCAAGTGATGGATTCATAAACCGTGTTGGTCACGTATGGGATGTTGGTGGTGCCAGCGTGATCAATGAACTGAGCAAACCCATTGGCCGTGTGGCAGCGCACACAATTGAAGCGGGTCGGGCCGGACGGAGTCTTGGTGGCCATCGCGTGCCGGGAATTGTTCCATTCTGCGGTCTTGTAGTGGTGGCTGAGGCTGTCGTGGCATTGGGCGCAATCGCCGGAGGCCGTGGTGACGGTGATGAAATTGGTATTGCCGAGCGAGTAGGCGTGCTGACTGCCCGGGCCGTGGCAGTTTTCGCACTGGACGTTCGCGACGTTCTTCAGCGCGGCCGGCATGGCGGCCCAGTTGCCGTTGGTCAGCGTGGTCGGGAATTGCCAGCCGGTCTGTGCGGCGACATCATCGAAGCCGCCATTGGCGGAGTTGGTGTTGGCATCGAAGCCAACCGAGTGGCAACTGATGCAGTTCTTGGTGAAGTGGTCGGTGCTCAAGCCGTCGATGGCTTCCTCGAAGGCGTGCGCATGGAGCGTTCCTTGCCACGGCACATAGGTGTTTTCGGCCACCGCCCCGCCGCTATGGCAGAGCGCGCAGGTGTTAGCACCCAGATAAGTGCCGGCGGTGATGGTCTGGGTGAGGTTCGTCGAGCCCGTACCTAACGAGACCACCGAGACTTTGATGGTGTATTGGCCGACCACATCGGGGCGGATCATGATGCGTCCGCCGATCTTGCTGCCGGTGCGTTCGACCATCCGGTAGGGTGGGACGTTGGTGCCAAGCGGACTGTTGGTGAGCACCGCGACCGAGCCGACCGGGGTGTTGGTCAACGACCAAGTAACGCTGACCACTTCGCCATTGGTAACGGCGGAGTTGATGATCAGGTCAAAGTAAGCAGGCTGGCCAATCGCGACGGTGCTCAAACCACTGGCGGTCTGGACGCCGGTCAGGTTGTAAGTCTTGACCTCTTGTGGGGTCAGGGGCCGGAGTTGCAGCTGGCCTTGTAACGCCGCGGCGTGCGCTGGTCGGAGCGAGCCCGCGACACCCGCGGCCACCAAGGCCAAGATCAGCAGGGCGCGGTTGAGGGTGGAGGATGTTTTCATAATCGAGTTATCAGTTGTTGTTGTCGGACGTGACACTTGCTTGTCCTGACATTAGAGAAGTCTGAAAAGTTAGCTCTCCCCCTATTGCTCAATGCCGACCATCCCTTGCCTCGCGCTAACAGCAATCATTACTGAGGTCGACTAATGCCTAGCGGACCGGAGTGGACAATTCCGGCGCGGTCTTGAGGCGTTGCAAAACCGTGAGTCGTTCCTGTAACCAAGCGGTGATGCCCTTGAGTTTCTCGGCCTGCTCGGCTTGGACGCGCTGGAAATTTTGCAAGGCCTCCTGTTGTTCGGCTGCGCTTTTATTGGCCTGGGCGTCGGCCAGGGCCTGTTGGGCGGCAGACACTTTTGTCTGCAATTCGGCGGTGGCGACCTTGAATTCTTCCAGCGTGGCGGTGCGGAGTTCCTGCGCCATGGAGTCGTAAGAACGGGTGGCGAGATCCGGAAACATTTTCAGCAATTGCTCGCTTGTAGCCGGATTGATCGGGTCGGGTTGAGCCGTCGCGCGTTTGCCAGATCGGGTGGGTTTGACGCTCGCAGTCTGAGTGGTCAAGCGCTGGATGGCCCGGCTGAGATCGGATTCGAGTGCGGTCTCCCACTCGGGGGTGAGGGGTGTGATGGATTCAATTTGAGCGCCATTGCCGACGGTCAGACCGAGGTAAACAATCTCACCGGTTTCGCTCCCAAATGGGACGACGCCCGCTGCTCCGGCGGCAGTCTTGGCGGCAAGATCCGTCTGGGGATCAGCCCGGTTGATGCGTAATTTTCCCGCGGCGCCGCGCTCATATTCGGCGAGCAGTTGGGACACCCGCATAATATAGCTGCGCAGATTTTCTGGCAGTGTGACCGCGTCGTCTGGTGCGAAAAAGCGGACCTCGATCGAGGTGGGCAGTCCGGCGAGAATCTTTTGCGTGGCTTCAGACAAGCCCGGGGTGGGGGGCGTCGCCGGGGCCGACGCTGGGGGCAGGGAGGTGCGATGGGAAAACCAGAGTCCGCCTAATGCCAGAATGAGGCCGGCGGCCAGCAATATTGTCAGTGTCAACTGGCTCGCGCCCAGGCGATCCGACCGGCGCTCATTTTCTTTGGTGCGGAAGTTAGCTGCCGTTTTCATCATGAACCTTTCTTTTGTTTGCGGCGCAACGGAAGCAGCCGGCAATTGGATTTCGTTCAGCGGTCTGCCTCTAGTTATCTCAACGAATGTGGCGACTGCGCCCCTTTGTCCAGTGCAGAACAACTTACGCGGGGCATTCGGCAATATCGGGATAGCTGCGATTCTTGGCCGGATTAGCATGAGTTTAATGCAACAGGGCGAACATGCTTTCTGGTCAGTGGTGACCTTGATGGCGGGGCTTTCGGTCGCGGCACACGCCCAGACCCCGCACCTGACCGTGCCTCAACCCGGCGGTTATCCCGGTCGTCCGATCTTGACCGGCATCGCCAAGACCACCAATGGCGTCAACGTCACTTGGGACGGCCCGGCCGGTTATTATCAACTCTACCAAGCCACCAATCTTAACGGAGCTCCTTGGCAGCCAACCGGTGCGCCAAACCTGAGTCGTAACCTGACCCTCACGAATGTTTCCGGCAATGCGTTTTTCAAGGTGTCTGGCCCGTCGTCACAGTACGCCGGTGCGACAGCCTGTGCTGAGTGTCATGAGGGAATTTACAATCTCGAATCCCAGACCGCGCACGCCCACGCGCTGCAGACGCTGAAGAGCATTCACCAGGACAACAACGCCAACTGCGTGGGGTGTCACACGGTGGGCTTCGGATTGCCGACCGGTTTTCGCACCGAACTAGCCACTCCGCATCTGGCAGGGGTGCAATGCGAGAGTTGCCACGGTCCGGCGGCGAGTCACGCGGCGAACGAGATGGATTTAACGAAGCGGCCCCGCATCGAGATCGCTGGCGAGGTCTGTGGCGGGTGTCACAATACTACGCACGCGCCGACTTTCACAGAATGGAAATCCAGCGGCCACTTCGCCGTGGTGGAGGATATGAATCCATCAGGACGCATCAATGCATGCGGTCGGTGTCACTCGGGTTCGGCGCGGTTGGCACTGCTGGATGGTTTGAATCCCGCCGTGGCCGTCACCAATGACGCAAATGTCGGCATCACCTGCGTGGTGTGTCACGACCCGCATGAAACTCATGTCTGGACGAATGTTTTAAGCCGCGTAGTCGAGACGAACCAGCTGCGCTATCCGTTGGCGTCCACAAATTATTTCTCGCTCAGCACTTCAGCGACGTTCTCAAATCGCACGGATATCAATGTCTGCGCCCAATGTCACAATGATCGCGGCGCGGCGTGGAACAGCAACAGCCGGCCGCCGCATCATTCCCCGCAATACAATCTCATGATGGGCTCGGTGGGTTTGCTCCCGGTCAACGGGGCGAGCACCAATTTCATCAACTGCGCCACTAACCATCAGCCCGGCGCGCACGGCACGTGGATTGAAAAACAATGCGTCACGTGCCATATGCCGACGCGGGAGTTTGTAGATGACGCGCATCCGGGAATGAGCGGGCATTCATTCCGGGTGGAGGCCTATGACAATTGTTCGGATTGCCATTCGCTGCCGGAGATGCTGAAGGATTTCACCGCGATGGTCATGTTGGATCGGATCGAACAGTTGAAGTCGTCGCTTGATCTGTGGGGCACGACTGAGCACGCTGGCGTTGCGCACCAAGTATGGTGCGTTGGCATGGGAATACACTACGCCCGGTGAGCTTTCCGCAGGCACAGCCGGGCCGACCAGTGCGGAGCAGGCGCAGATTCCGCGGCGCATTCAATACGCCCGCTTCAATCTTTACATCGTCAACAACGACGGCAGTCTCGGCACGCACAACCCATTGCACATCCTGGCGCTGCTCGATGCCGCCCAGGCCTGGGTGCAAGAGGAATTGAAATGAACCGCCCTGATTTCAAAGAACCATCCGCTCCTGCCCCGGCACCGCGTTTTTCCCGCGGCAGCAGAATCTTTCGCAAGCTATTGCCGGCCCGGCGCAGCACGGCCTTGTTCATGGCGGTGGCAGTATTCCTCGCTTTTGCGGCGATCTCGTGTCGCACAGTGACTCGCGTCAGTGTGAAATTGCCCGATGTGCCAGGCGCTACCTACATCGGCTCGAAGGAGTGCGAACAGTGTCACGAGGAGTTGTACAAGAATTTTCAGACTGCCGATCACGCGGTGCTCACGATGGGTGGTCCGAATGTGTTGAACGCCGGCTGTGAATCTTGCCACGGCCCGGCCAGTCTCCACTCGGAATCTGGCGGGGAAACCAAGCTGCCCTACAGCTTCCTGCCCGGCCGGCCGCTGGCGAATGGTTTTGGTGCGAACGGTGTCACGCCCAATGCCCGGGCGGTGGAAAACGTCTGTCTCAGCTGCCATGCCGAAGTGCGTGGCGAGTTCAATCTCGCAAGTCATCACCCCGTGCCGGAAGGGCGGATGACGTGCATTGAATGTCACCCGCCGCACAAGGGCAGCGCTCATCGCGGTGGCAGCACAGCGTTGAAATCGCAGGACGACAACTGTTTGAAATGCCATCCCACGCAACGCGGCCCATATGTTTTTGAACACGAGGCGATGCACGAAGGTTGCACGTCGTGTCATGGCGCACACGGCACGGTGAATGCCAAGATGCTCGACGGCGCGCGATTCGAATCTGTGCCTCAAGTGCCATTTCCAACAGGTCGCTGGCGGGCAGATCCGCATCGGCGGCGCGGATCACACTGTGCGGATTCAACAAGGCACGTGCTGGACTTCTGGCTGCCACGAAGCGGTGCACGGCCCCCGCGTCAACTCGTCGCTCCGCTATTAACCAACCATTCTCAACCCGATGAAAAAGAAAGCGCGAGTCAAACAACAACGGGCAGTGCGGGCGTTGCTGGCCCGGCGGTATGCGGTCGGTTTTGCGCTGGCGCTCGGTGCGGGATTCGTTGCGGCGGCGGACGCTGATCCGAAAAGTTTTGAAGGGCCAGAGGACGCGGGCAAGAACTGGATCGAGTTTGGCGCGGGCGGTTTCTTCACCTCTGGCAATCAGTCACAGGCGGAACAGAATCATCGCCACGCCGACGGAGTGTTTGGTGGTGTCTCGGACCTGCACTTTGAAAAGGAGATAGCCAAGGCCACCACCTTCTCGCTGGATGGGCGTGGCATCGTGGATGAACACGATTATTCCTTCGGACTGAAACTGAAGAAGGACGAGGCGTATTATCTCAAGTTGGGTTTTGAGAACTTCCGCACGTGGTCCAATGGTGACGGCGGCTACTATCCGGCAGCGGGGCAGTATTATCCGCTGGCAGGTGACGCACTGGCGCTGGACCGCGGCATGTTTTCGTTGGAAGGCGGTTTGATGCTGAAGAATCTGCCAGGGTTGCGGTTCAAATACAGTCATCTGTATCGCGAGGGGGAGAAGGGTTCAACGATCTGGGGGCAGTCGCATCCCGGACTCGTGTTTCCGACGGCGGGCGTTGTCCCGACGATTCAAGACATTGATGAGAGTCGTCACATCTTTGAGTTGGATTTGACGCATCGCATCAAGACCGTGGATTTCGGCATCGGCGCGGTATACGAATTCGGCACGTTGAACAACCAACGCGGCATGTCGCAGTTCCCGGGTGAAGGTGCGCTGGCAGGCGAACGCAAGATTACAAATACCGAGGGCACGGACTACGATTTGTTCAGTGCACATGGTTTTGCTGAGACCTGGCTGAACAAAAATCTGTTCTTCTCTGCGGGCTACATGTTCTCGGATCTGCAGAACGATACGGCTGGCAGCCGGGTGTGGGGGGATGATTTTGGCGTGGTGTTTGTGCCCGACCCGGCCAATGGGCAGGGATATACGAACCTGCTTAGCACCGCGCGCAAACAAGATCATGTGGCCAATGCCAACCTGATGACCAAGCTCGGCCAACATTGGACCATCACACCGTCGGTGCGCGTCCAACGGCAGGACTGGGATGCGAATTCCGTGGCGGACTCCACGTTCGGAACCACGTCGTTCGGCTCGACGTTCAGCGGGGCAGATGCGGATGCGATTGATGTGCGGGAACGTCTTGATCTGCGGTACACCGGGTTGACCAATTTTGTCTTCAACGCGCAAGGCGAATGGACCGAAGGGCAAGGGAACACGACGGAGACTGGCGGAATTTTTAACGCCATCAATGCGCCGGGCACGCCGGTGCAACGCGAGACCGAGGAGTCGCGTTGGTTTCAGAGGTACGGTTTGAACGCGAAGTGGTATGCGACGCGGCGCATCAGTGTGGACGTGGGTGGTTATTACAAACTGCACAGCTACGATTACGATCACACGCTGGACAATACGCCAAACAACGCCGTCGCGAACCGCTACCCGGCTTATCTCACGGTGCAGGATCTGGCCACGCAGGATGGCAACGTACGCGTGACCTGGCGGCCGCGCGGCAATCTGACGCTGGTCGGGCGTTACGAATACCAATTGTCCACCATCAACACGACGCCCGATGCGATCTCGGGACTGGGTGACGCTGAGTCCGCCCGGATGGCGAGCCACATTGTGTCGTTGAACGCGAGCTGGGCGCCGATCGCGCGGCTCTATCTGCAGGCGGGTGTGAATTACGTGGACAGTGGGCTGGAAACTCCGGCCTCTGATTACACGGCGGCGGTGCTCGAGGCGCAGAACAATTATTGGTCGATCAATTTGAACTCCGGCGTCGTGCTGGATGACAAGACGGACCTGAACCTTGGTTACACCTACTATCTCGCGGACAATTATACCGACAACACACCGGTGGGCGTGCCCTATGGCAGCGGCGCGGAGGAACATGCCATCAGTGCCACCCTGCTGCGGCGCATCACCAAGAACATCCGGGCCTCGCTGCGTTACAGTTATTATTACTACACGGACGATAGCGCCGGCGGCTTTCGCGATTATGACGCGCACGGCGTTTACACCGGGTTGCAGTATCGGTTCTAACCTGAAGGCGGCAGAGGCGGCTTTCCTGATATCTTTAGCACGGGAAGTCGAGTTCCGGCGGCTCCGGAGCTGCAGATCGTTCTCACACAAAATCACCAAAACTTGGCCGCGGTGTTCCTTCGCGGTTCGATCTTGGACCGGGTGATCTCTCGAACCGTTTTTTGAACCGCGGTTTCGTAATCGGGTCTGGCGGATTATTGCGCGTATGGTCGCCCGAGGGAACTGGAGTTGTCTGATGGTTGATGGTGTTACCATCATCGCGTTTTGGGTCAGATTGGCGGCGCTTTTAGCTGGGTTTGGCCCGGCTGTTGCAAATCGCGCTAATGCTCACCATGCAAAATCGGTGGGGCATTGGACAAATTCAGGGGAGCCACTTGCCGGGTAAAATCCGACAGTGATATTGTGAACATTGTAGGAGCAGCGGTGGAGACTAGTCCGACTGAAACGCTGGCGGAGTCGTTCCTCCGAGCGCCTGCGGGACGGCGGCGCGGTCTGCTCTGTCTGCTCTGCAAGAAACTACGTGCGAATCAACAAACACAACATGCCCATGAAAAAAATCCTGTTAGTGATGCTGGCAATCTCCGCGACCGCGCTGCTTTCGGCCTCTGCGGGCGATGCCAAAGAACTGTATGACAAAGGTTGCGCCAAGTGCCACGGCAAGGAAGGCAAAGGCGACACCAAGATGGGGCAGAAGAATGGTTGCAAAGACTATTCCGATGCCAAGATTCAAGACGCCATGAAAGATGAAGAGGCCATCAAAGCCATTAAGGAAGGCGTGAAGGACAAGGACGGCAAAGTCCTGATGAAGCCCGCCGAAGACCTGTCGGATGCCGACATCAAGGCGCTCGTAGCCTACATGCGGACGTTCAAGAAGTAAGCAGCTGATCTCTGCGGGGCCACGCGACAAGCCCCGTTCCATCCTGCGCCGCCTGAGTATCCGGCAGGCGGCGCAGGGGTTCAGAACCCCGGAACAAACCGTCTGAATTTGCATGAGCCAAAAAACCGCCCCCAACAGCAAGACCCGCCACTTCCGCAACTGGCTGACGTACGCCGGCGCGGTCGTGGCGTTGGGCAGTTTCTTTGCGTTCCTGCTGTTGTTCGCGATCGATGTCTTCGCCCGGGTCAGCAATCCCTACCTGGGCATCCTGGCGTATGTGATTGCGCCGGGCTTTTTGTTTTTGGGGTTGGGCATGATTGGTTTGGGAGCATGGTGGCAACGTCGGAACGAGAAACGTTCCGGCGTTGCTGATGGCCCGGGCCTGTTGCAAGTGGATTTGTCCCGGCCCGCCGACCGCAAGAAACTCCGCTGGTTCGTGGTCGGCAGCGTGATCTTTCTGCTCTGCACCGCCATCGGCAGTTATCAGACCTATCACGTCAGCGAGTCGGTGCAATTCTGCGGGCAGGCCTGTCACACCCCGATGAAGCCGGAATTCACCGCCTATCAAAATTCGTCGCACGCGCGGGTTGCCTGTGTGGAATGTCATGTAGGCCACGGCGCGGAAGCCTTTGTGAAGGCCAAGCTGAACGGCGTCCATCAACTCGTCGGCGTGATGACCGGCGAATACGAGCGCCCCATCAAGACGCCGATCAAAAACCTGCGCCCCGCCCGCGAGACCTGCGAGCAATGTCACTGGCCGCAGAAGTTTTCCGGCAACATTGATCGCACCTACCATTCCTTCCTCGCCGACGCTACAAACACGCCGTATGCGGTCCGGCTTTCGCTCAATGTCGGTGGTGCCGACCCGACGCATGGCCCAGTTGGCGGCATCCATTGGCACGTAAGCCAGGACAACAAGATCGAATACATCGCCACCGACGAACGCCGGCAGGTCATCCCGTGGGTGCGCGTCACCGATGCTAAAGGGGTGGTCACCGAGTATCGCGTGCCCAAGTTCACCAACGACATCAGCGGCTACGAAATCCGCCGGATGGACTGCATGGATTGCCACAATCGTCCCGCGCACCAATATCGTTCGCCGAACGACGCAGTGAACTTTGCGTTGAGCGTCGGCAAGATCAATCCGCAGTTGCCCTGGGTGAAATCCAACGTGGTTGCTTTGCTGGCGCAGAAATACACCACGGAAACAGAAGCGCTCGATAAGATCGAGGCCGCACTGTGGCTGGCTTATCCTGAAGCGGCGGACGTGGACAAGCTCGTCGCCGAGGTGCAAAACATTTATCGCCAGAATTTCTTCCCGGAGATGAAAGCCGACTGGCGTGCTTATCCGGAAAACATCGGGCACAAGGACTGGCCCGGTTGCTTCCGCTGTCACGACGACCGACATCTCGTTGCGGAGACGAAGAAAAAGATTCCAGCCAGCGGCTGTCAATCCTGTCACACCATTCTGTCACAAGGCGCGGGTGATGAATTGCATCAGATCGCGCCGCAGGGGCAGGAGTTCAAACACCCCGGCGATCCGGTGGATGGCGCGTGCAACGATTGCCACACGGGTGGGCCGTAGGATGTGTCTTGGGACTTGCGGAAGCAGCCAGGCTGGATCGGCGCGAGCAAAACTTGAGGATCATTTGTTTGGTTCTGCGTGCTGGGCGCGTAAATCTGGACGGGGGAAGTTCTGGCTTAACTTCTGGTAACTAGCGCCGGGCAAAATAGGATTGGTTCTCGCCAAAGCGGGTGGAGTATTCCCATCACAGTGCGCCGATGCTGATAAGGCATGATTCGCATTGGCAAAATTCTTCTGGCTTGGTTGCTCTTGGGGTTCGCCTTCACTGCGCCGTCCGGGGCCGCTGAGAAATTCACCAACACGGATTGTCTCGATTGCCACCTTGATCCGACCACCACGCGCAAGGTCAATGGCAAGGAGGTCGCACTGCTCTTCCCGACGAATCACTTCAACAAATCGCTCCACGCCAAATTGGACTGCGTTGATTGCCATGAAGGCATTAAAGACCTCGTGCATGAAAGCAAGCTGCCGCCGCCGAATTGTACGAGTTGTCATGAGGAGGAGGCGAAGCAATACGCCACCAGTATTCACGGTGTCAGTCATGCCCTGGGCGCGAGCGGAGCAGCGAACTGTTGGGATTGTCACGGCAGCCATGCCATCGGTCCGGTGAAGCAGGCTGACTCACCGGTGTTCAAACTCAACCTCCCGCAGACCTGCGCCAAGTGTCACAGCAACGCCGGGCTCACCAAGGAATACCAGATGAAGTATCCCGAGGCCGCGGCGCAATACAACGACAGCATCCACGGGCGCGCGCTGCTCAAAATGGGGCTCATCGTCGCGCCGTCGTGCAACGATTGTCATGGCGTCCACGACATCAAGCGCGGGGTGGATCGCGATGCACCCATCAATCATGTGAACGTCGCCAAGACCTGCGGCAAGTGCCACGTGGGCATCGAAAAAATTTACGAGCAGAGCGTGCATGGCCAGATTCTCGCGCAAGGTGACAAGCGCGGGCCGGTCTGCACGGATTGCCATGGGGCGCATGAGGTGGAGACGCCGAAGAACGGGCACTTCAAGATGGTCAGCGATCAGCGGTGTGGTAAGTGTCACGAGGACCGCCTCGAGCATTATCGCGACACATACCACGGCAAGGCCATGGCGTTGGGAAAACCGAATGTCGCCGCCGATGTCGCGGCCTGTTATGACTGCCACGGCCATCATGATGTCCTGCCGACTTCTGATCCGGCTTCCCGTCTTTCCAAATCGAACATTCTGGCGACTTGCCAACAATGCCACCCGACGGCTACGGCCGGTTTTACCGCCTATCGTCCGCACGCCAACCCGCTGGATCACGAGAATTATCCCATGCTCAACTTGGTGTTCCTCGGCATGACTGGCTTGCTCGTGGGCGTGTTCTCGTTCTTTGGCCTGCACACTCTCGTTTGGTTGGGGCGAGTGATCTACATCTTCCTGACTGACTCCAAAACATTTCACGAAACCAAGGTCAAAACCGAGAGTGACAGCGAATGGTTCACGCGGTTCGTCCCGTTTGAACGCTTCCTGCATTTCCTCGTCGTAACCAGTTTCCTGCTGCTGGTCATCACGGGCATGCCGTTGAAGTTTTATTATACCGATTGGGCCAAGACATTGTTCCACTTCATTGGTGGGGCGGAGACCGCGCGCACCCTGCATCACTTCGGGGCGGTGGTGACGTTCCTCTACTTTGGCCTGCACGTCGCATCGCTCATTGGCAAGGCATGGAAGGGGCGCAAATCCTTGCGTGATCCGGCGGATGGAAAATTCCATTTCAAACGTATGGTCAATGTGCTCTTCGGTCCGGACTCGATGATGCCGACGATCCAGGACTGGCGGGATTTCGTGGCGCACAACAAATGGTTCTTTGGTAAAGGCGAGAAGCCTACGTTCGACCGTTGGACGTATTGGGAGAAATTCGATTACTTCGCTGTGTTCTGGGGGGTGGCGATCATCGGTTCGTCGGGGCTCATCTTGTGGTATCCGGCGTTCTTCACCCGGTTCATGCCGGGGTGGATCATCAACATTGCCCATATCATCCATTCGGATGAAGCGCTGCTCGCGGCGGGCTTCATCTTCTCGATTCACTTTTTCAACACGCATTTCCGGATTGAGAAATTCCCGATGGATACGGTGATTTTCTCCGGGCGCGTTTCCAAGACGGAGCTGATGCACGAGCGGAAGCGCTGGTACGATCGGTTGGTCGCTTCCGGCAAGCTGGATCAATACCGCGTCAAGGACGAGTGGTTCCAGTGGAAGAACATCGCCCGTTCGTTCGGCTACCTGTTCTTTGGCGTGGGGGTAATCCTGCTGTTGCTCATCATCTACGCGATGGTCTCGCGGTTGTTGCATTGAGTTGGGCGCGTGCCGCCAAAATCCGGGCGAGAATCGCCAACGCGAGCGGAGCCCGCCGTGGCGCAACCTGCGACGTTGGGGCTCTATGAGTGTCAGGGGCAAGGCAGTTCAATGGCGGGTCATTGGGGTCTGCATGGGTTGTACCCTGGCACTCTCTGCTTTTGCCGCCATCAAGGACGCGGACTGTCTTGAGTGTCACTCGGACCAAACCCTTGCCAAGACCAATGCTGCTGGCAAAGAGATCCGATTGTTCGTCGATGCGGCCAAACTCAAGGCGTCAGCACACGGCACGAACACCTGCGCGAGTTGCCATGCGGACCTGACGGATCAACATCCCGACGACAACGTCGCTGCCAAGCCCGTCAATTGCCGCGCGTGTCACGAGCGCCAGACCGATAGCTACGGCGCAAGCGTGCATGGTCTTGCGGTGCAACATGGCGATGCTAATGCCCCAGCCTGTCAGGATTGCCATGATTCGCACGAGGTCGTGCCCCCCATTTCGTCGAAATCACCGCTGCATGTTTCACGGCAACCGGAGACGTGTGGTCAATGTCACGATGTTGCCGCCGCGGATTACGCCAGCAGTGTTCACGGCAAGGCGCTTGCCGCTGGCGTTCGGGAAGCGCCCACCTGCACGGATTGTCACTCGGAGCATAAGATCGAATCGCTGGCCAAGGGGACATCGCGGAAAATTTCTGAAGATGTATGTAGTCGGTGTCACGCCTCGGAGCGGTTGAACACGAAATACAATCTACCCGGCGATCGCGTCCGAACCTTCTTTGAAAGCTATCACGGGCTGGCCTCGCAATATGGTTCGACGCTCGCGGCGAACTGTGGAAGTTGCCATGGGTATCACAAGGTTCTGCCGTCCACCGATCCGGCGTCCACCATTCATAAGAACAACCTCGTCACCACCTGTGGCAAGTGTCATCCAGGGGCGACCGAGCAATTTGCCTTGAGCAAAATGCACGTCAATCTGACGGGCGAACTACGCCGCGACGACGATGTCGGCAGTCAGGTGAACTGGTGGGTGCGGAAGATTTATCTGGTGCTCATCATCGGCACAATCAGCGGCATGTTCGCGCATAACTTTCTGCTGCTGGTGAAAAAGGTGAAGGCGCACTTGCGCTCTGCAGGGCGACCGATCCTGCGTATGAATCTGGCGCAACGCTGGCAACATGCCGTGTTGGCGCTGAGTTTCATTGCGCTAGCGGTCACCGGCTTTGCCCTGAAGTGGCCGGATTCCTGGCTGGCGACCCTCCTGGGCTCAAGCGAGCCATTTCGCCGTTGGTCCCATCGCGTTGCGGGTGTCGTGTTGCTGCTGGTCGGGGTGTATCACTTGATTTACCTCGTTGTCTCGAAAGAGGGTCGCAAGCTGGTGATTGATTTCCTGCCGGTGAAAAAAGATCTCGCAGATATCGTCGGTACGGTGCGGTGGCTGATCGGATTGCGGAAGGAGAAGCCGCAAATCGGGCGCTTCGGTTACGCGGAAAAGATGGAGTATTGGGCGGTCATCTGGGGCACGATCATCATGGGCGTCACTGGGCTCGTGGTGTGGTTTAAGATGGAGGTGACACACTGGCTGCCGCGCTGGGCGGTAGATGTCGCGCTGACGATTCATTACTACGAAGCCATCCTCGCCTGTCTCGCGATCATCGTCTGGCATTTCTATCACGTGATGTTTGATCCGGATGTCTATCCACTGAACCTTGCTTGCTGGGATGGGAAGGTGTCTGAGCATTGGCAGGAGGAGGAGCATGGGTTGGAGCAGCCGGGGACTGTCTCGGAAGCAGCCGCCAAACCAGGTGATCCGTCTATTTGACCTATGTGAGGGTTTATGAATCCGACTGGCGAAACTGATGCCGTTGAGGAAACCACTGCTTGTATATTCTGCGGGAAAGACGCTGCTGAAGGACGCTGGTTCGCGCGACTGCGGCGGAATTCGCGCCGGGTGATATTTTGTCGCCCGCGATGCTTGGAGTTATTCCTGCGCGAATCGGAACAGCAGGAATATGACGATGCCAACCCGGACTGGCCGGGGCCGCCAGGCCATTAGGCGTGAGGTTCAGAAGTTGGTTTGCACCAGTTGCTGCCGCGTTGCTTGCAGCCGGCGCATCAAGACCATGGCCGTGCGGCGCATCAATTCGTAGCCCAGCGCAAAATCAGTCTCGCTGCGTTCGCGCAGCCACGTGCCGTAGAAGAAGACGGCTTTGACCGGTTTGATGGTACGAGCGGTGAAGTTCCACGTGTACGGCGGGAACAGCCATGACCACCCGAGCACATCGCCGGCCCCGAGCTGATCCACCGGCACGCCAGGGCGATCCGTGGCTTCGGCTTCAAGTTGGACGCGGCCTTCTAATAGGAGATAAAAGCGGTTGGCAATTTCACCTTCGCGAAAGATGAGGTGGTTGGCGTCGAAAGCCGTGGGCATGGCGCAAGCCGTCAAGACCTTCAGAGTGTCGGCACTCAAGCCGCGGACGAACGGATGCGAATGCCAGTCACTTTCCACTACGCGCTTCACCCTCCCGTTGTCGTCCTCAGCTCCCGGGATGTGCGTGGCGGGGTTCATATCATGATCTCGCCATAACTGGCGCGGGCGACCAGCACCGGACAGGGCGAATGCCGCACCACTTTTTCCGCCGTGCTGCCGAGCAGGGCGCGCTTCAAACCAGTGTAGCCATGCGTGCCGACGACGATCAAATCTGCGCCCAAGGCTTTGGCGGCCTCGGTGATTTCGAAGAAGGCCAGCCCGCCGCGCACGACGCTTTCCACCACGCGACATTGCCCGAGCATCTGTTCCGCTAGTCCGCTCAATTCCAGTTTGGCTTCGGCGAACTCTTCGGCATCGGATTGTTCCCCGGTCAAAGCCGGCACATCGGTGTCGGGTGGGCCGAAGTGCGGTTCGACAACATGTACGAGCGTTAGCGACGCGCCAAACTTGCTGGCCATTTCGGCGGCGCAGGCGAGCGCGCTCCGGCTTTCCTCCGAAAAATCCACCGCAACCAGGATGCGCTGGAAATTTGGGTGCAAAGCCTGGATTGCGTCCGCTCGTGATTTTCTTGCCACCGCCGGTTTCATGAAAGTCGTGCTTTTCGTTATGACGGTACTGCGCCCCCCAAAGACCGGCTCCGCCATACTTGCTGAATCGTTACCGTCTATTGCTACATTCGCTTTGCTTCTTGTTTGCTGGGGGATGCCTGACTAAGTTTGATGCTGTGGAACGCGGCGAAAATAAGAAGTTCATCGAAGCACTGTCCCAGTCCCAAATCTATCAGGACTACGAGCGAGCCTTCACCAAGACCACCGGTCTGCCATTGAGTCTGCGTCCCGTGGAAACTTTTCAGCGCGTGCATGGCGGCAAGAAATCCGAAAATCCTTTCTGCCTCCTGATGTCTGAGAGCAATCGCGCTTGCGCCGCCTGCCTCGAATCCCAACAGAAGATCGCCGATCAAGTCGGTTGTGGTCCGCGGACCGTGAAATGTTTTGCCGGGCTTTGCGACACGGGCGTGCCGGTTTCCGTCGGTGATGAAATCCTCGGCTTTCTTCAGACTGGTCAGGTTTTTACCCAGAAGCCGACCAAGGCGCAGTTCACCAAGCTCTCGCAACAACTGACGGATTGGGGGTGGAAGACCGACTTGCGCAAACTTGAAGAAGCGTATTTTCAGACTCGGGTCATCGGTTCGAAACAGTACGAGTCGGTTCTGCATCTGCTCACCATCTTCGCGCAACACCTCGCCTTGGTGAGCAATCAACTCCTCGTCCGCCGCGCCAACTCCGAGCCGCCCGCGATCACCAAAGCCAAGGAATTCATCGAATCCCATCAGGCCGAGGAGATTTCCCTGAGCGACGTGGCGAAGGCGGTGAACACCAGCACGTTTTATTTCTGCAAGATGTTCAAGAAGGCCACCGGCCTGAATTTCACCGATTACCTCTCGCGCGTTCGCGTCGAGAAGGCGAAGAATCTATTGCTGAATCCGAACATGCGCATTAGCGAAGTCGCCTTTGCTGCCGGTTTCCAATCCTTGAGCCACTTCAATCGCGTCTTCCGCCGCATCGCCGGTGAATCCCCGACGCGCTATCGCGAGAAACTGCCGAACAATTAGATGCTGCCATCACGTCTGCTTCGTTCCGCCAAGTAACAATCGCAGACTATTCATCACCACGATTACCGTGCTGCCTTCGTGGCCGACTACGCCCAGGGGCAAGGGGATTTTGCCGATGAGCGCAAAAATAACCAGCACCGCCACTGTTCCGAGTGATACAAAGAGATTCTGCCGGATGATCCGGCGCGCGCGCTGACTCAAGCGGAATGCCGCCAGGAAATTTTCCAACCGGTCGTGCATCAACACCACATCCGCTTGTTCCAACGCGGCGTCTGAACCACGCGCGCCCATCGCTACCCCGACGTGGGCCGCTGCGAGACTCGGCGCGTCGTTGACGCCATCGCCAATCATCGCGACACGATTATTGCCATCGCTCAACGATTGGATCGCGGCGACTTTTTCCTCCGGCTTCAACTCAGCACGCACTTCGTCGAGATGCAGCTCGGTCTTGAGATGTTCTGCTGTGGCGTGGCGGTCGCCGGTGAGCACCACGGTGCGCAGGCCGCTGGCTTTCAACTCATCCACCACGCCTTGTGCTTGGGGCCGGATGTCATCGCGCAGAATGATTCGGCCGAGCAACGCCCCGCTACTCAGCCAGATTTCCGAGAAACCTGCTGCGGTAGGCGGTACTTGCGCCACATATTGATCGCCCCGGGCCGAAGCCACCCATTCGCGCCGGCCCAACATCGGTTTACCTTGGTTGCAGCGGCCGCGCACGCCTTGGCCAGTCACAGATTCAAAATGCACGAACTCCACCGGCGTCAGCCCTGCCTGTTTCCCGTGGCGCGTGACGGCTCGGGCCAGTGGATGCGTCGAAAGCCGGTCAAGCGAGTAGGCCAGCTGCGCGATCTCGGTTTCACGACCTGGCGGGAAGCTTTCGATTTTTTCAACGCGCAATTCGCCGGTGGTCAACGTCCCCGTCTTGTCGAGCGCTACGACGTTTACATCCGCCAGTTTTTCGACTGCTGCGCCGCCCCGGATTAGCACGCCGTGTCGCGCCCCCCAGGCAATCGCCGCCAGCACCGCCGACGGAATGGACAGTACCAACGCGCAGGGTGACGCCACGACAAGCAACGTCATGGTGCGATAAAACGCGCTCTTGGTTTCACCATCCGACGTGAAGGGCTGCAGGCCAAAGCCCGCCCACCACACGAAGAACATCGCTGCCGACAAGGCCAGCGCGCCATACGTGTAATATGTGCTGAACTTGTCAGTGAACTGTTGCGCTGGCGCTTTTTGTTGCTGCGCATCTTTGATGAGCTTGATGATCTTCTGGAGCGAGCTTTCGGCGGCGGGACGCGACACGCTGACTTCCACTGCGCCCCATAGATTGATCGTGCCGGCTAGCACCGAATCGCCCACGGCCTTTTCCACCGGCGTTGCTTCACCGGTGAGATTGGACTCGTCCGCAGCGGTGCCGCCCTTCAAGACTTCTGCATCCACGGGAAACTGCGAGCCGGGTTTCACCAGCAACCGCATCCCGGTCTTCAGCAACTCCACTTTGACTTCACGTTCACTGCCATTCACGTCCAGCACCGTTGCGGTCTTTGGTGCTTCGCGGAACAGCGAGCGGATTTCCTTTTGCGTGCGGCCCAGTGCGTAATGTTCGAGCGCGCCGGATAGCGAAAAGAGGAACAGCAACGTTGCTCCTTCACCCCACGCGCCAATGCTGGCGCTGCCCGCCGCGACCGCCAGCATCAGGAAATGTACGTCAATGGCCCGTTGCCGCAGACGCTCCCAGACTTCTTCGGCGGGAAACCACGCGCCTGCCAGATAACTCAGCATGAACGCCGGCACGCGCCACGCCGCCGGGACCACATACGCCGCTGCCAAACCCAGCGCCCCGCAGGCGCCCGCAAGCACAAGTTGCCATTTCCACTCGTCCGCATGGTGGTGATGATCGTGATCATGGTCGTGCTCGTCCTCGATGAACTCAATGTCGCGCTGGACGACTTTGGGAAACGGCAGATCGCGCCAGCGCCAGAATTTTGGCGCGGTGGGGCAGGTGACACGTGCGATGGTCGTCGCGCCTTGTTCGTGGCGGATAGTGAATTGGTGGCACTCTGGCTCGCTCAGCGGTGTGGCGCAGTTGGCGCACGAACCGCCGGTGACGAGTAATTGGCACGCGTGCGGGCTTTCCGCCCGCTCAATTTCTTCCAACTTGGCGCTGATGCGTTCGCGCAGGCGCGCTTCGTCTGTGCGTCCCAAGGTGGCAACCGAGATCTTTTTGTGGTCGGGATCAATTGTGACCGCCTCCAAGGTGGGCTCTTCGACCAGCACGGCGGTGACCGCGCGGGTCAGGCAACCGCTCTGAGGCGTGGGAACAGGCGAAGCAGATGTGTGGTGGGCGCTCATGAGCCGTAACTTACGGTTAGCATAGCACGTTTCTAATCGCGATGAGAAAGTCTCCCACCGTTACGACAGTAGTTCGGCTTCAATAAAAAATCTTTCGTGCCATGTGGCTGGTTTCTTGGCTAGCTTGGAGCCACATGAACATTCAAGTGGCGGTCCTCTGTGATGCGGCGACGGATGACAACGGCAAGCTGAACCTGCTGGGCGCGTTTGACACGATCTATGCGCGGGAGTTGCCGGCCATCCACCCGCAATGCGCCGTGGCGTTGCGCGTCACATTCGCCGCCGAGGATGAGGGCAAGCGCCAGTTGAAACTCAACTTCGTGGATGCGGACGGGCGCGCCATCATGCCGCCGATCGAGATCCCGCTCGAAATCTCGCTGCCGGGTGACATGCACTTCGGCACGCGCAATTACATCCTCAACATCCAGCAGCTCAAGTTTGAAGAGCCCGGGCTCTACTCGCTCGACGTGATGTTTGATGAAAAAGTGCAGGCGGGCATTCCGTTGCTCGTGCGGCACATCCAGACGCCGCCGGCGTGAGTTTGGGTTAAGGTGAGGTGGAGAATTCTCAAATGGCTGCGGGAGGCTTGTGTATCCGTTTGAATCTTCTACCTGACTGGGGGGTCAAATCAGGCATGAGGACTTTAATCCTAAGGAGCGCGGCCAGTCTTACAGTTGCGATTACGCTGACCACCGGCGTAAGCGGCTTTGCTTTGTCGCTCACCAATAATTCCACCCGAGCCATCAACGGTCAGGCAGTGAACCTCAAGCCGTTGCAGGATTGGTGGCGTGAAGCCGAACAAATTGTGGCGACCAATCGCTTGGCTCCGGAAGCAGAGCGAAAGGTTGTTTCCAATCGCGTTCTGCCCGGCTGGATTCGGATTACCACCGCAGAAGTGACCAACACACCTTACGGAGCGATTGCCGCAGCGCAATTGCAGTATTCTCCCGAGCAACCGGCGACGAACGGTTTGATCGTCTTGCGTTACGGGCCGATGAACGAAAAGCAAAGAGTGGATGGCGCGGCTCAGGCATACCAAGCGGCGGCCCAACGACAGGAACGCTTCACCAATGCCGCCGCGGGCCAATCAATATGCGGAGATCGTGAATTCCGGCGGCGGATATGCGTTCCGCAACTTGGAATATGATTATCGCGTCGCTGCCAATCAGGCCCGAGTTGCAACCCAACGCGCCCACCAACGCGCGCAACAGGCCGGAACGGAGATGCAGGATTTATCCAAGATCACGCAAGGGCGCACCGTTTATGTCGTAGATGATTTTGCCCTGGCTACTGGAGAGTTCTACAAAGGGCTGCCGGTTTATCACATGGGCTTTTACGCCCGGTGACAGAGGCGCGTGGCGCTTTGTTTTCAGCGCGGCAGCAGATGCACCGCTGGAGTTTTCACCAATGCGACGATCGGTTGACCTTCGCGCAAATCCAGTTCCACGCACGCAGGCCGAGTGACGACGGCTGATAGCGGAAAGCCAGCATCCAATTCCACCCGCACCAACGCGCCTTGCGGTTGCAAGGCTTTGACGCGAGCGGCAAAACGATTGCGGACGCTGGTGGCCGTCGCGGTGTCCCGTTGCAGAATCACATCTTCGCCACGGATGCAGACGAAGACCTCTTTTCCGGGTGCTTCCGGCGCGACGGCGGTCAGCGATGTGTTGTTGATTTCCACGGTCACCAAACCTTCATTCGTGCCGGTGATGACTCCAGGCAACACCGTTTCCACTCCGACCAGCTTGGCGACTTCGGGATTGGCGGGACGATTAAACACGTCGAGGATCGGACCTGCTTGTAACACTTTCCCACCCATCAGCACGACGATTTCATCAGCCAACGCCAGCGCTTCCAAACGGTCGTGTGTGACGGAGAGCATGGGGACGCGGAACTCGTCGCGGATGCGCGCGAAGTATGGGAGAATCTTCGCCTTGAGCGGTGCATCGAGACTGGCGAGGGGTTCATCGAGCAGTAGTAACTGCGGCGAAGCCAGTAACGCGCGTGCGAGGGCGACGCGTTGCTTTTCGCCGCCGGAAAGTTCCGTCACCCGACGCGAAATCAGGGATTGGATTTCCAGCACTTCCATGACGTGCTCGAAGCGGAAACGGGTATCAGCAGAAGACTCGGCCTTGCGACCGTAGAGCAGGTTTTGGCGCACGGACAAATGTGGAAAGAGCGCGAGGTCCTGCGGCACGTAGCCGACACCACGTTGGTGCGTGAACACAGAAAATTTCTTCGCTGTGTCGGTGAGAATGCGGTTGCCCAGTTGAATGAAAGCCGAGGGCGCGGTGCGGAGACCGACGATGAGATCGAGCAGTGAGGTTTTTCCCGCGCCGGACGGGCCAAATAATGTCGCGACGCGGCCGCGCAGTTCCACATTCACGTCCAGTGTGAACGCGGCGAGCGGCAGTGAAATGTTCTTGAGCAGCAAACTCATGTTTTTTTCCGGTGCAGCAGAAACTCGCTGGTCCACACGGCGGCGAAGGCGAGCAGCACGGACACCGCCAACAACCGGAACGCCACGCCATCCTGGCCGAGTTGCACTTCCTGAAAGATGGCGAGTGAAAGCGTGGAGGTTTTGCCCGGAATGTTGCCCGCGATCATGATGGTTGCGCCGAATTCGCCGAGCGCCCGGGCAAAGGACAACACCATGCCGGCGACAATGCCGCGCGCGGCCAACGGCACGGTGATCGTAAAAAACACGCGCCACGGATTCGCGCCGAGTGTGCGGGCGATCTGTTCGAGGCGCGGATTCACGCCCTCAAATGCCACGCGCGCCGAACGCACCAGCAACGGCAGTGACATCACCGCCAGGGCCAACAACACCGCACGCCAAGTGAACACAACGTCGAAGTTAAGTTTGTCGTGCAGAAAACTTCCCATCGGCCCGCGGCGCCCAAAGAGTTGCAGGAGAATCAAGCCGGTCGCAACCGGCGGCATAACGAGCGGGAGGGAGACGAGAGTTTCGACAATAGATTTACCTCGCCAATCGTGGCGCGCGAGCAGCCACGCCAATGCGAGGCCGAATGGCAGAATGAGCACCGTGCTCAGGGCGGATACCCATGTGGTGAACCAGACGATCTGCCATTCTTCGGGACTCATTGCGGTCGAGGGCAACGTTCCCGCAACTCACTCCAGCAGGACGAAGCCGAACTTCTTGAAGATGTCGCCCGCGTCTTTGGAGTCGAGGTAATTCAGGAAATTTTTCGCGGCGGCGGCTTGCTTGGATTCTTTCACCAGCGCGACCGGGTACGTGATCTTGGGTGCGTCGTTCGTCGGCACTTCGTAGGCGACTTTCACCTTCTTGGAAATGCTGGCATCGGTCTTGTAGACGACGCTGGCCTCAACGTTGCCGGACTCCACGGCGGCAAGGGCGGAACGGACATTCTCCACAGGCACAATCTTGGGTTCGATGGCGGACCAGAGTTGAATTTTCTCCAGCCATTGCTTCGTGTAAACGCCAGCAGGCACGGCCTTCGGATCGGCGAGCGCGATCTTTTGCACGACGGAATTGGTGAGGGCGTGGGCGGAATCTACTTTCAGATTGCTGTCGTTGGGAATAACGACAACAAGTGCATTTCCCAACCGGCTTTTGCGGGTAGCGGAATCAATCAACCCTTTCTGCTTCAACCCATCCATCTTGGCTTCGTCAGCGGAAAAGAAAATATCGACGGGCGCACCGGCCTCAATCTGGCGGGCCAGCGTGCTGGAAGCGCCGAGGTTGAATACCAGTTTGTCGCCGGTTTGCTTTTCGTAGTTCGCGGCGACCTCCTTGAGCGAATCCGTAAGGCTGGCGGCGGCGAAGATGTTGATTTCGGCGGCCAAGGTAGATGACGCCAATCCGGCTAGAGTGATGAACAACGCGAGGATCTTCATTTTGCAGATGTTCAGTTTCTTTGTTGGGGGATTCAATCTGAAATTCGGTAGAAACGCTGCGGGTGATTCACGGCGGCGGCGTCCTCAAACTCAATCAATCCTGCGTCATTGGCGACCACCGTCCCGAGTGATTGCCAGTTAGCGGTGGCCAGATTGGTCGTCGTTTGGATTTGGTGGACGGCGTTTGCCACGCCACTGCCAGTCAGGTGAAAAGCGCCAGCAGCGAAATAACCGGAAAGGATTTTGAGCCGAGGAACGGCTGTTACGTGAAGCAAAGGTTCATTGCCACGCCCGTAGCTGTGAGAGTTGAACAGGTAATTGATTTGTTCATCGGCGGCGTAAAGCAGGAAGGAGGCATCGCTGCCGGTCGCGACATCGGCGACAAGATTCGGGCGGAGCGGCAGTAGCCAAGTGACATGAACATTGACGCCGGGCGGCACGTAGGTGTTGGTAGCCAAAATTTCATGCGGCGCAGCCAACAGGTCTGGCAGCGAATCATAAGTCACGCCGTCCGTCGTCGGCAGATTGGGATTTCCTGTTCCCTCCAACCAATCGTCGTTGGCTAGCCATTCGATGACAAATTTCCCACCGCTGATGACATTGAAGATGGGATTATTCGGCTGGACACCACCCGCGCCGTAATTGCTGGTCAACTCCAGCGCGAGGCTTGTAACGATCCAGTTATTCGTGCCAAAGCTGGCGTTAAACAGATTCGCCGCACCCGCGAGGTTGAACTTAATGACGCTCTGAAACTCGCCTTTCACGGAATTTGCCGGCGCAATGACCAAAGTTCCCGCGCCGCCGAAGTTCAAGCCGGTGAGGTCGCTGCCGGTAGGATTATTTGCTGAACCTGAGGGCAGAAATGCGTCGGCAGACGTTGTGGTGGTGTACGTCACTTGGGCCGGCGCTTTCGTAAAAATCCAGAGCAACGCCGCGAGAATGACTATCTGGCCGAAGCGCATTTCAGTCGTTTGATTTACGTAACAGCACGAAGCCGCCGAACGAAACGGTCAGCAGCGCAAACACGCCCGGTTCGGGCACGGCAGCGGCACTGAGGGTCAGTTGCGGGCGGTTTTGAGCGAAGCTGCGCGCATTAAAGAGGTAACTCACTTGATTATCCGCTGCGTAAAAATACAGCGAGAGATCGCCGCCGGTCATCGCATCTGAGACAAGGCTCGCGTTGAGCGGTAGGGTATAATTCCGATAAATGTTATCTCCCGGCGGCGTGTAGGTGAACGTGCCGAGGCTAACCGAGCCGCCGGAGTAAAGCGTCGCGATAGAATTGAAACTGACAAACGTGTTGTTCGGATAACCTGTTGTGCCCATGCCGCTGCCAGTGCCTTCCACCCAGCCGTCGTAACCCAGCCAATCAATCCCGAAATTGCCGGCGTTAATCGTGTTGAAGACGCCGTTGTTCGGTTGTTCACCCTGATCGCCAAAGTTGCTGGCGAGCGAGAGGGTGAAGCCTGTGATCAGCCAGTTGCCCGCGCCATACGTCGTGTTGAACTGGCTGATGGCCGCCACGGTGTTGAATTTGAGAATGCTATCAAATCGTCCTTTCAACGAGGACGCTGGGGCGATGGCAAGTGTGCCCGCGCCACCGAAATTGAAACTGGTCAGGTCCGTGCCGACAGGATTTACGGACGATCCTGTTGCGAGAAAAGCATCAGCCGGAGGTGGCGTTAGTGTGAAAGTGGTGTCGGCTTTTCCGACTAAGGGCAGCAGCACTGAGCCTGCAACCGTGATGAATAGGGAGCGGAACTTCAGTCTCATGAGTCTCAATTTCTAGTTGTTCAAGGTTTCAATCGGGAAAAAGAGCGGGCGGGATTCGGTATTCGTGCCGCGCCCGAATTCGAGTAGGAAGCTTTGCACTTTGGCGGAAAGCAGAAAGTCCGCGAACGCTCGCGCTCCGGCGGCGTTAGCTGTGGCGACTTTTGCCGGGTTCGCTTCCATGACGATGTAGGGACGGCGCATCACCGGGTCGCCTTTCACGAGCACTTCCATCCCCTCGGCACTCATCTTGTTCAGTTTGGCGGGGATGTAGCCAACGATGACGTAGGCGTGATTGGTGCGGGCGAACTGCAAGATGTTCCACTTTGTCAACGCGTCGTCCTTGAGGACCCAATCCCCCTTGGGTTCAAGGCCAGCGAGCCGCCAGAGATTGTGCGTCAGTTCGCGGCTGCCGATGCCTTGGAAATCCACGAAGCGCGACTTGGTCTCGAAAATTTTCCGCAAGGCCGCCGCGCCATTCGTCATGCCTCGAACCTGTGCCGGATCATCCGGCGGGCCGACGATACACAGTTCATTTCTTGTCCATGGGCGCATGTTGACACCGAAGCCATCGGCAACAAGGTCGGTCGTGATGTCGCCCGAGTGCATGGTGAGCAAATCCGCCTTGCCTTCGCGCATGGCTTGATCGAGTCCCGGCCGCGGCCCAGTCACAACAACCTCAGTTTTGTAGCCGCTTTCAGCTTCAAACATCTTCGCCAGTTCCGGCCATAGCCCCGTCATGGTCATGCCACCGATGACGGCGCAACGGACCACTTTGGGATTCGCAGGTGATTGCGCTTTGTCCTTGCACGAGACAAGCAGCAGGGAAAGCAGCAGAAGAATGGGGAGCCAGTTTCTCATGCGTTCAATAGACATGGGCTTGAGCATCACTGCTTGTGCCGGTGAGCCAGCGGACATCGTTGCGTTGGGGATCATTGGTACCGCAGCCGATGTAAGAGCCAGCAAACGACTGAACCTGTCCGGCAAGGAAAAGCATGTTGGCGCGCGCGGTATGCCGCGCGATGACGCTGTAAGCTTTTGGGGATGGAAAGGTGGAGGCGTATGGCCCGGGCGCTTCCGCCATCGCGACGACAGTGGCGGGCTGGACGACTTCAGAAAATTTTGTCGCGCGCGGCAGAAACCACGGCGAGAGATTCATGTTCATGCCGTAGGGAAGGAAATAAGTCTCACCCGGATCAATGGCGGTTGGACATATAAAGACGGATTGGCTGCGAGCGAGCGGCTTGTTGCTGGCAATGACGAGTTGTTGAAATGCGGGGAGTCGGAAATACGGCGGCAACGCATTGAACCAGTCCTCGGCCCGATCAATCTGGAAAAGCACCTGCACCCCCTGGCCGCGACGAGGGAGGAAATCAGCGTTGTCGTCGGCATACATCCGGAACGCCAGTCCCCACTGGCGCAGGTTTCCGGCGCATTGCGTTACGCGAGATTTCTCCTTCGCCTTGGCTGCTGCGGGCAATAGCAAAGCGGCCAGCACGGCGATGACGGAAATCGTCACCAGCAATTCAACCAGGGAGAATGCGTAGGATTTGCGCACAGCGGGCGCATCAAAACACAGTCGTTATACTTAATCAAGTATAACGATGGGCGGCAGCTTGCCGGAGTAGTCTGGCCTGACAGGTTAACTCTTGAGCAGCTCTTGAATCTGTGTCCAAGTTGCTTTGGTGGCAGCTTGAGCTTCGGCTTCCAATTGCTGATACAATGCCAGCACCTGTTTGCCGGTGTCAGTCAACGCAGCCCCGCCGCCAGCGTTGCCGCCACGCAATGAGGCGACGAGCGGGGTCTTGAAGCTTTTATTGATGTCTTGGATGTGCAGCCAGGCGCGATTGTAAGACATGTCCATCTGCCGCGCGGCTTCGGAGATCGAGCCCGTCGCGCCGATGCGGGAAAGCAGCTCCACCTTGCCCGGCCCGAGCGCAATGCGCTCACCGTGATAGATACGCAATCGAGTTTTGGCTTGGTTTGCTGAGGTTCGGGCTTTCGCAGGCATTGCGCGGACAAGATTTTTATCAAGTTTTGCTTGGTGGTAGCAAAAGGGATGGGTTAGCGGGTTGAGGGTTCACGTTTCCGCCAACTTCATGCCGACAGCGTAGAAACCAGTCGTCGTGGTGCGATCCAGATAAAGCGCCACTGGCCCGCTAGCTGCGGGCGTGAGACTGGTCTGATCCGCGAGGCCGGTGGGCGAAGTGGCGAAACTTACCGTGCTCCACGGACCGTTCGGGCTTTGGGCAAAGCTGACTTCGTAGGTCACCGCTTTAGTCGTGTCGAAATCCAATCTGAGGCGCGTCGTCGGACCGCCCGGCAATACCGTGGCCTTGGTCGTGAAGCCCCAACATGGAATTTGAATCGTCAGGGTGTCCGCACCATCGAAGCTGGCATCGTAGCGATGCAACGGTTGTTGGGCTGGCCCTTCCAGCACGCTGCCATCAACGGCATAGGCTGAGCCGTGACACGAGCAGCGGATCAGAAATTCAACGTTGTCGTACGCTGGCACCACGCAGCGGGCATGCCGACATTCCGAGTCCAAGACGTAGAAATTACCAAACCCATCGCGCGTGATAATAAAGGGATAAAACCGCCCGTCATCAATCGGTTCGGGGGAGCTGATGGGATTGATGCCGAGGCGCACCGAGCCGTAATCTGACAGCAGTGCTGGAAATTCGCTGATCTTCACCTTGAACACGGCATTTTGTTGGCCGGGCAGGTTTTCGCAATAAGCCAACACCTCGCGTTGCCAGAGTTTTCCCGCGACGACCGAGGTGGCCGTGCCGAACGTGACATATTTCAGGAAGGTGCGGCGGGGCGTGTGCATACGTCGTGTCAGAATCGGCCTGAAGCTAAACCAGCCATCGGCATAACACCAGTCTGCTCCTCTTGGGAAAGTGGCCTGCGCCGGGCGCTGCTAATCCAGCCCGCGTTCTGTCAGGTCATCCTCGTCAAGTCCGAGGTAGTGGCCGAGTTCATGGAGATAAGTGGTGTGGACCTCTTCAAGGTAAATCTCCTCGTCGCCGGCTGCGTAGTCCCAGAGGTTTTCTAAGAACAAAAAGATCTGTGGCGGCACTGGCGACGCCGCGTGTTCTTCCTCGCCAAAGGCCGGGCCGGTGAACAGACCGAGCGAATCGGGTTCGATGCCTTCCGCAACGAAGTCCGCAGAGGGCACGCGTTCAAACGTCACCGGCAGCCGCGCGGCGCGTTCGCGCAAGGGCTCGGGCAATTCCGCCAGCGTGGTGGCCACTTCGGCTTGGGCCAGTTGTTCCAGATGTTTCCATTCCATGGGCGGCGGTGCGTGAGGCTGTTATGCCTGTGCGCTGGATTTTATGCTTTGCCCGCGTGGCAGGCGTCCATACCTTGAATGCAAGAGACAACCGGGTAAAGCCCAAGCTGTAACCGAGGCGAACCTGAGTTGCGCAACCACATGGCTGACAATGCAACCACCAACGGCGGCGCTCCCGAGCCGAAGTTGAAGATTTATTTTCTGCCCAACCTGCTGACGGCGGGCAATCTCTTCTGCGGCTTTGTCGCGTTGACGAAGATCGTCGAGGCGGACTTGAGCACGGGTGACTTTACGCCGATCAAAGTGGCGATGGCTTTCATCCTCGCGGCTTGCGTGTTCGATCTGTTTGACGGACGCGTGGCGCGGATGGTCGGCGCGGATAGCCCGTTCGGGCGCGAGTTTGATTCGCTGGCGGATTTGATTTCCTTTGGTGCGGCCCCGGCGTTCTTGGTGCATCGCATCGTGTTGAAAGATGTCTTTGGTGAGGCATACGCGGAAATCGGCTGGTTCATAGCGTCGATTTACCTTGTGTGCGGTGCGTTTCGGTTGGCGCGGTTTAATGCCTTATCAGCCATGCCGGGAGGGAGTGCCAGCAAGGAATTTCTCGGCTTTCCCATTCCCTCGGCGGCGGCACTCGTGACCTCGCTGACGTTCTTCATGATCTGGCTCAATGAAATCGGCTGGATCGAGGAGAAGTTCAATCACACCCGCTGGCGGTATCTGTTGCCGGTGCTGATGCTGTTCCTCTCGTGGATGATGGTCAGTCAGGTGAAATATCCGAGCTTCAAGGTGCTGAACCTGCGGACGACGCGGTCGTTCCCGGGAATGTTGATCGCGATCTTGCTGCTGGGCTCGATTGTGGTGTCCAAGGGCAAGATTCTAATGTTCATCCTGCCGTTGTTCTTCACAGCGTATCTGATCTACGGCTTCATCCGGCCGCGGCTCTCGCGGGCGACGCGGCGAGATATCATCGAAGAAGATGATGAGGACGAGGAGGAAGCTCCGAAGCGCGTGGATTAAGGGATCATGCCGGAGTTGCCCCCTCATCTTGTCGCTGTGTTGACGGGCTTCATTGCCGGGCTTGTCCTTTGCCTTCCCGTCGGGCCGGTCAATCTGGCCATTGTTGAAGGAGCGCGCCGGGGTTTCAAATGGGCGGCTTTGATTGGCTTGGGCGCGACGGCGATGGAAGTAATTTACTGCGCCATTGCTTTCACCAGTTTTGCAGCCTTCTTTCAAAAAGGGGCGGTCAAATCAGCGATGGAAGTCTTCAGTTTTGCGTTCATGCTTTTTCTTGGTGTGCGCTTCCTGGTCGCAAAACCCGGCCCGGTGATGGAGAAGCTGGAGCATGACTTTGAAACGCGAATCGAGGAGAAATTTCATCCGCATTCGGCGTTTATGATCGGATTTGTCCGTACACTCGCCAATCCCGGCGTGCTGATTGGCTGGGTTGTACTCGGCGCGAATTTCCTCGCCCGTGGCTGGGTTAAGCCGACTTGGGAGGGTAAATTATCCTGTCTCGCGGGCGTGACGTTAAGCGTCGGGCTATGGTTTGCCGGATTAAGTTGGGCGATCTCAGTGGGCCACAAGAAATATAGCCCCAAAACGATGCGGCGATTGGAGCAAGTTGCGGGCATCGGGCTGATCGTGTTCGCCTTGTTCCATGGTGCTTACATCGCGATGAATCTCGCCAAGGATAAGATGTGATGCCATCGTAATCCGATGAGTGCCGAAATTAAAATTGAGGAACAATTGACCTGCGACAAATGCGGGCGGTTCGGCGCATTTGATTTCGGGGAACAGAAATTGTGTTCCGACTGTTACGGGACTTCGTGCTCCTGCTGCCCGGAGTTCGGCTGCGAAGCCGAAGAACCCACCGTATCTACTGACGGATCGAAGTCCGAAGCATGAAGAAGACGTTTGCCATTGTCTGTCTAGCCGCTGGCACCGCGGCGCTGGTGTGGGGCTACCGCGAGTCGCGGACTTTCCAAGGCCATTGGCACCAGATGTTCAGCTCATCCACCAACAACCGTATCACGTGGCTATACGTCGGGGGGGCGGTGCTGGTGACGGTCGGGGCGGCGTTGATTTATACAGGACGCCGTTAGGCTTGGCGCAAAAGGCGTGATGATTAAACCTGCTCGGATTCGGTCGTGACGGGTTTGGCATCACCTTTCAACGCGCCCATGACGGCGTGCCAGGCGAGGATGGCGCACTTCACGCGCGCCGGATATTTGTAAACGCCCGCAAAGACGGCGAGCTTGCCGACGTCTTCAGAATATTTGCCGGTGGTGACCATGTCCCGCACTTCACCGAACATCTTTTCTACGTCCGACTTGGTTTTGCCCTTGGCAAATTCTGTCAGCAACGACGCTGATGCCTTCGAGATGCAACAACCCGAACCGACAAAGCTGATGTCCTTGATGGTGTCGCCGTCTAGCGCGAGAAAGAGTTTGAGTTGATCGCCGCAGAGCGGGTTGTGGCCTTGCGCGGAACAACTGGCCTGCGGCATCTCGTGGAAATTCCGCGGCTTCTTGCAGTGGTCGAGAATGACCTGCTGATAAAGGTCGTTCAAGTCGTCGAACATGCGCCCAGCATAGTCGAGAACCGGCGAACCGCACGAAACTATTTTCGTTTCGATTGCTGATGAACGCGTTCTTTCTTCTCCTCCAAGTCCGCTTGGATGGCTTTGCGTTCTTTGATCAGTTGCTGCTGAAGTTGTTCTACTTTCTCGAAGTCGCCCGCTTCTGAAGCGGTGGCGATTGCCTCCTTCAAAGCAATCTCGCGCTCGGCGGTCTTGGCTTTGGCCTTGGATTCGAGTTCGGCGATTTCTTTCTTTTGTTCGGTGGTGAGTTTGGCGGTGGGCGAAGCTTTTTCGAGGCGTTCCATCGCGAGTTCGTAGGCGGATTTCATAAGAGCTTTCAGGTTTAAGCTATCAGCTTTTAGCGATCAATGGTCAGCCTTCTTTTTCTTCCACGGCATGTCGGGGAATTTCTCCGGCGGCTTGATGGGGGGCGGCGTGGGTGGTTTAACGAAGGCTAGGTCGGGATCGGAGGCGGTGGCGGGTGTTTCGCCAGGCTTGGATTTGTCTTCGCGCCAGGAGGCGATGCGCGCTTGCAGGCCGTGATGCTCGGCGGTCTGCTTGTTGCCGGATTTCATGTAGAACAGCGAGAGGTTCGTGTGAACGAGCTGCTCCTTAGGGCGGAGTTGCTCGGCTTTGTGGCCTTCAGCGATGGCGGTGGCGAAATCGCCTTTGCGATAGTACGCCATACCGAGGGAGAGTTGGGCGTCAAAATGCGTCGGGTCGGCGGCGAGGATGGCGCGCAGTTTCTCGATGCACGCGTCGTAATCGCCTTGGCTGAAGGCGAACATCGCGTCGTCGTATTGTTCCTGCGGGGCGCTCATCAAACTTTGCGTTGTGTTGTCTGGCCCTGATATACTGCACCGCACGACGATGAGTTTACCAATCAAATTAGTTTCCACGGACTTCGACGGGACGTTGTTCGCCGAGTTTGAGAATCCGCCCATCTCGCCGCGTTTTGTCTCGCTCATCGGCGATTTGCAGCAGCGCGGAGTGAAGTGGGTCATCAATACCGGACGCGAGATGGCGAGCCTAATGGAGGTGCTGGGACGCGCGCGGATTCCGGTGCTGCCGGACTATTTGGTCTTGGTGGAGCGGGAAATTTATCGGCACGACGGCGTGCGGTACGTGCCGGTCGAGCTGTGGAATACGGCGTGCCATCGCGATCACGAACAGCTTTTTGCGCGGGTGCGACCGGAGGTGTCGGCCTTGATGGATTGGGTGAATGAGCGCTTCAAGGCGACGGTTTACGAGGATGCGTGGTCGCCGTTCTGTTTGATCGCCGGGAACAATGGCGATGCGGATGTGATTCATGCACGGTTGGATGAGTTTTGCCGGCGCTTTCCAGAAATGACCGTGGTGCGTAACGACATCTATGCGCGCTTCAGTCACATCAAATACAACAAAGGCACAGCGCTGGCGGAATTGACCCGACTACTCAACCTGACGAGTGCGGAGGTGTTGGCAGCGGGCGATCATCTAAATGACCTACCGATGCTCAAGACCGAGTTCGCGCGCTATCTCGTGTCGCCTGCCAATGCGATTCCGCAGGTCAAAGAGCTCGTCAAAAAACAGGGCGGCTTTGTCAGTGAGTTGAATTGCGGTCACGGCGTTGCCGAAGGATTGGAAAATCATTTAAGATAATCGGGCAATGGTTTGATTTTGATTTCTTATCGCCGCGCTTCGCAAAATGAAGCGTTCTTACTTTTGTGGCTAAAACGCGACATTTCCATGCGTGGCAGTCATGGATCGGCCATTAACAACCGATATATGACGGAGAAGAAATTGACTCTACCCCATCGCTTGGTACTGTGAGAAAGCACAGTGTGTCGCGCGAAGCGGTCGAGTTGTCCCCTCGAAACGTGACGCGCAATGAATAGAAAGTTTTCATGAGCGATTCAACAGTAGCCACCCCCAACGCGGGCGGAGCGCCGAAGATTTCCAAGATCTCCGAGGCGGTCATTCGCATCGCGGGTAACTCCCAAGACGGTATTCAAGCCATCGGCGGTTTCCTCGCCCGTCTCGCCGGGCGCAGCGAACAGGAAGTCATGACCTTCATGACGATTCCGTCCACCATCTCCGGCGGTCCGTCCATCTTCCAAGTCCGCATTGGTTCGGGCGAAGTCCTCAGCTCCGGTGATGAAGCCGACGTGTTACTGGCCTTTTATCAGCATTCCTACGAAGGCCACATCAACTCGCTCAAGAAGGGCGGGATCGTGCTTTATGATTCGGACCATGTCGAAGCCAAGAGTGAGTGGCAGAAGGATTATCACCACATCGGCATCCCGATTTCCGGTCTGACGGTCGAAGCCATTGGCGGTACGGCCAAGGACAAGGGTAAAAACATCTACGCGCTTGGCCTGATCGCGAAAATGTTCGACCTGAATATTCCGAAGCTCGAAAAACTCATCACGGAGCGTTTCACTGGCAAAGATCAGAGCATCGTCAAGAACGCGCTCTCCGCGTTCCATGCCGGTTACTCGCACTCGCTCGGCGGCGTGTTGGAAACTTTCAAGTTCGTTGATAGCAAAGGCAAGAGCGGCCATCAGGTCGTCATGAACGGCAACGAAGCGATTGCCTACGGTTTGATCGCGGCGGGCGTGCGGTTCGGCGCGGGTTATCCGATCACACCGTGGTCCGACATCATGGAGCTTCTCCGTCGCGAACTGCCGAAATACGGTGGCACGTTCATGCAGACCGAAGACGAAATTGCGGCCATCTCGATGGCCATCGGTGGTAGTTACGCGGGTCGCGTGGCAGTCACGGGGTCGAGCGGTCCGGGTATCTCGCTCAAAACCGAAGCGCTCGGCTGGGCGGTCATGGCGGAAATGCCGCTTGTCATCATTGACGTGCAACGCGGCGGTCCGTCCACGGGCATGCCGACGAACATCGAGCAGTCGGACTTGAACATCGCCTGTTTCGGTGGTCACGGTGATTCTCCGCGCGTGGTCATTGCACCGGCGGACGTAGAAGATTGTTTCTATTCCGCGATTGAAGCGGTGAACATTGCAAAAAAATACAGCGTTCCCGTCATTCTTCTCACCGACCAAGGCATCGCTACCCGCATCGAAGCCTTCACCGAACCGAACCTCGAAAAAGTTTGCCAGGACATCTCCCCCGATTTCAAGCCCGTCGCAGATCACAAGCCCTACGACCTTTCTGCGAAGGACGGCATTACGCAGCACTTGCCACCGGGCACGTGGATTCAGAGCGGTAAATATCCGATTGTCACCGGTCTCGAGCACGATGAACTCGGTCACCCGACCGGTTCGCCTAAGCTGCACATGCAGATGATGGCGAAGCGCCGCAAGAAATTGCAGGCGCTCGGCAACACGCTGCCGACGCCGAAAGTTTACGGTCCGCCGGAAGGCAATGTTCTGCTCGTCGGCTGGGGTTCGACCCAAGGCCCGATCAAGGAGGCTGTGGATCGCGCCCGCGCCGCTGGCGACAGCGTTTCTTCGCTGCATATCAAGCATCTCAATCCGTTGCCGCCCGGCTTGGAAAATATTTTTGCCGGCTTCAACCACGTCCTCGTTGTCGAAATGAACGACGAAGGCCTTTACGGCTTCGGCCAGCTCGGCGGTTTGCTCCGCTCCCGTTTCTGCGATCCGAAGATTCGTGGCATCAACAAGACCGATGGCCTTACCTTCAAGGTGAAGGAAATTCTCGACCGTGTGAAAACCAACGTCGCCGAAGGCTTGCGCAAACAGTAATTCTAACCAATTTATTTATATGAGCCAGACTCTCACAGAAGCTCCCAAGTCCGCTGAAGCCTTGATTCCGCGCGTTCCTGCGCCGGAAGAACGCAAAGGCCTCACCAAGAAAGAAGTGGCCGCCGATCACCCGACGTGGTGTCCCGGTTGCGGTGACTTCTCCGTGCTCGCGCTGTATTTCAAGCTGATTGAGAAACGCAAGATGCACCACGAAAAGATCACCACGGTCGCAGGCATCGGCTGCTCGAGCCGCTTCCCGTATTTCGTGCAAGCCCACGGCGCACACTTCATCCACGGTCGCGCGCTGCCGTTCGCGAGCGGTATTTCGCTCTCACGCCCGGACCTGCACGTGTTCGTGTTCGGCGGCGACGGCGACGCCTTCTCCATCGGCGGTAATCACTTCAATCATACTGCGCGCAAGAACATCAAGATGACCTATTGCGTGATGGACAACTGGGTTTACGGCCTCACGAAGAAGCAGACCTCGCCCACATCACCGCTAGGCTTCAAGAGCAAAACCGACCAATGGGGCGCGGTGGATTATCCGATCAATCCGATGAAACAGGCGATTGCGGCGGGCGCGACGTTTGTGGCCCGCACCACGCACACGAATCCGAATCACGTCCTCCAGATGATGGAAGCCGCGATGGATCACGACGGCTTCAGCTTCATTGAGTGCTTGAGCGAATGCGTCGAGTTCTATGAAGGCGCGTTCGACGCGAGCAACCCGCGCAAAGGCGGCGTGTTCAACACCGTCCCCGCCGATCACGACGTCACGAACGAGATGGCTGCCTACAAGCTGGCTGATGAACCGTTCCCGGGCCGCTTCGGCATCTTCTACAAGAACGCGAAGCCGACCAAGAACACGAAAGAAGCCGAGATCAACAAGTCCATGCAGGAAAAAGTCAAAGGTCTGAAAGACTGGCAGATTCTGCAGAAGAATTTCGACCGGTTGAAATAATCTGGTTCAATCAAGTTGCACGAAAGCCTCGGTTCATGCCGGGGCTTTTTTTGTGCCAACATCCGGGCTTGGCAGGGCGGAGGAATGTTTCTACGGTTTGAACTATGACTGGGGTGCTTCGATTTGTCGGGTTGCTGAACGCCGCCGTCTGGCTGGGCGCGATGGTGTTTTGCTCCACGGCGTTGCTGGTGGCGATGAACTCGCGTGCCACCATGGCTTTGCTCGGGATGCAATACTTCGAGCAAGTCTCCGGCGCGCTGACGCAGATCATTTTTACGCGGCTTTTCCATCTGCAAATCCTCTGCGCGTTGTTGGCTTGGGTGCATCTGGTGGCAGAATGGTTGTATCTCGGGCGGCTGCCGCGCCAGCTTTGGGTCGGGTTGTTGACGGCGCTCTTCATCGGCAGCCTGATTGGCGGGCTCTGGCTTTGTCCCAAGCTGACCCGGTTGCAGCGTGCCCAATACGCGCCGAACCAATCCAAGGAGCAAGTCGAGGCGGTCCGCCACCAATTCCAAGTCTGGGACGGAGTGTTTCAAGTGGTAAACGTGTTAATGATCGGCGGTATCGCGGTGTATTTCTGGCGGCTGACGCAGGCACAGAACGAACCGCGTTTCATCAAGAGCGTCTTTCACTGACAGAATTCGGGAGGGACGATCGCTGCCGCTGATTCGCGATTCGACTTTTTCTGCGCCCCTTGCTACAAAACTGCGTGCCTGAGCCTCGTCTGTTGTTGCTGATTCCTGCGTACAACGAAGAAGCGCGCATCGGACCGGTGCTGCGCGAGCTCGGGCATTATTTTCAAGGCAACTACCAGGGCGAGTTTCAATTCGTCGTAGTGCTCAACGGTTGTCGCGACAACACGCGGGGTGTGGTCGAAGCTGTCGCCAAGAGTTTTCCCTTCATTCGCTTTCTAGATTTCCCCGATCCCATTGGCAAAGGCGGCGCATTGATCGAAGGGCTCAAGCTGGCTTCCGAGGCGGAGATCGTGGGCTATGTGGATGCTGACGGCGCGACTCCGCCAGCCGCGTTTCATGCGTTAGCCAAGCGGACTGAACGAAGCAGACTGTATTATCGGGTCGCGTTGGTTGCCGGGAGCGGTGCTGCATCAGGCGCAGCCGTGGGTGCGCCGCTTCACCAGCCGCTGCTTCCATCTCGTCGTGCAAACGTTGCTCTCGGATGAACATCAAGGACACGCAATGCCCGGCCAAAGTCATGCGCCGCACGGCGGTGGAAAAGATCCACTCCAGCCTGCGCATCGCTGATCTGGCCTTTGACGTGAATCTGATCGTGGCCCTCAAGCGCGCCGGTTTCGCCGTCAAGGAAGTGCCCACGGAATGGACCGACAAGATTGGCTCGAAGGTCACCTCGTCATTGTTCCGCACGTCGTTGGTGATGTTTTCTTTCCACCTTCCGGTACGCTTGATTTATTCACCGCTCTACCGATGGCTGGGGCCATTGCGTCCCTTGGAAGCCTGGGTTTCCAAAAAACTTCGCGCTCCACTTCCGCGTCGGAATCCCGAATGACGAGTCAAAGGGCTGATCAGGCCGACTCCAGAATGATGTTCCCGTCCTGGGTTGTGTCACCGGTGCGAATGAGGCCGATGGCGTGTGAAATGCGCTTCTTGAACTCCACATGCGGCTCAGTGGGTGAGCTGAACGCCTTTTAACACGGTTGCAAAGGCGGCCTGCGTTTTCCTATCGTTCGCCTTGAGAAACTCCTGCGCCATCCACGCTTTGCCGATCACGATTGACCGCGCACCGCGGCCGACGCTTGCAGCACCGTCGGCACATCGTCCACCAGCGAAATGTCCACGGTCTCGATCTGTGGCCAGAACGGGAAGCCCACGATCCGCGATGACGAGCGTATTGGTGTGACGAATGCGGGCGAGGAGGTCGAGGACGCGTGGATTCAGGATCCCGGTCTTGAGCATGGCGGAGTTGTAGCGACTCCCGGCGGGTTGCTCAAATAAAAATCCCGGCGATGGCGGCGTTCAGCAGCGTGGCGGTGAAGCCGACGAACAACGCCCGCAGACCGAGCCGCGCCAGATCGGGCGGCGATCCGGGGCCATCGCGCCGATGCCGCCAAGCTGGATGCCCACGGAGGCGAAGTTCGCAAATCCGGTCAACGCGAATGCCGCCAGCACATACGAGCGGTCGGTCATGAACTCCGGCGTGGTCTTCCAGCCTTTCATTAGCAAGTAAGCCACGTGTTCGTTCGTCGCGAGCTTCGTTCCCAGCAACGTGCCGACTTGAAACATCCGCCTGCTCGACGCCCATCAGAAATGCCGCCGGTGAGAAAATCCAGCCAAAGAGTTTCGACAGCGTCAGGTCAGGCACGATTTTGCCCAGAATCGCGTCAAACATTGCCACGAAGGCGATGAAGACAATGAGCATGGCGGCAACATTAGAGCGAGAGTTCAGTCCGTCCGTGGTGCCGGACGCGGCCGCATCAATGCCGTTGACGTAAGGCGATTTTTCTTTCCCAGAGTGAATTGTACCTGCTGTCTCCGGTGTCGATCTCCGGCATGAATAATTTGGAAGAGATCAGGGCTACATGGACAGGCCATGATGCACGTCGTCAATACGGCGACTGGATCAGCGCCGTAGCTGATGTAAACCACCATAGACCGCGCCGAATGTGCGCGAAGCCACTGGGTCATGAGGGCGACGACGGTGGCCGTCCGGGGCGCGCGTCGGTTTCGCGATCAGCCGCGGCGCTTCGGTCTGGCCCATGAAGACGTTGGCCGGACCGAAGGGTTTCCGCGCCGCTCGTACCCGTGAGTTGCACGTCACCCTGGCCATCAATCGCACGATGCGTTGCAGGATGCCGTAATGGTGAGCAGATGGTGAAGAACGCGGAGACGAACAATATGGGCGGCAGCACTCTGAACGCAAAGAAGAACAAAGAGTCTGTGCGGAATAAAGACGATCCCGCTGGATGCGAACGCGCAAGATCGCCGAAGACAAATTTCACAGCCACGGTCCAAAAGCCAATGAAGCTGACGACGACGTCCTTGGCCGACTCAAAACCCTTTTTGATGAACGGCACTTTAAGCGCCAAGGATTACGAGGAGACGTTGCAAGACGATGCCCAGCCGATCGTGGACCGTTCACCGCACGCAAGTTAAACCGAAGCCTTCGTTGGCGACCAAGCCGAAGAAGCACAGCACGCCGGCAACAGCTTGGCCGCGTGGACCGATGAAATCACGGGTGAGAAACGCCACGCCTCCAATCAGAAGGACTGCGGCAGCGATGCCTATCCGCCATGTCAGCGGTGTGGCCGGACGATCAGTCGTCATATTGGGTGGGGACGTTAAGGATCATTACCGGGCGTCCACAGACTACAACAATCTGGGGCATGCTGGATAAACGGATTAGCTATGTCCGCGGCTTTTTCCAAATCGGCACGACGCGTTTCATCTCGTCAATCAACCACTAGCATGCGGCAAATGCTCCGCCCCGATGTAGATGCAACAATTACCACCCAAAGCGAAGGCTCATTCACTTTTACAATGCCAACGCGATGCACCAGGCGCACGGATTCGATGGGCCAATTTTTGGCCATGTCGTCAAATAGCAGATTGAGTGGGGGAGGACCACCGTCTTCTCTGAATGCCTCGTATTCTCGGCAGAGATAGCCTTGCCTTCCTCGCTGCCGCGCACAACGCCTAGGAAATTCACCACCGCGCCCATGCCTGCCGACATCTGGCGTCGGGAAATCCGGAAAGCCGCCTTCATTGGGGCTACGGCTTCGGTGGTGATGGTGAGTTGTCTTTCATCTCTCCGCGGTGTGTGACTGCGAAACTGCGACACTCGCGAGCGTCGCAATCCAGCCGCCTTGCGCAGGAGCACGAGGAAACCTGTTCGCCCTCCTTTGGCACCATAGCTGCGCGGCTGATGGTATCCACTCCCACGGCCAGCAGCGTGGACTTCTTCATCGCATCTAATTTCAGGAAAACGCGTCATGAGTTGATCATGCAAAGCCCCGAGTGTTGCGCCTGGTGCGGGTTTCCGTCGTTTGTACCGCGCAGCCGGTCAGCTCTTTGAAGTCGGAATCAGACTGAACGCGGATTTGCACTGGAAAGATTGCTTCACGTCACAAACCTGCGCGGACGCAAAGGCTTGATTACTTTAGCGCGTGGCACTCTTGACGCGTGGCTTCGGTTTTGGGCTGGCGTACATCTTCGGCTTGAGCACGCCCACGAACGGCAGGTTGCCAATATATTTTTCGGCGAAATCTGACCCGTAGCCCACGACAAACTGGTGGGGATCCTGAAGCCGATGATATCGCCGTCACTTTTTCGATGCGTCGTGAGGTTTTATGCAACAACACGCAGGCGTGCGGATGCCTCGGTCCGAGCAGGCAGAGTTTCTGCGGCACCACGCCCGCAATGCCGCTGCCCGTGTCGAGGATGTAGCCCTCCACCAGCAAGACATCGCGACCCTTGACATGAGCCGCAGTTCCTTCTGACGCTGAAGCCGGTCGCCCGACTCCGTGCCCTTGCCGTAAGCTGGATCGCCCATGAAATCGAGCCGCAACGGATGCGAGAGTTGCCGGATGAGATCGCCAATGAACCTACGTGCGTCAGCGAGACCACCATGTCGCCCGGCGGATGCTCGATCTCGCGGCCCAACGCGGCGATGCGTTTGGCAAGCATCTGATCGGTGGTCAGGACGCTGGCAACTTCCTTGCGCCAGCGAGGTGGCGAGTCTCGGTGAGGAGCGAGCCGGGTAACGGATTTGCTGACTGTGGGCGGATAGGTGCTGTTGCGGATTCTGGTG
>JASGKY010000060.1:0-157239 GCA_049840435.1 Verrucomicrobiota bacterium | reverse complement strand
GCAGTGTCAGCGAAGTCCAGTATCTCGCGGCGGAAGCCAAGGTGCGCACGACTGGCCGGCAGATCGCAGAATTGCCCGTCACGCTTCTGCTTGCCGATGGTTCAGAGCATGCGGAGAAAGGGAGGTTTCGTGTTCATTGATCGCGCGGTGGATGCGAAGACTGGCACGTTGCGCGTGCGCGCTGAATTCGCCAATCACGCAAAACTCCTTCGCCCGGGCATGTTCGCCCGCATCCGCGTGGATCTGGGCACGCCACCCGACAGTATCGTCATCCCTGAGCGCGCGGTGGTGGAGTTGCAGGGCAAAAATTTCGTGTGGGTTATCGGCCCGGATGACAAAGCGACGCAGCGCGCGGTCAAGTTGGGCGACCCGGTGGCCGGGGGGGTGTTGATTCTGGAAGGGATCAAGTCCGGTGACCGCATCGTGGTGGAAGGGTTGCAGAAAGTGCGCGAAGGCGCGGTGGTTAAGCCAATGACCGCGGACGAATTGAAGCTGGCGGCGCAAGCCACCAAGGACGCCGCGCCCGCCAAGGAAGCTGAAGCCAAAAAGAACTAACGCGTTATGGCTGACTTTTTCATCCGTCGTCCGATCGTCGCGATGGTCATCGCCATCCTGACGGTCATCGTAGGCGCGATTTCGCTCAAGCGCCTGCCCATCTCCGAATATCCGCCGGTTAGTCCAACGATGATCCAGGTCACCACGACCTATCGCGGCGCGGCGGCGGAGGCGGTGATGGAATCCGTCGCCACGCCCATCGAGTCCAAGGTTAATGGCGTGGACAAATTGCTCTACATGCAGTCGTTCAACGCGAACGACGGTAAGCTCACGCTCAACGTGTATTTCGATGTCGGCACGGACGTGGACATCATGCAGGTCAACGCGCAGAACCGCGTCGGCCAAGCCGAGGCGCAGTTGCCGGACGCGGTGAAGAAGGAGGGTGTCGTCGTCAATCGTTCCAGTCCGGACATCCTGATGGTGGTCGCGCTGAATTCGCCCAAGGGTTCGTACGACGCCGTGTTCCTCGGCAACTATTGCGACATCAATCTGGTGGATCAGATCAAGCGCGTGAAAGGCGTCGGTGACGTGAAGAACTTCACCGCGCAGGATTATTCCATGCGCGTGTGGTTGCGCCCGGATAAGCTCGCGATGCTCGGCATCACGCCGTCGGATGTTTCCAATGCCATCAAGGAACAGAACGCGCAGTCGCCTGCAGGTCGCATCGGCGCTGAACCCGCGCCGGCTGGCACCGAAAGTCAGTTCAACGTCCGCGCGCTCGGTTTGCTGAAAGACCCGAAGGAGTTCGAGGAAATCATCATCCGCTCCAACCCCGACGGTTCGCAGGTGAAAATCAAGGACGTGGCCCGCGTGGAACTTGGCGCGCAGACGTACGATTTGCGGGCGCGCTTGAACAAGTCGCCCGCCGGCGCGATCGGCATCTATCTCGCCCCCGGCGCGAACGCGCTCGACACCGCCGCCAACGTCCGGAAAATTTTGGAAACCGCCAAGACCCGTTTCCCGGCGGACATGGAATACGACATCACGCTCGATTCCACGTTGCCGATCAAAGCTTCGATGGATGAAATCGTCCACACGCTATTCGAGGCGGTTCTCCTCGTGCTCATCGTGGTCTATGTCTTCCTGCAAAGTTTCCGCGCTACAATCATCCCGATGTGGTACTGTGCCGGTGTCTTTGCTGGGTGCATTCATCATGTTCCCCTGGTACTCGGTTTCAGTGTGAACGTGCTGACGATGTTCGGCCTCGTGCTGGCCATCGGCATCGTCGTGGACGACGCCATCGTCGTCGTCGAAGCGGTGCAACATCATCTCGAACACGGCAAGGAGCCAGTCGAGGCCACGCGGCTGGCGATGAAGGAAGTGTCCGGACCGGTGGTGGCCATCGGGTTGGTATTGTGCGCGGTGTTCGTGCCCGTGGCGTTCATGGGCGGCGTGACCGGCCAGCTTTACAGCCAGTTCGCGCTCACTATTGCGGTTGCGGTAGTGTTCTCGGTCATCAACGCGCTGACGTTGAGTCCCGCGTTGTGCGCCTTGATGCTCAAAAAGCCGACGCCGGGCACAGGACTGATCGCGAAATTCTTCAAGTGGTTCAACACCTCGTTCGACAACCTTGGCAAAGGTTATGGTAAATGGGTCGGCGTGCTCGCGCGCAAGGCGACCCGGTCGATGTTGTTGCTGGTGATGGTCGTGGTTGGCATCTGGTTCATCGGCAAGTTTGTTCCCGGCGGTTTCATTCCGGATGAGGACAAGGGGTATCTGTTTGTCGCGGTGGAATTGCCCGAAGGCGCGTCATTGCAACGCTCCGACGAGGTGCTCAAGCAGGTGGAAGCCATCGTGGGCAGCACGAAGGGCGTGCGCTCGGCGGTCGGGTTGGCGGGCATGAACATTCTCAATTCGCTGAATGTGCCCAACGCCGCGCTCATGTTCGTGGGGCTCGAACCGTGGGAAGAACGCAAGTCGCCGGAGTTGCACGCCAAGGGCATTGCGCAAGGATGGAACAAGAAGTTCGCCGCCATCCCTGGCGCGCGCGCGTTCGCCTTCGGGCCGCCGCCGCTGCCCGGTTACGGCAACGTGTCCGGCTTCTCGATGCAGTTGCAGGATCGCTCGGGCGGCAGCATCGCCCAATTGGCCGGTTACGTGAAGCAGCTCAGCGAAGCCGTGGCCAAGCGTCCTGAGATCGGTCGCATCACCACCACGTTCAATCCCTCCACGCCGCAGGTGAAGGTAGAATTGGATCGCGAAAAAGCCCGCACGCTGGGGGTTCCTGTGGACAGCATTTTCTCCACGCTCCAGACCTACTTGAGCGGTCTTTACGTGAACGACTTCGTCCGCTTCGGTCGCGTCTATAAAGTTTTCCTTCAGGCGGAAGCGCAATTCACGAGCAAGCCCGAGGACATCGGCCAATTTTACGTGCGCAACAATGATGGCGGTATGGTGCCGCTGAGCACGCTGGTGAAGATCAGCAAGATGTCCGGACCGAACTTTGTCACGCGCTTCAATCTCTACAACGCGGCGGAGATGATGGGTGCGCCCGCGCCGGGTTACAGTTCCGGCCAGGCGATCAAGGCCATCGAAGAAGTGATGAAAACCATGCCTTCCGAAACCGGCTACGAATGGTCCGGGCTGACGTTGCAGGAAAAGAAATCGGAAGGCCAGGCCCCGATCATCTTCGGTATGGCGGTGCTGTTCGTCTTCCTGTTGCTCGCCGCGCAATACGAAAGCTGGGGCTTACCGTTCGCTGTGTTGCTGGCCACGCCGACGGTCATCCTGGGCACGATGGTTGGGATGTTGGTGCGCAGTTTCGATCTGAACGTGTATGCGCAAGTCGGTCTCGTCATGCTCATCGGTCTGGCGGCGAAGAATGCGATTCTCATCGTCGAGTTTGCCAAGATGAAACGCGACGAAGGCGTGGATCTCCTCGACGCGGCGGTGGAAGGCGCGCGCTTGCGCTTGCGACCGATCTTGATGACGTCGTTCGCCTTTATTCTCGGTTGCGTGCCGTTGATGTTGGCGACCGGCTCCGGCGCGGCGGCGCGCAGCACGATGGGCACGGGTGTGGTTTACGGCATGACCATCGCAACGGTGTTGGGCTTGTTCATTATCCCGGTTTGTTACGTGTTTGTGCAACGCATCGTCGAACGCGGCGGCAAGAAACCGGTTCCTCCCGCAACCCCGCCGGCAGCGGCTCCGGCCAAGGAAGGAGGAGCGCACTGATGAAAACACTTCAAAAGAATTTGCTTTGGACGGGCGCCGTGACGGCGTTGGTCGCGGCGGGTTGCGCGGTCGGGCCGGATTATAAACGCCCGGAAACGCATTCACCGGAAAATTTCCGGCGGGCGGCGTCAGACACGAACGCACCCAGCGGAACGAATTCCTTCGCCGAACTCGGCTGGTGGGAGACGTTCAAAGACCCGCAACTGACCGCTTACATCAACGAATCCCTCACGAACAGTTGGGACGTCAAGATCGCCGCGGCGCGCGTCTTGCAAGCGGAGACCATCTTGGGTGTCACCCGCTCGCAGTTCCTGCCGACCGTCAATGCCGGTGGCGACTATGTCACCACGCGCTCTTCCGAACGCGGGCCTTCGCCGATTCCGGCCGGGCTGAATCCGCATCAAGATTACGGCGATGTATTTGTCTCGATGCCGGCCTATGAAGTTGATCTGTGGGGCCGCATCCGCCGCGCGACCGAAGCATCCCGCGCGCAATTGCTCGCCACGATCGATGCCCAGCGTTCGGTGCGACACACGCTCGTGGCACAGGTGGCCACCGCGTATTTTGATTTGCTGGAGTTTGATCTGGAACTCGAAGTGGCCCGACAGACGTATAGCGCGCGTACTAACTCCCTGGAACTGACCCGGTCACGTGCTGATGGAGGGGTGGCTGCAATGTCCGATGTCTATCAATCCCGCATTCTGGTTTCGGGGGCGGAGGCGTCCATCGCGGAAATCCATCGCCGCATCGAGCAACAGGAAAATTTTCTGAACATCCTGCTGGGGCGCAATCCTGGTCCGGTTCAGCGTGGCACGCCGTTGGTATCGCAGACCGTTCGCGGGGAAGTGCCGCCTGGTTTGCCGTCGTCGTTGCTTGAGCGCCGGCCCGATATCCGCATCGCGGAACAACAGCTTGTGGCCGCTAACGCGAGCATCGGCGAAGCGAAGGCCGCATTCTTCCCGACCGTGACGTTGACCGGCTTCTACGGCTATCAATCCGTGGCCTTGTCGGATCTGTTCACCTCGCCGGCGCGCACGTGGCAGTTCGGTCCGGCGGTGACGTTGCCGTTGTTCACGGGTGGACGTTTGCGCAGTGAATACAAGTTGAGTAAGGCGCGCTTTGACGAGGCACTCGCCGTCTATCGGCAGACGGTGCAAAACGCGTTTCGCGAAGTTTCGGATGGGTTGATCGCCTATCAACGGACGAAGGAATTCCGCGCCAAGCAGGAAGAACGCACACAGGCGAATCGCGATGCGACCGCGCTGGCTAATGTCCGTTACGAAGGCGGCGTGACGAGCTATCTTGAAGTGCTCTACAACGAGCAGGAACTCTTCACTGCCGAACTCGCGCTGGCGACGGCGCGACGGAATGAATTGCTGAGCGTGGTGCAATTGTATCGTGCGCTCGGGGGCGGTTGGGTTGAACCCGCGGCTCAGGCATCCGCGCGGAAATAAATAAGCGCACGGCGAAGATGATTTGTTTGTAGTGACGGCAAGGCCATCACGAAATAGCAGCCCTGAAACCGGGTCTTGGTTTCAGGGCGATGCGATGTTTTCTCGACAACCAAACACAAACGGCAACCTATGAAAAAATCCCTCCTTCCACTCCTCGTCTGCGGCTTGTTTTTGGGCGCAGGTTTAAGCGCAGTTCCTGCCGCCGATTCTACCAAGCCTGCTGTGACGCCGACGCGCGAGAAGACGGTGCTGATCTCCATCACCGCGTCGGTCGAGGCGATTGATCAAGCCACGCGCGAAGTCACCTTGAAGGGACCGCTCGGTAACTCAGTCACGTTTACCGCTGGCCCGCAGATTGAGCGGTTGAACGAAGTGAAGGTCGGCGACAATGTGCGGGCGGATTATTACGTCTCGGTCGCCGCCGAGTTGCGCGCGCCGACGGCGGCGGAGGAACAGGTGCCGTTTCAACTGGTGGACGCGGCAGACAAATCGCCCGCCGGCACAACCCCGGCGGCAGGCGCGGTGCGGCGGTTCAAGGTGGTGACCACCGTCGAAGGGGTAGATTTGCCGACGCAGACGATCACGATCAAAGGACCGCGTGGCAAATACGCGACGTTGCACGCGCCGGATTCTCCCAATCTCAGCAAACTAAAGCTTGGCGAAAAAATCATCGTCACTTACACCGAGGCGCTGGCGATTTCGCTGGAGAAGACCGAAGCTAAAAAGGATCAAGTCAAATGAAAGTCATCTCTCGATCAAGAATGCCAGCGGCGTTTGCCGTCGCCGTGTTGTTATTAGGCGGGCGCAGTGGGTGGGCGGCAGAGCAGTTGGAACTACCGCCGCTGACCACGGCGACCAAAGAGCGGTTGCCGGGCAAGTTTGTCTGGGGCGATTTGGTTACTGACGACGTGCCGACGGCGCGGAAGTTTTACGCGCAATTGTTCGGTTGGACGTTTCGCGATGTGGGCAACTATACCATCGCTGCCAACGACGAGCGGCCGCTGGCCGGAATGTTCCAGCGTCCGAAACCGGCAAACAGCGAAGCTAAACCGCGTTGGTTCGGCTACATCTCGGTGAAGAGTGTCAGCAGCGCGCAGAAAGCTGTGACCAAGGCGGGCGGCAAAGTAGTGGCCGCACCGCAGAAATTGCCGCAGCGCGGCGAGCAGGCAGTGTTCACCGATCCGGAAGGCGCGGTGTTCGGCGTCATCCGGTCGCAGGGCGGTGATCCGATGGATTTCCAACCGGACATTGGCGACTGGGTCTGGATTCAACTACTCAGCCGTGATGGCAAGAAGGCAGCGGAGTTTTATAGTGCGGTGGCCGGTTACGAAGTGGTGGAGAACACCGTGACGAATCGCATGAGCGATTATGTGCTGACGAGCAAAGGCTTTGCCCGCGCGACAGTGCGGACCTTGCCGGCGGACGCGGAAAAAATTTCACCCAACTGGCTGCCGTTCGTGCGCGTGAAAAGTGTGGCTGAATCGGTCGCGAAGGCGAAGGAACTTGGCGGCAAAGTCTGGCTCGAACCCAGTGCGGATTTATTTGGCGGCAAGGTGGCGGTCGTTGCCGATCCCACGGGGGGAGCGATTGGATTGCTCGAACTGGACGTGGCGCAGTTGGAAGGAGGCAAGCAATGAAACCCTTTGCAAGGGCTGGAAAAGTTTTCATCGCGCTGCTTGCGTTGTTTGTGGTTTCCACGGGCTGTCAGAGTGATGGCGGTGGCGGCAGCGCGCACGTGCATGGCAGCTTTTATTACGGCGTGGGCTTCTATGATTCCTGGTATTACGGGCCGGGTTACTATCCGCCGACGGTAGTCGTCCCGCCGCCGGGCGAACGTCCGGATCGGCCGGGCTCAGGGCCGCGACCCGAGCATCCGATCGCCAAACCCTCGCCTTCGCCGCGACCGTCTATTCCGTCCATGCCGCGCCCGACCGGTGGAGGCCGCCGGCGGTAATCAAGCTTTTGCATGAAACCCGACGCGCCCACTGCACCGCCGCGACCAGCCCGGAGCGTGGCGCTGGAGTCGTTCGCATTGCTGTTATTGTCGTTGGCGACGGTCGGCACGGCTTGGTGCTCGTATCAGGCCACCGTGTGGGGCGGGATTGCGCAGCGACTCACCAACCTGTCTGCGGCGGCCAGCCGGCGGGCGGCGGCGGCACAATTGCAGAACAGCCAGATGGCAATGCTGGATGTGATGTTGTTCAGTCAATACATCAACGCCCGCGCCACCACTAACGAACCGCTCGCGCGCTTTTACGCCGATCGTTTTCGTGGGGAAGCCAAAACGGCTTTTCAGGCCTGGATGGCGACGCAGCCGTTCGAGAACCCCACCGCCATAACGCATCCATTTGCAACAAATTTTTATCAGCCCCGGCTCCTGCAAGAGGCGAACGCGGCTGAGGTCGAGAGCCAGCAACTCTGGCAGCAAGGCGGCGAGGCGGGGCGGGTGTCGCGTGGTTATGTGCTGATCACGGTGTTGCTCGCGACGGCGCTGTTTTGCGGTGGGACGGCGCCCAAATTCGATGTGGCGAAAGTGCGGCGGGCGGTGTTGTGGCTGGGGCTCGCTGCGTTTGTCTTTGCCATGACGCGGCTGTTTTCTTTGCCGGCGCAACTTTGAAAAGCGAGCTGGGCGGAACGGATAATAAGACTACGTGGCTTGGGCGCTTAGTCCGACGGGAGAATCATTTTTATGCAACAGAAATTTGTTTGGTGGAAAGATTGCTCCGGCAATTGTTCGCTGCGCCTGCTCGGACTCGCGCTTCCGGCGCTGTTGTTAGTAGCAGGCTGTCGGAGTATCGGCCCGGGCACAGTGGCGCGTGATCGTGCGGATTACAGCTCCTCCATCTCGGAATCGTGGAAGCGCCAGACGCTGCTCAATATCGTCAAACTGCGCTATCTTGATCCGCCGATCTTCGTGGATGTCGGGCAGATTGTGTCGGGTTACTCGCTGGAAACCGCGCTGGCGGCGGGTGGGAGCTTTCCCCAGATGAACACGATGGGCGGCGATACCGCCACGGTCAGCGGTTCGGCGCGTTACACGGATCGACCGACTATCACCTATGTGCCGTTGACGGGGAATCAATTTGTCAAAGCCCTGATGACACCGCTGCCACCCGAGTCGGTGTTCTTCATGATTCAATCTGGCTGGCCGGCGGACGGCGTGTTGATGGCGGCGGCGGCTTCCGTCAACGGCTTGAAGAATCAAGAGACCGGATTGGGCGGGGCGACGCCACCCACGGCGGATTTTTTGCGCGTGCTGGAATTGTTGCGCAACATCCAGCGCTCTGGTGCAGTGAGCCTGCGCGTCAAACAGGACGCACAGAAGCAGCAGACGAGCATTTTGACATTTCGCGCCAAGGATATTCCCGAAGGGACGCTCGCGGAAATTCACGAGTTGCGCCAGTTGTTGAAGCTCGACCCGGATGCTCCGGAGTTCACGCTGGTGTTCGGCGGAACGGCGGCGCATGACAAGGAACTGGCGGTGCTGACGCGGTCGTTGTTACAGATCATGATGACGATGGCGGCGCAGGCGGAAGTGCCGGAAGCAGACGTGAAGGAAGGTCGCGCGACGCCTGGGTTGCGCCAGGGCGATGCTGCTCAGCCCACAGGTCTGGTGCGCATCCGTTGTTCCAAAGGCAAACCGGGCGACGCCTCGGTGGCAGTATCGTATCGCAATCAATGGTTCTGGATTGATGACCGCGACCTGCGCAGCAAGCGGGCGTTTGCCTTCATGCTGATGCTGTTCACGCTCGCGGACTCCGGCCAAAAGGAAGGGTTGCCGCTCATCACCATCCCGGCGCAATGAGACAATTTTAAATGGCAGGCTCGTGCGGCTGCCGCAACCAGAGTCCACTATGAATGCCGAACAACAACGACTCGAAGCCGTCCGTAACCCGGAAACGCCATGGAAGAAATGGGGGCCGTATCTCAGCGAACGCCAGTGGGGTACGGTGCGCGAGGATTACAGCGAGAATGGCAACGCGTGGGATTATTTCAGTCACGAGCAATCGCATTCGCGTGCGTATCATTGGGGCGAGGACGGGCTGGCGGGGATTTCGGATGACAAGCAGCGGCTCTGCTTCGCGCTCGCATTGTGGAACGGCAAAGACCCGGTGCTGAAGGAGCGGTTGTTCGGGCTCACCAACAGCCAGGGCAATCACGGCGAGGACGTGAAGGAATATTATTTTTACCTCGACAGCACGCCGACGCATTCCTACCTGAAATATCTCTACAAGTATCCGCAGGCCGCTTATCCGTACGAACAGCTCGTCAAAGGGAACCAGAGTCGGAGTCGGCACGAGGCGGAGTATGAACTGTTGCACACTGGCGTGTTTGCGGAGAACCGCTACTTCGACGTGTTCGTGGAATACGCCAAGGAATCGCCCGAGGACATCCTGATCCAGATCACCGTCCACAATCGCGGGCCGGAGGCGGCGGAGTTGCATGTGTTGCCGACGTTGTGGTTTCGCAATCGCTGGGCGTGGGGCAAAGACAATCCCCGCGCCGCGCTGCAGATCGCTGCCGGGAACAAGGCCGCCGTGTGCGCGAAAGAAGCTGATCTCGGCGAGCGTTACCTGTATTGCGATGGCGAGCCGACGCTGTTGTTCACCGAGAACGAGACGAACAACCGCAAATTGTTCAACAGCGAGAACCGCACGCCGTTCGTCAAGGACGGCATTAGCAACTGCGTCGTCCACGGCCAGGCCGAGGCGGTGAATCCGCAGCAGACCGGCACGAAGATGGCCGCGCATCATTGCCTGATCGTGCCCGCCGGCCAATCGCAGGTGGTGCAACTCCGCCTGACAACCGTGGCCCCGAGCGCCTTGAGCCAGAGCTACGGGGCGGACGGCGCGTTTGGGAAACATTTCGCGGCGGTGTTGGAAAGCCGGCGGAAGGAGGCGGATGAGTTTTACGCCGGCGTGATTCCGCGCTCGTTGGATGCCGACGCAGCTAACGTCATGCGGCAGGCGCTGGCCGGGATGCTTTGGTCGAAGCAGTTTTATTACTTCGATGTGAACCGCTGGCTCGAAGAGCGCGGGTGTAATCCGTTCCAGTCCTCTGCCAAATCCGCGCCGCGCAATAGCCAGTGGCATCACATGTATAACGCCGACATCATCTCGATGCCGGACAAATGGGAGTATCCGTGGTATGCCGCGTGGGATCTCGCCTTTCATGTGTTGCCGCTGACGCTGGTGGACCCGGACTTTGGCAAGCAACAGCTCGACTTGATGCTGCGCGAAAATTATCTCCATCCCAACGGGCAGATTCCTGCGTACGAATGGAACTTCGGCGACGTGAACCCGCCCGTGCATCCGTGGGCCACGCTGTTCACCTACCTGCTTGACAAACAGCGCAACGGGAAGGGCGATTCTGTTTGGCTGGAGCGCAGTTTTCAGAAGTTGCTGCTCAATTTCACCTGGTGGCTGAATCGCAAAGATCGTTCGGGACGCAACACGTTTGAAGGTGGCTTCCTCGGGCTCGATAACATCGGCGTGTTTGATCGTAGCGCGCCGTTGCCGACCGGCGGTTATCTTGAGCAGGCCGATGGCACGGCGTGGATGGCGTTGTTCAGCCTGAACATGCTGGAGATGGCGATGGAGCTCACGCTCCATGATCCGAGCTACCGGGACATGGTGCTGAAGTTTGTGCAGCACTTCGCGTCCATTGCCTCGGCCACCATTCACGCGGGTGGCAACACCGGCATGTGGGACGAGGAGGATGGTTTCTTCTACGACGTGCTCCAGTTGCCGGATGGTAACGCGCAACGCCTGAAGGTCCGTTCGATGGTCGGCCTGTTGCCGTTGTGTGCCGTTACGGTGTTCGAGGGGAAATTTGCCGCGCAACATCCCGAGATCATGCAGCGATTGAAGACGTTTTTCGAAGCCCGCCCGGAGATGCGCACGTTCATCCACGACCCGGCCAAGCCCGGCGAATCTGGGCGACGGTTGGGGGCCATTCTTGATGAAACCAAACTCCGGCGCGTCTTGGCGCGGATGCTCGATGAAAAGGAATTCCTCAGTCCCTACGGCATCCGGGCGTTGTCGCGGCATCACGCGGAGCATCCGTATGTGTTCAACGCGGGCGGGCAGGAATATCGCGTCGGCTACGTGCCGGGCGAATCGGACACCGGCATGTTTGGTGGCAACTCCAACTGGCGCGGCCCGATCTGGATGCCGGTCAACGCACTCATCATTCGCGGCCTGTTGCAATACTACGCCTTCTATGGGAATGGCTTCACGGTCGAGTGTCCCACTGGCTCGGGCCGCCAGATGAATCTGTATCAAGTGGCCGAGGAACTTTCACGGCGGTTAACGACCATCTTCCTGAAAGATCAAACGGGTCGGCGTCCGGTGAATGGCGAGGAACAAGTTTTCCAGAACAATCCGCACTGGCAGGACTACGTCCAGTTCTACGAGTATTTTCATGGCGACACGGGCGCGGGGCTGGGCGCAAATCATCAGACGGGTTGGACCGGCGTCATTGCTCGCGCCATGCATTTGTTTGCGACGACCAGTGCGGAACAGGTGCAGGAGTTGGGCAAGGTGGCCGCCGTGGTGGAACTGGATAAACGTACGGGCAGCGCGCTCGCAACACCGCCACCAAGTCCGGCCAAAAAGGTTCGGGCCAAGAAATGATTCGTAAATCCTTCAAAAAGATTTCAGGTGTCCGATGTTTCGAGATGTTCCGCGTCGAAACGCGGAGCATGGGCTGTCATTTCTCGTGGGGACAAGCCCTGTTGCTCGGACTGCTGCTGGTTGCCATGACTGCGAGTGGCGCAGTGTCGCCGGTGAATGCGATCACGGCATTAGCGGAAACCAATCCGCCAGCGGCCAGTCAGCCGTTGGGGCCGTCATTGGAGGTCCGGTTGGCGGAGGCACGCACCAATCTGGCCGCCGCGGAAGTCGTCAGCACTACGGCCGGGACCAATGCTTCTGCCGGCCTGACGCCCCAGGACATCGCGCTGCGTCGGGCGATGTTGCAACGGCTGGTGCGGCTTTTGGAACAGAAGGCCAGCAATGTCGGGGAACTGGAAGTGGCGGTGCGCCGTCGGACCGAGGTGACGCGCGCGGCGCAGGCATGGACCCGATTCACCGAACCTGTCCCGTATTCCATCCTGCTCACCGACCGGTTGCGCGAGGAAATCCAAGCGGAGCAGGCGAAGATCGCCAGCAGCACGAGCACCACGGCCACGATTGATCAATTGATCGGCGAGAATCGGGAGATGCTGGCCCAAGCGGAGGAGGCGATCCGACGATTCAACGAGCAACTGGAGAGCGAGGCGAATTCCGCGGCGATCACGCGCATCTCCTGGCAACGTGATCTCGAACGCTTGCGCAGTCAGATGGCGGCCGCCGGGGTGAGCGTGCTCGAGACCGAACGGCAATTGCGCCAGGAAGCTGTGGCCGAGAGTCGCGCCCGGCTGGAGTTGTTGCAGCGGCAACTGATCGTTGCGGATGCCAGCGTGAAGTTCACCCAAGCCGACCTCGATTTGGTCAAGGCGCGGTTGGAAAAAGACCGGCAGCAATTGGAAGTGGAGCTGTCAGCGGCCATGGATCGCAGTCGCGCGACGCAAGCGGAGGTGGAGACGGCGCGCAACGCATTACGAGCGGCGCGGGCCCGACCGGAGACGCCGCCGGCCGAATTGGAACGCAGCGTGGAAAAAGCGGCGACGCGCGAGACCGAGTTGGAATGTCTGCAGGCGATCACCCGCATGTTGCGGTTCATCCTGGAGAGCGAGAACGTGGAGCGCGCTATGTGGGAATTGCGCTTTGCCGCGCATGACAGCCGGAGCGTCGAGGTGCTGAACGAGTCCGAACGGCGACTGGAAGGCTTTCTTTCGCGTACCGACTTGTGGAAGGATTTTCAGCAGCAACAACAGGAGAAGCCTCCCACCCAGATTGAATTGCAAGAGGCACGCCTCCGCAGTCTGCCGCCGGATTCCGAACTGCTGCCGTTGGTGCGGGAACGTCTCGCCGCCCTGCAGGAACGGGCGGAATGGATGAGTCGCCTCATGCAGCGCATGGATCAAGTGCGGCGCCTGAGTGATCGTTGGGCGGAGGAATTGCGCGTGGCCCGCGGCCGGCTGCCGTTCCTGGGCCGGGTGCAAAGCCTTGGGGCCAACACCGGCTCGTTGTTCAAGAAGCTGTGGACGTTTGAACTCTTCACCGCCGAGGACACCATCACCGTGGAGGGGCAGAAAATTACCGGCATGCGCAGCATCACGTTGGGCAAGGTGGCGATGGCCATTCTCATCCTTGCCGTGGGCATCTGGATCACCGGATTGATTTCGCGTCTCGTCGAACCGGTCATCGTCCGCCGGCTGAAGATCGAGCCCAACCAGGCCAACTTGATCCGACGCTGGTTGCGCGCGTTCCTCGTCGTCTGCCTGATTTTGTTCAGCCTGACCTCGGTCAAGATTCCGCTGACCGTATTCGCGTTCGCCGGCGGTGCGCTGGCCATCGGACTTGGCTTTGGCATGCAGACGTTGCTGAAGAATTTCGTCAGCGGGTTGATCATTTTGTTCGAGCGCCCGTTCCGTGTAGGCGATGTGCTCGATGTCAGTGGGCAACAGGGGACGGTGACGAGTGTGGGCCTGCGCGCTTCTGTGCTGCAATTGGGGGATGGCACGGAGACGTTGATCCCCAACAGCACGTTGCTCGAAGAAAATCTTACCAACTGGACTTATTCCAATCGCAAGGTGCGCTTTATCGTCGCGGTGGGCGTGGCGTATGGTTCTGATCCCCGGCGGGTGGCGCAAGCCTTGAACGAGGTGGCGGAGCGGCATGGCTTGGTGGAGAAAGAGCCCAAGCCCCAGGTGATGTTTACTAATTTCGGCGACAGCACGTTGAACTTCGAGTTGCGCTTCTGGGTGGATGTCACACAGGCCAACTCCGCGCAGGTGGCGAGCGATCTCCGCCTGATGATCGTCAGTTCGTTTACCGAACTGGGTATCAACATCGCCTTCCCGCAGCGCGACATGAATCTACGCGCCACCGAACCGATTCTCGTGGCGATGGTGCCGGCGGCGGATGCTGGTGCGTCCACCAAACCAAGTGCCGACGCCAAGGGAGACGAATCAAAACCCAATCCGATCCCGGAAAAGCCCGGCGGCGCTGTGCCATGAACCCGCGCCTCGAAACCACAAAGCCCACCGGTCTCGCCCGCTGGATTCCCGCCGTGGGCTGGTTGACTCGCTACCAGCCTGCATGGTTGCGCGGTGATCTCGTGGCGGCCATCACGCTTGCGGCGTATTTGTTGCCCGCGGGATTAGGCGATGCCTCACTGGCAAACCTGCCGCCGCAAGCCGGGTTGTACGCCTGTCTGTTTGGCGGACTGTTCTTCTGGCTCCTGTGCAGCTCTCGCCACACGGCCATCACGGTCACGTCGGCCATCTCGTTGTTGATCGGTTCATCGCTCGGGGAAATCGCCGGCGGTGACACCACGCGGTTCGGTGCGCTGGCGGCGGGCACAGCGTTGTTGGTGGCGGCGATTGCATTCATCGCGTGGCTGACCAAGGCGGGCGTGATTGTGAACTTCATTTCGGAAAGCGTGATGACCGGCTTCAAGTGCGGCGTCGCACTTTGCCTCGCCAGCACGCAACTGCCGAAACTCTTTGGTTTCCACGGCGCGCACGGGAGTTTCTGGGAGAACGCCGGGCACTTTTTCACGCACCTGAACGAAACTAATCCGGCTTCCATCACCATCGGCGGCATCGCGCTGGCACTGCTCATCCTCGGGAAGATTTTCCTGAAGAACAAACCCGTGGCGCTCTTCATCGTTGTGGGCGGCATTGTCGCGTCGTCCGCGCTGTCACTCGACACGCGTGGCGTGAAACTGCTGGGCGAAGTGCCGCAAGGATTGCCGGCGGTCGGGTTGCCTGCAATCCACTGGGACGACTTGAATCATCTGCTGCCGCTGGCGCTAGCGTGCTTTATGTTGGGCGCGGTGGAGACGGCCGCCATCGGGCGGATGTTCATGGCCAAGCATGGTGGCCGACTGGATGCGAATCAGGAATTCCTCGCGCTTGCGGCAGCGAATCTCGCGGCGGGACTCGGCCGCGGTTTTCCCATCAGCGGCGGAATGTCGCAATCACTTGTCAACGAAGGCGGCGGCGCGCGCACACCGCTCTCAAGCGCGCTGGCGGCGGGGATCATTCTTGTGGTCGTGCTGTTCTTCTCGCATTTGTTGAGCGCGTTGCCGCAGCCGGTGCTGGCGGCGGTAGTGCTCATCGCGGTGGCGGGATTCGTTTCAGGCGTCGGAGTTGAAACATCTCTGGCACGCGAGCCGGTCGGAATTCAGCGTGGCGGCCGGGGCGTTGCTGGGCGTGATGACTTCGGGGCTGCTGCGCGGGGTGATGATCGGGGCGATTATTTCGCTCGTGCAATTGCTGCGTCGCGCGTCGCGTCCGCACGTGGCGTTCCTGGGGCGCATTCCCGGCACGCAACGCTTCTCGGATCGCGAACGGCATCCGGACAACGAATTGATTCCCGGCGTGCTCATCTTCCGGCCCGAATCGAGCCTCATCTATTTCAACGTGGATCACATTCGCGACACCATCGCCGACCGCGTGAGCGCCGAGGCCGCACCGCCAAAGCTGGTGATTCTGGATTTGTCTGCTGCGCCGTATGTGGATTTGCAGAGCGCCCACACACTTGGAGGTTTGGCGGTAGAACTCGTGGCGGCCGGGGTGCGCGTGCAAGTGGTGGAAGCGCGGTCGGCGGTGCGGGAGCGGTTGCGGCGCGAGGGGCTGGACGCAAAACTTGGTGGCATAGACCGGTTCACCTCGGTGGCGGATGTGGTGGACAGCCAGCGGGAAAACGGGTGAACTGAGTTCCTCCCGCGCGAACGGAATGGAGATTGTGGAGAAGCTGACATGACGATTGCGAAACGATTGATGTTGTTGCTGGCGGTGCCGCTGCTGGCGTTGCTGGCGTTGGGGATTTTCACCCGGCTGGAATTGAGCCAGGTGGAGGAGCGCAGCCGCTTCGTCGCGGAGTCCCGCATCGAAGCCCTCGCGACCGTGGGGCATCTCACCCGTAGTTTCGCCGAGATGCGGGTGCAAGTCCGCGCCTATCTGTTGGCGCAGGACCTTCCGAATCAAAAGGAGGCCAGGGCGATTTTCGATCGGAGCGAAGAGGAGGTCACGCAGCTCTTGATACGTTATGCTGATCATCTGTTGGCCAGCGATCAGGGGCGTCGGCTGTTGGGCGAGTATCAGGCGTTGAGTCGCGACTGGATTACCAGCGCCCGGCAGGCGATGGCGTTGCATGACGCGGGGCAACCGCGGGAAGCGATTGATTTGCTGTATGGACGGGTGAGTGATTTAGGCGGGCGTTTGAATCTGGTCGCCACGGAATGGACCAAAAACATCGAGGAACTGGCAACCACTGCCGGCCGGCAAGCTGTAGCCGGGATCGAGCGATTTCGCACGCGGATGTTGATCGCCAACTCTGCGGCGATTCTCATCACCGCCGGGTTGGGATGGTTTACGTTCCGCCGGATCGTCAAACCGATTCAATCCCTGCGCACTTCGGTGCAGACCATCGCGGCCGGAGACTATACCAAGGAAGTGCCGTTCACCGACGCCACGGATGAAACCGGGGAGCTGGCCTGTTCCGTCGAAGTGTTGAAGCAAGGCGCATCGGCCATGGAGGAACAACGCTGGGTCAAAGCCAGTGCTGCCAAGTTGACCGGAGAATTGCAGGCAGCCACCACGTTGGAGGAATTCGGACAGCGCCTGCTCTCCGGACTCGTGCCGCTGATTGGAGGGGGCGTGGCGGGTTTCCATCTGTTGGAAGAAGGGGCGGCGGGTTTGCAACGGGTGGCAGTGTACGGTCTTGCCGAGGCTGAGGCGGCTTCGGTCCACACCGCTTTGGGCGAAGGGCTGGTTGGTCAGTGCGCGCGTGAACGTCAGTCCGTTTCGCTGTCGCAACTGCCGGCTGGGTATCTGCGCATCGCATCGGGACTTGCGTTCCGCCGTGCCGACGCAGACCACGGCGTTACCGTTGTTGTCGCAAAACTCCCTGCTGGGCGTGATCGAGGTTGCAAGCTTCCACGCGTTTACTTCACGCGAACGCGCATTGCTGGCCGACTTGTTGCCGGTCGTGGCGTTGAGTCTGGAGGTGTTGCAACGGAATCTCCGCACGCAAGAACTGCTCGAACAGGTCAAGACAACCGAAGAACGCACGCGGCTGATTTTGGAATCGAGCGCCGAGGGCATCTTCGGCACGGACATCGAGGGGCACATCACGTTTGTGAATCCCGCTGCGTGCCGGATGTTGGGTTTTACCGCCGCGGAACTTATCGGCCAGCCGTCGCACGCTGCCATTCATCATCATCACGCCGATGGCCGCGAGTATCCTCGGGAGGAGTGCCCGATGTTCGCCGCGTTTACCCAAGGCAAAGCCAGTCGGATTGACGACGAATTTCTCTGGCGCCAGGATGGCAGCGGTTTCCCGGTGGAATACGGCGCGACGCCGATTCTCAAGCACGGCGTCATCATCGGTTCCGTGGTGAGCTTCACTGACATCACGCTGCGTAAACAGCAGGAGCGGGAGATTTTGCAGGCCAAGGAAAAAGCTGAGGAAGCCACGCAGATGAAGTCCATGTTCCTCGCGAACATGAGCCACGAAATCCGCACGCCGATGAACGCCATTATCGGCCTCTCGCATCTGGCGCTCAAGACGCAGCTCACGCCCAAGCAGCGCGATTATGTGGGCAAGGTCCACAACGCCGGCACGTCGTTGCTGGCGGTCATCAACGACATCCTCGACTTCTCGAAGATCGAAGCCGGCAAGCTTGATCTGGAAACGACGGACTTCAAACTGGACGACGTCATCACGAGTGTCACCACACTCACGGCGCAGAAGGCGCATGAGAAGGGCCTGGAATTTCTCGCGCACGCCGCGCCGGGCATTCCGGAGGTGCTGCTTGGCGATCCGTTGCGGCTCGGGCAGATTCTTACCAACTTCGTCAACAATGCTGTCAAGTTCACCGAGAAGGGTGAAATCCGATTGGAGATCGAGCAGCTCGAACGGACCGGTGAAAAGGTGCAGTTGAAATTCTCCGTGCGCGACACCGGCATTGGTATGACCAAGGAACAATCGGTGAAGCTGTTTCAGCCTTTCACGCAGGCTGACATGTCCACCACGCGCAAACATGGCGGCACGGGGCTGGGCCTGACGATTTGCCTGCGACTCGTCGAATTGATGGGGGGGCGCATCTGGCTGGAGAGCGAGCCTGGTGTTGGCAGCACGTTTTATTTCACAGTCTGGCTCGGTGTCGGCGCGTCAACTGGAGCGGGAAAGATTGTGCCCGAGAAACTGGCGAAGTTGCGTGTGCTTGTGGTGGACGACAATCCCGCCGCGCGTGAAATCTTGCAAGAACCACTCAGCACCATTGCCGCCCGCGTGGATGCGGTGACCAGCGGCAAGGAAGCCATTGCCGCCGTGCAAAAACAAAACTCTACCGAGCCGTATGACATCGTGTTCATGGATTGGCGCATGCCGGGCATGGATGGATTGCAGACCAGCCGCCACATCAAGGGCGACGAGACGTTGACGCATCAGCCGGCCATCGTGCTGGTGACGGCGTTCGGACGCGAAGAGGTGCGTGAGGAGGCGGAGCGTTTGCAGCTCGATGGCTTCCTCGTCAAGCCCGTGACCAAGTCCATGATCGTGGACACGCTGGTGAATGTGTTTGCCGAAGTGCGTGAAGACATCGGGGCTGTGGCAGAGACTGAGCATGCGGCGAAATTGCGCGGCGCGCGCATCCTTTTGACCGAGGACAACGAAATCAACCAACAGATCGCTGTCGAACTGCTCGAAGGTGCGGGTGCGACGGTGAAGGTGGCCAACAATGGGCAGGAAGCGGTGGACGTTTTGTCGGCTAGCCCGCAACCGCCGCCGTTCGATCTGGTGTTGATGGATTTGCAGATGCCGGTGATGGATGGTTATCAAGCCACGGCAAAACTCCGGGCTGACGCGCGCTTCGCCGCGCTGACGATCATCGCCATGACGGCGCACGCGACGATGGAGGAAAAACAGCGTTGTCTCGCCGCTGGCATGAACGATCACATCTCCAAGCCGATTGATCCGAGTAATCTCTACGAGACGGTTGGACGATTTTACAAGCCGACAAACCCCGTCGGAACTCAGTCACCGGTCGATGTAAAGTCACCGGAAGCCACTGCGTCAAACGATGGCGGCCTGCCGGTCATTGCCGGTCTTGATACAGCGGATGGACTCTCGCGTGTGGCGGGAAATCGGAAGCTGTATTTGAAATTGCTCCGGCAGTTCGTGGAGCAACAAGGTCCGGCGCTCACGCAGATCACCGAAGCGATGAGCAAAGGTGACGTTGCGACAGCGGAACGCCTCGCCCACACGCTCAAAGGTGTTGCAGGCAACATCGGGGCAAAATCCGTTCACAGCACGGCGGCGATTCTGGAAAAGGTCATTCGCAGCAAAGCGCCGCCAGCGGAGGTGGAAGCCGCGAAGCAGCAGGTCGTAGCAGTGCTTGAGCCGTTGATCGCTGGGTTGAATGCTGGGTTGGGTGCGCCAGCTTCAAATTCGGCGACAACTGCTGCACCGACGGTGACCGACCCGGCGCAATCGCGGGAAGCTGCGGCGCAGCTGGGCAAGCTGCTCTCGGAGTTCGATCCGGGTGCGGCGGATTTCGTCGCGGCGAATCGTGCGGCATTGCAGCCACTGTTCAACGACGGAGCTTGGTCGGAATTTGAAAAGCAGATCCAGGATTACGCCTTTGCCGACGCACAAATCCGGCTGGAGCAGGCGATGAAAAAATCCATTTCGATATGAGGCGGGGAATTTTCGGTCAGTTATTTGTCGGGAATAAATCATGAAAATCAAAATCAACCTTTTCTGTTGCTGTCTGTCGTTGCTGGCGGGTGCGGGGTTCTTGGGTTCAGTTGACTCGGCTGGTGCCGCCGACCAGAAACCCAACATCATTCACATCGTGGCCGACGATCTCGGCTGGAAAGACGTCGGCTTCAATGGCTGCACGGACATCCAGACGCCGAACCTGGATAAGCTGGCCGCGGGCGGTGCGAAGTTCACCCAGTTCTACGTTCAGTCCATGTGCACACCGACTCGCGCGGCGTTGATGACGGGGCGTTATCCGTTCCGTTACGGGTTGCAGACGATCGTCATTCCCGGACCGGCGGACTATGGCCTCGATACCAGCGAACGGCTCCTGCCGCAAACACTCGCGGACGCGGGATACACCACGGCCATCATCGGCAAGTGGCATCTCGGCCACGCCAATACGAAGTATTGGCCCCGGCAGCGCGGCTTCGATTACCAATACGGCGCGATGATCGGCGAGCTGGATTATTACACGCACAGCGACGCGGGCGTGCTCGACTGGTTCCGCAACAACAAGCCCGTGAAGGAAAAAGGTTACACTACCCAGCTTCTCGGCGCGGACGCGGTGAAATACATTAACGAGCAAAGTTCGACCAAACCATTTTACCTCTACCTGACCTTCAACGCGCCGCACACGCCGTATCAGGCGCCGAAGGAATACATTGATCGCTACCAACAGATTGAAGACCCGACGCGCCGCACGTACGCCGCCATGATCGCATGTCTCGATGACGAAATTGGCAAAGTCATTGCCGCCCTCGACAAAAAAGGGCTGCGCGACAACACGCTCATCCTCTTCCATAGCGACAACGGCGGCACGCGCAACGCGAAGTTTGCCGGCCAGATGGCCGACATGTCCAAGATCAAGCTGCCCTGCGACAACGGTCCTTATCGCGAAGGCAAGGGCACGCTCTTCGAGGGCGGTAGTCGCGTGGTGGCCTGCGCCAACTGGCCGGGCCACATCAAACCCCAGACTGTGGACGGCATCATTCACGCGGTGGACATCTATCCCACGTTTGCCGCGCTGGCCGGTGCGTCCACTGCCAAATGCAAGCCGCTCGATGGCGTGAACGTCTGGGACACCATCGCCGCAGGCAAAACGTCGCCGCGCACCGAAGTGGTCTACAACGTCGAGCCGTTCCGCGCCGCGGTGCGGCAGGGCGATTGGAAACTGATCTGGCGTTCGCTGATTCCCACGAGTGTGGATCTCTACAATCTCGCCGAAGATCCCGGCGAAAAAAGCAATCTTGCCGCGGCCCATCCGGACAAGGTTGCCGCGATGCAGGCGCGCATTGAAGCGTTGGGCAAGGAGGCTGCCGCGCCGCTCGCGCTCATATACGTCGGCAAAGTTTCGTTAGGCCATGGCAAGCCATTGATGGGCTCCGAGGACGGGACGGGGGCGGTGCCGGTTGAAGCCACTGGACCTTCAATCACCGACGAAGGCTTTGGTGAAGTGGATCGTCATTGAGGTCTAAGGAGTGGTGAGCAGCGTCGCGCTATGAAAAAACTGTCTGACTGCCGTGTCTTGTTGGTGGATGACGCCAAGGCCAACCTCGACATCCTCGTCGAAGGGTTGAAGGCGGACCACAAGCTCAGCCTCGCGCTGAACGGGGAGATGGCGTTGCAAATCGCGGCGAAGATGCCGCCGGACCTGGTGCTGCTCGACATCGTGATGCCGGGACTGGATGGCTACGAGGTGTGCCGTCGGTTGCGCGCGATGCCGGAGACGGCGGAGGTGCCGGTGATGTTTCTGTCGTCACTGGAGGAGGTGCAGAACAAGACGCGCGGCTTTGAGGTCGGCGCGAATGATTATCTGACCAAGCCGTTCGACATGCTTGAAGTGAAGGCGCGGGTGCGGTCACTGCTCAAGGCCAAGGCGTACAGTGATGCGGCCAAGGAACAGATCGCGAGTGAACTGCGCGTGGCGCGGGAAATCCAGATGGGAATGTTGCCGCACGACTTCGCGCCGTTTGAACAAGCGTATGGTGTGAGCTTCGGCGCGGTGCTGGAGCCGGCGCGGGAGGTCGGGGGCGATTTGTATGGCGTGTGCGCCGGCGGGCCGGACCGGCTGGTGGTGTTTCTTGGCGACGTATCGGGGAAGGGGATTCCCGCTTCGATGTTCATGGTGCGGGCGATCAGTCTGGCGCGTTTGCTGGCGCGGGATATTGCCGAGCCGGAGCGGATTCTCGCGCGGCTGAATGATGAACTCGCGACGGATAATCCCTCGGGCATGTTCGTGACGTTTTTGTGCGCGGTGTTCGAGCCGAAGTCCGGTCGGTTGACGATTGCCAATGGCGGGCATTGCCGCCCGGTGTTGTTGCCGACGAGCGGTGCACCAAGTTGGGCTGTGAAAAATCTCGGCACGGCGTTGGGTTTCGAGCCGGGGCTGGAGTTCGAGCGTACGGAACTGACATTGAAGCCGGGCGATACGTTGGTTCTTTATTCCGACGGTGTGAGTGAGGCGTTCAATCCGCAGGAAGAATGTTATGGCAACGACCGGTTGCTCACGGATGCCGGGACGTTGGCAGGGCAAGCCGCGCCGGACATCACCGCGAGTTTGTTGAAGAATGTTCGCGCGTATGTGAATGGCGCGCCGCAGTCGGATGATATCGCCATTCTGACGCTGAAAGTTCAACCGGGGAAAACTGAATCAACCACGCGCAAAACTCTGGAACTCCACGCCACGCCGGAAGAGGTTATGCGCGGGGTGGAAGCATTGCAGGAATTTGCGGCGGCGCAGGGCGTGTCGGAGAAAATGATCTTCGGGCTCTCGCTGGCTTTGGAAGAATGCGGCAGCAACATCGTGAATCATGCGTTGCAACGTGACGCGCAGCGGAAGTTTCAGGTATTGCTGGAGCGGGCCGGGGATTCCTTTGTGCTGGAGTTGCGCGATGACGGGCCGGCGTTTGATCCGACGGCGGCCACGCCCAAGAAGCCGCAGGCCGAGGATGATGACCTGCCGGGCGGCTGGGGCATCGAACTCGTGCGCCGCCAAATGGATGAGGTTTCCTATCGGCGTGAAGGTACGGAGAATGTTTTGCGCTTACGGAAGCGACTTGTTTCTACCGGGGCTGCGCCTTAAGCTGATTTCACAAGTTTCAGACGATCACATACAACGCTCTCAATCACATGCCTCTCGAAATTCAAATCCAACGAAACATCGCCGGCCAGAACACCGGCAGCGTCACCGTCAAACTCACCGGCAGCCTCGATACAGCCACCGCGCCGGAACTGGAGAAGCAACTCGCCCCTGTGCTCGGCAGCGGGGTGAAGGACGTGATTTTTGATCTCGCGAACCTGAAATTCATCAGCAGCGCCGGGTTGCGGGTTTTCTCCAGCACGCGCAAGACGTTGAAGGAGCGGAGTGGGCAGACGTCCTTCATCCATATGCAGCCGCAGATTCAGGAAGTTTTTGAGATCATCAAATCGCTGCCCGGCGTGGCGGTGTTCAAGGACATGGCGGAACTGGACAAATATCTGGCGGCGCGGCAACGGGCGCACACAGAAGGCTGATAAACCTCTGGAAGCCCCGATCCACCACGCTCGCAACCTCATCATGAAATTCGCCAATTCCCCACTCGTTCCCAAATTGCTGCCACCGGTTGCCGTGTTCCTGAGCGCGGTGCTTATGCTGTTCGTCGCCGGCTGCGGCGCCACCAAGCCGGCTTCCGCCAGCTTTGCATCAGTGACCATTCGGGGGCATGAACCGGCGGACATTGCCAAGACGGCGGTGGCGGTGTTTCAGGATGACGGGTACACGGCTAACTCCGCCGGTGGGCAATTGATTTTCGAAAAGGAAGCTTCGAAGCTGACCAACGTCGCGTATGAAGGCGTGGTCGGTTCGCACTACGGCGCACAAACACTGGTGCGGGTGAAAGTGTCGTTGGTGGATCTGGGGGTTGGGGCATATCGCTTGCAATGCCAGGCGTTCATCGTCAAGGACGCGGGTGACTCGTTTTTTGCTGAAGAGCAGAAGCTGGCGAACATCCGCAGCCGCCCCTATCAAAACCTGCTCGACGAAGTGGCCAGCCGGTTGAAATAACATTCCCGGCGAAGGCGGCGACTGCAGGGCGTGGGAAAAATTCTGGGCTTATGAAACAAAAATCACTCCACCCCCAGCGTTCGCTGGGACAATGGGAACGCAGTTGGCAGAAACACTGGAGCAAAGTCGGTCTGCCCGGTTACGAATTGCCCGCGGGCGATGAACAGGAATTCCTTGCCAATGCCCGCACGCCGCAGAAAGAACGCGCCCGCCTCAGACGCATCAATCACGAATTTGAGCGCGCTTTCAAAACATTTTATCAGGTTGGCCCGGCGGTGACCGTCTTTGGTTCCGCGCGCTTCAAGGAAACCCATCCTTACTACAAGCTTGCCCGTGCAGTGGGCGCGGAGTTGGCCAAGGCGGGATTCGCCACACTTACGGGCGGTGGCCCGGGGATCATGGAGGCGGCCAATCGCGGCGCGCACGAAACAGGCGGCAAGAGTTATGGGTTGAATATCATCCTGCCGCATGAACAGGCGGAGAATCCCTATGTGGATCGCAGCTTGGAATTCCGTTATTTCTTCACGCGCAAAGTCTGTCTCGTGAAATACTCGTGCGCATTCATCGTGATGCCCGGCGGTCTGGGGACGCTGGACGAACTGTTTGAGGCGGCGACCCTCGTGCAATGCCGGAAGATCGGGCCGTTCCCGGTCATTCTTATGGGCGCAAAATTCTGGCAAGGAATGCGCGAGTGGGGGCAGGAGATGATGAAGGCGGGCGTGTTCACCAAAGAGGAACTCGGGTTCGGCTACGTCACCGATTCCCCGCAGGAGGCCGTGGATTTGGTGGTGCGCAGTCTGCCGGCGCCGGTACGTAAACAGTTGCGTCCGGTCTGAGTTGGCTCGTGCGTTTCCGAGCTATGTTTTCGAGCGCAAAGGCGAAACTGGCCGTGGCCGTCGCGTTCCTTGCGTTGGTGCTCGTGCCCGCACCGTTATTGCCGCCGCTGGGGCTGGCCGAATTCGTGCATCTACGGTTGGGCCTCGGCTGGAAGGCCGCCTATTTCCTCAGTGCGGTGGGATTGCAGGGGGCGTTCTATGGTTCGCTGGGGGTGATCGTGGCGTTTGCCGCCGGGCCGGGAGAAAAATCTTGGGAACGCTGGCTGCGCCTGGTGGTGTTGCCGGTCGCCGTGGTGGGAATCGCGTTGGGCATCCGCGTGGCTAAGGTGGGACACTGGCCAATCTTCATTAATGCTATCGTGCCGGTGTCGACCTGTGGATTGGGGGTCGTGGCGGGGCTATTATTTCGCCAACATGGCTGGCGCGTGACCCTGGCGGCCATGGGCATCTTGCTGCTCAGTTTGGGGTGGGCCTACTGGCCGGGCGAGTCCGCGGGATTGAGTCGCGCCACCAAAATCCAATTACAACGTATCACTGCCGCGGCCCCGGGGTTACCCGCAACGGGTGAGCAGCGTTTTGCCGCCTTGATGCAGTCCGTCTTTGCACCGCTGCCTGAAGCCGCATCGCAATTCGATGCGGTGACCCAAAATCGCGCGGCCATTGTGGCTTTGGGTATTACTATCGGGCACGAGCGCTTGGCACGCTATGCAGGATTAGCCCGCGATAGTGAACTGGTCCGGCAGGCCGTTGCTGTACGGTCGGGGACCACTTTGTCTGGACGGGAGGATTGGGCCCGCCACTACTGTCTGAGTGCAGCCTTGGCAGTAGTGGAAAATCCATTCTTGAGCGACGCTGGCGGTTTGATGAAAGAACAGCTCGATGCCTTGGCGCACGGTAGCGGTTTCTCGTTTGGCGATCTGGCGGCGGATCGGGCTGGCGTGCGTTTTGCGGAGGCGGCGACGGCATCACCGGCGCAGGCGGTGGCGCTGCAGACACGTTTGCAAGGTGGTTTTTTGGTCGCAGACTTTTTCCCGGCGGCCGGTGATTTGCCGGAGAATCTGACCGTGGCAGAATTTCGGCAGGCGTTTGACGGGGTTGGGTCGCCTCGCTATCGGGCCATGATCAATGAGATTGAAGCGCGGTTGGATCGTTGTTCGGGACTTGTCTCACCCTGATCTGGGTCGCAGTGTTTTTAAGCTTTCCAAACGCAGCGACATCCCGCTACAAAAGGCGCGTCAGGCACATTCACATCTTTCCGCGCCATCGTCCGCTGGCGTGTGCGTTGTTTCTGGGGCGGACCGAACCAAAGCAACAAACATGAAAACACCAAATCCTCTACGATCCTTGTGGCGCGGTTTGGGGGTAATCCTTCTGGCCTTGTCGTTCGCCGGAGCGGGCAGCTCCCATGCGCAAACCCCGACCAAGAAACCCAACATCCTTGTCATCTGGGGCGATGACATCGGCACGTGGAACATCAGCCACAACAATCGCGGCATGATGGGCTACAAGACGCCGAACATTGACCGCATCGCCCGGGAAGGCGTCGGCTTCACCGATTATTACGCGCAACAGAGTTGCACAGCGGGGCGCGCGGCGTTCATCAGCGGCTCGGCCCCAGTTCGTTCCGGCATGACCAAAGTCGGCATGCCCGGTGCGAAGGAAGGCTGGCAGAAGACTGACGTGACGATGGCCACGGTGCTGAAAAGCCAAGGCTACGCCACGGGTCAGTTTGGCAAAAACCACCAGGGCGATCGCGATGAACACCTGCCGACCATGCACGGGTTTGATGAATTCCTCGGCAGTCTCTATCACCTCAATGCTGAGGAAGAACCGGAGAATCGGGATTATCCAAATGACATGAAGCTGCCCAACGGCAAAACCTTCCGGGAACAATTCGGCCCGCGCGGCATCATCAAATCCAAGGCCGACGGCAAGGGGGGACAGACCATCGAGAATCTCGGTCCCTGACCAAGAAGCACATGGAGACGATTGATGATGAAACCGTGGCCGCCGCCAAGGACTTCATCACCCGCCAGGCCAAGGCTGGAAAGCCTTTCTTTTGCTGGTGGAATGGTACGCGGATGCACTTTCGCACCCATGTGAAGCCGGAACATAAGAACCTGGCCGGTCCGAACTCCGATGAATACAGCGACGGCATGGTCGAGCACGACCTGCACGTTGGCGAACTGCTCAAGTTGATCGACGACCTCGGCCTCGCGGACAACACCATCATCCAGTATTCGACCGACAACGGCCCGCACTACAACACCTGGCCCGATGCCGGCACGACGCCCTTCCACGGTGAGAAAAACTCGAACTGGGAAGGCGCATTCCGCGTGCCGTGCTTCATCAAATGGCCCGGCCACTTCCCCGCCGGCGTGACCCTCAATGGTATCGTTTCCCATGAGGACTGGCTGCCGACGTTTGCGGCCATCGCCGGGGCGCCGGACATCAAGGAAAAGCTGCTCAAGGGAGTCGAACTGAATGGGCGCACCTACAAGAATCACATCGACGGTTACAACCAGCTCGACTATCTCAGCGGCAAGGTGGACAAATCCCTGCGCAAGGAGTTCATCTACCTGAACGACGGGGCCGAAGTGGTCGCCATCCGCGTGGGCGACTGGAAGGCAACCTACCTGGAGAACCGCGCGCATCAACTGAATGTCTGGCGCGAGCCCTTCGTTCACCTGCGCCTGCCGTTGCTCTGCAATCTGCGCCGCGATCCCTTCGAGAAGTCCATGGAAAACTCGAACACCTACCATGACTGGATGATCGACCGGGCCTATGTGCTCGTACCGCTGCAAGCGGTCGCCAGCGAGTTTCTGCTGTCCATGAAGGAGTTTCCCCCCAGCCAGAAGCCGGGCGATTGGAGTCTTGACTCGCTGGAGAAGCAGATCAAAGGCATGACCACTGGCGGAGAGTAATCGAATCGCAGACTCGGGGGGCGCCAGTAATGGCTGTCCCCTTCTTTCAAACCATCGAGCGCCAAACCAGATCATGAAAAACTTCTTCTTCACCTTTACCGCTGCCTGGCTGACCACGGCAGCCGGCGCCGTTGATCCGTTGCCGTCGTGGCACGACACCGCGCCGAAGCAGGCCATTGTTGCCTTCGTCGAGAAAGTGACGAAGGAAGGTTCACCGGATTTTGTGCCCGTGGCGGAACGCATCGCCACGTTCGACAACGACGGCACGTTGTGGGCGGAGCAGCCGTTTTATTTCCAATTGCGTTTTGCGTTGGATCGCGTGAAGGCGCTCGCGCCGCAGCATCCTGAATGGAAGAACAAGTCGCCGTTCAACAAACTGCTCAGCACGCCCAAGGAAGAGAACGTCGCGGTGAGTGAGCAGGAACTTATGGAGATCGTCATGGTCGCGCACTCGGGCCTGACGACCGAGGCGTTCGAGCAGACGGTGAAAGATTGGATCGCCACGGCGAAACATCCCAAGACCGGCAAGCTTTACACAGAGATGGTGTATCAACCGATGCTCGAATTGCTCGCGTATCTGCGCGCGAATGGCTTCAAGACGTTCATCGTTTCCGGCGGCGGCATCGAGTTCATGCGCCCGTGGACGGAGAAGGTTTATGGCATCCCGCCCGAGCAAGTCATCGGCAGCAGCGGTAAGTTGAAGTTTGAAATGCGCGAGGGCAAACCCGTGCTGGTGAAACTGCCCGAGATCAATCTGGTCAATGACAAGGAAGGCAAGCCCGTCGGCATCCAACAGCACATCGGGCGGCGGCCCATCGCGGCGTTTGGTAATTCCGACGGTGATCTCCAGATGCTCCAATGGACTATGGCGGGCAGCGGGGTGCGGCTGGCCTTGCTGGTTCATCACGACGATGCGGTTCGCGAATGGGCATACGATCGCGAATCCCGCATTGGCACGTTGGACAAAGCGTGGGACGAAGCCACCGCCAAAGGCTGGACGGTGGTGAGCATGAAGGACGATTGGAACGCCATCTTCCCGAAGTGAAGCGGCACGCGGTGCAAAACTGATGGACGGAGGCGTCTTGGTTTGGGCAGACTGCTGCCACAACTTGACGATGAAGCAATTGTTCCTCCGCGCCAACCGGTTTTGTTTCCGCCCCGGTTCTTTTGTTTCAGCTTCGTTCTATCTTCGCCGCTTTGCCTTCTCGTTGGCACTGCTGGTCGTATTGCTGGGCAACGGTTGCAGTTCGACCCGACGGGAAAGTCAGGAGCAGGCCGACAAGCGCATTGCTGCTGAGCGCGCCAAGTCCGCGCAAGCCTTCAAAAAATCTATCGTCGGCGGATCACGGCAAATTTCCATTCAAGAGCTGGACCAGCTCGCGTACGGTTACGCGGACCGTTATTTCATGGTCATCAGTTCCGCGGTGGATGCCATCAAGCGCGGCAACATGGACCCAGCGCAACGCCGGATGGCCCACCAGATCAAACTGGATGGCGTGTTGTCCATGAACGACATCGTGTCCGGCAATGATCCTGTACTCGCAGATTTTCGATCTGGTGGTGGCGGTCACGTTGGAAAGCGTCGTGTGGATTGATGAGAATCGCGCCGAGCAGGTGTTTGGCGACCGGTCGGCAGGTTTGATCCAGGCGTTCCGCACCATGCGGGTCGAGGCGTGGGAGCTGGCCGCAAAAGTTCTCACGCAGGAACAGTTGGAGTTGCTCGACTACATCATCTTGGAATGGCGACGGACGCACCCGAGCATCGAGCAGGTGGCTTTCGTGAAGTTTGACAACTTCTCCGGCGGGCGGGCGGCTGGGTTGCTGACGGAGCTCAAGTCCGGCGGCGGTTTTCTCGAACCGCTGAGTGAAGCCAGCCAGGTGCTTAAGGACTGGGGGCGGCTGACGGAACGTGCCTTCTGGTATTCCAAACGCGCGCCCAACATCGCCGCAATCCAGGCGGAGGGCGCGGTCAATGAGATTTTGGCCGCGCCGGAAATCGGCTCCATGCTGGCCACCGCCGAACGCTTGGGCAAAACCGCCGAGGCCGTGCCGCAGACCATTGATACGCAGCGGCAGGCGATCTTCGCCGAACTTGATGCGCGTCAGACCTTGCTCACCAATACGCTGGCGGATGTGCGGCACATCGTCGCCGATACGGATTCGTTGGGGCGGACCATTTCGCTCCTGACCACCAACTTTCAACAGACCCTCGGCGCTCTGAACGAGACTCTCAAGGTGGCGGACACGATCGGCCGGCATTTCGGCTTCGACCAACCATCGCCCGCGCCGAATCCAGCGGCGCGACCGTTCGACATTCAGGATTACACTGCCGCGCTGGTCCGGCTCAATGAAGTGGTCACGAATCTGCATCAGCTTTCGCTGGGGGCGGACAAACTCACGCGGTCGGAAGGGTGGCAAAAGGGATTGCAAGACATGACGGACCTGACGGATCGCCGCGTGGATCGGATCTTTGTCCGGCTGTGTGTGGTGCTCGGCCTGGCGTTTGTTCTGGCCGTGGCATACCGGTTTATTTCCCTCAAGCTCGCACATCGGATGACGGCCACCAGACAGGAGAAACCATGAACCGCTTTGTCGTCACTTGTGTTCTGATCTGCGTAGGGTTCGCGGCCCAATCGGCCACCAATCTGCCATCCGCCAGCACCTTGTTGTTGCAGGACAAGAGCGCCATCGAGCTGACAACGGGACTGTCGGAATATGAAGACCAGCCGAAGCTCACCGGCAAGTTGACCAGCGTCGGCAGCGGCACGGTCACCATGCTCATCAACCGCTGGGCTTCCGAGTTCGCCACACTCTATCCCAAGGTAGAGCTGGATATTGAGGGCGGCGGTAGCGCGGCCCACTGGCCGGCGTTCTTGGAAGGCAAAGTGGACCTCGTGCCGATGAGCCGGCCGCTGTGGGCGGACGAAATCACGCGCTTCAAAAGCAAGTTCGGCTATGAACCCGCGCAAATCCTCGTCGCCCAGGATGCCGTGGGCGTTTACGTGAACAAAAGCAATCCGCTCCCCGGTCTCACGTTGACGCAACTCGACGCCATCTATTCCCGCGAGACCAAACGCGGCGGGCAGCGACCCGAGTTCTGGCGCGACTTGGGAGTGGGTGGAACGCTGGCGGAAGCCCGGATCATTCGTGTCAGTCTCAGTGAAGTGCATGGTACGCATCTATTCTTTCAAGATGAAGTCATGCTCGGGGCAGACTACCGATTCGGCACTCGGTTTGAACGCGTATCCAGTTCCCTGGCGCAAGCCGTCGGCAGCGAGGATGCGGCCATCGGTTTTGCAAGCGTGATGTTCGGCACGGCGCGCACGCGCTTCGTGCCATTGCAAGCCGCGGATGGTCGTTACCTTTTGCCCACTTACGAAAACACTGTCAGTGGCAGCTACCCGCTCGTGCGACCGATGCGGATTGTGTTTCATCGCAAGCCGGATGGGAGCATGAATCCGGTGGCCCGGGAATTCCTCCGCTTTGCCGTCAGCCAGCGCGGACAGCGCATCATCGCCCTGGCTGAAAGTTACCCGATCACTGTCGCGCAACAGCAGCAGGCCCTGCAGGTAATTGGAGATAATCCGAAACAGTAAATTCTGTGCAATGGGTAGAGCAGGGGGAGAATGACGCGCTGCCGGCTACTTTTTAGTTGCCTTGGCTTGGAGCGAAAGCGCACGATGCCTCGCAAACAAACTCTACCTAGGCAAAGGGGCAACATGCCGCTAGAACTGCAAATCATTTCGGCGAGCGAATTCATCCGGCTCGATGCGCGCGAATTGCTGGACTTTGAAGCGAGCAAACAAGCCTTGCGCGCCTTGGCGCTGGCATGCCGCACGCGCGGGCTCAATTGCGCACTTCTCGACTTGCGCCACCTCCCGGTTCCGCTCCGACCGCTGTTCACTGCTGTGGAATTGGCCACGTTGGTTGGGACCTTTCGCGAAGCTGGTTTCTCGCGCCAACAACGGCTCGCCATTCTATATCACCACGATGTGCATGGGGGCATCCGTAATTTTGCCTTCATCAGCCGCATCCGGGGTTTGCAGGTACAGGCGTTCAGCGACTACGAGACGGCCATGCAATGGTTGTCCAATGCGCCGGCCAGCGCCAAAAACGCGTGTAACGGGGCTACTCCGGTCGCTGTCAAAAAGATTCAACCCAAACCGAAGCGTATCTCCGTCCGTACGGAAAACATGATGAAACAAGCTGGCGCTTGCATCGGAAATTTAACCTGACCATACCTTGTCATGAAAAATAAATGTCTTCTCCTGCTGGGCCTGTTGCTGGCCATGAGCGACGCTGTGCTCTCCCGCTGCGCCGCTCAATACAACCCCTTCCTCATCGAGTCGCGCGCGGACAATACCCGGGCGCAGCGCGGCGAGTTCTATCTGTTGGGGCAATACTTTTCCGCCGATGAGGGGGTCATTCGCGGGGTTACGTTGCCGACGGCGCCCGGGCCGTTCCCTCCGTATGCGACCAGTGATTTGAAATTCGATCTGGAGGACGACGCGATGTGGGGCTTTGGGCTGGCCTACAATTTCAACAGCCACTTCGCCGTTCGCGCGGAATTTACCGGCGGCTATCCGGATTATCAGGCCAGTTGGGACATTTATGCTTTGCGTGGCGAAGCGTTCGTGCAGGAAGGTCGCTTCAATCTGGATTTCCATCTGCTCGAAGGCCCGCTGACGCCGTATGTGTCCGGCGGGCTTGGCTATTTTTACATGGACACCGGCATACCCACCGGCCCGCCCGGCTACAACGTCTGGTGGGATTATTGGTGGGGCAATGTGGTGACGGTGTATCAACCGACCTATACCGAAACCTTCTTTACCCTGAACGCCGCCGCCGGATTGCGTTGGGATATCGGGGATGAATTTTTTATCAAAGCCGAGGGCAGCGCCGAGTGGATCGAGATGAGCGGTGATTGGATCCAATCCATCCGCGCCACGTTGGCGGCCGGGTGGAAGTTCTGACGCGGGGGGCTCACGGCGCGTTTTTTTATCGGGGTGGGATATGAGTGGCAAATCGGGTCTAAACAAATGTGATATTCGCTGGGCAATATGCGCCCGGGTGGTGATGGCTAAACTAGCCTAGGGCAATCTCTGAATCATGTCTACCGAGTCCGCCCCCATGAAATCCTCCAAACGAGCGCTCGAACCTCAGGACCGCGTGGCAGAAGTGTTATTCGGTCTCATCATGGTATTGACGTTCACGGGCTCGTTGAGCGTCGCCACGGCGGATCGGGCGGAGGTGCGATTCATGTTGATTGGTGCTTTGGGATGCAATCTGGCGTGGGGCATCATTGATGGTGTGCTGTATCTCATGGGTTGTCTGGCGGACAAGAGCCGCAGCCTCAAGACTTATCGCGCCGTGCGCCTTGCGACCGATCCGCGGCACGCGGCGCAATTGATCGCAGACGCATTGCCACCGTTGCTCGCAGCGGTGATCCAACCGGCGGAGTTTGCCACTTTGCACGAGCGCTTGAAGCAATTGCCCGAGCCGGCCGACCCGGCGAAGTTGACCAAGTCCGACTGGCTCGGGGCACTCGCGGTTTTTCTGCTCGTGTTCCTCTCCACACTGCCCGTGGCGTTGCCGTTCGTTTTTATCCAGCAGCCTCATCACGCCATGCGGATCTCCAATCTTATCGCCGTGTTGATGTTGTTCCTGGTCGGGGTGGCGTATGGTCGGTGTGTCGGCCGTTCGCCGTGGGGCTTTGGTGTGGGGATGGTGGCGCTCGGCTTGGTGCTGGTCGCTCTGACAATGGCTTTGGGTGGTTAACAAAAAATAAAAATCATGCGCAAACTAACACTTCTAAACCTTATGGCCAGCGGACTGTGTCTGGCCACCGGATTGGTCCGGGCCGACGACAGCTTTACGGCTGGCGCCAGCACGCATCTCATGAACTCCATCACCGGCGACAAATGGGCGTTCTCCGCCTCTGTGTACACCTACGTCGTGCCGGATCAGGACGACTACGTCCAGCCCACCATCACGGCAGACTACGGCGCGTGGCATTTTGAGGGCCGCTACAATTACGAAGCCCAGGACACGGCGTCACTCTGGGTGGGCTACGGTTTTGGCGGGAGTTTCGGCGCGGACGATGGATTCGAGTGGCAGATCACACCGATGCTGGGCGGGGTGTTTGGCGACCGGAACGGTATTGCGCCGGGCTATCGCGGGTCGTTGCGGTGGTGGAAGCTGATGCTCTACAGCGAAGGGGAGCAGTTGTTCAGCACAGACGACCAAGATGACAATTTTTTTTACAACTGGTCCGAACTCACGCTCGCGCCGGTGAATTGGTTTCGCTTCGGTCTCGTGACCCAGCGCACGCGCGCTTACGACAGCGACCGCGACATCCAACGCGGGTTGTTGCTCGGGGCGACGTTCAAGCGCGTGGACGTGACGGCATACGCACTAAATCTCGACGAAGGTGATGCCACGTGGGTGGTGTCGGTAGCCGGCTCGTTCTGATGTGTTGATGCCATTGCCGGCGCGGCAGTTTGCGGAATGAAACGCCCGCCTGCACAGCTGCCGTTATCCTCAACGTACAACCACTCACCAAACCATGAAAATCACCATCGTCGGCGCCGCTGGCGGCGAAGTCACCGGCTCGGCTTATTACGTGCAGACCAAGACCGCGAGCGTGCTGGTGGATTGCGGCCTGTTTCAAGGCGGCAAACAAGCCGACGCGTTGAACCGCCCGCCGACCACTCCGAAGCAAAAGCTCGACGCCGTCCTGCTCACGCACGCGCATCTGGACCACACCGGTCGCCTGCCGCTGCTCGCCAAGCGCGGCCAGAACATGCCGGTGTATGCGACGCCCGCAACGATCGAGATGACCGCGCTCATTCTGCGCGATTCTGCGCGCCTGCAAGTTTCCGACAATGAACGCAAAAACCGGAAACGCCAGCGCGCCGGGGAAGAACCGGAAGAACCGCTCTATACGCCGGAACATGCGGAGGCGATCATCCAGCGCCTCTCCCCCGTGCCGTATCAACAACCCGTGCCGATTGCGCCGGGCATTCAGGCGATCTGGGCGGAATCTGGTCACATGCTGGGGTCGGCCAGCATCCAGTTGCTCGTCGAAGAAGACGGCAAGCAGAAGAAAGTCGTGTTCTCCGGCGACCTCGGGCCGAAGGGTGCACTCATCTTGAAAGATTTCGAGCCGTTCAAGCAGGCGGATCTGGTGTTCCTCGAATCCACCTACGGCGACCACGATCACCAACCGTTCACCAAGACCGTGGATGAATTTGTGCGCATCGTCCATGACACTGTAGAGCAACGCGGTAAAATCCTCGTGCCCACGTTTGCCGTGGGTCGCGCGCAGCTCATCACCAGCCTGCTTGCGTGGATGTTCCGCAAAAAAAAGGTTCGCCCGTTCCCGATCTTCCTCGATAGCCCCATGGCCATCGAAGCAATGAATATCTACACGCGTCATCGCGAACTCTTCGATGAGGAGATGACGAAGTTCGTGGCCGAACGCCCGCTGCGCGAAGACTTGAAATCTATGACCCTGAGCGTCACTGCCCAGGATTCCATGAAAATCAACGACGTAGCCGGGCCGTGTCTCATCATGGCTGGTGCGGGCATGTGTAATGCCGGACGCATTCTGCATCATTTCAAAGCCAACCTCTGGAAACCCGATACCCACGTGCTCATTGTCGGTTATCAAGGCGACGGCTCGCTCGGCCGGCGGCTCATCAATGGCGAGAAAATCGTCAGCATCTTCGGCGAAAAGATTGCCGTGAAGGCGCAGGTCCACACACTGGGCGGTTTTAGTGCGCACGCCGGGCAGAGCGATCTGCTGTCGTGGTTCAGCGCGCTCGCGCCGGTCAAGCCACGGGTGGTGTTGACGCACGGCGAAGACGAACCACGCCAGGTGCTGGCGCTGAAGATTCAGCAGCGGTTTAAGATCAAGTGTTCATTGCCAAAGCTGATGGAAGTGGTGGAATTGTAATTGGTGGCAGAAATCAACCAATGCTGTGCGGCGGGGGCTGGCGCAGCGCAACCGGAGAGGTAGTTATGAGCAAGCATACCGAGGTGGAAGGCGGCAAAAAACTCAAGACCAAGAAATACGAAAAGGAACTGCGCAAGCTGCAGGCCGAGTTGTGTGAATTGCAGGATTGGGTGAAGCACAAGGGCCTGCGGGCCATCATCATTTTCGAGGGCCGCGACGGCGCCGGGAAGGGCGGCACGATCCGCGCTCTCACCGAGCGCGTCAGCCCACGCGTGTTCCGTGTCGTGGCGTTGCCCGCGCCGTCCGACCGCGAGAAATCGCAGATGTACATCCAGCGTTACATGGCGCATTTCCCAGCGGCGGGCGAAGTCGTCATCTTCGACCGCAGCTGGTACAACCGCGCCGGCGTCGAATACGTCATGGGCTTTTGCTCCAAGGAACAGCACCAGGAATTTCTCCGCATCTGTCCCGAAGTGGAGAAATACATCACGACCGCCGGCATCATCCTCATCAAGCTCTGGCTCGAAGTCAGCGACAAGGAACAGAAACGCCGGTTCGAGGCGCGCATCACCGATCCGGTGCGGCAATGGAAGTTGAGCCCGATGGACCTGCCGTCGCGTACCAAGTGGTTCGAGTATTCCCGCGCCCGCGACCTGATGCTCAAAGCCACCGACACCAAATGGGCGCCGTGGTATATCCTGCGTTCCGACGAGAAGAAGCGCGCCCGGCTCAACGGCATCCGCCACATCCTGAGCCAGATTCCCTACAAGAAAGTGCCGCGTGAAAAGATCAAATTGCCCAAGCGCTCGATGAAAGGCGCGTACGACGATCAGGCGTCGTTGAAAGGCCGGAAGTTCGTGGCGGAGAAATATTGAGCGCCGGTGCCGATGGCTGTTGGGTTCAGGTCAATACTGAGCCGGACAGGAATGGCGTGCGGTTGGCGAGAGCGGTGAGGTTGGCAACCGTGACACGCGCGATTTCGGCCAGTGCCTCTTGGGTGAGGAATGCTTGGTGCGAAGTGACGAGCACGTTGGGAAACGTGAGCAATCGCGCCAGGACGTCGTCGTGCAGGACTTGATCGGACAGATCCTCGAAGAAAATGCCTTCTTCCTCTTCGTAAACGTCCAGTCCTACACCGGCGAGTTGGCCGGACTTGAGTGCGGTGATCAAGGCAGCGGTGTCTATCAATGCGCCGCGGCTCACGTTGATGAGGACGCTACCGGGTTTCATCAGTGCGAGGGTTTCTTCGCGGATCAGGTGCTTGGTTTCCGGGGTCAACGGCGTGTGGAGGGAAACGACGTCGCTGTTTTGCGCAAGCGCGCGGGCGTCCACGTAGGTGATGCCGTGTTGCTGGGCCCAGTCCGGTGCCGGGAACGGGTCGTAGGCCAGCACGGTCATGCCAAAGCCGCGGAGGATTTGGCCCACGATGCGCCCAATCTTGCCCGTGCCGACGATGCCAGCGGTCTTGCCGTGGAGATCGAAGCCGACCAGACCGTGAAGTGAGAAGTTTTGTTCTCGCACGCGGTTGTAGGCGCGATGAATTTTGCGGTTCAACGCCAGCAACAGAGCCACGGCATGTTCGGCCACGGCGTGTGGCGAGTACGCGGGCACGCGGGTGACGGTGAGTTTGAGGGCCTTGGCGGCTGTCAGGTCTACGTTGTTGAATCCGGCGCAACGCAGAGCGATGAGTTCCACGCCTTGGGCGGCCAGCACTTCAAGGCAAGGGCGATCAAGTTGGTCGTTGACGAACACGCAGACGGCGCGAGCGGGTTTGGCGAGCGGGGCGGTTTCTGTGTTCAACCGGAAATCGAGGAAATGCCATTCAATGCCCGCGGCGGCGGCCTGCTGGAGGGCGTCGCGATCATAGGGTTTGGTGTCAAAGACGGCGGTGGTGATCATGATGATTGAGCGTGGAAACGGGACGCGGTCAGGTCGCGCCCGGCGGTGGCTGATGCTCGGTGATGAAGTTTCATCACGGCGCGAATCATGGCGGTCATCTTCAAAAGGTCAAGCCGCGGCATTTTTCCGGTGCTTTATCTCTCTCGGGACAGATTAAGAAAAAGATGATGATCAAGATTAAGAGCCCGCGTATCTGTGGGGGCTGGCTTTTCTTTTGAGGCGCTGGTGCTGATAGGTTTTGACGCTGCCGCTGGGACTGGCTAAGGTGCCGCCGTTCTCGTGGCGGTGACCTGAGCGGCCTTTCTTCCGGCAATTCAGGTGTGGTTGTGTGACACACCGATTGAGCGGTAGAGGCTTCGAGGGAGTTGCGAGGGTGCTTGTTCGGAAATCATTTATGAAACCATACCGTCTCTTGCTTCCGCGATTTGTGGCCGTTCTGTTCCTGCTCCTCAGTGGTGCGGTGGGGTTGGCGCAGACTCCGGCCAATGCACCTTTGCGGGTGGGGGTGACGGTGAGCTTCGCGCCGATGGTTTACAAGGAAGGCGGCAAGGTGGTCGGGGCGGAGGTGGATTTCGCCACGGCGTTGGGCCAGGAGCTGGGCCGCCCGGTCAAGCTAGTGGAAGTGGCGTGGGTGGATCAGATTCAGTCGTTGGTGGATGGCAAGATTGATATCATCATGTCCAGCATGTCCGTCACGCCAGCGCGGGCGTTGCGGGTGTCATTCACGGAGTCCTATCTTACGGTGGGGCAGGTCGCTCTGGTCCGGCGTGAGGATGCCAACAAATACATCATGGGTTTTCCGATCATGCCGAACGGGACCATCGGGGTGCTCAAGGCCACGACGGGTGATTTTTTGGCCCAGCAGGAATTTGGGCGGTGCAAGCGCAAGGATTTTAAGGTGCCGCAGGATGCGGCCAAGGCGCTGGTCAAAAAGAAGATTGATCTGTTCATCAGTGATTCCCCCGTCGTGTCTTGGCAGGCCAGCATGAATGAAGCACAGGGGTTGGTGGTCGTGCCGATTTTTCTGACCGAAGAACGGCTCGCATGGGCGGTGCGCAAGTCGGACGCAGCATTGTTGGCGTCCGTTAACCAGGCCCTCGGCAAGTTGCAGGCTGATGGTCGCGCCGCCGCGATCATCAAGCACTGGCTGCCGTATTATAAATGAAGCAGCATCGGAAGCGAACGAAGCAACGCCATGAAGCCAAGATTTTGTAAGGCGATCCGCTTCTCATTTGCCAGCGCGAGGTGCTTGAGGCGGTTGTGCGATTTTAATGACGCAGGGGAACACTTTGCGCTTCCCGAAAGTGACAAAACGAGCTAAAGAACCAGCAGCTTAGAATTTTCCAATAGTAAACCTTCGTCGCTCAGTCCGCTGGCAGGCGAAGGCACTACGGGGCGGACAAAATTAACAATACGGCAATATCTGAGACTCCTATGAAAACACAAAACAATAAATCCCAATGGTTGAAACCTGCGATCGCACTGTGCTGCGCTGCACTGCTGGCTGGCTGTGCCAGTTCCGGTTACAAACAAGCTGATAAGACCGGCGAAGCGATCAACACCCTGCGCAACGACGTCCTGAACATCAAGACCTCGGTGGACGCCTCGTTGAAGGCGATGGATGATCTGGCCGCGGCAGCGAGCACGGATCCGCGCAAGGCCTATGAAGCGTTTGCCAAGAGCGTGACTCAGGTGGAAAACGCCGGCGCCAAGGCCAAAAAGAATGCCGAGGCCATGCAGGCCAAGGGAGATGCTTATTTCCAACAATGGGAAACCCAGATCAATTCGGTGCAGAACGAGAAGATCCGGAATCTGGCGAAGGAGCGGAAAGCGAAGTTGCAGGAATCATTCGCCAGCATCAAAAAGTCGGCCGAAGCGCCAAGGAAACCTTTCCGCCTTTCTTATCCGACCTGAAGGATGTGCGCACCCTGTTGAGCACAGATCTGACTGTGCAAGGCATTGCGGCGGCAAAGAGCATCTTCAAGAAGACCAAGTCGGAAGGCTTGGATGTGAAGAAGAATCTTGACGAGCTTGAAGCTGAGTTGAACACGGTGGTTGCAGCCATCACGGCGGCCAAGTTGCCGGAAACGCCAGCGGAAGGAGCCGAGCCCAAGAAATAGTCATCCGCGTCCCTGACCGTGTTCGTGATTGTAACTTAACCTGGCGGTGGACGGACGACTGGCTTCAACTGGTCACCGTCCACCGCCAGCGATTTCTAATTCTCAACCCAACCTTTCTCTGTTCATGAAAACTTCTGCGTTGTCCGTTCTCCATCTGACTGCTGTTGCGCTCACCGCTGCGTTGGCGCTGGCGGGCTGTTCATCCACACCTCCGTTACAGGTGGACGCCGGTCCGATCCGTGCGGGCACGTTCAATTTTGTAAACAACAAGTCCTCCGCACTGGCGCAACGCGAAGAGCGGCGGCAGGCGGTGCATGGCATGATTCAGAGCGCTATCACGGAAAATTTGACGGCGAAGGGTTTTCAAAAAGTGAACGGTCAGGCCGACGTGGCCGTGGCGTATCTGGTCGTGGTGGGCAATGGCGCGGCGACGGTGGTGTTCGATGATTATTTCGGTCTGGGCCGGGAGAGTGCGGAAATCGGCGCGAAAGCCCATGATGTTTCCACGCAAGCGATCGGAGGGCCAAATTATTCGGAAGCTGGTTTGCTGGTCATTGATTTACTTGATCCCGCCACGGCGAAATTATTGAAACGGACCTCAGTAGTGCGACCGGTATTGCGCAATGCCCCGGCTGAAATTCGTCAGGAGCATCTGCAGGAAGCGGTCACGCAGGCATTGCAAAGCTTGCAGGTCAGCAAATAATCCCGCGGACGGCGCTCCGTTAATAAGCCTGTGGTTGCGGCGATGATTGCTATGAAGTCTGCAGGGCCGCCGGGTGGGAATCCTTTGTCATGAAGAAGCCAACTGCGAGTCAGCGCCAGCTCAGCCAGAAAATTCTGGTTGGCGGGCTATGGGGGGCGGTCTTGATTGTGGTGGCGGGGTGCGCGTATCCCATCTCCGCCCGGAAGACCTCCTTCACCCGGGCGTTTCGCAGCGCGAATGCCAGCGCCTTGAGCAGCACTGCGTACAGCAGCGAGACGCAGCGGGTGTTGTATCGGTTCGATCTGGAAAAGCGCTTTGCGGAAGCGCCCGAGGAGACCTTGCGGGTTTTGCATGAAAAGGCCTGCGCGGATGAGCGGCGCGATCTGCTGTTTGCCTTGGCCGAATTGAGTTATGTGCAGGGCGAAAAGCTCCACGAGAACCGGTCCATCAAGCCGTGGCAGCCCAAGCCCGCCCGGGATTATTTCCTCAATTCCGCGCTCTACGCGTACCTGTATCTGTTCGGTAGCGGGACGGAGCAACCGGCCGGGCCGTTCGAGCCGCAGTTCCGTCCGGCGTGCGATCTTTACAACTTCGCTCTGGCCCGGGCTTTCATTGCTGATCGGGGCACGAACAACATGCTCAGCTTGGAGATCGGCGCGCGGGCTTTGCCGCCGGGGGCGATCAAACTCGAATGGCAGACGAACAGCGCCTCGGAGGAATTATTATCCCAGACCCGTTTTTATCCCGCCGACAGCTTCCGGGTGCGGGGGTTGTCAGTGCGAAACGCGCAGGGCGGATTGGGGGCGACCCTGATCGGCATCATTGACACCGATCAGGCTTCAAGGTGGGGCGGCACATCCCGGCGACGTTGCTCTTGCGTGGCCCGAAGGACCTCAAGGAATGGAGTTCGGGTCAGGCGGTGGTCAGGTTGGAATTATCGTCCGGTTATCAACGCCGCGTCGTCGAAATGGCGGGGCAGCAGATTCCGGTGCGAACTGACACCACCACGCCGCTGGCTTACGCGCTCAACAACTCCTGGTTCTGGGAACTCGGACGGCAGCAATTTTTCTCTTACCAGCAGATCGTCAAAAGCGATGTTTACCAGATGCAGCCCTACATTCCCGGGCGCATTCCGGTGGTGTTCATCCACGGCACCTTCAGCACGCCGACGTGGTGGGCGGAGATGGCCAATACCTTGCAAGCGGACCCGGTGATCGGCTCCCGCTATCAGCTCTGGTATTACATTTACAACAGCGGCAATCCCGTCCTGTTCACGGCGGCGGAGTTTCGGTCCGCGCTGTCGAATACCGTCCAGCGGCTTGATCCCACGGGCGCCGATCCCGCGTTGCAACAGTTGGTGCTCGTCGGGCACAGCCAAGGTGGCTTGCTGGCCAAACTCGCCGTAACCGATTCGCAGGACAAACTCTGGAACGCCATTTCCGATACCCCCTTTGCCCAGGTGGCGCTGACGCCGGAAGATCGGGCGGCACTCGAGCGTAACTTTTTCTTTCAGCCGTTGGCCGCCGTGAAACGGGTGGTATTTGTCGCCACCCCGCATCGAGGCAGTTATCAGATTACTATGTGGCTGCAAAACACGCTGGCGCGGTTCATGTCGCTCCCCATGGATATTCTGCGGTTGCGAACCGATCTCACGAAGGTTTTTTCGCCGTCCAAATTGCCGCCCGAATTGCGCGGCGTGCCCAGCAGCGTCGCAGGGATGTCGCCGAAGAATCCGATCCTGCAAGTGGTGGCCGACATCCCGCCGGCGCCGGGCGTCAAAGCCCATTCCATCATCGCGGTGAAAGGCGAGGGCGATCCGAAACTTGGCAGCGACGGCGTGGTGAAGTATTCCAGCGCCCATCTGGACTATACTGAATCCGAACTCATCGTTAAAAGTGGTCACACCGTTCAGACCAAGCCGGTCACCATCGAGGAAGTCCGGCGGATTTTGTTGGAGCATTTGAAATCGTTGCCGCCCGCGGCGACGACCAAACAGCCTTGAGCTTTATGAAGCGCATGGAAGCAACGGCGGCGCGGGGCTTGGTGGTTTTCGTATTGTTTGGGGGCACCTTCTTGCCGCCGGTGGCTCACGCGCAGACCAAAGTTCCCGCCGCGGTTGCGGCTGGCACGAATCAAATTCCCTCGACCATCACCAATCCGCCCCCTTCCAAATTGTGGGATCCCGTGGACGGCTGGCTGGATGCGAGCGGATTTTTGGATACCGCCTACGGTTTTGTGCCGCTCTTCATGCCGGTCACGGAGCCGGCCGTTGGTTATGGCGCGGCGGGCGGGTTGATCTTCATTGATCGGCGCGAGCCTAGTGCCGACGGCACTTACCAGAAACCCAACATGGCTGTGGTCGGCGGCATGGGCACGGAAAATGGATCATGGGCGGTAATGGGTGGCCATTCCGGCAACTGGATGGAGGGACAGATGGAAACGCTCGTCGGGTTGATGGGCGGTTCGATCAACCTCGATTTCTATGGGGTGGGCGATGGCCCGCAGGCGAGTGTGCCGTTGAGCTACAACATCGAGCCGGTTGGCGGCATCGTGGAAGGTCGCTATCGGTTGGGGAAAACTCCTTGGCGCGGCGGGCTCGGGTATCTGTTTGGACAGGCAAACGTGAGCTTTGATGCCGGTCTGTGCCGCCGGGAGTGCGGCCGGCGGAAATGGATTCCTTCCTCGCCGGGCTGACGCCCAAGCTGATTTATGATACGCGCAATAATTTGTTCACGCCAACCAAGGGCCTCTATGCCGAGGCAGGCGGCGGCGTGTTCAATGAAGCTGTCGGCAGCGATTTCAACTACGAGACCGCCAACCTCATGCTGCTGTATTATCACCCGCTCGCGCCGCAATGGACGCTCGGGCTCAAGACCGAAGGGTATTTCAGTTTCGATGACGCGCCATTTTACACCCGGCCGTTCGTGCATCTGCGCGGCGCGGCGGTGCGGCGTTATGTTGGGGAACACGCGGCAGACGCGGAACTGGAATTGCGCTGGCAATGCTGGCAACGCTTCAGTCTCGTCGGATTCGGTGGGGCGGGGATCGCGTGGAATAATTTCGAGCGCTTTCAAAGCGAGCGCACCGTGGTGACGGGCGGCGTGGGCTTTCGTTACGAGCTGGCGCGCAAATACGGTTTGCACATGGGGCTGGACGTAGCATTCGGCCCGGATAATCCTGCCATCTATATCCAATTTGGCAGCGCGTGGTTTCGCCCCTGAAATTTCCATCGCCTCAAATTCAACCAAGGAAAGGACGCCAACATGAAAACATCATCTTGCGCTCAAGCCCGGTCCGGCGGCTGGCTCGGCTTGCTCGCCGTGCTCAGTTGCGCGCTCCCGGGGTTCAGCCAGACTGCGGAGTCGGATCATGAAGCCCCGCTCGAATGGCCGCGCGTGATCTTCCGCGATGGCGTCACCAACACGATTTATCAACCGCAGTTGGAATCCTGGGATTATTTCACCTTCAAAGCCATCGCTGCGGTCGCCCTCCAGCCGGCCGGATCGAACCAGGCGACATTCGGCACGATCCATCTCACCGCGCAGACGCAGGTGGATCGCGCTGAGCGCGAGGTGTTGTTTGATAAAATGGAAATCACCGCTGCCGACTTTCCATCGGAAGACGCCCCGGACGGAAAATATCTCCGGACGCTGCGGTCCTTGTTGCCGACGGAGGTAAAGAGCATCGCGCTGGACCGGCTGGAGGCGAGTCTCGCTATTTTGGAAGCGCGCCAGAAGGCTGCCAGCCAGCCGCTGCGCAATGATCCGCCGACAATCCTCTTCCGCTCCAAACCCGCCCTGCTCGTGCCGGTGGAGGGGCCGCCGATCTATCGGCCCGTGCCGGGAACGGATTGGGAACGGTTGTTCAACACGCGCGCCCTCATCGTGCGCAACAAAGCCGGTCAGGTTTATCTGCATCTGTTCGATGGCTTCGTGACCGCCCCGGCGCTGACCGGTCCGTGGACCGTGGTCACGAACATCCCCGTGGCGGTGCGGACGGCGCAGCGATTGGCGGTGGACGCCAAGCAAGTGGACCTGCTCGCCGGGCAGGAAAATCCCACGACGAAACAAAAACCATCGCTGAAGACGAATCCCGTGCCAGAATTGCTGATTACCACGACCCCGACGGAGTTGATCGTGTTGCAAGGCGTGCCGCAATGGACGCCGCTGCCGCCGACGCAGTTGCTTTATGCCACCAACACGGCAGCGAAGGTGTTCAAGTTGCTGACCGACCAGAAGCATTACGTGCTGATCTCGGGACGTTGGTTTCGTTCCGTTTCGTTTGAAGGGCCGTGGGAGTTTGTCCCCGGCGCGAGTTTGCCCAAGGATTTTGCCACCATTCCCGACGACAGCCCCAAGGAGAACGTGAAGGCTGCCGTGCCTGATACGGAACAGGCGCAGGAGGCGGTCATCGCGAACAGTATTCCGCACACGGTGAAGGTGGATCGCAAGAAGGCCAAGCTGGAGCCGCTGCCGGCATATGAGGGCGAGGCCGCAGTTGCAGCCGATTGATGGCACGCCGTTGCGTTACGTGGTGAATTGTCCGACGCCGGTGATTCAGGTGGGCGAAAAATTGTGGTATGCCTGTCAGAGTGGCGTGTGGTGGTTGGCGGGTTCAGCGACCGGGCCGTGGGCGGTGGCGACCAATGTGCCCGCCGTGATTTATTCCATCCCGCCAAGTGCGCCGCTGCATTACGTGACTTACGTGCGCATCTATAATTTTGACGAAGAATTTGTCTGGGTCGGCGCGACGCCTGGTTACTACGGCGCGATGGTCGGCGCGGATGGCACGGTGGTTTACGGCACGGGTTACGATTACGCACCGTATGTTGGCACGACGACGTATGTATCCTACGCGGTCACGTACGGCTATGGTTGCAATCCCTGCTGGACGCCGTGGGCGGGCTGGGCGTATGGCTTCTCGGTGGGGTGGGCGATGTATGATGATTACTATTGGTGGTGTTATTGTCCGCCCGCGCCGTATTGGGGCGCGTATTGGTATTCCTGCTACGGCGGTGCATACTACAACGCCTACGGCGGTATCACCGCGTGGGGACCGTATGGCTGGGCCGGCACGTCCGGTTACATCTATCATCAAAACGGTCCGTGGACCGGAGTGTCGCGGGGTGCGGCCGGTTACAACGCCTGGACCGGCAATCAATGGGCCACGCGCTATGGTCGCGCCTATAATTCCACCACCGGCACGCGCGTTGTCGGACAGCGTGGCGCGGTGGAAAATGTTTACACCGGCAACTACGCGTACGGCGGACGCGGTGCGGCTTACAATGAAAACACCGGTGCGGCAGCGGCAGGCGGCAAGGTGACTTGGGGCAATCAAACCACCGGCAACCAAGGCAGCGCCGGTCGCGCGACGATCTACAATCCGAATACCGGCAACACCACGCAGATCGGCGGCATCAAAGGCGAGAACGGCGGAGCGATCAACATCAACGGTCACGTCGTGGCCGGCAAAGATGGAAATTATTATCGCCCGGACGGCAGCGGCGGTTGGCAACAGATTTCCCGGCCCGGCAGCGGCGGCAACGTCCCCGCCAACCGTCCCGCGGTGCAATCGCAAGTGCCGGCGCAGGTTGTTCCGCCGGTTAACGCCAACCAGAACCGCCAGTGGCAGCCGACCACTGTGACACCGCAGCAACGCCAGTCGCTCAACAACGAGTATCGCGCCCGCGAGATGGGCGCGCAGCGGCAGCAGAGTTTTCAGAATACCCGTCCCGCCGGCGGGGCGATGCGCGGTGGCGGCGGCCGACGTCGGTGAATCGCGCGGTATCATGATTTCGTTGCCACCAGGTTTCGCTTTGTAACAATGAGCTTGTTCAGAACGATCAACAGAAGCCTCCTATGAAATTATCCCAATCGCTCCCGCTCCTCGCGTGCAGTTTGCTGACCTCGTCCTGCGCCTTGATTGGGCTGAAGGAAAACGTCAAAAAAATCGAGGCGCACGGCGTGATCGCTGTGCAAGTGACCCTGCCGCCCGCCACCGCGCCGACCTATGCGCTGGCATTGACGGCAGCAAAAGGCACGAATGAGATGATCGGTTTCCAGCCGGTGGCTGACGGCGGAATGGCGGTCTTCCTGTTGCGGCAGGATCGCGATTATGCGGTCGGGGCCTTCACAGATTTGAACGGCAACCAGCAATACGACGGTGGCGAACCGGTGGACCTCATCCGGAACATCCGCCCCACGCCGTTGAGCGACAAGGCCCGCACCGAAGGCCTCCGGCTGCGCCTGTCCGCAACGAATGGTCTGCCGCGCGGCCAGAGTTTTGTGCTGCCTGCGGAGAATCCAGAGTTGGGCGAGGCCCTGCCGGTGGCGCTCGGTGAAGTCATCAAGCTCGAAGACCCGCGCTTCAGTGCTGAGAGCGGCGAGATGGGGTTGTGGAAGCCGTATGAGTTTCTGCAACGCCAGGGCATGGGCGTTTATTTCCTCGAACCGTATCAGCCGGAAAAAATTCCCGTGGTGTTCGTGTACGGCATGGCTGGCTCGTTCCAGGATTGGAAGCCGTTGCTCGGCGCGCTGGATCGGAAAAAATATCAACCCTGGCTCTTCTATTATCCCAGCGGGCTCGCGCTGGACAAATCTGCCAACGCGCTGGCGACCGGGCTGACGGTTCTGCAAAAACGCCATGGCTTCCCGCGCCTGTGCGTCGTGGCCCACAGCATGGGCGGGTTGGTGTCGTGTGGCGCGATTCAGCGCCTGCCGGGCGTGGCCGAAGGGCAGGGGACTTTTGTCACGCATTTCGTGTCCATCTCCAGCCCGTGGGGCGGTCACGAGGCGGCCGCAAAGGGTGCCGAGCATCTTCGTTACCCCGCGCCCTCATGGAAAGATATGGCTGTCGGCAGTCCGTATCAAAAAAGTCTAGTGTCCCAGCCCTGGCCGGAATCCACCCGCTACGACCTGATCTTCAGCTATAAGAGTTCGGGCGGATTTGGACTGCCGGATGAGAACGATGGGGTTGTGAGTTTGGAAAGCCAGCTCGTGATCCCGATCCAGAAACGGGCCAGCAGCATGCTGGGATTACGCTTTGATCACACAGGCATCTTGAGTTCGCCCATCGTCTGGCAGCGGGTGGAAAAATGCCTGGCGAGCGAAGTAATTCCTGGCAGTGCCGGGAAATAAAATCCGGCCTGGCTCACTTCAACGCCTGATAATAGCCCGTTTGGAATGCCGCAAAGAAGTTGTGCTCGTTAAACGGGAAATGCTGCGCGAACGCAATGGCCACAATGCGTTCTTTCGGATCTATCTGGCAATACGTCGTCGCTGCGCCGTACCAACCGAATTGTCCGAGCGATGACGGCATCGAAAGCTGGCCAAGATCCGTCGTCACTTCCACACCAAGGCCGAAGCCTTTCTGCCGCGTCGCCGCCTGATTATTCGGCAACGTCACCAGATGATTCGCCGTCATCAGCTCGACCATTTTGCGACCGAGAATGCGTTTGCCGTTGAGCGTGCCGCCGTTGCAAAGCATCTGCGCGAACCGCACATAATCTCCCGCCGTGGAAAAGAGGCCCGCTCCGCCTGCTTCAATGCCGCGCCCCGCCTCCGGCCACGTTTCCGCGAGCGGCTGATCTTCGACGAACTTCCCGTTCGGCCCGTGCTTGCAAGTCTTCGCGAGGCGATTCATCTTTTCCGGCGGCACATCAAAGCCCGTGTCCTTCATGCCGAGTGGACGGAAAATCCGCTCCTCTAGAAACGCCCCAAACGCCTTGCCCGTCACGCGCTCGATCACCGCGCCCTGCACGTCCTGACTCACGCCGTAAGTCCACGCGTCGCCTGGCTGATGCTTGAGCGGCAACGTCGCGAGCTTCGTGATGAAGTTGGTCAGGCCCGGCCCGGTCCACAGATTCGCATTCTTCCACAACTTGATCAGCTCCGGATTCTCGCCCGAGAAATCATAGAACAACCCGCTCGTATGCGTCAGCAGATGCTTGATGGTGATGGGCCGTTTGAGCGCTTCGAGTTGCGGCGCGTCGGCCGTGCCGCCGGTCCAGACCTTCACGTCCTTGAACTCCGGCAGATACTTCGCTACCGGATCATCCAGATTCAACCGTCCGTCCTCGACCAGCATCAACGTCGCGACGCACGTGATGATCTTTGACATCGAATACACGCGGCAGATCGTGTCGCGCTCCATCGGCAACTGCCGCTCCGCATTGCGATAACCGTAGGTCTGGAAATCCACGATCTTCCCATCGCGCGCCAGCAACGTGATGAGCCCCGCGTGCTGGCCTTCGTCCACGAACCGCTTCGTCGTGGCATGCAACACCTCCAACCGCGCTGGATCAAAGCCCGCCGCCTTGGGCGAAGCCGTCGGCAATTGCGCTTGCACCGAAACCGCAAAGAGCAATGTGAGAGAAAGGAAAAGGGTTTTCATGTGCGGTTAATTAAAGCGGAAAAGCCTTTTACCGTCTCTGAAAATAAACCGTCGCCCTCGATTAACGGACTAAAGTTTGATGGCGATATTGCATTGCTGAATGATTTCCATGAAAGCCTCAGCGTTGCCTTTCGCGTCTTCGACTGGATGATGCGTATGTCTGGTTTTCCGCAGGTGTTTGAAGTTTTTGAAGAAGTCCTTCACTGCTCCCTTATAAAGCGAGCCAAGATTGGTTGAGGAGAAACCAAAGGGATTCGAATCGAGGAAGTGGTGGAAATACCAATTGATAAACTGCCAATCGAAACCGTTGTTATCGGAGATGAACCGAGGTTGGCCTTTTGCGTTCTGTGCCAGCCAACCTTTGAATTCAGCCATGACTTGTTCTGCTGGCTGGAATTGAAGGACTTCTTCTCGTGTATGACCACTTACAGCCAAGGCTTCTGGAATCCATTTTTCCGAGATTGGGCGTAGCCGCCCATAAAACGTTCGGTTTAGTGCTGGTTCTACGATGATGGCGCCAAAAGAAATCATTGAGTAGTCGCCCGGAATCGGCCCATCCGATTCAATGTCCACCATCACGAAACTCATTTTATTTTACCTTTTTAATACAACCACTTCCCGATCTTGCCATCCGCATCCAGCGTCACGCCTTGGCGGCGGAAGGCCCAGCACATGTAGCTGACACTCACGAAATATGACGCGGGCACGCGGTTGGCCGTGCAGATTTTCACGCCCAGCAACGTCGTCTTGCCGCCGAAACCCATCGGGCCGATGCCGAGATCGTTCGCGGTTTTCAGGATGTCCTGCTCGAGCGCGTCGAGTTTGGGTTCGGCGTTGCGGTCGTCGAGGCGACGGAGAAATTGCGTCTTGCTCATCTCGTAGCCGGTGGCGCGGTCGCCGCCGATGCACACGCCAAGAATGCCCGGGCCGCAGCCTTTGCCCTGCGCCTGCAATACTGCGTCGAGGATTGCCTTGCGACAGCCGTCGAGGTCGCGATTCGCATGAAGGCCGTCGTCGGGCAGCGAGTATTGCGCGCCGACGTTTTCGCAACCGCCACCCTTGAGCGCGAGCTTAACGGAAACTTCCGGCGAGCGATGTTGATGAAAGTGAAACGCGGGCGCGCCCGGGCCGCAGTTCGTGCCGTCGTTCTTGCCGGTGAGCGAATCCACGGAGTTCTGGCGGAGATAACCTTTCTTGGTCGCGGCCTTCACCGCTTCGCGCGCGGTCTCGGCGAACGTGATCTGGTCATAACCGACCGGCACATCCACGTAGAACAAAATGCTTCCGGTATCCTGACAGATGGGCTGCGATTTGTTTTTCGCCAGCGCGATGTTCTGGTCCACGATCTTGAGTGCGTTCGCCGCGAGGGAATCTTTCTTCTCGTTCTCCAGCGACGTGAGGATGGCCTTGTGGACATCGTCGGGAATCTCGGCAGACGTGCGGCGGATCAGTTCGATCAGGGAATTCAAAAGTTCGCTCATAAATACAGTCTTAGCGTAGGCTTTTCCGCAGGAAGCGTCAACGCGACGCCAACGTGGAGCTTGAGATTGCCAATTTCTGACAAAGGCCAGTTGTTTTCGGCAAAGGAAAAAGGTCAGATGCGGGAGCATCTGACCTTGGTCTGCAAACTGGGCAGCAAAAATTAACGGCGACGGCGGACAGCGAGCAGAGCGCCGAGGGCCACGCCGGCGAGCGTCATAGTAGAGGGCTCGGGAACATTCACCGGCCCGAGGTTGAACCATGCGGCTTGGCCAACGTTCAGGTTTAAATCGTTGTCCCAACTGAAGCCGTCAAAGGTGGTGGTGAGGTAAGTTTGGGAGGCTTCATTGAGGATGCTGACCGATTCGCCCGCTTGAGCCGCGCGTCCGGTGACCTTGTCGAACATCATGCTGATCGAGCCGCCCACGGGTACGGGGCAGGCAATCAGGTGAAGTCCGTCGGCATAGTTTGGCGACCAAGGCTGTCCGCCAAAACCAAAGTTAACAATGTTGGTGTAATTCACGACGCCGCCAACGAAGGTATTAGTGGTGAACGAAGGCGAATGCAGTAACGCGCCTTCGCCCAAATTCAGGTTGTAATTGATGGACCATGTGTGACTGCTCAGGCTGAATACGGAGAGTGGCAAAAAGTTGTTGGCTGCGGCATCCCATTTGGTGAAGGTCGCCCCATCAGCCACGCCTTGCAGGACGGTGTTGATGGAATTGTCGGGGGAAGCAAACAGTTGATTGGCGATGAGGTTGTTGCCCGGAGAAATGAGGCGATTGTAGTAGCCAACGACATTGATGGAGTAAACGTTGCTTTGGGAAAAAGAGGATAACGTCACGCCGCCACATACCAGCAATAGGAGGCCCAGCTTAAGCGATTTCATACGAATTGTTGGATCAAGTTTTGCCCGAGTTTCTACCCCGACTGGATTCTGAGTTCGGCGCAATCCTAGCGTGGCTTCTGAACCCGTCAACGGAAATTTGGCCTGCCTGATGACTGAAGGTTCAGCCAACTGTTTGGAGCGCATTTAGGGAATAACCAAGCCAAACAGCAGCAGCTAAATTTCTCTTGAGGCGAAGAGTCGGCGAGGCGGTCCGCCGTTGCTATCAGTGAATGACGGGAGGTTTAGTACCCGGATCGGCTTGCGATCGCGTAGAGCGGAGGAGGTTCAAGCCAGTGAGCATCGCCCAGAGCCACGCCGTGCCAAAAATACCGAGCCCTGCCAAAGCCCAGCGGCCTTCGCGCCAGAGGGCGAGCAGCGTGTCGAGGGGATCGCCGGTGGGATGCAGTAGTTCCGATAAATTTTGGAATCCCCACACGATGAGTTTGAGCCCAAACCAGGTGGTCAGCGTAAAACCGATCAACGCGAGCGCGAGTTGAGGGTAGCCGACCTTGCGCCCCGCCAGCAACGAACCACAGCCGGGCATACCAAGATTGGAGCTGAAACAAGCCCAAGCATTTTCGCGAGTCAGATGCCGACCATCACCAAGGCGCAGGGTGAACTTCATGCAGCGAACGCTATGGGCGGAGCCAGTCGCAACCGGGAAGATTGCGCACAATGCCGAAGCAGAGCATCACGAGGCACAGAACCCATGGCCAGAGATGGTGTCGGAAGGGCGCTGGGAGGGTGCGACCGGTGGATTTTTGCAAAATAAAACGGAGCAGATACCAGCCGCCGATCGGTAGCAGGAGGATGAACAATGCATTTTGGCGCAGCGCCAAGCCGAGGTTGCCGTGCAGCAATTGATGGAGCGCGCGTTGCCCGCCGCAGCCGGGGCAATCCCAGCCGCTGACCAGATGAAAGACGCAGCGCGGGAAAAAATTATATTCCGTCGGGCTATAGCGGAAGAATACGATCAGCACAGCGATCCCCGCCAGCCCGACCACGCTCCAGCCAATCCCGCGATGCAATGCGGATCTGGTGGCGGGCGTGGTCAAGCCAGTGGGTTTCATGGATTCTTTACAGGTTGCGTCCACCGCTCGCGCCGATAGCGATGAACTGCAGCGCAATCACGATGATGTTAATCAGAATGCCGATACCAAAGCCGATCCAGCACCACATCTTGGCTTTGTTTGACGCGTCCTGCGCGCCCGCAATGTCCCCGATGCTGGCTTTTGATTTAACCTGAGCCGCATAAACAATTGCCACGATCCCGAAGGGCAGACAGCAGCAGACGGTGATGGCGATGGATTGCCAGAGATAGTTGGGGATGTTTGTGCCAGCACTGAGGGAGCTGAAATTCGGCGGGGCGGCAGGGGGCATGATGACGTCCAACTCGGGAAGTTCGCCCACGGTGCGCCAATCAGTCGTGCCTTCCGGCAGCACCTTGGATTGTTTGTTCAGCCGGCCTTCGAGTAACCATTGCTTCACTTGCTCCAAGCTGATCGGGCCGTATTCCTTGCCATCTGATCCAATGATTTTATACATGATGTGATTATTGTTGTTTGCCGTTCGCTGCACTTAAAACCATTCCTTGCGTCCGTCCACGTAGGTCCTCACAAACTCTTCATCGGATTTGGTGAGGTAAACGATTCCTTCGATCAACCCAATGAGTCCAAACACCGGTGCGGCTAGGCCGCAGGTCAGCACGGACACCAGCAGCATGATGAGTCCGGCGCCGGTATAACCGAGGATGAATTTATGAATCCCCAATGAGCCGAGCAAAATGCCGCAAACGCCCGCAGGAATCTTCTTGGAAGCGCGATCTGCAACGGTGGGCGGGGCCAGCGGAGTCAGGCCGGCGGGGAAATTGAATTCGGGATAGCTTGCCAAGGGGCGCCAATCACCGCCGGATTCCGACCGCACCGGCGTCTGCAGGCCGACGCGGCCTTGCCGGATCCAGTCGCGCAATTGCTCGCTGGTGACCGGGCCGTATTCTTTCCCGTCCACGGCGATGATTTTATACATGGTGCGCTCCAGTTGTGGGGTGAACTCCGCCCGGTTCAGGGCGCCCAATTCAAACGCGCGAATTGGGATTCTGTGATCGTTTCAACGTGCCCGTCCACGAATCCGACGACGATTCTATGATTGTGGCGGGGGATGGCGAGCAACAACTCCGGGCCGCCACTTTGATTCCAGCCGCCGCTCGTCTCGAAGATCATCACGGTCGTGGCCGGGCTCTGGATCTGGTCCAGCGCCACGCCGCTCAACTTTGCGTTGTAGCCAAAGTGACTGCGATCGTTTTCATTTCCGGCTTTGCAGCGAAACACCTCTTGGCTGCCGACCTCGGGTAGAATGGTGTCGCACCAAGTGGCAGCCTTGGGGCAATTGGTGTTGCTGCTGGCGTAAAGGATCACGCCCAAGGCGATTTGTTTGGCGCTGTTTATGCAACTGATCTGCTGCGCCTTGGCTTTGGCTTTGGCCAGCGCGGGCAGCAGCATCGCGGCACCCAGCGGCAGCATTAGGATCATGAGGCCCGAAACCACAATGCCCGCAATCGCCAGCCCTGATCCGGTCAGGCGGCCTTCGCTCTTTTTAATTTTCTTCAGTCCTAGGATGCCCGCCACCAGCCCAAAGACCGCGGTGATGCCGCAACTGAAAAATCCCAGGATGCCCAGCACCAGTGAAGTAATGGCCCAACCGCTGGTTTTGGCCTGGCTGGCCGCAGCGGCCATGATGGGAGGTGGCGTCGTGAAGAGATCGGCCAGTGCTGGCAATGTTTTCAACGGTTGCCATTCGGAGTCGCCGTCGGCCTTTACCTTGGTCTCCCCATTGATACGACTCTGCGAAAACCACTGACGCAATTGTTCGCTGGTGATCGGGCCATACTCCTTCCCGTCCACTCCGATGATTTTATACATGGTGATTTTCGGTTGAGGCCATGCCGTCGCCGCCATATTCCCTAGCGGGCGCGTGCGGTTTAAGCAAGCGCAGAAAATCGGGCAGAAACGTGGCGGCCCTCAGCGGCAGCGGGAGGAAAGCAATCAGACAACCCGAATACTGGGATCCAGTTCCTAAATCCCGGCGTCCTTGTAGCGGCGGTCGGTGACCGCCGCTTTTCCCCATTTCCCAGCCCCTGACGGCGCTCACAGAGCGCCGCTACAGTTATGAACCGGGTGCTACGCAAGCCACGGTTGGCGCCCGGACGCGTTGCGGTTGGGACCACTGCGCTCCTGAGGAAATCACCGCGCCCGCAACTGCTCCAACTTCGCCCACGCCTTGCCGCTGCCGATGACTTTGTCCGCTAATTCCCAACCTTCGGCAATCGAACGCGCGCGACCGGCCAGAAACAATCCCGCACCCGCATTCAACAGCACCGCATCGAGCTTCGGGCCGCGCTCTTCCCCGCGCAAAATCCGGCGGATGATCTCCGCGTTCACCTCGCGGTCGCCGCCGTGCAAATCTGCCAGCGTGGCGGGTTGCAGCGGAAATTCCTTGGGGTCGAGCGTGGAAAGCGCGAAGCCCCGTTCCTGATAGAACTCCGCGACGGTGTTCAAGCCCAGCGTGGAGAGTTCGTCCAGTTGCGCGTCGCCGACCTTGCCGCTCACGACCATGCCGCGGCGCAAGCCGAGCGATTGCAACACGCGCGCCAGCGGTTCGCAGAGTTCCGCCTTGGGCACGCCGAGCAGTTGCGCCGTGGGGCAGATCGGATTCAAGAGCGGGCCGAGAAAATTGAAAATCGTCCGTTGCTTCCGTTCCCCGCAGAGCTTGCGCGCGGGGGCAATGTGCTTGAACGCCGGATGATAATTCGGGGCGAAGATGAACGCGAAGTGGTGGTCGCGCAACGCCACGGCGGCCTCGGTGGGCGAGAGGTCCACGCGGATGCCGAGCGCTTCCAGCACGTCCGCGCTGCCAGACTTGGAGGTGACGGCGCGATTGCCGTGCTTGGCGACGACAACGCCCGCCGCCGCGCACACGATGGCGACGGTGGTGGAGATGTTGAACGTGCCGACGTGATCGCCGCCGGTACCGCAGACGTCGAGGATTTCCCCGGCGCGCGTGGCGGGATCAAGCGACGGCTGGATCGAGCGCGCCTGGATCTCCTTGGCAAACGCCGCGATTTCTTCCGGCGTCTCGCCCTTGTGCGCCAGCGTGGTGAGGAACGTGGCTTTGGTTTCCACAGAAACCGATTCCGCGACGAGCTCATTCACGGCGGCGGCGATTTGCGCGGCGGTGAGCGATTCGGAGCGAGTCAGTTGTTGCGTCAGGGTGTCGAGCACGGCGCAAGCATAAGCACGGCGAGCGGCGAGCAAAGTGCAAAAGTCATACCGCCACCTTGGCGGTGCCGCCCGGGCCCAACAGCTTTGCGCCGCCCAACAGCAGCACCACCGCGCCGATGAGGCAACCGAAGGCGACGGGACTGCGGACCGGCGTTTTGACGGCAGACTCCGCGGGCTCCGCGACGATGGCGGGGAGATTGTTGATCGCCTCCGCCGCGCTGAGTTGTTCGACCATCGCTTTCTTCAAGGGAGCGTAAACGATGTTGACCTGATCCAACTCCTGCTGGGCGTCCCAGAAATTTTTCAACGCCTCCTGTTTTTGCAATTCGGCTTGGATGGCGGCTTCCAGCTCGTTGACGTGATTGGTCGTGCGGGTGAACTGGGCGGTGTGCTTCTCGAGGTCGGCGGCGGGCAACGACTGGCTGCGCACCAGTTGATTGGATTGCACCATGACGACCATGGTCAGTTGGGCGGATTCCTGCCGCAGCGCGCGCAATTCGTTGCTTTCCGATGGCAGCGGTGGGGACTCCAGATGGCGGACGGCGGGATCGAGGGCGGCGCGGGCTTGGGCGACGCGTTCGGTGGCGCGTTGAAACTTGGCTTCGTTCTCGCGCAGGGGGTCGGCGATGGTATCCAAGGCGGCTTGCCAGGCTTGCTGCCGGCGTTCCTGCCGCACTTCGCAAAACGCGGCAGCCAGCGCGTTGGCCAACGCCAGCGCCTGCGCGGCATTATCGCCGATGGTGGTGATCTGCAATAGCGCCGAGCCGGGGGGAAGTGTGACGGTGACGCGTTCGCGCAATTGTTCCGCTGCCAGCGCGATGGAGTGCGCGGGAGTCGCGGACTTGGCCCAGAGCGGCGCGAGGTCAAGTTTGGTGACGACCTTTTGCAACACCGCTTCCGAGCGGGCCACCTCGGCCTGGGTTTGTTGAAAGACCGAATCGGCCACGGCGGCGGGGAGTTTGGCCAGTTCCGCCTGATCGCGCGTCACGCGGACGGCGGCGGTGGCTTGATAGCGCGAAGCCGCCTGGCGCAACTGCCATGCGCCATAGCCGCCGAGACTGAGGCCAATGACGATGAACACGGCGGCAGGAATGAGATTGGGGCGGCGATTCATTTTAGCTGCGCGGGATTGTTCTGGAATGCCGGGGCTTTGACAATGGTTGATATGGCCGGCTGCGACGGATTACCCAATGCCGTTGGCTGTTCGTGAATTCCGCATGAGACTCCATCCCCAACCGCATCCGAACAATCCTGCTGCCATGAGAATTGTGCCGAGAGTGCTTTTGCGGCGGATGGGTAATTGGGGCGGTGTGGCGGATTCAATAATCTCGACGGTATCGGCGGAATTGAGTGATAGGTCTTGTTTTTCTATATTTATCTTGCGCGTCAGTAATCGTTGAATGTCTTTTTCGTCATCCAAAAGGCGTTTAGCCTCGTAAATTGTGGGGAAGTTGGTGGTTAAATCATGAACGGAAGGTTCGAGGGTGGGGAAATGCAGCGCCGCCTTTTCCCGAGACAGTGCAATCTCAGCAGCTTGTACTTTCTGTTCTTGAAGTTTGAGGGATTCTTCAAGTTCCTTGATCGTTGCTTTGCTTAAAGCTGCGGCTTTTTCGAGCCACCAATGCTGGTAGCTGGCAACTAAAGCGTTGGCGCAATGCGCCGCTTGGGTTGGAGATTTTGCAACTACTCCAATTTCAAAAATCACGGTGTTTTGGACTTGGCGGACTTTAATCCGATCCCGCAACGCGGCGATGGCTTGTGGTGTGGCGCGAGCAAAGTCGGTTTCCTGACCGGATACCAGATGAATCGTGATTATTGCGTTGCTTAAAACACCTTGAGATTGGATTGCTTCAGTCACATATGCAGAATCTAAATCAAATGCTTCGCTTTCCCGAAGACCAGGCAAACAAATTTTCGCACTCGCCCGAAACTCATCCGGCTGGGTCAGCCCATATATGCCGAAGGCGAGCAGTAACGCCCCGCTCCCAAGCAGGAGGAAACCAAGGTTGCGCTGGAGACGATTCTTCATTTCGGATCAAGCCGGCCGGGTGATGATGATCGTGAGTATTGACCGTGAACAGCCGGAAGCGTTCAGATTCGCGGAGTTCTCCGTTAATCACCCCGCATACGACATAAATACGACAGAAGATTTTTTGACGATTCGGTGACTTTCTGCGTCTATATGGACTCGAATCTATGGGTAATGACGAAAAATCAGGCGGTTGGAAGTGGATTATCATCATCGTGCTGCTGGTTGGCGTGGGTGTGGGCGGCGTGTGGTTGTTCAAAAAGAAGGGGGAAGTGAAGCCCGAATTCACCACCGTCAAGGTGGGGCGCGGCGATGTGACGCAGATGGTCACGGCCACGGGCACGCTCAAGCCGGTGTTGAACGTCGAGGTGGGCAGTCAGATTTCTGGCATCATCCAGACGCTCTACGTGGATTTCAATTCCGAGGTGAAATCGAACCAGATCATCGCGCAGCTCGATCCCGCGACGTATCGCGCGAACGTCAGTTCGGCGGAAGGGGAGCTGGCGAATTCCCAGGCGTCGCTCGAATTGGCGCAGGTCAACGCCCGGCGCGCGGCGGATTTGTTCAAGGCCGGGCTGATCGCGCAAGCGGATCACGATCAAAGTATCGCCACGCTGCATCAGGCCGAGGCGCAATTGCGCATTCGCACGGCGTCGTTGGAGCGGGCGAAGGTGGATCTGGGGCGGTGCACGATTTACGCGCCGGTGGACGGCATCGTGATTGATCGCAAGGTGGACGTGGGGCAGACGGTGGCCGCAAGCATGAGCGCGCCGGTGTTGTTTCAAATCGCGAATGATCTTTCGAGAATGCAGATCAATGCGGCGGTGGCGGAAGCGGATGTGGGCAGCGTGTTGATGGGGCAGGAGGTGGAATTCTCGGTGGACGCGTTCCCGTATCGCAAGTTTCACGGCAAGGTGACGCAGGTGCGCAATTCGCCCATCACCGTGCAGAACGTGGTCACTTACGACACGATCATCGAGGTGAACAACGACGATCTGAAACTCAAGCCGGGCATGACGGCGAATGTTTCAATCATCACAGCGCGGCGCGAGGGCGTGTTGACGGTGCCGAACTCGGTATTGCGTTTCCGTCCGCCGGAGACGGCGGCGCCCAGAGCCCGGCACAAATGCGCCCACGTCAGTTGCCGCTGCGAGTGAGCGGACTGCCAGCGCCCCCGGCGGTGGCCAAGGCGGGGGCGAGCGTCGTCGCGGGCAGGGCGGCGGGGGCGAGCGCGGCGGTGAGCGTGGCGGCAATCGGCAGCGGGGTGAGAGTCGTCCGCCGCGCACGCTTTACACGTTGGCGATTGATCCGGCGCAGGCCACTCCGGCAGATTTGAAGCCGAATCCGGTGAAGCTCGGCATCAGCGACAGCTTGGTGACGGAAGTCATTGAGGGTTTGAATGAAGGCGATGTGGTGGTGGTGAGCATGGCCACGGGCGAAGCGGCGACAGCGGCTCCGGTGAACAATCCGTTCGGCGGCGGTGGTTTCCCGCGGAGATAATGGGATGAACGCTGTCATTCAACTCGACGCGGTCGAGAAGACATATCACACGGGGGAAGTGGACGTGCGCGCCGTGCGGGGTGTCTCGTTGACCATTCAGCCAGGGGAATTCGTGGCGATCATGGGATCGAGCGGTTCGGGGAAATCCACACTGATGAACATCATCGGTTGTCTGGACCGCGCTACGGCGGGACGGTATCAGCTCGATGGCGTTGATGTATCACGGCTCAACCGCGATCAACTTGCCGACATTCGTAACGAGAAGCTCGGGTTTGTCTTTCAGGGGTTCAATCTCCTCGCGCGCACCGCTGCGGTGGAGAACGTTGAGCTGCCGATGCTGTATCAGCACAAAAGCCTTTCCGGGCGGGAACGCCGCGAGCGGGCCTTGAAGTCGTTGGAAATTGTGGGACTCGCCCAACGCTCCGGACATTTCCCCAGTCAACTTTCCGGCGGACAGCAGCAACGCGTCGCTATCGCGCGAGCGTTGGTAAATCAACCCGCCGTGTTGCTGGCCGATGAGCCGACCGGCAATCTCGATACGCAGACGAGTATTGAGATCATGGGCGTGTTCCAGAAACTCAATGAGCAGGGCATCACGATCATGATGGTCACGCACGAACTGGACATCGCGCATTACACGAAACGCATGGTGGTGTTGCGCGATGGACTCATCGTCAGCGATACGCCGGTGGCGAACCGGCTGAATGCGGAGAAAGAATTGAGCCGGCTCAAGTCCGAACAACAGGCTGTGCAACTGCACTAGGGGGAATGTTGAAGGATGAATTATGAATGATGAAGTGGATTTGCCGGACCGTGCCAAACAGTTTGCGCGCCGCATCATTCGACTTTATTGCGCTTTGCCCAAGGCCAACACGGTGGCGCAGGTTTTGGGAAAGCAGGTTTTACGGTCCAGGACATCGGTGGGAGCAAATTACCGCGAAGCGCATCGGGGGCGCTCGAAGGCGGAGTTCATCTCAAAGATTGGCGATTCTTTGAAAGAAGCGGACGAAACGCTCTATTGGCTGGAGTTGTTGTTGGAGGAAAATGTTTTACCCGCCCGCCGGTTGGCGCCGCTGGTGACGGAAGCAAACGAACTGGTGGCCATTTTTACAACCATCTCAAAACGCGCGAAAGGTCTCTGATGCATAACTTCATCATTCATCCTTCGTCATTCATCATTCTCTCGTGATTCGCATTCTCGCTACTCTTCGGCTTGCGTTGCGCGCCTTGCGGCGTAACAAGCTTCGCACGTTGCTGACGATGTTGGGTATCATCATCGGCGTGGGGTCGGTTATCACGGCGGTGAGCATCACGACGGGCGCCACCAAACAGGTCGAGGATCGCGTCGCCAGTCTGGGGCAGAATGTCATCACGGTCTTCTCCGGTAATTTTACCAGCGGCGGCATGCGGGGTGGTTGGGGCAGTGCGCCGACGTTGACGGTCGAGGACGCCATGGCGATCAAGAACGAAGTGGGCACGGTCGTCGCGGTCAGTCCCGAGGTGCGTGATCGCAGCCAAATCCTGGCCAATGGGCTGAACTGGAACACGCAGGTGCTGGGCGAAGGCCCGGATTATCCGCAGATCCGCAGTTGGAACATCAAAGAGGGGGCGATGTTCACCGAGCAGGACGTGCGCAGTATCGCCAAGGTGGCCGTCATCGGCAAAACCGTGGTGGATCAATTATTTCCCGGCGAAGAGGTGGTGGGACAGACCCTCCGCATCCGCGACATTCCGTTCACTATTGTTGGTGTGTTGGAATCGAAAGGTTTCAACTTGTTCGGGCAGGATCAGGATGACGTGGTCGTCATTCCTTACACGAGTCACATGCGGCGCGTTTCCAAGCGCACGTTTGTGAACTCCGTTCTTGTGCAGGCGGCCAGCACAGAGGTCATTGAGAAAGCGCAACTGGCCATTACCAGTCTGCTGACGGATCGGCGCAAGAGTCGCGAGCCGGACTTCACCGTGCGCACGCAGTTGGAACTCGCGCAGATGGCGACGTCCACTTCCAAAATCATGTCGGTGTTGCTTGGGGCGATTGCGAGCGTATCGCTGATCGTGGGCGGCATCGGCATTATGAACATCATGCTCGTGAGCGTGACGGAGCGGACGCGCGAGATCGGTATTCGCATGGCCGTCGGGGCGCGCGGGCGTGATATTTTGGTGCAATTTCTCATCGAAGCCGTGACGTTAAGCGCCATCGGCGGTCTGATTGGAATCGGGCTCGGATTTGGCGCATCACAGATTGTGGCGAAGGCAACGGGGTGGCCGACGTTGACGCCGTTGTGGTGGGTGTTGGTGGCATCGTTATCCAGTGCCGCGGTTGGCGTGGTGAGCGGCTTTTACCCGGCGTGGAAGGCGTCGAAGCTCGATCCGATCGAAGCGTTACGGTACGAATGAGGGCGGAAGTTCTTTCAACCCACACGGCGGCATTGTTTGCGGCGGCGGTCCAGCGCGCGGCGGAGTTGCTGCGTGCCGGCGAAGTGGTGGCGTTGCCAACGGAAACCGTCTATGGCCTCGCAGCAAACGCGCTCGATGCGAACGCGGTGGCGAAGATTTACGAAATCAAAGGTCGGCCGGCGCACAATCCCATCATCGTCCACGTCGCCGGTTTTGAACTGGCGCGGGAGTGCGTGACGCAATGGCCGGAGGCGGCGGCGGCGTTGGCGCGGAGTTTCTGGCCCGGGCCGTTGACGATGGTGTTGCCGCGGGCGCAAGTCATCCCCGACCTCGTGACGGCGGGCGGGGCGACGGTGGGCGTGCGTTGGCCGAGTCATCCGTTCATGCAGGCGGTGATCCGCGAATGCGATTTTCCGTTGGCGGCCCCCAGCGCGAATCTGTCCAATTCCATTTCGCCAACGAACGCGCAGCATGTCGCCAAACAACTTGGCGACAAAATCCCACTCATCGTAGATGGCGGGCAGTCGCAAGTGGGCATTGAGTCTACGGTAGTTGATTTGGTGGTGCAGCCGGCGCGGGTCTTGCGCCCGGGGATGATCCATGACGAGTCGTTGCTGGCGGCACTGGGCGAGGTGCGAAGTGAGAAGTCCGAAGCGCGAGAAGAGGGCGGATTGCGCAGTCCGGGGTTATTAAAAAAGCATTACTCGCCCAAAGCAAAACTCATCGTGCGGGCGTGGCGCGATGCGGCAGATCTGGAGCAGCAACTTTCCAGTTTCAATGTTCCACGCTTGAAGGTTCATCTCATTGCGCACACAAACATCCCGAGTGGCCCTAATTGGGGCGGGATCAGTGTGATTCCGCACGATGCGGAGGCGTTTGCGCGGGCGATCTACGCGGAGTTGCATCGCTGTGATGAAGCGGGGGCGGCGGTGATTGTGGTGGAAGCTTTACCCGGCGGAGCGGAATGGCGCGCGGTTGCCGATCGGCTGACTCGCGCGGCGGCTGATTGACGAAATGAAACGACTTACCCAAACTCAGGCAAGCATGAGAACTGTGATTTTGATCGGACTGTTGATGACGTCCGCGTTGGTGGGGCTGGCGGATGAAGTGGAAGCGCAGGTCCGCGCCCGGCAGCAGACGCGGCAGGGGGAAACCGAGCGGATGCTCTCGCTGGAGGATTGCATCAAGATCGCGCTCGAACATAACTTCAGCGTGCAGATCAGCCGGCTCGATCCGCAAGTAGCGGGCTTCCAACTCAAGGGCTCCTACGCGGGCTACGATCCGACCTTCAGCTTGTCGGCGCGGCACAGCTATGACATGTCGCCGGGCGGTTTGGATTCGCAGGGCCGGGTTTATTCCGGGACGGAGAGTGAGACGGACAGTTATGCCGGGACCATCGGCGGGTTGTTGCCTTGGGGGACGCGGTACAGCTTTGGGGCGAATCTTTCGGATCGGACCGGGACGCAGCCCGGCACCACGGTGGATCTAAATAATCCGCTTTCGATCTACACCAATCAGTATTACGACCTCGTGGCCAACGCGCCCGTGTCCCAACTGGTGACGAACTACGCCACCGTGCCGAATCGGAATCCGTTTGAGTATGCGTCCGCGAATGTGGGCTTCTTTGAATTGCGCCAGCCGTTGCTGAAGGATTTTTGGATTGATGGCACGCGTTTCCAGGTTTTTGTGAGCAAGAAGAACCTGCAAAGCTCGGAACTCGGGCTGCGCGGGCAGATCATTGATACCATCACGCTGGTGGAGCAGGCCTACTACAACTACATCTACGCGGTCGAATCGGTCGGGGTGCAGGAGAAAGCCTTGGAGTTGGCGGAGCGGTTGGTGGCGGAAAATCGCCGGCGGGTCGAGGTCGGGGCGCTCGCGCCGTTGGATGAGAAGCAGGCGGAATCGGAGGCGGCGTCGCGGCGGGCGGATCTGCTGGAAGCGCAGGCCAACCGGGACACGCAGCAACGGGTGTTGAAGGCTTTGTTGAGCGACGATTATCAAGAGTGGAAGTCCGTGCGTATCCGGCCGCTGGAATCTTTGCAGGCGATTCCGCAGCCGTTGGATTTGCAGGAGAGCTGGCGCAAGGGGGTGAGCACCCGGCCGGATCTATTGCAGGCGCGGGTCGCGGTCGAGGTGCAGGACAAACGGGTGAAATATCAGCGCAACCAGCGCTTTCCGCAATTGGATGTGGTGGGCGATGTGGGCTACGTCGGCTCGGACAATGAACTCAATGGCGCGTGGAGTCAGGTGCGGAACCGGGATAATTCCTATTACTCCTATGGCGTCCAGTTGACCGTGCCGCTGGGCAACGTCGGCGCGCGCAACGAATACAAAGCCGCGTTGTCCACGCGGGAGCAGCGCGAACTCGAAGTCCGGCAGTTGGAGCAAAGTGTTCTCATCCAGATCGAGAATTCCATCGCAAACGCCCGCACCAGCTTGGAGCGAGTGGAAGCTACGCGTCAGGCGCGGGCTTATGCGGAGGAGGCACTCAAGGCCGAGGAGATGAAACTGGCGAAAGGCAAGAGCACCAGCTTTGTCGTGTTGGATTTACAAGGTAACCTGACGGCCGCGCGATCGGCGGAGATTCGGGCCTTGGCGGACTATAATATTTCGCTCGCACAACTCGCCAAGAACGAAGGCAGCACGCTGGAACGGCGGGGTGTGGAACTCAAGTTGCGCTGATTAAGGCGCAAGCCGCGCGCGATAGAAGCGGCGGGGCTGGCCGGCGGCAGTGGTGTCCACCAGATCGAACGAGCCGCCGGAGATCAGATTCGTTTTTAGCGCGGTCCACTGCGTGAGATTCGTCGTCGCATCAACGGCCCAGCGCAATCCATCCGTCCCGCTGACGCGCAGCAAACTCCAACCCTCCCCCGTGCGGCCCAGGAAATTCACGCGGGCGGGGGAGATGGGAATCGTTTCCGCTGTGATGCGGTAGTTGTCAAAGATCATGTAATTGTTTCCGGGCGCGTTGGTGGTGATCGCTTGGCCCAGACCGTTGGTGTAGGTGATTTGATTCACCAGCCAAACGGCGTCAATATCGCCCAGGTTCAGCGGGGCGTTGATTGTGGTGATGAACTGGTTGGTGGCGATCGGCTTGTTGTTCAGCGTCGCGCTCCAGCGGTTGGCAGCGAAGTTCATCGTCACGTCCAGCTGGTAGTTGCTTTTGTTGGTGAGGAGAAGACTGGTGAAAACGGTTCGGTTGGTGCCGTCCAGTCGATAGCTTACATCCAAGTAGTCGTTGTCAAAATCAATCAGGAAAAGGCGATCCAGGTTCTGGTTGAAAACACTCCAGCGAAAGATGTCATAGCGACCATTGGTGGAATCCTGGAGGTTCACCAAAACGGAAAATTTCACGATGGGATAGTTGCCGGTGCTGGGATTGAAATTGATCGGGCGGTACAGGATCAAGCTGTCATCGGCCGGATTCGGGGGAGCAAAACCGATGTAGGCTGACTGGCCTTCCAGGCCGTTGGCGATGAGCCCATTCCCGCCTGAGCCTTCCAGATTCCAACCTTGCTGGCCCGCCAAATCAAAGCTCGCGGAAAAACCCTCGGCATTTTCAAACTGCGTCGAGTAGAGATTGGTGGTGGCTGCCCAGCCCGGCAGCATCAGGGTAGCACCAACCAGCAGCACGGAAACAAATGCCTTCATAGATGTGAAAATGAGGAGTAATCAGCGATTGCGCGAACTGCGACTTGCGTCTGGATTTGCCGCCGGTGTGGAGGCTGGACGACTCGATTCGACCCGGGATGGCGCGGGGGTCGGGGTGCTCGGAGCCGGCGCAGGGGCGGTGTAGGTTGGTCGCGGCGTAGCATTAACCGTCGGAGTGGGATTGATCACCACTGTGGGCGTCGCCGGACGCGGACTGGGCGCGGAGTAGTTGGGCGTGGCGCTGCGAGTTTCAAGCTGGCTGCGGCTGCTGCGCTCGCGTTCCATCCGTTGCGAGCGTTCGGCCAGGATTTCCTGCGAGCGATTATTTTCGCGCGACCGATTGACATCCGGCGTGCTGGTGGGGGCTGGACTTGGGGCCGTGTATTCAACGTTGCTTGAGTTGCGGCCCACAGATGGAGTGCGGGCTGAATTATTATTTGGCGTCGGCGTGGTGGTTGGACGCGGCGTCGGGCTGCTCCAAACCGAGTAATCGCGGGTGGCTGTGCCGCTCTTGTTACCGCCAATGACGGTGGTGCTCGGTTGGCTAGGGCGATTTAACTGCGGGGTGCTTTCCACGACGAGCGGTTTGCTGAAGATCGGTGTGGGGCGCGTCACCGGAGTGGGGCTGGTGGCGGGCGTGGCGGTACGTTCGGGTTGCCGTTCCACGATGGTCGCGGAGTTGCCGCGTGAACGCGTGGTGCCGTTTTCTTCGCTGCGGGCCGGACGTTCCGGGGCGCTGGTCGTCGGGGTGCCACGGGTGGTGGCGCCATTCACGATGATGGGCGTGGGCCGGTTGCTGGAGCGCGGATTGTTTGCCTGCCGGCTTGGGGCAACTGTGGCGGGCTGGCTGATGTAGTTTTCGCCGGAGCGTGGGGCGGCCGCAGGGCGGTTTACCACGAGGGTGCGACCATTGCCTTCAAAGCGTTCTGGGCGGGGACCGCCACCACGGGTCGCTTCCTCGCGGATTTTCACCGTGCGTAATTCTGTGCGGGCGTGTTCTTGGTAACGTTCCGGGGCGATGCCACGGTTTTCCACGCGATTATTGCTGCCGGGCCCGTAATGGTTGGCTGGAGTGGTTTTCCCATGGATAGCCACAACTTGTGCCTGTGGGGCACAGTGGCGATAAGGGTATGGATCGCACACCCGCCCCCAGGGCACGTAAGTGTAGGAGCCCACGCCGAGTTGAAAACCGAAGCTGACGCCGACTGATGCGCCGAAATAGGTTAGCCCGACGCCGGGCGTGTAGATGGAGTTGGGCGGCAGCGGCGCCCAGCCACAATAGCTATTGTCGTAGCGCCACGAAACCCACGACGGCGCCCAGACGTTGTTTGGCCACCAGCACCAGCCATAGCGAGGATGACTGAACCAGCGTCCATAGTGGAAGGCCACCGAACCCCAAGAATACCCTGACGCCCAATACCAGCCGCAATCGCTGTATACCCATCGTCCATTGTCACAATATGGCCGCCATGACGGGTAGTATGCCACCACTGTGGGCCGCCAGCAGCGTCCGTAGCCGTCCACTTCTACCCAGTTGCCATAAGGTGAAAGAGTGTCGTAGAAATACGTCTCTGAAACTTCCGCTGGAGCCGGCTCCGCGGCGGGGGCCGGTTGATTCGCGTAAGTCGGCGCGATGGCAATCGGTTCATCGTTCGTGGGGTTGGCTGCGGTCGCTGCCACCGTGGTCATGCCCCATTGGTTTCTCAAGGCCTGGTCGCGTTGCATCATCGAAGTGATCACGCTGCTCGGAACACCGAGATCTTTGAGATATACAATTTCTTCGGCGCCGAGCAGGAAGGCGGCGGGTGAATTGGTGACATAGGTGAGCATGATGCTTTCCTCCACCCCAGATTGGGCGAGTTGGATGACATCGCCCAAAGCGCGTGTGACGCGTAGATTGGCTGGGACGACAGCTTCGGCTGGTGGCGCAACTGCTGCGGCCACTTCATTGGTGGCAGTTGCATTGGTCGAACCGATGACAATGAGTGGTGCGACAACCGGAGGCGGAGTAGCTACGGCGGCAGGTGTGTTGGTGGTTGGCGCGAAATCAGTGGGCGGATAAGCGATGGGGGAAATGGTGGTGATGACGGTCATGGGTGGGTTGCTGGCCGTTTGCTGGGCACATCCGCTAACCCAAGGTAGAAGCAGCGCGCCCATCATCAAAAACCTATAAACCAAGCTGGTTTTCATAATCTGCCTTTCGTTGGCCCGACATCGGTGACTGACAAGGGATGGGACGGGTGGCAGGGTGGGTTATTCATGTCGGCGGGACAGGTTGAAATTCAAGTGTTTCTGGTAGCCCCGTCCGGAATTGAACCGGAATCAACGGTTTAGGAAACCGCTGCTCTATCCATTTGAGCTACGGGGCCGTTCCGCGCGAAAACTAACAGGGTGGCGGATAAATCGCAGTCTTAATCTTGAGCATTGCCTTGGGTGGAATTCTGCGGTGCCACTATCTCGGGTCTGGTTGGATTGAGATCAAGATTTTGAGCCGAGGCAACACCCGGCTTTACACCCTTTCCCTCGGTGCTTACAGTCGCGGCATGCCGACTGAATACGATGCGACGGAATTTGTAGATACCGACTTTCATACGCCCAAATCTTCTTATGCCGCGACGACTCCAGCCGCAGGCAATAGCTTCCGCGCTCCGACGCGCGAGGAAGTGGATTCCAAAGTGACCGAAGCCCAGCAGAAGCTCGCCGAGTTGAAACGTGCCCAGGAGGAGTTGGAGCGCGAACGCGCCGCGCTCGAAGAAGTGCGCCGCCGCCAGACCGAGTTTCAAACCGGTCGTCAGGAGATGATCGAGAACCTGACGCGGGGATTAGGCTTGCTTGAAGAAGCAGAATTCAGCGCTCGGCGTGATGCGGAGCAGATGGCCAAGTCCGTTTCCGAAATGCGCGATGCGCTCGCCAAGGTGCAATCCATCAATGAAGAAGTCTGGTCCAAGGAAAATTTCAACGTGGAGCTCACACGGGCACTGACGACGCTGGAGAACGCGCGGATGGAATGGAACGGCGCGCGGTTGAAATTCCCCGTGCTGACTGGCCAGGCGAATGCGACCCGACCCGGTGTCGCAGCGCAACCGAATGCGGCCGCGCCGTTGCTCGCACCGAAAAGTTTTCTGGAACTCTGCAAACTCGGCCTGGCGTTCACCTGGCCGCTCGTGGGCGTGGCATTGCTCGCGCTCGGCGTGATGGTGGCGATCCTGTTGCGGTCGCATTGAAGTGTTGAGTTGCCGCCGACCAAAGTTCCGTTGGTAGTCATGAGTTGGCTCAAGAAAAAAACCGATCCGGTTTCGGACCGCGCGCAGGCGTTGAGCGCCGAAATTGCGGCGCTCGAAGCGCAGATCCAGCAGCTCGACGAGCAACTGGCGCGTGGGGAGCCGCCACGTTTACGTTCGACGGCGGTGCCGCATGGCGCGACGGTCAGCCATGGTGTGGTGGCGACTGATTCCGTGCGCGAAGCCCTGCCGCCCTTGCGGAGCGAGCCGGTGTTTGAACAAATCAATCAGGAACGCATCAAGGTGCAGAACGATATGCCGAATCTCCCCGAACACTATAATGAGTTCGGAGTGCGGAAATTTGATTTCCCTGCGCTGGTGCAGCGGTTGCGCAACTTCTTCAGTGGTCCGAACACAAGCAATCCCAAGCTGGTGAGCTATCTCGCGGCGGGCGGCGTGCAGGGGTTGCGACCGTTGCGGAAGGAGAAACGCGTGGCGCGCAATCGTTTCATTTTCTGCTTTGCCATCTTGTTCGTCATTTTATTCGGCACGCTGTGGAAATTGCTTCAGGTGATGTGACTGTAGCTTTGCGCGTTTTGTGAGTTATCAAAATGGTCCGACTTTCCATCCCCACCGCTGACGGTGAATTTATTGCGGGCTACTCCGAAACCGGGCTGGCGGAGATGAGCTTCCCCTCCAGTCGCGCGGCGGCAGTGACGAATGAAGCGCCGGCTCCCGCCGAGGTGCGGGCGTGGCATCGTCTGACTTCAGCGGCGGTGAAAGCGATTCTGGCCGGGCGTGCGCCGGAAGAATTGCCGCCATTTGATCTGTCACGGGGAACAGCATTTCAGCAAGCGGTCTGGACCGGGATGTGCCGCATCAAATTTGGGCAGACGCAAAGTTACGGTGAGCTGGCGGCGGCCGTCGGCAATCCCAAGGCGGTGCGTGCCGTCGGCGGCGCGTGTGGGGCAAATCCGATTCCGGTGTTGGTCCCGTGTCATCGGGTGCTGGCAGCAGAGCAAAAACTTGGTGGCTTTTCCAGCGGACTGGATTGGAAACGGAAATTGCTCGCGCGGGAGAAGAGCAGTTTTCTGGAGTGATTGGCAGCGTTTTAGGCCGCGCTTTTCTGCTTCAGCAGTTTTTGCTTTCGCATCACCAGATACATGGCGATGCCGCCCATGACGCCAAAGGCGGCCATGATGACGTACCAGAACAGCCAACCGTGTTGTTCCTTGGTGGCGTCAAGCACGCGTCCGGTCAGGAAGAGCGAAATCGCACCGCCGTAGTATTGGAAGGAGTCAATCACCCCTGCCGCGAAGCCAGCCATCTTTTTGCCACCGATGTCCATGGGCGCGGCCGCGCCAACAATGGAGTGCGTCGAATTGGCAGTCAACGCGATCACGATGAGAATGCCACACCCGGTCAAAATTCCCGTCGGCGTTGGCCCCACCATTCCTTTGAGCAACAGCACCGCCGCAAAACTGATGACGGCGGCTTCGAGAAAATACAGCGTCATGGCCACGGGCGAACGATGGCCTTTGAAGAACCGATCAGAAACCCAACCCGAAGCGAGCGAGCCCGCCACCGCCGCCATGGGCATCGCGGCCAGGGTCCACGCCACCGTCGTGGGGATGTTAGTTTTCATGTCCATGTGCAACTGGTCTTGGAAATACAAGATCGCCAGTTGATCCGAGCTGGTGCGGACCGCGCCAGTGCAGGCGTAGGCGGCCGCGTAAAACCACACGAGCGGATGGGTGAAGATGGTGCGGAAAGATTCCTTCAGCGAAACCGTCACGCCGGCGGAGTTATCCAGTTCGTCCACGATCGCGCCCGGAAACCCTGCTTCGTCCGGGGTTTGTTTGGCCGCAACACTCATGAAGATGGCCATCGCCAAGGTGACCAACGGCGGCAAGATAAACAGCCAGCGCCATTGGCCCGGTGCGATCACCAGAAATCCCACCGAGATACCATTCAAAATCAGGGGCGAGAGTTTTGAACTGGAGACCTGTCCCAGTTGAATCATGAATCCAAAGATGCCGGCGAAGGTGCCGCGTTCCGAGCGTTGAAACCACGCGGCATTGATCTTGATCATGCCCGGTGCGCCGAAGGATTGAAACCAGCCGTTGATCAACCATACCACCGCAATCGCGATGAACGCCGGGTCAATGTGATCCACGCGAAAGATAAACTTTGCCGCGCTGGCTAGTGCGCCACCGACTACGAGCAATGGCAGCAGCCCCATGAGAATGTTGACGACGATGGTGCCGAACGCGCCGATCTGCATGGAGCGCTTGCCGCCGATGCGGTCGGTGAGCAGGCCGTTGACGAGCTGGCCCGTGCCGTAGGTCAGCGACCAGATGCCGAGCATGTCGCTGATTTGCGTCGTGGTGAAGCCAAACTCCGCCTGCATCCCCGGCGTGGCGAAGCGGAAATTATAGCGGCACATGTAGTAGGCCGCATACATCAATCCGAGCGCACCCCAGTTCAGTCCCCGGCGGGCGCGGAAGCCGGGAGGGTGCGACAAGCGGGCCGGATTGCCCGCAGTAAGCTCACTCATGGGCCTTTTTATACCAGCGGCAAGCCCAAGGGCAACCAACATATTCTCGGTGTTGTGATTTGGCCGGTCAGCGCGATCCAGGTTCGTTCGCCTGTTTTTCCTGTTGTGCAAGATACTTTTTAGTCGCCGCCGGAAGTTCATGCCAGATGATCCAGGCGATGATCATGCCCAGTAATGCGAACGGGACGAGGAACACCGGCCACCAGAACCAACTGCGACCGGCCAGTTCGCTGAAGCTGAAAAAGGTGGTCGCCGCTTTTTCTCCCACTGTGGGGGCATGATCTTGAGGCGTGAGAAAACCGATGCAGAGTGCTTGGATTCCAGTGCCTAGATAGACGAATCCGTCCACGATGCCGGAGCAGGTGGCGGTAGCTTTGCGCCCACCAAAATCAGCCGCCGCCGTGCCGGACATGAGGGAGTGGACGCCAATAATCGCCGAAGTAATGAATAGTGCCGCTACCGCCACCACCACCGGGGAACGGAACAAGTAAACCGTCAACACAACGGTGAACATCAGCGTCAAAGCACACAGCAAGGCTGCCGGGGGCCGCGTCGGGATTGGAACAATTTATCGGAAAGCAGGCCACCGCTGAATCCACCGATGATGCCGCAGATGCACAGCAGAAAGCCCCAGTTGTCCTTGAAGTATTCCGCGCCCGGTTGCGGGACTTCATGGGTGAAAATGCTGTACCAAGAGAGAATGCCGTTGCGGAGCACGCCTGACGTCAACTCGATCACAGCGATCAGCAGCATCAACCGGCTGGTGAAAACTTTTTTGAGGAGCTCCTTTGTTGAGAGTTCGATGTGCATCTCGCCGGAAGAGGCGTCGTGAGTATCCATGGGCGCAAACCCTGCCTCCTCGGGGGTGTCTTTAATCAACCACCAGTCCAGCGCGGCCCAGAACAACATGATGGCCGCCGGGATGAAAAACACCGCCCAGGTAGCGTCCACGTTACGGGTTTCTACGGCGAAGATTTTTTGGATCATTCCATGGAGCCAGCCGATTTCGCCGGTCGGATGGAGCTTCGTCATGGCCACGATGGCGCGGCCCCAATCGAATGCAAAATAAACCCCAAACGAAATCAGGGTGCCGAAGATGGCCCCAAACACGCCGCGCTCGCGGACGTGAAACCAGTAGGCTTTCACCTTGATGATGGAAACCGCGCCGTAGCTCTGGAAATACATGTTGAGCGCATAGACGACGGAGTAAGCGACGACGACGTGGCCTTTCAAGTGGCCGGTCACGACAAAGTAGGTCAACACCCCCATCAGGATGTTGGCGAAGGACGAGCCGACGGCGGCGATGATGATGCCGCGCTTGCCGCCGATCTTGTCCACGAGCGGGCCATTGATGAGGAAGGAGAACGCGTAAACAACCGTCCCGGCAGTCAAGATGATGCCAAAATCCTCCTTGGTCATCAGCGAGCCCAAGGCATTTTTGGAAACTTGCAGATTGTAGCGCCCCATGTAAAGGAACGCGTAGGTCATGCCGAGCGGAAACCAGTTGATGAACCGTCGCACCATGAACCAATTGCCGTGCTTCAGGGGATTGTTGAAGAAGTAAAGGCCGATGACCCCCGCCAGACACGCGCCGATTAAAAACAATTCCATGTCAGTTACGCAATTAGAGGGCTAGGCAATTCATGCGGCATCCCGGGGGCGGCCCGGGCGCGCGAGAGCTAAACAGAGTCATCCAGCCGGGTCAAAGGGTTTCCTGTTTGGCTTGTGCATTTCTTGACGCTACCGGACGCCTCCGCTAGCTTGCCGCACTGATGAGCAATCAAATTGAGCCGAAAAATTTCCTCGTTCCCATCGTCGTCGAACAGACCGGTCGCGGCGAACGTAGCTGGGACATTTACTCCCGCCTGTTGGTGGACCGCATCCTGTTCCTCGGCACGCCCGTGGACGATCAGATCGCCAATATCATCATCGCGCAGTTGCTGTTCCTCCAGATGGCCGATCCGAAGAAGGACGTGCATCTCTACATCAATTCCCCCGGCGGCAGCGTCACGGCAGGCCTCGCGATTTACGACACCATCCAATACATGACCTGCGACGTGAACACCTATTGCGTTGGTCAGGCCGCCAGCATGGGCGCGGTGCTCCTGTCGGCGGGTGCGAAGGGCAAGCGCTATCGCCTTGCCGAACTCGAACATCATGATCCATCAGGTGCTCGGCGGCGCGGAAGGCCAGGCCAGCGATGTGGAGATCCGCGTCAAGCACATGCTCAAGTTGAAGCAGCGCTTGAACGCCATCCTCTCCAAGCACACTGGCAAACCGGTGGAACAGGTGGAGAAAGATTGCGACCGTGATAATTTCATGACCGCCGAAGAAGCGAAGGCGTACGGCCTTGTGGATCACGTCGTCCAATCGCGCAAAGAGATTCCCGGCGGCGGACAAGGCGTGATCGCGTAGTTCGCAGATCGGTCAATCGCAAATCTAAAATCGTAAATCAAATGGCCCGCCCCACCAACATCACGATGTGCAGCTTCTGCGGGAAGTCGCACTCGGAAGTGAAGAAACTCATCTCCGGGCCGGGGGTTTACATCTGCGATAACTGCATCATCCTTTGCAAAAACGTCCTCGATCCGGAGCTGCATTTGCAGGAGCGTGAAAAGCGCAAGCCCAATTCACCGGTGCCGCAAGCCGTCAGAGATCAAGCGCGAGCTGGATTTGCATTGCATCGGACAGGAACACGCGAAGAAGACCTTGGCGGTCGCGGTGCATAATCATTACAAGCGCATCCAGCACTCCGACCGGTGGAAGGCGAGGAGACTCAAGAAGGAGACCGCCGCCAATCCGTATGACGGAGTTGAAATCGAGAAAAGCAACATTCTCATGATCGGCCCGACGGGTTCAGGCAAGACCTTGCTCGCGCGGACGCTGGCCAAGATTCTCGATGTTCCGTTTGCCATCGCGGACGCGACGACGCTCACCGAAGCGGGTTATGTTGGTGAAGACGTGGAAAACATCATCCTGCGTCTGCTCCAAAGTGCAGATTACGATGTGAAGCGCGCCCAACGCGGCATCATCTACATCGACGAGATCGACAAGATCACACGCAAGGCGGAAGGCCCGTCCATCACGCGTGACGTGAGCGGTGAAGGTGTGCAACAGGCGTTGCTGAAGATTCTCGAAGGCACGATCTGCAACGTTGCCGCCGCAAGGGGGGTCGCAAGCATCCGCAGCAGGAATATATCCGCGTGGATACGACGAACATCCTGTTCATCTGCGGCGGCGCGTTTGTCGGGTTGGAGAAAGTCATTCAACGGCGCATGGGGCGGCACACGATGGGTTTCAGCGCGATGGGGCAGGCGTAAAAGGCCGCCGCTGTCGGGCGCGACGAGATGCTCACGCACGTCGAGCCGGAAGATTTGCTGAACTACGGCTTCATCCCTGAGTTTGTCGGCCGTCTGCCCGTGACCACCACGCTGGCGGAACTGACCGAAGACCAGTTGGTTTCCATCCTGACCGAGCCGAAGAACGCGTTGACCAAGCAATATGCCAAATTGCTGGCGATGGATGGTGTGGATCTGGAGTTCACTCCGGATGCGCTCCACGAACTCGCGGCGTTGGCCCACAAGAAGGGCACGGGAGCGCGGGCGCTGCGCGGCTTGATCGAGAAAATCATGCTCGAAGTGATGTACGACGTGCCCGGCAGCGCGGACATCCTCGACATTAAGGTCACCCGGCCCGTGGTGCGCGGCGAGAGCAAGCCCATCATCCGCCGTAAACAAGATCAGGCTGCGGCTTGATGTGCACCGGCGGTTTCTTCCGTGTGCGTTCAAACGCACAGTTCCCATCCGGTCGGAACGTCGCCAGACTTCCGGCGTAACCCGACTGATAAACCGGTTTACAACCAAACCGACGATTCCTTACTCTGTGCGGAATTATCGTTACGACCAGTAGAGATGCGACAATTTGCGACCATCGCCCTGAATGCGTTCATGGAACTCGTGCGGCAGCCGATTTTTTTGCTGCTCACGACGGCCTCGGCGGCATTTGAGATCTTTCTCGCGACGCCGTATTACTTCGCGTTCGGCGATGAACCCAAGTTGGTCAAGACCTCGGTGCTCGCGGTGATGTTGTTGGCCGGGTTGTTAAGTGCCGTGTTGAGTGCTTCGGCCTCGCTGGCGCGGGAAATCCGCTCTGGCACCGCGCTGGCGGTCCTCTCCAAACCGGTGAGTCGGGCCCAGTTTCTCCTCGCCAAATACGTCGGCTTGATTGCGGCATTGACCGTAGTGACCTACATCAATCTGGTGGCAGCGCTCGTGGCGGGCCGGATGACCTTTGATGCCTACGGCGGCACGGACATCGGCGCAGTGTTGATCTTCGGGGCGGGTATTCTGGTGGCCTACGCGCTGGGTGGCTTCAGCAACTTCTTCCTGAATCGGCCGTTTGTCAGCGATGCGGTTTTCTCGCTGGTGGTGACCGTGACTTTGGCGGCTGCCGTGATTTTTCTGTTCACGAAACAGACGCAATCACTCGGCGAAGTGGGGCGAGTGGACTGGCGCATGGTGCCGGCGGCGGTGTTAATCCTGTTTGCGCTATGGGTCATTGCGGCGTTGGCGCTCGCGTGTTCCACCCGGTTCGACACCATCCCCACGTTGGCGATTTGTTCTGGTTTCTTTCTGGTCGGACTGATGTCGGACTATTTGTTTGGGCGACCCGCAGCGCAGGGCTCGTGGTGGGGCACGACGCTTTACACCATCATGCCCAATTGGCAAAATTTTTGGCTGGCGGATGCTCTCGACGCCGGACGCAGCACGTTCCATTGGGGTTACGTGAGCAAGGCGCTGGTGTATGCCGGCTGTTATATCGGCGCGGTTCTGGCCGTGGCGGTGACGTTGTTCGAGGACCGCGAATTAAGTTAATGCGAACGCTTTAATCACATGGATCGCAATACGAAATCAAAAGGATTGATCAATTTTTTGGCGCTGCTGTTGTTTGGCGTGGCGGTCTTCGCGGTGGGCGGGTTGGCCAATTCGCTGGCGGGACAGGTGGCGTCCGTATTCTTTATTATTGGCGGGCTCGTTGCTTTCGTGAGCTGGTTTCAGATGCGGCTCGAAGAGCGGGAAGCGGCGGAAAAATTGGAACTCGATGAACTGGCGCGCAGCAAGACCAGCTCGACGCTGTTCGAGTCGAAGGAAGCGGGTTTCTTCCCGGCGCAGAACACGCGGGTGTTGTTCGAGAAATATTTTGTCACCAGCTTCATGGTGATCCTGCTCGTGCTCGAACTCGCGGGCGCAATCTTCCTCTGGCAACGGCTGGGCAAGCTGGATTTCACGGGAGTCATCGCGAACAAAGCGCTCGTGGCGCTCGGGTTGTTCGGCGGCATCGCACTGGTGTTATTCATGACGGGCCGGTTCATGGTCGCGTTCGCACGGTTGGAGAGCAATCGGCTGTTGCGTCCGGCGGCGAATTTCGTCCTGCTCGGCGCGTATCTCACAGTGTTGGCGGCGGTGGCGTTGTTGGGCGACAAGATTGAATGGGCTAAGGCTGACCTGTTCGTCGCCAAATTCTTCGTGGTGCTGCTCGGAGTGCTTGCGCTCGAAACGCTGATCACGCTGCTCTTCGAGATTTATCGCCCGCGCCTCAAAGGTCGTGTTACCCGTCCGCTCTACGACTCGCGCTTGATCGGTTTGCTTGCCCAGCCCGAAGGGTTGGTCGCCACGGCGGCGCAGACATTGGACTACCAATTTGGCTTCAAGGTTTCCGACACGTGGTTCTTCAAGGTGCTGCGGGAAAAATTGCCGCTCATCTTGCTCGTGCAACTTGGCGTGTTGCTGCTGTCCTCGTGCTTTGTGTTTATCGAAGCTGGTGAACAAGCCTTGATTGAACGCTGGGGCAAGCCGCTGGCGGGGAATAATGTGCTCGGCCCGGGTGCGCATTTCAAAATGCCGTGGCCGATGGATCAGGTTTACCGCTATCGCACCGAGGAGATTCAAACCCTGCGCGTTGGTTCGGCGCTCAAGGAGGACGATCACGACAAGAAGGTGGTGCTCTGGAACGTGTCGCACGTGAAGGAGGAGATTAATTACCTGGTCGCCAATCGCAGCGAAGGCGAAATGGTCGTCACCAATCAGACTGACAATCCCGGCGCGAAGAAAGTTCCGCCGGTCAGTTTGTTGACCACCAGCATTCCGGTACAATACCAGATCACCAACATCACCGCGTGGGTCTATGGTCACGAAAACAGTTCCAACGCCTTGCAAAGCATCGCGACGCGCGAAGTAGTGCGCTTCCTTGTCAGCGTGGATACGAAGGATCTGATGTCGGTGAAGCGCGAAGAGTATTCGCAGACACTGGCGGGACGGATTCAAGCCGCCGCGCAAGAGCGCAATCTTGGGGTCAAAGTTCTCCACGTTGCTTTGCAGGACGTGCATCCGCCGGTGAAAGTTGCGCCCGAATATCAAAAGGTCGTCGCCGCCATCCAACAGAAGAAGGCCAAGATCGTCACCGCCGAAGGCGAAGCGCTCGTGACCAACGCCCTCGCCAGCGCGCAAGCCGCCGTCATCACAGACAACGCGCAAGCGGCGCAACTTAACTTGCAGCTCGTCACCACGGCTCGGGCGGCGGCATTCACGAACCAGATTCCCGCCTTCCAGGCCGCTCCGGCGGTTTATCAGCAGCGGCTCTACGCGCAGGCATTCCCGCGCGCCACAGCCCATGCCCGCAAATACATCCTCGTCGCGACCAACACCGAAAACGTGATCACCTTCGACCTGCAACACAATGCCACCGACGACATGATCCGGCAGCAGGCCGAAGCCATCGCCAAGCCCAATTGATTTCCCTTTGATTTAGCACGCATGAAAAAAAATCTGCTCACCATCATCGTCAGCGTCGTGCTGGCGGCGGTATTTGTGTTGATCCTGTTCGTCTATCAGGTCCGCCAATCGGAGGTCGCGGTCGTGACCTTGTTCGGCAAACCGCACAAGACGAAGACCACGCCGGGATATGCGTTCCGGTTGCCGCCGGGTATCGAGAGCGTTTACAAGCTCGACCAGCGCATCCAAAACTTCGAGGACACGTTCAGCGAAAGTTACACCGCCGACGGCAACAATCTGCTGACCTCGGTGTATGTCGGCTGGCGCATTGATAACGCCACGAACTTCTTCCCGAAGTTCAAGAACGGTTCGGTCAAGGAAGCCGAGCGCAATCTCAAAGACATCGTCACGCAGGCGAAGGCAGCCGTGGTCGGCAAACATCCGCTCGCGGATTTCGTCAACGCCAACGAGAAGGAGCTCAAGTTTGACGCGATTGAAAAGGAGATCAAGGCCATCATTCAGGCACAGGTAACGGCGAACAATTCTGGTATCCACATCGAATACCTCGGCATCAAGCGCATCGGTTTGCCGGAGAGCGTGACCGAATCCGTGTTCGGCGTGATGACGGCGGATCGCAAGAAGCTGGCGGACAAGTTGAATCAGGAAGGCATGGCGGAGGCGCTCAAGATCAAGTCTTCCGCCGACCGCGAAGCGGCGCAGAAGATTTCCGTGGCGGAAGGCGAGGCCCGCCGCATCAAGGGTGAAGGCGATGCTGTGGCGGCTGCGGTCTATCCGGTGTTCCAGCAGAATCCGGAATTGGCGAAGTTTCTTCTCGATCTCGAAGCGCTCGAAGCGTCGTTGAAGGATCGGTCCATCCTGATCTTCGATTCGCGTACCGCGCCGTTCAATCTGTTGACCGGCTCACTCACCAACAAGCTCGCCAAGTGATCGTATGAGCAACGAACCCAAAACCCCGCCGCCCGCGCAGCCGATTGATCCCGGCTCGCAAGCGCTGGCCGACGCGCTGCAAAGCAGCTTTGGCATCGTCAAGTTCGTGATGCTGGTGTTGTTCGTGGTGTTTCTGTTTTCCGGCTTCTTCACAGTTGGTCCGCGCGAGAAAGCTATTAAACTCCGCTTCGGTAAGCCTGTGGGCGAAGGCGACCAAGTGTTGCTCGGCTCGGGCGCGCACTGGGCGTGGCCGTATCCGATTGATGAAGTGATCAAGATTCCCATCACGGAGGTGCAGGAGGTCCGCTCGCGCACGCATTGGTTTTTGCAGACGGCGGTGCAGGAGGCAAAAGGGGAAATTCCTTTTGCAGGCGGCACGTTGAATCCCGAACTCGACGGTTACGCCATCACCGCGGACGGCAACATCATTCACACGAAGGCGACGTTGCGTTATCGCATCGAAGACCCGGTGCGTTGCGTGTTCGATTTTTCCTCCGGTGACGATCAGACGTTCGGCCTGACGGGCATTTCCAATGCGGTATTGAACGTGTTGGACAATGCGCTTGCCTATGCTGCGGCACGCAGTCGCGTGGATGAAGCGTTGTTTGAGCGCACGGCGTTTCAAGATGTGGTGCAACGCCGCGTCAATCAGCTTGTGCTGGATCAAAAGCTTGGCATCGCTGTGGAGCAATGCTTGGTGGAAACTCGCCAGCCCCGGCAACTGGATCTTCCGTTCAAGAACGTGACCGATGCCGGCCAGAATCGTGAGAAGGTGTTGACCGAAGCGCGCAGCTATCGCGACAAGAAATTGAGCGAAGCCGAGGGCGAAGCTGCCGCGCGACTCAACAACGCTCAAGCCGAGCGCAATGACATGGTTTCCAAGATCAAAGGCGACGCGGAGTTGTTCAAGAAGGTGTTGCCCGCGTATCGTGCGAATCCCGATCTGTTCGTGCAGCAACGCCTGACTGAAGTTTTGGGCCGCGCCATCGCGGGCGTGGACTACAAGATGTATCTGCCGACCACGGCGGATGGTCGGCCGATGGAATTGCGGTTAAACTTGAATCGCGAACCGCTCAAACTGGGCGCCAACAAGCCGCAACCCTGACGCTACGGAAAACTTTTAACTTTTACGTCGTATGCAAGTCACTTCACTCCTGAGCCGGGAAGAACATGGCCATCACCACGATCACGGTGACGGTTGCGGCTGCGGCCACGACCACGAGCACAGCAATGTCGGGCTGACGTGGCTGCTGTTCGGCCTGGTGTTCGTCATCAATGCGTTCGTGGTGGATTGGGTGTTTGAAAACGCCAGCGGCATTGCTGGGGCGAGCGCGATGATCGGCGCAATCATCCTCGGCTACCCGATCATGGCGACGGCGATCAAGGATTTGCGCAAAGGTCGCTTGAGCATCAATGAACTCGTGGCCATCGCGGTGCTCGCGTCGTTCGCGTCGGGCGATTATAAAACGGCGGGTGTTGTCGCGTTCTTCATGTTGCTCGGGGAACTCATTGAAACGCACACGGCGGAGGGGGCGCGCAACTCGATCGAATCGCTCATTAAACTCACGCCGACCAAGGCGCGGCGCATCAAAGCTGACAAGACGGAAGAAGAAGTTGCTGCCAGCCAGCTCGCAGTGGGCGACATCATCCGCATCCGCCCCGGTGACAACGTGGCGGCGGACGGCATCATCTTGAACGGCCAGGGTTCGTTCAACCAGGCCACCATCACCGGAGAATCGTTGCCAGTGGATAAAAAAGGTGGCGATGAAGTTTTCGCGGGCACGCTTAACCTCACTGGCGTTTTGGAGATTAAAGTCAGCCGCGCCGGTCAGGACACGACGTTGGGCCGCGTGCGCGAACTGATTCTTGCCGCTGAAAAAACCAAGCTCCCGATCATGAAGATCGTGGATCAATACATGGCGTTCTACACGCCGCTCGTGCTGGTCATCGGCGCGTTGGTGTGGGCATTCACGCGCGACTTGGAACGGGTCATTGCCGTGCTCGTTGTGAGCTGTCCGTGCGCGTTCATTCTCGCCACGCCGACCGCGATGGTCGCCGCGCTCTCCGCTGCCGCGCGTCTGGGCATTTTGATCAAGAACGTCGCGGACATCGAAGCTGCCGCGAAGATCAATGCGTTCATCTTCGACAAAACCGGCACGTTGACCACGGGTGAACTCGCCGTGAGCCGGTTGAATCCGTTGGGCGACGTGAAGCCCGCCGAGTTGCTGCGTATCGCGGCCAGTGCCGAGAAATACAGCAATCACCCGACGGCCAAGGCGCTGGCCAACATCTCGAAGGAAGCCGGCGTGCCGCTCGTCGAGCCGAAGGATTTCGCTGAAACCGCCGGACGTGGTGTAAAGGCGGATGTCGGTGGCGCGCAAGTATTGGTTGGTCGTGCGCAATGGCTCAAGGACAACGGTGTAGATAGCGCGTTCGAGAAATCCGTAGACCTAAATGAGACCGAAGGCTGGAGTTTGATTTTCGTGGCGCGTGATGGGAAGTGCATCGGCTGGGTCGGCTTGCAAGACCAGACCCGCGCCGAAGCGCGCGAAGCTTTGGTGGAACTCAAGGAGTCTGGCGTGCGTCGTATCGCGATGGTTTCCGGCGATCGTCAACCGGTGGCAACCCGTGTTGCGGCGGAGATCGGTTGCGAGGAAGCCAAGGGCGATTGCTTGCCGCAGAACAAAGTGGAGTTTGTCCGCGCCGTGAAAGCCAAGGGCTATAACGTCGCAGTCATCGGTGATGGCGTGAATGACGCGCCGGCGCTCGCGGCAGGCGACATCGGTATCGCGATGGGCGCGGCGGGCAGTGAAGTGGCGATCCACAGTGCGACCATTGCGCTCATGAACAATGACCTGCGCCGGTTGCCGTTCCTCGTGAAGTTGTCGCAGAGCACGCGCTCGGTCATCAACCAGAACTTCCTGTTCGGCGTGCTGTTCATCATCGGCGGTCTGAGTGCGGCGGCGTTTGGTTGGCTGAACCCAATCCTTGCGGCCATCCTGCACAACGCTGGTTCGCTCATCGTGATTTTCAACAGCGCCCGCTTGGTGCGTAAGGGTGAGGAGATGGAACATTATCATCCCGAAGTGGCCAAGACCGGAAGTGGTGATAGCGGTTCAAGCTCCGCGCCCACCGGACAACTGACGCCCAAGGCGGCGTAAGCAAGCGTGGTTTGTGCGCGAAAGAATTGACCTATGCCAGTCGCTGAATTGAATCCGCAGTCGGCAGTCCGCAATCCGCAATCCGGCGACGTGGTCGTCTCGGTGCGCGGATTGACGAAAGTGTTCAAGGATTTCTGGGGTCGCCCCAAGGCGCGCGCGGTGAACGACGTGGACTTCGACGTGAAGCGCGGTGAAGTGTTCGGTCTGCTCGGGCCGAACGGCTCCGGCAAGTCCACCACGGTAAAAATGCTGCTCGGGTTGCTGAATCCAACCAAGGGTCACATCGAAGTGTTTGGTAATTCGCCACGGCATGTACAGACCAAGGCGCGCATCGGTTATCTGCCGGAAGAATCCTATCTCTATCGCTATCTCAACTCGCACGAGACGCTGGATTTCTTTGGCAACCTGTTCCACCTCGAAAAAGGAGAACGCGAAAAACGCGCCGAACAGTTACTGGAAATGGTGGGCTTGAACCAGACGCGCACGCGGTCAGTGGGTGAATTTTCCAAAGGCATGCAACGCCGCATCGGGCTGGCGCAGGCGCTAATCAATGATCCTGACCTCGTGATACTCGATGAACCGACGGCGGGGCTTGATCCGATTGGCTGTCGCGAGATCAAGGATTTGATCGTTGCCCTCGCCAAGCGCGGCAAGACGGTGATTCTCAGCAGTCACCTGCTGTCGGACGTGGAAGATGTCTGTGATCGCGTAGTAATTTATTACGGCGGCAAGATTCAGGCACTGGGTACATTGCAGCAACTGCTCGCCAAGCCGGACACGTTGCGCATCACGACGCCGGTGTTGCCGCGTCCGACGATGGAGCGCGTCTTGGAGGTCATCCGCAGGGACATCGGCAGCGGCGAAGTGCGCGTGGACAATCCGACCCAAAATCTCGAAAGCTATTTTCTCGAAGTGGTGGAGAAAGCGAAGCAGGCCTTGCAGACGACCAGTGGCGCGCAATCTGGCGCGCGCGTGGCGGAATACCTGCGTGCTGGTGTCGAGGCTGCGCCCGCGCCGGACAAGGTTTTGGAGAAACTGACGTTGCCAACGGCGGCAACAACTACTCCGGCTGTGGTCAAACCTGCCGAGCCCACCGTCAATGAGCGGAAGCTTGAATCGTTGACGAAAGCTGACCCCGTGCCGGTACCGAGCCAGCCTGCGCTCGCGCCGGAAAAGACGGAAGATTTAGCCAAGGCTGACGAGAAATTGTCTTCACTGCTTGGGAAGAAGAAATGATTTCGCACGTTTGAGATCATGGATATCGCTTGGCTTAAAATTACCCGCTGGATCGTCAAATTCCTGACGGCCTTCGGTTTTTTCCCGTGGGTCGCCCGCCAATTGTTTGGCCAGCGCATTGCGGCGGTGATGGCGTTGACGTGGCAGGCGGCCTTTCGCTTCCGGCTGTTCCTGGTGATCGTGGGGTTGTTGCTCGCGGCAGTTGTGGGGTTGCCGCTGCTGATCAAGGATGATGGCACAGCCCGTGGATTTACCCAAATTTTGTTGACCTACACCTTGAGCGCCATCACGGCGTTGCTGGGCATGGCGACGTTGTGGCTGGCGTGCGGCACACTGGCGCGCGACATCGAGGAATGCCAGATCCAAATGGTGGCGGTGAAGCCCATCGCCCGCTGGCAGATCTGGCTCGGCAAGTGGCTGGGTTTGCTCTCTCTTAACGCCGCTGTGTTGCTGATCGCGGGGGCAAGTGTCTTTGTGCTGATGCAATGGCGGGCAACCAAGCTGCCGGAGGCAGAACAGCGTATCTTGCGCAATGAAGTGCTGGTTGCCCGGGCTTCCGCCCGCCCGCCGACTTTTGATCAGGAGATCGAACAGGAGACGGAGGCCCAGTTGAAAAAGGCGTTGGAAACCACGGCCGTGCCGGTGGCTGACATTCCGCAGTTACGCAAGCAGATCAAGGAGGGATTGAAGGCGTTTGTGCAGAATGTCCCGCCTGGTTACGAGCAGAGCTGGCAGATTGATCTGGGGTTCGCAAAAAATTTCATCCGCGAGCAACCGCTTTACCTGCGGGTGAAGTTCAACACGGCCGAGAAAAGTCCGTCGGGAACGTTCCCGGTGTACTGGCGTGTGGGCGTGCCGCGCGAAACTCAGTTCTGGCAGACGGAAGGACCGATGAGTCTCGCGCCCGACACGTTTCATGAGTTCGAAGTGCCGCCGGGTTTGTTCGATGACAAGGGAAAGCTTACCGTGACGGTGATCAACCCGAACAAGATTTCGCTGCTGTTCACGACAGAGGAGGGGATCGAGGTGTTGTATCGTGAAGGCGGGTTCGCGCTGAACTTTGCACGCGGACTGGGAATTATCTTTTGTTGGATGGCCTTGCTGGCAACGTTGGGGCTGGCGGCGGCGAGTTTCCTGTCGTTCCCCGTGGCGGCGTTCGTCGCGATTGCGGCGTTGCTGGTGGTGTTCTCCGCGGGCACTTTAGCCAACACCTTGGCTCAGGGCACGATCATGACTTATAATCAGGAAACCGGCGAACGGGGCAGTCAGGTGCTGGACTTTTTCGCCGTGCCGTTCTTCAAGGCGATCCTCACGGTGGTGAATCTGGCGCGGGATTTTTCACCGATTGATTCCCTGAGCACCGGCCGCAGCGTGACGTGGCTGGAGGTGCTGCGGGCGTTTACCCAGATTGTGTTGGTGTTGGGCGGGATCATGGCCGCCTTCGGCATCTGGGCATTTGGCCGCCGGGAACTAGCCGCACCGCAGAACCACTCATGAGCCGGAACTGCAACGCATGAACGAGCGCCTCAAAAAAATCCTGCTGCTACTGCTGGCTGTGGTGCTGTTAATCAGCTCGACGGTGACGCAGCGGAGTTTGAATCGGGATCGCGATACCCTGGGGCTGACGCGCGTAGCTCCGTTGGAGAACGCGCCCCCGCTGCTGGCGTTTACCACGGTGGCCTTGGGCGGCTTCCGCGGGATCATTGCGAACCTGTTGTGGATTCGCGCCAACGATCTGCAGGAGGAAGACAAGTTTTTTGAGATGGCGCAACTGGCCGACTGGATCACCAAACTCGAACCGCATTTCTCGGCCGTCTGGGTGTATCAGGCCTGGAACATGTCCTATAACATCTCGGTGAAGTTCAAGGATTACCCAGACCGTTGGCGCTGGGTGCAACGCGGTATCACGCTGTTACGGGATGAAGGCCTGAAGTATAATCCGAATGAGACGCTGATCTACCGCGAACTCGCCTGGCATTTTCAGCACAAGATGGGCGCGAACCTCGACGATGCGAACATGTATTACAAGAATGCGTGGTTGCTGGAGATGTCCGAGGTGTTCGGCAAAGGCGAACCAAATCTGGAGGAGTTGTCCAATCCTCAGACCGATGACGCGCGGCGGCGGGTGGAGATTTTGACCAACAAGTTCAAGATGGAGCCGCAGTACATCAAGCAGTTCAACGAACAATACGGCCCGCTGGAATGGCGCTTGCCGGAGGCGCACGCGATCTATTGGGCGGCGCTTGGTTTGGTGAAGGCGAAGGAGAACCCGACGAAGATCAAGCCGGATGAACTGATCCAATTACGCCGGGCGGTCTATCAATCCATGCAGTTGAGCTTTCAGCGCGGGAGGTTGACCGCTGATCCGTACACGCGCACCTTCGACTTCGGTCCGAACCTCGACATCGTGCCCAAAGTCAGCGCTGCCTATGAACAGGCGATGATTGATGAGCCGGGAATGCGAGCCAATATTGAAACCGCGCACCGGAACTTGCTCGGTAACGCCGCCTATTTCCTTTACAGTAACGACCGGATTCCCGAGGCCCTTAAGTGGTATCGCTATCTCGGCGAAAAGTACCCCAACAAGCCGTTGATCAGCGGGCGGCCGGATTCGATTCCAAGTAAATTGACCCTCGAAGAATTTGCGCTTGCTCGCATCTGCGAAGATGTCAGTGAAACCTCCCGCGACCGCGTGAAAGCCGCCATTCAAGGCCAGGCGGCGACTGGTTTCCGCCAGCTGATCCTTGGGAACAAGAAACAATACGAAGGATTACGGGCACTTTCCCGCGCCCTGTACACGACGTACATGAAGAAGATTGGCGGTTCAGGCGGGCGGGAACAAGCCATCGGCCTGCCGCCCGTGGAGGAGATGGAGTCGGAAGTGTTGCGTACGCTGTTAGATCCCGAACGAGATGCTTGGCCTTACGAGATGCGCGCGGCGTTGCGGGCGCAGTTGGGCCTGCCGGTGGAAATTCCGCCAACCACCAACGCTCCAGTTTCTCTGCCTGCCACAAATTTTCCGGCGGCGACCAACTCGCCGGTGCGATCAAATTGATCCAATCACATGATGGTTAGCGGCGTCTTCTGCGCTGGTCGGGGCGCGGGAGCTAAAGAACGGTAAGCATCGCAGTGATTGCGCCCACTCGGGCTGCAAAATCCCAATGAGCCTCCGAATAACGTCGTCGTTGCTGTGCAAGGCGGAGGGGCTCCGCGCGCAGCTTTCAATCGTATGAGCAGCGGCGTTGCTTCAAAAGCTTTTCCGCGGGTTGCCCGGCGCAATGCTTCTGCTTGCCGTGCGGCTTTAGTCCGTTCCCTCTGCTTGAAGAGCAGGAAGGTGCTTAATAACACCAAAATACTGGTTTCTAACCAGATCGGGTTCATGGGGGAGTCGAGCGTAAGCTTGTGGCTTCTGGCTGTCCATCGGAGAGTTAAATGTAAAACCGCGACCGAGTTCACCAATTTCTAGCCTGTAGTACAGGGAAATAGCGCGGCTCTCCATAGGGGCCTCGCGAAAACTTCGGCTTGAACCTTAGTTCAGCTTATATGTCAGTGGGTCACGAGCAGCGGGGCGGACGTGCCGCGATCCGGGGCTGTGAATTCCGATTCGGTCGCGCGGCGGCGCTGCAGCGGTGCTGCAGCTGGCTCGCCAGCTTCCGGCAAATGGGTTTCTCCTACTGCGCTTGGCAGCGGTTCGCTTGAGCGCTTAAATGCATTCGCCATGGCGTTCTCTGAAGGAACTCGATCAAGTTTGTAAGCGTCGCGCAGATCTTGAAAGGTAACTTCCGAATGTCCGGCCTTTCGGGCTCGCCGCTCAGCATCGCGCACCAAGTCAAACAACCCCGATACATCACGGCCCATGGTGCCGGCAAAACCAACGGCGATGTCTATTCCTTTGCTGCCGACGTTTGGTAAAGCGCGTTCGGCCAGTTCCGTCAAATCCTCCTCGCTGGTTTGTTTCGGCAGGCAAGACCAACGGCCGGAGAAGCGTCGGCGAAATTGGCCAGCGTTCCACGTGGTTCTGTTCTCAAACTCGGAAAGCATCGGTCCAAATTGGGGCGTTGAAACCAGCACGACCGGAACGCCGGCATTGCAAAGATCGCAATTGATCCAATCAATCAACGGCGGCCGGCCGGCCTTGTGCCGCTCCGGCAAGGCGTGGTGCGCTTCGTCCAGGATCAGGATCAGCCCCGATCGGATGATGACGTCCTTTATGCGCCAGCGTATTTCACCCGGAAACTTTGACAACGATTGCAGCCCTAAAGCTTTGGCGATCTCGTCAAAGAAATCTCGCTGCGTTCTTGTTCCTGGTAATGAAACATACCGCGCCTCACCCCGGTGCGCTTCGTACCAAGCCTGTGCTGCAGTTGATTTGCCCCGACCGGTTTCGCCTTCAATGAAGCACGGCCGGCGCTCTTCCAGGCACCAGTCCAGAGTTTCCCAGATCTGGCTGCCAATATTCGTGAGATAAAATTGTTTCTTGGCCTTGGCGCATTCGCGATCGACGAATTCCAGAATCGCTGTTGTCAGTCCGGCCGGATAGTAGGCTTGGCCATCTTGGCCGCAGAACTGGCGAAGATTCTCCGGCAGATTGGCGCGACTAAAAACACGATTGTCGAAGGCCTTGAGCTTTGTGCTTTTGGCGAGCTGAATGCCGGCGGCCATGATTTCATCGGCGATTTTCTCGAAGCCGTCGTCCTCGATGAACCGGGAGTGCAGGTACCAGATAGCGGGTTTAGTTTCGTCGCTACTGTTCCGGATTCCAGCCAGGATGTCGTTAGGGTTCATCGGCGAGTGCTTTGGTTAGACGATCCAGGGCGCGCGAGTCGGCGACGGCCGCCGGCGTGAGGCCGGCTTTCCGGGCTGCAGCCGTCACCGTGGCCTGACGCTGCCGGCGCTTTTGCTGTTCGGCGGCCGCGATCTCTTTTTGGAGCTGCATTTCAAATCCGACTGCCGACGTTTGCGGGTCAATATGCGCCATCACACTGGTTGGCGGCATGTAATCCGCGCGGAGTTGGGAAATCCGTTGCCGAGCATATTGCGTGTGTGTGCTGACTGCAGACTTCGCGGCAGAGATTTCCTCCGGCGTGGCATCTTTCGCTGGGCAGGCGGGCACTAGCGGAACGGACCAGACTTGTTTGCGATCGTCGCTGACAATGGACAGCAGCTCGGGTGCTTCCAAATCGAAATAGATGTTTACCTCCCGACCTTGAAGCTTTCCTGTGATTTCGTTTTTGTAGGCACCCCCGCCGAGGCTTGCAGGGAGTTTGATTCCATTCCGGCCGATGCGGATGCGCCGAATGTGCGTTGCTAAGAGATGCCGACAATCATCTGGCAGTTTATCCAAAGGAATTATTTCGCCGGCCGCGTTCTTGGTTTGGAACAGCCTCCAAGCTTCGTTTGGCGACATTGTTCCGCCCATTACTTTACTGTGTTGTGGAGTTGCGTTGTACGCTTCGCAAACTTCAGCCAGGCGTTTGACCCACTGTTCGAGTGATAAGAAGCCAGCTTGAGCTGGATGTTTGCGGCGGGCTTCAACATCGAGCTTGGCGCGCTGCACGGCTTCAATCTTCAGCGTCTGTTCATTGCGCCCAACCCAGCCAGGCTCACCACGGAGGCGGGCTTGCAAAAGCTTTAGCACGTTCTCGACAATCTTGGAACGTGCATTGCCTGGCTCAGCGTGAGTGATCTTGATCCCCAAGCGATCTGCAAAAGTCATCTTTACGTCTTGGATCGGCACCGCTCCCCCTACGAGCTGGGACTTACGCCAGATGCCATTCTCCAGGTGAATCCCGCAACGCGGCATTCCAAACCGCTCGCAAACCTTATTGATCAGTGTGCGGATGTTGATGCCGGTGTAATGCCTTTCAGGAACGAGAACAAAATCCAAAATCCGTTTGGAGCGCTCATCGATCATCGGCAAGAACTGACCCCGTGTCAGAGTGTTGTCAGGCAGGTATGCGTAAATTTCCAATGTGGCGTCATCACTAGAGTACCAGTCACCCGCGCCAACCTTACTCCAATCTCGTTCGATGAAAGCTCCGTTGAGTTTCGCCTGGCGCGGCCCGTAACGATGCTGCAGTAGCAATTTTGCTTCTGGGATTACGTCGCGCGCCACCGCTTCGGGCACGTGCGATCGTCGCGAAGGATTCAGCAGGTAACGCTGACAGATGTCCGGCGATAGATTGCCTTGCTCCAAGCATTCCCGCCATGCCGGCGCTACCTCACCACCGTGTTTGAATAGCGCCGCAGTAATTACTTTGTCGCGATCTGCAGCCGGCAACTCAACCCGGCGCTTGGCGTTAGCCTCGATGCGGCCGTCCACCAGGCAGGAAGCAATGCGGCCGTTCAATTTCCAATGCTCAAACTTACGATTGAAATTCCACCGCAGCGCCGCTGCGTTTTTGGCGAGGAAGCAAGCGTGTTTCGCCAGATACTGAATCAGCGCCCGTTTGATTTTCTTCTCGGACTTGCCGGACTTGGTGAATGATTCCACGCTCTCGAAAGCCGTATGCCACAGCGACGCGATCTCATTCGCGTTCGGATTAACGGCCATGCTCTGCAGCGTCGCGGCAATGGCATTGCAGCTCATCGGCGCGGATGCCTTGGCAGGCGTTGCCTCACCAATACGATAGCAGCGTAGAATTTCATTCGCATGTGAAGCTTATGGTGGAGCATGCGGAACGTTTGCGGAAATTAGATAAAGCCATCCACGATCTAGCGGGGTGAAGTATTGGAAATACTGGAAAAACATGTGCCGATTCGTGACTAATTATGAATGCAGATATCAAAGTTTCTATGCCGGAAGGTGAGGACTCCGAGCTTGCTGAAATCAAGATTCGGAGCTGGGGGTGCATCTCCGAATTGCGATTTCAAAACAGCAGTTTGAATGGGGTCGCTGAGTTTACCTCGTCGGACATCATGCGGCTACTAAGGACAATCCGCGAAGCCGAATTGCAGCGTATTGATCCTGACCCTAAAATGGTGGCCTGCTTGGAGTACGTGGTGGACAGGATTGATTATTTCGATGACGAGCAATCACGGCTTTCCTTGGAGGTTGAGGCTGAGATGCCGATTGCTTCGTGCGGGTCGGTAATACTCACCCCAAACTTTGAGGATTCCAAACCGCCGCAAAACGCCTCGGATCAAATCTGACATGTAGCCACTATGGTTGTGGATAGCTGCTCTTGGCCATGACAATTCACACTGCGTAAATCATGAATAAACACGCACGGATTGAAACCTGTTACGAGCTGAACCTTGATGGTTTCTGCGAGTTGATCCGCGAGATCCAAGGGCAGGGCGTTGATCGAGACACTGCCGGCCATTATGCCGCGCTGATTGGTGACACTCCGTTGATGGATGAACAAGGCCGCATTGTTGTCATGGAAAACGACGACACCGAGCTGGCAAGGCTAACACTGCGGTTCTCTGGCGATGGCAGCGTTTCTTGAGGCGGTGTCGATGTCCGCCCCGCTTTTTACTCGTCTCAATGGCGTTCTTGCTTGGCCCGCATCAATGCCTGTATTTGACAATCTGCAATGTCCACCAAAAGCAGCGCTGCTTGCTTGATAGCTACCGCCAGGGCAATGCTCAAACAAGCGGCAACGATCGCATAAAAGAGTTGAACGATGGTGAAACGTGGCCCGTTTTCATTGTGTCCGAAGGTAATGATCATGACGATATTCGCGACCACGAACAGCAGAGACAACGCGATCCAGAGCCCTTGTACCACACCAATCAAGCTCCTGAGGGTTCGGTAGCAGGAATTGCTTCGGACTTGGGCCAACGCATCGCGCGATCCGGTCTTTTGTGGTGTGGGCTTCTCGATCGGCTTCGCCAGGGATTGGGGAATCTCTTTTGGTGGTAGTGGTGGTGGCAGCGCTGATGACGGGGCATACAGCGTAGTCTCCAAATTGCAGGCTGGACAAGTTACCACCTCGCCTTCATTGCCTGATTCAAACTCGATATGGGTTGAGCAGTTGTTGCAGTTGCATTTGATGATCATACAAAGCCCTGATTTTGTCGAAAGGCTGCCACGGCAGCTCCCCGCGGCAAGGTTGAAATGATGATTGTCTTAGCGCTTGACGCCGGCTTCTGCCTTTGTTTTCGTGGCGTCCAATACTCAGACTCTTCTGGTTGCTGTTATGGAAACACAGGCTCAGGCATTAAAAGCCGTAGCTCAGAAAATCGCTGACACGTCGATTCAAAATCTCATCCGAGAGGACTTGGGGCCAATTGGATTTAAGGAAAGCGAGGCGACGTTTATATCACTGCAGGGTTTTATGAAGCGAGTTGCGGCTTGCGCTTGGAATGGTGTTCCTCAAGATATTATTCAAGCTTGCATCCTTCGCATCGGGGAAATATTTCCGCACATCGATCGGATAACAAAATTTGACGCCCTTAGGAGTGGAAATGTAGCAGGTGAACGCGAGGGTTTAGCTCGCAACCTCAATTCTCAATTTTCCGCATGCTATAGCTTCATTTGCCCGCATCTTAGCTTTGCTGAGACGAACGAAGGCGTGAATGCCCAACGAAGTAATTTGGCGAAGATTATTGAGGAGGCAAACAAGGCAAAAGCCGACATTGAATCCAAGCAGGGGCAGGCGATGAAATTGGTTAGCGACCTTGAAGCAATCGCACAAAAGTCGGGGGTTACCAAACAGGCTATTTATTTCAAGAAACTGGCGGATCAATATTTGATAGCCTCCACGGTGTGGCTGGGAGTCGCCGTAGTTTTCGGTTTTTATCTGTGGCATTATGTTTCAAGCCTGCACGTAGCCTTTGAATTCAGCGCTACCACGACAGCAAGTGTTCTCGGTGCGGTATTCCCTCGCTTGATTTCTGTCACTCTCTTATCCACGGCCTTGATATTTTGCCTGAAAAACTTTGGCGCTTTGGCTCATAACGTCATTGTTAATCGCCACAGGCAAACTGCCTTGACCACATTTTCAGTGTTCGTAAACAGCACGGAGGATACGTCCACCAAGAATGCTGTGCTCATCCAAGCCACCCAAGCAATCTTTGCCCCACAGCCCAGCGGATATTTGAAGAACGATACAGAGATGCCACAGGTAAACCAGATAACAGAGATTGTCCGTGGTGTTGCCGGGAAAGATAAACCGTGAGTTTCACCAGATGAAACCCAAAGCAATCACAACGAGAGAGTTTGAGTGGGCGGGAGAGTCGTATGTGATAACGGTTAGGGAATATGATCTGGATCTTAATCACGTTACTGCCGACTGGTGGCGTGAGTCCGACCATCAAACCGGCGGACTCGGCTTCGGGGTTTCGGATTGTGAGTCTGCAATCCGCCTAGCAGAACAGCAGATTGAAAAAGAACCTCGCTGAAAACTGAACATCCTCATGTCTAATCCGCACAAGAGATGGAGCGAGCTTACACCAGCGCAGGTTGAACACTATTTTCGCCTATGTGCCAAGCGCGCTGATGATCTTGATGATTTGGCTAACTCCACCTGGAGGGAGTTCTGCAAATACCTCTTCGCCGCAAATACTGGTGCTGCAGCTGGATTGTTCCTGATGCCAGATGCGGCTGGGAAACATTGGTATCTAACTGCCTTCTCGCTGTTTTGCCTTGGGGTATTCAGCGTTGGCCTGGCATGGTTTGGCAGCTGGGCGTTTTACAAAAGCTTGGCAGAAGGTTGGACTGCAGACTTTAATGCGGCAATGCGCGATGATATTCCTCTTGGAGAACTGGATGCTAGGAATCGGAATCGTCGGCCGTCACTTACATCGAAGCTTTCACGGATCGGGTTGGTAATTTCTTTTGCGTTGTTGCTCGCGGGTGGTGTCGTTGCTGGAAAAGGCTTCTGGTCGAATCCACCGGCACAGGCTGTGACTCAAAAGCAACCGGTAACAGCGCGAAGCATCGTGACCAGCAACCAGATGCCACAATCAGTCATAGGTGCGAGATAATTACAGGTCAGCTGCAGTGCGTCAGCAGGGGCGGAGCTGCGGGATGATTTTTGATTAGTTCTCCTCAACCAACTTTGAGCCGGGCGCCAACTGTGTAAAATGTGACATTTCCTCAAAACTGGTGAACTCGGACATGTACGTCTTTCAAAACTGGTGATGTCGCCTCCAAAAACTGGTGAACTGGGATTTGCAGCCTAAATCGTTCAACCTCCGCAACTAGCTGATTTCTTGCCGCTTCAGGCTAATTCAGCCTTCTTCCGGCTTTTTCAGGAATTGGTGATATCGGATTGGTGCCTCCATAAAACCCAACCTGACGAGCAAACCCTTGACTATGCAATCCTTAGCGTGATAAAATAGCGCCACCACCATTAGCAGTGGTTTCTATGCGTTGCCCCAAATGCGGTTGTCAGGATGACAAGGTTGTTGATTCACGCGCCTCGCGCGAAGGCGCCACCATCCGGCGGCGCCGTGAATGCACGGCTTGCCAGCATCGCTTTACCACCTATGAAGAGGTGGAACGGGAAGGGTTGGTGATCGTTAAGCGCGATGGCCGCCGCGAGGAATTCTCAAAGGAGAAGCTGCTTTCCGGCATTCGCAAAGCCTGCCAGAAACGACCGATCAGCCCCAAGGTGGTTGAAGACTTGGCGGATCGCATCACGGAGGCCGTGAACAACAAGTACGAGGATGAAGTGCCCGCCGAGTTCATTGGCAAGCAGGTTATGGATGGGCTGCGCGAGATTGATCAAGTGGCCTATGTTCGGTTCGCAAGCGTGTATCGGCGCTTTCAGGAAGCCACGGACTTTGTGCAAGAAGTCAAAAAACTGGAGTCTCAAGGATGATCTTGCTGGCCGACAATTTTCTCTTCTTCCAATTGCCTTCCGGTGAATCTGTGCCGTTTACGGCGGAGATGATTTCCGTGGAGCTGGCTGATGGTTCCGCTGAGCCCTTTGATCAGGAATTTCTCGAGCATGCCGCAGCCTCCGTTTTCCACTATTTCAAAAATGATCTGGAGCGCAAAACAGTTTCCGTGGCGGAATTTGCCTCGGCGTTTGAATCTGCACTGAACAGTCTTGGGTTGAAACTTTGTGGCGGGCGAATCGCGACAGCTCGCGATGACGCGGCCAACAAGGATCTCCAAATGCTGGCCTATCATGCGGGCGGCGGCGGGGAACTGGCCTTTTTTCCGCGCCTGCGCACCGCGGTGCGCGCCCAATTCCAGCTTACGCCCCGGCTCATTCGTTTTCACGGTCTGCGGGATTGCGTGAAGAGCTTGCTGGGCGCAGAGCGCTGGAGTCCGCGTTGCGACCAGCTTCGTGATCAGATCATTGAGTTTCTTCGTCGCACCTTGAGCAAGGAAACGGCCGGTTCGACCTGTGCGCTGTTGGTCGAATAATTTTGAGTTCGCGCTATTCCCGGTGTTCGCGGTTTAATCATCATCAGCCATGAGCAAAACCATCTTCGAGAAGATCATCGCGCGGGAAATTCCAGCACAGATTGTTTACGAGGACGACAAGGTTCTCGCTTTCCGCGACATCACGCCGCAGGCGCCAACGCACATCCTGATCGTTCCCAAGAAGCCCATTTCGCGCATTGCCGAGGCCGCGCCGACCGATCACCAGTTGCTCGGGCACTTGCTGTTGAAAGCGGCCGAGGTGGCGGAGAAAGCTGGCCTCAAGTCCGGCGGCTACCGGCTCGTCATTAACAACGGTCCGGACGGCGGCGAATCTGTCCCGCACCTGCACTGTCACATTCTCGGTGGCCGCAAGATGACCTGGCCGCCCGGCTGATATTCTCTCGTGAAACTCATTTCTTGGAACGTCAACGGCTTGCGCGCCGTGTTGAAGAAGAACTTTTTGGAGTTTCTCGATGCCGAGAAGCCTGATGTTCTCTGTCTGCAAGAAACCAAGTGTTCCCCCGACCAAGTCGAGCAACTCTGGCCGGCGCACTACACGACCTATTGGAACAGCGCGGTGAAGCCGGGTTACTCCGGCACGGCGATCTTTACCAAGCAACGTCCGCTGCAGGTCACGCCGCACCTCGGCATCACCGCGCACGATCAGGAAGGGCGCGTGCTGACGGCAGAATACGATGACTTCTTTCTGGTCAACGTTTACGTTCCCAATTCCAAACGTGAGCTTACCCGGTTGCCGTATCGCCAGCAGTGGGATCAGGATTTCCTGAAATTCCTCAAACGACTCGAAAAGAAAAAGCCGGTGATCTGGTGTGGCGACTTGAACGTCGCGCACACGGAGATTGATCTCGCGAACCCGAAAGCCAACGTGAAGAACCACGGCTTTACGCCCGAGGAGCGCGCCGGCTTCGATGCCTTCGTCGCCGCCGGTTTCGTGGATACATTTCGCGAATTCGAGAAAGGCCCGAAGCATTACACCTGGTGGAGTCCGATGGGCACGGCTCGCCAGCGAAATATTGGGTGGCGCTTGGATTACTTCCTGATCTCGCAATCATTCCGTCCCCGCCTCAAACGCGCAACGATCCTTCCGCACGTTATGGGCAGCGACCATTGTCCCGTGCTGGTTGAACTGAAGTGACAATCCCGGCGCCGCAAAGAATGGTGTTCAAGTAACTGATGGGGGAAGCGGGATCATCGCATCGAAGGCGAGTTTGACTTTTTTCGCTAGCTACGTTGAAGTCTTGCTTCAGCATGCCGCCTCAGTCGCTTGGTTGTTAACTCAGCCGCCCAGCACTTGATGGCATTGAGCCTATGCCGCGAACCAACATGTCCCCGTCCAACGTATTTCCGGGAGATCGCCCCAAACGCCGCGATTCGGCGCTTCTCGCCCTCGCTGCGGTCCTGATTGGCGGTGTGTTAGCAAATTTGAACGCCGCCAATGATGATGTGGTTGGCTGGGGCAACGACAGTTCTGGTCAGGCAACACCTTGGTCCGTGGGCCTGAATGACGTGGTCGCCATTGCGGCGGGCTATCATCACAGCCTGGCGTTACGATGGGGGAACGGTTCCGTCGTCGGCTGGGGTAATGATTCGTGGGGGCAATCCAGCGGTGCTTCCACCGTCGGACAAATCGGAATTGCCGCGGGTAATTCGTACAGTCTTTCCTTTGGCTCGAGCGGTTTTGTGAACGGCTGGGGCGATGGGTATAATGGTACGGTTCCGATTCCTTGGCCGGAAGCGGTCGCCATTGCTGCGGGCGATTCCCACGCCCTCGCGCTGCGCGCCGATGGTTCGGTGGTGAGTTTCGGTTATTACACGAACATTCCTCCTGGGCTGAGCAACATGCTGGCGGTGGCGGCCGGAAATAATCATGGCATCGCGCTCCGAGCGGATGGCGTCGTGGTCCAGTGGGATTATTATGGCACAAATGGAGATCGCTTTAGTCTTCGTGAAGGGTTGAGCAATGTCGTGGCGATTGCGGCGGGCGGCGACCAGAACCTTGTCCTACGTGCGGACGGCACTGTTGCGACGTGGAGCGTGCTTTATTCGGGTGTAACCAATGTGCCAGCGGGATTGAATAATGTGATCGCCATTTCAACAGGCGGCGGTCACAGCCTAGCGTTGAAATCGGATGGAACAGTGGTGGCTTGGGGCAACAACTCGTCTGGCCAAAGCACCGTTCCTTTCTGGTTAAGCAACGTCGTGGCCATTGCGGCGGGTGGAAGTCATAGTTTGGCGTTGCGGGGATCGCCGCCGGGCGTGACCGCGCCGTTACCAGTAACACCCCGCGTGATGATCGCCACGGCGGACCGACCCTTCTTCCAGCGCATCTTGGTGAAGAACTCAGCCAGTTCTTACGCAGCCAGCGGTTTGCCAGCTGGACTGACGCTGAATCCCACGACTGGTATCATCAGCGGGCAGCCCGAAACCAACGGCGTCTATTCTATCACACTTTCAGCCACCAATAGTCAGGGCAGCACCAACTGGATCGCTCCGTTGTATATAAACCTTCCTCGTCCCTTTGTCATCACGACCAATTTTTTGCGCCCGACGATCGGGCGACCCTTTGAACATCAACCGGTGTGGGGCAATGCCGACCTGGCTGCAGTCACCGGTTTGCCACCGGGAATAGATTTCCAGCCCGCCACGGGAATCGTGAGCGGCACACCTACTGCGCTGGGAGATTTCACGGTCAGTCTGCTGGCCAGTAACCGCTTTGGCATTGCCAGCAACGGGCTTGTGATTCGCGTGACGGAATTGATCGGTTGGGGGAGCGATAGTTCCTCGCAACTTCGATTTCCGGGCGGCTTAAGCAACATCGTGACCGTCGCTGCGTGCGGCAATCACAGTGTTGCTTTGCGGGTTGATGGCACGGTGGTGGGTTGGGTGGCGCCAGGCTCGCCCACTGGCGTGAGCAATGTCGTGAATGTGGCGGCGGGCTTCGATCATAATCTCGCGTTGCGCGCCGACGGCGCCATCGCGGCCTGGGGCGCGAACACCTATGGCCAGACCACCGTTCCCGCTGGATTGAGCAATAGCCTCGCCATCGCGGCGGGCTACTATCACAACCTCGCGCTGCGCGCCGACGGCACGGTCATTGGTTGGGGGCGAAACAACTTTGGCCAGACCAACATTCCGGTTGGTTTGGATCATGTCGTGGCGCTGGCAGCTGGGATGGAACACAGTCTGGCCTTGCGTTCGGATCGCACCGTGGTTGCCTGGGGTCGCAATAACTTCGGACAAACGAACCTTCCCGTTTCTGTGACCAATGTAGTCGCCATTGTGGCGGGGGCCTCGCATAACCTAGCGTTGCGTGGCGATGGCACTGTAGTCAGTTGGGGCAGCAACTCCAGCGGGCAAACGAATCCGCCAAGCGGACTTAGTAACGTGGTGGCTATAGCCGCGGGCGGTTCGCACAGTCTGGCGCTACGGAAGGATGGCTCGGTCGTGGGTTGGGGTGGTTTGTTGGGAGCCGGACAAGAACTGCCGCCGGCAGGGGTGAGCAACGTTGTGGCGATCGCTGCTGGATCAACGCATAGTCTCGCACTTTGCGGGCAGTCGCCGGGGTTGGCCGCGCCGGAACTGGTCAGTCACCGACAATTTTTTGCGATCGCGGGCCTTTCGTTCTTCGAGCGGATTGCAGCCAAAAATGGCGTCACGGTTTTCGGTGTAACTGGATTGCCGCCGGGACTCAGCATCGATTCGAGCACCGGACTCCTCACTGGTCAGCCGGTTGATGCCGGTAATTTCACGATTACGATTTACGCCACCAATGCAGCGGGCTTCAGTTCCTGGTCAGTGCCGATGACGGTCTATCCATTGTTGCCCTCGATCCAAAGTGTCCCGCTCGTGCGGGTGGCTTTGAGTAATTGGATAGAATTGGATTGGGTGCGGGATGCGGAATCGGTGGCTGTCAGTGGGTTGCCGCCGGGGTTGGTGGCCAATTCGGGCAGCGGAAAAATTACCGGCATCCCGACCATGGTCGGAAGCTATGACGTCAGCGTTACGGCAAGCAACCGCTTTGGCATTGTGCCCAGGGCGTTTCGGATCGCGATTGATTCGGTCGTGCTCTGGGGCAGCAATTCCAATGGCTTGAGCAACCTCCCCGAGGGTTTGGGTAACGTCGTGAACATTGCCGCGGGAGATTTGCATAGTTTGGTCTTGCGCCCGGATGGCCGCGTTTTGGGTTGGGGGAACAATACTTTTGGCCAGACCAATGTGCCCGGCACACTCAGCAACGTTGTGGGGATTGCCGCTGGCGGCTCTCATAGTCTGGCGCTTCGCAACGACGGTGTCGTGGTGGGCTGGGGTAATAATAACTTCGGTCAACGAACCATTCCCGTTGGGCTGAGCAATGTGCTCTCGCTCGCGGCCGGGAACACGCACAGCTTGGCGTTGCGCGCGGATGGTATCGTCGTGGGCTGGGGCAATAACAGTTTCGGGCAACGGACCATTCCAGCCGGGTTGAGCAACGTGGTCGCGATTGCTGCTGGAAACTCGCACAGCCTCGCCTTGCAAGGAAACGGCGTGGTGGTTGGTTGGGGCAATAATAATTACGGCCAGCGTTCAATTCCGATCGGATTAAGCAACGTGGTTGCCCTCGCCGCTGGAAGTTTCCATAGCCTTGCCCTCCGATCGGATGGAAGCGTGATCGCTTGGGGGCAGAACTCATCGCTCCAAGCCAGTATCCCGCTTGGTTTGAGCAACGTATTGGCCATTGCTGCCGGGAACTCGAATAGTTTGGCCTTGCGGGCCGATGGCACGGTGGTGGTTTGGGGTGACAACTCCTCCGGGCAGACGAACGTTCCCCCCAATCTGAGCAATGTCGTGGCGCTGGCCGCGGGAGGAGCGCACAGTTCGGCGTTACTCGCTGCGCCAGCGGATCAGCCAACGATTAATATCTTCCATTCGGATGGCGCGAAGCTGAGCTTGGTGCTGCAGGGTTTGATTGGTCGCAGTTATACAATTCAAACCGCCACGAATCTGAATTCTACTGCCAATTGGGCCACGATCTGGAACGACGTGTTGCTGCATTCAGCCGCCGCGTTGAACTGGACTAACGCAGGCGAGCCGGGCCGTTTCTTCCGCGTGGCAATTCCCGAAACTGCGCCGACAGGATTGCGCATCCGCTCCGCCGCCGATGCTAAACTCGATTTGTTTCTGCCGTCCCCTGCGGGTGGCACGTACACCATCCAGACCACTACCAACTTGGCTGCGAACATCGGGTGGACCACCATCTGGTCCAGTGTGCCCGGTAATGGCACGATTGCCCTCACGTGGACCAATGCCGGAGAGAACCATCGCTATTTCCGCGTGATCAGACCTTAGGCAGAGCACAGCAGGGTGATGTGTCTGGGGCGGCGGACATAGAGCTTTCCAACGTCTGCTTGTTTCGCCAACCTCCTCGCACGCATGAAACGATTCTCCCTCCTCGTGGCGTTGTTCTGTCTTGCCACCGTCGCCCGAGCCCACTACGTCGCCGACAACGAATACGCCGCAAACACCACGAATGAACTTCCGTTCGTCGTGGAGGCCAAAGGTCCGGTGCGTGCGCCTGCTGCCATCAAGGCCACGCCCGATTTGAAAGTGAGCGGGCAGGGCTTCTGGAAATTTGTCGCTGCGCGCGATCGCGTCCCTGTCCCTGCTGCCGTGCCTTCGGTTGTTCAAGCCCATGGCACCATCATCGTGGATAAAGCCGCCGACACGGTTTACTGGGGGCTGGAGGGCGTGGGTTGGATTGGTTTCAGCAACAAGCTGCGAAGCTCGTGGATCGTGGCGGGTAATCCGGCGTTTACCAACGGCAATCTGCATGGTGCAGACATTTTGCCACAGGGAAAGAAAGCGCCTCGTGTTGTTGCTGCTGATAACAAATCCGGCAAGGTCTATCTCACCGACACGACGTTTCAAAATGTTGAAACCCTCGTTAAGCCCACCTTTGGCTCGTATTCCACCAACAAGGGTTTTGCCCCTACCGACGCCGCCTTCGCCAGCGCCAAGGAGCTTTGGGTGGTAGACGGATATGCGCAACAACGCTTCATGGCGGCAGATGTCACGCCGTTCCAATGGCAGGGCGAACATTACGGCGGGGGTAATCGTTTTTCCAAGACACTGCATGGTGTCACCTACGACAAGGCGCACGATGAACTACTTTTTTCCGCGCGTCCTGAAGGCCAACTCAAGCGCGTGGAACGCAAGGACCGGGTGCTCAAGGAAATCTTGGGTCTGCCGGCAGGCACGTGGCTTTGCGATGTAGATGTCTGGGGCGACTATGTTCTCGCCGCCTGCTTGAATGGCGTGGACAAGGACAAAACTCCCGGCCCACTCTACATCATCAACCAAAAAAAGCGCACCATCGTCTCTACCATCAAGCCCAAGGAAGAACTTGGCTATGACGACGCGCAGCACATGCACGATGCTGCATGGTATGTCACCGGCAAAGGCAAAGAGCAGGAGGTTTACATCCTTTTCACCAATTGGAATCCTGGCGGCATCGGGGCGCTGAAGTTGGTGAATATAGTGGAGTAAGTCATTCAAACTCCGCGAGGTCTTGGACTGCGGCAGCCCCCTGCCGCTTTGATGTCGCGAGCCATGCAGAGAAAAAGCGGTGGAGGGCCACCGCACTCCAAGAAGCTGGCGCGCTGTTTGTGAGCAACACAGAGATGTTGCTATGAATCGTCTCGCAGATGTAACGTCCAAATCAACCTATGAAACGCCGCGAATTTCTCAAAACCTCCCTCGTCGCCAGCGCTGCTGCCGCCACCACCGCTGTCACTCACGCCGCCGAAACGAAACCCGCCGCTGCCGACCGCGATTTCTACGAGCTTCGCCTCTATCACCTGCGCCAAGGGCCGATGCTCAAACGCTTCGACGACTTCTATCGCGACATTGCTGTTCCCGCTTGGAATCGAGCCGGCGTTAGCGCGGTAGGCGTGTTCGATGTGATGATCGGGCCGGATCAGCCGACGAAATACGTGTTGCTCCCGTTCGCATCGTGGAATGCAATGCACGAAGCGCGGGAAAAATTTGAGTCCGATGAAGCGGTGTTGAAATCAGACTTTGCCAACCTGCCGCCGACCGATCCTGGTTACATCCGGAAGCAAAGCTCCGTGCTGCTGGCGTTCAAGAGCGTGCCCAAGCTGGAAATCCCCGTGCAGGCGAAGGAAAAGAAGTCACGTATCTTTGAATTGCGCACCTACGAAGCGCACAGCCGCAAGGCGAACAAGAAGAAGGTGGAGATGTTCGACACCGCCGAGGTGGACATCTTTCGGCGCACCGGCCTGCAACCGGTCTTCTTTGGCGAAGGACTCGTGGGCATGAACCTGCCGAGCCTAACCTATATGCTGGTGTTCGACGACATGGCCGCGCGTGACAAGAACTGGGGGCAGTTCGGTGGTCATCCCGACTGGAAAAAGCTGAGCACCACCCCCGGCTACACCAACGCCGAAATTCTGACGAACATCACCAGCGTGTTCCTGAGACCGACGGGGTATTCGCAAGTCTAAGTTATAGGATCGATATGCCGCAGACTGCCGATGACGCAGATTTCAAACGCTGTAAATTCAGCATCACCTGCCATACGGATGATCTGGCTGTAGTGCATTGTCTCCGTGCATTATGCCATTTCGCAGAAATTGCTGTTAAACCACAAATTGCTTGGGGCGGCACCACCATTGAAAGTTGGGCAAGTTCGGGCAAACAGGTGACCTTACGATTTACCAGCCCGCATCATCGTGAAACATTTATCCGAGAGGCGACTCGACTACTGCCTGCTGGCATCTGGAAGGAGACAGCGCGGAGTGATGATGATCCCGCACACAGACAGAGACCGCGCCGGGCATAGAGCTGAAAGACGGGGCGTGTCTATTTTGTTCAATGGATTCATGCTCTCAATAGCTGAATCACGCAATCAGATCTTCCACCACTTTCCCATGCACATCGGTCAGGCGGAAGCGGCGGCCTTGGTAGAAATAAGTTAAACGTTCGTGGTCAATGCCCAGCAGGCGCAGCATCGTGGCGTGGAAATCGTGAACGTGGATGCCGCCCTTCGTGATGTTGTAGCTGAAATCGTCCGTCTCGCCGTAGACCAGACCGGGTTTCACGCCGCCGCCTGCCATCCACGTGGTGAAACAGCGCGGATGATGATCGCGCCCGTAATTATCCGCCGTGAGTTTGCCCTGTGAATAGCTGGTGCGCCCGAACTCGCCGCCCCAGATAACCAGCGTGTCGTCGAGCATGCCGCGTTGTTTCAGATCGGTGATGAGCGCGGCGCTGGCTTGGTCGGTCTCGCGGCATTGCACCTGGATGTTCTTTGGCAGATTGTCGTGTTGGTCCCAACCCTGATGATAAAGCTGGATGAACTTCACACCTTTCTCGGCAAGTCGGCGCGCGAGCAGACAGTTCGCGGCGAATGTGCCCGGCTTGCGCGAATCCGGGCCATAAAGATCAAACGTCTCGGGCTTCTCGTTGCTGAGGTCCATGACGCCCGGCACGCTGGATTGCATGCGGTAGGACATCTCGTATTGCGCGATGCGCGCATCCACGTCGGCGTCGCCAAGTTTTGCAGCGGTGTGCTTGTGCAACTCATTCAATCGATCAATCAACAAGCGCCGGCTCTCGGGCGTGACTCCGGCGGGATTGTTGAGATACAACACGGGTTCTTTGCCGCTGCGGAATTGCACACCCTGATGTTGCGATGGCAGGAAACCGCTGCCCCAAAGCCGCGCGTAGAGGGGTTGATCCACCTTGCCCGGCGTGATGAGCACGACGAACGAGGGAAGATTTTCGTTGTCGCTGCCGAGGCCGTAATGAATCCACGAGCCGATGCTGGGTCGTCCGGAAATCTGCGAGCCGGTCTGGAAAAACGTGATGGCGGGATCGTGATTGATGGCCTCGGTGAACATCGAGCGCACGATGCAAAGGTCGTCCACGACTTTCGCTGTGTGCGGCAACAGATCGCAAACCCACGTGCCGTTCTTGCCATGCTGTTTGAAACCAAACTGCGAACCCGCGAGCGGCAGCGACGATTGATTGCCCGACATGCCAGTGAGGCGCTGGCCTTGCCGCACGGAATCGGGCAGTTGCTCACCGTTGCGTTGATTGAGCACGGGCTTGTAATCGAACGTCTCCATCTGCGACGGCCCGCCCGCCATGAAAAGATAGATGACGCGCTTGGCCTTCGGCGGGAAATGAAACTGGCCGTTGAGAATGCCTAGGTCTTGGTTGCCTTTGGCTGCCGTTGCGAAAAGGCTGGCCGGATTCATCAAGTTGGTGAGCGCGATGCCGCCCAGCCCCATCCCGAAGCGGTTCAAGAAACCGCGACGGGAAAGTCCTGCGGCGGGAAGCGGGCCGGTGCAGATGTGGTTGTTCATATTCATCTCTCCACGACAAATTCGTCAAAGTTCATGATGGCGTTAACCAAGGTGGTCATCGCTGCTGAATCGGCGGTTGGAAGACTATCCTCGGACTTTGATTCGCCAACCTTCAGCAGCTTCTTTGCATGGTCGGGATTTTTCGCGAACTCAGCTTTCTGTTCGGCGTAGAGCTGCGCGAGGATTTTAGACTCGGTTTTGTCCGGGGTGCGACCAGTCAGAGTTCGGAAAGCTTCACGATTGCGGGCGGCTTCATCCTTGGGAAATTGTTTCAGCAGCTTCTCTCCCAGCACCCGGGAAGCCTCGATGAATTGCGGATCATTCAGGAGCACGAGCGATTGCAACGGCGTGGCCGTAGCGTCGCGTTTGGCGGTGCAGACTTCGCGCGACATGGCATCGAAGGTAAGCATCGAAGGCGGCGGTGCGGTGCGCTTCCAAAAGGTGTAGAGGCTGCGACGATAGAGTTTGTCGCCGTGGTCTTGCGTATAGGATTTGCCCGTGCCGGTGGCTTCCCAGAGGCCTTCAGGCTGATACGGCTTCATGCTCGGCCCACCGATCTGGCGATTGAGCAGGCCGCTGGCGGCGAGGGCGCTGTCGCGGATTTCCTCGGCCAGCAATCGGTTTTTTGGCCCGCGCGTGAGTAGGCGATTATCAGGATCGTGTTCAACGATCTCAGGTTTGGTCTGCGATGATTGTTGGAAGGTCGCCGAACTCACGATGAGTCGGTGCAGCGCTTTGACGTCCCACCCGTTATCCATGAACCAACCAGCGAGCCAGTCGAGCAATTCGGGATGCGTTGGTAATTTCCCCTGACTGCCGAAATCTTCCTGTGAGGCAACAATACCGCGCCCAAAATGCATCCGCCAGATGCGATTCACGACGACGCGCGCCGTGAGTGGGTTCTTGCGGTCAGTCAGCCAATACGCGAGCCCGAGGCGGTCGTGCGGTTGATCCTTCGGGAACGGCAGCAGCCACTCTGGTGCGTCGCGTTCGACAACTTCTGCTGGTGCATCGTAAGCGCCGCGATTGAGGCGATGCGTGACGCGCGGTTGAGGCAGTTCTTCCATGACCATCAGTTCGGGGATATCGTTGATGAGTGCACTCTCCTGCTCGCGGAATCGCTTTAATTCAGCCTTCCATTCTTGATAGCCGGTGGGGCGCACTCCAAAGGAATAGTTGAGCTGGGCATTGCTAGGTTTCTCAGAATCGAGCAAGGCTTTGACTTCAAGCGCGTGTAGCTGGAAGTCAAATACCTGTAAATCGTCAATCAACCCGTGCTTGAAACCGCTGTCGCGGAAACGTGCTGCGAGCTGGAGGTAAACTTTGCCGACTTCTTTGTCGCCCCACTCCGCGCGATGAACGATGTCCTTGTAAAGATGGTCGCGCACGACTTCGGTTTCGAGCTGGGTGCCATTCAGGTAGATTTGAATGCCGCTGGCGCGGCTGCTGCCGTCGTATGTCACGGTGAGATGGGTCCAGTCGTTCAGGGGCAATTCCTGTTTGGCCCGGATCGCGATGGCATTGCCGGGCCAGAAGTGGATCAAGCCAAAGAAAGGTTTGCCGTGGTCGAGCGTGAGTTCCCAGCCGCGACTGCCGGAGTCGGTCCAGGCGCGTGATTGGTGGAGAATGACCGCGCGGTCTTGTTTTTCGGTCGGTTTGAGCCACAGGGCAAAGGAGAATTCATCCGTGCGCTTGAAGGTGGGAACACTTTTGCAGACGAGTTCGTTATCGCCGTTAAATTTCAAGGCCATGCCCTCGTGGCCGGTCACAAGCTGGGGCTCGTCCACCAGCCGCGCGTAGTTTGTTTTGCTGATGCTTTCGGGGGTGGTGTTGCTGCGTACGGAATCCAACTGGAATCGCGCAATAGGCTCGGGCGGTATGAGCTTTCCACCTGCGGCGATCCAATCTTCGAACGCAAATTCTTTGAGTGTTTGGGCGGTCATCTCCTGCAATCGCCGTTCGTAAAACGCAATTTTGTTCTGCAGCACGGAGTGCTCCCGCTCTTTGCCTTCCGGCCAAAGCAACATGGCGGGTGAAGGGGTGGCGCTGGTGAAGTGCGAATATATCCCAGACTCATCTATGCTGTTGAAGAAGGCGAACAGCGAGAAATACTCGCGCTGCTTGATGGGGTCGAACTTGTGGTCGTGGCAACGGGCGCATTCCATGGTCAGACCTAGCATGGACATGCCGACGGTATTGACGCGGTCGATCGCATATTCAGTGCGGAATTCTTCATCAATGCTGCCGCCTTCGTTGGTCTGGCGATGAAGCCGATTGAAAGCGGTGGCGATGCGTTGCTCGCGCGTCGGATTCGGGAGGAGGTCGCCCGCGAGCTGCCAGGTCAGAAATTTGTCGTAGGAAAGATTTTCGTTGAACGCCTTGATGACCCAATCGCGCCATGCGGACATGTCACGCTCCACGTCATTTTGATAACCGTAAGTGTCGGCGTAACGTGCCAGATCGAGCCAGTCCAGCGCCATGCGTTCGCCATAAGCAGGGGATTTCAGGTAGTTTGTAACAACTCTCTCGTAGGCATCGGGAGATTTGTTGGCGAGGAAAGCGTCGATCTCGGCTGGTGATGGCGGCAAGCCAGTGAGGTTGAAGGCGAGGCGGCGAATGAGAGTCTCGCGAGAGGCTGGAGGAGCGGGGGAGAAGTTTTCCTTTTCCAGTCGCAATAGGATGAAGCGGTCTATGGGATTGTGGGGCCAGCGTGAGTCCTGTGGCTGGGGTGGTGTCGCTTTTTCAACGGGTAGAAACGCCCAATGCGACTTGTATTCTGCGCCTTCCAGCACCCAGCGTTTCAATAACTCCTTCTCCACTGGCGAGAGGGTGAGATGTGAGTCCGGCGGCGGCATCACATCGTCTTCGTTCGTGGCGACGATACGGCGGATGAGTTCGCTGTGTTCGAGGTCGCCAGGCTTGACCACAGCCATTCCGTCTTCGAGTTCTTTCAACGCCCCTTCGCGTTGATCGAGGCGGAGTTTGGCTTTGCGTGAACCGGAGTCAGGCCCATGACAGCGGTAGCAACGGTCGGAGAGCAGGGGGCGAATCTGGAAATTAAAATCCACCTTGGCTGGCTCGGCGGCCAGCATTAGTCGGACAGAGAGAAGCAGTCCGGCCAGCGCCAAAATCGTTTGGGCCTTTTTCGTGGCGAGTGGTGGAATCACAAAGAGGAATTTAGCGATCAAACGTGCGGATTAAAGTTCAATTCCTGTGGTCAAACTGCAAAGTTGCCTCCAAAAACTGCTCGGTTTGTTGGTCAATAGAAGCGCTATTATTGACAATTAAGTATTGATAACCTCGGTTGACTGTGTGGGTGTTTACCCATTTAATCTCCTTATGCAAATTGAGAGTCTGAAAGTCTTTTGCGACCTGGCCGAAACCGAGAGTTTCACCAAGGCCGCGCAAATCAATAATGTCACCCAATCTGCTGTCAGTCAGCAGATCAGCTCTTTGGAGCGGCAGTTTAAATCGCTACTGATCGAGCGCAGCAAAAAGAAGTTCCGGCTCACGCGCGAAGGCCAGGTGCTTTACGATTACAGCAAGCAGATTATCCAGACTTACGATGGCTTGCACAGCAAGTTGCAGGAGATCAAGGACATCATTTCTGGCACGATCCGCGTGGCGACGATTTACAGCATCGGTTTGCATGACCTGCCGCCGTATATCAAACGCTTCCTAAAAGATTATCCCACGGTGCATGTGCATGTGGAATATCGCCGGGCGAATCAGGTTTACGAAGACGTGTTCAGCAACGTGGTGGACCTCGGTCTCGTGGCATATCCCACGAAGGATTCGAAACTGGAAATCGTGCCGCTGCGCCGTGACCCGTTGGTATTGATCTGCCATCCGCAACACCCGCTTGCAAAGCTGAAGAGCATCAAGCTCAAGGCGATTGCCGATCAAAAGTTTGTGGGCTTTGAGCCAGACATCCCGACACGTAAGGCGATTGATAAGGTTTTGAAGGATCAGATGGTCGAAGTGAAGACGGTGATGGAGTTCGACAATATTGAGACCGTGAAGCGCGCGGTGGAAATTGACGCTGGCGTCTCAATCGTGCCGCAAGGGACCATCAGTCAGGAAATCTCCAAGCAGACGCTGGCGGCCGTAGCTATTGAAGATGCGGAGTTGTATCGGCCCTTGGCAGCGATTTACAAAAAGGGTAAGGTCCTTTCGCCCGCGATGCGACAGTTCATCAATATTCTTAAAGAGAGCGGGACGAAACCTAATTCATGAGCAAATTGGCCGGACAATTTCCCGCTTTACGACCCCGCCGACTGAGACAGTCGGCGGCGTTGCGTCGGCTGGTCTGCGAAACCCGCCTGAGCGTCGAGCAACTGGTGTTGCCGCTGTTTGTGCGGAGCGGCAAAAAGGTGCGCAAGCCAATCGGTGCGATGCCGGGAGTGTTCCAGCTTTCACTTGACGAACTGCTGCGGGAAGCGCAGCGGGCGCATTTGCTGGGGGTGCCGGCGGTGCTGTTGTTTGGCATTCCTGATCAAAAGGACGAGCGTGCGTCCGGGGCGTACGCCAAGAATGGCATTGTGCAACAGGCCGTGCGGCTGTTGAAAAAGGAGTTGCCTGAATTGCTGGTCATCACCGATGTCTGTCTTTGCGAATACATGAGCCACGGGCATTGTGGGATTGTCCGGGCTGAAAAGCGGGGGGCGAAGATTCTCAACGACACGACCCTGAACCTGCTGGCGTTCACCGCGGCCAGTCATGCTGAAGCGGGGGCGGATATTGTGGCCCCGAGCGATATGATGGATGGCCGGGTGCGCGCCATCCGCACTAGCTTAGACAAGGCAGGTTTTGCTGATACGCCGATCATGTCGTACGCGGCAAAATTCGCTTCAGCCTTCTACGGGCCATTTCGCGAGGCGGCAGAGTCTACGCCGAAGTTTGGTGATCGTCGCAGCTATCAGATGGATGCGGCGAATGCCAATGAGGCGATGCGCGAGGTTGCGCTCGATATTCAGGAAGGTGCAGACATCGTCATGGTGAAGCCAGCGCTAGCATATCTTGACATCATTCATCGGGTGAAGAGTGAGTTTGGTTATCCCACGGCAGCCTATGCAGTAAGTGCGGAGTATTCGATGGTGAAGGCCGCCGCAGCCAAGGGGTGGATTGATGAACGTGCTGTGACGATGGAGAGTCTGCTGGCGATGCGGCGGGCGGGAGCGGACATTCTAATCACATACGCAGCGGCGGACGTAGCGGGGTGGCTGGCAGAATAAAAAACCGACGGAGGTTCCGTCGGTTTTTGAAATCTACTATTTCTTCGGTGGTTTCGATTATTGGCCGGGCTTGCTGGCTGATAGCAGCGCGACGATTACGAGGATGATGATGATCACTCCGACCGCAATCGCTGCGATCAGGAAGATCTTGTTTCCCTTGTTGTCCTTCTTGGTGAAGCCTTTGCCGCTGGTATCGAAGCCACGGGCACCTTGCTCCAGATCCGTCAGGCTCACGCCGCGTTGCATCACTACGGTGTTATCGGAAGTTTTTTTCTGAGCAGCTGCTGGTGCTGGGGCGCTCGCGGCTGGAGCTTGAGCAGCGCCTTCCACTTCTAGGCGCAACTCAATCTGCCCCAAGCGTAGAATTTGGCCAGGCTTCAACACCGCTTCGCCGGTGATCTTGTCACCGTTGATGAAAGTGCCGTTGGTGGAGTTGAGATCATTCACTACGACATCGCTGCCTCGCACAAAAACTTCGCAGTGATGGCTGGAAACAGATGACTCAGCGATGGGGAAAGTGTTGTCGTCCACCCGACCGATGGTGGTTTTATCCACCTTCAAATCATGTGAACGGCCCGTCATGCCCTGGCTGAGGATTACGAGTTTGGCCATATCGGTTGCTGGCAAAAAGGTACTCGCGCTTGCAAATTCAAGTCAAACGCAAAGGTTCCATTTCTCTGACATAAATGTGACGCCATGCGCACGTCATCATTCACCGCTGCGCAATCATATTTCGGAATTCAGCGAACAAAGGCGTCGAATCATGTGGGCCGGGTGACGCCTCGGGATGATACTGCACGCAGAAAATTGGCTTCGTCTTGTGGCGCAGTCCTTCCACGGTCTGATCGTTGAGATTGATGCGGTGCACGGCGACATCGGACGGCAGCGACTTTGCATCCACAGCAAACCCGTGATTTTGCGAGGTAATCTCGACCTTGCCGGATTCGAGATCCTTCACCGGTTGGTTGCCGCCACGATGGCCAAATTTGAGTTTGAAGGTCTTTCCGCCGAGCGCCTGGCCGAGAATTTGGTGGCCAAGGCAGATGCCGAAAATTGGGATGCCCGTCTTCGTCAATTCGCTGACGGTGTTGACGGCGTAGTTGAGCGCGGAAGGATCACCGGGGCCATTCGAGAGAAAGATTCCCGCTGGCTTGTGCTTCAAAGCCTCGGTGGCGGTGGCGGTGGCGGGCAACACTTGCACCTTGAACCCATGTTGTCGCAGCCGGCGCAGGATGTTGTATTTCATCCCGAAATCGAACGCGACGATGGGAATATCCGCCGGCGGCAGCGGCTTGTGCAGCTTACGTGTGTCTGCCTTGGTGTTGCCGCGCACAAGATCAAACGCGCCGCTCTTTTCATCCTCTTCGTCCCAGAGGAAAGCCTCCTTGTGCGTGACTTCCTTCACGTAATCCACGCCGACAAAGACAAATTCTTTCGCGCGCTTTATGGCTTCCGCGGCGGGAATATCCTCCGTAGAAATGAAACCGTTTAGCGCGCCGCGCACGCGGAGCTTTTTGGTGAGCTGCCGGGTGTCAATACCTTGGATGCCAGGAATGCCGTTCTTTTCCAGATATTCGCTAAGGGAATAATCCGCACGCCAGTTGCTGACCACAGGGGAAAGTTCGCGGACGACAAAACCTGAAGCGTGCGGTCGCCACGATTCCACATCCAGCTCATTGACACCGTAATTACCGATGAGCGGATAGGTCATGGTGACGATTTGACCTTTATAGGAAGGGTCGGTGAGGATTTCCTGATAACCCGTCATGGAAGTGTTGAAACACACTTCGCCACAGGCGGAGGCGCGCGCGCCAAAACCGGTGCCGTGGAATACTGATCCGTCTTCGAGTGCGAGAATGGCTTTCATTGCTAAACGACCGGGCGGGATGCTAGGCGACGGGAGCAATAGGTTCAAGCATGGAAGCCTGAACTTTTGTCCAATCCGGGTGGCTGATTAGCCGACGCGGAAGGAAATACGTTTGATGACCTCGCTGCCAAAGCTGTGCTGGAGGCGTTCGAGGATTTCCTTACGTTTGTAGCGAACGATCTCGCTGAGCCAGACGTTGTTATCCACTGTCACAAATAACGTGCCTTTGTTCAGGCCTGTCGGTTGGGCATGAGCGGTTACGTTTGGGTCAATCAAATCATTCCACACCTTCACGATTTCGATTTCCCCACGCTTCTGTTCGATGCGGAAGCCGCTCAATACCTGAGGCACCAGTTCACCGACGGTCCGGGCACAGACCTTCTGGGCCTTTTCAATTTGCGAAACGTCCACGCCTCGCCATTGTGCGAGCACGCGCTGCTTGGCGCTGAGGCCCGCGCCGCGCGGGCGGGGGCGTTGTTTCGGGGGAGGTAACATGTTGTTCCGCAAATCCTGCTTGTGAGCTTAATCAATCCAGCATGTTTTACGAGCCAAGATTGTTGAGACTTTTTTTCGATACTGATTTACGTCTCTCGTGAACGTGCGGGTTAACCGTTGACTTTCTGCGGTGGTTGGAACGGTAGTTCTACTGTAAAGATAGCCCCCTTGCCGACACCGTCACTTTGAACGGTCAATGTGCCGCCCATTTCCCTGGCGGCATTTGCGCCGCTGTGCAGACCAAAGCCGTGTCCGGCTTTTTTAGTGGTGAAACCATGATTGAAGATGCGATTCAGGTTTTCTGCTGGGATGCCCACGCCGTTATCAGCGACTGAAATTTTAACTGCCGTCTCGCTACTGATGGCGCTGATGACGAGCTGCTTGTCGTCTCGCCCGGAATCGTTGCAGGCATGCTTGGCGTTACGAATGAGGTTCACCAAAATCTGGAGCGCCTTGTGTTTGTCGACGTTAATGGGCGGTAACGCCGGTAAATCTTTGCGCACGGAAACCGCGTGTCGCTGGAGAGACACATTGTTCATGCGAATGGCATCTTCGATCAGCTCGGTCACATGAATCGTTTCCGATACACCGCAGACCTTGGCGAAACTTTGTTGCATCGCGACTATGTCTTTGATGTGTTCCACATTTTTTCGGAGTGAACTTAATTCTTCCAAAACTCTCTGTTGCTCTTGCGTGAGATGCGTACTGAGCTGTCGTAAATAATGCGGCAAACCAGTTCCTTTTGGGTCGCTGGTAAAGAACTGGCCGAGATTGGCAGTGTGTGCGTCCAGAAGCGCCACCACTTTGGGCAGACTGGACACTTTCGAGGCCTGGATGGAGTCCGTGACAAGGGTGGCTGAAACATTGACGCTGTTCAGCACGTTGCCGACATTGTGCAAAACCCCGGTGGCCACTTCCGCCATGCCGGCCTGCCGCGAGGCTTCAATAAGCTGGCGGTTTACTTGCGCGACCTCGGTTTCGATACGCTTGCGCTCTGTGATGTCGGTTCGGATGGCCATGAAGCCTTTGGGCTTGCCCTGTTCGTCGAGCATGGGGCCGATGGTGGTGTTGACCCAATACGCCGTGCCGTTCTTGGCAATGTTCTTGATTTCTCCATGCCAGACCTCGCCGCTGGCGATCGTCTTCCACATTTCTTTGAAGAAAGTGTCGGAATGGTCGCTTGACTTAAGGATGCGGTGGTTCTGGTTGAGCAACTCTTCCCGGGAGTATCCTGAGATGCGGCAGAAATTGTCATTGGCATAGGTGATGTTCCCTTGTCGGTCCGTCCGGGCGATAATGCAGGCTCTATCCAGAACGTTATTGATGGCAGCCAATGATTGCAGAGTCTCCCGCAGTTTTTCTTCGGTGGTCTTGCGTTCGGCGACTTCCGCTTCCAGGTCTGCTGTTCGTTCGCGCACGCGCTGTTCCAAGTTCAAATTGGCAGCGCTCAATGCCTTGAAGCCGTAACCGAGAATGATCAGCGTGACGAGGCCGAGCATATAGAGCAGCGCGCGATATTGCTGAGTGCGGCCCAGCGCGCTGGTTACTTCGGTTTGATAGGCATCAAACAAATCTTGAATCGCTTCAGCGGTTGGCAAGGCCATGAGTTGATAAGTGAGCGCATCCACCTCACCTTGGCCGCTCAAAATGATTTGCGCGTGCCGGGCCAGACTGGCGGCGAAATGGGCTTCCGGATGCTGAGGGTGCTGGATGCACCAATCCTTGAACTGCTGCATCCGCAACTGGGCCTGTTCCAAAGTGGCATCGGAAGTTGATAATCGATTCAAAATCAAACGGCTCAGATCCGCGTTGATGGCTTGTAGCTCCAAATCGTCTGGAGTTTTTGTCTGCTTTTCTTGAAGCCGGCGTGCCAGTTCCTCCAAGGCCACGGGCAGGTAGCGGCGGGAATTGCTGGTCGCGGCGTTCTGAGTTTTGAACCGCTCAAAGAGTTTTTGTCTTTTCTCGAGCACCCCCAGATATTTTTTACGAGCTTGCGCAATGGCTTGTTGTCCGATGGACGTAATGAACGCCGGTGGCTTGGTCAGCACTTCCAGGCTTTGCTGCATCTGCGCGGTCCGGGTCTGAAAGTCATCATAGTTATCAAGCAATGCGAAACGGGCAGCGAGCAGGTCTTCGTTGAATGTGATGTCCAGGTGCTTGATTTGCCAGAGCGCGGTCTGAAAGCCATTGTGTTGATCGTCACTGAACTCGCCGGCCTTTTGGCGCAAGAAAATCGACGTCGCCGCGAGGGCGACAATCACGGCGATCAATAGGAAGGCTCTCTTCATTCCAGCAGCTTGCCGTTGTACTCCCCCGTAAGCGATTTGAGGAAGAGAACGATCTGCTCCTTGTCTTTGGGCGGAAGTTCCCGATCTAGCTGATACTTCGCCATGACCGCGACGGCGTCTTCAAGTGTCTGGGCGGAGCCATCGTGAAAATAAGGCGCGGTCAAGGCGATGTTGCGCAAGCCCGGAACTTTGAACGTGAATTTATCCTCCTCATTGCCTGTTACGTTGTAGCGTCCCAAGTCAGCCTTGGTGATATTTCCGCGGTCGCCGAAATAATCCCCCATGACTCCGAGCGGTTGAAACAAGTTTCCGCCTACATTGGCGCCTTGGTGGCAGGTGATGCAGCCATAGCCTTTGAATTTTCTATAACCTTCCTTTTCATCATCGGTGATGGCGGCGTTGTCGCCGCGCAAATATTTATCGAAGCGTGAATTTGGCGTGATGAGAGATTTTTCAAATTCCGCAATGGCATCTTTGACATTCGCGCGTTGGATGCCGTCCGGATAAATTTCATGGAAGGCGGTGGCGTAAGCAGGGATGGCTTGCAGCTTGTTGACGATTTCCGGCCAGGTAGAGCCCATCTCCTTGTCCGTTTGGATGGGGCCGTCCACTTGGTCGGCGAGTGTATCCGCCCGTCCGTCCCAGAATTGTTTGAAGTGCATACCACTGTTGAAAACAGTGGGGGCATTGATCTCTCCCTCGGTCTGATGAATCCCGACGGAACGAACGCGCCGATCTGTGCCGCCCTTGTGCAAATCATGGCAACTGACGCAGGAAACAGTGTTGTCTTTGGAGAGTGCGGTTTCGTGGAAAAGCTTTTTGCCCAAGGCAACCTTGCGACCATCCAACGGGATGGACTGTGGTACTGGCCGGATGGGTTCTCGGGTGCGCGCCCGGATCAGCAAGGTGGCTGAATCATTCACCGGCGAATTAGTTTCAGCAGCCTCAGAGCGAGTGGCTGGACTCCAAGTGAGCATCCCGCCAATCGCCAGGATCAGCGCTCTTACGAAACCCTGATAGCGTTTCAAACCATGATCCAATTGCGATGGCGCCGGCTGGCTAACTTGAGAATGCATTAATGCCATGTTGAGCTTTACATCTTGTTGCGTGGCAGAATTGGCTGTCGCCAAAGAAGCTGTTTTCAGGCTGGTTACGGGTTTCTTGTCTGTTGCTTATAGATTCCGTTTTGACCGCTGCACTGTCCGGCAATGACCATCCGGGTGCGGCTTCGGAATGGGTAACAAACCGACCCAGTTGAACCTCCTGCGCGATTCAGAAACTTTCCTTACGCAACAGCTCTACTACCTACACGCATAACATCGGAGCGATACGGGCGGTGATTAACCTAAAAGACTAAACAAAAGCGGTAATTCTTATGATCTCGGAATTGATGCGGATAAAATGCGGCAAGGTGCTGGTAAACAGCCGGTTCGTCGTGGTCTTGTGGCGGAAACAAGGCTGCCCCTTGGGAGCTTGAATCGCATTCTTATCGGTTTGATGATCAAATCAACTATGGCAGCTGCTTCCACTTTTGCGTGTTGCCGTATCGTTCCAAGAAATCGAGGAAGTTGTTAGGCTGAGCTTGTTTACTGCCGTGGTATTCAGATTCGCCTAGGCAATAGTGGAAATCGTTGGTGTAGAAAGCCCCATCCGAAGTCCGCAACAAACCGATATCCCCGATCCGAGCGGAATCATGACTGGAATGGCTTTCAAAGGCGGCCCAACCTTTTACGAACAGCAAATATCCCTTGGCTGCCCATTCTTTTCGGTCAGGCGCCAGTGTTAATGTTGTTGGCGGTGCGCCTCGTTTCTCAAGTTGCGTTATGGCATGCTGCAACCACTGTGATCCCGTCCATGTTTCCTCGGCCAAGATCACTTCACGCTCTTCCTTTGTATAGTACCACCAACGCTGGTAGAGCAAGAATGGCCTCCATTCGTCCAATAACCCCAGCGGCTTGTAGACAAGTTGGATTACACCTTCAGCGACAAGTTCGCGCCGCATCAACCATAAGGCTGGTCCCGCGCTGACGACGTAAGTGGCGAGCACAATAGCGGTGATCGCTGCTATGCGTTTGGTTTTCTTCGCTGCGGTCTTGTTCTGCGCTGGAGTGTCGTCGCTTGCTCGGCTCACAATTAAGCTACTTCCGCCTCCGCCGATTTCTCCACCGGAGCCGTTTGTTTATGCTCCGGATGTTCATCCAGCACTAACACACCGTGCGGGGGCAGATCGTAGTTGCCAGAGAATGTCGTGCCGGTGAGGAAGTCGTGCATCGGTTTGTAAAACTGGATGCGTACGGGCGAATTCTGATGGTTCAGCAGGAAATAAACCTTCGAGTCTTCCGTTTGTCGCAAGCTGACTTCGACGTTTTCCGGCACTTTGAGCAACGGATGCAGAGTGCAGAGCTGTCGCAGCCATCCCACGAGATCGTTGTAGAAATGCTGCTGACACATCGTGCCGAGATAGATCGCCTTGCCGAGGCCGTAGGTGTTGAGCGTGATGGCGGGTTTGCCGGCGTAGAAATCCTTCGCGTAGGAAGCGAGCACCTGGCAACCCTTGGCTTCGATGAGATCGCACCAGACGCGCGCCGAGTGCAGGTGTGATGTTGGGAATGAACCTTTGAAAGTGAGATGGTTTTCTTCCCCCGGCGGCAGGGTGTCGAACTCCAACACTTCCAGTCCGAACAAGTCGGTCAGGTTATGCGGGTAGCCGCTGTCCGGGGCGATGTGATGTGAATCCACCAGCCCCGTGTTGAAGGTGGCTACCAGCGTTCCGCCATTCTGCACGTAGAGCGTCAAGCGATCTGCTTCCGCCGCCGAAAGCATGTGCAGCGAGGGCGCGAAGACGAGGCGATATTGCGACAAATCTTCCGTCGGCCGTGCAAAATCCACCTGAATGTTTTTGTCGTGAAGCGCGTTGTAGATGAGTTGGATGTGCTCGCGCAGGCTGAAATGTTTGTTGGGCTGATTCGGTTGTTGCAGCGCCCAGTCGTTGTCGTGTGTGTACAAGATGCATACCTCCGGTACAACCTTCGAGCCTTTCAGCGCCGGGGCGAGCATCTTCAACTCTTCACCGATTTGAGAAATTTCCTTGTAGATGCGGGCGTCCTTGCGCAGGTGATGCGGCATGATGGCGCCGTGGAATTTCTCCGTGCCGATGCGCGGTTGCCGCCAGCGGAAGAACAGGACGGCGGTCGCGCCGCGCGAGAAGAGTTGATAGGTGAACAAGCGCAGATGGCCTGGGCGGATGAGCGAGTTGACCTCCTGCCACGAAACATTGCCCGCCTTTTGTTCCATCACCCAGAAGCCCGTGTCGCCATCAGGTGCGCGGATATCGCTTTTTTTTAGCGAACGCAGCATGTCAATTTCACAGGCCAGATCGGCGGACTTCGGCTTGATGGCCGAGGTGCTTTCGATGGAAACGAAATCGATCACGTTGGCGAGATCGAAGTGGTCAAAGCGATGCCGAAGCGCGCGGAGGTTCGTGGTGACTGGCGCCTTAGGTGTGAGTTCGTGCAAGAGATCGGCCTGCATGCGCACAAAGGCGACGATGGTGTCGCTGCAAAACCGACACCAATCCACGACGAGCGCGGGATTGTGTTGGGTGGGCGTGACCATCGGCATCGGCACTTCGCTCCAGTCGCTGACGACCTGACCCCAATGCCGCAGTCCCATCTTGTCGTTCAGGTTGCCGATGGTGTCGTATTTGAGCTTGAGCCAGTTTTGCCATTCGAGGCGCGAGCCTTCATTGAACGAAGCCTCGGTGAAGTGGCTGCCGACGCCGTTGTCAATCTGCCACGCGATGAGGTGCGGGTTCTTGCCGAGCGCTTTGGCCATCTCTTCGACAATGCGCTTGGCGTGATTCCAGTACGCGTCGCTGTTCAAGCACACGGCGCGGCGGGTGCCCTCGTGCTTGACCTGGCCGCGTTCGTCGAGTGGCAGAATCTCGGGATACTTCTTCGCCAGCCAGATGGGCGGTGCGGCGGTGGGCGTGGCCAGAACCACTTTCATTCCCGCCTTGCCCATGACCTCCATGACGCGGCGTAACCACGCAAAATCAAATTTCCCCTCCTGCGGTTCGCAAAGGCCCCAGCAGAATTCCCCGATGCGCACGACGTTGAAGCCGGCGGCGACCATCAGCTCCGCGTCGGCCTGCCATTGGGCTTCGGGATTTTCGGGAGTTCCACCGTAGGGGAAGACCCACTGCTCAGGATGATAATCAACGCCGAAATACATAGGTCCTTATGCGTTTGGTTGTTGTTGGATGCGGGGGTTGCCGTTGGCTTGAACTTAACGCCGCCGCTGCTCTGGCTGCAACGGAAAACTCGCAGAGAATTTTTGCGGCCGGATAGCACTGCGGCACGGTTGCGGCGGTGTCTCGTGGGACGCGTCTGGGCATTTGTTTGGCGGGCCGTTATTTCTCTGGTGAGGGGGCGCGGTTTCCGGCAGGTTACCAAACGCAACGCTTCATTATGCGCATCGCCAATCTTAATCCCGATACCGACATCGGGGCCAGCTCCTGGTTCATTGATCTCGAAGACCATCGCATCTTGCTTGATGCGGGAATGCATCCCAAGCGCGAGGGGCGTGACGCTTTGCCGCTGTATCGTGCGGTGCAGAACGAGGCCGTGGATGCCATTGCCATTTCACACTGCCATCATGATCACGTTGGCTCGTTGCCGCTGGCACTGCGGTATTTTCCAAAGGCTCACGTAGTGTTGCCGGAGCAGAGCTATTTCATCATTGAGCGGGTCCTGCACAATTCCGTAAACGTGATGACCCGGCAGCGGGATGAATTGGGGATCAAGGATTATCCGCTTTTTACCCACGATGAAGTGGACGATATCGCCCCACGTTTTCAGGGCTTCCGGTATAATCGCGAAGTCGAATGGGCCGCTTACGAAAAATCCAAGTCCGGCGCTTGGTCGCCCTCGCTGGAGTTTTACGACGCCGGTCACACGCTGGGATCAGCGGGGATCATGTTACGCGGGCAAAAGGAGACGGTGTTCTATACCGGCGATGTCTGTTTTCATGATCAAACCATTCTACGCGCGGCGCGGTTCGATGGCGTCAAAGCCGACGTGCTCATCATGGAAACCACCCGCGGCAATCGGGCCGTGCCGAAGGGCGTGACGCGTGCCTCCGAAGTGGATCGGTTGGTGGCAGCCATTCAAAAAGCCATCAAGCGCAAAGGCTGCGTGATGATTCCTTCGTTCGCCTTGGGGCGCACCCAGGAAATTCTCGCCATGCTGGCGTTGCTCATCCGCGAGGGAAAACTCAAGGAACAACCCATCTATATTGGCGGATTGGGACGGGTGTTCACGGAGATTTACGATCTGGAAGCGCATCGCGCCAATCGCAATCACAGCAACCTGCAATTGCATGAGGAATTGAATTTAATCGTGCTGGATGCCGGGCAGGTAGAGAAGATGAAACTCACTGGCGGACGGATTTTTGTCGTCACTTCCGGCATGATGACCGAAAAAACCGCCGCGCACGATCTGGCGGTCCGCATGATCGGCGATGAGAAGCAATCCATCTTCTTCGTCGGTTACGCAGATCCGGACACGCCGGGCGGACGGTTGAAAGTTTCCAAGCCCGGCGAGACCTTTGTATTCAGTCCCGGCGCGGGGCGGGTGACGCGGCACTGTGAGGTGCAGGATTTTGATCTCACCGCCCACGCCAATCGCGATGACTTGCTGGATTTTGTCGGCCAGGTTTCGCCGCGCACAGTGTTGCTCGGGCACGGTGATGATGACTCTCGCAAGTGGTTCGAGGAACAGATCCGCTCGCGCCATCCCAAGATCAAAGTCATCCAGCCGCAACCGGGGAAAATCGTGACGGTCTAAACCGGAACGATGCCGTTGGCCTGTGCTCGCGTCGCATCTACCTTTGCGCCGACTGCCGAGTTTCCGGCTGAGGCGGGTCAGGCTCAAACAGGAGGCCCAATGCTTCTGACTGCCTGTCAGCGTACTGCATTTCTTGCGATGCGCCCCTGCTTTGACCTATACTCATCCCGTTCCGAAACGGTTGTTGCGGGAAAAGGAATCTAATCGGGAAGGCGAAAATGGCATCGGCATCATCCAAGTTGACTCCACGGGAACGCCCGGAGGAAAAGGAACGTTATTATCTGCTGCCGGGACAGGGCGGGAGCAGCTACCGGCGCAAACAACGTCTGATCATCAAGTATTCGATCATCGTCGGGTTGTTCGTGTCAGCGGTGTTTGCCACCATCCTGTACTTTGTTTACCGCCTGCCGCGCTGAGTCTTTCTTTCCCTCTGGCAGTTCGATTTCCACCGGGGCCGCGTCCGGGATAAATAAACAGCGGAACACGCTGACCAAGCCATGTTCCGCTGGTGTGGGGTAGGGCGACGCTGCTGCGGCGCCGCAATCCTTCGCCATCAGGGCGCGAACAACGGCACCGGATCACTCCAGGGACTTTGTCCGGCCGGACCGACTGCGGCGGTGCGGAACCAATACTTCTTCCCGCTCACCATGGAGTTGACCGAGGTCGACTTTTTCGTGGCCGTGGCGATCTGACGGAAGGTCAACTCCTCCGCGTCCTCCGCCCGTTCGATCAGGAACAACCGCGCTTCCCGATCCAACTGCCAGGACAAGTCCGCGCTGCCCGCGAACGCGCTCGCCACCGCCTGCAGATCCGTCGGGGCAGGCAACGGGCTCGGCGGCGTCCGCTCGGCCCGCACGCTGAAACCCGCACTCTCGATCTTGGCCTTGTCCCCGCCGCTATCCGTCTGCACGGCCCGCGCCACCTCGGCCACCAGCAGGTCAAACCCCGCCGTGTCATCGTCCTGAATGGACGTCTTCGACTTGGCGATCTGCCGGGCCGTTTGCGCGTCCGTGTACGACTCCGACAACTGGTCGGTGGACGTGCGCAAACGCGTCACCAGCGGGCCGAGGTTGGGATAATTGGGATTCCCATCCAACGCCTGACTGATGCGGTAACCGTATTGGATTTTGTCGGGCACGGCCAAGCCGTCCAGACCCAGTTTAACTGTACCATTTTGTGTTTTGTAGTTGCCACGCCGGGCGCAGTACAAACCACTCCCGTGCGTAGTTACGACTTAGGTGGGGAGTACAACTCAGTCCGGGCCTCTCAACAATCCGTGCACCGGCAACACGCCAGCGCACGCCCCATCGTTGACCGGACGTGACGAGCTTTGCCTAAAGCGTGCCAGTCGCATTTCGGGCGAAAACCCCAAGGATTTTGCACCAAACAAATACACATGGACATGTAGGTGTGGAGAAAATGGAAACCGCCGCTCCGTGGCCCGGGACGGATGTCACTCCCCGCCGACAAAACGTAACTCCGAAACTCATTTTCCTTGGATCAAAAATGATTTTCGGTCCAACCCGGAGGCAGTTTGTTCCAACGATTGTCAGGTCCGGTCCAACCATGACGACAAAAGGTCGAACGAAAATGATTTTGGGTCGAACGATGCTCGCGATCGTTCCAACGAAAATGAAGCAAGGTCCAACGATGATGAACTTTATTCCAACCGGAAGCGTTCTTGTTCCGACGAAAATCAACTTGGGTCGAACAAAATTGAAGCCGGTTGGAACGAAACCGGAAATCGGTAGAACCAACCGGGCCAGCGTTCCAACGAAAATAAAAAATGCTCCCCCGATCCGGGCCATCCCTGGAACAAACCCCGTGATGGATCTGACCAAGCGAGCGCGCGCCCGCAGGGATACTGAGTAACTGATCCTTAGGCCCTAAGTGGCCGGAACGACAGCGGCATTCTTCACTTGGAATCAACCCCGCCACCTCAATCCGGGAATAATCCTGCCCAAGCTCAACGCCTTCCGCGCTCAAGCCAGCACCACCATCGGGCTCAGCCCGCACGATTGATACTGAATTGGGGGCGGGGGAAACGCTCATCCTGCCCCGGGCGTTGCCGATTCAATCTCCAAGCTGGATTGCACCACCTCTGAAGCCAACGACGAAACCGAATTAAACTGGTGTCAATCGTGCGGACCGACCCCTTTATATTTCTCCCCAACTCCCATCAGCCAACTCCCATCTCCTCAACCATCCAACGGACTCTTCACCCCCATGCTCCCTAGCCTGAGTACATGCGTGTAAATCATCGTGGTCGAAACATCCTTGTGCCCCAGCAAATCTTGGATGGTCCGAATGTCCGTCCCCCGCTGCAACAAATGCGTCGCGAAACTATGCCGGAACGTATGACTGCTCACCCGCTTGGTGATGCCCGCCTTTGTGACCGCCACCTTGATGGCCTTATCCACCGTGGCCGGGTCCAAATGATGCCGCCGTTTTACTTGCTGTAGCGGCGCGTCTGTGACCGCCGCTCTTGGGGCCACCGAAATACTCCGCGCCGGAAACACCCACTGCCACCCCCACTCCTGACCCGCCTGCGGAAACTTCTTATCCAACGCCCCCGCGGCAACCCCACCCTTCACCCATCCAACGGACTCTTCACCCCCATGCTCCCTAGCCTGAGTACATGCGTGTAAATCATCGTGGTCGAAACATCCTTGTGCCCCAGCAAATCTTGGATGGTCCGAATGTCCGTCCCCCGCTGCAACAAATGCGTCGCGAAACTATGCCGGAACGTATGACTACTCACCCGCTTGGTGATGCCCGCCTTTGTGACCGCCACCTTGATGGCCTTATCCACCGTGGCCGGGTCCAAATGATGCCGCCGTTTTACTTGCTGTAGCGGCGCGTCTGTGACCGCCGCTCTTGGGTCCACCGAAATCCGCAATGAAGGAAACACCCACTGCCAACCCCATTCTTTTCCTGCTTGCGGATACTTCCGCTCCAACGCCCCCGGCAACCACACCCCCGCCAACCCCGCATTCCGATCCGCCTCCCACTGCGCTCGCACCCGCACCAAATGCTCCTGCAACGGCCCCGCCAGATTCACCGCCAACGGCGTGATCCGGTCCTTCATTCCTTTGCCCTCCCGCACCACCACCTCCAACATCTTGAAATCCACCTCTTGGATGCGCAGCCGCAACGCCTCCATCAACCGCATCCCGCTCCCATACATCAATTTGGCCACCAATTGCGCCGACCCGCTCATCAACCCAATGACCTGGCGCGCCTCCTCCGGCGTTAACACCGTGGGAACGCGCGTCGGCCGCGGCGCCCGCACCGCATCCACTCCTTGCAGCGGCGTTTCCAATACCCGGTTATACAGGAACAGCAACGCATTCAACGCCTGATTTTGCGTCGCCGCCGCTACCTTATCCACCACGGCCAAATGTGTCAAAAATCCTCCACCTTCCGCGCCCCCTCGGCCAGATCCGCCCGCGACTTCATCCCATGGAACACCACAAACCGCCGCACCCACTCACAATACGCCCGCTCCGTGCGAATGGCATAATGTTGCAACCGCAACACCCGTCGCATCTGCTCCAGTAAATTTGGTGCTTTTTCCATTTGCCCTCAAGATTTCCGCGCCATAAAGTCACCCCGTCAGTCCGGTATAAACAGGAAAGCTCAATTCCATGTTTGGGGTCTAATATCCAATATCATGGAATTCTTTCCATATAATAATATTGTTAGGCATCTATGAAGCCTATCTACGAGATGGCGGTCATGAATGTGCAAAAGCTGTATCCCGGCGCACAAGATACTCGCGTCGTTTCAGGGGATGCCCGCTTTCGAGATTCTTTGCGCTCCGCACTCTGGGAAGATTATGGTTTTTTGGTTCACGAGTCAGAGCTAGCTGATTGCAAAGAGAGTTTTGAGGAGTTATCGGAGCAGGCTTGGAAGCCGAAGTTCATTCCAGACCTTTGGCACATTGATGCGGAGTCGCATGTGATTCATCTATTCGAGGTTGAGGACACACACCCTCTTCAAAACAGCAAGATTGCTTTGATTCACAACTATTGGTGGGATTTAGACGCCTACGGCTGGGAGGTCAGATTGATAGTCTTTGATCGGTATGGTTTGAATCCGCGGCAGCTTGACCTGACTGAGTATGCTTTCCATATGATTGGAGTGTTGAGACGTGAAAAACGAAATGCCTAACCATGCGCTGCAGCGAACCCGGCTTGAGCGTCGCGGTTGCAATCCACGCGTCCCGTGGGCCGGGTCGCTGAGCTTGGGGCGTTAGACCACTTCCCGTATGACACACGACGAGTTGATTGCCAAAGCGCGAGAGCACATGAAGCCATTCGACAGTCGCAAATCCTTCGGCGTATCCTCGGATGTGTTCACTGCTTCCAGAGTCCAGGAGGCGGCACGAGTGATTCTCGGCAGCACGCAGCGCGATGATTACATTGAGGTTTTTGTGGATAGTCAGACTGGTGATTTCATCACTGCCACTTACCATCCCGGACCACCAAAGCATGATGGAGAAAGACGATGACGTGGTCTAACCATGCGCTGCAGCGAACCCGGCATGAGCGTCGCGGTTGCAATCGAGCCGTCCCGCGGGCCGGGTCGCTGAGCTTGGGTCGTTAGGCGGCTATGTCACACACCGAAGCACTCGCGCTTATCCACGCGGAAGCCGGAGAGTCCGGATTGCATGTTGCCGCTCGCATGGGCGAGGACCTCGACCCGGAGCGAGTCACGCGCCTAGCTTCCGCGATCCGAATTGTCGCTGCTAGCCTGCGCGGCGAGGGCAGTCTCGACCGCGAGCTCGCTGCCTCACTTCACATTCTTGGTTCTACGGTTTTTCGAGAAGCTGAGGGTTGGGCATCTCATTGCAGGCGGGAGCTTCCAAAGGTAGTGCTCGATTCTCTCATTGACCTTGAGAGCGCAGTCGAGGATTTGTTCTTCGATATTTCCAGATGATACTATGACGCCGCCTAACCATGCGCTGCAGCGAACCCGGCATGGCGTCATGGTTTGCAATCGTAGCGTCCCGCGAGCCGGGTCGCTGAGCTTGGGTCGTTAGGCGCATTGAGCGTATGAAACGGTATCTTCCAGTGTTGATTGTGTTGGCTGTGCTGCTTGCGCTCGGCAGTATTCCCTTCCTTTATTCTCCCGTTCATGACTTCATCGGTCGCCGCAATACTGATTACTCGGCTCGCTTTAGCGCTGACAGGTATGCACAGATTGCGGTGGGCCTGTCGCGTGAGAAGGTTGAGGATTTGTTGGGAGCACCATTTACGACCGTCTTGCTTGATACGAATTACCCGCCTTGGGCGGAGGGTATTCAGAGTCTCACTTTTTCTCGCCCGAAGAGTGGCGGAGATTATGACTCTGTGTTTGTATGGATTGGAGCAGACCAGAAGGTCAGATGGCATGGACGAGCAGTTACAGATTGAACACGTTGCGCCTAACCATGCGCTGCAGCGAACCCGGCATGGCGTCGTGGTTGGCAATCGTGGCGTCCCGCGGGCCGGGTCGCTGAGCTTGGGTCGTTAGACGGCTATGCGCATCTTCAAGCGATTTGGAGTTCTGCTTGGTTTACTCCATATCGTCTTGTATTTCGCTGTCCCGGTTTACGGCAGCTACTTGGACAAGTTCGGGCCTGTTTTCATTTGCCTGCCGGTCATGTTCTTCTTTGGCTACTGGTGGCCCGTGTTGTTGTTCTTTGCGTTTGCGCCACGACGATTTCACGATGAGCCAGAGACACAGCAGTTCATCCGGAACATCGGCAGCACTTTCCGGATTCGAGAGTCCGGGTTGCCACTTCGCATGGTTTCACTCTTTCTGCTTTGGCCTTTCACCATCATGAATTTCTTGGTTCTCTATCAGGGACTCAGAGAGTGATATGAGATATTCGCCGTCTAACCAGGCGCTGCAGCGAACCCCGCGCTACGCCCTCGGGTTGTTCGATAACGTTTGGTCCCTGCTCTCCGGCCTCGCTGTGCCGGGTCGCTGAGCTTGGGTCGTTAGGCGCTATCACACCTTCGCAAAATATGTTGGACTGGAAGTTAGATGGTGAAGTTTGGAGAGCTCACGACGAAAATGCGCTCTATGTCATTTCCACAGACCCTGTGGGCCGTTTTCTCGTTGGCTTTTTCCCGTCCCCAGGTCCAGAGGCTCGATGGGGTTCGTCGTGTTCGAGCCTTGACGATGCGAAGTCATCTGCAGAGGCTTGTGCAGTTCATGTTCGATCAGTTATTGCACCACGAATGCGTAGCGCCTAACCATGCGCTGCAGCGAACCCGGCGTGAGCGTCGCGGTTGCAATCGAACGCTCTCGTGGTCCGGGTCGCTGAGCTTGGGTCGTTGTTAGGCCACATCACGCGCATGACGAAGTATCCCGATAGATTTGCTACCGAGTCAGGCGAGATGCCTGTCGAGGTGCGTAACGCTATTTTGGAGATTCTTTATCACGCGCTCTGTTGCATCCGCGCCTTTGCCAATCATAGCGATGTTTGTCATGAGATCGCCGACCATACACACAATCTTCCGGGTTTGTTGCAGCATCAGAAGCCGGTGTTGCTCGCCAACTATTGTCAGGCCATTCCATATTTTACACGCCGAATGGAGTCGCTGGGTCAGAAGGTCAGCATCTTTGAGCCAGCGTGGCGAATTATTCAGCAGGAGTATGAGAGAGTTAAGACACAGCCTGTGGCCTAACCATGCGCTGCAGCGAACCCGGCATGAGCGGCGCGGTTGCAATCGTAGCGTCCCGCGGCTGGGTCGCTGAGCTTGGGTCGTTAGGCGGCGATGAACGCCCTCGTGACATCAGTCTGTTGGAGCACTCTTTCACTGTTGCTTGTGCTTGGATGTTTCGGTTGCGGTCAGTCCGATTTCCAGAAGCGTCTCAGTCAGTTGCAGTCCGAGACCAAGCAGAAGCACAAGGCGTCCGACATTCAGGCAGTGCTTGCTCCATTCTTTGCAGACGAGAGCACTCTGACCAATCGCCTACCAGACACGATTACTTCACTTCCTGTTTTTGCAGACGACCCCAAAGGCGTTGATGTGGGCAAATCTGACTGTGCAGACGGATTGTTACTTTCCATCGGCAGCGGCTTCGGACATTGGGGACTGTTTGTTGCTCGTCCCGGTCACGCCAAAGACATTTGCGACTGGCATCGAGCTAGGACGACCTTGTGGGCAGATGGAGTGTATTTTTTTAGTGAGTAGCACATGAAGCCACCTAACCATGCGCTGCAGCGAACCCGGCATGGCGTCGTGGTTTGCAATCGTAGCGTCCCGCAGGCCGGGTCGCTGAGCTTGGGTCGTTAGGCAGCACTCGCGCCTTGAGCAGTAGATTGATTGCTTTGTTCACTTGCGGGTAGTAGTCATAGTGCCACCACAGCCATTGCTTTTGTTCGCATGTCAGATAGACGTTATCCGCTAGAAATGACAGATGATGAGGCCGCACTTGGGTTTCGGCATTACGTTCTTGATTCACTTGGAGAGCGTCCGACAGGCACGCGCGGTGCAGACGTTCCTGATCGTGTGGTTGCGAAGATTTTGAGTCCATCGGATGTGTTAGTTAAGATGATTAGCGGAGGCGGTGGGATAGTTTATAGCCACCTTCGTTGGGGCTGGGTTGCTGGCGTTGACGAGATTCAGGACCGGCACTGGTATCCGGTTCATGTTCCGCTGCCAGAGGCTGAGCATTTGATTGGCATGATTGAGCGGAGAGAGTTGCCGGAGATTCACGATGATATTGTTGCGTTTCCATTTGATTACCGTGCTGCCTAACCATGCGCTGCAGCGAACCCGGCATGACGCTAGGGTTTGCAATCATTGCGTCCCGTGGGCCGGGTCGCTGAGCTTGGGTCGTTAGGCGGCATTCGCAGATGAAAGCAAAAGCCAATTCAATGGGTTTTATCATAGGACTCGCTTTGATATTTTGCGGCTGCGCTACTGTACCTCCAAGCCATGAGCGATCTGACGTTTTGTTGGAGAAAGAAGCCGGAGCCAAGAGCACTGAGAGTGACCCCGGTATTCTGGCTGCTCTCCATGGCCTTTGGCCAGCCGGGAGGCCTCCGAAATGATTTGCTTGGGTTTTACCTGTTTGCCGCCTAACCATGCGCTGCAGCGAACCGCCGGTGGCGGTTCGGGTCGCGCGACAACCACACAATCGTTCCCACCGCAGGTTCGGCGGTCGCTGAGCTTGGGTCGTTAGCCGTATGGACGCTCGCGAGTTTAAGAGGACTGACGAGAGCATTTACGAGTTGTTCGATGCCATTCGCAAGCGGCCAGAGATGTGGATCGAGAGGCGAGAATTGATACGGCTTCATCATTTTATTCGAGGCTACGGGTCAGCCTTATGCCGGGGAGCAGCTTACTTGGAAGGATGCTGAGCCGGATTTTCACTTGTTTGATATTTGGGTTGCGGAGCGGCTCGGTTTTCCTGAGCCCACTCCCGGATGGTATAACATCATCCGAGAGCATTGCGCGAGTGAGCGCGAGGCGTTCGAGAGATTTTATGAGCTACTGGATGAGTTCAGAATCAGAAACGGCTAACCATGCGCTGCAGCGAACCCGGCATGAGCGTCGCGGTTGCAATCGTGGCGTCCCGCAGGCCGGGTCGCTGAGCTTGGGTCGTTAGGCATCATGCGCGCCCGGTATTTCATCGCACTATTCGGATGCACTGTTCACGCGGCTGTGCTCATTATCGCGATGCTGGTGTACATGCGTCACGAAAGGCTCACGCCCGGAGTTGGATCATTTCCAGATGGTATCACTTTGATTGTGCTGCTTCTTGCTTGGCCGCTTTGGTCTTTTTACCTTTGGCGCTGCACTCAAAAGCGTAAGTTCAGGATGGTGATTGTTCCTATGTCGCTTGGTGGAGTGACTTTGTTGTTTTTTGCAGTTCGTGCTTTTTTGACTTGGTTTGGACCAGGATTCAGGAATTAGACTATGATGCCTAACCATGCGCTGCAGCGAACCCGGCATGTCGCCGTGGTTTGCAATCAATGCGTCCCGCGGGCCGGGTCGCTGAGCTTGGGTCGTTAGCCGTCATCACACGCGTCCATGAAAGACAACGCTTTTGCCCAGCAGACCATGCGAGAGATTGTCGGCGAGAAGTTGAGTGCGGTTGTGTTCGGAGTCTTCGGTCATTTGAGTATGGAGTTCGATGGCCCGTCGCTAGTCGCTCACAATCCCGTTACACTGAAGACAGGTGAGCGCATTCTCAGATTCGGCGAGACAGGCTTTTGCGATGCGTTGTGCAGTCAGTTCGGGCCAGATCGTATCGGACGTGCAGATTTCCGACGACGAATTGCGGATAGTATTTGGCGGTCAGAGTTGGTTTGCCATGTCACTTCGGGAGGCAGACGCACAGCCAGGCAACGCTGTGACGCATTTTCAAAGTAGCCATCTTGCTCCGCAAGATGAAAGCCGAAGCGACAACCGATTCCTGAGTAAACGAAGTCGCTTCGCAATTCGGCTAACTTCTCGCGGAGCGAGAAGGCTACTTTCGGAATGCGTAGATCCAAAATGCGTCACAGCGTTGCCTGTGAGGGCGGAGGAATGGTTCGGACGAAAGGTTGACTCATCAACAACGATGTCTCAATCCGGCGAGGACATCACCTCTTCTTCGGCGTCTTCCCGTGCCCTGTCAGGGCACGTACTGTTCGAGGCACGCCAACCCTCGGCGGCGCTCGGTGACTCGCTTGCCCAGGGCTGTCTTCCGTTGGCCTTTCAGGCCATCAATTGCGCTGCGTGGATCTGGATGTTCTCTGCCGTTTCGACCAAGGATCGTTCACGGCGTTGCAAACCGAGCGGAGTTTCAACCTCAAAATGGTGACTCGTAGAAACAAAACGATGCACGATGATCAGTGCGGAGGAAGTTTCATTTCGATTCCGTAGTTCGGTGCCGCTGCGAGCAGTTTTTCAATGTCGGCAGGAGTGGGCACAGGGGCACTCGTGGCGCCTGCTTCGAGAGGTTGACCGACTTCGATAAACATTTTTTCGAGACCCGCAGGAGCGACGGAAATGATCATCTTTGCAGGTCTATCGGATTCATTTCGAAATGAGTGCGGACAACCGACGGGCATGTTGGCGAACATCCCCTTTGTCGCGACCAACGGTTTGCCATCGATCTGAAACGTGATTTCCCCTTCGAGAATATAGAACGCCTCTTCCTCTCGTGTGTGAATATGTGGAGGTGGTCCGCCGCCGGGAGGTACCAATGCTTCGATCATGGCGTATTGGCCATTCGTGTCGTCGCCTGTGGCGAGAAGCCGATACACATCACCAACAACGCCGATGACGCGACCTTCGCTGCTGCCGCGGACAGTGGGTTGATGTTTTGCACTCATGAAAGAAGTCTCCCGAGGAGGTTCGCTACGATTGTTGATTCAGCGAGTTTCGCCACGATCGAATGCGGCGTCAATCTTCGTGACCGCGCGGATTGAGCCAGGTCAATTCTGCGATGATCCGATTTTCACACGCGTCATCTGGTCGAGGTTTCGCGTGATCGCCCGCTTCAAGAGGAACGAAATCAACCACAGGATGGGTTTCGTCGCGATCGATTTGGCGTGAATCTCAAACGATCGAATGACTTGTGTTTCGTTGACACCGGGCTGAAATTGCCAGACCTCCAGAAAGCCTGCCGCCAATCGCGATAGTGGAGGTGAAAAATCACTCATGCGAAGGCTCAAGTGTTTGTTCGGCATCCATTCCACGATTTCTTCGACATGGGTCGAGCCATCGAGGTTTGTCACACGGATTCGTGATCCGATAATTTCGGGCGGTCGGGTTTCAAACACGGCGGATTTGATTCCCGGAATTGGACCATATCCCTGAAACTCAGGCCATTTCGTCACATCCATGATCTGCTCGACGACCTGTTCTGGCGTCATCGATAATGTGGCGTGGCAGGCAAATGTGATTGGCGTCATACAATATTCTTAATCATTCCGCTGACGATTGAATACTTCACCGACTCAAAAGACTCGGCTCCACCCGACACGTCCAAGAGATCAGATGGACTCTTGAGTTTCATCGAATAAAATTCTCGTTGTCGTGAAGTTGTTTTACGGCTGGTTTTTGCTGAGGAATGCAGATCGAGGTTTACGATGCCCTATGTCATGGTTGATATCGAATCGGATGGACCGATCCCCGGTGACTATTCCATGATCTGCTTTGGAGCGGTCATCGTTGAACCCGGGCTGAATCGCACGTTCTATGGCAGATTAAAACCGATTTCCGATCGATTCATTCCCGACGCACTCGCGGTCAGCGGATTTAGTCGCGAGCAATGTCTGGCGTTTGACGAACCGCGATTGGTGATGGAACAGTTCCAGGCCTGGCTGAAGCAGAATTGTCAGGGACGAACGCTGTTCGTATCAGACAACAATGGATTCGACTGGCAATTCATCAACTGGTACTTCCATCATTTCCTGGGCACGAACCCGTTCGGATTCAGTTCGACGAATCTGGGCTCGCTCTACAAGGGCATGCAGAGCGACACGTTCGTCAACTTCAAGCATCTGCGAAAGACGAAGCATACGCACAATCCTGTCGACGATGCGAAAGGCAACGCCGAGGCCTTGTTGCAAATGAAAGAGATGGGGCTGAAGATCAGTTTTGAATGAACGGACCTGCAAGTGCGATCTCGGTCCCGGAATTATCAAATCCGGCGACACCTTTGCGGAAAAGTCGGATGGTAGGAAACCTTCCGTCTAATCGATTCGATCTTCATTGGAATTCATGAGTTAAGAAACCTCGAGTTACCTCATCTTTCGGGAAATCGGGTGTCACCAGGGGGCGGTTTTCAGCTATATTCGATCTGTTCGTTTGAGAGGGCCGTCAACGGCCAATCTGCTTCATTACAGCAGATTCGATTAGGGCTTGAGGACTGAATGAATGCGAGTGTTTTGCACAGGATTGTTTTTGCTCGTAGCGAGCGGCCTGAATGCAGCGGATACGTCGGTTGACTATCAGCGTCAGATCAAGCCTGTCCTGAAAGAGCGTTGCTATGCGTGCCACGGAGTGCTGAAGCAAGAGGCCGGGTTGCGACTCGATACGGTGGTCTTCGCGGCGAAAGGCGGAAACGACGGCGCTGTGATCGTTCCGACCGATCCGACGAAAAGTACTTTAGTACATCGGATCACGTCGACGGACGAAGGCGATCGGATGCCTCCCGAGGGAGAGCCACTGAAGGCCGAAGAAATCGCCGTCATCAAATCATGGATCGAACAAGGCGCCAAAGGTCCTGCTGACGAAGTTCCCGAACGAGACCCCAAGGACCACTGGTCCTTTCAAACGCCGGTGCGTCCGCCGGTGCCGGTGGTTGCTAATCCACTCTGGTCTCAGAATCCGATCGATGCATTCCTCGCCTCCAGGCATGTTCAACTTGGTCTGACCGCTCAACCTGCGGCGGACAAGCGAATCTGGTTGCGTCGAGTGACTCTCGACCTGATCGGATTGCCGCCGACTCAGGAGGAACTGGATTCCTTCCTGGCCGACGATTCACCTGCGGCGTTCGATAAAGTGGTCACGCGATTGTTGAACAGTCCTCATTACGGGGAACGCTGGGGCCGGCACTGGATGGATGTCTGGAGATACAGCGACTGGTGGGGGCTGGGCGAAGAATCGCGGTAACTCGCAGCGGCATATCCATCACTGGCGAGACTGGATCGTTGAATCGCTGAATGCTGACAAAGGTTATGACCAGATGCTGCGCGAGATGCTGGCGGCGGATGAACTGTATCCTGAAGACCCCGATCGATTACGAGCGGGGGGATACCTGGGCCGACAGTACTTCAAATTCAATCGCACCAGTTGGATGGACGAAACGATCGAGCACACCTCCAAGGCGATGCTCGGCCTGACATTCAATTGTGCGAAGTGTCACGATCACAAATACGATCCATTCGCGCAGGCGGACTATTACCGCTTCCGGGCGTTTTTCGAGCCGTACCAGGTTCGACATGATGCGATCGGCGGAGAAATCGATTTCGCGAAAGACGGACTTCCACGTCCTTTCGACTGCAATCTTGACGCGAAGACGTATCTGCATGTTCGCGGTGATGATCGCAATCCCGACACCAGCAAGGTGATGGAACCCGGGTTCCCGTCGTTCCTGTCTCACGCGAATCCCAAGATTGCGGCTGTTACCCTACCGACAATTGCGGCCCAGCCCGGACTGCGGCCTGAGGTTGTCGCCCAGTATCTGAAGCAGGCGGAACTGCAGATTGCCGGCAAACGAACTGAACTCGAACGAGCCAGGGCCGAAGTCGAAGCGGCCAAACAACGAAAGGTTCAAGCCGATCAACTGGCCAGGTTGCCGTTGGAACAACAACTGGTGAACGATGGCAAAGTTGTCGTCGCGGACAATTTCGTTGCCGCGAAACCCGACATGTGGGAGCTGCGAGAAGGAACCTGGGACTACGCAGGCGGGAAATTGAAACAAACGAAGCAGGGTGACATCCAGTCCGAGCTACGACTGAAACAGACCCCACCGGCCGACTTCGAGGCGAGGCTGAAGTTTGTCATCACCGGTGGCAAGACCTGGAAGTCCGTCGGAATGACCTTCGATGGTCATGGCGCGAATGAATCACTGGTGTATGTCAGCGCCAGCGCGTCGGGGACCAAGGCACAGGTGGCCTACAAGAAAGGCCAGTATCTGTATCCCGCCGAGGCGATGAAATCGCTTCCCATCGTTGAAAACCAACCGTACTTGCTGGTGGTTCGAGCTCCGCGGTCCACTGGTGAACGTCTCTGTCGATGGCGAACACGCGGTGGCGTTTACGTTGCCGAATGGCCGACACAACGGTGTACTGCAGATCATCACCTATGATGCTCAGGCCGAGATTTGTTCATTCGAATTGAAAGAATTGAATCCAGCAACTCGGTTGGTTGAAAGGTCAAACGGTGGCTCCAAGAGATGCACCGCTGACACTCGAGCAAGCGGAACTATCTGCATCGATTGCTGGAAAACGCTGGTCGCGGCCGAACTCCAACCAGATTCCATACGCACCAGAACGACCGCCGAAAAGGCTCGATTCGAACAACCTCAGCCTGCGAACTTCAGCGAGCTCGCCAGAAACGCCGCGCAAACCGAACGAATTGCCGCTGCCGCCAAAGCGGAAGAAGACACGCTGCGAGCAGAACTGAACGTCCAGCGTGCCGCCGCCGATAAGAAGGCGGATGCCGAGGGTAAACTGAAAACGGCTCGTGCGGCGCTCGACGTGGCGAGGAAAGCCGTCTATGAACCGAGTGAAGCCTACACGCCGGTTCGCGGAGCGATGAAAGTCCTTGAATCGAATTTGGAAACCGAAGAATCGCGCTCAAAACCATTTCCCACGACCAGCACCGGACGACGAACGGCGCTCGTCCGAATGGATCACCCATCCGAAGAATCCGTTGACTCCTCGAGTGGCGGTGAATCACATCTGGATGAGGCATTTCGGCAAGCCGTTAGTGCCGACGGTCTTTGATTTCGGTCGCAAGGGAACACTGCCGACTCATCCCGAATTACTCGACTGGCTCGCAGTGGAACTGGTCGAAGGTGGGCAGGGTGAGCATCGTCAGCCGGCCTGGAGCATGAAACACCTGCATCGCCTGATCGTCACCTCGAACGCGTACCGTATGACTTCTTCGAGTGCCGGGGCGAGCGGCGACAATCTGACGAATCGATCCCGAGAACCGTTTTTACTGGCGGATGAATCCCATTCGTATGGAATCACAGGTCGTTCACGACACGTTGCTGGCTCTGGCGGGTGAATTGGACCTGACAATGGGAGGACCTCCGATCCCCGTCGCCAACGACAATGTCGCGACGCCGCAGTCTGTATTTTTTCCATTCAAACATTCAACGCGAGAAGTTCCTGTCGACGTTCGATGATGCCAGCGTGCTGGACTGTTATCGCCGCGCGGAAAGCATCGTTCCTCAACAGGCCCTGGCTTTGGAAAACAGTCCGGTTGCGACGAAATGGCGGTAAAAGATTGCACAAATCGAATGCGTCGAAAATTCCATGCCCTAACATCTTCAAACCCAAATCCGCCGACGGCTGCGACTTTGTTCAAAATGCCTTCCGGCTGGTTCTGGCGGTCGATCAGTCAGAGACGGAACTGAAAACGTCAATTGACAGCATTGATCAAGTTGACCGAATGCGCGCTCAGAAAGCTCAATCGACCAGACCCCAGGACACAGGCGCGAATTGGTTTGATCAGGGTTATGAACCACAACGACTTTGTTACCGTCCGCTGACGACCTTTGCAGGAATGTTTCATGTCTGCTTTTCCAAAATTGCCATTCGTGTGGAATGCACCGCCGTTCATTCCTGGCCGATGTCGGGATGGGACTGACCGGACTCGCGTTGGTGCGATGCTCGCTCAAAGACGGCGTTGTCAGAGCCAATCCTGAAGAGGATTGGCAGCCGCCGACGGGTGAGCCTCATTTCGGCACCGAAAGCGAAAAGCGTCATCTGGTTGTTCATGAATGGCGGTGTGTCGCACATGGAAAGCTTCGATCCAAAACCCGAACTGACCAAGTACGCGGCAAGACGATCAGCGAAACTCCATTCAAGGATGTACAGAACCCGGAAAAACTGAAGCTGGCACGAGTGACAGTCGTCAACGACGCGAACGGTCAGCAACGAAACAAGCTTTATCCGCTGCAGGTCGGCTTTCGCAAATATGGTCAAAGCGGAATTGAACTGAGCGATTGGTTTCCTCATATCGGCAAATGCGTCGACGACATTGCGATCATTCGATCGATGTACACGACCGACGACAATCACGGGGCACAACTCAATTTCATTCCGGCCGGCACATGCTGGACGGCGAATATCCCGACGCTGGGTGCGTGGGTGCACTACGGACTTGGTTCGCTGAACGACAACCTGCCTCAGTTCATCTCGATTGGCAAACGCGAATACTGGAATAAAAAGGATGGTCACTATCTGGGACCCGCCCACGATGCGATTCCGATTCGAATCGATCCCAAGAATCCACTCGACTTTGGCAAACCGGCCAGCGGACAAACGCTGGAACAACAGCAGATCGGATTTGATCTGGTCGGCAATCTGAATCGCTTGACAGTCGGTCGAGTATCCCGAATGATCCGGCACTGAACGCGCGGATCAAGGCATATGAGTTGGCATTTCGGATGCAGACGTCGGTGCCCGACATTCTCAATTCTCGATTGAGACGAAGACACTCAGAAGCTGTACGGACTTGGACAATCCCGCCACTCGCGAATTTGGTATGCAGATGCTCGCGTCACGACGATTTGTCGAACGTGGAGTTCGATTCATTCAAGTTCAGCACGGAGCCGGTGGCGCAGGGAGCTTGGGACGCTCATGGCGGGCTGAAGGGAAATCACTCGAAGAACTTCGAAGCCGTCGATAAACCGATCGCGGGTCTGCTGAAAGATCTGAAGCGACGAGGGTTGCTCGACTCCACGATCGTGATCTTCGCCAGCGAATTCGGCCGAACGCCGGGCACTCAAGGTGCCGATGGTCGCGATCACCACATCTACGGATTCTCAGTCTGGATGGCCGGTGGCGGTATCAAGGGTGGATCGTTCACGGCAAAACCGACGAAATCGGATTTCACGCGGTCGAGAATCGACACTACGTGACCGACATTCACGCCACGATCATGCGGCAGATGGGTCTCGATTCCCGCCGCCTGGAAATTCCTGGCCGAAAACGCCTGGACATCGACCACGGCAAACCGATCGACGAATCCTGGCCTAGTCGGGTGGTCCGCCCCCAAGTCAGATGCCGTGTGCCACCGGTGACAGCTTTGGGTCACCAGTGTCTTCAAAGCCATTTAAGAGCCACTAATTGTAGGGCGCGGCCAGTTGTACAAGTGGAAAGATAGCCCATCGAACTAATAAAGGTTCTTGTCAGCTTTTAATTTTTCACAAGCAAACCAGGCCGGTGCCAGGTTCAGTGCGAAGCCGTCGCCGAAGGTTCCGTCTTCTTGATTAAGGCGAGCGGGGGGCGTAAGCCCTCTGATTTTTTCGACCCATAATCCGCTTCCCAGTCTCAGGGAAATGATGGAAAATCGAACCCGTTCCCACAAGAAAAATTCGGAAAACAGCCGTTTGGCAACCGTTGTCCGGAGGATGCTTCGCAGCGGTTTCAGCCACTCCAACCAAGAGTTCAATTGCATCGAAAACAAGCTGTAAATTATCGGTAAGTGACAACTTTGCGCAGTTCGCCGAATGAGAGCAGCCTTATTGCCGTTCTGCTCCATACAGTCTTTCTGCCAGATCAAATCGGCCGCTGCATCCCACGAGTCCAACTCCCCTTCAACTTCCAGTTCAAATCCTTTCGTCAAAGCAGCAGCAAGCAGCGTGTTTTTACAGCCAATCGTCCGGGAGTCAATTTCGTAACGAACGAAACCAGCAACATCTGATGCCGATAACAATCGTTCGAGGGAACTTTCTTCGACGCACGTCACTCGAAAGGTACCAATCGTGTTCTGGCTGAAATGGTTTATCTTTAGTTCCTCGCATGAAAAGTAGAAAAAACCGTCTACTTACGACTTTCTTCAATCCACTCTCTCGCGCAGCGTGCCGCATATCATCCATCCGGTTGACTCGATCAACTCCGAGCGACAGGATAACAGTGGTGTCCGCTCGCTTAAAAGGCAAAGCCCTCGTTGAATCGCGTCCAAAAACGGTTGCCAGCGGCGAGAAGTTGCCGGGGCGAAACCGGCGTGGCCATCCGTTTGCCTTACTGCATTGATGCGGGACCAATATCGGTTCTTGGCAGCTTTTCTCTGTTCAATCTGTTAGGCCACCTATGGCTGATTGTGTTTAGAGAATCGAAGACTTGATTCCACGACGTCAGCATCGTCACTCGAAAGCATTGCGAACAACATTTCTCCGATCTCGGAGTCGTATGTTGAAACCCCGCCTGCAACTTGTGCAAGTCTAGCCTGAACATTTGGCGGCAGGTTGCCTGACTCGGATCGAAGCGATACCCAATCGATTTGAGAAAAAGCATTAGCGAGTTCAATCGCCTCTTCAATCGCCACGTCTGACCAATAGTCAATTGAATAGTCATTCGAAATGAATCGAACAAAAACTGTTTTTCTGTCCATATTGTTTTCCGGGGGAGCGTAATCGGTGGCGGGTACCGATTTTGATTCTGAACCGTTCTCGGTTCAGAACGGCTCGTACATCATCGCCGGTTGACTCCATCAACTCCGAGCGACAGGATAACCGTGGTGTCCACTCGCTTAAAAGGCAAAGCCCTCGTTAAATCGCGTCGAAGACAAGTTGCCAGCGGCGAGGAGTTGCCGGGTCGAAACCGGCCGGCTGGGCATCCGTTTTCCGTACCGGATTGATGAGGAACCAATTTTGGTTCCTTGCAACTTTTCTTCCTCCCGGTTTGGGTATGAACAATTGGAAAGCAAAGGGATTTTAGAGGTGAAGAGGCACGAATTACTTGGACGTCAGGTCGAATTTATTGACTATATTAAAGGACCATTTTTGCAGGAGCGCGACAACACTCTTGCCTCTATGCCGAAATTGGGTGAGTTCGATCGCCTCGAATGCATGACGCATAAATTGGACTATGCTGTATTGGAGCACTTGGGTTATGGTCCGGTAGCGGACATCGAGCGTCATCTCAACACTGGGATGGATATGTGTCTCGAGTATTTTTTCACCCACTGGTGGAAGGACCGGAGTGCTATTCTGCTAAGTATATGGACAAATCGAGGCCGGACCGCGATTTGCGATGGTACGGTCCTGTTGTATTGGCATTTTTGTTTGCAGGGCTGACGGATCGCTGGGAGGATCTGATCAGGATTAGTTTATGGTTCGATAAATCAGTACAGGATGAGTTTCTCGCTGAAGGAAGGCTCGGAGACGAGTACTTTCTGATAACACTTTGCATGATACTTCGCATGCAACCGCAACCACCTGATCTGGAGGACGTGCTTAAGCGACTGCGTGCCGTCCGTGACAAGTCGGCGAAACTCCTGTGTTCCGCATGGGAAGCGGCATATGGAATGGATCAAAAGAGCTTCGATAAGGTGTTCAGTGAATCGGTAAAAAGATTCGTCAGTCACGACGTGGATGAAGGAACAGGCGATCCATCACTTTGGCTTGCGAAGCATCAGTCGATTGTGTGGTTCGTTGCGGAACGAAACGGACTGAAGTTTCCTCAGTTGCCCGAGAAGCTTGACGCCGCAGTCTGCGCCGGGAAACAATCGGATTGGGTCAATAGAGTATCGCGATACAACAAAGGAATGTTGTTCAGACCAGAATCCCCAGTGTGTCTAGTTGACTGAAACGGCGGCTATGTATCCATCTGAACCCACATCACTCGCCCTGAATCCACAATCGATTCAACAGGTTCCAGCAGGCCTTCCAGAAACTCGTCTGCCATCTGACTTTTCTCGTCTGGCAATGCCTCAAAATGCGGGGCGATGACTCGAAGTTGATTCAATAGCAACTGCGTTTGTACTGGTAGAAACAACGAGTACATGAACTCAATGGGGCTTTTCGACTTACCAGAATACCGGAAACCGCTCTGTCCGAATGTTCGACCAGCCATCATGTTCGCGCCGAGGCTCGCAGCGAGTTTCGCGGTGTCCCAATAGAGATATCCGTCGTTCTCACTTTGAAAACCGATTCCGAGTTGAATCGCCGGCGCATCCGATTGAAGGCTGCTCAGAATATCATACCAGATGACCTCGTCGCCATTAGTCATGTCGGCATACCAGTCGGTTGAAGCCAACCGTTGTCGAATCGATTCGGCAAGTGCGTGGGCATTCCAACGGCCATTTTGCTGCGTCGGCCGCCTGACGACCATCGTATTCTTTGAGTGCAACTTCTAAACGATCAATGATGGCATCGGCAAGAATAACGCACTGCTCGAGAGTTGGCGAAATTGTTAATTGCTCAAATTTCTCGTGAATCAACGAATAAATGAAGTACCCTGCCATGAATCTCCTCTCTGATCGCGCGTGTGGTCAGTATATTCGCCCGTTGCATCAAAAAAGAAAAGGTGCCAAACGGGTGCCATGAACCGTTGTTGGTCCGACAAATGCCGCAGCTCTTCCATCCGGTTGACTCTATCAACTCCGAGCGACAGGATAACAGTGGTGTTCGCTCGCTTAAAAGGCAACGCCCTCGTTGAATCGCGCCGGAAGACGGTTGCCAGCGGCGAGGATCTCAGTGGAGTCTTGAATGAATCATATTCGAAAAGATCGCTCCAGCATCTTGGATGACTTGTCACTGCGTGCACGAGTTGTGATCGGCACAGTTAGCGTCGAATGCTTTTGCCGCCATGAATCATTGTGGACGCATAATACTGCCGAATATTGCGAGTGGCTCCTTGACTTTACTAAAGGAATATTACTCGCAGATGTTTTTGACGAATGGATGCATCGACAGCCACTTTTAGCATATTTTGGACTTGGCGATCCTTTGGATGGCTCGGATCTACCGCAATGGCTCTTTGGAGACAAAAAACGTCGAGTTATTTCAGATGTTCAGTGATTTGCTGTCTGCAAATACGGAGATACTGTTTACGAGTTTATTTTCTGTCCCGCAACGACTGTCATCGCTCCAGTTCCTAACAAGGGTACTGGAAATCAGTGAGAGAGCAAGTTCATGCGATTGACATTTACTCTGCCCTTGAGATTTTGGCGAACGATAAGTGGAATCAAAGCGGATGGGGAGACGCTGTCGCTACCGCGAGTATCAATGTGGTTAGGCGACATATGTGCGGCCCAACAATATGCTGAAGAAAGGGTGTTTTTTGATCCGGGGGGGGACGGACGGTTCCTGGCACCTTGTCAGCGGCTCGTGATTTGCTTGAACCCGGAGAAATTGACTCTGCTGCGGTTGGCCGCCGGATCTGTGAGATTCTCAATCGAGTTGGCCTCACTGCTGAATGTGCACCGAATTGCGAATCATCACCTGCGCTGAGAGGCGCCATCGATGGCTTGGGCTTGGCACTGACTGATGTTCGTTGCCAAAAGTGCTTGTTCCCCATCGTGACGCGAATTCTCTCCTTAGCCGGTCGTGACTTGCAGATTCAGTTTATCTGTGGATTTTTAGAACCAATGCTCCGAGAGCCTTTCAATTTGAAAGATGCCGGATTCCGGGAGTATATGAAGTGGTATTTGGGTTTGAGGAATATTCAGGATGCGCGTTGGGCTGTTGAAGAGGTGTACGAGGACGAGGAATTTTACGGCGAAGTGCGGCTGAAACGCGATATTCAGAGAATTCGCAGAACCCGGAATAAGGTTCCTTCCGCCTTTTCTTCTCCCGTGTTGAGTTTACGAGTTTAGCATTGCCAGAATTTCCTCTGCATTCGCAATCTTCCACGACCTCAGCATTTCGATCAATGTCATAGGAGGAGCCGTCAAGGACGTGCGACTCATCGCCCAACGGTTTGTCTCCCGAATCAAGTAAGAATCGAACCATCTGCGGCTGTCCAATGCCCGCATGCATCAGTGGGGTCAATTCGCCGTCAGTCAGCATCCTCGCCTCGATGTTCGCGCCGTACGATAGTAGCAAGCGAGCTGATTCAACGACGCCAAAACCCGCAGCACGTATGAGAGGCGTGCCGTCGGCTCCCATGACATTGGGGTCTGTCCCTGCTTCCAGCAAAGCCGTGAGAACCTCCAAGGCAGCTTCACGTCGAGGACCTGTTTCATCACTTTCACGTTTGAGTCCAAACCCAGCGGCACCAACGTTATCGACGGCTCAATGAAGAAAGGTGAAGCCATCCGAAGCCGGTAGCAACGGGCTTTCACCCATCGAGAGCAGTAATTCATTGCGCCCGCATCTCGCAATTCGACGGCACGCATTAACAGACTTTCGCCCGCTGTCTTCGGCGGCTCGTACCACGGATACGTGAGAATATCGTCTCGCAACGAATCGAGATCGTGATGTTCAAGATACTTTTCCCACATCGGATATTGGTATGCTGCCATTCATTGTCGCTCAAATTGAGGCCATTCACATGAAAATATGGTTCCTGCGTTCTTTTCTCCTTCTCAATAACTTCAAGACTCCCCTCATGCTTTTCTGCGTGACACTCGACGATCCGCCTTTGTCGTTTCGAGGACCTTTACCTGAACAATATCGTCGACTTGCAATGGAGAATCCTTCCAGTGGTGAGGAACTTCAACTCAGAGTCCTTGGGCCGTGCCAAACCGGAAACAGCACAGTAGATCTCGTCCGCTTCGTCAGGTTTAGACGGGGCTGCTTTGTGCACCAAGTTTACCCGCGCACCGACGAAAGTTGTCAGTACAGAGAGATCCTGGCCCCCGAACACAGAGTCGCTTCCCGTTGACGCTGATTTCAAAAGCAATCATGACTCACCTGATTTGAGCTAAACTGTCTGTAACACCAGAACTTGAAGCGGGATTGAGGATATCCCACCGCAAAGGAACACGCACGCCAACCCCAACGTCCCGACACCAATCTTTGACCCGAACAAATAAAGGTTTCCGCCACCTCTCCGTTGTCGTCTCGTAATTTCCCTTTTTTTCATCAGACGTTCTAAAATCGCGTCAAAAACAAAGTTGTCAATTTCCGACCTAACCTCGGCTGAGTGGCTAGACATATCTTTGTTGCTGAACGTCGCGAACCATTTCTGAGCCGATTCTTTGGAGTGTAGTAACGGCATGAGAATGCGGTACATCAAAGTTGCGGGTTGGTTCGTGGCATTTGTCGTGACGTATCTAGTTGTCTGGAATTACTTTTTTCCGGACGCTCCCGGAAATTTCACGGTGGCGTCATCGTCGATACTCGATTCGAAATGGCGTCAAAGAAATTTATAAGGGAGCTAACCGTCACCGAAGTTCTGCCGCCCGGGCAAGCCCCCCGGCGAGCTGCGAAGGAAGCGTGGCTCGAGTGGCGATTAAACAAATCAAATCCATTCTATAAGTATCGCACAGGAGTTTTTCTGTGCTTCAGCTTCAACGATTCGAACAACCCAGAACTGATGGAATATGACGCGGAAATCCAACCAACGAACCTGACTTCGTTGTGGACAGCGACGGAGGGTTGTTCAAAGGCGATACGACGATTTTAATGTTCTTGGCGCCAGACGAAGACGATTTCCCGACTCACGGGCAAATCGTGCTTAGAAAGAGAATCGATGGTCGGGACGGAATCTACGCAACTTATAGATTTGAGCCATGTGAAATCGTGACAAACTAAAGCTGTGGCACGGGAATTCGGTTCATGCCGCCTGTTTTTCGCCGTGATTCACCAGAAAACCAGGCACTGCCCCTTAATCGGGTGATGACGGCGGCTCAATGTTCTTCTCTCGCTGCTTCCTAAGCAAGCAGCTACCACAGACGACACCGACCAAAACCGCAAGAACACCGAGGCCATCAAGACCTGGTGCAAATCGGTCTGGGTAACACACTTCTAACGCCACGGTCATACCTACAGTAACGATGATCGCGAGTCGGATTGACGACGCGGTGATGTTTCTTCCTCCATTCGAACGCTTGGCCAGTGCCAGGAACCCGAGCGTCAGCAACGCAACAAGAATCTTGCCGATGAGAGGAAGCGGCGGAGCTAATGCCAGAACACACATACTTGCCTCTTTTGCAAACGAAACGAAATACCAATTTCATTCGGAGTATCAATGGGAAATACGGTTTTCGTCACTTTTTCTTCGTCTCTGTGACTCACAACGTCTTCAGTAGCCGGACCATAATGTGCGTCGATTCACCCTCTGTTGAAATCAACGCTACGAACCTTGCGTTGATTTCTCGATAGCTAAACTCGAATTCGACTTTTGTCTCCCCGGTCTTTTCCAGTTCTCGCTTCTCGACCTCCGGCACGAAACGTTCCACAAATTGTGCAAGTTTTTCACTTGTCCATTTTCCGGAGTCAAGTGGAATCACAAAGTCGCAGTAACCGACAAGATTCTTGCGGTAGTAATGTGGCGCAATCCAGTAGAGCTGCGGAAAGAGTCCGACAGCGAGACGAACCTGAGTAGCTCTTTCGCGTACAAGTGCCAAAAGCACTTTATCAATCGGGAAATTGTCGGCTGCGCCCGCTTATCCGACCCATTTTTATCGCCCCTTGATGAATTCAGTTTGACGTAACCCATCATGCGCCCTCACTCGCAGGTTCGATCGGCGCATCAGTCTTCACTCGCGGATTGCTGAGCAACAGCCAGGCGGACAGCAGGGCGAGGGGGATGACGATCGATAAATGGGGAAGCCAGCAGACCACGAACGTTACCGGGGAGGAACTCTGTCTCGGCACATCAACGGTCACTGTATGATATCCGAATCGACCTCGCCTAAAGCTCAAATCGATCGTGTGATCCCCGATTGCCTGACCCAACGGTTGACCCGGCTCGAATAAGAACCAATGAACTGGAGCCGCCGACCAGCCGCTTGAATGAATGAGAATGAGTTCTCCTTCACTCGACATTAATTCATTCCTCAAGATTGCGAACGAATCCTCCGTATAAAAACTCTGCAGAAATTCTGTTGCGAACACGCACGCCAACACCAGCGTCACAACGCCAAGTTTTCGTCGCAGCGGTTTGAAGTATGTGGGCATGATCACGACGTGGGGGCCTTTGCTGGCTCTGCAGTTTCGGAATCAGGCCATGGATTATTGGTGCGTTGAGGTTGTGCTGGACCTGACCAGAACTTTGGACTCGTGATCAGCCAGATAAACAATGCCATCCAAATCCAAGTCCAGCCTTCGAGATCACTGGGAAGATCGGATCGATTGTTCGCTGGATTGCCAATCTCGTAGTAAACCGGGATCGAAATCCCCGGTTCCCATTTGACACTGTCGCGGCCATTATACGTCTGATCTGAGATATTGAATTGGTATTCCACCCAGTACCGATAACTCGCAGATTCTTCGCGTTTATAAGAACGTCGGATGAGTGTCTGCTTTGGCTTCAAAGTCGGTTTCGGCGGAAATCTCTCCTGAATTGTTGCGCAACGCATGCACACCTCGTTGGACGTAAATGCCCCAGACGAGCATCGCGAGCGGGATCGCAAAACGAACGGCGATGCGAAAATAGCATTTGTCCTTGCGTTCCGATCCACGAAAGAACTCTCGCATGGCGGTGTCTCGAATCAGAAACAAGACAGATCGAAAAACGGTTCGTGATGTTGAGCTCAGATGTCCGTTGCTTGGTTTGCTTGCGCAAGGCCGCCACTCGAAACTCTTGTGGAAGTCATTATTTTCTCGTCCGAGACACCACATTTCCGTGGATATCTCGCTTCACCACAATCAGAGTCTTTCTATCATCATCGGAACTCCACGTAGTCCAAAGTGCGTCGGGTGGACAAGGGAATGTCGAAGGAGTTGAATCTTTAATGAATTCGCTTTGAATCCCGTATGGTCTTCGCCGTTCATACGTTTCAGGACATCCGTAGAAATACTGCGGGAAATGAATTCGACTCTTCCACCAACAAACAGAAAGTGGCAACCATCTCTTGTGGAACAACCAAAGGTTGGCGGAGTCGAACTGAGGCCGTTGAATTCACGCCAATTGTAAGGGCATCCCCAAGGGACGAATCCTCCGACAAGTTCACCTGCTGCGAAAACTTGCTCTGAATTGTCAATTGATTCGAGTCTCACTGAACTGTTCGCCGCCATGATGTTTGAATTAGCGGAGAAATGAGCCACAGGAAACTCCCAACGGGCTTTCACGATTGGTTCTCTGAATTCCTCATCGCTGCGATTCTCGTAACAGGACTTTCCGTGCAGAAACAGCCCGGCATTCTGTTTTGAGTTCCATGGTTCATCGAAATCGATAAGTCTGTAAAGTGACGATGCATCCACGAACGGTAGAATTGAAGTCATCCAACCGTGAAAACCTTGCCCTTCGAGGTCAAAAACCCCGCCGGGCGGATACATTTTGTACGTGCTTTCGTAGTTATGAAGAGCCAATCCAATCTGTTTCATGTTGAGTTTTGTTTGCATTTTCCGAGCGGCTGCACGCTGTTGTTGAATCCACGGGAATAGAACGATCGCAACTAATAAGCCCATAAAAAGGGCGACGGCTAAATTAATTCTTTTGTGCCACATCAGCGTTTTCCGCGACTCGTAATTCTGGTCAACGAACGAAGCCGAACTGCAAGGCGGAAATGTACAGAATAACTACTGCGAGCGTGCAAACCACGATCACACCAATGAAACACAGCCAGTTCTTCAAGATGCTTAGTTGTTCCGACGACACGACATCTCCTGTGAACGAAACAGCCCTAGTTTATGGACGAGCCTACTCAGTTTCGAGATCAATTTCAGAACTTTGCGGTCGTGATCATCTGTACTCACTCCAAGCAATGTCGCCGTTGAAGACCTGAACTAACGTTCGATGGCAAATAGTATGATTTCAGAGATCGGATTCAGAGGTCTTTGGAAGTCGGTTAGATTTGATCCGATGACCAATAGGCGGTTCCTGTCACGCTTTCTTTCCCCAAGAAGATTGGAATCGATATGGAAACGCTTGGCACTCAGGCTCTCGGGTTATTCCAGTGTGTGTTTTTTTCCTGGCTAGTTCACGCAGGAAACTAAGGCAGTTGAAAACGACGGAAGACCAGGAAGTCTTTCCACGCGGTCGAAGAGGATTGCGTCTTCTGATGATTGGCATTTATGGAATGGTCGCGATGATGGTAGGGTGCAGCGGAGTATTCTTCGTGGCATCTGGACTCAGCGACCTTACGAAAGCTGGTCGGCCCGTGGGAATCGATGCGACGACCTTCAAGATTCTTGTTTTCCCCAAGAAGAACGATCAAGTTGCGGCGGGCCGTTATCCTGACATTGGAGGAGTTCTCAAAGGCCACGTTTGAAGTTTTCGTTGAGAATAAGGCCAGAAAATATGGATGCGGCTTTATACAATTTGATTCCTGCTGCGAAGGCAGCGAAGACAAATATATCGAAGAACTGAATAACGAGATTGTACGATGGGGAAACGGAGAAACCGATTTGGCGAAAAGTAAGTGTCTCCATAAACCGACATGGTTATGAAGGCGAGTCAATCGTGAAAATGATGCTGAATAGCACCCGAGGACGCAGCACAGAGTATGTTTATCGAGTGACTTCCGATAAGAAGGTGCGTCCTGTCTCGGCGTTGGCGTATTGAACCCGTCATGCGCCGTTGCTGGCAGGTGTAATCGGCGAAGTCAGTCTTCGTTTCGCGGTTTGCTGAGCAACAGCCAGGCGGCGAGTAGAGTCAGCGGGACGACGATGGACTGATGGGAAACGCTGAACATCACCACGCAACACATTTCACTGGCTGATACGAACTGCACTTCCGCATGCGTCGAATCCAAACCGAAACCGAGCGCATGTAAATAACGATCTGCAACACTGCTAAAACCCCAGTTAGCCGCAAACAGGCACGCCAGCATCAGTGTGACAACGCCAAACTTCCGTCGCAGCGGTTTGAAGTCGGTCGGCAATTTAAACTCTCGCGACGAATTCGGACACAATTTCTCAGGGATTCCGGCGAGCAGCTCAGTCGCTTTGTTAATCTGAATTTGAGAAGTGATGGATCATTGTGTTGCAGCGGTTGTCGTTTTTCCTTGCGTGATAGCTTCGCACTTCGCCGCCACGATACTGTATTTGATGCTCGCAGTAGGTACCTCTCTTGTCGTACTCCCTGAGAATGCCCGTGACTTTGACTTGGCTCCCAGAACCAGGGGATGCTTGCCGAAAACGTAAGCCGTCAGATTTTTTGCCACAATCATGTTTGCTTCCTTTGCTAATACTCCAAGTACCGGTAATTCCAACAGACCGTCCAACCGACGCTTTGACAATGGCAGGTGAGGCGTTTGTCAGCGATACAGTCTCTCCCGATTTTCAGAATGATCAGGCCTGCAACTACCACTACAGCAAGCATCACGAAGACTGCTCTCAGTCGCCAACCTTGGAAGAATTTGCCCCATTGAATCGCCTCCCTTACAGGCACTGACTCATACCGACTTGTGCTTATGATTTTCCAGACTGTCCATGCACTAAGTCAAGTCGGTCTCTGTCTTGATCAGGAGTTGAATAAAATTCCTGCCACCCTTTCTTCTTCCAGGGCCTGTCGACTCCTCTATCAATTCATGGACAGCAGACGATCTCTGCCAGCTTTTTTCCCGACTAGGCTAGCGCACAAACGTCATCGCATTTGCCGAAGTTTGCGGAGCAATTCAACCCATCCCTCTGGTCGCTTTTCCGCTTCCGGGTCGCACTGCAGTTGATTGTCGACGGATCGAACTCCGAGTGTGACTTCCAACAAATCTGTCCAATTTCCTCCCGCTCCTTTCAGTACACACCGTTCCCGAGATGGTCACTCGATCCTGATACGTCGTCAGAGTGGTGTGATAGCACGCGTATTTGCTGGATAGAATTCTCCTGCTGATCTTCTCGCAAATCCTGGATTGAACTTCGCGAGTCTTGAGGATATTCGGATCGCACAACAGTTCGTTTATCACCGACTTGACTTCGGGAACAGTTGACAAAAGTTGAGCGACTTCCGACCTCTCGACTTCATCGCACACCGTTCCCTCAAGCCACATCGTGCCGTTAGAAAACCTGATACCGATCTCGTATTCATTGAATTTGGTGGTCATTAAAACTTCGAAAATTCGTTCGGCAACTCGCTGGTTGTTTCCCATCATCAAACTTGTGCCGTCATCTTCGTGAGTGGCTAATTCCGGCGAGTCATTCTGGTGGCACCGTCGATGGGCCGATCTCGCTTTCAGTCGCTTCAGGAGTTCTGACGGGCTCAATCATGCAAGGTAAAGCAAGATCACCGCCGCACGAATTGAAGGAACCGACCATTCGGATCGACGCGATGATCAGGGCCAAGAGCGGTTGTCATCGCCATGAACTGCGATGTGAAACGCGACGACGAGAATTTGCGAGAAGGTGGCGTTTTCTGTTCGTCAGCGTCGCAAAAATGCTCTCGTCGAGACATCCGTAAGATCCATTTCAAGGGACAGGCAACCTCATGTCTCAGTTTCCAGAACGTTTCTAGCTGCGGTCAGAAAACTGCACAAGATTGGTTGCTGCTTGACGTCACGCTTGCCCAAGGCTGCCTTCCTTTGGCCTTTCAGTTGGGAAAAGATGCCACGAACGTTTTGTTCAGCCGATTGAGGTTCAATCAAGACGCATGCCGATGCGTTCCCAACCGATTTTCCCTGCTTCAGCCTGAGATGAATCCTGTGGATCGGGACGCTTTTGTTCCCGAGACCAATAGATCATTCGAGCCTTTCCAATAAGGCTCGATAACGGAACTGGTCCGAATGCACGACTGTCCTTGCTCCGACGGCGATTATCACCCAAGCCGAAGAAACAGTCCGAAGGAATCGTGGTCGGTCCGTAATCTGAGAGCATTGGATGTTTCTCAGCGTCTTGATCGAAAAGTGCATGCGAGTCTGGCCATTCTTCCCCATCGAGTAGGACCTTTTCATCAGCGATCTCAATTCGGTCGCCCGGAAGTCCGACAACTCGCATGACGACTGGATGAGAATCCGTCTGCGGGCTTCGAAACACGACGATGTCATTTGGCTGCAAATTTTTCGGCCCCCACCAGAGTTCTCGACGAGAATGCAGTCGCCGGGACTGATTGTTGGTGACATCACTCGTGTCGGAACAAAAAAACCTTCGACAACAAACGAGTGAATCGCCTGTCCAACGAGGTAATTTGCGGTGCAGATCACGACGAGCCAGCAGGTACACCCACCATCTCTGGTACGGTCGAAGTGGAGCATCTCGGCGACGGCTTGCTACGAAATAAGCATCTACGGGAAACAGGATCGTGGGAATGAAAAAACTTAGGAAGATCAGTCCGAATCCAACTCTCCCAATTCGCAGTGGAGTCACCGTAGACGCGACCAGTGGTAAGAACACGCAAAAAATGCTCCCACAACACCAGGCCTCGCAGGGAGGCTGCCGGCATAAATCAGGCCTAGCGGATTCCCGGCAAACTCATTAGCTGCCGCGAGCCAAGGGCGTCTTAATCTGACGACGGTAGATCCCACATGTTCCTCGCGGTTGATGAGTTATTCGACGGCAAACGTGCGGTGAATTGTCACTGCAGTTGGGCAGCGTGGCAAGACGTCATCAACTTTGATTGGTCCTCACACGTCTGGCATCGCTATTCGTGGCAGGAACTTTTGACGTTCCTCGGCTCTTCGAGACTTTGATTTTGATGAGGACGATCATCCTGGGTGACGCTCGAGGATTCGCTCAATTAGGGTTCAGGTCTGTCTGCCATAACAGCGACGCAGTGACGCATTTTGGATCTACGCACTACCGAAAGTAGCCTTCTCGCTCCGCGAGAAGTAAGCCGAATTGCAAAGCGATCTTCGATCGCTCGGGAATCGGTTCTCGCTTCGGCTTTCATCTTGCGGAGCAAGATGGCTACGTTTGAAAATGCGTCGCCGCGTGACCTGTCAGGGCCCTTACTGTTCAACACGCCAACCCTGGGCGGTGCTCGATGACTCGCTTGCTCAGGGCTGTCTTCCTTTGGCCTTTCAGGCCATCAATTGTGCTGCGTGGATTTGGATGTTCTCGGTTTTTTTGACGAGAAGCGTCTCATGGCGTTGGCTGGTAGGGCACAGGCCTTTTAACCACCACCGCGAGAGGGCGGTGGGGTTTCGGGGTGGAGACGGAAGTCGACCTTGGACTGGTAATCAGGCCACCGCGCGGGTGCCACTTCTATGAAAATCTATTGCTCGTCAAGTGACAATATTTGAGAATTTTGGACGTTGGCAAACACCGCGGGAATCCCATTCTTCTATCCGAGCGTCCGCTTCCCCGAGATGGCCGGGGGGCGTAGCCCCTGTGGATCGTTCGAGAGTGTGAGAGCTGCCCCATCTGTTGACGAGTTGTCGCGGCATTCTGAGTTCCGAGTGAACTGATGATGCCGCTGCACCCATGTGGCACTCGAGCTTGCCCTCACAACGCGGGTCCGCGTGATCGCCTCCTTCTATGATTCTCGTAGATTGCCGTCTCTCCTTGTTGATAAAAGTTTGGCTTAGTCCCTCGTTTGCTGAGCCCGAGATGAGGTTAACTCGCGATCTGAGGTGGGTTGACCATCTCATGGTACAACCGCCTGAGCCATCGGTTGGCAATCGCCGCTGATGTGACGTTCGCACCCTTTCTGAGCTTCATCTTCGTATGGAATTCTTTCCAGCGGGGTTCATGCCGAGGCAACCGTTTCGCCAATTGAATCAGCATGGGACGCAGGATGTCATTCCCTGATTCAACCAATCCCGCGTCGGCCTGCCGTTTCCCGCTGGAAGCATTGCAGGGAGTGACCCCACAGTAACACGCCAACTGCTTCCCGGAACGAAAGCGATCGAACCGACCAATCACGGCACGCATGACCACTGCCGTGATCAGACCAACCCCCGATTGTTCCATTAGCTTCGCAACCACCACGTCACCGTCAGTGGCCTGCTTCATCCGTTGTTCCACATCCGCGATGTCCTTCTCGATTTGCTCGAGCCGTTGAAGCTCACGATCCAGAACCCAGCGGGACTGTTCCCCCCAACTTTGCGATCTTCAGCCACGCCATCCACGGCTTCGTCCAGGTGTTGCCACCGCTCGTGTTTTCAATCCGTTCCTCACGCAGCAGTGCGCCGATTCGCAGCTTGATATCTTTCCGTTGATCACTCAGCCCCTGGCGAAACCGGACCAAACGACGCAATTGCCGCGTCGCCTCATCCGCCAACCAGACCTCGGGGAGATAACCCACTCGCAAAAGGTTCGCGAGATGCCAGGCGTCCCCCGCGTCGGTCTTGTCAGGACCTTCCTTCAAACGATTCACCGCGCTCGGATGCGCCAGACGAATCTTCCATTGAGTCGATTCAAACAACTTCGACGCAAAGTCGGCCGACCCACAGCACGCCTCGATCGCCACTTCCAAAACAATTCCGTGGTGGGTCTTCACCAGATCCACGACCGCCCCCACCTCATTCCGTGCGTTTCGATTCACCACCACATCACCATTCTCGTCCATCACACAAACTCGAATCGTCTCGGAGTGGTAGTCCAAACCCACATAAACAGGTACCATTACTTCCTCTAACGCCTTGTTCGCTTTCTTCGATTTCATTTCTGTTGCTCCTGGAATTGTGTCACGTTTTTCAATTCGCAATCGGAATCGTAACCGATTCCGGAGCAACAGATTTTTCATACCCATCTGTCTGTCGTGTGCCACTGCCTGAACTGTCCCCAGTTCAGCAGTGCTCTTCGTCGTTTTTTCAGTAGTGTTCTTCTTTTGCTCGTTTTTCACCCACTGGTCATCTCCACGATTTTCGATCACAAACCGTTGCGCATGTTGATCATCTTCCCTGAATCGTAGGCTTTTCGCATTTCGACGATTCTGCGGATGTTGTGAATCTTCCTTGTTTTGTAGAGTTTTCGATTTGCACATGTTGCTGACATTTTCCCCTAAACGTAGCGTTTGAGCCCTGTTGATGACTCACGTTCGCCCAAATCACGCGACGGATTCACCATTCGCGCAAGAAGATTCCCGGGAATTCGATCCTCTCGAACCCGCTCTGCTACTTCGAAGTGAGTGCTCATGTTCGTGAACTCTTTCGTGCGATCCCAATCTTGCAAAAAATCTCTTGCCGAGCGATCCATCCCGCCCTTCGACGACCCCTCCATGCTTCGCCTCGATGACCGTCCCATCAATATGAGTTGGCTGTTCATGACCGAATGACGAGATCCCGAAAATCGGCAACATCAACAATCCCCAAACCATCATCGGACACCTTTCGAGAACTCACGCTCACACGACAGCCTCTATCCAACGCACATCCGGTCCAAACCAATTCCAACCGCTGCTTCTGCTGATCATTTGCGTCTCTCATATTTGCGGTGTCGATTTATAATATTTAATATTATTGTATTTGTTTTAAGTATTTTTAATAAAAATTAAAGATCTGTCAATGCCAAGGCAGGTCAAGTTTCCAAACGTTTGGAAGATTGGTCGGAGTCGAGTTACAAACCGAAGACAGCCCGCCGATTGCGACTCAAGAAAAATTGCAATTCGGGATTGATTCGATCATCGGGGCCCTGGTGCATCAACAAAATCTCTCGCTGCGACTCATCCAGGGTCGGATTTTTTCCGTTCTCCTGCTCACCGGTGGTGTCGCTTGATCTCAACCACCGGTTATTCACTGATGTTCCGTTGGGTACCACTCGTTGTGATTTAAAGTATCCACCACGCTCCGCATGGCAGGCCTTGCTCAAGAAATGCTCAGAAATCATCACGGCCACATTTCGCGAATGAGATTCGAGTGGACACATTCTGACGAGTTGCCAATGACAACTGCGTACAGGTGATCGATAAGGCAAGCCATCGTTCGACCACGAAGTTATCTGGCTCCTGAAGGGGCTTCAATTTTTTTCGGCGGGGCGGGTGTTCAGTGGTGGGAGCGGCACTTTGGAAAATTTGAAACCAACTGTGCGATTTTCCACGCCGCTATGCAGCTTAAATTTCAGGTTCTCTCGTCCCGAAAAACTGAATCCATCCTGGAAGGCGTGAAAATTGAGCACTTGTTTGCCGTCTTCAATATGGAGACCCGCAAGAGGACGACCAGTCTCGCTGTCACCATTTCCGTAATCAAAGGTCGCGTCGCGAATGAAATAGCCTTCGTTCCAACCGACCGTCAGATTGACGATCTGGTCTCCGGCAAATTCCTCCTTGCCCAGTTTCAGCGTGACGCCGGCTGATTTGAGCTTTGGATCTGTCACTGGCCTGGTTGCTTTCCTGGTCACTTGCGGAATCGAAAACTCTTCCGAGGATTTCGAGACGAGCATCTGAAACGTCCCCTCCAGAGCCTCCAGAGTTGTACCTCCATTCAACGAAGGTTCGACGGGGATATTCAGTTCTTCCAGGAAGTTGATTTGATTGAATACTTGGAAGAATGCCGGTTGATTGAGATCGGCGAATTTCAATTTCTCACCAGCGACGAGTGTCATTTTCGTCACGTTCACTTTTCCCATGACACATAACCCGGGAACGTCTTTTTCCTTCAATTTCAGCGTCAGGAATAATGGATAGAATCGAGTATCGTCCGGTCGCCACCAGGATGAATCGCTCCATCCACTTTGCACGGAGAGTGTTGCACCAGGCGGCAGGCCTTCTGCAAAATCCGCTTTGACGACAGCCTGCAGCTTTCTCTTTTCCAACTGTTCTCGCAAGTGCTTCTCGTAACTGCCCTCACCCGCCGGAGGATTCGATTCGTCCGCTTGAGAATCTGTTGTGGACGACTGTTCCGCGGGTGCCTGTGCTATTCCCCCTGAAAACAGGTAGACCATCAATTCGGCGGGAAGTCGCTCGAGTTTCGCTTGCGCCGAGTCCGGTATGCTCGCCGATATTTTGAGCGCCGAAACTCGCTCTTCGACTTTCAGACTGGTCAGCAGCAAGTTCCCTAGTGCGACAATGACCGATGGCTCGGGGCGCCTGTGATTTGTCGAGTTGGCTTCTCGTCTCCGAAATCAATTTTTCGACTCCCGTTTTCACCTTCCTGACTGCATCGGTGTCCTTCAGGCCAATCTGTGTTTGCAGGTCGACGCCGCCGCGGACATTCAGTGCCAGTCCAATCCCTACAGTGACTGTTTGAGGGCCGTGATTGTCTCATGTAACACAGGATCATCGCCCTCGCGTGGCATCTCGATTCCGTTGGTCAATTCCAGCGGATTATTTGGCGACACAATCAGCAGCAGATGGTGATCAGACTCCATTGCCATCAGTTCCTTGTCGCGGCGCACTGTCTCTCCGCGATCCATCGCGACCTTGAGAACATCGGGAACAGCAATCAAGACCGTCGTGGAATCGACAATCCACACCGCAATCGCACCTGCGTTCGTGGACTCATAGTAGTTTTTCCCGTTATGAGAGGCAGGCTTGTATTCAACGAGCGATTTTGTCAGCAAGTCACCTGAGAAGGGCTTTCTCGTGCGTACGACCGCTAACATTTGGGGAGGGAAGCTTGTCGGCGCAAATCCCATCATTGCGCTTCCCGCGATTGCCTGCAGCCCCTGTATCTCCGGCAGTCCTACGTTCACACTTTCTAAATCTGTCGGTAACAGTCCAGTGATGTTTTGAAAAGCCGTGACAGTTTCAACGACTGGCGGTATTTCAAGCAGTGGCCGCAGCAAAGGAGCTCGCCAGAGCTCAGCAATCTTGAGATGCAATACGAATTCCGTTTCCGGTGGCATCCATCGAAGTGCCAACTTCCGCTCAACGGGATTTTCCTTCGCAGGTTCAACCACTTGAACCGTCGGCACTGCGGCTGCGGGCTCGATCGGTGTTGGTTGCGCCACTTGAGGCTTCTCACGGAAAACTCCAGCAAAGTGAAGACCCGTCCCAATAAGAATCAATACCGCGATGACACCAGCGACAATCAGTGAAGAATTGTTCCCGTGCCGCGAGGCTTTGTTCTTTCTTTTACCAGTGACCGGCTTGCGTTTGGCCCTGACGCTCGGCTTTGCAGATTTCGAATCCTCAGCAAAGTCGTCGAACGCTTCAGCAATAAAGACTTCACCGCAAATGCCACACTTGATCTTCTTGCCGAGTCGATTTGAATCGGGCAATGACAGCTTCGTAAAGCATTCTGGGCACTGAACCAGGATACGACTCGCCATCGCGTTTTCTTTCGCCGTGAGCCAAACAAACGAATTCGAGTCAGTCCATGAAACGATCCGAATCTCGCGAACCGTGATCAGTTGTCGATCCATGACCAATCTGAGAGATAAGCCTTCGTCAATCTATCCCGCGTAACTTGTCGATTCAATGAGCACGTTCTGAATGAATCTTGTTCGGACTTGTCTGCCACAGTTTTTACCTGAAGGAAGTAAGCCGATGCGCCGCATTATGGCTGACAGGTGGATTCGAGAATGCTTGAATTGCCAGTAATCAGTAGTTCGAGGATGGCCGCTATCTCTCGCGAATTGGTGGAACGCACTTAAGAGGAGCCTAGCTGTTGGACAATCTGCGTGGGATCATCGCGGAGTTGAACTGTCGCAAACCGATGGCGGGCGATGCCTTGGTTGTATTTGAAAGCATTGCCTGTAAGCGGCTTCCGTGCGGTGATCTCGAGTCTCTCAAGATCACTTAAACGAGGTTGCGACGAAGCTCGCCATAGAAGCTTGTGAGGGTTACTTTCAGTTGCGGTAGTATGTTCGGTGTGGCAACGTAGAAGAAGTGAGGTATCGCCTTTAAAAGAGGTTGTCCTCATTGGCGTTCTGCTGTCGGCGTCACGTTCGGCAAGAACCGAAGGAGAGCGTGTGAACGACTCGAGTGATTCAATCAATGAAACGTATGTGGACTTAAGAAACCATGTATTCCAGTTGAGTTCTGACTGGATTCAAGGCGAAGGCCGATTCGAACGGGTTCCGATTGCAGTCTTGATGGAATTCTCGCTTCCTCAAGCGATCGTGACATTGCTTGCTGTCGACGATGGAACCGCAAGTCTGTACTTCAGCAACGGAGGTGGTTTGATTGGAGCGGGTACGAGTGAAGCGGTGCGAAAAGGTTGCCTTGGATTTCATTGATGTCGGCGATCGTGTGGGTGAAGCATTTGAATCAACGGTATCCTATCCGTTGCCGCAACGGGGCTTCGTGCGTTTCGTATGTCGTCAGTTTAACTGGTGTGACGACGGTTGAAGTTCTGGAAGAGTGCGGCTCTAAAGTCAGGTGACGAATCTCTATCGGGGCTGTTTCATAAAGGGCATGAACTGATCTCAGCGATTCGTCAATTTGACGAACAAAGAAGGAACTCATAGGCGGCGAGAGACAACTGGAGAACATCGGCCAACGTCCGTATGCTGCTTTCTTATCAAACAGAGGCACAAAGACTCACGGAGTAATGTCCAATGAATCGCACGAACAACCACGATCAGCGAATTGCGGAGATGACATTCGCTTCCGTGTACCCGCATTATGTCGCCAAAGTTGAAAAGAAAGGCCGAACCAAAAGAGGAGCTGCATCAAGTGATCAACTGGCTAACCGGTTTCAACGAAAGGCTCGCCGCAGAAACAGATCACCGCCAAAACGACATTTGAACAATTCTTTCAACAGGCCAAGTTGAACCCCAACGTGCACCTGATCACCGGCGTCATCTGCGGCTATCGCGTGGAAGAGATTGAAAATCCGTTAACGCAACAGGTCAGGTATCTCGACAAGTTAGTCGACGAACTCGCGAAAGGTCGAAAGATGGAGAAGATTTTGCGAGCAGAATAAACCTTCAAGTTTTTTTCATATTCGATGTCAGCCGCGCACTAGCGCCAAGGCTCATTGCCAGCGGATTAGCAGGTAGGTTCATCACGGTATAGTAGAATTGACAGACTAATGGGGAGTTGGAAGTGAGAGAGAATTCCGTTTTGACAACGAAATGCTCTTGCCATCAGCACCCAGAGTTTCTTCTTGTTTTCGATTCAGTCATACCACAGATTGATATCGATGCGCCTCGCTTCTTTTTTGGAAGAATCGGTCGAGGAGGGAACGCGATATGAAGATGGGGAGTTCATCGCGTTTGGCTCAATGATTTTTCAGGTGGCCCGCGTGGATGATTCTCTTGCCCTTCAAGAGCCTGACTTGCAATCGTTTCCCATCGCATGGAAGTCTGGGGTCACTCGATCCATGAAGCTTTTACGGCTGCAGAAAGATATCATCGAAAGTGTCGGGCTAGAGGATGAAATTGACCCTCCTTCTATTCGTAGTAGTCTTCTGGTGGGAACGGATCCCACGCCAGAGATCGAGACATTCATCCTTGAGAGGATGATCCCCGTCGAT
>JASGKY010000059.1:0-71838 GCA_049840435.1 Verrucomicrobiota bacterium | reverse complement strand
CGCTCCAGTCGGCTGGCATTGAGCCAAAATGCTTTTGCCCGACCCTGGTGCGTTCTCGCGTTCCTGCGGCAAGTGCCGGAAATGTTTCGCCAGCTGACTCACCTGAAACAAAACCGAGCGCGGATTCTTATCGTCGAGCAACACGAGATCAAAGACTGCCGGCACGGTCGCCAGCAAGTTGTAGCGCGAGCGGAACGTGATGCTGCTGTCCACGACTTCGAGGATCGCTTCGAGCACGCTGGGGTTTTCCGATTCGGGCCGTTGCAACGTTGCATCCAGCAGCGTGCAAGATACACGGCGCGCTCCAACCGCAGCCCCATGTCAATGAACCGCCACGCTTGCGCCCGCGTCATGTTTTCGCGCGCCAAGCCGTGAAATGCCGCTAGGCCCAGCAGCGTTTGATTCAACACGCCCACTGCATCGCCGCTAAGCATCACCATGCTGGCGGTCGGGGTCGCGAGCCGTTCGTTGAGCTGACTCAAAACACGCCACATGTCATTCGACGTGCGATCGCGTACCAGCATGGCGAGCCGTTGCAAGTTATCTGCGATCTGCCGCAAACTTCCGGCGCGAGATGGATCAAAAATCGCCCCGAGTAATTCCGCCTCGAAGGCTTCTGAGTTCTGGCGCAACTCAGGTTTGTCCAAAATCCCCGGCAATTGTCCCTGCGTCTGGAGTGTTTGCAGCAACGGCACGACGACCGAGTGCGCGCCCCCTGAGCGCTCCGGATTGAAACGTTGCAATGAAGTCCGCAGCAGTCGCGCTGTCGCGTCTGCTCGCTCCGAGTAACGCCCAAGCCAGAAGAAGTTATCAGCGAGCCGCGACGGCAGATTGTTTCCCGTGCGCCGCAGCTCAAGGTTTTTCCCCGGCGCGTGCAGCAACGTGTCTTCATCCACCGGAGTCGCCGACGTGATCCAGGTGTCTTTGCTGCTGCCGCCGCGTTGCATCGAGATGAAGCGTCCGCCGCTGTCGGGCGAAACGCGCGTCAATCCACCCGGCAACACGCGATAACCATCCGCAGTGGCGACGAGAAACACGCGCAAGCCGACTGGCTTCGGCACAAGTCCACGGGCCTCCCAAGCCGGCGCCGTGGAATACTCCACGCGTTCCTGCGCGACGAACAGGTCGGGATCAAATTCGATATGTCTTTTGAGCGCCTCGCGTTCGGTGGCGGTGAGCGGCTTGTGGGGATCGGGCGTGCGCAGGTGCGAGCGGAACGCCGGCTTCACGTAAAGCTCTTCGAGATGTTCCAGAACGTATTCCCGTGCCGCCGGCTGGCCGCACCACCATGTCGCTACGGACGGTAATTTGAGCGGTTCACCGAGAATGTGCTCGCACAAGCCAGGCAGGAACGACATGAACGCCGGGCTTTGTACCACACCGCTGCCGAGTGCGTTGGCCATCGTGACATTTCCGGCGCGGATTGCTTCGACGAGCCCGGGGACGCCAAGGATGGAATCGTTGCGCAACTCCAGCGGGTCGCAGAAATCATCATCAACCCGGCGCAGAATGACGTCCACGCGCTCAAGACCGCTGAGCGTCTTGAGGAAGACGTGATTGTCGCGCACAGTCAGATCCTGTCCCTCGACTAGCATGTAGCCGAGATAGCGTGCCAGATACGCTTGCTCGAAATAGGTTTCGTTATGCGGGCCGGGCGTCAGCATGACTACACGGGCTTTGTCTTGTTGGCGCGGGGCGAGTTGCGACAGTGCGTTCTGCACTTCGCGGAAAAAGCCGGCGAGCCGGTGCACGTGATTGTCACGAAACGACTCCGGGAAGATGCGCGAGGTTGCAAGGCGGTTCGCCAAGGCGTAACCGATACCCGTGGGAATCTGCGTGCGATCCGACACCACCCACCAACGTCCGTCGGGCGAACGGGCCAGATCGGCGGCGTAGAAATTCAGATAGGTGTCGTTTGCGACACGCATCCCGTGACACGGGCGGAGAAAATCCGGCTGCGCAAAGACCAGGGCGGGGGACAGCCAACGCGTGTGGATAAGCTTTTGCTCGCTGTAACAGTCGGCGAGGATTTTGTTGAGCAACGTCGCCCGCTGGATCAGTCCCGCTTCGAGCGAGGCCCATTCGTCTGGCGCAATGATGAAGGGGATCGGGTCGAGTTGCCACGGACGCTCCATGCCACGTGGGTCGCCATAGACGTTGTAGGTGATGCCTTGCTCGTGAACGAGCCGTTTGCAGGTGTCGGCGCGGCGTTGCAATTCCGATTCCGAAAAATCTTCCAATCCATTGAACAACTTCGCGTAGTGCGAGCGCACTTCACGGTTTTCTCCCAGCAATTCATCAAATGCCTCAGCGCTCTGCTGGTAGTATTCCAGCAGTCCGGCGGCCTTCTTTACTGCTTCCGCAGCCGTCGTCTCGTCCATTGTGGGCGCAGCTTCTAACACACGCGCCGGACGGTTGCGAGATTTCTTGTCAGGAGCATCAGACATTTCGCAGGTCGAGCGTGAACGGGAACTCTGGGTTGAGCTTCGCGGGGGCGACTGTGAACTTACCCTGCGAATGGCCGGTGCGGAAAAACCGCGCAAGCCGACGCGACTCAGCTTCGTAGGAATTCACCGGGAATACGTCGTAATTACGACCACCGGGATGCGCCACATGGTACGGTACAACCACTGATGCTGCGGCCGTTCCATGTATCTACGACATCGAACACAAGCGGTGTATGCACGCCGATCGTTGGCTGCAAACATTCCGGCGGTTGCCAGGCACGGTAACGCACGCCCGCAACAAATTCGCCGTTCGTGCCCGTCGGATGCAGTGGCACGCGATAGCCGCCAACGGTAACAGCGAAACGATCGCCGGTGAGACCGCTGGCCTTGACTTGCAAGCGTTCGAGCGAGCTGTCCACATAACGCACTGTGCCACCGCCACCGGGTTCTTCGCCAAGCACGTGCCACGGTTCGAGTGCGGTGCGGAGTTCGATGTTGATGTCACGCTGCGCGAGGTCGCCGATGAACGGAAAGCGGAACTCGAAGTGAGGCGCGAACCAATCGAACTCGAACGGGTAACCAGCGTCGCGCAAATCGCGGATAACGTCCTTGAAATCCGTCTCGCAGAAATGCGGCAGCATCCAGCGGTCATGGATGTCCGTGCCCCAGCGCACGAGGCTATTCTTGTAAGGCTCGTTCCAGAATTTCGCGATGAGGCCGCGCAGCAAGAGATGTTGTGCGAGACTCATGCGCGAGTGCGGTGGCATTTCAAACGCGCGCATCTCGACCAAACCGAGGCGGCCCGCGCTGCTTTCAGGTGAAAAGAGTTTATCAATCGAGAACTCGGAGCGATGCGTGTTGCCGCTGGCGTCGATGAGCAGGTTGCGAAACAACCGGTCGCACAGCCACGGCGGCGTGTAGCCGAAGGACTTGGTGTTGCGCTCCAATTCCTTGAACGCGACTTCGAGTTCGTAGAGCGAATCGTTGCGGGCCTCGTCAATGCGCGGCGCTTGCGAAGTCGGCCCGATGAACAAACCGCTGAATAACCAGCTCAGCGACGGGTGATTCTGCCAATACGCGATAAGCGATTGCAGCAGATCGGGGCGCCGCAACACCGGCGAATCGGAAGGTGTTTCGCCACCGATGATGATGTGGTTGCCCCCACCCGTGCCGGTGTGCCGGCCATCGAGCATAAACTTTTCTGTGCCGAGCCGTGTCTGGCGCGCTTCGTCGTAAAGCACGGTCGTGCGTTCGACGAGTTCGTCCCACGATTTGCTTGGGTGCAGATTCACTTCGATCACGCCAGGGTCGGGCGTCACAGCGAGCTTGTTGATGCGTGGATCACGCGGAGGCGTTTCACCTTCGATGATGATGGGCAAGCCGAGTTCGGTGACGGCGGTTTCGACACCTGCAACGAGATCTAGATAATCCTCCGTTGTCGCAACCGGTGGCATGAAGACATGCAGTCGTCCATCGCGTGGCTCAACACACATCGCCGTGCGAACAATCCACGGCGCGGACTGGCCTTGAACCGGACGACGGTTTGGATCGGATTCAAATCCCGGCAACGGCGGCAACTCGATGCGTTCCTCTTCGAAATCGCCGAGTTCCTGCGCGCGCTGGCCCGGCCCGTAACCGGCAGGCAACGGCGCGCCGCCACTGCGCCGGATGAAATACTGGCCTGTGCTTTCGGGCTTGCGGACTTTGTAAGGAAATTCCTTCGGCAGCGCTGGCAGATTGGGGTTCGACGGGTCTTGCTGCCAATTCCACGGGTATTCCTTGTCCGCGACCCACGGAATCGAATCGAGCGGCAGGCGCAGCCCCATGGCGGAATCGCCTGGGATCAGCCAGAGCGTGTCGTCATCGCGCAAGAACCAGGCGCCCGACATCCAGCCTTGTTGATTGCCATACCACGCGCGCTTGATTGGCAGCGTGTAGCCGACAACTTCGCCAAGGCCTTTCTGGAAGATGCGGGCAATGCGTTCGCGTTCCAGCTTGTCCTTGAGATTAGTTTTCTCCGGTGTGACGTTCGACGGCAGCCGGCGTTCTTTCCACGTGTAATAGAACGCGTCCTCGTAGCCGGGAATCATGTATTTCGGATCAACCCCGGTGACTTTGGCAATGCGTTCGAGCAACGCCTTCGCCTCCTTTACGCCATGCCCGTAATCCTTTGATTCGTCCGCGATGAGTGAATCATCTTTCCAGATCGGCACACCATCTTTACGCCAGAACGCGGCGAGCGCGTAACGCGGCAGTTGCTCACCGGGATACCATTTGCCCTGGCCGTAATGCAGCAGCGAGCCAGGCGCAAACTTGGTGCGCAGTCGCTTGATAAGCTCGCCAGAAAGCTGGCGTTTCTTGGGTGAGACGGCGGTGAAATTCCATTCCGGGCCGTCCGGGTCATCAATGGAAATAAATGTCGGCTCGCCACCCATCGTGAGGCGCACGTCGCCTTTCTTCAAATCGGCGTCAATCGCGTGGCCGAGCGATTCGATCTTGCTCCATTGCTCGTCGGAGTAGGGCAGGGTGACCCGCGGCGATTCGAAGATACGCGTCACCTTCATCTCGTGACCAAATTCGCATTCGCACTCATCCAGCAAACCGCTGATGGGCGCGGCACTCGTAGGATCAGGTGTGGCGGCGAGCGGAATGTGACCTTCGCCCGCGAGCAAGCCGGAAGTTGGGTCGAGCCCGATCCAGCCCGCGCCCGGCAGATAAACTTCGCACCACGCGTGCAGGTCGGTGAAGTCCACTTCCGTGCCGCTCGGGCCGTCGAGCGATTTCACGTCAGCCTTGAGTTGAATCAGGTAGCCGCTGACGAAACGGGCCGCGACGCCGAGGTGACGAAAAAGTTGGACGAGCAACCACGCGGAGTCGCGACACGAGCCGCTGGCAAGCTGGAGCGTTTCCTCGGGCGCCTGCACGCCCGGCTCCATGCGGATGGTGTATTTGATGTCCTTCCAGAGCTGTTGATTGATAGCGACGATAAAATCAATCGTGCGAGGGCGGGTATCGTCGGCTTCTTTTTCCGCTTTCTTGCCAGTGACGAGATCGCGTTTTACCGCACCAAGATATTTGGTGAACTGCGGAGTGGAGGAACATTTCAGCCGGAACGGCGCGAGTTCGTGGTCGAGGGTGTGATCGTATTCAAACGGGAATTTCTGCGCGTCCGGCTCAAGGAAGAAATCGAACGGATTCAACACCGCCATTTCGGCGACGAGGTCCACTTCGACGCAAAACTCCTTCGTCTTCTCGGGAAAGACGAGGCGGGCGAGGTAATTGGACTGCGGGTCTTGCTGCCAGTTGATGAAATGCTTTTCGGGCGTGACCTTCAGCGAATAGCTGAGGATGCGCGTGCGCGAATGCGGGGCCGGGCGGAGACGCACGACCTGTGGGCCGAGGTTGATGAGCCGGTCATACTTGTAGTGCGTCTTGTGGTGGAGCGCGACGTGGATGGCCATGCAAATTTAGGTTTTGAATTTGGGAACACTGATCGCTGATCGGAACTGTTGCTGTTGTTCTTCCTGTTGAACCATGATCTCGTCTTCGAGATTGTTGAACTGTTGGAAAATGTAAGCGTTGAATAACTCCGCGCCGATGTTGTTGAGTTTGAGTTGCAGGACGTCGAGGTATTGATGCAGGCCTTGGTCAAAGATTTCGTCAATGGTTGTGAACTGCAGTTCAGCCGCCAAACGACCGGCGAGTTTTTCGGCCGCGTTGCAAAATTTGTTTTCAGCGACACCGGAAATGCGGCGGAGGGCACGGTTCAACTCGGAAACGCAAAATTCCACCGAGCGCGGAAACTCTTCGTTGAGTAAAAGGAATTCAGCAACGAGGGCTGGGTTGACCTCGGCGCCATTGATGGATTTGTAGGCATCCCACGCGCTGCAGGAACGCAAGATGGCGGACCATTCGAGCGCGTCTTCCTGGCTGACACTCTTTGGCGCCCCTTTTTCCGGAAGCGTTTGATAGCGCAGATCAAGGATGCGGGAGGTTTTGTCGGCGCGCTCAATGAACTTGCCTGCCTGCGCAAACCACCAGCCTTCGTTGTGAATCAGTGTCGCGTCAGTCAGGCCAATGATGTGCAGTGAGCCGGCTTTGATCTGCTGAAAGAATTCGCTCGGGCTTTCCTTCCAGACTTGTCGCGCAGTGTTCGTGCGGACGAACCAATAGAGGCGATTCAGTTCTTCCCAGAGTTCCAGCGTGATTTGGTCACGCACCATGCGGGCGTTTTCGCGGGCCTGACAGATGGAGGAGACGATGGAGTTGGGGTTCTCCATCTGGAACACGAGAAACTCGGTGACGTTCTTCGCCGTGGCTTTTTTATGCAGGGCGAAGAATTGTTCCTCGTCGCCGGTGGTTTGCACAATAGGCAGCCAGTGTTCGGCGAGGCGTTTCTCGTTGAGGTCACGCAGATCAAGGAGAAGTTGCAAGTTTACATCCACGATACGTGCGATGTTTTCAGCGCGCTCAATATAACGCGACATCCAATAAAGTGAGTTGGCTACGCGGGAAAGCATATCATTCGTCTCCGTATAAAACCCAAGTGTCTTTGCTGCCGCCGCCCTGCGAAGAGTTCACGACGAGTGAGCCTTTGCGCAATGCCACACGCGTGAGTCCTCCGGGCACGGTTACGATCTTTTCGCCATAGAGCACAAATGGGCGCAGGTCAATGTGGCGGCCTTCAAACAAGCCATCATTCACATGGGTGGGATGGCGTGAGAGTGAAATGGTCGGCTGCGCGATGTAATTGCGTGGCTCTGCTTCAACCTTCTTGCGGAACTCGGCGATCTCGGCTTTGGTGGCTTTTGGGCCAATCAACATGCCGTAACCGCCGGATTCGTTCGCGGCTTTGACGACAAGTTTTTCCAAATTATTGAGGATGTATTTTTTGTCGGCTTCTTCGCTGGCGAGGTGGGTGTCCACGTTCGGAATGATTGGATCTTGATCGAGGTAGTATTTGATCATCCGCGGCACGAAGTAATACATCACCTTGTCATCGGCGATGCCTGTGCCGATGGAGTTGGCAAGCGATACGTTGCCGGAACGATAGGCGTTCACCAAGCCGGGCACGCCGAGCATTGAGTCGCGCCGGAAGACGGTCGGGTCGAGGAAATCGTCGTCGAGGCGGCGATAAATTACGTGTACGGGCTGCAATCCTTTTGTCGTGCGCATGAATACGCGAGAATTGCGGACAACAAGGTCGCGGCCCTCGACAATTTCGATGCCCATCTGTCGCGCAAGGTAAGTATGCTCGAAGTATGCCGAGTTATAAGCACCAGGCGTTAGCAATACGACACGCGGATATGCCACGCCAGCGGGGGCGATGTATTGGAGCATGCGCAGTAGTTCTTGCGGATAATTCTCCACCGGGCGGATGCCAATCGTCTCGAACATCTCCGGGAACGTGCGCTTCAGCGCCCGCCGATTTTCCAAGACGTAACTCACGCCGCTGGGGCAGCGCCCGTTATCTTCGAGCACGAGATATTGACCCTTATCATCGCGGATCAGGTCCGTGCCACAGATGTGGATATAAATATCCTTGGGTACGTTGAAGTTCACGAACTCGCGGCGAAAATGTTTTCCCGAGAGAACATAATGCGGCGGGATGATGCCATCCTTGAGAATCTTCTGTTCGTGATAGATATCGTGCAAGAATAGGTTCAGCGCCGTAATGCGCTGTGCAAGGCCGCGCTCCAGCATTTCCCACTCTTTGTTCGGAATGATCCGGGGCAGGAGATCGAAGGGGAAAATCTTTTCCGTGCCAGCGGAGTCACCATAGACGTTGAACGTCACGCCTTGACGCATAAACGCGAGATCCACGGACTGGCGTTTGTGGTCGAACTCTTCCTTGGTGGTGGCCTGAAACAACTCGGCAAACTTCGCATAGTGAGGACGAATCCCGCCATCGGGCGAAACCATTTCATCGAAGAACGACTCTGGTTCATACCCCGCCATCATGGCGGGAGCGGGTTTGGATTTGAGCGCGCTGGTCATTTAGTGACAACGGTTGGTTGACAGGTTGTTTTGCAAGGCGCGCCTTATAGGGACGGAGTTGCGCGTCGAATCATGTCGTAATCATCAATATTTTTAGGCTGGACGCAAGTAAACCGCCAGTATCGGAATTTCAGGAGTTTGTGATGAATGAATTGCATCGCGCCTTTCATAGCAGCCGCCTTGCCGAACGCGCGGCTGTTGCCGTCAATTGCCTTTCACTGGCTTGAGGATAAGGTCACCCAAGCCAATGGGCGCATTGGGGCTGGCGCTGCTAGGCACAGTGATCGTGGTGCTGCCGGAGGCGAAGGGGCGTTGGCTCCAGGAATCCTGTCCGGGCTTGGGCTTGGTCGCACCGACAGAAAGGGTATATTCGCCGGGCGGAATGGAATCCACCGAAAACGAACCATCCGCGTTGACGGCGATACCGTAGTGTTTCATCTGCTTCATCTGCTCCTTCCACGCGTCGGATTTGTAGAAAGCTGCGGCTTCCTCCGGGGTGGCGAAGTTGAGGTTCATGTTGGGCAACTTTGTGTTCAGGCTGCCGCTGAAATTGATCACCTCGCCTTCGCCGGGCGGAACTTCGATCCGCACCTGGCCTTTGATGACCGCGCCCTCCTCGCCGAAACTGACTCGCGCAGTTTTGCCGGACTCAACCGTTACCGAGGTGTTGTGGCTATGCATCCAAGAGTTGGGATTCATCTTGATCAGCCGGACCACCTGACCTTCACCGGGCGGAATCTTCTCAAAGGCAAATTTTCCGTCCGCATCGGATTTGGTGCGGTAGCTCTCCCAATCCGGACTCACCCCGATGTTCATCAGCGAGAACATGAACTCTTGGCCTTCGCTGGGCGAGCCGGCCACCTTAATCGTGCCTTCGACGCGGCCAAATTCCTGCAGCACCAGGCGACCAGTGCTCCGCACTTCATCCACGGTGGCGCGAGCGAAACCAACCTCGGCCGCCGCGACAACCAGACCACCAGTTTCAGGGGGCGAACCCAAGGTGAATTTCCCCTCGGCATCCGTAGTGACGATTTTGGTATCGCGGTTGTAGGAACTGAGCCGGGCTTTGCGCAATTGGATCTGAGGACCGCCGGAGGAACTATCCTTCGTCAAGGCCACCGTAGCGCCGGGAACGGGCTGGCCTTGCGCGTTGACGAGGATGCCTCGGACGGAAGTGCTGGGTTTCAGGCGCAACGTGACCTGTACCACTCCGTTTTCGGCGGCAGTAAGTTTCTCGACCTTGGCGGCGTAATCGTCAGCCTCGACCTTGATGGCGTTCACCTGTTCCTCGTTCAAATCCGCCGTGAACATGCCATTGGCGTCGGAGTAATCCTTCATGCCCGGCCACTCGGCGTAGAAGTTTTCGTTGTCGCTGTAATCATAATTTCGCCCTACGCCCCCGCGGAATTTCGTGATGGGCTTCTCGGTTTCCGCGTCCACCACCCACGCCTGCACTTTGCGACCTTTGCGGAGGGTGATGATATTTTCCTCCGTGGTCTGGAGCGTCTGGCCACGTTTGGATTCGTAACCTTGTTTCAGGAAACAGAATTTCAACTTCTCCTCCGGTGCACCGTTCCATTCGAAACGACCATCTTTATCCGAAGTCATCTCAAACTCATAATCGCGCGAGACGCCACCATGTTCGTCTTCGAGGCTGATCCGCACGCCGGAGACCGGTTCGCCTGCTTCATTCTTAACCAAGCCGCGCAACGTTAATCCGGCCCCAAGCCGGAAGACGATTTCCTCCATGCCAGTTTTCACCGTGAGGTTGGTGACCACGGGTTTGAAATTCTTGGCCAGCACGCTGAACGATTGCGAGCCTTCAGTCAGACCCCGAAAACTGAACGCCCCTTTGGCGTCCGTCTTGGTTTCCTGGGTGTTGGAGAAATTGGCCCGGCCGGCCCAGACCCGGGCGTCTTTGACCGGATTATCACTTTCATCCAACACGCGCCCCTTCACGATCAGGCCGCGCTTCAAAACAATCTTGTGTGAGCCGTCACGGAGCTTCGCTTCATCGCCGGAACTGGTGCGGAGGTTGAAGTTCGTTGCCGCAAAGTCCGGGTGGGTGATGTTGAAGCCGATATTATCGAGCAGCTCCTTCGGAACGCCCCGGAGTTGCCAACGGCCCGTTGTATCCGTGGTGACGGTTTTACTTTGAAAGTCCGGTTGATTGCCGGCCTTGTTGGGGGATTCATCTTCGCTGCTCCAGAAGCGATGGAAACTCAGCTTGGCGTCGGCGATAGGTTGGTCCGTCTCATCAACAACGGTGCCGCCGAGACTGATGCCATCGCCCAGCTTCAGAAGATACGCTGCAGGTATCTGGTTGCCCGCGCTCAAATCCCAGAGCATTTTACGACCGCCAAAATCTTCGTGCGTCGCGCTGAGATCAAAGCTCTGCAGCCCTTCGGCCGAATACTTGATGCTGAGCGTTCCGTAACTGTCCGTGGCGAGCGTGCGCGTGACATAAGGATTCTCCGTGCCGGCCTTGCGGCGGATTTGCAGGCGGATTTTTGCTTTGGCAACGGGTTGATCGTCTGGGCCGACGACGTTCAATTGCAGCAGGCTGCCAGCAACCGCGTCGGTGGGTTCGAGATCAGGCGTGCCATCGGGACGTTGCCCAAGCCGCACCGGGTCCAGCGTCAAGGCCGTGAGGAACAACGTGGCGTCGCCCGTCATGCCGAGAAAATCCAATCGGTGGATGACTTTTTGCGGTGCTGGATTGGCAAGCCCCAGCCGATACAGCCGCAGTGCGCGTTGTGGTTGCTTCGGAACGGGCGTCGTCCAGACCACCTTGGTGAACGGGTAGGGAAGGTGATCCGGTTGCTCGAACTCCTCCCGGATCCAATCGCGGACGTGGACATTGAATTGGATTGGCGTGGTCGCGCTCGTGCCGTCGCTGTAACGCCAGACCAGGTTGGCCGCCACTGCTTCAGTTTCGGCTTCGTAACGCGTGCCGGCGAGCAGATAGACGCTGGCGATGTTGCTGCCGCGGGGGATAATCTCAAAACCGGCATCAGTCTGATTGGTCAACGCCAGTGAAATGCTGACCTGCTGCCGGTAGCTGCGCTTCTTCCAGTCCTTCGACTGCCGCCCCTGTAATTGGATCATGCCTTCGAGATGGAACTCTATGCCGCCAAGGTCCTGCGTGCCGCGGGGAATGAGTTTGTATTGCTCATCCTTCAACCACGTTCCGTTCTCGGCTTCGATCAGATACGGCACGAACGAAATGGGGATGACCGGGGGAAGACCATCAGGATGCAACCCCGCCACAGCTTCAGCTCCGGCAGAGACTGCTTCGCTTTCCACGTTGGTGGGAGCGGGCGGGGAGCCGCGGCGGTTTGTGTTTCCGGCTCGATCAGAGCGGTGGCGCGGGATTGCTGGCGCTGGTAACCCAGCCAACTGACGATCAGAATGATGACGAGTCCAACGATGCCGAAAGCGAGAACCGGCCCCGAGAAGCGTGGCGCTGTTTTCATCGTGTTCCCCAATAGACCCACCCACCCCAAACAACGCTCAATTAAAGTCGCCCGAAAGCCCGGCGTCGCTTGCCAATCCGCACCGCGCTGATCTCCAGATCAGCGCTCCGTTTACACTTCAATACCGTAGGCTTTGATCTTGTTGTAGAGCGTCTGGCGTCCGATGCCGAGGCGCTTGGCAGCTTCCAATTTGTTGCCGTTCGTCTCTTTGAGCATCTGGATGATGGCGTTGCGTTCCACGCCTTCGAGGAGCGTGAAATTGGTATCCTGCGACTCAACGCCCTCAGGGCGAGTGCGCGTGATAGACAAGTCGGCGCCGTCAATCATCTCGCCTTCGCAAAGCAGGACGGCCCGCTGGATTTCGTTCTGGAGCTGGCGCACGTTGCCGGGCCAGTCGAAGCCGGTGAGGCGGTCCACAGCAGATTGGGTGAAACCTTTGAGGCTGCGGTTGGCCTGGCCAGCGAAGCGTTTCAAGAACGCGGTGGCCAGCGGCATGATGTCGTCACGACGCTCGCGCAATGCGGGCAGATTCACAGAGATGGCGCTGATGCGGTAATACAAGTCCTCGCGCATCTTGCCTTCCTTGATGGCCTCTTCGGGATGGCGATTCGTCGCCGCAATCAAACGGCAGTTCGTCTGGTAATCGGTTTTACCGCCGACCGGGCGGACCTTCTGGTCCTGCAAGACGCGCAGCAACTTGCTTTGCGTATCAATCGGCATCTCGGAAATTTCGTCGAGGAACAGCGTGCCGCCTTCTGCCTGGCGGAACAAGCCTTCCCGATCACTATGCGCACCAGTATAAGCGCCCTTCACCGAGCCAAATAATTCGCTTTCGATAAGCTCGCGGGGCAGGGCAGCGCAATTGATCTTGATGATGCGACCCTTGCTGCGGGAACTCATGGCATGAGTGAGATCCGCGATAACTTCCTTGCCCGTGCCACTTTCGCCGCAGATGAGGATGGCGACATCGCTCGGAGCGACGCGTTCCACGGTGCGGACGACTTCTTTCATCTCAGAGCTGTTGAACACGGGCGAAGTGTTGCCGCTCATGATTTCGAGCGCGCCACGCAACGCGACGTTCTCCTGTTTCTTCTGTTTGCTTTCGAAAGCAACGCGGACGTCCGCCAGCAGCTTTTCCGTCTCGAACGGTTTGGTCAGAAAAGTGAAGGCGCCCAAGCGTCCGGCTTCCAAGGCCATTTCCATTGTGCCCATGCCGGTAAGCATGATGACTTCGGTGTCGGTCCAGCGTTTCTTGATGAGCGGGAGCAGGTCGAGTCCGCTGGCATCGCGCAGTTTCACGTCTAGGACAACGACATCCGGTTGGGGCATGTCGGTAAAGGCTTTTTGCAACGCCGCTCCGCTCTCCGCCTCGGAGACCGAGTAATCGCGTTGCAGCACCGCGGCGACGAGGTCGCGGATATTTGGTTCGTCATCAACCAGCAGGACTTTACCCTTCATAGATTAAAAATTATCGCTTGGCCGCACAGGCTTTGGCAAACGCGGCAAAAATTGCATGATGCTCCGGGTGGCGGTCCGCCAGACGTTCCGGGTGAAACTGCACACTCAACAGGAACGGCAGCAAGCGCGCGGCCGCCGGGTTCAATTGCATACTCTCAATCACGCCATCAGCACTGCGACCGCCCACAACCAGAATATCCGCAGGGCGATCCACCGCCTGATGGTGGGTGCTGTTTACACCCAAAACACGCTTGCGCGTAATCTTGGCGAGCAGCCCGCCCTCTGTCAAATGAACATCGTGGACCTTATCGCAACGTTTATCCATCCGCCGATGATTGATCGCGTCCGGTAACTGCGTGGGAATGTCGGCGAACAGTGTCCCCCCAAGGGCCACGTTTAAAATCTGCTGGCCGCGGCAGATTGCGAGCAACGGTTTGCGTTGGTGAAAGACTTCATCCACCAGCATCAGCTCCCGTAAATCGCGCGCGCCACCATCGGGCGTCAGGATGCATTTGCTCCGCAACCGTTGTGGCATCTTCTCACAGTAGAGCACCGGATGCACGTCTTCACCGCCGGTGAGGAGCACGCCATCAGCGCGTTTGACGCACTCGGCGATTTCGTCGCGCGAAGCCAGCGACATCACCGGCCACGGCAACATGCCGGCATTGAGCAAGGCGCGTTCATAGCGCATCGACAGGCTGAGAGACATGTCATCAAACTCGATGCCTTTGCTTTCAACGCTGGGCGATACCAGAATGAGCGGGCGTTTACGCATGGGCCGGGAGGCTAATGAAAAGAACGGCTTGCTGTCAGGAAAAATCACAAGGCTTGGGCTTCAAATAAAAATGGGAACACCGCCGCAAAGCAGTGTTCCCATTCCAAGGGCTGCCCCATTCAGCGCGCCAATAATTTTTGAAATTCCGGCAGCGCTTGCAGCGAGGCGAGATTTCCATCGCCGCGAGCAGTTGCTGCGAGATCATGCGCATTAGGATCCGCGGCACGCCGGGCGTTGCTGAGGGTGATGGCATTCGAGAGGGCCAGAAATGCGTCTGCCGTTTTGCCCTGGGAAATGCGGACGGTGCCAAGGTCATACCAGGCTTCCGGATTCTGCGGGGCAATCTGCGTCAGCCGCACGAGCGCCGTCTCCATCTTCGGCATGTTGCTGAGTTGCTTGTAAGCCTCGATGACCGGGGCCAGATGTGTCATGGTCACGCGCGGATTGCTGACAACCGTGTCGAGCAATGCATAGCCGCGATCGAATTGTTGGGATTGGAAATAGAGGAACGCCAGATTGATCGCGGAGGTAAAGTTCTCCGGGTTGGCGCGAACTTCATTCTCCAATTTTTGGAGTGAGGCGGTGTCGCCCATGCTCCGTTTGGCGCTTTCCAGGCTGTTAATGAGGCCGGCAATCGAGCCGTTATACGGATCAAGCTTCAACGCCGTGCGCGCCAGCAACAGCGCGTCATCTACACGAGGTTGGATCGGCGCAGGCGGCTGGACCAGCAATTGCACATAACGGAAGAGTGCTTCCGGGCTGTATGGACAGAAAGCAAACGCCTGTTTGAGGGTGAAGTCGGCCTCCTTGTAGAAACGGCGCATCTCGGCCTCGGTCTTCGGGCGATATTCCGGCGGACAAGAATAACCAAGCCGCCAAGCATAAACACCTCCGATAGAACTGCGCAATTTGGAGAAGGCTTTCTGGCCGTTGTCATCGCGGGCAAATTTCTGCTGACCTTCACTCAAGTCGCTCCAGTTGTGGCGGAGATAAACCTTTTCCACAAACGCGATGATCTCGCTGATCGGCGTATCGTAGGTAATCCAGTTGCCGATGAGTCGATCGGAGTATTGCGTCCAGAATTCATGGTCACGCTGGAAGATCTCTTCCGTGAATGTCGGCAACGGCTGCCGGTTGATCTTCATGATCACGCCAAAGGGCGTCAGATGCGGATACATCCAGTCCAGCGGGAAGCTTTCCTCCACATAGAACTCGTTGTGCGGATTCCGGTCGAACATGACTTTGGTGAGCAGGCCGTTGATGGCCATGACGGCGACCTGGCCTGAAACCTGCACCTTGCCGCCAATGACCTTGACGTCTTCACCTGGCTTAAGTTGACCCTTTTGCAGGCGCGTTTGGGCATCCTGCAAGTACTCGCTGAAACAATCCTGTGAATCCAGTGGTGAGGCGATGTACATCTCCTGATCGGGATAGACGCCGCCTTTGCTCACCGCAATCTCCTTGGGAAACGCCGCTTCAATCAGCTGCCGTTGCAGCCGGATGCGAGTGAAACTGTTCGGCGCTTCCAAGATGAAATCCTTTAGGCGCGGCGTGATCGGCACGCCGCTGGCGTTAAATTTGGCTTCAATCGCACTGGCCAGCTTTTCACGTTCCGCCTTGATGGCGGCCATGCGCTGTTTGGCGGCGGATTCGTCAGCGAGCAAGCGCTGCATCGCCAGTGGCGTGGCGCGCAGTTGGATGAGCCGCTGTTTTTCGGCGGCAATGGCTTCAAACAGGAATAGCTCATTCCACTCAGTCGCAACGTTGTTGGTCATCGCCTTGTCATCGTAGAGACCTTTTTCAAGAACTTGATTGAGGTCCTTGGCCAAGGCGCGTTTTAGAGCGGCGCTGTCGCTGCTCGAGAGCAGGGCACGGGTCTCGGCGGACAGTTCACCGGCAAGTTGCTTGGCAAAGTCATTTGCTGGTGTGCGCAACTGGGCCGCAAAGGCGTTTACATCCACAAAGTCGGCTTCCGTGAAGAAGGAGCTACCAGCACGACGATTCTTCTCAATGGATTCGCCCAAGTTTGAGATGATGCGGTCAATTGGAGTAACAATGCGCCCGATAATATTCGTGCCGTTTTCCACTGGCTCCATCTTTAGCTTGCTCTTAACCCCCTCCCAGATTTCATGGCCCGCCCGTTGGAAGAATGGCGTGTCGAGTCCTCGCGCCTTCTGGGCGCTGCGGTGATAGTGCGCGCGGATGTAATTCAGATACGTGCCGTCGGCGAGGGCGTTTTGCGTGATGATGTAAACGTCGCGACGATCATAGTTCGGATCGGCCTTGTCTTCAGGATCTGTGAAGCTGTCGCAAAAGATCGTGTAAGTCGGACAAAACCGGCCCGGATCTGTGCCGCCGTACAAAATGGCGTCGCGAGTCATTTCCGGATAGAGCGGCTTGCCATCTTTCCCTTTGAAAGGCGGCGTGAACATGTCGTGACCAAACCAGTGGCCGAACATGTGACCACGTTGCTCGTTGTCTGCCCAATGCGACATATAAGATTGCAGGGGCATAACCGCAAAAATGGCCAGAGTGAGCGCGAGTGGCGCCCGGTTTTTCCAAATCACGACTGCGGCAAGGAACACGATCGTCAAGCCGAGCAGTAGCAGATTGGCGTGGACAGGCATTGCAAACTGGCCGGGTTCAAAGGCGCGTGCGAGCGTGCTGAAAAAGCCGCCAATCCCGCTGATGGAGAATTTTTCTCCCATAACGATGATGAGCGTGAGGAAGAATGACAAGGTCATGAAAGAACCCGCTATAATGCGAAAGACCTTGCGATCGCCGACTTGCTTGGGCCGGTTCGACAAGTAAATGCAAACCGCGACGATCAGGATGATGATAACTTTGGCAATGGCGATCATCGCGGGGGAGTCCGTCCCGATGTCCGCGCCGCCGGTTAACAATGCGCCAAATCGCTCGAAGCCTTTCATTGAAACTTGAGCAGCGCTGAGTTGCGTTCCACGGAATAGTGCCAGGCAGGTCAACAAACAGATCGTGCCGATCCCGGTCAGGGTCAAAACGGGCTTCAAGCTGTCCTCATCGGATTCCGCCGCCCGAATCATTTGGAACGCTGCCAATACAAAGCAGGTGGCCGTCAATCCGATGAACACTAATTTCACCAAGGCGTTCATGAACGTATTGGCGCCGGCAATGGCTGGGTCGGTCAGCGAGGTATAAGTTTCGACCGCCAGCGAGTACACCGCCAAATCTACCGCAATGATGCCAAGGGCGATGGCAACTTTTCGGAAGGCTTGATAATGCGTGGCTAGGGCTGCAGCCAATAAAGCCATGCCATAACCGACGCCGATGGACACCAGAACGTGTGACGCCGTGAAGAACACGCGGATCAATTCGCGCGCCTGCCGGTCTGGCGGCGGATTCAATAACAGTACCAACATCGGTCCAAGGCAGATAAAAATCCCGACAACGCCGAAGACCCAGCTGCGTTCCCGCTTCTGCATGCTGCGGTAGAACAGAAATACACCGATAGCGATGAGGATACAGACAAGGTTGAATTCGTTGTCCATCCCGTCCAGATACATCAGCATCTGCTTGGTGTAAGTCGTGACAAAGCTGACCGTTTGTTCGAGGAACGTATCGCCAGCACCGGAAGTCGGGCGGATTTTTTCATATTGCCCGCGCGTGATAGCGTGAATGAAACCCTCCAAGGTGCGCGGATAACCCCATTGCATCGGCGGATTGCTTGCGCCCGCGATGGGCATGTAAAGATAGAATGCGAGCCCGATGAGGAAGGAAACGCCCGTAACCAAAGTCACCAACCAATGCCAAGAGCGGCGGGCTTTGTCCATGAACAACGCATCATACGCAGCGTAGAGACGCGTCAAAACCAAAGCCCCCAAGCCGAGCCAAGCCAGCGTCGCGGATGGCTCTTTGGCCAAGAGGAATAGCAGCACGCTCAACAAAACAGCGCCACCACCCAGATAACCACTGATTTCCCGTTTCTCCCGCACAGAGATCCAAGTCCAAGCTGCCGTGGAAGCAATGCCAATGACGTTGAAAATCACGAAGACCGGCATGTTGCCCGCTAGCAGACTCGGGCCAAGTGCCAGCCCGATGAGATAACACGCGACGTTCCAAAATAGAAACTCGCGCGCCAGCCGCGGCTTCACCGCAAGGATCAGCGCTTCCAACCCCATCGCAATCGGCAGCAGCGATTGGTGGTTGTTTACGCAGATGCCATACATGAAGAAGGCCAGATAGAGATAACGGTTCTGGTGCGGCGCATAAACCCAGCGCAACAAAAACAGCAATACCGCGACCAAGGACAACACGCTAAAGGAATAAACCTCGACGATGACCGACTGACTCCACATGTAACCGTTGAATCCCAACAACAACCCGCCGACGAACCCGGAGACGATGCAGATGGCATTCTCCCATTTACCGGCGATCTCTTTGACCTGCGCAATGCCTTCCATCAACATGCTGCTGCCGCGCGAAATCAAAAGTCCGAGCAACCCGCAGGCAATCGCCCCAGCTGTCGCTTCACCGAGCGCTACACGCCACGCGATGTTGCCAAAGGGCAACCAGTTTGCCCAAAAGTAGGTATAAATCGTCCAGACCGGATAGCCTGGCGGATGCGGGATGCCCGCGTAAAGCGAGCCTACCGCCAACTCCCCGGAATCTTCCAAAGTAAGATCTGGCGCCAACGTCCAGTAATAGCCCATCCAAACAACCAGAGTAGTGATCAGAAACGTTAACCAATCTGTCCGCCGAAAGAGCGGGGGAGTCTTAGTGGGAATTACTTCCGGCGGATTGACGGGCGCCGGCGGTGGCGAAACTGCTTTGGCCGACTTGGTTTTGTCCGTCACCGGTTTGCTTTTGTCCATACTCATTATAAATCTGATCCCTTCGCGGGCGTAAATGAACGCACACTAGACTGGGAATAGCCCCTGTTTGTCCATTCAAAAGTGGCCACCCGATTAGCTGCAGACTGACAATTCCCAGGAAGATAAGGTGCAAAGCTCTGATTACTCAGGCTCATCGCAATCATCTCTGTCTGGTCGCCCGGCGGTAGAATCGGTTGCCCATATTGTTTCATGCCAACGAGCGTCAGAATCAAACATACCGCGGTCGGCGCAAAAATCGTCACTAGCTTTGGTAATGTGAAGCGCACCGACTGCGCAGCGAACAGATGCCGTTCAATTTTCTGTGACGGGCGGCGAGGCGTCCAAGAGCGCAACTGCGCTTCCAGCGAATTCATCTCTTTCATGGGATTCTCCTTTCAAACAGGCCCGGAGTTTTTCCAAGCCGTACCGATATCGGCCCGCTGCCGTGTGCGGCGATACTTCCAATAGCGCGCCGATTTCTTCAAAGGTCTGCTCATGCCACAACTTCAATACAATGACTTCACGCTGCGCCACGGACAGTTCCGCCAGACAACGCATGGCGGCGCGTTCCGTTGGTGTTTCATCGCTAGCGCGCTCGAACCACGCATGGGCTTCAAATTCCCGCGTCAACCGCCGCCAGAGCGACCGCCGATAATTCAGCGCACGGTTCCGAAAACTCCGCACACAATAGTGTTCTGGCTTTTCCGGAATCTCTGCTAGTTGCAACAGCGTGATGAAGGTCTCTTGGAGCACATCCTCAGCTTCCGCGTGGGAAAGGCCGAGAGCGCGACCGTAAAGCACCAACTCAGTTGCTTTGTCACAGTAAAGTCGTTCGCACCAAGGCGGTGTTGATCCGTCATTCACTCAACCGATAGACACCGCCAACATAAGATTTGTATAAATAATTTTGAAAAGCAGTGCCGGCACGCCATATTGGCATCTTTCAATTATTAATCATAACAGACATTGTGCATAGATAATATTTGTCAAAAGAATGTTGTTTGATCCGACCCTGCAAGCAAAACGGCGAACTGTTGCCAGTTCGCCGTTTTGGGCATATTCACAACTTTAATTACTGGGCGGCTGCCGGTTCAGCCTTTGCAGACATTTCCTTGTCGCGGTCTTCCATCGCGGCTTTGCGAGAGAGGCGGACGCGACCTTTTTCGTCCACGCCGAGGCATTTGACTTGGATTTCGTCGCCGACCTTAACGATGTCTTCGGTCTTCTTGACGCGGAAGTTGGCCAGTTCGCTGATGTGAACCAAGCCATCCTTGCCAGGCAGGAATTCGACGAACGCGCCGAATTCTTTGATCGTGACAACCTTGCCGCGATAGATCTTGCCGATCTCAGCTTCAGCCGTCATGCCGCTGATATGATCCACGGCGATCTTCATGCCTTCAGCAGACACGGAGAAGATGTTCACGGTGCCATCATCTTCGATGTCAATTTCGCAGCCGGATTCTTCGACGAGCTTCTTGATGTTCTTGCCGCCTGGTCCGATCAACGCCCCGATCTTCTCAGGGTTGATCTTCAACGTGGTGATGCGCGGAGCATACTTGCTGATTTCCTTGCGCGGCTCGCTGATGGTTTTGGCCATTTCGGCGAGAATCGCCAAGCGGGCGAGTGCGGGCCTTTTCAACCGCTTCGGCCATGATCGCGTGCGGAATGCCTTTGAGCTTCAGGTCGAGCTGGAAACCGGTAATCCCCTTCTCTGTTCCGGCGATTTTGCAATCCATGTCGCAATACGCATCTTCCCAGCCGATGATGTCGGTGAGCAGTTGGTATTTGGAAATGCTCTTGTTCGCGTATTCGGTACAGATGCCAACGCTAATGCCAGCGACCGGACGAATCATCGGAACACCCGCATCCAACAACGCCAGTGTGCCGCCGCAGACGGACGCCATCGAGGTTGAACCATTGGATTCCATGATTTCGCTGACCACGCGCACGGCGTAAGGATACGTATCGAGCGGAATCATCGGCTCGATACTGCGTTCAGCAAGCGCGCCGTGACCGATTTCGCGCCGCCCCGGGCCGCTGATGCGCCCAGTTTCGCCGACAGAGAAATTCGGAAAGTTGTAGTGGAGGATGAAACGCTTCTCATTCTCGCCGCCAGTGTAGGAATCGAATTCCTGCACGTCGTCGCCCGTGCCGAGCGTAGCGAGCGTGACCGACTGAGTTTCGCCGCGAGCGAAGATCGCCGAACCATGAGCGCGCGGCAGGACGCTGACAGAACTGGAGATCGGACGGATCGCATCAAACGTACGACCATCGAGACGCTTGCCGCTTTCGAGGATGAGTTTACGAACCGCTTCCTTCTGGATGTAATAGAACGCGTCGTTGATGACGAACGGTGTGACTTTTTCCGCGCCGAATTTTTCAACGAGCTTTGCGCCGACTTCTTCCTTGATCGCGTTGCACGCGCCTTCGCGATTCAACTTGCCGGGCGTGAGCAATGCCGGCACGAAACGATCACCGGCGAGCGCTTTGGCTTCGGCGAGGATTTCGTCCGGAACAATCTTCAGCGTAATTTCGCGCTTCTTCTTGCCAGCCTTGGCCGCGAGTTCTTTTTGCGCCTGAATCTGCGGTTGGATGACTTCTTGCGCCCACTTCAACGAGGCATTGAAGTCGGCTTCGGTGATTTCCTTTGCCGCGCCTTCATACATCACGATGTCGTTTTCGTTGCCGACATAAACGAGATCCAAATCACTGTCCTTCATCTCAGCGTGTGTCGGATTCGCAATGAACTTGCCGTTGACGCGAGCAACACGCACCGCGCCGAGCGGACCAGCCCACGGAATATCGCTGACCATCAACGACGCGCTCGCGCCGATGATGCTGAGGATATCGGGATCGTTTTCACCGTCCGCGCTGAGGACGACCGTTTGCACTTGCACTTCGTTGTACCAACCTTTCGGGAACAACGGACGAATCGGACGATCCGTCAGGCGGCACGTGAGAATTTCTTTTTCCGTCGGACGGCCTTCGCGCTTGAAGTAGCCGCCCGGGAATTTACCGGCGGCAGCAGCCTTCTCGCGGTAGTCAACCGTGAGCGGGAAGAAATCCTGGCCTTCCTTGGCCTTGGTCGCGGCCACGGCGGCCACAACGATGACAGTTTCGCCGAGTTGAACGGTTACGGCGCCGTCGGCTTGCTTCGCGAGCTTGCCGGTTTCGATGGTAATCTGTTTATCGCCGATGACGGCGGTTATTTTCTCTGACATGGTGGTTTATCGCCGCTACCACCGAGGAACTTCACTGAACTCCGAAAGCTTCGGAGCTGATTGAAATCACCCGGGGGTAACGGTCTTTTTTCGCGCGAGCTTGTTGATATGAATGCAGGCCGTTCGCGCATCCGAGCCCGACTGGTTGAAACAAAAAGCGCGCGGCACTGGCCACGCGCTTTGGAAAATTACTTACGCAATTTCAGCTTCTTGGTGACCGTTTGATAACGGGCCAAGTCGGTGTCATGCAGATAGTCGAGCAAACGACGGCGTTGGCCGACCATCATCAACAGACCACGACGCGAGCTGTGATCCTTTTTGTTGCCTTGCAGGTGCTCGGTCAAATGGTTGATGCGCTGGGTGAGCAACGCGATTTGCACGTCGGCAGAACCGGTGTCCTTTTCGTGCGTCTTGAATGATTCGATCGTCTTAGCTTTGGCTTCCATACTTTCTTCTTTAGTCAAAAATGCCTGAACAGCGTAGTTATTCACAATCTGTGTGTAAAGATTTTTAATTACCACAATAGGTTGAGTTCGTCGCACGCCACCGCCCTGCTCCCCTGCCCTCTAAAATGCTGTGCCGGCAATGCTTTAAAGCTCGATGGCTGAACACTTGACGAGCGTCCCGGTCAATCCCATTGGTAATATATGCAACTGGACAAGTTGACTATCAAATCCCAGGAAGCGCTGGCGGAAGCCCAGCGCATCGCGCACAACTACTCGCATCAGGCCGTGGATTGTGAGCATCTGTTACTGGCGCTCATCGGCCAAGCGGAAAGCCTCGTGCCGGAGTTGCTGGAGAAGATCGGCGTCCCGCCGAGCGCGCTCTCCCCTGCCCTTGAACAGGAACTCGCCCGCCGCCACAAGGTCACGGGCACAAGCAGCAGCGATGTGTTCTCCAGTCAGGAATTGAAGAAAGCGCTCGACGCGGCACAATCCGAGGCAGGCAAGCTCAAGGATGATTACATCAGCACAGAGCATCTGTTGCTTGGCATCATTGATTCCGGCGGTGCGGCGCTGAAAAAACTTTTCCAAGCGCAAGGTTTGAAACGCGACACGGTGTTCAAGGCGCTGGCGGAATTGCGCGGCAATCAACGCGTGACCGACCAAGCGCCGGAAGGAAAATTCCAAGCGCTCGAAAAATACGGACGTGACCTCACCGCCCTCGCCAGGCAAGGAAAGATTGATCCCGTCATCGGACGCGATGAGGAAATCCGTCGTGTGATGCAAGTGCTCACGCGACGCACGAAGAATAACCCCGTACTCATCGGCGAGCCCGGCGTCGGTAAAACAGCCATCGCCGAAGGCTTGGCGCGCCGCATCGTCAGTGGTGATGTGCCGGAGTCGCTCAAGAACAAGCGGCTCGTGGCGATGGACCTCAGCGCGATGATTGCCGGCGCGAAGTATCGCGGTGAGTTCGAGGACCGCCTCAAGGCGTTCCTCAAGGAGATCGTTTCCAGTGAAGGCCAGATCATTTTGTTCGTGGACGAATTGCACACGCTCGTTGGTGCGGGTGCGGCGGAAGGTTCAAACGACGCCGCCAACATCATGAAACCGCAGCTCGCCCGTGGTGAATTGCGCTGCGTCGGCGCGACGACGCTCGACGAGTATCGCAAATACATTGAGAAAGACCCTGCGCTCGAACGTCGCTTCCAGCCGGTGCAAGTGGCCGAGCCGACGGTCGAGGCAACCATCGCGATTCTACGCGGACTCAAGGAGCGTTACGAAGTGCATCACGGCGTGCGGATTCAGGACGCGGCGCTCGTGGCGGCGGCGACCTTGTCGCATCGCTACATCACGGACCGGTTTTTGCCGGACAAGGCGATTGACCTTGTGGACGAAGCCGCGTCCCGCATCAAGATGGAGTTGGATTCCAAGCCCACCGAGCTTGATCAACTCGACCGCCAGATTCTTCAGCTTGAAATCGAGCGCACTTCGCTCGCAAAGGAAAAAGATTCCGCGAGCAAGGAGCGGCTCAAGTTGCTCGACAAGGAACTCGCGAATCTCAAAGAGAAGTCCAAGGCCCTCACCGCGCAGTGGCAGAACGAAAAGACAGCCGTCAACGCCGTCAGCATCGTTCAGCAACAACTCGAGCAGGCGAAGATTGAATTGGAGAAGGCCCAGCGTGCCAGCGATCTCACGAAGTCCGCGGAGATTCAATACGGCCGCATCCCGGATTTGGAAAAGAAACTTGCAGCCATCGAGAAACAGTCTGCTGAAGCAGCTCGCACGTCCTTGCTCCGCCAGGAAGTCACCGACGAAGACATCGCGCGCGTCGTCGCGTCATGGACACATATTCCCGTGTCCCGGATGCTCGAAGGCGAACGCGAAAAATTGCTCAAGATGGAGGAACGCTTACAACAGCGTGTCATCGGGCAGAAAGCCGCCGTCGTCGCCGTGTCCAATGCCGTGCGCCGCTCACGCAGCGGCTTGCAAGACCCAAACCGCCCCATCGGCTCATTCATTTTTCTCGGGCCGACCGGTGTGGGCAAGACCGAGACCGCCCGCGCGCTTGCGGAATTTCTTTTCGATGACGAGCAAGCGATGGTGCGCATTGACATGAGCGAATACATGGAGAAACACACCGTCGCGCGGCTCATCGGCGCGCCGCCCGGCTACGTCGGTTACGAGGAGGGCGGCCAGCTCAGCGAGGCCGTGCGCCGCCGGCCTTACTCCGTGGTGCTCTTCGACGAGATCGAGAAGGCGCATCACGACGTCTTCAATGTGCTGCTGCAAGTGCTCGACGACGGCCGACTCACTGACGGTCAGGGCCGCACCGTGGATTTCAAAAACACCATCATCATCCTGACCAGCAACATCGGCTCGCACATCATCCAGGAATATTTCATGGACAGCCGCGTCACCGTCGGCGCGAAGACGACCATGGAAGACAAGGTGATGTCCGAATTGAAACGTCATTTCCGCCCGGAATTCCTGAACCGCGTGGACGACGTCATCATCTTCCAAAGCCTCGACGAAGCCGAACTCGGTCGCATCGTGGACATCCAGCTCGGGCGATTGGAAAAACGTCTCGCGCAACAAAACCTCACGCTCGACGTGGACAAGAGCGCGAAAGCCTTGCTGGCCAAAGAAGGCTACGACCCGCAATTCGGCGCGCGCCCGCTCAAACGCGCGATTCAAGAGCACCTGCTCGACCCGCTCGCGACGAAGTTGCTGGCTGGGGAATTCAAGCCGGGGGAAAGAATTAAAGTTGGAGCGAACGACGAAAAACTGGTCTTCCAACAGAAATAAATCCTAGCGACACCAGATCTCATGGCACACCTACACGATAGAAGTATGGCGTACCACCTGTGACGCTTAAATCTGAATAGTTGGTTGTTCCTGTTCGTTGAATCAATCGCGGCGAATGATGCCGCCCACAGGTTGTCACGCAAAAGTTACTTCCGGAGAAAAACCGGAGCTTTGCTTTTGTTGCCAGCCAATCTAATGTCCTTATTGGGATGGCGAAGGTTTCCAAGCAACAGCCCAAGGTGGAGTTCAATTCGTCGGCGCAAACTGGCGCGCTTCTACGTTTAAAGGTTTCTCGTGCCCTTGCATTCGTGGTGGTGGTGCTTCCCGCGGTGCTGATTTTCGGGGTGGGATTCATTGGTTACAAAATTGGAAACCACGCGACGTCACCGTCTGTCACCGCCAACAAGTCGGACCTGCTTACCCCGGGGAACTCAAATTCCGGGGCGCTTCGCAGTGGAGCGTGGGGAACTTTAGCGGCTCATGCGATCACGCTGCAGATCCCCGATGAGTATCTCAAAACCACGGCGAACCCCATTAGGACCAACTCGCGATGGGTGTTCAAAGGGTTTTCCCGGAATCGAATCCTGAATCTGTTCGCTAGTGCAGGATTGAGCGCGGAAGAGTTGCGTACTCTCAGCGCCACGAATTACTGGCAGGTGATGACAAATCAAATTGTGATCACGCCGCCACATTCGGTGGTGCTGGGGTTGACACCGCAAGCGCGCAGTATCATCTACACCGTGTTGGCGCAGTTTCCCGAGAATGCTTTGCAACACTCACCCTTTTTTTGGAAGACCAAGGACGAAGCGGCCTTTTTCTCCAATCCCGATCTATCTGAACCGGCCAAAACGTTGATCCGCCAGATGTCCTATCAAAAAGGCAATCTGACGGCCTTTGCCGATCTGGAAACGCTGATCGCGACGCTGCAGGGGTCCGAAGCAGAATTGGTCAAAATCCTGAAGCCACTTTCCGCCAAACCAGCCACACTCGCCAAATTACAAATCACTCCGGAAACCGATATGGACGCCATGGTCCGCTACTGGGGCGTCGGCGGACTGACCAAGGTGATGGAGCCTGCGCTTGAAGCCGTGACTCGCATCCCGCGCGGTCGAACGGTGACCTTCCTGGCGGTGTTGCCGCAGTTCGCGCGGCAACGCTTAAACATTTATCCTGGGAGTCAGGATAACGACGGCATGGACGGCATTTGGACTGCGTTCAACTTTTTTGCCAATGCGCTTGAAGCGACTAACACCGCGCCCTCGTTCTGGGGCGAAAAACTCAACACGGATTACTTCAGCGTCTTTACCGACCCTCGCTATGGTGACGTCCTGATCATCAGCCGCCCGACGGGTGAAGTCGTCCAAGCGGGTGTTTATCTGGCCGATGATCTGGTCTTCACCCGGATTGGATCAACCCGCTGGGATCCGTGGACGATTATGACGGTCGCCGATCTGCAGGAAGTCAGCGGTCTCCGGCTGGAGCATCAAGAGATTCCAACCATTTCCTATTATCGTAACCGCAGCTTTTAGCGGCAACAGCGCCCCATAATTTCGCTAAAACCAAATGCTATTCCCTTCTTCATCCCAGCAAGACCGAGGTGGATTCATTATGATTGAAGTGCCACAGCGCATGGCCCTCATGATCCTGTGCGTCTTCCTTGGGCTGACCGTTACCGCTGGGGCGCTCGGTTATTGGCTGGCGACGCGGAATGAAGAGACCGCTCCGGTGACCATGCTTTCCGATGCGACAGCGCCGACCTACGCGGCCAAGCCTGGCCCTTGGGGTGAACTCCAATGTCAACGCTCCATCATTGAAGTGCCGGAAGCCTTCCTCGGAACGCGCAGCTGGGAAACCGAACCCTTGCAGTGGTTCTTCCGCGGTTATTCAACGGCGGAGTTGGATCAATTCCTGGCGCGGATCGGACTGTCCGCAAGTGAAAGCAAAGAACTGCGCGACTCCAGCAAATGGCGCGTGACGGCGGAAGGCATCTTTGTCCACCCACAGCTTGAGACCGTGCTGTCCCTCGCATCAGGTCCTCGCGGCCTGCTCTACGCCGAACTCGCTAAGGATGAGGAAAACGCGATGCAAAATCAGCCCTTCCACTGGTTGCTGACGGATGCCGAGCACCTCTTCGATGGGACACGCGTGACCCCGGAAGCTATCGCGGTATTTCGCAAGCTCAGTTATGTGCGCGGCAAGTATCTGCTCTTCTCCGACTGGAAAGCGCTGCTGTGGGCGCTATCAGATTCCAAGCAACGCGAAGTTGTCACCCAAGCACTCATGGGCCGGTTTGTCCTGTTCGCCTCCATCCATATCACCCCGCAGACCGATCGCGACGCACTGATGCGCTATTGGGGCAATGGTGGTTATGCCCGGGACGTCCGCCCGCTCCTGGAAGCGGCGGCCCGCCTCCCGGAAGGAACAGACTTGAGCATCGCCAACCTATTGCCTCCGCACATTCGCGCGCAGATCAATACGTTCCCTTTCACCGCGCCCAACGAACAGTTGAACTGCCACTGGACCACCTTCAACTTTTTCAACACAACTCCACAGCCTCCCGCCAACGTGCGCTTCTGGCAAAACCAGCTGCAATCCGACTACAGCCCGGTTACCGACTCGCCGCGCTATGGCGATGTTTTGTTACTCTTCAAACCCGACAACAAACTGATCCACTCCTGCGTCTATCTGGCAGACGACATCGTTTATACCAAGAACGGCGGCAGTCCTTTCGCCCCGTGGCAATTATCCACCATCCCCGATCTGCTCGTCTTCTATTCGTGGGATCTTCCTGAAAACACCGCGCTGAAGACGGCTTGGTATCGCAAGCGATCCTAACTCCGTGACTCGAACCACAAAGTCACAGCGCCAAAGATGGACAAAGCGGGATGGGGCGAAACTCCCGACGCGCCTGTAGCGGCGTGTCTGTGACCGCCGCCATTGAAGACCGGCGCTCACAGAGCGGCCGCTACACAAAGGTAGGGCGGCGTTGCCGCGCCGCCCGGTGGCCGACTGCAAAGTCTGATCGTGCGCAAGCACCTCAACCCTTCGGCATCTTGGCGAAGAATTCTTTCGCGTTGGCGGCGATCTGTTCCGGCGTCCAGTCGTGCTGATGCGTGGCGATAGACCATTGATGACCAAACGGATCTTCCACCTGACCGTAGCGATCGCCCCAAAACGTATCGGACATGGGCATCCGGATCTGGCAACCGGCCGCGACCGCGCGGTCGAACAGGGCGTCGGCGTTCTCGATGTAGATGTGCAGATAAACACTCGAGCCGCCGCGACTTTTGGGCGAGAGACAATTGGGCGGAAATTCGTTCGCGAGCATGAGCGTGGAGTTGCCGATCTTCAATTGCGCGTGCATCAGCGCCTTGCCATCGGGCGACATCATCCGCATCACTTCCTGCGCGCCCAAAGCTTTCTTGTAAAATTCAATGGCGGCCAGCCCGTCGTTGACGATGAGGTGGGCGGAAAGCGAATTGAATCCGGCGGGAATGGGCTTGGCCAATGGAGTGCTCATAAGCGAAAGCTAACTGCTTATTGAGGACTGACAAGTGCGTAAGCTCCCCATTGCCCGTGCCACGATTGACGTCGAGAAAAAGGGTTGAGTTTCAATGCTTCCAGACTAGATTTTCGCCATGCCGATGACGCTTGATCAAATCGTCGAAGAAACCCGCGAGATGCCGGCTGAAGTCGTGGCGGAGTTGGTGGATCGAATCATGGTCACGCGGCATGGCGGCGTTGAATCTTCTGTAGCTACGGCATGGAAGGCTGAGACCGACCGCCGCATTGCGGAGATTGAAGCTGGAAAAGTGAAGGGCGTCCCCTTGGAAGAATCACTGGCCCGCGCCCGCAAAATCGCCGGACTGTGAACTTTCTGCTCCATCCCGAAGCGGATGCGGAATTTGCCGAGGCGGTCCGCTATTACTCTGAAGTTTCCCCGGAACTTGGCGTGCGGTTCTATCATGAGATGGAGCGATTGCTTCGCGAAGTTTGCGCTGGCCCGGAACGATTCTGGAAATTTGCCCCTCCGGCTCGCCGCCATATCAGCCACGACTTTCCCTACGCCGTCGTTTATCTGCAAAAGCCCGATCACCTTTGGATTGTCGCCATCATGCACATGAAACGCCGGCCTGGTTACTGGCGCGAGCGGCTGGCCTGAAACGCGCGATCCAAGAACACCTGCTCGCCCCGCTCGCGACGAAATTGCTGGCCGGGGAGTTTAAGCCGGGGGAAAAGATCAAAGTGTCAGCCGATAAGGAAGAACTCTCCTTCGCGAAAAATAAACCGCCGACACCGAGGCGAGACAGAATTAACAGGATTCACAGAATTCTTGGGAAGCTAAACTGTAGCGCGGCCTATTTTGAGGCCTCCACCAATTGCAACTCTTTGACCGCACGTACGAATCGCCCATCAGCACTCCTCTTGGGTAGCCAAGATGGTTTTTCTTTTTCGTGTACAGTTTTCCACGCCAAGCAAATTGCATCCCAAGTCAACTCTACAGTCTTTTGCACAGCGACACGATCTACGTCGTGAAATCGCTCTTCTTTGATGTAACCCCATTTCGTTTGCTCCGGCCCAGGTTCACAGTGGACAAAGGAGTCTCGTCTTTGTTTGCACTCTCCGAACAACTCTTTCAGTGGTGCTTTATTTTCGTCGAGCTTTGGCTTGTTCGCGATGAGGGCGGGAAACAGCACAAACTTCTCTCGCAGGCTGTAATCTCGTCCATTCGGTTTCCGGCCCCTTAATTGCAGCACGATTTCTTCAGAAACTTCCGGGTGCTCAATCAGATGTGCTGCAGCAAGTCCGCTAGCAAATGACTCTAAGAGATTGAAGCAGGTTAGAATTACGCTTCGGCCCAAGGACTGACTATGCTCGGACGAATGGAGTTTGCGTTGTCTTTGGGCTTCATCGTTTATCGCCTCAGAATCAAGATAAAGGCCATAAAGGAGCGCTAAGTCTGTCGCTAGGTGATATTCGGGGTGTCGAATAACCGATGGGCCTCTTGCACCAATCTTGTGTGCTTATCTTCGCTCATGGGTCTGCTGATATTTGATGGGATTTTGTAATCAACCACCCTTTCTGAAGTTGTCGTAATTCATCGTTCCGTTTAAGTAAGCCTTAATCAGATCGCTCTTGTTCTGCTTGAAGTGGACAAACACCGATCTGAACAGCGCGTCAGTAAACTCAAAACTATCCTGAAATCCATCACCATCCGGATTATTGTCCACCCATTGATTCGCTATACGGCGCGAACGATACGCTACCATATCGGCAGCCTGAAGAGGCAACTCCTCCTTTTTGTTCTTAAAATCTATCGTCGCAAAAGTTGGATACTTGGCTTTATAGCGGGCAAAGCAATCGTTCACCACTCGCTTCCAATCCGGATTGTCAGATTGATCAAAAATGAAGTCGATGTGAGCCCGCTTCCACGGCGCTCGCAACGTGTGAATAATATCAAGCACCTCTGCAAAAAACTGTTCCAAGCTGTGTTCATACGGGTCAGCCTCCGGCGGAAGATCGCCGGTTGATTTTGCCAGGTGATACTCCTTTGTAAGAACGAAGCCCCCGACGCTAAGCTTACTCCCAACAAGTTTTCCAAAGTCGAGAAGGAGTGCCCTGAGAGATTCTTCTGGCCAGCCATTGAAGGTGCTCTTCATATCGTCCCGAGTTGCTCGGCGTTTCCCGCGAGCGATTGCGGCTGCGCACCTCCATTCAGCAAAATGAAAGTAATGCGCTTTGTGTTTCGTCAGCAAAGCCTGCCAATCTTGACTAAATTTTGGCCATTCACTTGGCCGTCCGCAAGGACCGGCGCGCAGGGGACTGACGCGCCCTACCAAAAAGCCATATTGAAAACATGTCGCAAACGCACAATCGAGTTTTGATCATCGTCATCCAGGGCGCACTGTCCACCATCAGCCCGTTCGCTATTGATATGTATCTGCCGGCGTTCCCGGAGATCGCCAAGGCGTTGCAGACGACGACGGCCCGGGTGTCGCTGTCACTGGCGAGTTATTTTGCCGGGCTGGCGGCGGGGCAACTGGCGTACGGGCCGTTGCTGGATCGGTTCGGGCGCAAGCTGCCGTTGTATGCGGGGTTGCTGTTGTTCATCGTCGCGTCGGTGTTGTGTCTATTCGCGCGGAATGTGGAATCGCTCATCGCGCTGCGGTTTGTGCAGGCGCTGGGCGGTTGCGCGGCGGGCGTGGCGGCGATGGCCATGGTGCGGGATTTCTTTCCGGCACATGAAACGGCCAAGATCATCTCGTTGCTCATCCTGGTGATCAGCGCGTCGCCGATGCTCGCGCCGAGTGTCGGGGTGTTTGTGGCGGTGCAGCTGGGCTGGCAATGGGTGTTCATTGTGCTCGCGGCGTTCGTGCTCGTGATGTTGCTCGTGGCGCGCTGGGTGTTGCCGGACGGACATCCGCCGGACCGGAGCGTGTCGTTGCGCCCGCGACCGATTTTGCAGAATTATTTCGCGGTGTTGCGCGAGCCGCAGTTCCTGACGTATTCGGTGGCCGGGGCGTTCGCGTTCTCGGGGTTGCTGGTGTATGTGACGAGTTCGCCCATCATCTTCATGGAGGTCTTTCACGTGAGCGCGAAACAGTTCGGTGCGATCTTCGCCGGATTGTCGGTGGGATTCATCGGCAGCAATCAGGTGAACGTGCTGTTGCTGCGTAAGTTTTCGAGCGAACAGATCTTTCGCGGGGCGTTGCTGGTGGAATGTCCGACGGCGTTGCTGCTGCTGGTGGGAACATGGTTCGGCTGGTTTGGTCTGCCCGCGACGTTGGTGTTGTTGTTCATCGCGCTGTCGAGTCTGGGGCTGGCGTATCCGAATGCGGCGGCGCTGGCGCTCGTGCCGTTCAGTCGGAATATCGGCAGTGCCTCGGCGATGCTGGGCTTTTTGCAGATCGGCATTTCCGGCTTGGCCTCGGCGAGCATCGGCATCTTTGATTCCAAGACGATGCTGCCCGTCGCATTGGTCTTCATGGCGACGTCATGGATCGCCTTCGCGATTTTGCTCTTCGGCAAACGCTTCATCCCGGAAGTGAAATACGTGGAAGAAAGCGGCGCGCCATTGCTGACGCACTGAAAGATGACTCGAAGCATCTCATAAATACTGTAGCGGCGCTCTGTGAGCAGCGCTGGGGACGAGAAACGGCGGTCACAGACCGCCGCTACATTCGTTTTTAGATTTATGAGCTGGCTTCCCAGTCCTTTCGCAAGAAGCGGGAAATTATTTGTGAGGCGCTCTGGAAAAGGAACGCCTAGCTTCCCCTACTCTGCTGGCCCAATACGCTGCTCAAGGTTCGAGCAAGTTCTGGCGGTAAACCTGAATTGATTCCACCGAGCTTTTCGTGACGGGAATCGTTTTGAAAAAGATGTTGGCTTCGCCCAGCTGCTTTTTATCGCCGCCCAGATACTTGTCCATGCGGGTGATGGTTTCATAACCGATGCGCGTCGCCACCTGAACAACCGAACCGTAAATGTCTCCGGAGGCAATTCCTTCCAGCGTGGCACTGTCATCGTCAAAACAAACAATCTGCACCCGCCCGGCCTTGCCGGCGGCGCGCACCGCATTGAGAATGGCCGGCCCACTGTAACTGTACAATCCAACCAAGCCCACGAGGTCAGGATATTTTGTCAGCGCCTCCTGGGCGTTTTTCTGGGCGACGTCAATTTTGGCACCATCCGCCAGCGTCGCAACGATCTGAATACTCGTCCCGGCCAAGCCGTTCTGGATGGCTTGAATTCGATCCACCGCATTTTGCGCGTTGGTATAACCGACGCACAAAACGATTTTGCCTCCCTGCGGTAAGGCAGCCTTAAGCAGTTCCGCGGCCTGAGTGCCAGCGGTCACATTATCCGAACCGATGAAAGAAACCCGCCTGCTGTTAGCCACGTCGCTGTCCACACAGACCAACAGCGTTTTGGCAGCGATACCACTCAAGAACTCGGTTTGCTTTTCGGCATCGATCGGACTGAGGGCGATGCCATTGACACCACTCGCGACGAGGTTGCTGACGACGGCATTCTGGGCCTCCACCGTGGAGTCCGTGAAAAAGCGGAAGTCCACGGCGACATCCCCAAGATTCTGGGCAGCGTTGTTGCAACCATGCCGCACCGTCGCCCAGAAGGCATTCGTCGTGTTGGTTACAAATGCGAGCCGAACCTTTTTCGGCGTCGAATTGGCGGTAGCCGCAGGCGGGTTGCTGTTAGTATTGTCGCAGCCTTGGGTGCCAAGAAGAGCGCACAAGCCCAAGACGAAGGGTGTGATCTTTTTCATAGGTGTATCCAACCTTAACGTAACTGAAGAATCGTTCCAGCATTATTAGCAGCGAAACCGGCGGCTCAGACAGCGCGGGAATTCCACCTGCGATCCAAACCTCCCAGCCAGATTTCTCAGTGACAAAACCACGGTTAACTGATCTTTTATTACCGCCGCTCCGACAATGAATGCGCCCGAAAACTCAGCGCCTTTGCCTAGCTTGCCGCCACCGCTCCCCCCGGCGAATGCCGTCAGCGTACCACCGCGATTGCCTTGGGGATTTTGGGCCACGGCGGGATTGGGCGTAGTTCTCATCAGTGCTTACATGATGGCGCAAGTGATCGCCTTGGTTCTCTACATGGCAGGCGTAATCATTTTGCAAGGAAGCAAATCAATCCCTCCGGTAGAAACGCTGACAACCAACGGAACCATATTAAGCCTGTCGGTTCTCTTTGGCGGGCCAGTCACGATATTCTTGTGTGGACTATTTGCCTGGTTGCGTAAAGGCCCCGCCCTCCCCAGTTACCTCGGACTGTGCTGGCCCAAAGGGCGAGCGGTTATTTGGTGGAGTTTAGGGTTGTTATTACTTGGGGTGGGGAGCGATGCGCTGACAATGATTCTGAATCGTCCGGCCGTTCCCGAGGTTATGGCCGAGGTTTATTGGAATACGGGATTCCGGCCTTTGATCTGGATCGCATTAATCCTTGCCGGCCCGATGACGGAGGAATTTGTCTTTCGCGGTTTCTTGTTTCGGGGCTGGTACGAATCCCGACTGGGCAGTTGGGGCACAATCATCCTGACCGCACTGCTGTGGGCGAGCATCCATCTCCAGTATGACCTTTATGGAATCGGCATGATTTTCGTTGCTGGCATTTTTCTCGGGCTGGTGCGATTGAAGACTGGCTCGGTGCTGTTCTGCACCTTTCTGCATTCCATAATCAACTTGATCGCCACAATCCAAATCGAGTTTTGCACTGTTGCGCCACCATGAGCCAGCCCACAGCCCGCCCCTCGATTTAATCCATTGAGTCGGCAAGCTGGTCGATGGGCACCGGCGGTTTCTGTTGGATTTCTTTGCACCACTTCAATCCGCGTTCGTTTACGTGCCACAGCGCCACAATTTTGTCCGTCACGTCCACGATCTCGACATCGGAGGAGTGATGGTTCAACTCCCATTTGCTGACGATGATCTGGACACCCGCTTGCTTCGCGATGTCAGGCAGAGAATCCTTTACCCGAGCCATGACCGGCGCAACAGAGCCGGTGCTGAAGGCTTGTTCGTGAGCCCGGCGTTGGCGCAACTGCATCTGGCTTTCAATCTCCTTCACGCGTTTGCCATCCCCTGCCTCCTTGGCCTTCTTGTGATCAGCCTCCATGGATTTTACGAACTCTCGGAATTCAGTGGAATTCCCCCAAGCCACCGCAACGGCGCGTGAGTCATAAACCCCCACACGCCACTTGTTGGTCTGGGTCTGGGCAGAGGCAGAAATGCAACCCAAGCCACCAATGACGATCACGGAAACAATGCTGGACCACTTAGCAAACGCGTTGGAAGTTTTCATGACTTGATCTTGGCAGAAATAGAACCGGAGGCGTGAATCGAAAAACCTGCGCGCCCCATCAAATCGAATAATTAAACAGAACGCTAAACTTGACCATAAGGCAACCGTGGTATCGTCAAGGCTGATAACCACTTGTTGGTGCGAAGCACTGCAATCGGGGGAGCGGGCATCAAAAAAAATTGAGCAGGGATTGAAATTATCGGTCGAAGCGGCATGAAAGAATCCGGATTGGTTGTTGCCGAGCCTTTGGCTTGTCCATAAACTTCTGATGTTACTTCCCATTGCCTTTTGCGTTTTGGGATGCGAGGCCATCATACAACATGAATGACACAAATTTGAATGCTGCCCCCGAGGCGGAAACCAATTCCGCTTGGAAGGAAATTGTATTGCGCTACCAAAAGCCGTCCGTGGGACGCGCGACTTGGCAGATGGTCAATACGATCATTCCTTACGTCGGGCTATGGGTGGCCATGTATTTCACGTTGAAAGTATCGTGGTGGTTGACCATCCCATTGGCGGTGCTGGCCGGCGGATTGTTGGTGCGGATGTTCATCATCTTCCATGACTGCGGCCATGGCTCGTTTTTCAAATCGCAGACCGCCAATCACATTGTTGGCGCGATTACCGGAGTGATGACTTTTACGCCCTACTATCATTGGCGCTGGGAACATGCGATTCATCACTCTAGTTCGGGGGACTTGGATCGGCGCGGTACGGGTGACGTATGGACATTGACGGTGCAGGAATACCTAGAGGCGTCCCGCTGGAAAAAGTTCTCCTATCGGCTGGCGCGCAATCCGTTCGTGCTGTTTGTTATCGCCCCGATGGTTCTGTTTCTTGGCATCAATCGCGTGCCGAAGCCCAAAGCTCCGACGCGCGAACGTTACTCGGTGCATCTGACCACCTTGGCGGTCGGAATCATGTGCGCCGGCTTGATTTACATCTTTGGTTTGAAGGCTTTTTTGATCATCCAACTAAGCATCCTCATGATTGCTGGCTCGGCGGGAGTGTGGTTGTTCTATGTGCAGCATCAGTTTGAAGGTGTTTACTGGGAACGAAGCGAGAATTGGGATTACGCAACAGCGGCGCTACAAGGGAGTTCCTTCTATAAGTTGCCAAAGGTCTTGCAATGGTTTTCCGGCAACATTGGCTTCCACCACATCCATCACCTAAGTGCCCGCATTCCGAACTACCATCTGGAAAAATGTCACGAATCCGAACCTTTGTTCCAGACGGTGAAGCCCATCACCCTGCTGGGTAGCTTGAAATCTTTCACTTTCCGACTGTGGGACGAACAGCAGCGCATGTTGGTCGGTTATGGTCACTTGCGCACAGTGCGCGCCCAACAGCAACGGAGCCGCAACCAGAATTAGGCGGACTCGCTCGCAGGCGCTGGGCTGCTTAAATCAAGCTCCCCATTGGACAGTCCAACGTGACGTGTTATCTTTGCAGTGGCTGACGTGGACATGAGTGTTAGTTGACGGTGTTAGCGAGAAAGACGGTCAGTTAGTAGATATGCCCACGCCAGCCATCTTCGTTTTTCAAAGCTCGAGTTTGCATCCCAGATCACAGTTCAGTTTTTCAGCACTTGTTGAAAGACAGGTCGGAGGATGTGTTAGTAGATCGCTGCTTAACAAAGTTGTGCAGTATTTCAACCTGTAGAGGGCTATGCCTTGGTATAGGCAGAATGAGCAAACACGTTCATGTAGCTTTCTCGCTTCTGAATTGAAGGAACACTGTAGGACAGGTATTTCTCACGCATGAATTTCACGGCCCAGTCTTGGCTGGTGGGCACACTGGCTATCCTTGCTGGATTGCTCGCGCCAGGGCGCGCTGACGCCGCCCCCTTTGCTGGTGCGGCACCCGAAAAAACACCGCCGAAGCCTCACCGGGAATTTCGTGGTGCCCTGGGTGGCTACCGTGGGCAACAGCGTCTGGCCATCCAAGCCGGGGCTGCCCGTCTCCGAACAAAAGGCCGAGTTGCTGGCCATCCTCGACCGGGCTGCCCAGTTGAAGATGAACGCGATCATCTTTCAAGTCCGGCCCGCCTGCGATGCTCTTTATGCTTCCAAACTCGAACCGTGGTCGGAATATCTGACTGGCAAGATGGGGCAAGCGCCCGCACCGTATTATGATCCGTTGGAATTTGCGATCAACGAGGCGCACAAACGGGGCTTGGAACTACACGCATGGTTTAATCCGTATCGTGCGCATCACTTCAAGTCGGTAGCACCGATTTCAGCTGACCATATCAGCAAAACGCGCCCGGAGTTAGTGCGCGAGTACGGACGTTATCTGTGGCTCGATCCCGGCCAACCCGAGGTGCAGGAGTATTCGCTCAAAGTGGTCCTGGATGTCGTGAAGCGCTATGACGTGGATGGGGTTCACTTTGATGACTACTTCTACCCGTATCAAGAGAAGGATGCGCAAGGTCGGGAAATTGAATTCCCTGATGAGTCCAGTTGGAGAAAGTATGGGTTGCCTCGGAAACTGAATCGTGATGATTGGCGACGTGAGAGCGTCAACAATTTCATTCGCACCGTCTATGAATCCATCAAGACGACCAAACCGTGGGTGAAGTTTGGCGTCAGCCCCTTTGGCATCTGGCGACCGGGCAATCCGCCACAGATCAAAGGGTATGATGCTTACGCCCGGCTTTATGCCGACTCCCGCAAATGGTTGGCGAACGGCTGGCTCGATTATCTTGTGCCGCAGCTGTATTGGGCCATTGATCCAAAGGAGCAGAGCTTCCCGGTGTTACTCGCTTGGTGGAATGAACAGAACCCCAAGCGTCGCCACATCTGGCCGGGCCTGGATGCCACCAAAACCGCGCAAAAGTGGCAGCCCGACGAAATCCTCAACCAAGTTCGCCTCGCCGCCAATCAACCGGTGAGCGCCGGGCATGTGCATTGGAACATGAAGAGCGTGATGCAAAGTGCCGGATTAAGTTCGGGACTGGAACGGAATGCTTATCTCGAACCCGCATTGATTCCAGCGATGCCTTGGTTGAAAGCTCCCCCGCCAGAAACTCCGGTGGTGACCGTCAGTCGAGTCAACAATAGCCGTGTCAGTTGGAGTGACCAGTTCCGGCACAACCCCAAGTCTCTGGGTCGTTCAAACCCGCCAAAACAATCGTTGGAAGACTGAGATTGTTCCCAGCAACGTCCAATCCTTGGCACTGACCTCGCCAGAAGTGGATGCGGTCGCGGTAAGCGCGGTAAATCGCGTCGGAGAAATCAGCCGGCCTGCAACCAGCACCATCCCTCGGCAGGCGGCGCGCTGAAATAAAAACTCCAGCGCTGGGTCAGCAACGCTGGAGGGAGAAGAAACTTCTTTCTAATCAGGGCTTCTTTTCAGTTTTTTCCGGCTTCGTCTTTGCTCCGGCGTCTTTCTTTTCCTTTTCCGGCGACTTCGCTTTGGCAGTAGAGGCAACGCTATTCCACTTCTCCTGGTCTTCCGGCGTCATCTTTGATTTCTCCTCTTTATCCAACCGCCCGTTCTTGTTCGCGTCGTATTTTTCCGTCAATTCTTTGCGGAGCGCTTTTTGCTCGGCTCCGGGCGCAGATTTTTCTGGTTTCTCGGACTTCTTCTTGGCCGCCGCGTCTTTGTTTTCATTCTTGGCCTCGCCTTCCGCCGCATTGCTGTAGCAAGCGAAGGCTGCGGCCAATGCGATGGTTATAAGTAGTTTTTTCATATTGATGATTTAATTATTGGTTGTTGGTTGATGTGATCGCAGCCCAAAGAGGTGCCCGGATTGAACCGCCCTCAACGCTTAGCAAGCCTGCCTTAAAATGCAACGGCAATCTCCAGGTGAAAGGATCGCTTGCGCCGACACCATTACAGATCACCCATCCCATGTGCGCTGAACACTTGTGCTGAACTGTTAAATAGCTAAACTCCTGCCGATGAAATTGCTTTCAAGTGTTGCCATCCACCTGTCGATTGCGGCGGTTCTGGCCGTGGGCTTGATTATGATGGTGCATGGAAAACCAGCGCTCCTCATCGCGGGGGTGCTGGGGTATATCTTGCTCCTCGGCAAAGTTGGTTGCGCCTCGCACTAACTCACTTGCTTGCGGGAACAGCGAGGGTTTTTTCTACCGCCGGAATCACCTTGGACCACGGTGCACAAGTTGAATCTGCCAGCCCGGCCGCAATTCCCGTCGCCACGGCCGAGGAAACCGAAGTGCCTTGGCTGCCATATATCAGGCCGTTGTAGGAAAAAATCACCGCTCCCGGCGCCGCAGCATCTGCTTGCGTGCCAGTATTCGCATAGCTGGCAATTTGTCCGGCTTTCGCCAAGGCCGTCACTGAAACCACCCCCGGATAGGCCGCCGGATAAAATGGCGTATTGCTGCCATCATTTCCGACCGCGGCAAACAGCGGAATGCCGAGCGCCGTGGCTTGCTGCACGACGTCCCGCAAGACCGCCACGTCTTGATAGCCGCCCAAGCTCAGGTTAATGGCAGTGGCTCCACCGTTGACGGCTTTCATGATGCCTAAAGCGACATTAAAACTATTTGCTGACGGATCGTTGCCGAACACATCCACCGACAAAACCCGGGCGGATGTGCTGGCCTGCCCGGAAGCTTGCAGCGATTGCAGGAAAGCATTGACCATCGCCGTTTGGTGGGTCGGCGTCGTGCTGGTGGAAGTATTCCCTGTTACAGAAATCCGTGTTTTCACAAATGCCTCCAGCTTGGGATCTAGCTGTTGCAAGGTCGTGTCCACAAAGCCAACGAGGACTTTGCAATCATCGGTCTTCGGCGGATCAAGGGTCAGCTTGGTTTCCGGCACGGCCATGCCTCCGACACTCTGCGGCGTAAACGGTTGGTCCATGTAATAATTGTATTCGACGCTCGCTACACTGGGATTAGATTCCAGCTTCAGCCGGGCCGCTTCGGTGGCTTCCTCACTCTCGAATTGGAAGCGATACGCGTTCAACTCGGGAATCACTCCGACAATTTTTGCGCCAAGCGATTTGGCCAATGCTTCCGCGTCCGTGCCGGGCTTCAAACGCACGATGAGTTCATTCGGTACGCGGCGGGGTTTGGGCGCGGTGCGTTCCCCAGCGTTTCGGATTTGCTGGGTGGCGTTTTTCATCACGGTGCGGAAAACGTACAGCCGTTGCGGGCCATTCGTCTGCGGCACCATCGCGAAATTAAGGCTGCCCAACAATCGCCGCAATGCTTCGCCTGGAGGTAGATTCTGAAACTTCGTTGAGGCCTTGTAGGAATAGTCCGGTTCGAGATAAACATGCCACCCACTTTGAGTCGCCACGGATTCCATCAGTCCGATCAGATCCCAATCCCGCACATCCGCACTTACTAGATTTTTCTCGCGATCCCAAGTCAACGTGTTGGTAGCGGCCATTGCTGGCAACAGCCCGAGCGTAGCAGCCATAACGAGCCCGTAAATACCGATAGCGGGGATAAGCCTCAAACGATTCATCGCTGATTGGAAACCCAGACTCGTCATGGTGTTCAAAATGATTGCTAGGGCGTGCGCACGCGATAGAACCGTGGTCCGGGAGTGTTGTTTGTTTCGCTCCACACTCCGGCCGAATTCGTCGGCACAACCTCACCCCGCACAGTATAGTTCCCCGCCACATTTGTCGCGCTCAGAATCGAATACGAACGCCCCGGGGTCGCCGGCCAAGTGAGCGTTGGCAGCGCATCCACGGCCGTGACCTTGAAAGGACTGTCCGTTCCAACAATGTTTAACCACACTGGTTCGGTGCGATACTGCTTTCCCCCGCTGCGAGTTGCCACAGCAAAGAACGGATGCCGCCCCAACCCAAGATAGCTGGCGGGTAGGGTGAACAGAGCATTCGTGACGCTGGTGGCAGCGGCAAGTGACCCGCCGGTGCTGAACAACTCCAGTTTGGTGATGTTGTTCGTATGAGCCGTCACGACAAATTTCAACCCTGCCTCAAGGGCCACATTGGTTTGTCCGACCAAGCTGGTAAGCGTTGCCGTCCATTGGTTGTTTTCAACCCGCACCCGGCGCGAGATGCGTGTCTGTGTCCGCACATGGCTGCCTTCGTAAGCAACGGCAGTCAATTCATGATACCCATCGGCATTGGTCGTGGTGTTGAAGGGAAAGGTGACATTGAGGTTGGTCAATCCGGCGGTGAGATAAAGGTGATTGCGCGGGCGTAAGTCGGTGAGGTTGTCCTCCAATTGATCGGTCGTTGTGGGACTGATCGAAAACGATCCGGTCAACTGCGCTTGAATTTGCGCCGCCCGCCAGCCCACCGAGCGACTGCGAAGATTGAATTGGGCTGCCGGGTCACTGCCCGACAACCCGAGCACCAAATCCTCAGCAACGACTCCGTCCACGCCCCCCAACCCCGCATTGGTGTTGATGGCGTTCAACAGGCTTTGCGCGAACACCTGCATGTCTGTAAGCATGTTTCCACTGCTGGGCGATTGATTCGTGACTGATACTTGAGTGATTACTCCGTTTGTCCGCGTAACCGTCAGGCGCAAGTAATCCCCAGCCACCACGGCGCACCGCCACAGAAAATTGCCGAAGTCCGGCGGCTGGCGTATCGAGGAAGTTGCTGCGGCTGGCCGTGAGATACGTCGTCAACAAAGCTGCTGAACCAACAGCGTTGCTGACCGACACCGTCACATTCGCGCCGGGCGTGTTCAGATTCAGACTTTGCAACTCAATGCGATCGCCGTGAGCAACCGCTGCCACTTGGGTGGAATTGCTGAACGTCATGGAGTTCAATTGCGACACCAATGCGCTGGTCACGGATTTGATCGTCGCTGCAGCCGGGATGGTATAGTTCGCCGTGAACCCGTTGAGGGTGGCGGATAAAACATTGTTTTGCCGCGGGGCAATATTAGTGACGGTGTGCAGAAACTGGCCATCTAGGAACAAGTCGACTTGCTGAATCGGACGATCTGGATTGGGGGAAACAAACTGCACGTTTAGATTTGTGACGCCTGCCAGCACCGTATCCTCTGCCAACCCGATCCAGTTACCGCTGGCAGAAACCGCAAAAGGCGCGGCTAACGGCTCCCCTACCAGGACTCCTTGATACGGATTCGCCAGACTTTGGTAGTAAGACTCCGCCACAGAAAAGCCCCGCGCTTGGAAAAAGTAATTCTGCGGATCGGGAAACTTGGCTTCATACGCGCATGGCTCAACCACAGTGCCGTAACTCGCAGTCGCCCCGTTGTTAATAAAATCCATCGCCGTGGTGTGTTCTGAATACTCAAACAGAAAACCACCAAACGAAGTCAAGTTGTCCATCATGGCCCCGGGAGAAACCTCCAATGAGGACATTTCGAAAATTTGCACGCCATTCTGAAATCCCAGCATGGGCCCGAGCCCTAAAGGGCTGGAGACATTGGTCAGCACCACATGGTAATTGCCCCGCAACCGAGTATTGAGAATGGCATTGTCCGCTTGAAGATGGCGCAGGTTTCGCACGGAATCAGAGCTTTTAGCCAGAAACACTGTTTGTGTCGGAAACGTGGCATCACTCGCCCGGCCCAGATCGACCAACGCCTTCGCCTTGGCCAGATTGGTAGCTGTTAACAGGATGGTCAGCCAAGAACTGCTGCTGGCATTAATCGGTGGAGTTTGCCGATAAATCCCCTCACTGCCGGCGTAGGCGCTGGTTGAGCCTGCCGCGAGGGAGCAGGTCGTGTATGGGTTTGAAGGATTTGGCTTGAAGCCATAATACAACGCTGAGGTGGTTCCATTCGCGTCGCTCGACACCGCGCTGCTTGTATCAATCACCCGATACGGGATGTCCATGCAGAGCACCACACACTCGATTTGGTTCGACAATCCCCGAGTCGTAAGCATGGAATTCAGGGGCGCACGCAAGATGCTTTCAAATTCGGCTTTGGTCCAATTGGTGTTGCCGCCCAGCCAGTTGACGCGAAGTAGATTTTGTGGCGGCACTCCACGTTGTTCGCAGTAGTAATTGCCGAGCTGCAGTGAGTTAGTGCTGTTCTGGTTGACTACGACTACCACATTCAGACCGCTGCCTCCAGCCAAAGCTGACAGGGTCAGCAGGACAGCAAAAAACGTAATGATCGTATTACGGCAACAAATGATCACTGGCGTAACCCTGCCAGAACGGACGCAAACCGTAAAGGGTTCGGTGGAAACAAAAAACGCCAGCCACGAATGGCTGGCGTTTGAAACTTGGCAGGGTCCGGCCTAGCTCGACAAAGCCCCTGCCGCTCCTGCGGCCGGCGCACTTTGATTGAAAGTCAGCTTTTCCTTGTCGGCTGCTGACCTGGATCGGCTCGCCTTCGTGCAAGTGGCCGTGGAGGATTTCCTCCGCCAGCGGATCTTCGAGGTAACGTTCCACCGCGCGGCGCATCGGACGCGCGCCATATTGCGGGTCGAAGCCCTTCTCAACGAGGAAGTCTTTCGCTTTCTCGTCGAGCTTCGAGCTTGAGATTCTTGCTCTTCGAAGCGGTTCACGACCTTGTTGATTTCCAGATCCAGAATCTGGATCAGGTCCGGGCTTCGTCAGCGAGCGGAACACAATGACGTCATCCAAGCGGTTCAAGAACTCCGGGCGGAACATCTTCTTCGATTCCTCCAGGATGCGTTCCCGCATCTTCTCGTAGGTGGCTCTCGTCCGTGATCGGCGAGAAGCCGAGCGTCGAGCCGCTTCTTGATCGTGTCCGAACCCACATTCGACGTCATCAAGATGATCGTGTTGCGGAAGTTGACCACGCGACCGACGCTGTCGGTCAGCTTGCCTTCTTCCAGAATCTGCAACAGCATGTTCCAGACGTCCGGGTGCGCTTTTTCGATTTCATCGAACAGCACCACCGAGTACGGCTTGCGACGGACTTGCTCGGTCAGCTGGCCGCCTTCTTCATAGCCGACGTAACCAGGCGGCGAACCCACCAGGCGCGACACGTTGAACTTCTCCATGTACTCGCTCATGTCGAGTTGGATGAGTGACTTTGGTATCGCCAAACATCTGTTCCGCCAGCGTCCTGAGCCAGCAACGTCTTGCCGACGCCGGTCGGGCCGAGCAACAGGAACGTGCCGATCGGGCGGCGCGGATCTTTCAAATCCGCACGTGAGCGGCGCAACGCTTTACACATCGCCGAGACGCGCTTCTTTCTGACCAATGACAACTTTGGCCATCTCGCCTTCGACTGCGAGCAAACGCGGCCATTTCGTCCTGACCCATGCGTTGGAGCGGGATGCCGGTCCACTTGGAAACGACTGTGCAAAATATCCTCTTCGTCCGACCACGACGCGCTTCTCTTCGCGAGCGGTGCGCCATTCGGTCAGAATTTTCTCAAGCTTTTCCTTGGCCTGCTTTTCCTTGTCGCGCATGGTGGCCGCGCCTTCGAAATCCTGATTCTTGATGGCCTTCTCCTTCTTGCCCTTGATGTCTTCAATCTCAACTTCGATGTGCTTCACTTCCGGCGGACGCGTCATCGTGCTGATCCGCGCGCGCGAACCGGCTTCGTCCAACACGTCAATCGCCTTGTCCGGCAGGAAACGATCGGTGATATAACGATCCGAAAGCTTGACGGCGGCTGCAACCGCGTTATCCGTGAACTCAGCCTTGTGATGCTCTTCGTATTTCGGACGCAGGCCCTTCAAGATCTCGATCGCGTCCTCAATGGACGGCGCTTCGACTTTCACCGATTGGAAGCGGCGTTCGAGCGCGGCGTCCTTCTCGATATACTTGCGATACTCGTTGAGCGTGGTCGCGCCGACGCATTGCATCTCGCCGCGGCTGAGCGCGGGCTTGATGATGTTCGAGGCATCCATCGTGCCTTCGGCTGAACCGGCGCCCACGATGGTGTGCAACTCGTCGATGAAGAGAATGATGTTCTTGGCGCGACGAATTTCGTCCATCACCGCCTTGATACGTTCCTCAAACTGACCGCGATACTTCGTGCCCGCGACCATCAATGCGAGGTCGAGCGTGATAACACGCTTCTCGCGCAAAATTTCCGGAACGTTGCCCTTCGGCGATTTCCTGAGCGAGACCTTCGACGATGGCGGTCTTGCCAACGCCGGCTTCACCGAGCAGCACGGGATTGTTCTTAGTGCGACGGCAAAGAATCTGGATGACGCGCTCGATTTCGTTCTTACGACCGATGACCGGGTCCATGTCGCCCTTGCGGGCGATTTCCGTGAGGTCACGGCCAAACGCTTTGAGCGCGGGCGTTTTAACTTCGCCTTTCTTTTCCGCAGCGCCACCACCGGACGGAGCGGCCTTCTCACGGCTGCTCACCACCGGACGCCTGTTCTTCCTGTTGCGGCAAAATTGGGATCGAGTTCCTTCAGGATTTCCTGACGGGTTTGTTCGATGTCCACATCGAGATTCTTGAGCACGCGAGCGGCGACGCCGTCACCTTCGCGGAGCAGACCGAGCAGGATGTGTTCCGTGCCGACGTAAGTGTGATTCAGCGCCTTGGCTTCCTTGGAAGCGAGGGCGAGCACCTTCTTCACGCGCGGCGTGTAAGGGATGTTGCCGATCATCTTCTGATCGGGGCCGGTGCCGACCTGTTTCTCGACTTCCATACGTACGGTCTCGAGATCGAGGCCCATCTTTTGGAGGACGTTGACTGCAACGCCCTGTCCCAATTTAATCAGGCCGAGCAAAAGGTGCTCAGTGCCGACGAAATTGTGGTTGAAGCGGTCGGCTTCCTTCCGCGCGAGCGCCAGCACTTGTTGCGCGCGCGGCGTAAAATTGTTCATGGCTTCTTCACTCATAGTGGGTGCAAGTTGCTATGATTTATCGGTCTTGTCCAATCCGGGTGTAGTCGGCCCTCCCGGTTTGGCTACGGGGCGGCTGACGGGCTTTAATCTTTCGCGCAACATATCCGCTCGGAGCAAATCGCGTTCCTCGGCGGACAGCTTTTCCGAGTGAGTTTTTCTGCAAATGGGCCGGTTGGGTCATGATGAACAATTCGTCCACAAGCGAGCCATCTGTCTTAGGAAACAACCCCATCTCTACCCCGAGCCGCATCAGCGACAGCAAATTCATCGTTTCCTTCGAGGAAATGCTATGGGCGTTGGCCAGAATCCCATAGGCGCGGCCGATGTGGTTGTAGACCATCTTGGGTTTCTTTTCCAACAACGAGGCACGGGCGTTCTCCTCGTGCTCGATGATCTGGGCCAAAACTTTTTCCAGCCGCTCGACGATGCTGCTTTCCGCCTCGCCCAGCGTCATCTGATTGGACACCTGGAAGACATTTCCGAGCGCCTCGGTGCCTTCGCCGTAAAGCCCGCGCACGGCCAGACCGAGCTTGTTCACCGACTGAATGATCGGATTGATTTGCTCGGCCAGCACCAGCCCCGGGAGGTGCAACATCGCACTCACGCGGATGCCCGTGCCGAGATTTGTCGGGCAAGCGGTCAGGTAACCCAAGTCATTGCTGAAGGCGTAATCCAGCTTGCTTCTCCAGTTCGGAGTCCAATCGATCGATGCTTACCACGCCTGCCGAATTGCAACCCAGGGCGCAACGCCTGCATCCGCAGATGATCTTCTTCATTGATCATCACGCAGAGGGTTTCATCGGTATTGATGACCAAGCCGCTGCCCGAACTCTTGGCCGCGTGCTCACGGCTGATGAGATGGCGTTCAACCAAAATCTGTTTATCGAGCGTGGAGATGTTGTCCATCGACTCGGAGAACGCGCCCTTCATCTCCGGCAAGCTCTCGACGGCCGGACGGATCATCTCCAGCACACGCACGCGCTCGGGCTTTTTCGCCCAGCCGGGAAACGCGCCGTCCTTGATATTGCGCGCCAGCCGCACGCGGCTCGACATAACGATCCGATCATTCGGACCTTTTCGCCGAACACTTTGCGAAGCAGGAACTAGAAATTCATCGAGATTCATCAGTTCAAGCCACGGCTGAAGGCAGCCGGTTGTTCAATTGTTTGATCTCGATCACGCAACTGCGCCGCCTGCTCGAAATCTTCTGTCTCAATGGCTTTATTCAAATTCTTCTGCAGCGTTCCTCAATTGTTCGGCAATATCGCGACGCGTGCGCGAACGTTTCCGGCACTTTGCCAACGTGCCGCGTGCCCTTGTGCATGGTCTTGAGCAAGCCATCCAAGCCTTCCGACGAACGTGTTGTAGCATTCCGAGCAACCGAGCCGGCCGGACTTCTTGAAATCCGCGTGGGTGAAACCGCAATGCGGGCATTTCAATTCCGTGCCACCGGCGGATTGTTCCAATTCCTGCGAAGCGCCCAAGCCGAGCAGCAAATCTGCAAGCGAGAAACCCGTCTGGTCATTGACGCCCTTGGACTTCGCGCATTCTTCGCACAAGTCCACCTTCTGCATCTTATCTCCCGCGATTTGGGTCAGATGCACCGTCGCGTTCTTTTCTTTGCAGATATAACACAACATAATCTCTAATCTTATATCGGCTCACCAGTCGACGTTCGTCAAGGCATGATAATTCTTCACTAACTTGCTTCGTCCACGGGCCCAGGTTTGCCGTTGCCAATGACGCGACCGTCAATCTTCACCACCGGCATAATTTCCGCGCCCGTTCCAGTCAGGAAACATTCATCGGCATTGAACAAGTCGTAGCGCGTCAGGTTTGGTTCAGAAATCTTCATACCCTCCTCTGCCGCCAGATCTATCACCGTGCCGCGCGTGATGCCATAAAGCGCTCCCGCCGACAGCGGCGGCGTGAACAACTGGCCGTTCTTGATGATGAACAGATTGTCCGCCGTGCATTCCGCCACGTAGCCTTCCGAGTTCAACATCACGGCTTCTTCCACGCCAGCGTTGTTCGCCTCGATCTTCGCGAGGATGTTATTGAGATAGTTCAACGACTTGATCGCCGGGTTCACCGCGCTGTGCAGGTTGCGCGTCGTCGGCACGGTCACGATTTCCATGCCCTTCGCATAAAGCTCCGGCGGATAAACCTGGATCTTGTCCGCGATGATGATGATCACCGGCTTTTTGCAATTGCGCGGATTCAATCCGAGCGTGCCCACACCACGCGTCACGACGAGACGGATGTAAGCATCGCGCAATTTATTTTTGCGGCACGTCTCGACCGTCGCCTTCATCAATTCCGCATGCGACATCGGGATGTCGAGCAGAATGGCCTTGGCCGAGTAGAAGAAACGGTCAATGTGTTCCTTCAGCTTGAAGACGCGACCGTTGTAGGCGCGGATGCCCTCAAAAACGCCATCGCCATACAGCAATCCGTGATCGAACACGGACACCATCGCCTTGCCTTCGTCGTAGTATTTTCCGTCGATAAAAACTTTCATGTCAAACTTCCGCAAGCTAGGGGAAACCACCCGACAACGCAATCCAAGTTTCGGCCATTCCGCGAAGTTTAACAAATCTTCCGCCGAACCGTTCCCCAGCGGCGAAAAAGTTTTTCTTCTATCTCTTGATTGCTTAAAATCGAGTGTGCTCCAAACCAGCGCAACACAACCAATCTCAACCCGGGAATCTGATTCCTCCAAAGTGGCGCCGGCGCATTCGATTCCCACCCTCGGCATCATCGGCGGCGGCCAACTCGCCAAGATGATTGCCCAATCCGCCCGCCAGCTCGGCTGCGATGTCGCAGTGCTCGAACGCCAGGAACACAGTCCCGCTGCCGACCTCACCACGCATCATATTGTGGGCGATTGGGACAACCCGCAAACGCTCACCTCGCTCGGCGCAGTATCTGATGTCGTGACGTTGGAAAATGAATTCGTCTCCGCCGACAGCCTCGCCGCGCTGGAACAAGCCGGTCACACGCTCTGGCCCAGCTCGACGAACATCCGCATGGTGCAAGACAAGCTCACGCAAAAACAGGCGTTTGTGGATGCCGGCTTGCCCGTCCCGCGCTTCCAAGCCGTCGCCGACAAAGCCGCCGTGGCCACCGCCGCTGAAAAACTTGGCTGGCCGCTGCTGCTCAAGAAGCGCCGCAATGGTTACGACGGCAAAGGCAACTTCACCGTCCGCTCCGCAACGGACATTGATACCGCGTGGCAACAACTCGGTGGCGATAAGAACGGGCTTTACGTTGAGGAGTTTTGCCGGTTCAAAGCCGAGCTCGCCATCATGATCACGCGCGGGCGCGACGGTTCGAGCGTCAGTTATCCGCTCGTAGAAACCATCCAACGCGACCACATCTGTCACGTCGTCAAAGCTCCCGCCGCCGTCCCTGCTGACATTACCGCGCACGCCACAGATGTCGCGCAGCGTGCCGTTGCCGCCGTGAATGGCGTTGGCAGCGTGGGCATTGAAATGTTCCTCACGGCGGACAATAACATTCTCATCAACGAAATGGCACCGCGCGTCCACAACTCCGGCCATTACACCATTGAGGCGTGCGTCTGCTCGCAATTTGAAAATCACGTCCGTGCCGTGATGGGATTGCCATTGGGCGACACCTCGCTCCGCGCCCCCGCCGCCGTGATGGTCAATCTGCTCGGCGCAGCAAAAGGCTCAGGCCGGCCGCACGGCATCGAAGCCGCGCTGAAGATTCCCGGCACGCACGTGCATGTTTACGGCAAGACGACTAGTTCGCCTGGACGCAAGATGGGCCACCTCACCACGCTCGGCGAAACGATCGAAGAAGCGCTCGACCGCGCCCAGTGCGCCGCTGCCACCATCCGCTTCGGAGGAGACCTTTGAAAACCAAAACCACAAAGCCACTCGTCGGCATCATCATGGGCAGCGACTCGGATTGGCCGACCATGAAACCCGCCGCCGAAGTCTGCGAACAATTCGGCATTCCGCACGAAGTGCGCGTCGTCTCAGCGCATCGCACACCAGATGACATGGCGCGTTACGGCCGCACGGCACATCAGCGCGGCTTGCGTATCGTCATCGCCGGAGCCGGTGGTGCGGCGCATCTGCCCGGCATGATTGCCAGTCACACTCCCTTGCCCGTCATCGGCGTGCCAGTCGAGAGCAAGGCGCTGAAAGGAATGGATTCCCTCCTTTCCATCGTGCAGATGCCCGCGGGCGTGCCCGTTGCGACCGTGTCCATTGGCAATGGCCGCAATGCCGGATTGCTGGCGGTGTCCATCCTCGCCACGAGCAATGAGGCGCTGCAAAAGAAATTACTTAACTACAAAGCGCAGATGGCGCGCGAGTCGCGGGCTAAGAACAAAAACCTAGCTCGCTAGCCAACCCGATAAGTTCTAAGCTCCACCCATGCAAAAGCTGATCGAAGGTGTTCACAAGTTTCGGAACGAACGAGTTTGGAAACTACCGGAAGCTTTTTCGCAAACTCTCGCAGGAGAGCCAGGACCCGCACACGCTTTTCATCACCTGCTCCGATTCGCGCGTGCTGGCCGAGCTCATCACCCAAAGCAAGCCAGGCGATCTGTTCGTCGTCAAAAATGTCGGCAACATCGTTCCGCCTGCCGGCGTGACCGGTAGCACTAACTCCACCGCCGCCGCCATCGAGTTTGCCGTCGAATCGTTGCACGTCAGCGACATCGTCGTCTGTGGTCACTCCCAATGTGGCGCAATGGAAGCCCTGCTCCGCGGCTTGCCGGCGGACGTCTCCATGCCACACTTGCAAGACTGGCTCGCTATCGCCACGCCCGTCCGTCAGGTATTGCAGACTCAATACTCGCATCTCAAAAGCCACGCGGAGCAAGTCACCGCGGCCAGCGAGGAAAACGTCCTGTTCGCACTCGATAATCTCTACACCTACCCGTGTGTTGAGAAACGCCTGCGCGACGGTTCGCTCCGCATTCACGGCTGGTTTTTCCGAATCGCCACCGCTGAACTCTTTGCCTTCGATCCCGAAAGTCGCCAGTTCCTCCCACTGGTGACTGACAAGCCCGCTGGTGAGTAGCGCGAAGCGCTGGCTTCCTTGCTCCAGCGTGTTCCACAACATTTCACAACGCTCTGGATTTTTAGAGACGCCCACATCTTTACATTTGTAAAGATCCCACTTGACGCGCTCGACACTTGTAGAGATGATGCGCGCGTTACACCAAACCAATCTCGTCATGGCCGACAAACCGATCGAACTCACCGAAGCCGAGTGGACCGTCATTAAAGCCGTCTGGGACAGCGAGCCCTGCACCGCGCCAACCATTCAGGAGAAGCTCTTCCAGCAGACCGAGTGGACCTATTCCACCGTCCGCACATTGATGGATCGAATGGCCGGGAAAGGATTGCTCAAGGCGGAGAAGGAAAAGAACGTCACGCTTTACCGCACCGCCGTCACCCGCGCCCAGGCTCAGCGTGGCGAGTTGCTGTACGCGCTCAAGCACGCCTTCAACGGCGCGCTCACGCCGATGGTGCAATGCCTCCTCGACACTAAAGACGTCTCGCGGGACGAACTGGACCAACTCAAGCAACTCATCGCCGCACATGAAAAGTCGCGCGGCAAAGGAAAGAAAGCATGAATCCGCTGCTGCATTGGCTGACCTCGCCGGAATGGGCGCATGTTGTCGGAGCACTGCTACATTCGCTTTGGCAAGGAGCGATTTTGGCTCTCGCCCTCGCGCTCAGTGTTGCGACGTTTGGCGAATCCGGTCACGCGCTATCGCTGCGCGCTCGGAGCGCTTAGCCTGCTGCTGATCGTAAACCTAATCACTTGGGCAACACTAAATGCTCCACAGTCAGTCACAACAGTTCCGGCGACCGTTCTGACACCAGCGGTGGTTGCACCAGCGCTAGCGACCGCATTCAACCCCGACGCCACTGATAAGATCATCGCCATCGCCGAACTCGCCCAGCCAGAAGCTAAAATCAATTGGACCGCTTGGATCGCGCTGGCGTGGATGTTTGGTGCGCTGTTGATGTTGTTTCGCGCCAGCATCAAAGTGGCTGGTGCGGAAGGACTGCGTCGCTCCTGCCGACCGCTCGAAGACGAACGAATTTCTTTGCTGGTGGCGGAAGCTTGTCGCGCCGTCCAACTCACGCGCAAGATTCGCGTCGCCGTCACTGATAAACTCACTTCCCCCGCTGTCGTCGGCGTCATCGTGCCGACACTCATTTTACCGCTGTCGCTGTTCACCACGCTGACGCCGACGCAAATCCAGTTCGTGCTGCTGCATGAACTCGCCCACATCCGGCGCGGCGATTATCTGGCGAACCTGTTCCAACTCTTCGCCGAAGCGTTGCTGTTTTTCAATCCCGCCGTGTGGTGGATCAGCCATCAAATCCGTCGCGAACGCGAAGCCTGCTGCGACGCCCTCGCCATCGAACTGAGCGGTGCCCCCGCTGATTATGCCCGGACTCTGGTGCGCGTGGCCGAAAACATTTTGCAACCTGCACCTACCGCTGCGCCCGCCTTCGGGGATGATGGCCGCGAATCTTCCTCCCTTGCCGACCGCGTGCAACGGCTGCTTGTCCCGGGCTACCGCCCGGCCCTGCGCCTCACCTGGCGCGCAATGCTGGCAGCAATGTGCATCAGTGGAACTTTGTTGCTCCTGTCCGCCATGGGCGCGCGAAATGTCGTCGGGGCCGTAGCATCAAACGTGATTGAAGCGGCATCCAAACCAGCCACAAATGTTTTAGAAACAATCAACCGCACGGCAGACGCGGAAAACGGTTCGTTTACTCAGCCGAAATGGGAGCACTCCTGGAGTTCAAGATTTGAGAAGCAAAAAACGTCAAGCGGTGGAACGGTGATGATGTTTTTCCCACCACGCGAAGAACTTTTCGCGGTGCTCGAACAGATCAAGTTTGAGCGGGTATTTATTCAGAATATAAAACTGAGCGAGGTGCTGGCAGAACTCGATAAAGCGTTGCTTGCAACTGACCCTACGAAGATCGGTTTCCGTTTACTGATGCCGCCAGACTGGGATTACCCTGCTAAACGAGATGGCATCGAGTCAGTCGTTATCAACATGCCTGCTGAACTACGCGACACGACCATGCGGAACTTGCTCGAATTAATCGTCAGCAATGCCAGTCGCCCGATTCGATACAACTTTGGTGCAAACAGCGCTAGCTTCGAAATGAAATGCGATGTGCCGACGAATATGTGGTTTGAAAGGTTCAAAGTGGATCGGAAGACATTCCTGCCCTTCATTGGGGTGGATGATTCAACGGCTGAATTTGATCTAAAAACGATGACATCACCAACGCGCCAGACAAGATTGGTGATGCCATCAAGAAGCGCTTTCTTCAAACTGGCGTGGACTTGCGACCACCGAACCACGTGCTATATAAAATCGGCCCGGGCCTTTTGTACATTTATGCGCCGAAAAAGGATATTGAAGTGATCAAAGAATTGTTGAATGGCACTAACCCCAAAGTTCTTCGCAGCTCGTCGAAGTCCACATCGCACTCTCATTCCCACCCCGCAAGAAAATCTTTTCTTCAGAACTGGGTTAATCGGGCAAACTATCGATCCATTCGGATTCCAGGCTTCGAACGGACAAAATCACAACACGGACAATGGGGGAATGCACAATTGGACTGCAGACGAAACGGGCGGCCTGAGTCAGCAATGGTTTTGGTATCGCACCAGTCCGGAGCGTCAGACTAACGAAATTGCGGAGATTCGCGCCGGGCATATCACGGCAAATATCGCCACTGGTGAGATAATCGCTTCCAATCAAGTCCGCGCTGTCATCAATGGACAAACCACCAATGCCGAAGTCATGCGTTTGAAACTGCCAACAACCAGTTCGGCAACCAACCAGCCCGCCGGCGAGCGGCTTTACACCCGGGAGTATCGTGTTTCGCCCAAGTTTCTACACGAAAAGGCAATCACCAATCTTTCGGAGCTGGAGCTCAGTCAACTGCCAGTTGACACCAATCACGATGCAATTGCGTCAGCAGCCATTCGTGCTTGGGCTCAGGAAATGGGGGTGAACCTAGATCCGGCGCTCGGGAAAAGCATCTATTACAAGACCAGCAAGGGAAGGCTATTGGTTCGCGCTACAGAGAGCGAACTCGACGTCGTTGAAACCGCGCTTCGAGATGGGTTGTCCGAAAGAGCACAAAGAAATGTTGTAGCACCAGCGCCGGAACTCACCACTCGCACCTTCCAGCTTGAACCAGCCACAATTGCCCGCACCATCGAAAACCGCTTACCTCAATTCAAACCTGTGACTGCCACCAACGTTACCGCCGGCTTGCACGCCTTGCTGGAATCTACCGGGGTGGATTTGACTCTGCCCAAGACTCTTTTTTACAACCACCGCTCCGGCGGATTGTTTGTCCGCGCCACCAAGGAGGATTTGGACACGATCGAATCGCTGCTGCAAGTCATCGGCCGGCAACCGCCTCAGGTGAACATCAAGGCGGTGTTTGTGGAAATTCCGTTTGGAAAAACTCAACCGAAGGAGCTGGCTAAAATTCTTGGACCGATCACCCAGGCAGACGGGATTAATTTCACCGGCATTTTCACCGCACCACAATTCAAAGCAATACTTCGCGCTTTGGAAAACAGTTCATCTGCCAAAATTCTGGCAGTCCCGCAGGTCACGACCTTGAGCGGTCGTCAGGCGCAGATTCAAGTCACTGACGTGAAGACCATCGTCAGCGGCATGACTGCGGCGGTCACGAACGGTATGACCAACTTCGTCTATCAATCGCAAGCCATGCCGTTCGGCCCGGTGTTGGACATTTTGCCGACCGTATCAAGTGATGGCTACACGATTCAGATGACTCTCAGCCCAACCATTACCGAATTCCTCGGTTACGAAGATGCCAAGAACTCAAGCTCTCGTCGCCGGATGACAAGGGGACGCTACCCCTGCCCATTATCCGCACACGCCAGATGACCACGTCGGCCAGCGTGTGGGATGGCCAGACCATCGTGTTGGGCAACTTCAGCGATCAGATGCTGGACACGCCACCGAACCTCAAGGGCGCGCCCAAGGGTTCAGCCAAGAGGCAAAGCAAACAACTGCTCGTCTTTATTACGCCAACAATTATTGATTCTGCGGGCAATCCGGCCAAAAAGGACGTGGGCATTCCCTCAAGATTGACTCCTGACGGTCCTTGAACTTTGCTGCGGATGCTTTTCGGCTTTCCGCCCCTCGTTTGACACTTCCCCCCATTTTTGGGATGCTCCTGCCCGCAGCCTAAGTCGTGCGCGATAGCGCGCGGCGCCGAGGACAAAGTCCGGCAGTCCCGGACCGGGGCGTAGCGGTGCGAACCGCAGGTCACTTTCAAGACCCAGCCCGGCAGCTAACCTCGTCGGCATGTGAAAGGGCCATTCGCACGCACCAACCCGCAGCGGATTTCCCGCCAACTCAATGCAAACTGACAGCAGTCCGGAGCCGAAATCATCGCCGCCGAGCGACACCGCCATTGCGCCTGATACGCAGTCCCCCGCTGTGCCGCCGTCGCTCAAGATGGTTGCGCTGGCGGCGTTGGGCGTCGTTTATGGCGACATCGGCACGCAGCCCGCTCTACGCATTGCGCACCTGCTTCGACGGCCCGAGTGCCGTCGCCCCGACCCATGATAATGTTCTCGGCGTACTCTCACTGATTTTCTGGGCGCTGGTCCTCATCGTATCGGTGAAATATCTCTTGTTCGTTTTGCGGGCGGACAATCGTGGCGAAGGCGGCATTCTCGCCCTGATGGCACTGGCTTTTCCGGATCGCGAACGGCGCGCCATCAGCCGCACGACGTGGCTGTTGATCGCCTGCGGGGTATTCGGTGCGGCGCTGCTTTATGGCGACGGGTTGATTACCCCGGCGATTTCAGTCTTAGGTGCGATGGAAGGTCTGGAGGTGGCCGCGCCGGCGCTCAAGCCGTATGTCGTGCCATTGACCATTGCTATTCTTATCGGCCTGTTCAGCGTGCAACGCATCGGCACGGGCGGCGTGGGCCGCGTGTTCGGCTGGGTGATGTTACTTTGGTTCACCACGCTTGCGGTGCTGGGCATCAAGGAGGTCTTCCAAGTGCCTGAAGTGCTCAAATGCGTGAATCCCGCCTACGCCTGGCAATTTTTCACTGAGAACGGCTGGCGCGGCTTTCATCAACTTGGCTCGGTGTTCCTGGTGCTGACCGGCGCGGAAGCGCTCTACGCAGACATGGGACACTTCGGCAAGAAACCGATCCGCATAGCGTGGTTCGGCCTTGTGCTGCCGGCGTTGTTCCTGAATTACCTCGGTCAAGGTGCGCTCGTGCTCGGCGATCCCAACATGGCCACGAATCCCTTCTATCGCCTCGCCCCGTCGTGGGCGCTGTATCCGTTAGTCGCGCTGGCGACGGCGGCGGCGGTCATCGCTTCGCAAGCGCTGATCTCGGGTTCGTTCTCGCTCACCATGCAGGCGGTGCAACTTGGCTACGTGCCCCGCGTCGCCATCGAACATACCTCCTCCTCCACCCGCGGTCAGATTTATATCCCGTGGATCAACTGGGGGTTGATGCTTGCGTGTATCGGGCTCGTGCTCGGTTTCCGGTCCTCCGAAAATCTCGCGGCAGCTTATGGCATCGCGGTCGTGCTGACCATGCTCATCACCACTTTGCTCTTCTACTTTACAGCTCGCCGACTTTGGAAATGGAAACTGATCCCGACAGCATCCTTGTGCGCCGTATTTTTAGTAGCGGAACTCTGCTTCCTTGGCGCAAACTTGACCAAAGTGGCACACGGCGGCTGGTTTCCGCTCACCATCGGCATCATCGGCTTCACACTCATGGCGACTTGGAAAACCGGTCGCGCCCGCCTGCGTCAGCGTCTCATCAACAGTCTGCTGCCCATCGAAAACTTTTTGCAGGATGTCTCCGAAACCAAGCCACACCGCGTCTCTGGCACGGCCATCTTCCTCGCCGGCAACCCGGACGGCACGCCCGCCGCGCTCACGCACAATTTCAAGCACAACAAAATTCTCCACAAACGCGTCGTGCTGCTGACCATTCTCATCGAAGAGATTCCCTACGTGGAAAAAGAGCGCCGCGTGACCGTGGCCGATCTCGGCCAGGGATTTTACCGCGTCATCGGCCGCTACGGTTTCATGGAAGAAGTGGATGCCGAGACGGTTTTGAAATTGTGCAAGCCGCACGGTCTGAATTTCCGTGAGATGGAGACCACCTTTTTCCTGAGTCGTGAAACCATCATCGCCAGCGAGCGACGCGGATTGTCCCGCTGGCGCAAGAAACTCTTCGCCCTGCTCTCCCGCAACGCGCAACCAGCCAATGCCTACTTTCGCCTCCCGCCTAACCGAGTGGTCGAGCTCGGGTTGCAGGTGGAGATTTGACAGTGCATTTCGACAGGAATAAAGTCGAATTACGAGCCGAAGCAGGCTGTGAATTCCACGTCCCACTTCGACCACGAGCAACGCATATGTGGCAAAATTTCATCTTCGGGATGCACTGGAAGCATCGTGGGAAGATGTATTATGACGAGTTGCCAGCCAGTTCGAAAGAAGAGGCAGCGGAGTATTTTGTCGATCAGATGCGTGACGATGTCTCTTTGGTGCGTGTCGAACTTGTCGGCCCAGATGATTCCGGAGTCCGCGAGTATGCGCATTCGCCAGACTCCCCTTTCGGCCCATTGAATGCACGCCGCAGAACTGACAAGGACGAGGACGCAAGGTGATGGCCACAGAGCCCTAAAACTTCTTCAACTCCGTCCGCGCCAACTCCATCAACGGCTTGATCGTCGCCGCATCGAATTGAAACTTGCAGCCTGCCGTGGCAAACAGTTCTGGCAGCGGTCGCGAGCCGCCGAGCGCGAGTGCGGCTTTGTAGTCACGCAGAGCTTTGGCTTTATCGCGCTTTGAGTTTGCCCACACTTGCAATGCACCGAGTTGCGCGATGCCGTATTCGATGTAGTAAAACGGATACAGGAAGATGTGAAGCTGGCGATGCCACAGGTTCGCCCGCACTTCCTCGAAACCGGTCCAGTCCACGTCGCCCGCGAACCGGTCCATGAGTTGATTCCACGCGGCAGAACGTTCAGCGCGGCTGTGGCCCGGATTCGTGTAAATCCAGTGTTGGAATGCATCCACCGTCGCGATCCAGCCCAGCGTGCTAATCACGCCTTCCAGATGCGTGCGCCGGGCGCGATTGCCCTCGGCGGGCGGATAAAACTCCTCGATGAATTCGTTGCCGAGTAATTCCATGCTCATCGAGGCGACCTCGCAAAACTCAATCGGCGCGCTGCGATACGCGAGCAGGTCTTCGTTGCGCGTGGCGAGCGCGTGGAAGGCGTGACCCGCTTCGTGCAAGATGGTTTCCACATCGCGCTGCTGCCCGACGGCGTTCATGAAGATGAACGGCAGGCGCGCTTCGTTGAGCGTAGATTGATAACCGCCCGGCGCTTTGCCTTTGCGGTTTGCCAAATCCAACAGCTTCAAATCCTGCATCTGCTGAAAGCCTCCCGCGAGTTCGCCATCAAGCTGGTCGAAAATCTTCTGCGTGCGCGTGACCATGTCCTCAACCTTTTCAAACGGCTTGAGTGCCGGACGATTCAACGGGTCAACGGCAGTGTCCCACGGACGCAGCTTGGCGAAACCGAGTTGCTGGCGGCGTTGTGCTTGTAATTCACGCAACGCAGGAACGACCTCGTTCGCCACGGCGTCATGAAAATCAAAGCAATGCTGTGGTGTGTAATCAAAGCGACCTTTCGAGCGGAACGCGTAATCGCGGTAGTTCTTGAAGCCCGCATTCGCCGCAATCTTCTGACGAAGATTCACGAGTTGATCGAACTGTTCCTCGAACTTCTCGCGCTCCTGCAGGCGGCGTTTGGCCACCAGTTCCCACGCCTCCTGCCGCAGCGGACGATCCGGCTCTTCGAGCAGCTTGCCCATCGCAATGAGCGTTTTCTCTTCGCCACGGAACTGCACCGTGAGTGAGCCGCTGAGTTTCTGGTATTGTTGCCCAACCTTGGATTCCTCGGTTTCCAGCGCCACGTTTTCCTCGCGGAACAGCTCGACGTGATTCTGCACGTCGCGAATAAACACATCGTAGCGCGGCGACGGTAGCTTGGCCCGTTGCGGATGCGCGATGAACAGCTTCTCCAGCTTGAACTGGCTAGGCTTGAGTTGCGGCTCGATCTGCTCGACGAATTGCAGGTAAGCCTTCTCCGCCTCAGCATCATCAGTGTGGCAAGTCATCGCGATGTAGCGACGAGACGCCTCCTCGTCGAGTGCGGCGCTGAGTTCGCCCCATGCAAACAGCCATGCCTCCAGATCAGCAACGGTTTTGGCAGCGGCGATGCGGGTTTCAAGTTGGGCGAACAACGGCGCGAGCTTTGTCCAGTCGCCCAAATCAAGCTGGGCAGGCACGAACTGACGCGATTTGAACGCCGGCAACGAACCGAAAGGCAACAGATTCATGCCGCCAGCATAGGCAAAGCGGGCGTGATGGAAAGTTTTTCGATGTTCCGTCGGGCTATCGCACAAACATGTCGCAGGATTCGATTGGTAAGACTGTTCCGCCACCCGCACTGAAGCTATGTTGGCCAGACAAATTCAGACATGCGTTTTTCAAAGCTGTTCTCACTTTGGCTTGGCGTCCGGACGACGTTGCCGCTCCCATTCGTGATCATGGCAATGCTACTTTGTGTTCCAGCGGTTATTGCAAACGCAGCTTCAACCAACGTCCCGGTGAATATTCGTTTCGTGGACAGCGCCACCGGCTTCGCGGTGCAACCTGATACGACCGAGGCCATCCCGCAGGACGACGCCCAGCCCGGCAAAAGCCTGCATCGCTCTGGGGTCAATGCCGATGGTCGCGCCACGCTGAAATTAGGGAGTGGGCGACACAACCTTTTGGTACGCGCCGATGGTTATCAGCCCATGGCGGGCGAATTCGAGGTCCGCCCCGACAATCAATATCAATTGGAGTTTCAACTGGACCCAATTGTTGCGCCGCGCGAAATTCAGCCGGACTACGTAACGACGTTGCATCGCGCAAACGAAACTGTATTCATCGGCTTTGTGGCGGATGATAAATCCGGCGCGCCATTGGCCGATGTCGTGGTGCGCACCGAACCGAGCGGTCGTGAGACACTCACCGATGCCCGCGGCTATTTCCAGATTTACGTGCCGGTGCAAACGCAGACCGAGGCGACCAACACGCCAGCCCGATTGAGCTTTACCAAGGAAGGTTTTCACGCCGAAGTTCGCAGCTATCTTGAGCTGTGGTCCGAAGGCGATTGGGTCTATCGCATCCGCTTGCAGCGGGGCATGGGTAAAAATACGGTGGACGAACGCACCCTCCGGCGACGCAGCGAATATCCCATCAACACACGGGAAGAAAATCCAACCGCGATCAGCGCAGCATCAGCCCCAATTCAAACCACATTCACCGCTGCAGCAGTCGGCGATGGAGTGGTCGTCACCCCGCAACTCGCCTCGCTTTCCGCGCACGTCCGCATCCCCACAAACATCCGCGTGCTGCGGCAGGATGGTTTTACGATTGATTACATCTCGCTGCAGACGTATTGCCAGCGCTCGCTGCCATCGGAGTGGATTGCATCGTGGGGCAGCACCGGGCCAGGCAACAGCGGCACAAACAGTCTGCTTGCGGGCGCGGTGGCGATCCGCACCTATGCGGCGGGCTTCGTCAATTCACCGGACGACGTGAACTACGACATCTGCGGCACGACGTCCTGTCAGGCTTACCTCCACACGGCCAGCGACAGTCGCACGACGGCTGCCGTCAACGCCACAGCAAACTGGGTAATGTTCAAACCCGGCGCGACTCGCATCGGTTTCAAGATCACCGAGTATTCCGCCGAGAACAATCAGTTGGGCCAAGCCTGTGGCGATGGTTTCACCGCGCCGACGGGTGGTTGTCTGTATGATCCGGTCTGCACCGGCGAATTGGAATTTGGCCACGGCCGCGGCATGTGTCAGTGGGGCACGGCGCGTTGGGCCAGTGGACGCAGGATGCAGAATCGCGTCACCGGCGATTCCGTCACGAACGGTTATCCGATCCAGAACTGGGTCTGGCTGTGTGAGCATTATTATCCCGACCTCGTGCTCGTGCAGGGCGCACCGCTAATCATAGGCGATGATGTAAAAGTCCTCGGCACTTCGAGCCTCAGCATCCGCGAATGTCCCGGTGGTAACATCACCAACGGCACGCTCTGTCCGCAGGTGGCAACAAAGGTTTCCGGCAGCGTGGGATACCATCATCGGCGGGCCAAGCTTGGTCACCTTGGATGGTGTCGGCCATACCTGGTGGCAGGTGGATTGGGGTGACACGAATGGCTGGTGCGTGGAGAATTACCTCGAACGCGTCAGCGCTACGCCGGGCACACCGACCAGTCTCACCGCAACGGCGGCATCCGCCTATCGGATCAACTTGAGTTGGACCGACACGGCGGCGAATGAAATGGGCACTTACATCGAACGCGCCGCCGCCGCAACCGGGCCTTGGTTACAAAATGCTTTTGTTCGGGCTGGCGTTATCACCTTCGCAGACACGAGTGTGCTGCCGAACATGACATATTTCTATCGCGTTCGCACCTTCAACCAGACTACCACCTCGGCTTATTCCAACACCAACAGCGCCACGACACCCGGCTTGCCGCCCGTGCTGCCGGCGATCCCGAATCAAACCGTGTTTGAAACCATTCTGCTCGCCTTCACGAACGCCGCCACCGCCACCGACTTCGTCACGCCGCTCACGGATTTTGAAAGCTTTGGCACTGGGGTGGAAATCCTTTTTCAAGAACCGCGCTTTTCCGGCTCCACTTCAGGCTGGATGAGCAACACGCCCAACGTTTCGCTCACCGCCGCCGCCATTCCCACCGGCAACAACAGTGCGCGGGCTTTAAATGTCAGCTTTGCTTTCACCAACAATGCCACCGCGCCGTGGGTGCGACTCACTACCTCTGGTGTCGGCACTTTCCCCAATCCGGTGATTGATCTCACCAAACGCTTCCGCTTCCGCATCTGGAGCGACAAAGCGGTGCGCGTCGGCTTAGGTATCCGCGAAGCCGCCGTCGCCGCCGGCACACCGATCGGTTCGAACGGCGGCAGCACCGGCGCGATTGAATGGGTGGGCATCACTAGTTCCAGCAGCGGTCAACCGCAACCCACGCGCACCGTCACCGCCAGCAATTGGACCACGTTGGAATTCAATTTCGCCGCTGAACCGGTGATCAGCTTTGTCAGCGGCAATGGCGTGTTATCCACAGCCTCCGGACTGGCAGTGCTGGAACACGTGGCGTTCGCACCGCTCGCCAGTAACACGACACACAACATCTATCTGGACGACTTTGAAGTGTTCACACCAAACACGTTGACCTACTCGTTGAGCAACGCTCCGGCTGGCGCGGCCATCGGCGCGAGTTCTGGCGTGTTCACGTGGATGCCGGTCGAAGCACAAGGACCGGGTGTTTACAACCTAGGCGTCCTCGTCACCGACAGCGGTGCACCGCCGCAGAGTGATTTAAAATCCTTCACGATCACAGTCAACGAAACCAACGCCATCCCAGTACGACCGTGCCGCTGACGCAAAACATCGTGGAACTCGCCGCCTGGACCGCGATCAACAGTGCCACGGATTCCGATCTCCCGGCCAACGCGCTGACGTTTGGATTGGTGCAAGGGCCAGCCGGGCTGACCTCGACGCCCAGCAGCGGAGTCATGAATTGGACGCCGACTGAAGCACAAGGCCCGGGGAATTATCCCGTGACAGTGCGCGTGACTGACAACGGCTCCCCCTCGCTCAGTGTCACAAACACATTCACGATCAATGTGAGCGAAACAAATGCCGCACCGAGCCTGGTCGCCATCGCGAGCCGCGTTGTCCACGCTGGCACGCTCGTGACGCAAACCAACGAAGCCTCGGACACAGATCTCCCTGCCAACATTCTTAGCTACAGCCTGCTTACACCGCCAGCCAACTCCGGCATCGTGCCTAGCTCGGGAATTTTCTCCTGGCAGACCGGCGATAGCGACGCCAACACGACCAACAACATTACGGTGCTGGTCACTGATAATGGCATTCCGGTGTTGAGTGATACGAAAGGATTTACCGTCACTGTCCTGCCACGCCCGCTGATCCAACAGATTGAACTCGCAGGCACAAACGTTGTGCTGACGTGGAGCGCTATCGGCGACACAGTGTATCGCGTGCAGGCCAAGACCAACCTCGCTGATACAACATGGTTCGACCTTACTCCCGATGTGACCGCGACCGACTCGACTGCTTCACGCATTGAACCGCTGGGCGAGGCGGCAAAGTTTTATCGCGTGCAGGTGCTGACGCCTTGATCAAGGCGTGGCTGGCTGAGCAATCGCAGACTTGAGTGAAGTGTCGCCTTCATCCACGTCACTCGCCGTGCTGCGCACACGACGATAGGTAACATTTGCATCTCCATTCTCAGGAAGCTTCGGTCCGGCATAAATTACCGCGAGTTCCGCCAATGCCGCGCTGGTATCCGCACCATAGCCGGACATCGCAGTGAACCGCAGGTGACTTGCGCTTTCAGTCTGCGCGAATGGGATGGTTTGCGGATTCCACGTGGAAGCTAATTCGCCGCCCGCGACATTGCGCCACGCCTGACCGTCGTTACTCAATTCAATCATGTAACCGCGCACGTCGCCGAGATGATCGCGATCGTTCTGACAGTTCATCACGGCCACGCCGTTCATTGCGACGGCATTGGTGAACGAAATGGTCAGCGTGTGTGGATGCTTGCGACCATCCGCGCCGCGTCCACGTCCACCGGCCAGCCAGAACGTATTCGGGTCACCGTCCAGCGCCTCAAGCCCTTCGCCGCTGTTGGCGGACACGGTCGCGCCGAGCTTGCGCATTACGAGCGTATCGAACCACAAACTACGCATCTGCTCCGCCGCGACAGCAACCGCCGGTTGGAACTTCTCGCTCGCCGCGTAATCGAGCAACGAGCGGCGCAACTGCCTCGCGACGATGCGCTCGTCGAGCTTCGTAGAGACATCGAAGGAACAGACGAGCAACTTCCCCTGCCCTACGCGCGCCTCGAAGATGGGCGCGAGCTTCCAGTTGCGATTCCAATCGTCAATCGCGGCGACGATGGGTTTCAACTCCGGCGGCAGCTTGCCGATGTTGATCGCGCGCGTGCCTTTGGTGATCTGCGTCCATTGCCAATCGCAGTTGGCTTCGGTTGGGAAGCCGGCGAGCGCGGGATGTTTGATGTCGCACCACAAGCCGAACATTCGTCCCCATTGCGGGCTCATCAGGCGATTCCAAAAGACCGGGATGTTATCGAGCGGCGGACTGGACCAGTCGAGATCGGCGTTGCGTGGGAGGAACAGGACTTTACCACCGGCAGCAAGCTTGGCTTCTGCCTCGCTCCACGAACTCGTGACGAGAACGTCCTTGCTGGGTTCAGCGGAGACTTGCGCCGGGTAGAGCCAGAAGTTCCAGGAATTCTCGAAATCTCACGCCTTTTGCATCGTCTCCGCTGAGCATAAAGCTATATGAAGCGGGCGCTGGAAATTTGCTCAAATCGTAGCGCATCGCTCCTAGGTTGGTGTTTCTGCCATAAGTGAGAGACCGAAGGCGAAACTCATCGAAGTCCACTGGTCGTCCAGCATTGTTCAGAATCTCCCACTTTATAAATCGCTTTATTGCCACGTCGCCACCGTAGTGAGTCAATTCAATTGGAGTCTCAAGCAATTCGGCAGTGGTAAAGACGCGCTTGCTCAGTCTGGCCAAAGGAACTGTCGGGCCGCAAAATTGCCGCCATGCGGGTGCACTTGCATAGCCCTTCTCCTCCCAAAACGGATCGAGCAATCCGACCAGTGCCGTCCCCTGCCCGGTGTAATCGTGCAGATCAAGCAATTGAAACCCGCCGAGACCGGGCGTGCGAAGATTGGCTTCGATCTCTTCCTTGTAGCAGGCAAGTTGAAAGCGACCGGAGGCTTCGGCGAATTGTTTGTTGTATTCCAACACGCCGTTGGCCTTGGCAGAGGCGCGGAAGATTTCATAGTTCCCTGGGCGGATAAAGCCGGTGAACTTCTTGATCACGTTGAAATCGGGATACGCGACCCATTGGCCGAGTTCGTGAGCGATATTCGGCACGTCCACACCTTGCATGGCGCGGGCGTAATCGCGACCAAACCACGCGCGTTCGCCACGCATCATGTTTTGTCCGATACGATGCACGGCGAGATAATCCGCCTTGTCGCCGACCGGACCGGGCTCGTCAATCAGTGACCAACCGGTGTCTGGCGTGTAGAGCCGGCGCGGGTCGAGCTTGCGGAAATGCTGCACCCACTTCGCGCAGGCTTCTTTCCAGCGGCCCTTGGCTTCGTTGCTGGCCGACATGAGCGCGAACGACGGATGATTGCCGTAGTATTTGATCATGCGCTCGGTTTCCTCATAAAGCATCGCCTCCATCGGCGTGCCGGGGCTGATTTCGTTCCACATGCCGGGCTCGGGCTGGAGGTAGATGCCGACCTCATCCGCTGCCGTGAATGCGGCTTCCGGCGGGCAGAATGAATGGAAGCGCACGTGGTTCAAGCCCCATTCCTTGCAGGTCCTAAACTACTTCAACCAATACGCAACGTTGCACGGCGGATAACCGGTGAGCGGAAAATCACTGCCGTGATGGGTGCCGCGCAGACGGGTGGGGCGACCGTTGATGATGAATTCTTGGCCGTAGGTTTTAAAGTCACGCAGGCCAAAGGTAATAGTTTTATGCTCTATGCTGTATGCTGTATTAATCGAAACAAAAACCGATTTAAGTTCAGGGCGAAACTCGTCTCATTCTTTGGTTTCCGACTTCAGGAAGATTCGCGCATCAAGCCACCTGCCTCCCGAGGGCACATTGGTAGTATCATAAATCCCGATTTTATCTGAGTCGCGGTTTTTTGAGGTCAAAATTTGGTAACGTGTCTCATGGCTTTGGGTCGTGGCGTTGCCAATATGAATCCTGAGGTCAATGATTTTGGATTGAGCACTTGGAAAAACTTGAATTTCTTCAATCCACACCGGCGGCGTGCTGCGCAGTTCGATTTGTCCCACGATCCCATTCCACGTGCTGCCGAGCGAATCGGACACCGCGTGCGCGTCCGGGCGATAGTTCATCAACATCCGATTGTCCACACGCACGGTGAGGCGATGCTTGCCTGGCGTCACGATGCCGAAATCAAATTCGTGCGGCGTGCAGAGCGAACGATTCGCGCCAACAAGCTCGTCGTCGAGCCAGGCACGAGTTTCCCAGCGGGTGCGCTCCAAGAACAACACCACACGGCGACCTTCCCATTCCTTGGGAATCTCGATGTCGCGTTGATACCACGCCACGCCGAGATAATGTTGCTCCGGGTGGCTGACGAACGGGACTTTCACCTGCCCCGGCGTCGTGAAGGCTTTGTAGTCCTCGCGTTGAAACCAAACCTTGTCGTAGAGTGACAGCACCCACGGCGTATTGGTGCTGATTTCATCGCCGAAACCTTGGGCTTGAAGAATGCCCGGCAACCGAATGCTCTGCGTCAGGTCACGCTTGAAATAGGCGTCCTCGATTCCAACATCATGACGATCCATCTGGAAGCGCCATTTGCCGGCGAGCGGCATGGAGAAATCTGTCGCCAGCGCAACTGGCAAAATCCCCAAACCGACGAGAGCTAAAAGCAAATGAGTAAGCAGAGATTTTACGCGCATGAAATTTACATCGGGTATCATGCGCCGGACATGTTTGGCTGTCACTCAAACTTCCAAGCAAAACTGCCCCCAAAACTGGCGATGCTCATTCTACCAATTCTTTTTCAATCTGCTCCAGAGTCTTGCCCTTGGTCTCAGGCAGTTTGAAGAAGATGAACACCAATCCAGCCACGCATATGACCGCGTAGAGCCAGAATGTTCCTGCTGAACCCAGCTTGGCGTTTAAGATCGGGAATGTGTAGGTGAGGATGAAACATGCGATCCACAGCGCCGTCACCGCCACCGACATCGCTGCGCCGCGGATGCGATTGGGAAAAATCTCCGAAATGACCACCCACGTCACCGGCGCGAGCGACATGGCATAACAACCGATCGCCGCCAGCACCAACAGCAACACCGGCAAGCCTTGCACCCCTTTTGCGTAACAAAATCCCATTGCAACATAGATCACCGCCAACCCAGCCGCACCCAACAGCATCAATGGACGTCGTCCGAAGCGATCCACCGTGCCCAGCGCCACGAAGGTGAAGACCAGATTCACCGAGCCGGTCCACGCAATATTCTTCAGCACGCTTGAAATATCGTAGCCTGCCGCTTTGAAGATTTCCTCGGCGTAATTAAAGATGACGTTGATGCCGCACCATTGCTGAAACACCGCCAGCACCACGCCGAGCACCAACACCTTGAACAGACGTGGATCAAGTAAATCGGTAAACCGCACGTGTTGCACTTCCTCCTTCGAGAGCGTGGATTGGATTTCCGCTACGGCAGCAGTCGCGTAAGCATCGCCGCCAACTCGCCGCAACACGCCTTGCGCCTGCTCTACCCGCCCAAACTTCGCCAGCCAGCGCGGACTTTCCGGCACGAGAAACATTCCTGCAAGGAACAACAGCGACGGCACGGCGGTCAGGCCAAACATCCAGCGCCAGCCTTGCTGACCGAACCAGGAGTTCTTGATGAATTCATCCGTCGCACCGGTCGGCAAGTTGCGGACGAGATACCAGTTGATGATCTGTGCGAGCAGGATGCCGATGACGATAGTGAGTTGATTGATCGCCACGAGCTTGCCGCGCATCTGCGCTGGCGCGACTTCGGAGATGTACATCGGCGACAAACTCGACGCGAGGCCGATCGCCACCCCGCCCAACATGCGCCACGCGATGAACACGGTGAAGTTGTGTGCCAGCCCGTTACCGACCGAAGTGATTGCAAACAACAGCGCTGAAAGAATCAACAGGCGTTTGCGCCCGAACTTATCGCTCAATGCCCCGGCGAGCAGCGCACCCACAAGACAACCGATGAGCGCACAACTATTCGCCCAGCCGATCTGCGCCTCGGTCGTGAGATCGAAGTAGCGTTGGAAAAATGGCTTCGCACCGCCGACGACCACCCAATCCCAGCCGAAGAGCAATCCGCCCATTGCGGCGACGGACGAAATGAGCCAGACGTAGCCGAGGTTGTAGTTAGCTTTGAGTTGCGACGTTTCCGTCGAAGTGTTGGTGATCATGGGATGCAGTTAATTGTTCTGAGAACTCAGATCGGCAGCAAGCGCGTGGTTGGGATCGCGCTTGAGCACGGTGGTGAGGAGCTTTTTTGCTTGGGCCTTTTTGCCAAGTCCGAGTTGGGCCTGCGCTCTGCAGAAATAGCGCAGCGGTTTCCTGCTGGAACTGGAGATCGTCATCGAACAGCAGCATCGTCGGGAGCGAGGTAGCGAAGTAATCAATCTTCGCTTGGGACTTCTCCAACTGCTGGGCGTAGGTCAGCAGGTCGCGGAAAAGTTTCTTTGCCTTGTTGCGCTCGCCGAGTTTTTCCAACGCCATCGCGGAGTAGTATGTCATCTCGCTGAAGGCGCGGATGCTCATCTCTTGGAAGTCGCCCTTGAACGTCGCGGCAGCAAGCCAGTGCGCTTTGGCTTTCTTGGCATCGCCATTTGCGGCGAGGGCGCAACCAAACCAGTAATGAATATCGCTTTGATTCGCGAGCAGGTGCTTGGCCTCGCCGAGATTCAAGGGTGCAGTCAAGGCCAGAGCGAAATGCTCAACTGCTTTGGCTGAGTCGCCAGCTTGCAACGCTGTTTGGCCTAACGTGAGGTGCGAACGAACCCATTGTCCGAGCGGACCGCCTTCGCCGCCTTCCCACGGTTGGAAGTTGCGGACGCTGACCAATGCCAATGCCTTGTCATGCCGACCGGTTTGATTGTAGAGCGCACAAAGTTCCACGCTAAGATCGTCGCGCTGTTGCACGAGATTGAGCCGCCGCTCCAGTTCTTTGAGGCGCTTCGCAGGTTTATCGCCGAGGCGTTTCCAGAGTTGATCACGCTCGTAGAGCAACCGGGCGTCGGCAGGATTAGCTTTGACGGCGCAATCATAGGCCGCCCGCGCTTTGGCGGGTTGCTGTCGAATGTTGAAGTAACCGATGCCGAGATTGCGCCAGACGACGGAAAACTTCGGATCTAGTTTCGCGCTCCGCTCCCACAGTTGCAGCGCCTCCTCGTGGCGACGGCGGTCGTAAAGCAGATTGCCAAGGTAATACGCCGCCCGGGCATCCTTCGGATTCACATGCAGCGCAGTTTCCAAGATAACGGTTTCCTCCAAGCGTGCCGGGAAACAGTAATCTGGCGATAGTGTCGCAGCTTTTCTGAAATTGGCGGAATGCAGCGCTGTTGTTGCCACGCCGTTGTTCCAGCCAGCCGAGCGTGTATTGCACCAACGGCAATGCGCCCCAGCTTTGGTCTGGCAAATCTTTCGCTTTGGCAGACGCCGCCAGCAACAGCGCAATGGCGTCGGCAAAAAATCCAGCCCGGGCGTAGTCATGGGCGAGGTCGAGTTGCGTCTGAAGATCGCAGGTCAGTTCACCGCCGCTGAGATGCAACGCCCACACATCCAGCCGATCCAGCGCCAGCGAATCACGCAGGAGCTGCCTTGCTTCGTCGGCCCGACCTAATTGTCGCAGAACGATGACCTTCAGATTTCGGGCGCGCAGATTGTCAGTGTTAAAACGGAGTGAACGATTCAGATGTTCAAGCGCGACTGGCCAATTGTTACGACCACAATCAATCTCCGTCAACGCATGATAACCCGCTGCCATCCACGCCTGATTCCAAGTCGCCTTGTAAAAGGCATCGTAAGCCTCATCGTCGCGCCCTAGATGACGCAGACAAACGCCAAGATTGTAATGCGCTTCACCATCGTAGGGATTGGCATTGCGCCGGGTCAGACGTTCGATGGCCGAGCGAAAATGTTTTTCTGCCTCGGCAAATTCACCGCGACGGAGATGCCACAGGCCGAGAGCATTGTTGCACCGCGCATCCAGCGGGTCGCGCCGCAAAGCTTCACGCCAATACAGCGCCGGCGCAGCGGGTGGCATGACGATACTGATCAAGATGAAGTCCGGTGACAAACAACTCATCGGCGCTGGCGATGTCAGCCGGAGCCGGCGGTTCCGACGCGGGCGGCGGCACTTCACCTTTCGCGCGTGGCTTGGGTTGATACGAAATCATTTCACTCGCCTGTGAGCATCCATGACACAGATATGCAAATCCTGGTCTCATCGATTCCAGGCGGCAATTTAATCGCTTCGACGAACGGAAAAGGCTGGTCACTAGATCGCGGTTGAAGCGCTAAGACATTCTTGCCTTTGGCTGAGATAAGAACGCGCAGCTTTCGAATGATTGCGTGACAGCTACACCGAAGCTGAAGTTTTCTTCCAAGGCCACTTTCGCCGCAAGCTGATGGCTGCATCCAGATTTGCATGCTGCGCGGCGCCGATTTTCTGGATGGGATACCAATACTGGCTCCAAGTTTTGGTTTCGCCCGGTTGCAGAAAGCTGAAATCCGGCTGGTTGTCAGTGTACACACCCGCCATGATCTCGATGTAAGGGCCGAACTCACCCTGCGCGTCCGGCATCGGTCAGGTTCCGGTCCCACGCATAACCGAAATCATGATTGCCCCACGTCCATTGTTTCTTGCCTGGCGAGATGTGGTGATTGGCGATAATGGACGATGCCCGCCTGCGCCTTATAATCATAACCACCAAAGAAATCTTCCTTGCTGCCCATGCACATGTAAGACGTCGGCACCGGAATATTCGCGTAGAACGACAGATCATTCGGCGCGTAGTCAGGTATCAGCGACCGCCGCACGTTTAACAATGCGGCGGGATGAATTGATGATGGCATTCGTTTTTTGGAAACGCCGTTGCGCCGCGTTCGCCGTAATTCACGCCATAGTAAAAACCTTTGGCGACAGCGGATATTCGCTCATCGAACGGCGCGCATGGTCGGCCACATAATAAACGTCCGGTGGGAAAAAACTTTGATAGGCTTCATGCACCCGCGTGGCGACATTCGCCCACCAGAGAAACGTCTGCACCAACGGCGTACGATTGTAGGCCCGCACTTTCAATTCCAAATACGCACGGCCCGGATGCAAACAAACGCCGTGCATACCCTTCATGCGGCACATCGGATCATGGTCGCTGCACCAGATGGTTTTGGAACCGTCCGCGTGTTCTTCGATCTGGAAATCCACCGGCAAAAAAGTCGCGGGCCGATGATGTTGCGGCCAGTTGAACTCGATGCCACCCGAGATCCAAGGCCCAGCCAGACCCACCAGCGCGGGCTTGATGACTGGCTGGTTGTACAGCAGGTCATAACCGTTGGTCTTGTCCTGCAAAACATGGATGCGTCCGCCCATTTCCGGCAAAACCATCGCCCGGATGAATTCATTCTCAATCCATACCGCCTGCCATTTACGGTTCACCGGCTTCTCGGCAATCCGGTCCGTGAATGGGAGTGGATACACCTTGCCACTGCTGCCCTGATAAACGCGCTTTTCCAGAAACATCGGATTCAGGTCGGGCGCGGCCGGCAGATAGGTGGGCAGCGTCAGGTAGTGACGCGGCGTTGGACTGGGGCAGACTTGCTCATGGTTTAATCGGTGTTGGAAGAAACATTGCCAGACGACGGCTAAAGCCGAAATGGAGCATCAGCCGGAAGACATGGATTATTTGCCGACGCTCTGGCAGACTCAAGGTGCTGTTCGGATTCTATCGTGTTTCCCTATTAACCTT
>JASGKY010000058.1:0-149926 GCA_049840435.1 Verrucomicrobiota bacterium | reverse complement strand
TGTGAACTGGTTAAATTGTACTAATGGTTTTGGATTGGCCCGCGTAAACATGTTTTTATCGGGTCTTGACTAAACATATTTTTATGAGACGAGCACATCAATCCCCGAAAGCCAAAAGCATCACCGAGGCTGGGGAGAAGTAGATGAAAAAAGATTGGAAAGAACCAGAGAGGAAACGAGCGATCAAACGCGATTCAACACGCGCGGGTAATTACAGAGCAGTACTGGATTTGTGGAATGAAATCAGCGATAAATGTCGAACGCCAGAAAGGACTGTTTGTCATAGTCCTCGGCGTGCTGGTGTTCGATGATTCCGTCATCGTTGTCGTCGACGTCGAAACTTTGGAGGGCGTCGTCGTGCAGCCACCACGCTCCGTCGTTATAGATAAACGTGATCGTGCGCGACCAGCGCAAGGCACTGCCGCCGTAATGTAATACCGAAAACTTGTTACCCAGGATACTGATTCCCTGAAAGGGATCGCCCATCACACCACCGCAGGAAATACAATACACGGCGTTGTCGCTCCGCGCCGAGAGTTGCAAGGTGCCGTCGGGTTGGCGTAAGAAAATAAGCAATGGCCGCTGGACGGTGGTGTCGCCGGCCTGGGAAATCGAATCTTCATGAGGATTTTTCAGCACGAGAATCAAGTCCTGGAGTGTGTCGCCGTTGAGATGGCCGGCTGTACTGTCCAATACGACAAACCCCGATGGCGCCAGATCGGCCAGCGTTTGTCGGTGCTGTCGCGGATTACAGGCTGCGAGGCATAAAAGGCAAATCGAAAAACCGAGGAGGCGCGACATGGTATGTGCAATATAACCAATCAACAATCGCTAATCACAAATCCTGGGGTTCGTCTTTTTATTTGCGATTGACGATGTGGGATGTGTGATTGGGAGACGAGAACAAATACATCTCTGTTTTGCGCGATGCGCCCTAACTTTCAGTTTTAAGTTTTCAGTTTATTCTGAGCGCAGTGCCGACGTGGGATTACTCTTCACCGTTCTTAGCGCCTGCAAACATGTGATGCCGATTGTAATTACGGCAATCAAAATAAACGCAATCACAAACATCCACCAGGGCATATTCGCGTGGTAGGCAAAGGTCTGCAACCACCGGCTGGCAGCATAGTAGGTCAGGGGCGCGGCAACGACCAGCGCCACGATCATCACAAAAGAAAATTCACGCGTAAGCAGCGCCAGAATTTGCGCGGCGGAAGCGCCGAACACCCGGCGGACGCCGATCTCCCGGGTCTTGCGCGCCAGGTTGAACATGGCGAGTCCGACGATACCGATGATGGCGATGATGAGTGCAATGACGGTGAACAAGATCGCCAGATACGATGCGGTCCGTTCGGTTTTGTAAAGGTCGTCGAACGTGTCGTCCTGAAACCAGTATTTAAGCGTGTAATCGGGCTCAATCGTTTTGTATGCCTTTTGAAAAGCTTCGAATCCCTCCTGCGTCCTGCCGCGCTGATATTTCACGAACATGGTTCCCGTCTGAAAGATCGACAGGCGATGTAAAATCACCGGCAACCGCTGTTCGCGCAACGAGCCGGTGTGAAAATCGTTGACAACGCCGATGATAACGGCGCTGGCTTCGCCGATTTGAATCTTTGCGCCCACGGGATTGGCCATGCCCATGAGTTTCGCGGCTTCCGCCGTCACGAGTACTTCGGTGTTCAGCGAGTCCGATGATTTCTGTTCGAAGTCGCGGCCTTCGAGGAGCTTCAACCCAAACAACTGAGGGAATTCGTAGGTAACGCCGATCGTGGAGAAGGCGATACGGGTGTCTTTCGCTTTTCCCGGCCAGGTGACGCCGACGTTGGCGCCGTCGGCCTGCAACGGATTCATGTTGGCAGTCGTTATGCCCACGATGTCGGGCGACTTCGCGAGTTCTGCCTTCAGGACATCGATTTGTTTCAGGAGTTTATAGGTGGGCTCCACACGAATCATGCTGCCGCGGTCAAAGCCCAGGTCTTTGCTGAAAATAAAATCCAGCTGCCGGTAGAGGACGCCGCTGAAGATGATGATGCCGAGCGACACGCTTAGTTGGACGACGAGCAATACTTTTCGCAACCGGTTGGAGCCGGTCTGCGGAGTAAGACTGCCTTTCAAGATACGGATGGGCTGGAACGACGAAAGCACCAGGGCAGGGTAGAATCCCGCGAGCGCGGCCAAAGCCATCAGAAATCCGAGCAGCGCGAATGGAATCCACGCGCTGTAAACATTCAGCACGATGGGCTCGGGAAGGAGTCGGTTGAACCAGGGCAGACTCACCTGCGTCAGGATGAGGGAGAGAACGAATGCTATTAATACGACGAGAAAGGATTCGGCCATGAATTGCACCGCGATGGTGGAGCGATGCGCACCCGTTACTTTGCGCACGCCGATTTCCTTTGCGCGCGTCGAGGCTTTTGCCGTCGTCAGATTGATGAAGTTGATCACTGCCATGATAACGACCAGCGCGGCGATGATCAGGAACAGCGTTACGTATTCGATGCGGCCGCCCGTGTTTTTGCCATTCTCAAACTTTCCGTGCAAACGGCCTTCCGTAAACGGAAACGCTTCATAACGCAGACCCTGATCCTTGTAGGCCTGCGTTAGGACGCGCACGTCGTTTAGTTTTTCTGATAGGCCTGCCGGGCTCGCCGTCGGGTTGGCTTTGAAGTAAACTTCAAAAAACTGATTTCCCAGCATTTCGTCGTTGATGCCCCATTCTTTTTGCAGAATGCTGAACGGCATCACAAAATCGAATTGCAGCGAAGACGTAGCGGGCACGTCTTCCACTACTGCCGAAACGATCACGTCGTGAACGCCGTCGACTTTCAAATTTTTTCCGACCGCGTCGTCCGTGCCGTAGAGGGCGACGGCCATCTTCTGGGAGATGACGATCTCATCGGGGCGGGTCAGTGGCTGCCGGCTTCCCCGCACGATCGGAAAGCTGAAGACTTTAAAGAATGCGTCGTTGGAATACACACCGTGGAGATAAACGCAGTTGTGTGGATCGCCTTCTGCGCGAAAACATAACTCGTGTGGCCACCGCGAACCGGTCGACACCGATACTTTTTGTTCGATGTCGGGAACCGACGTGAGATCGATGGAGTTGGCAGCCACGTCATACGTTTGATACGATAAGTCGGATTTCACATGTGTGAGCACGTGATAAATGCGATCGGCGTCGCGGTGAAAGCGATCGAACGACAACTCCTGAGCTACCCATAACAGGATGAGGATTGCAACTGTGAAGCCGGCGGAAAGGCCCACGAGATTCCAGGCGGCCTGGCCCGGATGGCGCAGAAAGTTGCGCAGGGTGACAAGAAACATGTTGCGGATCATGGCAGATGTGAGGGTTGAGGAAGCAGGATCTTGTTTTCTTTTCTTGATGTTCTTCCATCGGAAGAAACGGAAGACGTCCCACACAAATCCCGCGCGGGCGCGGAACGGATTTGCGTGATGGCGTCGCGTAAACAATTCATAGGCGTCGCCCTGGATTTCTTCCAGCAACTCCGGACGGCAATACCATTCCAGAAAGCGGTCGGCCCAGCGCGGAGGGCGAATGTTCATATCCCCTGAAATTGTAAGGCTACTTTCGGGATCTGACTGAACAGTTGGGTGCGCAACGCGTGCGCATCTTCGAGCGTGCGCTTGCCGGCGGCAGTGAGGGTGAAGATGCGTTTGCGCCGACCCCCGCGTTCGTCGGTGGGATCGCTCATGGCGGATTTCAGCAATCCCTTTTCTTCAAGGCGCGTGAGTACGGAATGAACGGCGCTGATGCTAAGGCTCCGGCCGGTTTGCTTTTCGAGTTCATCCATCACCGCCACGCCATAGGCTTCGGGATGGAGGATGCCGACGTGCAACAGCACCAGCTCTTCCAGTTCGCCGAGATAAGTTCCTTTCATAGTGTCAGAGGAGTTATTACCTCCACAAACGTGAAAGATATATTTATGTTTCATATTTGTAGAGGAAAACGATCAAAAAAACTGAAAACTGAAAACTGAAAACGGAAAACTGAAAGTTGGGTGGGCTTGGGAGGAATGAAATGAAGGGAGTAGAAGGCGGCCAAGAGTTGCACCGAAAGCATGCGGATTTTGGCAACTATGGCTCTCTGACTGTACTTTTGTCCCTCGATAATCGCTCCTCATGACCTACGCACCACTCCATCCGCAAGGCCCCACGTTCTCACGCATCATCTCGGGCGCCTGGCGCTGGCATACCGTGCCGACCGACACCCTCGAACGGCTCATAAAGACGTCACTGGAGCTCGGCATAACTACGTTTGACCATGCAGACATCTACGGCGATCATGGCAATGAAAAGATCTTCGGCGATGTGTTGCGTCACCAGCCATCGCTCCGCGACAAGATGCAGCTCATCACCAAATGCGGTATCAAATTCCCATCGTCGCAACGGCCGGCGACGCGCGTCAAACATTACGATACGTCAGCCGAACACATCCGGTGGTCGGTGGACCATTCCCTTCAGATGCTTCATGCCGACAAGATCGACTTGTTGCTCATTCACCGCCCCGACGCATTGCTCAATCCCACGGAAGTGGCCGAAGCATTCGCGTCGTTGAAGCAACAAGGCAAAGTGTGTACATTTTGGCGTATCGAACTTTACACCGCTGCAGTTCGAGATGCTGCAAAGCTATTTGTCGTTTCCGCTTGTCGGAAACCAGATCGAAATATCCCTGTTCCAACCGCAGCATTTTTTTGACGGTACGCTTGATAGCATGATGAAACACCGCGCAGGCATTATGGCCTGGTCGCCGCTTGGCGGCGGCAAATTCCTGGCGGGTGAAAATGAATCGAGCCGCCGGGTGCTGGACGGCATTCACGAATCGTGTTCCAAGGCACCGGCTACGGCGAGCCAGTTGTTGCTGGCCTGGCTGTTGCGCCATCCCGGAAACATCTTTCCGGTCATGACAGCAACCAAACCCGAACGCATCATCGAAAGCGTGCGGGCACTGGATATCAAACTGGATCGTCAGGATTGGTTTGAATGCTGAAGTGGGTAACCGGCAAAGACGTAGCCTGAGGGTTGCGGCTGCGTTTCATGTCTTCTATTCCCCAACTTCAATGACGCGTACCGGTAATGACCGCGTTGCTGATTGACGTCACCGACATTCCTGACGAGATGGCGGTGGAACTCGTGCGGGCGGTGCGGGCGCGGGCGAGTACATCGTTGATTGATGTGCGGCATTCCCGGGTCACCCGCGAAGTCTTGCGCGGCACGGATGAAAAGCACGCTTCACTCGTCCGCGACCTGGAGCTGGCGCGTATGAAAAACATGCAAGCCTACATCGCAATCCGTGGCTGCGGATAACATGAACGAGAACTCCGATGTTCCGAGCGACCGGATGTGACTCTACTCGAAAAGTTACCAAGCCCCTGCTGAATCATCGCGTAAACAAAACCCGCTGGGTCGTGTTGCGCTGGCCGACCCCGAGCATGGCGCAGAGCGCCGGCATGAGCACCGAGGCTTTCGAGAATCTTTATTTCGACGTCTGCACCATGGATTACCGCAAGATGGCCAAGGCGATGACGCCGCTCGAGAAGCGCATGAAGCAGAGCGGACCACGTGCACCTCAAAGCGCCGGGCACGGACCTGCGATTCAGCATCAAAAACATTGGCGCCAAGATGTGCGAGGGCGACCGAAACATCCCCGACGGCGAAGTCTTCTCCTGCCCGGTGAAGGATTCCATCAAGGCCACATTCAATTCAATACTCCCACGATTTATTCTGGCACGAAGTTCGAGAACGTGCGACTGGAATTCAAGGACGGCAAAGTCATCAAAGCCACGAGCAGCAACACCAAGCGTTTGAACGAAATCCTCGATACCGACGCGGGCGCGCGCTACACGGGCGAATTCGCCATTGGGTTCAATCCTTACATCCTGAATCCGATGTGCGACATCCTCTTCGACGAGAAGATCGCCGGCTCCCTGCACCTCACGCCGGGTCAGGCATACGAGGATCGCGACAATGGCAACCGCTCCGCAGTGCATTGGGACATGGTGCTCATCCAGCGCCAGGAATGGGGCGGCGGCGAGATCTGGTTCGACGACGAACTGATCCGCAAAGACGGCCTGTTCGTCACGAAGGATCTGAAGCCCCTGAATCCGGAGAATTTAAAGTGATCTTCTAACGCCCGTAGATCATTGGGGTCTATAATGCCATGAGCAATGAGGCGAAGGTTCGAATGGGTTTGCTTGGCTGTTCTTTAGCGCTTTTGGTTTGTTTGATGGCAATGTACCACCAAGGCGTATCAGCAAAGCAAGAACTGGCGGGCTTAACCACCCGTATGGAGAGCATGGCCAGCGAGTTGGCCATGCTCAAGGAATAACTGGATCAACAGCCTCAAGAGAGTGCCGCGACTCAGGAAATCCTTGCGCGGTCCGACGTGGTTCGCCGATTGGCATACGTGGAAGCGCAACAATCGAATGTAACCGCGCACGCATTCAGAAAGTTCGGCCAACAGCAGTCAGTCAGGTGTTTCTTACGGGGCAGCGCTGAAGGGACAGCAGCAGGCTCTCGCGGAGTTAAAAACACAGGTCGTCGCGCAAGAACAGAAAGCCGCAGCGACGAAGGCAAAGCTTGAGGCGTGGCGGCAATCGCTAAATGTCTCGGATGAGATGGCGGTCCTAGAGGTGTCCGCTGCACTCAAATCACCTGAACTCGTCAATTATTGGCCGTATTTCGAGGCTAAAAGGGAATCAGAGGAAGCATTTGACTTAACGCGATTGCTGAAGCGAAAACTTCAGATTGAAGAGCTTGATTTGACGCTTGAAACCGCCCGGGCCAGCGGCATTGCGAAATAAAACCGCACTCTGTTGGGAGTTTTTACGCAGGGGCTGGCAAGGGTAACTGTTTGACGCGAATTTCACGAATTGTCGCGAATGGGATTTTGGAATTCGTGCTAATTCGTGAAATTCGCGTCAAATTCATTTTAGGCTTTTGTGTCGTTCGTGTGTTTCGCGGGTAAGCTTTCCGACTCCGGCCAGACCGTCATTGAAATCTGACGCGCGGCCTGTTACCCCTTTGGCGGTCAAATGTCTGATCCGATCATGAAACTTCGCATGGCCGCGGATAATCCGACGGTCAGTGCCAAATGGCTCGAACGCGAGCAGGCTCTCGCCCAGCGCGAACGCGAGTTCGGCTTGGAACAATCGCTTGGTAAATTCCGCGTTGGCTCGGTCAAGGCGCTCAATGCTGTCCCGCTTACGCGCGGGCTGGAGGGTGAGGTCACCTACGACGTTCCCTCGAAGCTCGCGCAACTGTTGCAGCGCGATGAATTGGATGCCGCGCTAGTCAGCATCGTCGAGGCGTTGTTCCATGATCGCTACGATATCTTGGATGGCATTGCCGTGGCGTCGCTGGGCGAGGTAAAAAGTGTTTTCCTCGCGCATCGAAAACCGCTCGCCGAGGTGAAGGAAGTGTTCTGCGACACTGCTTCGCTCACCAGCGTGACCTTGTTGAAAGTCTTGCTGGCCGAGCAGGGACTGAAGCCGGAATTCAAACCGCTGGAAAGTTACGCGGCTGCCAAAGACAAAGATTTCGTCTTGCTGATCGGCGATCCGGCGCTGGACTTTTATTTTGCGAACGAGACTCAGCCATCGCACGAAATCTACGATCTCGGCGCGGCGTGGACGGAACTGACCAAGCTGCCGTTTGTTTATGCCGTGTGGGCGATGCGTCGCGACGTGCATACTCCCGAACTTCGCCGACAGCTTCGCGAAGCGCGGGATTTCGGCCTCGATACGCTGGATCACATCATCAGTAGCCGCACGGAATACACGCTGGAATTCCGGAAGGATTATCTCGGCTGGCACATCCACTACCACTTGGCTGAGGATGAGAAGCGCGGCATCGCGAAGTTCGTGGAACTGCTGCGCAAGCACGGGTTCGATCCCGTGTTTGATCCGAAGTTTGTGTTCTGAAATGTTTCCCGCTACCGCATGAAGGCAGCTCCCAAAACAGGCACAACCGGCGAAACGACATTTGTCGTCGAGGAGAAGCATTGCATCGAATTCGCCACGGATGGAATGCCCGCGGTGTTGAGCACGCCGAATCTCATTGGCATCCTCGAACGCACGGCCCGCCACGCCATCGCGCCCTTCCTCGCGGCAGATGAACGGAGCGTAGGCGTGGAGATTGAGCTGCGGCATCTCGCGCCTTCGCCATTGGGCGCGAACGTCACCGCGACCGCGCGAGTAATCGGCCATACTGGACGATTTGTGGATTTTCAAATTGAAGCCCGCGATGGAGAAGAATTGATCGCCCGCGGCGTGCACAAGCGCGCCGTGGTCCGAACGGGCAGTTTCTCCCAACGCGTGAAAGGCAAGGCGGGTTGAGTCATGTCGCAGCCGACCCTGAACGATCTGCTGAAGCAAACTTCGCGCTCATTTTATCTCACCTTGCGCGTTTTGCCGCGTGCCATCCGCCCGCAAATCGGCCTCGCCTACCTGCTCGCTCGCACTACAGATACTATCGCTGACACGGAACTCGTGCCGTTGGAACAACGGCTGGAGGCATTGCAGCGGCTGCGGGAGCGCATCCGCGGTGCGGGCGAGGCGGCATTGAACTTCAGCACGCTGGCGCGGCAACAAGGACTCCCGGCGGAGCGAATGCTGTTAGATCAGTGTGGAAGAAGACGCTGCGCGGGGTTGCGTAGTCTCGCGGAAGGTGATTTGAAACTCGTTCGCAAGGTGCTCGAAACGATTATCAGTGGTCAGGAACTGGATCTGCGGCGGTTTGCCGGCGCGAACGCTGACAATCTGGTCGCGCTTCAGAACGACGCGGAGTTGGACGATTACACCTATCGCGTGGCGGGATGTGTGGGGGGAGTTTTGGACGGAGATGTGTCAGGAGCATGAGTTCTCGGACATGGAAATTCTCGGGCTGCCGGAGTTGACCGCGCCTATTTTCGAAGCCAATGGAGTGCGGTTTGGCAAGGGCCTGCAACTTGTGAACATCCTTCGTGATCTGCCGAAGGATTTGCGCGCAGGCCGTTGTTATCTGCCGGCGGATCAACTGGCGGCGACGGGCTTTCATCCGGCGGATCTGCTGTTACCCACTAACGAAGCGAAGTTCCGTCCGCTCTACCAGCGTTACTTGGATCAAGCGGAGGCACATCTGTCGGCGGGCTGGGATTATACTGTCACGATTCCCTGGCCGCACTTGCGTGTCCGGCTGGCCTGTGCTTGGCCAATCTTGATTGGGCTGGAAACCCTCCGGCGGTTACGGGTGGAGCCGGTGCTTGATCCGGCCCGGCGGGTGAAAGTATCGCGAGCTGAGGTGCGGAATATTCTATTGCGCTCGGTCTGGCGTTATCCGGTTCAAAGCGCTTGGCGAACGCTGGCGACGTTTTCCCATCCCTCCCGCCGCTGAAATGGGGTTGGTCACTCCGTGGCGACCACCGTTGTGCGCCGGGAAAGCTGTTGCGCGAAGGGGAAAATTCACGTAAGTAAGTACCACTCTATGCAGACCACAAAGTTTCTCGTTGTAATCGAGCTCGCGGCCACCGTTTGGGTCAGTCCACTCCAGAGTTTTGCCGGCACGGACACCGAGGCTCAGGCCAAGTTGCGCGAAGCGTTGCGTCAAAAGATGGAAACCTTGGAGACGACTGCTGCGCCGGCCCCCGCCCCCGCCGCCAAGTCCGCTGCTCCTGCGCCTAAAGTCGAAGTCGCCAAACCCGCCGCCCCCACCCCGACGGTGGTTGTGCCTGTGCCCGTGGAAGCTGTCGCTGCTACTCCAGTGGTGGCCACTGCCGCAAAGGCTGATTCCAAGTTTTCCGAAGTGCCCACTACCAGCGAAGATGCTGCCACCGCGAAAATGCGGGAAGCTATGCGGCAGAAGCTTGCTGAACCGGTGGCTGCGCCTACTACGCCAGCGCCGGCGGTGGTGGCTGCTCCAGCCAAACCAGTTGCACCCGCCGCTGCGGTTGTTGCTCCCGCTCCCGCTCCTGCGGCTACCTCGGTGGTTGCCAGCCATCCGGCTGAACCGGTGGTTGCGCCTGCGTTTTCTGGCACCAAACAGGACCGCTTGGCGGCCTTGCTGATGCAATATAAAGCCGACCTGATTACGCCGCAGCAGTATCACACGCAGCGCGCGGCAATCATTGCCGAGCCTTAAGACTTGAAGTGGGGATTATCCGAACCCGCCAGTTGTTACTGGCGGGTTTTTGTATTTGCCCTGAAGCTTCTTCTCAAACTTTTGGACCTTGGGCCGGATGACGGCGCGGCAGTAACCCTGGTTCGGATTGGAGCGGTAGTAGTTCTGGTGGTAGCCCTCACCCGCGTAAAATTTTTCCAACGGCACAATCTCGGTGACGATCGGAGCGGTGAAATCCTTTTGTGCCGCAGCTAGGGACTTTTCGGCGATCTCCTTTTGCGTCGCATCGTGATACAAAATGATGGAGCGATACTGCGTCCCGACGTCGTTGCCCTGTTGGTTCAACATAGTGGGGTCATGCGCTTCCCAGAACGTCTCCAGGATTTTTTCGTCAGAAACCTGGGCCGGATCGAACGCCACTTGGATTACTTCAGCATGACCGGTCGTGCCGCTGCAGACTGCTTCGTAGGTGGGATTCGGCGTGGTGCCGCCGGCGTAGCCACTGGTGACGGATTTGACGCCGGGCAACATCTGGAAAATGGCTTCCGTGCACCAGAAACAACCGCCGCCGAAGGTGGCGAGTTCTGTTGAGGCATTAGGATTGGCAGTAGGTTTCATGGCGGGGGTGGTAAGATCAGAATTGGTGGGGTTGGGCCGGCACGCAGGCAGCAGCACCGCGCTGATACCAAAGAGTAATTGCAGGATTCGTTTCATGTCCTCAGGTTTGTCGCGGAACGGCTGTCGCACCTTACGGCGCTGATTCACTCGGGCTGATCGAGATGTCGGCCGGGTGGCAGGTCGGCGTATTTTTCCAGATGTTCCGGCCGGAGCGGTTCACTGACGGCATGTTCCTCAGAAAACCATTTGCCGAGATCCACCAGCTTGCAGCGGTGTGAACAGAATGGGCCAAATTTGCCGTCAAACCATGCGCCCACCGCGCGGCAGGTCGGACATTTGACTTGGGGCGACCCGCTCACGTGCAATCCCGTTCAACGTCGTACTTCAGTTCCAACGGCCTTCAAGTCAGCTGCCACGCTCAGGGCGGTAGTGCGTGTGATCGAGCCGACCTGCAGAATGGCCTGCGTGTCGTCAACGGTCTTGTCGAACACGGTGGCGGAAAGACTGCGGCTGTTCAATACAGTGTCAATATCGCTGGCCAATCGGGCGTTTTGTTCATCCGTCAGACTGGCGGTGCTCAAGGCCCCGCTGAGCGAGTCTACAAATTTTTTCACGGTGCCGAGCGATGGTTTGTTGCTCCGCGCTGCTTTGGCGAGGTTGATGGTGAACTGCTGTTTTTGTGCATCCGTTACCGATGCGCCCGCCTTGAATCCAGCCAGATCGCTTTTCAGCGCCGCTAGCGTCTGCGCTTGCGGGATGGTGGCGGCAGGCGTGGTTCCGTTCGCGGGCGGAGTGGCCGGTTGGGCGGGTGCGGGTGGCGGGACGCCCTGGCGGACATTGTTTTGGTTGGCAGTTTCCTTGGCGCGTTTGATGGCCTGACCATATTGTGCCACCGCAGCCGGGGCGAGGGACACGACAAGCAAGACAACCGCGATTATCGTTTTCATGTGCAGTCGGGTGATGATTCGTTTGGTCCTCGTTACCGGGTTTTGGCGGCAAGGCTATTCGGTGCCAACAGGTTGATATAATCAAGCATGATCCGCTCGGTTTCTTCCAAAGCAGCATCCACAATCGGCGGGATTTCTTCGGCAGCTTCGTCTTCGCCCAATCCTTCCCCATCGATTTTCGCCACCGTTGTATTGGTCTTTGCGGCCGGCGCGGGCAGTCCGGGCAAATCCACCTGTTTGAGCGTCAACTCATATACGGTGGGAGCTGGCGTTTTGCGGGCCAGCCGTTCCTTGTCACGGGCACGTTGGCGGGCATCGTCTTCCTCCCATTCCTGGATGCGCTTCTTTTCGTTGAGCGACACGGAATTCAATGCCTGATATTTGCGGAACTGTTCAATGTCTTCGCGGACATAAAGGTATTCCTGATTCGTCGCGATCCGCTGGCTCGAGTGGCTTAACAGGTTCGAGAGATAAGGTTGCACGTAGTTGAACTTCTCGAAGCGCGCGCTCTTGACCGTGTCGTAGGGCAGGGCGCTTTCGAGCGATGCCTCGCCAATATCCTTCATATAATTCAATTTCGACGGCAGCACGATGTCTGACGCCACGCCGTTCAACTGCGTGGATTTGCCGCTGGCGCGATAGAATTTCGCCTTCGTGATCTTGAGCGTGCCCGGGTTGTTCGTCATGGCGCTCTCCGGAATCCACATGCGCAGCGGATTGAGCTGTTGCACCGTGCCTTTGCCATGCGTGGACATATCCCCCACGATGAGGGCGCGATTGTAATCCTGCAACGCGCCCGCGAGGATTTCCGAGGCTGACGCGCTGAAGCGGCTGGTTAAAACGATCAGCGGTCCATCGTATTGGATGGCTGGATCATCATCTTCGTCAATGAACGGTTCGCCGCCCGGGCCGTTCACTTGCACGACTGGACCATCCTTGATGAACAAGCCGGTGAGCTTGACGCACTCTTCAAGTGATCCGCCGCCATTGCGCCGCAAATCGAGGATGACTCCTTTCACGTCTTCCTTTTTCAGTTTGGCGAGCAGTCGGGCGACATCTTTTGAGGTGTAGTGGGGGTCATTGTCGCTGGCGTCGGGTTTGCGCCCGGCCCCGGTGTCCATTGGCACGTAAAACGAGGGTAGATCAATCACCCCGACGCGCACTTTACTACCGTTCGCATTGGGCAGATCAATGACCTTGGCCTTGGCTGCCTGGTCATCCAGCTTGATCTCCTCGCGGATCAAGGCCACTTCCCAGCGATCCGAAGTGTTGTCGGCTGACACAACTGTCAGGCGCACTTCTGTGCCTTTTGGCCCGCGCACCATCTGGACGATCTTGTTCAAATTCATGTCCACTACGTCCACCGGCGGGGCGTTGCTTTGGGCCACGGCTACGATGCGGTCCCCGGTCTTGATCTTTTTGCTGTTCATGGCCGGGCCGGGTTTCAGTTCGGCAATCTTGCAATACCCTTCCATGTCGGATTGCAACACTGCACCGATGCCGAAGAGCGAGAGGTTCATGCCAATGGCAAAATTCTCCGCTTGGCGGGGGTTGAAGTAATCTGTATGCGGATCGTAAACGTGCGCAAGCGAGGTCAGATAAATTTCCAGCACTTCAGGCTGATCCAGTTCATGATAGAAATGTGCGTTGCGGGTGTAGCGCTTGGTGAGCTTCTCTGCGATCTCCTCCGCATCAGTCTTTTTCGGTGCATCCTTGGTTCCGGCACTAGCCACGGCGTTGGTGGCGGTTGATTTGTCGCTGCCAGCTGGTTTTGCTTTCGCATCGCGTTCAGCCTTTTGATTCGACGCATACTTGGCGATCTTCTCTTGCAGATATTCGCTGCGCAGGCGTTGCTGCCAAAGCTTGTGGGCTTCGTCGAGATCGAGCGGGTAGGGCTCATCCTTCCGGTTCACGGTGATCTGTTCATCCGTATAGAACTCAAACTTCTCGTTCTTCAACAATTCCACCGCGTAGGCCACGCGTTGATCAAGCCGATCCCGGAACCGGTTGAAGATACGGTAGGCTGGCGTGGTATCCGCCGCCCGGCGCTTGCCTAAGGTCAGGTTGTCCAGTTTGTCGCGATATTGAGCGAACTCCTTGAGGTCTTCCTGGGTGAAATGCAGCCGTTGTGGATCGAGCGATTCAAGGTAACGATCAAAAAACTTCTCCGAGTAATCGTTGTCGAATGGGTGTTGGCGGTAGTGGCCCTGCTCCAGCGCGCGGGCGGTGACGTAGGCGATCTCCCCGTCGTCCGGGCTGGCGGCGAGTGCTTTGGCGGCATTGGGCTTGGCTGGGGGGGCGGTCGTGACGGGTGTCCGCCCCGGTTCGTCGGCGCGGAGGATCAGGATGACCGGGAGTAAAGCCGCTGCCAGCAGCAGCGCGAGGGGTGCGAATCGTCGTGACATGAAATTCAAATCGCCGCGGTGCGGCATTAGTTTGACCGACTATAGGCCGAATCATTCAAAGGGGCGAATAAACTTTCTGCGCCACCCCCAAACACCGTGGCAACCCTGATTTACAAGCCAATCGGATGCCAAGCTGTCTTGAACTCCACCGTGTCCAGAATCGTGTAGGCGTCTTCGGCCTTGGCGGTAAACCAATCCTTCGCCGGGAGGGCGCGATTCGCATAACGCTTCAGATTTACGGCGCTGCCGCCTTGCAATTGGGCGCTCAGGGCCGCATCCCCCGCGCCGTCCACGATGGCATTCACGTCCAAGTGCGACGCAATATGAGGCACCAGCTCGGCGCGTTTGCCGGTCAGGAGATTGACCACGCCGCCCGGTAGATCGCTCGTGGCGAGGATTTCGCTGAACGTCACCGCTGGCAGCGGAAACTTCTCCGAAGCCACCACGATGACCGTGCTGCCGCTCAGAATGACTGGGGCAATGAGGGAAACCAGCGCGACCAAGGAAGGTTCATCCGGCGCAAGCACAGCTACCACGCCGACGGGTTCGGGCGTGGTGAAATTGAAATGCGACGACGCCACCGGGTTCACGCTGCCGAAGACCTGTTGATACTTGTCCGTCCAGCCGGCGAAATGCACGAGCCGGTCAATCGCCAGCGTGACTTCGCGTTTGGCGGCGGCGGCGCTTACACCGGTCGAGCGGGAGATTTCCGTCACGAGTTCCGCCGCCCGGTTCTGCAACATCTCCGCCGCGCGATAAAGGATCTGGCCGCGATTATACGCCGTGGCCTTGCTCCAGCCACCTTCCGCCGCGCGGGCCGCTACAACGGCGTCGCGGAAATCTTTGCGCGAGGCGTGGGCGTAGTTGTCGAGGTGTTCACCGGTCGCGGACTTGGCGGACAGATAGCGACCGCTTTCGCTGCGAGGGAATTTACCGCCGATGTAGAGCTTGTAAGTCTTTTTAACGTCAAGGCGCGAAGACATGGGCAGAGCCTAGACCAGCGCTCCCCAGGCGGCAAGACTACACCTGGCATGATGATGTCAGGTTCTTCTCTGGGGTGGTTGGATTCTTGGTCTTGATCATAATCTTATTCTTAATCCTCACGCGACAGCTCAAGATCGATCGCTTTCTCTCAGGGTGGAATCCACCTTGTTCCGGCGGGTTTCTCTGCTACCCTCCGCCGCTCTGTTGTGAGCATTGCCAAAGAAATCCAAAAGCGCCGCACGTTCGCCATCATTTCGCATCCGGACGCGGGTAAAACCACGTTGACGGAAAAGCTCCTTCTGTACGGCGGTGCGGTACAGCTCGCCGGCTCGGTGACGGCCCGCAAGAATCAGCGTGCTACCACCTCCGACTGGATGGAACTCGAAAAGAAGCGCGGCATCTCCATCAGCTCGACCGTGCTGCAATTTGATTACGATGGCTACCGCATCAACCTGCTCGATACACCTGGTCACAAAGACTTTTCCGAAGATACGTATCGCGTGCTCACCGCCGTGGACTCGGTGGTCATGGTGATTGATTCCGCCAAAGGCATCGAGCCGCAGACGCGCAAACTGTTCGAGGTCTGCCGCCAACGCGGCGTGCCGATCTTCACGTTTATGAATAAGTGTGACCGGCCGATGAAGAATCCGCTGGAGCTGATTGATGAACTGGAGCGGGTGCTCGGCATCGGCGCGTTCCCGGTGAACTGGCCCATCGGCAACGGCCCGGAATTTCAAGGCATCTACGACCGCAAGACGAAGACGATGCACACGTTTGATCGCGTGGCGGGTGGCAAATATCGGGCGCCAGTAAACGTCGGCGGCCTGCACGACCCCGCCGTGCGCGGGAATTTGAGCGATGCGGAATTCGCCAAAACGGTCGAAGAGTTGGAGATGCTTGAACTGGCAGGCGAGGAATTCGACGAGGAAGATGTGCTCGCTGGTAAAACGACGCCAGTTTTCTTCGGCAGCGGCGTGAACAACTTCGGCGTGCAACTTTTGCTGGACGGCTTCCTTAAGCATTCGCCCGCGCCCAAGCCGCGCGTGATGGCGGGCGTGGAGATTTCCCCGGAGAACCCGGCGTTCAGCGGGTTTATCTTCAAGATTCAGGCGAACATGGACCCGAAGCACCGCGACCGCATCGCCTTCATCCGCGTATGCTCCGGCAAGTTCGAACGCGACATGACCGTGCATCACTCGCGCAGCGAGAAAAAGGTGCGCCTGTCGAGTTCACACAAACTGTTCGGCAACGAGCGCGAAACCGTGGACGAAGCGTACCCCGGTGACGTCATCGGCCTCGTCGGTCACGATGCGTTCGGCATTGGCGATACGCTCACGACCGACCCAAAAATCGCGTACAAAGAAATTCCGCGCTTCACGCCCGAAGCCTTCAGCTACCTGCACAATCCGAACACGGGTAAGTTTAAACAATTCCGTCAGGGCCTCGATCAGCTCTTGCAGGAAGGCGTCATTCAGGCGCTTTATTTGCGCAACTCGTCGGTGAAAACGCCGTTGCTCGCTGCGGTCGGTCCGCTGCAATTTGAGGTCGTGCAATACCGCCTCGAGAGCGAATACGGTGCGGAATCCCGCCTCGAATCCGCCCCGTGGCAAGTCGTCCGCTGGCTGCCCACCGACATCAACGAGGACGCACTTGACGCGCTCTCGCTCCCCACTGGCGCGAAGATCGCCTACGACATCGGCAAGAATCCCGTCGTGCTCTTCGCCAACGAATGGTCCGCAAACTATTTCGGCGAGACGAACAAGAATTGCCCACTCTCCGCCTTGCCGGTGCAGACGGCCCGCGAATAGTAGCGTCATTCTCGCGGAAATGAATTCTGGCGTTGCATGTGAGTCGAATAAGCCAGTGTTCGACCGCTTGTGTGCCTTTAAGGCTTCTTGTTTGGCGCTACTGTTAGCGCTGTCCGTTAGTGTTCCGGCTCAAGCTGCGACCAACCTGACCGTCATTGACGCTAGGAAGGTTCTCGTCCCGCGCTTCGATGGCTGGGGCGTTTCGCTGTGTTGGTGGGCGCATATCGTGGGTGGTTACACGAACCGCGAGGAATACGCCGACCTCGCCTTCAAGCAACTCAAGCTGAACATCGTCCGCTACAACATCGGCGGCGGCGAAAATCCGGCCCGCTCGAACACGATGGAATTCCGTGCCCGCCTCCCCGGCTTTCAACCCGAACCCGGCAAATGGGATTGGACGGCTGATGCGAATCAGCGTTGGATGTTGCGCGCCGCCGTCGCGCGTGGGGCAAATCATGTCGTCGCCTTTGCCAATTCGCCGCCTTGGTGGATGACGCACAGCAGCAGTGTCACTGGCGCAAAGCATGGTGCGGATGATAACTTGCGCCCTGAGTTCGAAGCGCCGTTTGCCGACTACATGGCTATTGTGATGAGCAATCTCACAGTGCTGGACAAGGTGAAGTTCGACACCGTGACTCCGATGAATGAACCGGCGGCCAAGTGGTGGGAATTGGGCCATCGCCAGGAAGGCACGCACATGAGCGTTGCGCAACAGCAGCGGATGATCAGTCTGTTGCGCCCCGCGCTGGATCGTCACGGCCTGCGCGCCACGATTGTCGCATCTGAGGACAACGATGAGCGCAGCACGTATGAAACGGTTTCGACCTACACTCCCGCCACGTTGAGCAATATCTCCCACATCGTCACGCACACGTACACCGCCAATGCCTCGGCAGAACTGCACCAGCTTGCCGAGCGCACCGGCAAACCACTCTGGGTTTCCGAATACGGCGATGGCGACCGCTCTGGCTTGACGCTGGCCCGCCGCATCCGTAACGACATTGTGGAAAAGCGCGCGGCAGCATGGATTTACTGGCAGTTCGCCGACAGTGCGGGCGCGTGGGGTTTGGTCTGGAATCGGTTGGATGGCCACACGACGAGCTATCGCCTGACCCGGAAGTTTCACGTCATGGAACAGTTCAGTCGCTTCATTCGCCCTGGAAGCCAGATTCTTCAGTCCAACGATGCAGACTCACTTGTGGCTTATGATGCGGATCAGCGCCAACTGATCATCGTGGCGGTCAATGATCGGCAGGAAGCGCATTTAGTAGCGTATGAATTGCAGGGGGCAAAATCGTCTGTCGCCGCGATTTCGTCGTACCGCACTTCACAACAAGAAGAGGTTGCCGCGCAAGCGCCCCTCGCCTTTACCAACGGGAAGTTTTCTGTGACGCTGCCAGCGCGCTCGGTCAGCACGTTTTTGATTCCGGAAGTCAAGTTGGCGCGTTGAACTGCTGGGCACGCCCGGTTGATCACTAGCCATCCGGCTAGTTTGGCATTGCTGACTTTCATTTTGGGAAACGGTGGAACACAATGCGCCTCGCAACACGAAACCAACTGATACCATGAGCTCCGGCAAAAGCGTTTTCATCGGCACCGACAGCGGTGCGACCACTTCCAAGATCAACGCCGTCTGGGAAAACGAAGAACCAGTTTCGCATAAAGTTTTCCAACGCCCAACCAATTCACAGAATGGCACGGCGGCGGTCATTTCTGGTTGGGTCGAGTCCATCAATATTTTTCTCAAGGATAACCAGCTCACCTGGGCGCAGGTGAAAGGCGTCGGGCTCGCGATTCCTGGTCCATATCAACGTTACGGCGTGTTGGACAAATCCGCGAACCTGCCCGCAAGTTTCGCCGGCTGGGATGTCGTGGCGGATTACAGTAAAGCCCTCGCGCAAGCCGCCGGTCGTCCCGTGCCGCTCGTGATGGGCAATGACGGGCAGTTCGGCGGCGTGGCCGAGGCCCGTTTTGCGCGGCGGGATTCCAAGAATTCGGTGCTCATGCTCATGCCCGGTTCAGGTTTGGGTTGCGCCTACATTGATCAAAACGGCCTGCCGATTCCGGGCGACACTCATGCCAGCATGGAAGGCGCGCACATGCCCGCGCCGTTGCACATGCTCGGTGGCATCAGGCCGTTTCCGTGCGGCTGCGGTCGCGACTGGGGTTGTTTCGAGGCCTATACGACGATCTCCGGTCTGCCGCATCTGCTGGCCGAAAAAATTAAGAAGTATCCGGACCACGAATTGAACACCGCCCCCGGCACGCCGAAGGAAAAGGTATTGTCGCTCCGCGGCCGCGCGCAGAAAGGTGATCCACTGGCGCTGGAGATTTTTGATTTCCAAGCTCGAGCGATGGGACTCCATATCGCCAATCTCACGCTGGCATTTGACGCGGGCATCGTCGTCATCGGCGGCGGCCTAATGGATACCGAGTCCACTACCCCGGAGTTCCGCGAGCGTTACTTGAGACAAATTCGCGAAGCTGCCGAACCCTACTTCTGGCCTGCCCAACGCAAAATCATCAAGATTGTTCCCGCCGTGTTGGGAGAACTTTCCCAAGCCATCGGCGCCGCGCTCGTGGCGCTTTACCAGCAGCGGAAGTGACCGGAGCGCTGGCGGCTTTGGTTCAGGATGTAGCGAGGATGTCATAATTCATCGCTGTTCCTAAGCGTGTGGTTCGCCATCATCACGCTCTGTTGGTGCGAAGCGTCTTGTCCCGGCCTGATTCTCTGCTACCGTCCGTGCTCCTGTGAGAATGATTTGTGTCCTTCTGCGGGTTTGAACTGACATGTCCACGATACTTACGGCCACTGATATTACCGTTCGCTACGGCACGCGCGCGGTGCTCGACTCTGCCACGCTGGCGATTGAGGAAGGCGATCGCATCGGTTTGGTCGGGCGCAATGGCTGTGGCAAGACCACGTTTTTGAAACTGCTCGCGGGCGTGCAGACCCCGGACATCGGCGATGTCACGAGGCGCTCGCGATCTGGTCGTCAGCTATCTGCCGCAGGATTTCATGCTCGATGCGAGCAAGTCGGTTTACGAAAACATCCGTGACGGCGGGAAGCCCGTGTTGGATCTGATCGCCGAGTTTGAATCGTTGCCGCACGACTCGAAGCGGCACGAGGAACTGGAGCATCGCATCCAGGCGCTCGAAGGTTGGACGCTCGATCAACGCATCGAAACGGCGATGTCGCATCTGAATTGTCCCGCGGGCGACCGGCGCGTGGACACCCTTTCCGGCGGTGAGAAACGCCGCGTGGCGATGTGTCGGGCGATTGTTTCGCTGCCCGACTTCCTGATTCTCGATGAACCGACGAACCATCTCGATCCCGAATCCATTGATTGGGTCGCGGATTTTCTCGACGAGTTTCACGGTTCGTTTCTGGTCGTGACGCATGACCGTTATTTTCTCGACCGGGTTGCGAAGCGGATGTTGGAGCTGTACGACGGCAAGTTCTGGTCGCACAACGGCAATTACACCGATTACCTGCTGGCCAAGGCGGAACGCCAGGAAGCCGACGCGACCATTGAGCACAAGCGGCAGATGTTCCTGAAGAAGGAACTCGCTTGGGTGCGCCAGGGCCCGCGCGCGCAACGCAGCAAGCAGAAGGATCGCTTTGAGCGTTATTACGACGAAGCGGCGAAGGAAGGGCCGACGGTCGAGGAGGACATGGAACTCGTCATTCCGCCGCCGCCCCAGTTGGGCAATCGCACGGTGGAAGTGACCAATCTCGGCATGACTCTCGGCGGGAAAAAATTGTTCAGCGGGTTCAGTTACACCTTCGAGAACGGCCAGCGCATCGGCGTTTGCGGGCGGAACGGTCTGGGTAAAACCACGTTGCTCAAAGCCATCATCGGCCAGCTTTCGCCCACGGAAGGCACGGTGAAGATCGGCCAGCTCACGAAATTCAACTACGTGGATCAGGGCCGCCTGCAATTGAACGAGGAGCGCTCGGTGTTGGACGAAGCCTCCGACGGTACAGAGTTCGTGATCTGGGGTGAATCGAGAATCTCCGTACGCTCCTATCTGAAACGGTTTTTGTTCGCGGATGATCGCATCACCACGCAGGTGCGCAAGTTGAGCGGCGGCGAACGCAGCCGGTTGCTGCTCGCCAAGATTCTCAAGTGCGGCGGCAACTTCCTCATCCTCGACGAGCCGACGAATGATCTCGATCTGCCCACGTTGCGCGTGTTGGAGGAAGCGTTGATCGCGTTTCCGGGCATGGTACTCGTGGTGAGCCACGACCGTTATTTCCTGAATCGCGTCTGCACGAACATCCTCGCCTTCGAGGGCGACGGCAAAATCCATCACAGCGTCGGCGACTACGATTATTATCTGGAGAAGAAGCAGCGGGCGGAGAAGGAGGCGGCCCGGCAAAGCGCCGCATTTCTCGTTGCCAGCAAGGCCACGCCTGCTCCAGCGGCCAAGCCCAGCGGGCCGAAGCCGCGCAAGCTGTCATTCAAGGAACAGCGCGAACTCGACGGCATCGAAGCGCAGATTCACGCGGTCGAGGCCGAGGTGGCGCGTATCGAAGGTTTGTTTGCTGATCCTGAATTCTTCCGCAAGAATGCTGCGAAGGTGAACGAACTCACCACCGAACTCGACGTTGCGAAGGAAAACGTGACGAAACTCTACGCGCGTTGGGAAGAGCTGGAAGCGATCAAGGCAGCGGCAGCGAGTTGAATTACCGCACCAGTTTCAGGTGCTTGAGGCGGAAACACGCGCCCTTCGGTTCGTTGGCGACGCATTCGATCTCCCAGCCGTGGGCGAGGACGATCTGTTGCACGACGGCGAGGCCGAGTCCCGTGCCTTTTTGCGTGGTCGTGAAGTAGGGTTTGAAAATCTCTGCGCGTTCGGCGACGGGAACGCCCGGACCATTGTCGCGGACTTCGAGCGTGGCTTCGGTAGCGGAGTTCTTCACGGCGCGGATTTCAATCTCGCCTTTGGCTGCGACGGCCTGCACGGCATTGAGTGCGAGGTTGAATAAAGCCTGACGAAGGAGTTGCTCGTCGGCCTCGATGTTCAGTGGCTCACCGATGACGCGGAGCTGCAGCTGTTTTTCTTCGACGTCAAAGGAGAGGGCGCGGGCCACTTCGTCGGCCACCCGATTCAAACCCACAGGCGCGCGGCGGACTTCACGAGGACGTGAGTAGTTGATGAAGTCGTTCAGTTGTCCCGCGACGCGATCGGCTTCGGTAACGATTTCCAGCGAGCGCATCCGCGTGTCGTTGGGAGTGTCGGGTCGCTTGGAAATCATCTGGGCGAGGCCGCGAATGATGTTGAGCGGATTGCGCGTTTCATGCGCAAGGCCGGCGGCGGCCAAATTCATTTCTTTGAGATGCGAATTCATCTCGCTCGCGCGGACAAGGCGGATCTGAAGTTCCGCGGCTTGAAGCGTATTTCGCCAGGCAAAGGCAAAAGCCGCTACGCACATGGTCGCTAGACCAACAATCAAGTAACGCAACCAGAGATCGCGTTGTGCCGCCTCCTGGACCGTGCGGGTGGACAGGACGATGAGAAAGCTATGCACGCCTTGTTTCTCGATCATCGTTTTGAACTCCGCTTCACTCATCCATGGCGGACGACCAAAGCGTGGGCGTTGGTCGCCATCACGTCCGCGACCCCGGCGGTCGCCGTCGTTGTCGCCCCGACCGCCTCGCATGGCAGGATGATTGGTTTCGTCGCCAGTGAACATCGGCTTGGCCAAGCCGTTTGTTCCTTCCGGCGGAGGCTGAGTCAAATCCCGCTCGGGTGGGGGACCAGGGCGGGCCTCTGGCGGCGGGCGATTGGTTTCTCCCGGACGATTAAAATTCTCGCGGGACAACACGATGGTCGGGTTGGCGCTTTCGAGATCGTGCGTCACGTTTGTGCCAAGGTCAACGAGGTTGATGATGGTGACGGTGTCGCGTTCCCAAAGTTCCGGTGGGCGCGGGCTGGTGCGGACGTGCAGGTCGGCATTGGTCGGGGCGACGGCCACGACATCGCCGCTGGCGTTGAGCAAGGCGACGGCGCTCAACTCTTCCGGGCGCACCAGACCGCTGAACGCGGGTTCGATCCGCTCGCGGGAAATCACGCCGAAGCGGCGTTGTGAGCGGAGCACGATGCCGACGGTGGTGGAGATGTCCTTGGCGCGATTGCGCAATTCCGTGCGGGCCGATTGTTCCACGCGCGCGTGTTCCGCCACCTGCCAGCCCAAAATGGCCACCCAAGCGGCGACGAGCAGCCCATATAATCCGATGCTGCTACGACGTGTTTCCATGCAGTGGCGGGGCTAATCCGGGACTGGCTTATTTCTTACTCTTACCCTTCTTAGCGTCGGTTTTTGGTAATTCATCAATGAATTGATTCATCTCCTCCTCACTGAACGCCTTTTTCGGCATCACAGCCTTGGAACGTTCCTTTTCCGACAACGCCAGCAACTGACCTGGCGTCTGGACGATGTGCGGCGTCATGAAGATGAGCAGTTCGGTCTTGGTGTTGCTTTTGACTGTGCGTTTGAACAGGTAGCCGAGCACTGGGATGTCGCCGAGCAAGGGGACTTTGTACTCCGCCCCGGTCTTGTTGTTCTGCATCAAGCCGCCGATGATTACCGGCTGGCCGTCTGGCGTGACGACGACAGTGTCTGCCGAACGTTTGGCAATCACCGGCACGCTCACGCCGGCGGAGATGGCCACGGTTTGGTCGGTCAGCGAAGAAATTTCCGGAGCCACGATCATTTCCACGAGTCCGTCATTGGAGATAAACGGCGTCACGCGCAAAATGATGCCCACATCTTCGTAGGTGACGGAGTTGATGGCGTTGCCGAAGGTGTCGTAACGCACGTTCGTGATGAGCGGCACGGATTGACCGACGGTGATGGTGGCGGGCTGATTGTTGCGCGCGAGAATCGAGGGGCGCGAAAGCACTTCGGTTTTTCCTGCTGAGGCGATGGCCCGGAGCGTTGCTTGGTAATCTGAGCCGAGGATTTGATACAGTCCGGAACCGGGCGGTGTGGTGCCGATGGCGGAAACGGGCAGGCCCATGGAGTTGTATTGGAGGTTTGTCGCTACAGAACTAAGGCCTGACATACCGAACATGTTAGCGCCGGACGCCAGTCCCGCGCTACTGCCGCCGCCGACCGATTGATCCTTGAAGCCGCCTTCAATCCCGATGTCGAGCGCGTTGTTATGCGTGACTTCCAAGAACACGACCTTGATCAACACCTGTGGCTTGGGGATGTCGAGATTGGAGATCACCTGACTGATGTGCTCGCTGGTTTCCTCGTCGGTGATGACGATAATGCGGCCGGTTTCCGGATCGCTGGAAATCGTCGCGCTGCCGACCTGGGTGCTGTTGTTGTATTGGCGCGTGCCGCTGGAGCCGGAATTATTCTGGCGATTCTGTCCCCCAAAACCACCGAAGCCACCGAAGCCGCCGGGGAATTGCGCGTGAGCCGAGACGGCGAGCCCCAGCGTAAGGCCCAGTGCGAGAAGAAGTGAATTGCGTTGCATAAAATTGTTCTGGTGCATGATTGCCTCCATCGGATGATTAGAACCCACCTCCACCAAAGCCGCTGTTACCAGAGTTGCGGTTGCTGCTGCGCGTTGTTGAACTGGACGAAGTGCCGGTCTGCTGGTTTTGCGTGGCGCGATTTTGCAGCACGTTGTTTTGCAGCGAGGAATTGTTGCGGCTGTTGCGATTATTGCTGGTGGTGGTTTCAAACATGTCTTCCAGCACCTGCTGCACCTGCGAGACGTCGCCAGGATTCACTTGATACACGTAAACCTTCTGCTTCTTGGCCGGGTTGGCATCAAGTTGCTTGATCATCTCTTCGATCTGGGTGACGAGACCGCTGGTCGCGCTCACGATGACCGAGGATGTGCGCGGATCGGCGATGGCGGTCACCTTGGCGCGCTTCTTAATGCGCTGGGCTTGGGAGTTGCCACTGCTGTTGTCATTACCGCCGCCACCGCGGCCAAAAAATCCTCCGAAAGGTCCGCCGCCACCGCCGCGGCCACCGAATTGCACGGGATTCTGACTATTGCCACTGGAACTGCTGGAATCCGCAAACAAACTGGTCAGCAAGGTCGCCATCTCTGTAGGGTCGGCGAATTCCAGATGGAACACGCGCACTTCAGTGACATCCTCCGCGCCCTGGTCAATCGCCCGGATGATCTGTGCCACCCGGTTGATATTCGCGCGAGTGTCCGTCATGATGATCGAGTTGCCCGCTTCGTTGGCGGTCATCGTTGTGGCGGTGCTGACGAGCGGTTGCAGGTCTTTCACCAACTGGCCCACCTCGATGAACTTCACCGGCATGATTTGCGTCACCATTTCATCGGTCTTCGGAATCTTGTCCGGATCGCTTTCTAGGATTACCGGGATGTCTTTCGTTTTCGCCTCGTCCTTGTTGACGATGGTCAGGGTGCGCCCGTGCCGGATAGCCGCGTAACCATTCTTGTTCAAAACCGAATTCAACAAGTCCACCGCCTCGTCCTTGCTCAGCGGATGGTTGCTCCACGCGTCAATTTTTCCGCTCACTTTCGTGTCGAGAACGATGGTGAAGCCCGCTGCCTCGCTGAGATGGTTCAAGACCAGTTCGAGCGGCACGCCGCGGAAGTTCATGCGCACGCCCGGCTCGCCGTTGGGCAACAGCACTGGGGCATTGGTCTCAACCACGGCGACTGTTGTGACCGGTGTGTGTGCCGCAGTCGCTTCCGCCAGGGCGGGCGCGTTGGTCGTGGTTTCGTCTGCCGCCCGTGTCAATTGGGTGGCGAGAACGCCAAGCAGAATGGTGGTGGTGATTGTTTTCATCGGTTCAAAGCATTTCTCCGTCGTTCCATCAAGGCGCGCAGCACCGGGTCGGTTACGCCGCTATCGCCGTTGTCGGCTTGGGTCGGTGCGGCTTCGCTGTTGCCATTGCCATTTTCATTGTTCGTTTGAGCCGTGCCGTTGGCTTCCGGCTGTGATTCGTTTTCCACAACGATGACTTCAGGCTCGTTGCCACCAGTCATCTCTTCACCTGCGCCGCCGGGTGAACCTTCACCGCGCGCGCCGCCGCGAGTCCTGGTGCGGGTGGAGACCACGCGTTTGCGCGGCGCATCACTACCTTCACTCAAAAACCAATCGCCTTCGTCCTCCCGCCGCATCTGCATCCCGACTTTAAGATCGTATGTGTTCGTGCCGTGTGCCAGTTGCACGATGTCCGATGTGATGCGTGTAACTTTATATTCACCTACCGTCGCACCGGTCTGCACCGCCTGCCGATAATCACCGCTCGTGCCGTCAAAGAACGCGTAATAACCCTTCTCATAAGCAATCACGCCGACGAGCGAAAGCGATTCGACGCGTGACGCCGGAGTAGATGGCGTCGAACGGCTTGAACGTCCCGTGCTGCGCGCGTAGCGGTTCGGATTGAAAATGTTCCGGTCGCTCACCGTGCGGAACGAATCAAACGTCAACCGCGTTGGTGCTGGGCTATTCGTGGATTCCACTGCTGTCCCGGTCAGACAAAACGTCAATCCCGTCAGCGCTAGGAGCGTCCGCTTTATACGCAAGTTGGGCGTTGGATGTTTCATTGCTTCGCCTCCGTACCATTCAACACCAGTCCGCTGACTTGCAAACCGAGTGAAAGATTATTGCCTTCCTTGTCGCGGGCGGTTACCTCGACGGATTCGATCTTCAGCGCCATGGCATCGTGCTCCACATTGTAAACGAAACGCGCCAGCGTCCCTACCGTGCCGGCGGCGTCCACGCGACATTCGAGCGTCTTCAAGCCATCGCGATCCTGTTTCCACTGCGGCGTGATCGAGTTCACGCTGATGCGCGCGTCCTGCGACCACTTGTCGAACGCCGTCAAGACCTGCTGCTCGGCGGCGGAATTGTTGTTCGGCAACGCATTCTTCTGCATCTGCTCCCAACGCGACTTGAGCGCGTCGGAGCGTTGCAGCAGCTTCTCGCCATCATCCACCTGCTTGCGTAATTCGGCGATGCGCTTCGTCCGTGCCTGCCACGACTTCGTCAACGGCGTGAGGATGAGCGAATCCGCGACCAAGAGACCGATGGCAGTCCCGGCGACAATGAACAAAAGCTGCTGACGATTCTTAATTGGCATGCGCGCCTCCTTCCACCCAGCGGAAATCAAATGTGAACTGCAGCGGCGATTTGCCCTGAATGCGATTCACCTTCACCTCAGCCACGTTGCCCGCTTCACGCAACTTGCCGAGCATCTTGAGCAGCGACGCGTTGTCCTTCGCCGTGCCGGTGCAGGTCACCAGATTCGCCTCACGGATTTCTACTGTCTTGGCCGTCACCACGCCGTCTTCGGGGAACGACTGCGTGAGTTGCCGCAGGATGCTCAACGTGCGCACCGAGTCGTCATACCACGGACGAAATTGTTTGATGTTGGCCTGCGTCGCTTCAAGGTCCTGCACCTTCGTCTTGATGGCCGCCCAACGTGATTGATAGCGCCACAAGATGATCTGCTGGATGAGGAACGCCGCAATCACCACGCCGATGATGCCGCCGGCAATCATTCCGACCTTGCGCAATTTCCCCGTGCCGTAGCGCGCCATCAGCTGCTGATACTGCGAAACCTTTGGTGGGAGAAAATCAAACGCCGCAGCGCGTCCCGCGAGTTTTTCTGCCGCCAGACTGAATGCTGCCGAAACCGGTGCATCGGCTGGGAGCGTTGCGCCAAATTCATTCGGTGTGTAGCTGGTCGCCACTTCAATGGTCAAGCCTGCTGCCGCCAAGCGGCGCTGCAATTCATCCACGAGTTGCTGCGCCAATTCACGCGGGCCGAAGACCTTGATGCCGCGTAGCGTCTTGCGAATTGCATCCGGCAACTGCCCTAAGGTGATGCGCACTTCACGCGCCACCGCGTCCGCGTGCAGCGTGATGCGGCCGGCGGCATTTTCAATCGCTCCTTCCAAGGCGCGTAGCACCAAGACTCCACCGCCATGCGTGATCTGCACCCCGACGTGGCTCTCGCCGATTGTCAGCGCGAGCGCCGCTTCGGACTTGGGATTTTGCAGCGCCGTGATACCGAGAGAAAATCCTTCCGGCTTCAAACCCGCCGCGCGCAAGGCTGCTTCCAGCGAAGCAATATGGCCACGCGGCATCCCGATGAACGTCGCCTGCTCCTCACCACTGTCCGATTTGCACCTGGACGTTGCAGTGATCAACGTCGCCACATCGCACGGGAAACTGCGTTCTGCTTCGAGTTGCAGGAAGCTGGCGACATCCGCTTCAGCGAGCTGCGGCAGCTTGGTCTGGCCGACGAGCGCCCACTTGAGCGGCAGCGCGACCACGCAATGGCGTTCCCGGATTTCTGCCGCGTCGAGGTGGTTGCGGATTTCACGTCCGACGAGTTCCGCCGCCGCGGTCAACGGATCGAGCGTCAACGAGACGGAAAAACTGCCGGCCACTTGCAACGCGCCGCCGGCGCGTTTGAGCCAGACACCTTCCAGCCGACTGCCGTCGAGCGACAAGCCGAGCAGCGAATTAGCATTCGCGCCGCGCAATGAAGTTATTTTCTTCAGATCAATCATGGTGTTGCCGTCGCCAGCCAAGTCTGGCGGGTTTCTTTGCCCAGTGCCCAGCCGAGATGGCCGAGGCTCTGGCGGAAAATGATTTTGGGCGTGCCTTCAGTCGTGTCGAAGACGAACCGAGTGCGCCGATAGCCGCGCCCGTATTTCCCAATCGCCGCGACGTCGGCGGTGAATTGATAGCTCTGTCCGGTAAGGAACGGGCCAGCCTGCGCGATTTGATCGTCGCTCAAGATTTGGGTGACCCACGCCACCGTGTCCACGGCGTCCGAGTTTGATTGACGATAATTTACCAGTTCGGCCGCCTTGTCTTCGCCAATACCGGGAATGCACGTCAGCACGGCAGCGCTGGCAGTGTTGACATTCACGCGCCCGGGAATCGTCGCGCCCGTTGTTGTCGTGATTTCTGTTTCAATCGAAGCAAACTCTGTCGCAGTCAATCCGCTGGCTTTGTAAAATTCCAAGATGCTACCAAATTGTCTCGGTAGCATCGCCCTGATTTTATTTGCCGCCGCCGTCCCGAGGGCTTCCGAAACCATGGACTGCAATTCTTGCCGATTGTTGACATTCACTCGTGTTGAGCCGTCAGCCCGCGTATTCGGCTCGGAACTGGAGACCGTGAGGTATTCCATGATGCCTGGAGCGGAGGTGCCACTGCGGCTCTCACTGCTTTCGTTCGGGTCGAGCACTCCGTTGCGATTCAAATCATCACCAAGGAGAATTTCCATCGTCGCCCCGTTTACCAAACGCAGTTCGCCCAGCGTGTCGAAGGGCGCGTTCTTGCAATAATACGGCGGACGCAACCGCGCATACGTGTCCGCTTCCGCGCCGCCGGACGTGAGGTCTTCGTTCGCGTCACGCCAGTCAATGATGGCGGCGGCGAGTTCCGTCGTCATCCGCGGCAGCAACTCCAGCATCTCCAGCGTGACGTTCGTGTTGTTGATGTTCAATTTCGAGCCTTCGTCCATCAAGCCATACGAGACATCGCTCAAGGCGGTTTGTCCGTCATTGCGACCAATGAGCCAGAAATGGGCGTCGCCCACGGCCACCGCTTCGCTCGCATAATCGTTGATATAGGGCACGAGTCCATTCGTCGCTTGTTCGGCGAGAATCTTCGTAACGTAACGGGCCGCACCCTCGATGGCTTGGTCGGCAGCGAGCATCTCGACGCGATTGTCCGAGGCGCGCAGTTCCGAACTCATCGAGTTCGCGAAGTAGAGCGCCATCGCCACGAGCCCGAACGCAATCCAGAGCACAATGATGAGGACTGAACCACGAGAATTGTTCGTTCGGAGTTTCATTGTGTCCCTCCTGCGAGCGTGTTGGTCAGAATCTGTGTGCTGATTGGGACGAGCAGTTCCAGCGGTTCGCGAGTGATCTTTGTTCCGGTGTTTTCCGGGGCGATCAGCAAGCGCACGCGCACCGCCTGCGGCAGGCCGGCATCAGCGGCGCTCGTGTCCCAAGTGTTGCGCCAATCCGTGCCGTTGTAGTAGAGAAATTCCAGGCTCTCGATATTGCCCACGAGAAATTGTTCCTCTGCATCTTCCGTAGTTGTTGCAAGAATGTTTCGTGTCACGACGCGCACGAGGTCTTGACCGCGACTGTTGGCCGGATTAGCGGAAGCGACAAGTTCATAGCGGACGCGTTGCACGTCGCCCCACGGTGCATCATCGCTGAGCAAACCGGTGGCGGTGTAAAATTCCAGACTGCCGGCCTGACCGGAACTCATTCCGCCGCTACGACCGCTGCCGCTGATAAAATTCCGCGGCAACAAAGTGGAGTTAGTCATCGGCTGCACGGCGCTCAGCAAGTCGCGGCGCAGGATAGCGAACGCTTGATTGAGCGGCTGGCGTTCATCCATCACGCGACTGGTGGCGCGTTCGAGCCGCAACGCGCTGAAGAACACCGTGTTCATCGCGAACAACACGATGGCGAAGATGCCGACGGCCAGCAGGATTTCGATGAGCGTGAAAGCGCGTTGCCGCCGAGAGGACCGAGTCGTAGCGACAGCAAACATCCCGGCATCCGCCTTCTCGCGTCGGCGGCTACTGCCCAAGATTGTTTGCTTCAATTTCATTGCTTACCTGTCACTGCACATTCGCCAGCGTGCTCATCTTCACGCTGTATTCCTCGCCCTGCACCGGAAAATCCACTTCCACAGACAACAGCCGCATGTCGGCGGACTCGGTCCAAGATTCCGTGCGCAACTGCCATTTATATTCGCGATCGGCTTCCATGATCGTTCCGCTTAACGCGGACTTGTTCCAATTCGTCGTCACGACACTCTCGTTCAAAATCCGTTCCGCCACGCGTGCGGCTTCGCGTTTGCGTTCCGCCAGTTCGCCCGCGCGACCCGCGGCGCGCATCGCCTGCAAGGCCACCGGAATCACGATGGCCATGAACAGCAGTGCCGCCAGCACTTCGGCCAGCGTGAACGCCTCAACGTCGCGTCCGCGTCGTGATGCGTTGCGTGGCTTGATTGCGCACTTCATAACCTAACCGATTCTCCGTCTGGCCGACCCACAATGAGCCGCCATCACGGTCCATCAATTGAAAACTTTCCGGGCTGCTGGCGCTGATGCTGCCGTCTGGTTCAAACCGGATGTTTGGTAACGACGCATGTTTGCTATTGGACGTGCCCGAGCCGAACAACGTGTTCGCGTTGATGGCGCCAGCGGTGTCATCCGTCGCGCCGATTTCCATCGTCACGTTGCCGTCGAGCGTGTATTCGACCGCTTTGGTGTCTTCATCCACGAAACTCGAATCCGCTTCCAGCCCGTAACTGCGCTGATTCAAATCAGCCCAGAGAATCATCGGGATACCCTCGCTGGCGGCGCGGCTCTGCCCTAGGCGCGTCAACGACAGCACACGCCGCGCTTCGGCATCCACGGCGCGCCCGCGGAAAAATCCTGCGAGCGACGGCGACGCGATGGCAATGACCGTTACGAGCAACGCCATCACCGCGATCAACTCGACAAGCGTGAAAGCCCGGCGTGCTGGTCGTAGCCATTGACGTTGTTCGGTGCGTAGTCTCATCGCGTCTTGCGTTGCAAATCACTTCTTCCCGCTGCTCGCCACGTTGGCGATGTCGTCTTCGCTGCCCACCTTACCGTCTGGTCCGGGCGAGATGAGGTCGTAGGACGTCGGGTTCATGCGTCCGGGGCATTCATAGGAATATTCATTGCCCCACGGGTCTTTCGGAATTTCCTTGAGGTACGGGCCTTTCCAACTCTGAGCGTCGCGCGGTTGTTGCACGAGATCCATCAAGCCGCTCTTGCCCTTCGGGTAATAACCGTTGTCCACTTCGAACGCGTCGAGCGCGGTCGAGAAGGAGGAAATCTGTGTTGCTGCTGCAGTCGTGCGGGCTTGTTCGCTACGCCCGGCGAGCTTCGGATAAACGATGGCCGCGAGCGTGGCGAGGATCACGAGCACGAGCAGCATCTCCACGAGCGTGAAGGCGCTGCTTGTCCGACGAAGTTTTGATTGGGTTTGGTTCAGTTTCATAATTCGTTTTGGTTGAATCTTATTTCATGTGCTGCTGCATGGTGAAGATCGGCAAAACCATGCCGATGAAAATCGTGCCGATGAATCCAGCGATCAGGAACAGCATCAGCGGTTCGAGCAACGCAACGCCGGTTTTGAGGTTGCGGTCCAGGTCGCTCTCGGTGACCGTTGCGATGCGGACGAGTTCGGTGTCGAGCTTGCCGCTCTCTTCGGCGACCGCGATCATTTCCAGCACCGAGCCAGGGAAGAGATTGCGACAGTCGGCGAGGCTTTGGCCGAGCTGCGCGCCTTCCGAGACGCGTGTGATGGATTCGGAAACGGCATCCACGAGAATTTGATTGCCGATGGATTTGCGCGCGACGTTGAGAGCTTGAACCAGGTTCACTCCCGCACCGAGCAGCGTGCCGAGCATCCGGCAGAAGCGGGCCATGGCAAACTGCGCCACCAGCGGTCCAACGACTGGTGCGCGGAGAATGAAACCTTCCCAAGCGCGACGGCCTTTCTCCGAGCTAAACCACGACCGCAACGAGAACCCGATCACGAAAAAACCGCCCAAGATAAACAAACCATACGACCGCAGCGCGTGACTAGTCGCGATGATCATTTGGGTCAACACGGGTAGCGATGCGCCGAAACCGGAGAAAATTACCTGAAACTTCGGGATGAAAAATACGAGCAGGAATACCACGACGCCGAGCGCGAGAATCAACAGAATCGCAGGATAGAGCATCGCGGTCAGCACCTTGCCGCGCAGGTCTTTTTCGCGGGCCTGGAAGTCGGCGATCTGCGCCAGCACCAGATCGAGGAAGCCGCCGGTTTCGCCCGCTTGCACCATCGCGACATAAACGCGCGGAAAGGTCTCGGGAGATTTCGCCATCGCGTCGGCGAGCGACATACCGTCAATGACGAGGTCGTGGATTTCCTTCCACTTCGCACCCGCCGCCGGAGAGGAGGCTTCCTTGTGTAGGATGACGAGCGCGCGGCTCAGCGGCACGCCGGCAGCGAGCAAGCTGGAAAGCAGGCGGGTGAAATTTTCGAGGTCGCGTCCGGAAATCTTGCTGCTGCCGAACTTAAGTGAAATGCCTTCGCCTTTTGCTGCGGGCGCCGGCGCATTGTTTTTCTTGGCAGCACTTGCGGCCCGTTCCGCGAGTGAAATCGGTCGCAGCCCGAGTCCTTCCATCTGGCGAAAAGCCTCCGCCCGGCCCGCTGCTTCAAGCTGGCCTTGCGCAATCGCGCCATTGCCTTGAAGTGCTTTGTAATCAAACAGCGGCATTTGCGGTCCTTGGAGCGGTAACTTCGACGGTCGGTTTCGGCGCGGCTTCCGGCGCGAGGTTGCTGACGGATTGATCCTTCGTGACGCGCAAGACTTCCTCCGGCGTGGTGATGCCTTTGCGCACCAACCGCCAGCCGTCTTCGCTCAGCACGCGCAAACCATTCCGTTTTGCCAGGGTCGCAATTTCCCCGGCCGAAACATTCTTCAGCACGAGCTGGCGTAGATCATTATCAATGTCCATCCACTCGAAGATCGCATGACGGCCGTGATAGCCAGTGTTGCGACATTCACGGCAACCGACGGCGCGGAACACCGTGGTTTCAGTGGGAATGCCAACCTGCGCCTTGATGGCGGCGGTAGTCGGCGACGTGTCGGGTTGCTTGCAGTGTTTGCAAAGCACGCGGACGAGACGTTGCGCGAGCACAGCTTCGAGCGACGACGCGACGAGATAAGGCTCAACGCCCATATCAATGAGGCGCGTCACCGCCCCGGGGGCATCGTTGGTATGGAGCGTTGAGAAAACCAGGTGGCCGGTGAGCGACGCTTGCACAGCGATCTGCGCCGTTTCGCGGTCCCGGATTTCGCCGACGAGAACCACATCGGGGTCATGACGCAGAATCGAGCGCAGCCCGCGCGCGAACGTGAGCCCGGCCTTTTCGGAAACCTGAATCTGGTTGATGCCCTTGAGCTGATACTCGATCGGGTCTTCGATAGTGATGATCTTGCGGACCTGATCGTTGATCTCGTTCAGCGCGGTGTAAAGTGTCGTGGTCTTACCGCTACCAGTCGGGCCGGTGACGAGAATGATGCCGTGGGGCAAGCCGAGCACGCGGCGGAAAGCCTTGAGTTCACGCGTGTCCATGCCCATTTCGGCCATGCCGAGCAGCGTGGAATTTTGCCGCAGCAGACGCAGCACGACCGCTTCACCGTGCAACATCGGGATTACGGAGACGCGGATGTCCACGTCGTTGCCGTCGAGACGGATTTTGATGCGACCGTCCTGCGGCAGACGTTTCTCCGCGATGTTGAGGTGGCTGAGAATTTTTAAGCGCGAGACGATGGCGGGTTGAAAGCGTTTGATCTGTGTCGGCACGGGGATGCTTTGCAAGACGCCGTCCACGCGGTAGCGGATCTGAAATTCGTGCTCGAACGGTTCGAGGTGAATGTCGGAGGCGCGCAACTCGATGGCGTCGCGCAGCACTTGATTCACAAAGCGGATGATCGAGGCGTCCTCGGCATCTACGTCGAGATCGCCGTCGTCCTTCTCCTCGTCCACGACCTGCAACGCGGAGTCCTCGGCGAGCTCGCCCATTGTGTCCGCGCCGACGCCGAGACGCTTCTTGAGTTCGCGCTGGAGTGTTTCGGTAGGGGTGAGAACGGGCTTGAGGCTCAGGCCGGTCAGCGTTTTGAGCGCGTCGAGTCCTTGCGTAGCGAAGAGACGGCTGGTGGCGATTTCCACCGAACCATTCACGCGGCGCAACGGAAGGAGTTCTTCCTTCAGCAAAAGGCGCGCGGGAAAAAGTGAGAGAAGCTGGCGATCCGGTTCAACGTCATCCAGCGCGGTGAACGACAAATCATATTCGCCCGCGAGCCAGCGGAGGACGTCCTCCTCGGACTGGAGCGAAACCTCGGATTGCCGCGCGAGATCCGCCGCGTCCACGGCGGAGAGTTGCCGGGCCGCGACCATGCGATCCAGCAACTCGGATGAATTTTGCGTTTGAGCCATAATGGAAACGCCAGCTTCTCTCAGAGTGATTTTCGGATTAGAGCAAACCGTTCAAAGTCGCAATCGCTTCCTGGCGAGGCGTGAGGACTTTACGCAGGTTGGCTTGGGCCTTTTCGAGCTCGGCTTGCTTGGCCTTGCGGGCCGCGACGTATTTATCAATCGCCGCTTTCGTTTCGTTGTTGGAAGCCTTTGCATCGATTACTTTTTGCAATGCTTCGGCATCGGGATTCGGTTGGCCAAAACCACCGCGACCGCCACCTTGCCCACCAGGCCCGCCGCCGCGACCGCCGAAACCACGACCGCCGAAGCCGATGGCCATGCGTGCATCGGTCACCTTTTGGATCAGAGGCTCAATCGCCTGCCATTCCTTATCGTCCGTAATTTCGAGTTGTTCCTGCAAGCGCTCCATCATGCGCTTTTGGAATTCGGCGGGATCAAAGTTTCCGCGGCCCCCGCCACCTTCGTTGTTGTTTTGTCCTTCGCGATTGCGCCGCGGGCGATCACCGTTTTCCTGCGCGGTGACGGTTTGTGCGGCCACGGCCAACACGGCGGCGAGGCTGAGCATCTTCAAGACTTGGCTTAACTTCATATCTGTTCTCCTGCTGTGATTTGTTTGGTTGAACCGACAACGAGGCCGCACAATGCGACATCGTGATGAGGGCTTAGTGCAATGTCCATGCCAGCAACAAAACCCTGTGATTATGGTGTTATAATTGGGAGATTTGCGCACGACTTGCGCAGTTGCTATCGCGGGTGCGCAATTAGTGCGCAGTGTGAAAGATGAAGAGTCGGCCCAAGTTGAGAGTTCAGCCGGCGACGACAGGATTGAGTTTAGCAGCACGGAAAATATGTTACCGGAAATACCAAACGCATCGCCCAAGTCCTGGCTTGCACGGGCCAGTTACGTATCGGCAGATGATCGGCAGCATGACAATAGTTCAGCTGGATGATGGCCTCCTACCGTGGCGGCAATTTGAAAACGACTAGGCAGCTTGCGTTAGGATAGTTTAATTTGCGATGAAAGGTGAAGCATAGCCTAAAAATCCCGCAAAAGATTTTGCTTGGTTATGCGCTGAAGATCGGGGGGAATCGTGTCCGGTCAAAAGCGCTTGCCGCCATTATCTAGTAACTTTAGCGCTTCGGCTAAGGCTTCCGATTCTGTTTTAAGCTTTGAGAACACTTCCTGCATTTCGGAGGATTGCTTGTCCCAAGCTGTAAGCTCTAGCTTGGCGGCCAAGTCTTGCAATCGCCAACCGCTGACTGTTCCAGCAGCACCCTTAAGGCGATGCGCGTATTCCACGCACTTGGAACGGTCGCCACGTTCCACGACGGCGGCCAAAGCCTTGATTTGGACGGGCAAATCGGTGAGAAATCCAGCCGCGATGCGACTTGCCAGCTCATCATCACTCATCATTCGCTTGAAGAAATCATCCCGATCAAAGACTGGCGCGTCACCCTGGCTTCGCCGGAGTTCGCGGCGATCTGTCAAAATAGGTGCTGCTGGTGCTGCTTCGTTGGTTTTGATTGGTTCTGGGGCGCTTGCGGATTCAGACCAAGCGGCGATTTCATGGTCCGTAAGACCGTTACTCCAGCGGTCGAGGGTGATTGTCAGCGCCTCGTAATCGACTGGTTTGGACAAGAAGCCGTTCATTCCTGACGCCAGGCATTTCTGCTGGTCTTCCGTCGCAGCGTTCGCGGTGAAGGCGATGATGGGAATACTTGCCGCAGCTTGCCCTGCTTTACCTTTTCGGATCTGACGCGCGGTTTCATAACCATTCATTTCTGGCATCAGGCAATCCATAAAAACCAGATCGCACGCAACTTTTTGAAGCAAGCGAAGCGCTGCTACTCCATTAGGGGCGAACCAGAATTGATGCCCGAGGCGCTCCAACATTTTACCAATGACCATTTGATTGGTGGAATTATCCTCTGCCACCAAGACGCGGAGTTTGCGTTTTTCTGCGGGGGTGGCGCGAACCTCGATGGTTGGTCTAACGTTCGCCGTTGGTTTGGCTGGCTGGCTGGCTGGCGTTGCAGTAAGCAGACACTCTCGCAATTGCGACAAGCGGAATGGCTTGTTGAGCTTGCTGTGAAAGCCGGATTGTCCGAATTCGGCGTCCTTGGCACGCTTGCCAAAGTAAGTCATTTGGACCAACGCCATCGCTTCAGTTTTTGGACTAGGATTGGAAGCAAACAGGATCGCTCCATCCGTATCCATCACTGACTCATCAGCCAGCACCATTTGGAAGGCGTCGTTTTCGCGGCTGGTCTGCTCCAAGGCAGCCGCGGCTTCAGTCGCAGTAGAAACTGTTGTCGCTCGACAACCCAAGGATTGAATCATTGTTGCGATCGTACGCCGGCTGGCTGGATGATCATCGACCACTAGCACTCTGATCTTATCAAGCAGAGGTGAGTCAGGAGGCTCAACTAAGTGAGGCAATACACGCTTCTCGAATACCGCGGTAAACCAAAACTGCGCCCCCTGTCCAGCATCACTCACCACCCCGATTGATCCGTTCATTTTTTCCACCAGTTGCCGGCTGATGGCCAACCCCAATCCCGTGCCTCCAAATTGTCGTGTCGTCGAGGCGTCTATCTGGCTGAATGGGGCAAATAATAAATGCTGCTGGTCCTTGGGGATGCCTATGCCGGAGTCTGTTATTGCAAACCGTACGGTTGCCTGAGTGGCATTCTGTGCTTCGAGAGTCACCCGCAGAATGACTTCGCCTTGAGCCGTAAACTTGATCGCGTTGCCGCCCAGATTCAAAAGGATTTGCCGGAGTCTGGCGTCGTCGCCACGCAATTGCAGGGGCACTTCGGAATCAATATCACACACCAATTCCAGCCGCTTTTCTCCAGCCTTGACCGCCAGCAATTCGATTGCGTCCTCGACCGTGGCGCGCAGGTCAAAATCGAGATTCTCAAGTTCCAACTTGCCCGCTTCAATTTTAGAAAAATCAAGAATGTCATTGATCAATGCCAGGAGCGTCTGGCCGGAATTCTGGACGATTTGCGCCCAGTGGCGCTGTTCGGCATCCAGCTTGGTATCTAACAAAAGACTTGCCATGCCGAGTATCCCATTCATGGGGGTGCGGATTTCATGACTCATGGTGGCGAGGAACTGGCTCTTGGCGGCGTTCGCCAATTCAGCCATCACGGCCATTTCGTTGGCCCGCGCAGTAGCCAGTTCCAACTGCACGTGTGTCGCCTGCATCGCCTCCTCGTAGTTCTTTCGTTCGGTGATATCATGGCTGATTGTGACAACCCCCAATGTTTGGTCCGCCTCATCGAGCAAAGGAAATTTGCTCGTCAGATGCCAGCGCCGTTCGCCGCTGTCCCGATGCCAGGCCTGTTCTTCCCGGTCCAACATGGGCAACCCCGACGCCATGATTTGCAGTTCATCCTGTCGGTACTGACCAGCCAGTTCGGGAGGATGAAAAGCAGCCGCATCTTTTCCGGCCGCTTCTTTTTGCGTGCAGTTCAAGGATTGCAGATGCGTGCGGTTGTTGAGCACGTAACGCCCTTGAACATCCTTGAACGACACCATATCCGGAAGGTTGTTGATGATCGTGTGCAGAAGATTACGCTCATTTTTCAGTTTTTCGGTCCGCTCGTAAACCTCGTGCTCAAGCGTCTCTTGCCGCCGCCGCATGGTCACCACGAGTCCGGTCGCCACGCTGGTCATTAATCCCCCCACCATGGCTACGACCCAACCTGAGATCATTGGATGGGCCGACCAAAATGCTGGCCCTGGTCGGACCAGGATGGCGTAAGACCTGCCAAAGAAGAACAGGGGACGAACGACGGACAAGAAATCCGACTGATCTGTCAGGGGGGCAAATCCGTCAAGGTAGTGCTCCCTCTCAACATTCAGTGAACCTGCTTGCCAATGAGCTTTTCCTTGGGCGTCAAGTTGGTACTCATCCATACGGGCGACGCCAGTTGCAACCTCTGATTGCGCGAGGGTGAGCGTCAAATAATCTTGTGAGTGCACGACTGCCGCTGCAAAACCGCGGATCGATCGGGTATGATTGGTGGCAGAGTCTTCAGGTAGAACAGTCCCCTGAGTGAAGATGGGCGCGACGATTACAAAGCCTTTTTGGGATTGAGTGAATTGCAACAAATCGACCGGCTCTGTGGCGGTCAAGAAACCCGTACGGATTGCTTGCTCAAAGGCTCGCCTTCGCGCGGGTTCTGATCCGACATCAAACCCCAACACCATTCCGTTGTCCGTGGGGGGCTCGGCGTAACGGATCGGATAGTAAAACTCCCGCCGGGATGCCGGGGCTGGTTCGCCTTTAGAATTTCTTTCAAAGATCGAAAATTGCGGGGCATCTGCCGCGCGGGCCTGAGCCTCAAATCCGTCCCGGTTTGTGGCGGCAACCTGGGGAATCCATTCAATCGCCCTCAGTCCGGCGGTGGCTAAAAATGGTTTCACGAAGCCCCGAAATTCGTCATGAGTAACCTCTTCACTGTTCTGGATGAACCGGGCCACACTGGATAACAACGTTTCTTGAAGATTGCGCTCGGTCTCGCGAAGGATCGCCACTTGTGCTTCGGCAATTTGCTCAAACACTTCACGACTTGAGCATAATTCCCGTTCGTGCGCGAGCATGGCTAATCCGACCGCTACCGACAGACCACAGGTAGCCATCAGGCCTGCTTCGGTATGACACAGCCAGCCCTGTGCGAGCGCTGGCTTGCCATAGCGGCGCCGCAAAAAAAACAAACCCACCAAGAGTTGTCCGGCGACTGCCAGCGCCAATAAAATCGGCGGAATCCGAGCCCGCCAAATCAAGTTGTCCCAATCCCCAGCTTCCATATCCACGCCGATTGCCAACATCAGCCGGCCATCGTGCGGATCGTTGACCGGGGCCAACGCTGTTATGAAGGTGCCGTACTCATCAGTGTAGGGACCTTCGGTATATGGCGTTGGCGATTTCGATTTGAAAAAGGCGGTATTTTTTTCTGTTGGCGACTCGTAGAGAGTGCCGGGAGGGGAGGCCCACGGGCTGTTGGTAGGAAGATTCTCCGGCCCAAAATAAATCTTCCCGTCACGTAACACCTGAGAATAAATGCTCCGTAACCCCAACGCTTGACCGTAAGCAATCAACTGATTTCGAATTTCTTGATAGGCTGGATTCTGCAAATCTGCCCCGGTGAAACTTAAGGCTTTGATCCGCGCCGGATTGATGGAGCGCGCGATTGCAATCGCTTGGGAACTGAGCCGATTACGCGCAACGGTATCGGCCTGCTGCCCGCGATATATCGCCATCCAGCCTCCTGCCAGCAGAACTATAACAACTAACGAATAAATCACCCAACGCGCCCGGCGGTCTTGTCTGACAATTTCGGATTGCAACGGCGCGGCCATGAAGCGGTGGCAGGGAGCAGCTTAGACTTTGACTAAATCAACATGCCGATCGAGCCGGGTAAAGAGCAGCGTACCGATGCACATTGTTATCGCTGTAAAGAATCTGCATCCGGCGGCCCTGATGCTTGACAGCTTTGAAAATGGCGACAATCAGATTCAATCCGGCTGAATCCACCATCCGCGCCGCCGACAGATCGAGCTGTAATGTTTGCCAAGGCAGCGCTTGGTCCGCCGGACAATCAAGGAGGAAGTTTACCTTCTGGCGTAGCGCCTCAATGCTTGTGCTTGTCAAGTTACCGGGGACTTGCACGATCAGCGGCTTAGCCTGACCGCCGCCCGATTTTCCTGTGGGTCTGGTTTCAAATGTGGATGACATAAATGGTATGATGTTGAGCGGTAGTTTAGACGATAAAATCCATGACAACAGAAGCCCCGCGCCGCTCAGTGCGGAGGGTGTTGGCAAGGTAGTTCATGAGCATCAAACCGCGATGTTCATCGACCAGCTGGCCGTTGGCTGAGCCTTCGTGGGCCACGACATCAAAGTCGTGCCCCGTCCCTGGATCTTCCACCCAAACCCGGAATTCATTGCGTCCCGGATGGAAACTGATCTGAAAAAATGCCTGCATCTCGCTGCATCCCTGACAGCCGTGCTTGAGCCCGTTCAGCAGCGCTTCACGTGACGCCAGCATCAGATCGTGCAGTTTGACTTCCGATAATTCGGGGACGGCTAACTGAAGACTCCGTAGCCAGACCTCAGAAAGGCGATCGATATCCCCCGCTTCAGAGCCAGCATATAATTCGACCACCAAGGGATGAAAAGAATCTGGCGTAAGCTCCGGCACAGGCAGGCGGACGCGTGCGAATAGCAAATCATCCGTCGCCCGCGCCAGTTCTGCCAGTTTGAGCCCCGCCGCCCGAGATGATTGCAGCGCATAACCCAGACTCAATGGCGTCACGCCTTCGCGCTCAGCCAAGTCCGCCAAACCGTCGGTCCACATCAGGAAAGCACTCCCTCCCGGCGCAGCATATTCCACCTCGGGCACCACATAATCTTCAAACCAGCCCAACGGGTAGCCGCCTCCTGCGCCGAGGATGTGGGCGCGTCCATCCGGTTTTACCAGGATGGGCGCGGGAAGTCCGCTGATATGCACGCAAGCGCGGTGCGACTTCAAATCCAACAACACCGAACAGCAGGCCACGGAAGTCGTGCTCATCGCTTGCACAACATTCGTGGCAGCCGGTTGATTCCAATCCTCCAATAGAAACCGATTGAATGCGCCAAGAACTTCGGACACCGAGGCGTTGCGCTCTAACATGCCGCGCACGACACCTTGAAAATAGGCCGAGACATACGCGGCTTTGAGGTCGTGGCCCGAGACGTCGGTCAGCAAACATAGATAGCGATCCGTGGCGACTGGGAAATGGCTGAAGAAATCGCCCCCCGCCTCCAGAATGGGCTGAAAACTCAACTCGATATCCACAGCCGCCTGCTTCGGCGCGTTGAGCATCCATTGTTGCGTGCGCCCCAGCTCCTTAACGGCTGACTCGACGCGGGCTGTGCGGCGGCGTTCCGCAGTAAGTTTAATCGCCTTGGCGACGGCTTCCCGTAAATCTTTCGGGTCAACGGGCTTTTCCAAGAAATCAACGGCTCCGTTGCGAAGGGACTCGGTTACCAGTTTCCGCTCGCCTTCCGCTGTCAGAACGATCGCGGCCAATTCCGGCGCCTGCCGGCGAGAGCCAAGCCAGCAAGTCCAAACCCGTTTGCACTGGCATTCGGAAATCAGTGACCACACAGTCGAAGCGATCAAAGCCTTCTACGTGGAGGAGCTGTTGCGCGGGCGGAACGCTGTCGGCCACGCTGGTCAAAAAGCCCGAGCGCTCCAACGCCAACCGCAGATACTCACGGCTGACCAAGTCGTCTTCGACCACGAGAACTCGCGGCACGGAATCGACAGCCGGTAGTGTTCGCGACTTAATGGATTCGGAAGATACCATCACACGTTCAGTCAAAATTTGTTTCTTATTTATCGGTAAGAATTAAAGGCCGCTTTACCTGAAACGGACTCAAGCGGGCTTGGTTTCTAACCGATGCAACAGCGGCTGTTTTGTTTGTGGATATCAGGGGTTTTGCCTGCTGCTACTGCCGCAACTGGACTGGCCTTGGCGTTGAAAGACGCAACATGGAGGATCGGCTAGGAACGCTAAATAGTTCGCCGCTTTAAACTTGGAAGCAAAGTGTGCCGCGCCTCCATATAAATGCAGAATGAGAGCGGGCCAACCGGCCACAAATTGATATGGGAATATGAAGCAGGGGCTGAAACACCTCGCCACGTTGCGAGCGTTGTGCCTGACGTTGCCGGCAACCTTGAAGCGGTCTGGCTTTCGGTTGCATTTCCAACGGCGGCTGGAGGCGCTTCGCGTCGCCTTGGCGGACTTGCGCGCTCACTCAGATCTGAGTCAGGCGGCGACCGCTCTGGAGGAACGTTTTTTAGCAACCGCCAGCGCCTTGGAAAGGTTGCACGAGCAAGGGCAGAAATTCGTCCAAGACAGCAACCGGCTGGTATGTATTGCCGCCGGGCAAGCGGGCGGCCAAGAGGTTTACCTGCAGAGCCGTCAGATTGTCGAAACGCCCTTGGTTTTCCTGACCGACTGTCATACGGAAGCGCAACAGCTGCTGGCCGGGCTATACCGGGATCGCGAGCGCATCCGCATCCTGATGCGAGCGCGGGACGACCTCCAGCGCACTATGGCGCCGCTCAAGTTCATGCAGACCCTTTTCAAAGTGGAGTCGGTTCCGCTAGGAGAGCAGGTGCAGTTGATGTTTACGGCCGTGACTCACGACATTGAAGTCCTTCACAATCAGGTCACCGAGCTGTTTAGTACCAAGTTCGAGGAATTGGCACAGATCGAAGCCACCATCGAAAAGGTTATCGAAAAACTGCAAGCGCAGACCAAGACGCTTTGGAACATCGTTGCCAAAGAGAAAGAACAGATTGACCTGTCTCTTGAGCAATTACGACGGGAATTGACCAACAACGAAAAGCGCGAAGCCAGAGTGGGGCTACTAAGTGCCGACATTGCTGCGGAAATTCAGCAGATCATCATCGGGCTGCAGTTCCAAGATATCATCAACCAGAAATTACAGCATTCTGCTACGGCTATCGGCCAAATCAAGGATCGCATTGGGGCAGAAGACGATGAGGCGCTTCGCATTCTGCAACAAGCCTGCCGGCTTGAGGCTGAACAAATTAAAACCGCGCTCGAAGAGCTCACGAACGCGGAGAACACGGTAAAGAAAGGAATTTCCAACGTCCTCACGCACCTCTCGCGCGCTGACGTTGAGTGTCTGTCTTTGGATGAGTTCGATCAGCTAACTACTTCTGCGGATGGGATTGTTCAAAGGTTGTTGGAAGTAATCGATGGCGTGAAACGGCAGGTGGCCGCGGCGGTCGCCAGTTCGGCAGATGTCTATGATACCCTTCGGCCCATCCGTAGCTTGGCTTCAGGGTTGACGGATACGGTACGAGATTTATCGCAACGCATCCATCTGATCGGACTCAATGCCCAGGTGCAAGCGGCTCAGGTGGGTAGCGGGACCGGTTTGGAAGCTTTATCGGCCCGCACCAGCGAAATCTCAGTCGAAACCAAACGCGTCAGCGAGACGATTGCCACCGATCTTGATCAACTGGTGGGCAACCTGACGCAGAGCGTCTTGAACTTTGAGCGCCTGCATACGTTAGGCGAAGAGCAGTTGCAGGTTCTCAACCAACGCGGGGCCGCACAAGAGGACGGGTTGCATGCCCTTCGCAATGACGCCTTGGCCACCCTTAATGAAATCAGCGATCTACTGACAAGAATTCGCGAAGATTCCCAACAGGCGCTTGATCAAGTAAATTATCTCGCAACTGTAGGGGTGACGCTTGCTGCTATTCAGGCGCGCCTTGAAGGTGTCGCTACTGCAGTGTCGCCTTGCCTGCGCGACGACGTCCCGCCAAGCGCGGATTTGCGGAAGCACTTTGAACGCAATTACACGATGGCCTCAGAGCAGCAAGTCTTCGAGCGCATCATCGGTGGCAATAACGCAGCCTCCACCCCGGTGGTAACTAGCTCTGAATCCAGCGTGGAATTGTTCAGTTCGGAACCAGAGCCGACGGCAGCAGCTGCAACAGTCCGCACCGATGTTGCTGCACAGACCCCGAGAAATGACCTGCCAGAATTGTGGGCGTCGCCAACCGATGAATCAGCGGAAATCGCCACCACCACACCAACCGTCGATTCGCAACCAGCCAGCCCCAAATCCCAGCCGGTTGGCACCAAAACAGAAGACTTTGGTGCCAATGTAGAATTATTCTGAGTTGCACCCTTGGGTTGCAACCACTTCACTGCCAACACCTCGCAAAACATCTGATTTTATTGGTGTTTTCCTCTCAAGCGCTCCCTAATCCGACCGATAAATAAACTTGGATGCGAAGGTCGTTTGCGTTTGTCTGCCGCGTTCTCCGGTATCGGAATACCGCAAAGCGGTTCGAGAAGAAGCAGGGAATGTCATAATTCGCGTAATTGTCCAATCTGAATTGTGCTGAACAGTATATGGGAAAGACGATCCTCACTGTCGACGATGCTGCTACCATGCGAAGGATGGTCTCCTTCACACTCAAGGCAGCAGGCCACGAGGTGCTGGAAGCTCAGGACGGAGCTGCCGCGCTAAATCTTCTGAAATCCCGCAGCGTGGATTTGGTGATTACGGATATCAACATGCCCACCATGACGGGCATTGAGTTGACTCGGCAATTGCGCGCCCAACCCAATTTTCAAAAAACTCCAATCATCCTGCTTACCACGGAGTCTGATCCAGGGAAGAAAGCCGAAGGGCGAGCCGCAGGGGCAACTGGTTGGATTGTCAAACCGTTCAATTCAGACCAGCTATTGGCCATCATCGCCAAATTGTTCCCTTCCTGAGCTTCAAATTCATTCCGCTATGGCTGTGAACAATCAACTGCAGCAACAGCTCATCAAGGATCTGCTGATCGAGAGCTTCGAGAGCCTTGATGTTTTTGACCGGGAGATGATTGTCTTGGAACACGGCCAAGGGACGCCCGAACTGCTGAACAAAGTTTTCCGCATCATCCACACCCTCAAAGGCAGCAGCGGTTGTATCGGCCTCACCAAAATTGAATCTGTGGCTCACGTCGGGGAAAGCCTGTTGAGTCTGTTGCGCGACGGCAAGGTCAATTTTAGTTCGGCCATGAGTCGCGCCCTGCTCGAATACTCTGACGCGCTCAAGGAGATGCTGCACAATCTCGAGCAGACGGGAGAACAGGGCACGACGGATTATTCGGCGCTCCTACAAAAACTCCAAGCCCTTCAAGCCAATGAGCCCGCTCCGCAAAAGAATGCGTCGGCGGGCTTTGGTCTATTTGACGAAGAAGAGGAAACACCAGTCGCGCCGCCAATCCCATTTGCGGATGAACCAGAAAATCTCGTCGTCAGCGCCATGATGGCGGCACGACCTGTTGCTGTTGAAAATGCACCTTCGACCGCGGAGTCAACGACGCGCCCGGCAACATCGGTTTCCGAAACCGCCATTCGGGTGGATGTCGGGCAGTTGGACAAGCTGATGAATCTTGTGGGGGAACTGGTTTTAGCCCGCAACCAAATCGTTCAATTTACTTCAAATTCCAAGGAGGCGACGTTGCTCGGCGCCGCCCAGCGCCTGAACACGATCACCACCGAGTTGCAGGAGAGCGTCATGAAGACGCGCATGCAACCCATCGGCAATATTTGGGCAAAGTTCCCCCGCATAGTTCACGACGTTGCGGCTGACTTGGGCAAGCAAGTGCAGTTGATCATGGAGGGCAAAGAGACCGACCTGGATCGCACCATCATCGAAGCGATCAAGGACCCGTTAACTCATGTGGTCCGCAATGCCATCGACCACGGCATCGAGTCGCCCGAAGCCCGCAAGGCCGCCGGAAAACCCGAGCAAGGCACGCTCACCTTACGCGCTTTTCACGAAGGTGGTCAGGTGAATATTGAAATCATCGATAACGGTCGGGGGATTAATGTTGCCAAAGTGAAAGAGAAGGGGGTGCAACGCGCGTTGATATCGCCGGACCAGGCGGCGCGGATGACCGATCGCGAAGTTTTCAATCTGATTTTTCTGCCAGGCTTTTCGACCGCAGAAAAAGTCACGAATGTCTCAGGCCGGGGCGTCGGCATGGATGTCGTTAAGACCAACATCGAGAAGATTGGCGGGTCAGTGGATGTGTTGAGCGAAGCCGGGCAGGGGACGACGCTGAAAATCAAGATCCCGCTCACCCTCGCTATCATCCCGGCGTTGATCGTCACTTGTGGCGGCGAACGCTTCGCCATTCCGCAGGTGAGTTTGTTGGAATTGGTGCGGGTGGAAAGCGACTCGCAAGACGGTGGCATTGAGAATATTTTCAACGCCCCGGTTTATCGACTGCGTGGCAAACTGCTGCCCTTGGTTTCGTTGGACCATGTGCTCCGCTTGCAACCAAACGCTTCGCGCAAGGACGCCTTCAACATCGTCGTTCTCCAGGCAGATGGACGCCAATTTGGCCTCGTGGTGGACGCCGTAAATGATACGGAAGAAATCGTCGTCAAGCCGTTGGGCAAACAGCTCAAAGGCATCTCTTGTTTTGCTGGCGCCACTATTATGGGCGATGGCAAAGTGGCCTTGATCCTGGATGTCATGGGGCTCGCGCAACATGCGCAGGTGATTTCCGAAAGCCGGGAAACCGCCGTCGTTACCACCGCCGCGCAAACGCAAAATGCGAGCAATCAGACGCAATCCTTGCTGTTGTTCAGTGTTGGTGATCGTCCCCGCGTGGCCATTCCATTGTCGCTCGCCGCGCGCCTGGAAGAATTCCCCACCAGCAAACTCGAACGCGCCGGTGCCCGGCAGGTCATCCAATACCGCGATCAAATTTTGCCTTTGATTCAAGTCGCCGACGCATTAGGGCTGGAAGGCGGAGTGGCTGCCCCGCAAAACGATTTACTGCAAGTTGTCGTCTACACCTCACACGGGCGAAGTGTTGGCCTGGTCGTGGACCGCATCAACGACATTGTCGAAGCCGACCTCTCCGTCCAACACAAATCGCACGCCCCGGGATTGCTTGGGTCGCTTGTCGTGCAAGGTAAAGTCACCGATCTGCTTGATGTCTCTGCGGTGATTCGCTCGGCAGACCCGGCGTTCTTTGATCCCACAACTTGATTTGCCATGAGTGAAACCCGTCAATACTGCACGTTCTTTCTCAACGGCCTGTTCTTCGGCGTTGAAGTTCCTCGCGTTCAAGAAGTGATCCGGTATCAAGACATGACCCGGGTCCACGCTCGCACCTGAGATGATTCATGGGTTGATCAACCTACGCGGACAGATTGTCACTGCGATCGATCTGCGCGGCCGCCTTGACTTGCCTGCAAGAGCGGCAGAGGCCCTGCCCATGAACGTCGTGGTCCGCACGGACGACGGTCCGGTCAGTTTTCTGGTGGACGAAATTGGTGATGTTGTGGCCATTGACGAAGAATCCTTCGAGCGGCCGCCGGAAATCGTGCGCGGGGTCGCGCGTGAACTCGTGCAGGGAGTTTACAAACTGAAAAACCAATTGCTCCTCATCCTCGACACGGAGAAAACAGCCGCGATGCCCAACCTGCAAAAGGCTGCATAAACAATCCACCCAAACACTAATCAAACAAACGATATGAAATCCACCCTCGCCCCCCGCCGTCCGCGCCTGAATGGTGCCGGCGACAATGCTGATTGCGCTAATAGCATCAAGCCTCGCACGTCCGCAACGCAAGAACTGGAAGCCTTGCGCCAGCAGGTCCAGACCCTCACCGCCGAAATCGAAGATCTGCGGGTCAAAGCTGAGATCATCAATCTGACCAGCATCGTGTCGGAAGGTGACGTCAAGGGCGACATCATGACGATCAACCAGAAGTTTTGCGATGTGTCGCAATATGGCAAAGACGAGTTGATTGGCAAGCCGCACAACACCACCCGGCATCCAGACATGCCCAAGGAAGTTTTCCGGGAGATGTGGGCAACGATTGGTCGGGGTAAGGTATTTCGCGGCGTGGTCAAGAACCGGAAGAAAGATGTACTCCGTATTACGTCGATGCAGTCATCGCGCCCGTCCTCGGGGAGAATGGCAAACCGAAGAAATACATCGGTGTCCGTTACGACATCACAGACCTGGAGATCGAACGCCAAAACATGCGAGGGATTCTCTCGGCCATCAATACCAGCTATGCGTTCATCGAATTCGATCCGCAGGGCAATATATTGAATGCCAATCAAAATTTTCAGAACGCACTGGGTTATGGTTTAGACGAAATCAAAGGCCGCCACCATGCCATGTTCGTAGAGGCCAGCCACCGCGACTCCGCCGCGTATCGCCAATTCTGGCAGGACTTGGCCAATGGCAACGCCCAGGCGGGCGAGTTTCGTCGGGTCGGTAAGGGGGGGCGTGCATTGTGGATTCAGGCCGTTTACGCGCCGGTTAAGGATGAAAAAGGCCGCGTGCAGAAAGTGGTGAAGATTGCGACGGAAATCACTGCCGTCAAAGTCACTGCGGATAACAACCAGCGTCAGATTGAGCAGATCAATCGGACCCGAGCGGTGGCGGAGTTCCAACCGGATGGCACGCTTCTGACGGCCAATGAAAACTTCCTGGAATCCTTTGGCTATCGTCTGGAGGAGATTAAGAATCGCCATCACTCCGCCCTCATGGAAAAAACTTACGGTGAAAGCGCTGAGTATCGTCAGTTCTGGCGCGATTTGAATGACTGCAAATTCCATTCAAACGAATACCAGTGTGTCGCTAAAGGCGGGCGAGTGGTCTGGCTTCAAGCCACCTATAATCCCGTGGTTGACGTCAACGGCAAGCTGGCCAAAGTCGTCGCCTTCGCCACCGATATTACCGCGCGGAAAATTGCCGAAGCGAACCTCAAAAACACCGTCACCATCGTAAATCAAAACTCACAGGCCATTGCATCCGCTGCGGAAGAGCTGACGGCAACAAGCCAACAGATGAGCACGAACTCTGAAGAAACTGCCACGCAGGCAAACGTCGTTGCCGCAGCTTCTGAACAAGTCAGCAAAAACGTGGCGACAGTGGCGACCAGCGCCGAAGAAATGAGCGCCAGTGTGAAGGAGATCGCCAAGAACGCCACGGAAGCCGCCAAGGTAGCTACGGAAGCCGTCAAGGTTGCCTCGGATACGAATAAAACCGTTACGAAACTTGGCGAAAGCAGCACTGAAATCGGTAAAGTAATCAAGGTCATCACCGGCATCGCCCAGCAGACCAATTTGCTGGCTTTAAATGCCACCATCGAAGCAGCCCGCGCTGGAGAAGCTGGCAAAGGCTTCGCTGTAGTCGCCAATGAAGTCAAGGAACTGGCCAAGCAGACTGCAACCGCGACTGAAGATATCAGCGGCAAAATCGAAGCTATTCAAAATGATACGAAAGCTGCGGTAGTCGCAATTGATCAGATCAGCCGCATCATCAACAAGATCAACGATATTCAAAACACTATCGCCAGTGCGGTGGAAGAGCAGACCGCGACCACCAATGAAATCGCCCGGAACGCATCCGAGGCGGCCCAAGGCAGCTCGGAGATTTCGAAGAACATTAGCAACGTGTCGGGGGCGGCGAAGAATACCACTCAGGGCGCGAATGACACCCTCACCGCGGCAACCGAACTGGCCAAATTGGCCGCTGACCTCAAGAGCGTGGTGGAGCGTTATGCCGCGTAAAGCGAATTACGAGGGCCGCGCCATTCGGCGCGGCTTTCGCCCAGCTTGAAGAATGGCATCAAGCTAGGAACAGGTTCACCATCACCCAAATTCACATCCAAGAATCTCTGTTCAAGAAAGCCCAATGACGCTTCAACGAGAGTGCGAACATGTGGACGTAAAACGTGACTCTGCGGAATCGGGGAGTTCGCAAACCGATTTAACGTTGAAATGATCGCTACGCAGCCAATTGGTTTATGAAGATGCTGGTTATTGATGATTCAAGGCCCATGCGCACTTTGCTGGCCCACATCGGCAAGGAATTGTCGTTCACCACGGCGGAGGCCTGTGATGGGCGGGAGGGGCTCAACACGCTCGTCACAAATGATCCGCGGGAACCGTTCGATGTAGTTTTAGTGGACTGGGAAATGCCGCAGATGAACGGGTTGGAGTTTGTTCAGGCCGTTCGGCGCAATCAGGAGTTCGCTGACCTCAAGGTGTTGATGATCACGACGCTGAATTCCATGGAGCGGGTGGCGATGGCGATCGAAGCCGGCGCGAACGACTATTTGATGAAACCCGTCTCCAAGGAAATGGTGATGGAAAAGATGCAGATTCTCGGCGTCTTGGACTGAACCAAAGGGAGAGGCGAATTACGATGGCCAAGATCCGAATCCTTGTTGTAGATGATGCCGTGGTCATCCGCAGGTTGATCACGGAGACGCTCCAGTTGGATCAGGAACTGGAAGTCGTCGGGGTCACCGCCAATGGGAAGATTGCGTTGCAGAAGATTCCGCAGGTCAATCCGGACCTCATCACATTGGATGTAGAGATGCCAGAAATGGATGGGTTGGCCACCTTGCGAGAGATCCGCAAAGTCTATCCGAAATTGCCGGTCATCATGTTCAGCACGCTGACCCAGAAGGGGGGCACCGCGACTTTGGAAGCGCTCTCGTTGGGTGCGAGCGATTATGTGACCAAACCTGCCAATGTCGGTAGCGTGACCGAGGCAATTGAGCGACTGCAACAAGATTTGATCCCGAAAATCAAACTGCATTGTCGTAGATCATCGTCTGCCTTAGCCAGCAGGGTAAATACTCCATTGTCAGTTCAGCCGCTGCCGCCTGTTCGTTCCAAGCCGCCTCATACCGGGCCGATTGAAATCGTCTGTCTCGGGACATCGACGGGTGGCCCGAATGCGCTTGCAGAAGTTTTTGCCCATCTCCCCCCAAATCTCTCCGTGCCCATTGTCATTGTGCAGCACATGCCCCCACTCTTCACGGCCTTGCTGGCCGAGCGCATCTCAGCACATGCCACCATCCCTTGCCATGAAGGGGCCGAGGGACAGCTGCTTGAATGCGGCCACGCCTATCTCGCACCGGGGGGGAAGCACATGGAAGTGCGGCGAAACGGGCCTCGCACCACGCTGCATTTGCATGATGGCCCGCCGGAAAACTCGTGTCGGCCTGCGGTTGATGTGCTTTTCCGCAGTGTCGCGGCGGCGTATGGCGGAGGAGTCTTAGGAGTGGTGATGACGGGAATGGGCCAAGACGGTTTGCGCGGTTGTGAACACATTCATGAGCAAGGCGGGCGAGTGCTCGCTCAAGATGAGAAAACGAGCGTTGTTTGGGGCATGCCTGGATTCGTTGCGCGAGCGGGGTTGGCTGAAGCGGTGCTACCCATAGATCAAATCGCTGGTGAGATTTCCCGTCGCGTAACCGGAAAACAACCCAAAGTGAGCGGCGCAGCATAACGATTTCCTATGGGCATCTCACAAACCGATTTTGAATATGTCAGCCGGCTGGCGCGGAATGAAGCCGCCATTGTGCTTGAGCCCGGCAAGGAATATCTCGTTGAGAATCGCCTGACCCCGGTGGCCCAGAAGGAAGGATTTGCTTCGCTGCCAGACTTCATCCAGTCCTTACGCGCAAAACCGAAACTCAATGGCCAACACTTTAAAGCGATTGAAGCGTTGACGACGAATGAGACGCTGTTTTTCCGGGATTTCCACCCATTCGAGGCGCTCCGTCGCCAGATTATACCCAAGATACTGGAACGACGCGCCAGCGCACGCCGCTTGTCTATTTGGTCAGCCGCGTGCTCGAGTGGGCAGGAGCCATATAGTCTGGCCATGATGTTGCGGGAACACTTTCCGCAGTTAGCGAACTGGACAGTTTCAATCATCGCCACAGACTTGTCCTCAGCAATTCTGAAGTCGGCGCAAGAGGGGTGTTACACTCAATTTGAGGTCAATCGAGGGCTGCCAGCCACCTATCTCCTTAAATATTTCTCAAAGCAGGGTGAAAAGTGGCATATCAAGGAAGAGGTCAAACGGTTTATCACTTTTCGCCAGATGAACTTGGTTCAGCCATGGCCGGTGATGCATCCTTTTGACATAGTTATGATTCGCAACGTCATGATTTACTTTGATGTGGAGACCAAAAAAAACATCCTTCAAAAGATTCGCAATTGTCTTCTTCCCAATGGCTATCTGTTCCTCGGAACGGCAGAGACCACAACCAACCTCGATCCTGCTTTTCAACCAGTAACCATTGAAAAGGCCGTGGTTTATCAGACGCAAACTGGGACTCCCAAAATCACAGCCTAAGCGGTCGCAACTGCCATATTTGTTTGTTAGGCGTTCAGCTAACGCCGGGACATAGCTACGAGTAACTAGTCCGATGGCGCTGTCTCAAAGCTCTGTATTTTTGGCGGAGCGGTTTAGCAATTCATGCCACTTTTTTGTGATGCTTGAGCCTGTTTCCTTTCTGATTTTTTTGTCCTGACCGTGATGGTTTTTGGCCTTGCCAGCAACAGATAGAAAGAAGAATATCTGGGCTCGCAAAAATTGCGAAAGGCTCATGGAAAACGAAGGTTTTTACGGGCCTTTCGACGGCGAGTGCGCGGTTAGCTCAGTGGTAGAGCATTACCTTGACACGGTAGGGGTCACAGGTTCGAACCCTGTATCGCGCACCATCTTTCTCACTTCACTGCGTTGTTTCTCCTCGAAAACGTGATTGTTGGTGCGGACCTGGGGCATCAATCGGCTTTACTTGACTGGCGCGTCTTCCACCATGCGTTCATGCCGAAGTTTTGTCGCGTCATTGCCTGCCTGGGGTTGCTACTGGGCAGCTGGTTGGGCGCTTTGATGCCCGCGAGGGCGGCGACAAATGCGGCGACGGAATCTTTCCTTATTTGGAATACCCAAAATGAAGAATTGCTACCACAAAGTTCCGTGATTGCGCTGACACAAAGCCGAGATGGGTATCTTTGGCTGGGAACAATGCGCGGGTTGGTACGGTTTGATGGTCTGCGCCCGGAAGTTTTTTTTGAGGCGGATACAATCATATCACTATTCGAGGATCGGCGTGGTGGGCTTTGGTTCGGCACGGAAAAGGCAGGGATGCGTTATTTGCGTGACGGACGGTTGACGAGTGTGGCGCTGGGTGAAGGGGCTGGAGGAATAATCAAGTCCATGGCGGAGGATGCTTCCGGTGCAGTCTGGCTGTACGCCGCGGATGGGCGGCTGGCGCGGTTTCGCAATGGCCAACTGGAAAACATCTGGGTAGTCGACCCAGGCAATCGCAACTGTCGCGCTGTCATTACGGACACGAACGGTCAGATGTGGATCGGGTCGGATCGGGTTTTGGCGCGCGTGGTGTCGGACCTGCAGGCCGCGCGTTTTGAACTGCTGTTGCAGACCAACGTTCTGGCGGCGAAACAAGACTTCCTGTTCGCCAGCCAGCAAGGCGGCTATTGGCAGTTTTGCAATGGGCGGGTGCTGAAGTGTTCAAATACACAAGTGGAGCGTGACCTTGGCCCTTATCCCTGGGTGCAGACGGATACACCGATCACGGCGGCGTGCGAGGACGCGGAGGGAAATCTGTTCGTTGGAACGTTGGGCAATGGGATTTTCCGATTCGCGGGCTCCGGCCAGATCACGCATCTGAGTGGGGCGGAAGGTTTGAATCACAACACAATCCTGTCCCTCTGCGTAGATCACGAAGGCAATCTCTGGGCGGGCACGGATGGCGGTGGCGCAAGCCGGATTAGTCGGCAACGGTTCGAGGTGCAACCGGATTCGTGGGAGAAAAATGTGCAACTGGTCTGCGAGGATGGCCGCGGCGGATTGTGGTTCGCATTCAATGGCGGTGGGCTGAACTATTGGAAGGATGGAGTGTTGCAGGTTTTTGATGCCAAGTCTGGGCTGGGTGGGGTCAATGTGAGGGCGCTGCTGGTGGATCGCCAGCAGATGGTGTGGCTCGGGGGCGTGACAGGAGGCGGATTGTATCAGTTACGTGACGGTCAATTCTTTCCCGCCCTTGGCACGGAATCAGTGCGATTAAAGGTCTCGGCATTGTATGAAGACCGGGCTGGCAAAATCTGGGTTGGCGCAGAGGAAGGTTTGTTTTGCTGGACTGGAACCAACTGGCAGGTTTTTACCACCCGCGAGGGGCTGTCCGTAAATTCCGTCCTCGCCATCACCGAAGATACTGCTGGGAACTTGTGGATAGGAACGGATGGCGGCGGCCTGAATTGTTGGCGGGATGGTAAGTTTGCGATCTATCGGCAGACGTCAGGTGGTTTGCCGAATGATTTTGTGACGGCCTTGTTGGCAGATGAGAGTGGGGCGTTGTGGATCGGAACTGGCGGGGGTGGCGTGGCGCGATTGAAAGATGGAAACTGGCAGCCCTTCAGCAAGCACGAGGGCCTAGCGGGTAATTATATCAGTTACCTGCTCGCCGATGACGCGGGGTATCTGTGGATTGGGTCGAATGAGGGATTGATGCGCGTGGCGAAGCAATCCCTGACGAATTTCACCGCGAACGGGACGGCAAAACTACCGGTGCGCGTCTACCGCAAGGCTGATGGGTTACCGACCAAGGAATGTACGTCTGGTTCGCAACCAGCTGCGTGTCGTACCCGCGCGGGCAAGTTATGGTTTCCAACCACCAAGGGCTTGGTCGGCGTCACCCCGACACAACTGGCCCCTAACACCAATCCGCCGCCGGTCATGATTGAGTCCGTCCTGGTCGATGGCGTTCCGCAGAATACCAACCCCCTGCAGTTTTCGTGGCGGCAGGATGTGATCGTGCCTGCGGCGAAAGAAGTCGTGGAAATCCATTTTACCAGCTTGAACCTGACCGCGCCAAAGCAGGCACGTTTTCAGTACCAGCTTGAAAACCATTCGAAGTGGAGCGAACCAAGCGAAATGCGAGTAGCGCGGTTTACCAAGCTGCCGTATGGCCAGTATCGATTCCAAGTACGTGCTAGTAATGAGGACGGGGTATGGAGTAATAAGCCTGCAACCCTTAGCATCGTGGTCGAACCCCCGTTCTGGAAGACCTGGTGGTTTCAAACGCTCCTCGCCGTTGGCTTGCTTGGCTTGGTGGTGGGCATTGTCTATTTAGTTTCGACGCAGAAATTGCAACGCCAACTTATGCTTATGCGTCAGCAGGAAGCGTTGGAAAAGGAACGCGCCCGCATTGCTCGCGATCTGCATGATCAACTCGGCGCCAACCTCACTCAGGTCAACTTGCTTGGCGAAATGGTCGGCGAAGATAAGAACCAGCCCGAGGAAGTTGCCTCCCACGCAGAACAGATTTGCAAGACAGCCCGCACCACCTCGGATGCGCTCGACGAAATCGTCTGGGCCGCGAATCCGTCCAATGATACGCTCGAAGGTTTAGTCAATTACGCCTGCAAATACGCGCAAGAATACCTTGCGCTGGCGGATTTGCGCTATCGGTTGGATGTGCCGACGGAATTGCCCGCGACCGATATTGCGCCGGATTTACGGCATAATGTTTTCCTCGCCTTCAAGGAATCGGTGAACAACGTCGTAAAACACGCGCGTGCGACCGAAGCGAAGATTCGCCTTCGTTTGGACACAAACAAGTTTGTCTTTGAAATCGAAGACAACGGTCGCGGTCCGAGTGAGGCGGCCACGAAAACCGGCAGAAATGGATTGCGTAACATGCGCAAGCGCATGGAAGATATCGGCGGCTCGTTTGAAATGACGCCGGGCGCGGAGCGCGGCACGATTGTGCGCCTGACCGCTCCCATCACCAAACGCTAAGCACCATGGCCATCAAGGTTTCCATCGTTGAAGATAACGACCAGCTACGCGACACCCTCGCCAAGATGATTGGTCGCGCTGCTGGCTTTGAATGCGTCGGCCAGCATCCGAGCGCAGAAGCCGGCCTTGCGGCTATCCCTGGCGAAAAGCCTGATGTCGTCATCATGGACATCAATCTTCCCGGCATGAACGGGGTTGAGTGTGTCCGCAAGCTTAAGGAGATTCTCCCGCAAATCCAGATCGTGATGCTCACGGCTTACGAGGATACGGAGAACATTTTCAATTCCCTCGCCGCTGGCGCTGCCGGCTATCTGCTCAAGCGCTCCAAGAGCGCAGAGATTCTTGATGCCCTGCGCGATGTGCAGAATGGCGGTTCCCCGATGTCTACGCACATCGCTAGAAAAGTGGTGCAATCTTTCCAAGCCCGTCCCGCTGCCGCGCCGGTTGAACAGACTGAGGAACTTTCTCCTCGCGAGCAGGAAGTGCTCGATCTGCTAAGCCAGGGTTTCATGTATAAGGAGATTTCCGACAAACTCGGAATCAGCTTCGAAACGGTCCGAACCTACATCCGCCGGATTTATGAAAAACTTCATGTCCGCACCCGGACTGAGGCTGTGGCTAAGGCGCTTCGCCGTTGATAACCGGTTTAAAACAAAATGCTTATGAATTTCTTGTCACCCGATGGGGACACTGTCCCCCGCAATGGGGACTGTTGGCGGGAAGAACCTGAGGTATGATGGTGGCGTTGTTGGACGGGAATTTGCAGGTTATCGTGTGTGATGTAAGGCGTAAAACTGCAGCGCCTCCGAGAAAACAACTTTGAAAAATTGAGCGACTGAAATAGTGCTTTTGTTCTCAGGCAGAGGGCCGGATTAAAATCCGGCCCTTTCGCTTTTCTGAGATCAAACTGAGGAGAGACGATTCACCGCCGCTTTGCTGCGAGAAACTTCTCGGCATACTTACCTAACAGATCAGCTTCCAGATTTACCGCGTCTCCCACCTTGCGTTCGCGCAGGGTAGTGACTTCAAACGTGTGTGGGATGATCCAAATGCGAAAACTTTTCTTTTTTACACCGGCTACCGTTAGGCTGATGCCGTCCACAGCAATCGAACCTTTGAAGACTATGTACCGCATCACCTCTGCCGGGGCTTCAATGTCGAGCAGGTGATCTGCGCCGGATTTTTCCCAGCGGACAATTTTGCCCACCCCGTCCACGTGCCCGGTGACAAAGTGTCCGCCTAGTTCGCCATCGGCTCGCAGCGGACGTTCTAGATTCACGATTGAACCCGCCTTGGCGAATTGCAGATTCGTTCGTCGCCAAGATTCTTGGAGCACATCGAATTGAAGCAGCTTTGCAGTGCCACGCTTGGAGAGTTTCACCAAGGTCAGGCAACATCCGTTCACTGCGACGCTTGCTCCCAGTTTGATTTCTCGCGCAACGGTAGTTGTCCGGATGGTAAGCTCGATGGATTTTTTGGTCGGCTGGATTTTCTCGACGACGCCCGCTTCCTCGACAATGCCTGTAAACATGCCGCCATTTTGCCGCGGAATGATTGGTTGAGGCAAGTTTGCAACGAGCTTCAGCTGGCGACTTTGGCAGTCAGAAGTAAATCTTCGCCTAACTTGCGCCATTCTACTTCCGCCAACCGCAGCGCGTTTGCCAGACTTTTGGCTCCGTTGCCAGCGACACCTTTGCGAGCGTTGCGACCGCCTAGGATCTTTGGCGCGTAGAAGAACGCGATCTGCTGCGCATGTCCACTTAACAAAAAGGAGGCATTTACTTCGCCCCCGCCTTCCACCAGCAGGTTTGAAACGCCTTCATTTCCCAGCTTTCGCAACAACCACCGTAGGTCAATCCCAGATTTCTTCACTGGCGCAACTAGAACTCTTACCCGTTTCGCCAATGCTTGGACGCGCGCTTTCGCTGCCGCCTTGCTGACGACAATGGTCGTCAATCCGGCAAATTCATCGCTGACGACCTTTGCGTTCAACGGCGTTCGCGCCCGGGAATCCAAGACAATCCGGCGCAATTTCGGCCTTTGGAATTTTGCCCTCGGGTATTTAGTGCCACGCACCGTCAGGCTCGGATTATCAGCCAGAATCGTATTCACGCCGACGAGGATGGCGTCGCTCCCTTGTCGCAGGTTCATCCCATAAGCGCGGGCCTTGTCGCCGGTGATCCACTTGGATTCACCGTTCGCCGTGGCAATCTTGCCATCCAGAGTCATCGCTGCCTTCACCATCACAAACGGAGTCCGCTGCACGATCCAGTGATTGAACGCCTCGTTCAAGCGCGCGCATTCTTCCGCCAGAATCCCGGACACAATCTCCATGCCGACCCGGCGCAGAATGGCAAAGCCTTTACCGGCGTGGTGTGGGTTGGGATCGGTGGCACCGACGACCACGCGGTGAATGCCAGCGGCTTTCAGCGCATCAGTGCAGGGCGGAGTGCGACCATGAGTACAGCATGGCTCCAGTGTGATGTAGATCGTTGCGCCTCGCGCCGAGTGTCCGTGTTTCGTCGCATCGCGTAGTGCCTCAATCTCTGCGTGTGGCAACCCAGCGCGCCGATGCCAGCCGCGCCCGATAATCCGACCGCGCTTCACGAGCACCGCTCCCACCATCGGATTGGGCGAAGTCGCACCATAACCTTTGCGGGCCAACCGCAGCGCGAGGTGCATGAATTCTTGATCTTGGTTCACAAAATTCTGCTGCGAGGCTAGCGGTTTAATACCGTTTAAATCGAGAGGGAACTACAAGGAATCACAACACTCGTTTCACCGCCGCCCGCCAGCCAGCGTGCCATCGGGCAACCTCGGCAGCAGTCATTTGGGGACGGAAGAGTGTTTGCGAGCGCGGGGATTTTTCTAGATCAGCGAAAGATTTGCAGAGGCCCAAACCTAGCAACCCATTCATTGCTGCACCCCAAGCTGAGCTTTCGGCTACCTCGGCGACTTTGATCTCGGTGCGCGTCAGGTCGGCGGTGAATTGCATCAGGAATTTGTTCCGCGTTGGTCCGCCATCGGCGTGGAGACTTTGCAACTTAACTTTGGCATCGCCCCGCATCATGTCGAGCACGTCTCGGATCTGATATGCAATTGCCTCTTGAGCAGCGCGAACAACGTGGGCTTTGTTCGTGTGCGCAGTCATGCCGACAATTGCGGCCCGTGCTTCCGGCGACCAATCCGGTGCGCTCAAACCGGCAAAGGCCGGTACGAGATAAACCCCGCCATTGTCCTTCACGCTGCGCGCCAGTGTTTCAACTTCAGCGGTATCTTGGATAAGCCCAAGCTGATTTTTAAGCCACTCGACTGTGGCGGCGGAGAAATTGATTAGGCCCTCGAACGCGTAAGTTGGTTGGCCTTGCCACACCCAGGCGAGCGCGGTGACGGCACCTTGATCTGAGACCCGCAGCTTAGGGCCGATGTTGAGCATGACGCTTGTGCCAGTGCCGAAGGTGGCTTTGGCCGCTCCCGGTTGATAGCAGCGCTGTGCGAACAGCGACGCCTGTGAATCACCGATCACGCCAAGGATGGGAACTGTCCTAGGCAAAAGCCCATTTGCTTTCGTCTCGCCGAAGTTCGCCGCGCTTTCGCGTACTTCCGGCAACGCGTTGGCGGGAACTTTGAAAAGTTTGCACAGCTGGGCATCCCACTTCAGTCTACCGATGTCGAACAAGAGCGTGCGACTGGCGTTGGTAAAATCCGTGGCGAACACCTGCCCAGCCGTAAGCCGGTGAACAAGATACGCGTCAATCGTGCCGACCACGGCATCACCGTTCTTGAGCTTAGTAGCGATGACCGGCTTATTCTCGACGAGCCAGCGAATCTTCGACGCGGAGAAATAGGTGTCGATCTTCAAGCCGGTCTTGCGCTGTACGCTTGGGCCGTGACCTTGCTTGCTGAGCTTCCTACAAATCGCGTCGCCGCGGCGGTCTTGCCAGACAAGGGCGTTATGCAGCGGTTTGCCCGTTTTACGATCAAATACCAGCACAGTTTCGCGCTGGTTCGTGATACTGAGGGCAGCGAGCCTGGAAAGGCTGGCGCGATTACGCTTGGTGATTTTGTCAATGACCGCGAGGACGTTCTTCCAGATTTCCTCGGCGTCGTGCTCTACCCAGCCAGGCTGCGGGTAGATTTGCCGATGGTTGCACGACTCTTTATCAAGCGCTTTGCCAAACGCATCGAAGAGAACCGCCTTGGTCGCAGAAGTGCTTTGATCGATCGCCAAGATCAGGTTCGTCATAGAAGATGCGGCGGCAGTTTCTTGCTGGTCGGCAGAGTGGCAAGATCAGGCTCAACAAATTCGCGGCGCGCTTCTGGGGATTCAAAACGTTCGCGCGAATAGTAAAAACGGAGCGCGTGTTTACTCCAGAGATGTGGATGTTGGTCGTAGAAGGCATCAGCATTTTCCGCAATCCCAAACTCTGAGATCGTAAACTGCACCAAGTGCATCCACGCCTGGGTCATGGTTTCGTGATAACCGATGGAATCCGGATGCCAGACCTTATGCGCGGCCAAAAATGTCCTGAGGTCATGCCCGATCTTGCCAGCCGCGATCGAGAGCGGGTAGCGCCGGAGATAAAGATATCCGAGCTTGATGTGCTCCCGATGATGAAGATTAGCCAAAGGCCATTCACCGGATTGAAACTGGGCGAGGAATTCCTCATCTACAACGCACGCCAGCAATTTGAGTGCGGTATCGGTCAAACCCTCCATGCTGATGCCGTAGTGGTGGAAGATGTCGGCTTGCGCACCAGGAACGGTTTCCTCATCAGGGATACCCACGATACGGAACGGTTTGGCGACGCCAGCTTGTAACAACGTTGCCGCGACCGCCTCGCCAAGGCCACCGTGAACCATGTGTTCTTCCACGGTGATGACGGCTTTGCGACTCCACGACCAGCTTTGAGAATGGCTTCGATGTCGAGCGGTTTGATGGTGTGAACGGAAAGCACGCGTGCCTGGACGCCTTTCTCTGCGAGTTGCGCCGCGGCGAGGACAGCGTGAATGACCGTTTCGCCGTTGGCGATGAAAGCAACGTCGTTGCCTTCGCGTAACGTGATGGCTTTGCCGACTTCGAATTTCGTTTCCGCTTTGTGCAGGCTGTACGTCGCGGCCTTGCCGAAACGGACGAATACGGGCTTCGTCGCCTTGGAGGCAGCGAGGATGGCTTGGCGCGATTCGAAGTTGTCGGCGGGGACGATGATGGTGAGGTTGTTGATCGCGCGCAGGACGGCGAGGTCGTGCAACGAATGATGCGTCGTGCCGAGCGCGCCGTAGCTCGTGCCGGAGCTGATGCCGACCAGCACCGCAGGAACGTCCGAGTAACAAACGTCGTTCTTGATCTGCTCCAGTGAACGCGCCGTGAGGAAGCAGCTCGGCGAGACACCGAACGACTTCTTGCCACACGCCGCGAGACCCGCGGTGATGCCGACGAGGTTCTGCTCGGCGATGCCGACTTCGACGATCTGCTTGGGCAACGCCTTGCCGAACGGCGCAAGCTTGCCTGAGCCGCGTGAATCGCTGGTGACGGCGACGATGTTCGGATTCGCCTTCGCCAGTTCTTCGAGCGTGGCGGCGAATTCTTCGAGGTTGGCGCGGCCCATCTTGAGGCCGAGCTTTTCCGCCGTCGCCTTGGCGGCAGGCGTGAACATGGAGGGTGCGGGCGCGCTCATTGGGCCTCCTTCAGTTTGGCTTCCGCCGCATCGAAATCGGCCAATGCTTGTTTCAATTCCGCATCGCTGGGCACGCCGTGATGCCATTTGCCGACGTTTTCCATAAAACTGACGCCTTTGCCTTTCACGGTGTTGGCGATAACGAAAAGCGGCTTGCCGGGATGTGGCGTATTGATGGCCTCCGTAAGCGCGGCGTAATCGTGGCCGTTGACGCTGCGGACTTCCCAGCCGAACGAACGCCACTTCTCGTCGAGCGGTTCGTTGCTCATCACATCGCGCGTGTGGCCGGTGATCTGAAGCGTGTTGTGGTCGAGGATGGCGACGAGGTTGTCGAGGTCGTAATGCGCGGCAGCGAGGCCGGCTTCCCAGTTCGAACCTTCGGCGAGTTCGCCGTCGCCAAGCAGGGTGAAGACGCGGAATTTCGCGCCGTCCATCTTGGCGGCGAGCGCCATGCCGATGCAGATGGGCAGGCCGTGGCCGAGCGCGCCGGTGTTCATCTCCACGCCGGGGATGTGCCGTGTGGGATGGCCGACGTAGTGCGATTGATAGTGGCAGACCGTGTCCAAGTCCGACGCAGGGAAAAAGCCGCGGTCGGCGAGCACGGCGTAGAGTGCCTCGACGCAATGGCCCTTGCTCTGCACGTAGCGGTCGCGCGACGGGCTGGTGAACGTCTGCGGCGAGACGTTGAGCACGCGGTTGTAGAGGACGTTGAGGATGTCCATGCAGGACAACCCGCCGCCGGTGTGGCCCGCGCCGGCATTATAGATGAGCTGCAACATCGCGCGCCGGAGCGCGACGGCTTTCAATTGGAGTTCGTGGTCGGTCATTTGCGGCATGTCTCTCTCCATTCAAGTGCTTTGGCAATGATATCGCGCAGCCGATAATCGTCATCGGCGCGACCTTCCATGACGAGTCCCAAACTCTCAAAGTCAATCCATGCGTGCGCGTCATGTTTGCCCTGCTCCAACTGCGGCGCAGCCAAATCGCCGTTCACTGTGACAATGTAGTCAACCTCCCGACGAAACAACCCCTCATGTTGCCAGTGCCAGTCACCAATCTGAGTCTCGATTTGGCATAGCTCCCAGCCTGTTTCCTCAGCGATTTCTCGTGCAAGGGCGTCAGGGATGGATTCACCCTTCTCAACGTGTCCGCCGACGATATCCCATAAACCCGGGAAAAGGCGACGTGAGGGGGATCGTCGGTGTATGAACACCTGACCCTGCGCATTGAAAATCAATGCGCCGACGCAATCAGGAGCGTGTTCGATTTTAGACATGATTTGAATTCCCACTCTGGTTGAGGCTCTTCATACGTTCCGAAAGACCCGCAGAATGAGCGGCCACTTCACGGTCACTCGACCGCCGCGCCATGCACGCACGAAAGCTGGTTGAAATTGCTTCACGGCATCTTCGCCAGTTCGCTCGCGATAATAACGCACCGCCGACCATGACCGCAGATGCGCAAGATAATCCTCCAACTCCCACTGCGCTGACGCTTCAAAAGCTGGACTGGCAAATTCGCGAAAAGGTGTGCGTGTCGAAATGTAGCCTTCGTGCAAGATTCTGCTCCGCTCCGGCCACGAGGAAGCAATCTCCGCCTTGAACTCTTCCAGCACGCGATCCACTCCAGATTCAATAACGGCCCAGTTGTAGCCCCAGAAAGCCAGCACACCGCCCGGCTTCAAAACCCGCACTGCTTCCGGCCAGAAACGGTCGAGGTCAAACCAGTGCAACGCTTGAGCAACCGTAACCAAATTAACCGAACCAGACTCAATGCCGGATTCTTCAGCAGATGCCACGCGATAGGAAATGCGTGGATGCGGAGACGCGAGTGCAAGAAGCTCCTTGCTGATGTCAGTCGCGATCACTCGTGAAAATGTCCGGGCCAAACTCTGCGCCGCCTGACCCGAGCCAGTCGCGCAGTCCCATGCAAGATCGTGCGCCCCGCATTGAGCCTCCAAGAAGCGGAATAAATCCTCCGGATACCCGATGCGCCCCAGCGCATACTGGGTGGCAATGGATGAAAAATGATCCTGTGCGTGCTTCATCTTTCATTCGTGCCGTTGCACTTCCCACCCGAAATAATTCCCGAACGCTTCGGCGAGGATCGTAGCGGAATGCGATTGCGTCATGACGACATGATGTTCAAAACCCTTTTCGCAGACGTGGCGCAGGACTTTTTGCAGGTTCGGCACTTTGGCCACGGCGCGGTTGCCGAAGGTGTCGAGCTTGTCGTTCGTAAGTTCGCCTTCGCCAACGTAGGCGCGGATTTTGCCTTCGGCATCGGCGGTGGTGATGCGGCCGTAGGTCAGGGGGCCGGCGGGCGTGCGACCGTCGAGCGCGCCGTAGGTGTTTTCCACGCCAAGAATACTGCCGAGGATCGGCGCATTGGAGATCTTGATGTCGGGCAGGAAGGATTTTGCCCAGTTGCCGCAATGGAAGAGGACGCATTTGTCGTCGTCATCCGCGTAGTTGTTGTTCCAGTCCACGAGCGCGGCGGGCGTGCAGCCGGCCAACTGCATCGCGTGCATGGTCAGCACGCCGGTGACGTCCACTTCGCAGGCGCTGGGCATGAACTTCTCGCTCATCATGCTCATGAGCGTGCAGACGTTGCAGCCGTAATTTTCCTGCACGCTCGTCCAGCATTGGATCGCGGTGGCGTCGAGATAATTGGCGTCCATCCACTCGGTGAGCACGACGCCCATCTTGGCCATCTGGACGAGTTTTTCCGGCGGCACGCCGGGTGCGGGCGCGTAGCCGGTGATCTCGGCGAGCTTGGCTTTTACGGCAGCCGCCTGCGCGTCGAGCTTGGTGGCTTTGCCGATGATTTCGGAAAGGTCAACCGTCGTAACGCTGATGCCGTGGCGTTCGAGGATTTTTTCCGAGTATCGAACGGTGTTGAACGCGCCGGGGCGCGCACCGACGGCGCCGAGGCGCACGCCGCGCAATCCGTTCACGACGCGGCAGACGCCGAGGAATTGTTGCAAATCCCTCTCGAAGCTCGCCGAGGTCGGATGCGAAACGTGTTTGCTCGTGAGCGAAAATTTGATGCCGGCCTGGACGAGATTGTTCGTGACGGAAATCTTGCCACAGAAAGCGTCGCGACGGCGGGCGGGATTCAGTTTGTTCAGGTCGTCGGGATAACCCTGGATGAGCACGGGGACATTAAGGCCGGCGAGCTTGAGCGTGTCAGCCACGCCCTTTTCGTCGCCGAAGTTCGGGAGCACGACGAGCACGCCGTCAATTTCATCCGCGTGCTTTTTGAATAAGTCGGCGCACTTACGTGCTTCGGTGTGCGTCTCGACGCCGCCGAGCTTGGAATCGGATTCACCGAGTTGGATGGCCTTAATGCCGAACTTAGCGAAGACCTTGGCCATGTCGGCGCGGGCTTCGGTGATGAGCAGGTCGGGGAAGAAATCGCGGTTGCCGTAGATGACGCCAAGGACGGGTTGTTTGAGATTGGTTTTCATGCGTGTAAACCGGTGGTTGCCGGGAAATATATTCGAGTATGCCGAAGCGGTCCGCGTTCGTCATGCACAGAGTTTTGCTTTCGATTGCTGTTGCTAAATTGGCTTGAGCCGATCGTTTTGCAAGCGTAGGAAAGGTTCATGCCGATTCAATTGAACCCGATTTCGCGGCGAACTTTTCTGCGCCGTGCTTTGCTTACTGGTGCCGGATTGGCCTTGGCCCCGCAACTTCACGCGGCGATGCGGCGTACGGATGCGACCTCATTTGCGTTGCTGGCGGATACGCATATCGCGGCGGAAGCTACCAAGGTGCATCGCAGCGTTAACATGAGCGAACACTTCAAGACGGTGGCGCGGGAGATTATCGGATTGCCCGAGCGCGCGGCGCGGGTGTTCATTGTGGGAGATTGTGCGTTCAATGCCGGGGAGACGACAGATTACGCGCAGTTGAGTTCGTTGCTCGATCCGTTACGGGCTGATGGGCTGACGTTGAATCTGGCGCTGGGCAACCACGATCACCGCGAGAATTTTTGGGCGGCACTTGAATCGCAGAAAGCGGCGCGGCGACCGATTGCCCAGAAACAGGTTGCGTTCATCAAGACGAAGCATTTGAACTGGTTGATGCTGGATTCGTTGGACACAACAATGCAAACGCCGGGGGCGTTGGGGGTGGATCAGTTGCAATGGGTGGCCAAAATTTTGGATGTGAACAAGGCCATGCCGGCGGTGATTCTAGTGCATCACAATCCGGGCGAAGATAACAAGATTGGCGGCCTAAAGGACACGGAGGCGTTGTTGGAGATCATCCGCCCACGCAAGCAGGTGAAAGCGTGGATCTACGGCCACACGCATAACTGGAAGATGACGGAAGACGCGAGCGGTGTGCATCTGGTGAATCTGCCGCCGGTGGCCTACATCTTTCGCGAGGGCGATCCAGCGGGCTGGATTCACGCGAGAACGCGGCCTGATGGGATGAAACTGGAGTTGCGCGCGATTGATCCAAGCCACAAAGCGCACGGACAGGTGGTGGACTTGAAATGGCGCGCGGCGTGATACCCGTCAGCTCTTGATCAGGCCGGTAATTACTGCTTTTGCCACAGTGGGGATGATCTCTTTGTCTTTAGAGTGGCCAACGGTGAACGTAACCAAGATAAATTTTTCTCCGGTTGGCAATTCAACATAGGCAGCGTCATGGCGAACCTCGCTCATCCAACCAGCTTTGGACCACAGCTTCGATCCGGGTAGGAGCACCGCGCCGGTGTATTCGCGGGATTGCACGTCGGCCTCAGAATCGAATGGACGACGGGTGTGTAGTTCCAGCATTTGTCGACTGCGTTCGGGCGTGACGGCGCGTCCGGTTACCATTTCTGTAAACAAGCGTGCCGTGGCATCGGTTGTGAGCCAATTGCGATGATCGGGCGGCGCTTGGTTGGCGAGTTGTTTCTCGCGGCCATACGGGCCTTCGCACCAGGTTTTGCGGTTTAGGTTGATTTTCTCGTAGCCGAGTGTGCTGAAGTAGCGATTCACCGTATTGCGCTTTTCAAACCAAGCGTTGAACTCGGCTGGCGACAACTCTGGTCCGCTGGTCGTGCCCGTGAGCAAGTCGAGCACGTAGCCCGTCGGCTCATTGTAGGAATGCACAATCATGTCGTGCATCGCGCGGCGGAGTTCTTCGGTGTCGGCGAGCTTGCCGTCCTCTAGCCAGCGATGCACGGCTTGGAGGAAAAACGATTTCACTACGCTGGCGGGATAAATTCGTTCTGTGCCGCGATAGCTGGCGTGCTCAGGATGGTTTGGATCACGCAAGTCAACCAACGTGATGGCGAGTTGCGCAGCTTGCAGCTGGAGCGGGGCAAATTGTGCGAGCGCTTGTTGGACCGTGCGATCCACGATGGTCTGCAACCGCGGCGATGGGCGGAATGCTGGGGCGACAAAGTTGGTTTGTGGTGACGCGCTCTGCATGGTGGAGAGGCTAGCGTATTAAGATGAAAAATGGGAGCGCGGAGGCAGGGCGAAGTTGCGCTTGCTAGCGGATGTGGCATGGGACTAATGTCCGCAGCGAGGCCCGACATGGAAACCAGCGCTGTCACTCCTCGCAAGCGGCAGATCGTCATCGTGGACGACAACGCCGATCTCGCTTGGTTTTTCGCAGAGATCCTCAAATTGCACGGCTATGAAGCCTTGGTTTTTGCCGATCCGGTCGCCGCCCTTAAACATGTTCTCAGTCAGACAACGGATGCAGTGATCTGTGATTTGCAGATGCCGCAGCTTGATGGGGATTTGCTGTACGCCACCGTCGAGCGGAGCAAGCCGGAGCTGGTCCGACGCTTTCTGTTTGTGACGGCGGCGGCGGACGAGGCGCGCTACCAGCATTTCCTCGGTACCGTGGAGGCCCCAGTGCTCCTAAAGCCGGTGGCAGTCGAAAGTCTGTTGGCGGAGATCGAACGACTGACGCGTTAAGATTGCACGCGACGATTGCATCGGCGGGCGCTTCCGTTCATCGTGTCGGCGGATGAAGCGATTTGATTTTCTCATTCTGGGCAGCGGCATCGCTGGCTTGTCTTTCGCGCTCAAGGTCGCGCCGCGCGGGCGGGTGGCGATCGTGACCAAGAAAAATCGCGCTGAGTCGAACACCAATTACGCGCAGGGCGGCATTGCCGCTGTGACGAGCAAGGAGGACTCGTTTGATCTCCATGTCCAGGACACGTTGACCGCGGGTGCGGGGTTGTGTCGCGAATCGGTAGTGCGGACGATTGTGGAGGAAGGTCCGGCACGCATCGCGGAGTTGATCGAGCTTGGGATGAAATTTTCCCAACGCGAAGCGCCGAATGAGGATGGAGGCCGGGAATTGGATCTCGGTAAAGAGGGCGGGCATTCCAAGCGGCGAATTCTACACGCCAAGGATATCACGGGCCACGAGATTGAACGTGCGTTGCTCAACGCCGTGGCTGCGCAGCCGAACATCACGATCTTCGAGAATCATCTCGCGATTGATCTGATCACGAGCCAGAAGCTGGGTTACGTGGGCGAGAACCGCTGTCTGGGAGCGTATGTCTTCGATAACAAGAGTCACGCTGTGGAAACGTTCGTCGCGGCTACGACGCTGCTGGCCACGGGCGGGTGCGGCAAGGTTTATCTCTACACGACGAATCCAGACATCGCGACGGGCGATGGCGTGGCGATGGCATATCGCGCCGGGGCCGCGGTGGCGAACATGGAGTTTGTGCAGTTCCATCCGACGTGTCTCTATCATCCCAAGGCGAAATCCTTTTTGATTAGCGAAGCGGTACACGGCGAGGGCGGGGTGTTGATGTCGCTCAAGGGCCGGCAGTTCATGGACGATTATCACGCGCTCAAATCACTCGCCCCCCGCGATGTGGTGGCCCGGGCGATTGACAGCGAGATGAAGAAGAGCGGGGCAGAGCATGTGTTGCTGGACATCACGCACAAGTCGGCGCGGTTCGTGATCGAACGTTTCCCCAATATTTACAAGACCTGTTTGAGTTATGGCATTGATATCACAAAGGAGGCGATTCCGGTGGTGCCGGCGGCGCATTATCAATGCGGCGGGGTGATGACTAATGTGGATGGCGAGACGGACATCGCGGGTTTGTTTGCGGTGGGCGAAGTAGCTTGCACAGGTTTGCACGGGGCTAATCGGCTGGCGAGCAATTCCCTGCTGGAGGCTTTGGTGTGCGCGAATCGCGCGGCGCGGCGGATGACAGAATTGAATCAACCGAGCAACGAGTTCAAGATCCCCGACTGGCAATCTGGCAACGCGAACAACCCCGATGAAATGGTGGTGGTGGCGCACAACTGGGACGAAATCCGCCGTTGTCTCTGGGACTACGTCGGCATCGTGCGGACCAACAAGCGGCTGCAGCGGGCCCAAGCGCGGCTTGCCAATCTCCAGCAGGAGATTCACGAATACTATTGGAACTTCACGGTCACCGCGGATTTGCTGGAATTGCGTAATATTGCCACGGTGGCGGAATTGATTGTGCGCTGCGCCTTGCTGCGTTCGGAGAGTCGGGGGTTGCACTACAATCTGGATTACCCCGATACCAACCCGGACTGGGCGCAGCGGGACAGTGTAGTCCGGAAGGCAGGCTGATCGGTGGCCGCGTAAACGAACACCGCCGGCTCGCTTGTGCAAACCGGCGGTGACTGGAAACAAAAAGTTGCGGGACGGTTACTTCTTCGGATTGATGAGTTCCGTCATCTTGAAGATCGGCAGGAACATACAAATCACCATGCCGCCGATGACTACACCGAGGAAAACGATCAGGATGGGTTCGATCAGTGACGTAATGCCGGAGAGGGTGGTTTCGATTTCTTCATCTAAGAAATCCGCGATACGTTCGAGCATGTTATCAATCTTACCGGTTTGTTCACCGGCGGTGACCATGCGGACGATCATGTTGGGGAAGATAGGGTGCTTGCTCAGCGCCTGACTGATGCTCTCGCCGCGTTCAATATCCGCCGAGGCCGTTTTGACGGCCCTTTCCATGATCACGTTGCCCACGGTCTGGGAAACGATTTGCAGGACTTCAAGAATCGGGACACCGCTGCGCACCAGAGATGAGAGCGTGCGGGTAAAACGGGCCAAGCAAATCTTGTGGGCAATGACCCCGAAGATGGGGAGCTTGATGCGGTGCTTGTCCCAGAACTCACGGCCTTTCTTGGTTTTAATCCAAGCGAGCCAGCCATAGACCCCACCGCCCATACCCAGAATGATCAAGATGAAGTATTTCTTCATGAAATCGCTCAGGTTGATCAGGAATTGAGTCGGGCCGGGCAACTTGCCGCCAAAACCGGTGTAGATTTCACCGAAAACCGGGATCACTTTCACCAATAGGAAGATGGTGATGCCAATCGCGACCATGGTCACGACGGTTGGGTACATCATCGCCGATTTGACTTTCTTGCGCAGGCGGGCGGTGTTTTCGAGGTAAACGGCCAGCCGGGCCAGAATTTCGGCAAGCAAACCGCCCTTTTCGCCGGCCCCCACCATAGCAACAAATAACCGATTAAAAACTTTGGGATGCTTCTGCAGCGCTTCGGAGAAACTGTCGCCGCCTTCGACCCGGGTGCAAATGTCCTTGATCACGTCACGCATTGCCTTGTTTTGAGTCTGGTCGGCCAAGGCTTGCAGGGATTGCACCATCGCCAGACCGGCGTCAATCATGGTCGCTAACTGGCGGGTGAACATGACTAGGTCTGCCAACGGCACACTGCCGCCGGCGGTGCGCCCTTTTTTGGTCACCCTTTCTTGAATCGAAACCACAAGGAGGTTGCGATTCAGGAGCGCGGCAACGGCGGCCTGTTCAGTAGCGGCATCGAGCGAGCTGCGGATTTCCCGGCCCGTTCCAGTTTCCCGCGCGACGTAAGCAAATGACGGCATAGATTTTTACGGTTAATACTAGTGGTGATGCTCCGCTGCCGGTTGGACTCAAACTCCGGCGTCGATGCAGGCATCGCCTTCCTCGGGATAGCAACACCTATTCCACTGTCGGGAGGTTGGGCCAAGCTGCGGCCCACGCGCCATATCCGGGCCTGTAATTCGAGCCGGGTTGTCTCAACTTCAGGCATGGAAACGCTCGTTTCGGGCGGAAAATAAGTATTGTCATTACCCCCCGGTTTCCTTATCAATCCCCGCAATAACACCGTAAGGTGTCGGGGATAAACCGGATTTATCCCAAAATGCATAGACGAAAAATGGACACCTAGGCGCGTGGCTGAATGGACAAAACGGACGCACGCTTGGGAAGACAAACAAAACAAACATACATCGGAGGAACCAAAATGACGTTTAACAAATGGACACTCGGCTTGGCTGCGCTCGGCGCGGTCAGCCTCACTTCCGTGGCCCAAGCTGAAGAGAAAATGCTCCTCGGCTCACAGGCGGAACTCACCTCGACGACTATCAGCGGCTATGTCAGCGCCTCGGCGGCATGGGATTTCGGTCGTTATAGCGAATTGGCCAATACCCGTGGTTATTCTTATAGCGCGGGCAAAGGCGACGGCTTCAATCTGGATGTCGTTGATTTGACCCTCGAAAAAGCCCTCGACGAGAGCGAATGGGCGGCTGGTTACAAGGCCGAATTCTGGTTTGGCCCCGATGCCGCCGGCATCGGCTCGCAATTCAGCGGTACCGGTGACGTGGCCATCAAACAGGCCTATGTCTCCCTGCGCACTCCGCTCGGCAATGGCATTGACTGGAAAATCGGCGTGTTCGACACCATCATCGGTTACGAATCCTCCAACGCGGGTGACAATCCTAACTACACCCGTTCTTGGGGTTATACGATCGAGCCGACCCAACACACCGGGATCCTCGGCAACTATCGTTTCTCGGACGCGATCGCTGTGAGTTTCGGCGTAGCAAACACTTGGAATGCTACCATCAATGGTCGCGATTCTGGCAATGTGGATGACTCCAAGGCGTTCATGGCGGCAATCTCCCTGACGGCTCCGGAAAGCTTTGGCTTCCTGCATGGCGGGTCGCTGTATGCTGGCATCGTCAGCGGTAAGCAATCTGGCGCGGTTGTTAACCAATCCTTCCGCAACTCTTACTATGTTGGCGCGACGGTGCCGACGCCGGTGGAAGGTTTGAAGGCTGGCGTTTCCTTCGATTACCTGGATCTGAATGAAGGTTCTCCGGCTTTCAACACCAGCTCCTCCAGTGCACTGGCGGGATACCTCTCGTTCGCAGCGACCGAGAAGCTCACCCTCCACACCCGTGTTGATTACCTGCAAGTCGGCGGCGACGGCGTCTCGGCTGGCGGCGGTAGTGTGGCGGTCTTCGCTCCCGGTAGCGACATCCTCAGTACGACGCTCACAGCTGATTATCAGCTCTGGAAGAACGTCATCTCCCGCGTGGAATTCCGCTGGGATCATGATCTGGATGAAGGCGGCGACCAAATGCGCGGCGGCGGTGTGACTGGTCATACCGACGAAATGTCGCTCTTGGCGAATGTCATCTACAAATTCTAATCTGAGTTAGAACTCCAAGCCCCTTCCGGGAAACCCGGAAGGGGCTTTTTATTTTCTATCCGAAGTGAATCCCGCTCGTGCCTTCGTTTCAATCCAACGGTTGATACGCTTGAATCTCACCTTTCGCGCATTGCCACTGACACAAGGATGGATGTCGCCCCTTCTTGAATCCCTTGTATTCGCTGGGGAAAGCTCGTTGCGCTAGGCGTTGTTCGGATACCCCCGTCGCGTTGCAACCCAATAACATCGCGTAACCTTTGTAGAGTCGCGGATGCCCGATCAACCGCGCTGCATTCTCAGGCGACGCAGGCATAGGCCGCTTGTCCAGCACCAGAAAACTCAGCGGCAAATCTCGCAGATCAATCCCGAACAGATTCGCGAACCGCGCCCAATTGCTGTCTGTGAAAATTTCCGCCGGTGGATTGGCAAAATGATGGCACCAATGCCGTTCATTTTGGGGTGCTAAAATTCCGCACCGCTCCTGATGCGTGCAGGGCGCGACGAGCTGAAACTGATTCCGCAACCGTTCCCGCACCGCGATCAACGTCAGGCTGGCCTCGTAGGTACCTGGCTCAACCCACACCACACACTCCGCCGTCGCAGCCAGTGCGGCCAACGTCTCGGTCTGTTCTTGAGTCAACTCCGTCAGCACATGGCTGATTAACAGTGTGCCTCCAGAAACCTGCTCCGGCAGCGCCGTTGTCTCGACGGTCAGTTGCGGATACTTGGTCCGCGCTCTTTGAGTGGCAAAGTTCACCGCCAATGCCGAGCGATCCATACGCGCAGCTTGGTGATGGCGCTCGTACCGAAATGATCGAGGAATGCCCGCCCCGCCACGCCGCTGCCACAACCCCAATCCAACAACTCGCCGCGCGGTGGCGCCCAGTCCCGTCGCTGCAATTCGCCAAGCACGAAATCCCATTTCCAGCCAATGCGCTGCGCAAACGTTGCGTCGTAGGCGGCGAGGTCGGCTTCTGATTGCCAATAATCCGTCGCACCCGCCGTGCCGGCGAGAAATGCCCCGCGCATCCGCTCCAAGGCGGTCCAGTCAATTGAGTCCCAATTCATCGTTCTGTGTTCAGCAGCATATCGAGCGCGTGCTGATTGATGCCGAGAAATTGTTTCAGTGCGACGATCTGCGCGCGGACGGTCTCATCGCGGAATGGCTCGCGTTCTCGTACCGCGGCGATCATCAGATTTTTTGGCGTGTGTTCGCCGCCGATGAATTCCATCAGCTTCGTGCGATAACCCGCCCATTCCAGAAACAGCGCGCGCAAACCATCCGTGGCCCACTCCGCCATGCGCTCGGCCATGATGCCGTGCCGCAACACCGGCGCGAGCGGTTCGGGTTTGCCGAGCTGCGGCCGGGCCTCCTTGTGACAGCACGGCGCGACGATGATCAACTTCGCGCCCAGCTCGATACCACGCCGGATGGCATCGTCGGTTGCTGTGTTGCAAGCGTGCAAGGCAATCAATGCATCCGTTTGCTCTAGCTTCGCCGAAGCGATTTCGCCGCGCACAAATTCCAGTCCTTCCGCGCGAATCTGGCGGGCCAACGTGCTGGTCGTGTTCACCAGATCAGCGCGCGATTCGACGCCGGTGACGCGCACCGGCTGTTTCCACGTCCGTGCAAACAAGTGCCACAAGCCGAACGTGAGATAACCTTTGCCGCAACCCATGTCCACGAGGTGAAACGTCGAACTCCGGTTCGGCTCGTTGAGTGTTTCGCTGGAACGGGCCGAGGCGGTAATCGGTGCGCCGTTCCAGCCGCATTCTTTCGCCAGATGCGAAACGATTTCAAGGTAATGATTGATCTGCCGATGCTTGTCAGCCATCGAGGCGCGCAGCTTGCCGTCGCGATCCAGTACGCTCAAGCCAGTCAGCCAATCCCGGGCACTGGCATCCAGAAAGCCGGTGGCCTTTTGATCATGCTCCGGTGGCGGGGCAATTTTTTTGGCGGGCTTGTGATCTACCAACCGCGCCGCGCCTGCTTCATTCGAGATGAATTGCCAGTCGCGGCTTGTCGTGCCGAGCAACGCACTGCGGAAGTTTTGGCCGAGCTGCTGTTGTAGCCACGCCGCCACCTCGGGCATGGAAAGGTTTTGCGTCACATCGCGAGTCGGATGCCGGAGCGTCAACGAGAGGTATATTGTGCCGCGCAGTTTCACAGCGCGCCCTAATACCTTCAGAGGCAAGTCCACCTGGGTTGGTGACGACAAAGTCAGCCGCACAAACGAACCGTCGTCCAAACTGGCGACGGTTTTGGCGATGAAGCTTTCGGCTGGTGCAGGTTTGCTCACGTCGCCAGCAGTATGTGCGAGGTTGCGTTGTCTTGCGAGTCAAAGCACTGCCTCAATCCAGCGAGAACACCACGCGGGCTGCGCCTTTGCGGTTCGGGTCTTCCGGATTGGGGGTCGTAGGCAACACGCGATCGCCGGCGATGCCGGTCTGTTCGAGCAGGAATTTTTGTACCGTCTCGATCCGCGCCTGCATCAATGTGCGCAGTTCATTTGCAGTTACCGGTGTCAAGGTCACGAGGCGCAGCTCCAGTTCATCGCGCACCAGTTCCTTCTCCGTCTTGGGTTTGGCGTTCGCGACAGAATTTGTTCCGCTGGCGTTGGGTTGCGTCGAGGCAGCCAGTTGGGCGAGTGACTGGTTTAAATTCATCAACATGGTCGCGCCTTTCTGTTGATCACGACTTGCGGCGGGACGCGGCGGGGGAGCGGCTTGGCCGACGGCGTTGGTTGCGAGTGCGGCGGTGAGTTTTTCGTAAAGCGCTTCTTCGGGCGTGGTGTTGAAAGCCGCGCGATAGGTTTTGCGCAAGAGCCGGTCATACTCCGCGTCATCCAGTTGCACTTCGCTGCGGGGCGGGGCGGGTTTGCCGCGGGCGACGATTTCCTCGATGCGCGCGGTCTTCATCTGCTCCGCGATCTTTTGGCGACCGAGCGAATCCACGTCCAGCGTGGCGTCAAACGTGGTGCCGATCTCCAGTGTGAGCGCCGGGCGTTTGTTCAACGCTTCCACGAGTTTGAAAATTTTGTTCGTTTGACTGTCGTTCATTTGCGCGAAACCGGGATTGAAATCCACGAACTGCAATTCTTCACCACCGCCTGCGAGCGCACCCAGCAAGGAGAACGGCGAAGTCGCTATTTTCAAAATCATGTTTTCCAACACCTGTCCAACCAGTCCCCAGATGCTGAATTTCGGATCATCGAGACTGCCGGACAACGGCACGTCCAACCGGATGCGGCCATCCACATCTTTCATCAATCCGATCGCCAGCTTTACCGGGAGTTTGGTGGCGTAAGGACTTTCCACGCGTCCGCCAAGTGTGAGTTGCGCGAGATCCACAATGTTCGTCGCTGCCAACTTGCCGTCTTCGATGTGATATAACAGTTCAGTGGTGACTTTGCCTTTGGTGAGCGGGCGACCAACGAATTTTTCCGTGTACGGACTGAGCGACGTGAGGTCCGTGTTGGTGAAGGCAACCTTCAAGTCCACGAACAGGTTGTTTGGATCGGGCACGACGGTGCCGGTGATTTCAAATGGCGCAAGCGAACTGACCTTGCCGCGGATGTCCACGCTGGCTTTGTTGAGGCCGGGCAAGGTGATGTCGCGGATGCTGCCGTTGATTTCTTCGACGTGCGTTTCGAAGCGGCGTAGCAGCGAATCATCCGCCGCACGGAAGGAATTTTGTTCCAATACGACCGCGTTCACGTGGATGGGGAACAACTCAAACTTCGGTTTGTTTGTCGTGGTCGCAGCGGGGGTGGTGTTGGCTGGGGCTTTTGCGAGCGTTGCGACGTTGATCTGGCCGTTGGAGCTGATGACGATGTTGTTCCGCGCGCCGACGAATTTGACTTCATCCACGTTGAGCCGGGTCGGATTTAGCGTGAAATCAATCCCACGCACCGAATGCAGTTGCCACGAAGCCAGCTCGTGATACGCCACCGTGTCGGACGCGGCGAAGTTGGTAACGCTGTGGTCGCCGGTGAATTGGATTTGCGGCGAAGCAGCGGGATTGAACTTGGCCGTGCCGTTCAGGCCGAAACCGCCGGAGTGGACGACGACGTTGAGAAATTGCGCGAGATACGGCTGCACCGGCGGGATAGCCAGATTGGTAATCGCCACATTCGCAGTGAGATCGGGCGGGAGCAAAGTTCCTTGCGCTTCGGTGTGGAACGTTCCACCGCCGCGCCAGTCAAAGCCCAGCCTCAATGTGATTGGCGCATTCGACTGGTTGGAAAAACCTTTCAATTTTAACGCGAGATTATCGAGGCCGGGCGTGGCGATGCCCACGGTGGAATGATCTTCCACTCCCACGCTAAAATTGGTGACGGTCAGTTCTTCCAGCCGCAGTTGCCAGTCCCCGGCGAAGGCAGGCAACACCGCATGAGATGTAGCGGTTACTATCGGGGTGGCTTCTGCGTGCGGATGCTTCAGATAACTCAACGCGGTGGGTAGGCCGTTGGTGTCGCGTTCGAGGAACGCTGAACCGCCATTAACTTCCATCAAGCTGACGTGCGCCACCCGTCCGGTCAGACTGGCCGAGGTGTTGGCGATCTTGAGAGAGTCCAGGGTCAGCAAAGCATTCTCACGCTCCGGCGCCTTGAGAGTCAGGTTGCGCAATTGCACAAAAGCGTTGGTGACTTCAAGTTCGATTGGGTTTTGCGCGAGATTCACGCGATAGGTCGCGCCAAGGTCGAGTGTGCCTTGTTGGATTTGGGCCGTGGTGAAGAGCGCCGCGTAGGGGCTGTATTTGTGAGGCGGGATGCCGCTGAGTTTGAACTGTCCGCGTGATCGAAGCTGACGCAACGAGAAGCGCCCCGACCAAGCAAAGGTTTCTCCTTCCGGCGTGGTGGCAACGATGCTGTAGGGTTCTTCCGAGTTTCGATGCGTGGTGAAATCAGTCATGTCCACATTGATCGGACCGTAGGTGGTATGGAACGTGGGCGTGGTCATTTCGTCCGTGACTGTGACCAGCGCATTGGTGACGAGCAGATTTTGAATCAGGAGGGAAGGCGGCTCGCTGGACGCATTCGTGGTGGCGGTATTGGTGCTGAGTAGATTCGAGAAATTAAAATCCCCCGTGCTAAACCGGGCGAGGTTGGCCGTGGGATGCACGAGCCGGATTTGCGCGAACGTAAACGCGCCGCGAAAAATCGAGGAGAGCTGGAAGTTGGCGTAAAACTCGTCGAACGCGGCGAAGGGCGTGCCATTGGTTTCCGTGAGCGCCAAGCCGCGAATGGTGAGCGAGAGCGCGAACGGATTCACGCGCACCTGTTTCACCTCCGCCTGCCGCAGCGTCAAAGCGGGGAGTTGTTTACGCAACTGCCACTTGATGATCGGCGGCAAGATGAAGAAGCCAATCACGGCATAGATCGCCACGCCAATGAGCACCCGCCGTTTCCAGCGATTCCTGCGCGTTGATGCCGTTGACAACGAAGTCGGCGTGAGACGGACAGGGGGAAGGGAGTTGCGTTTTTTATTCTTCATCCGAGCCTGACGACGCGGTTTACGTCTGCGCTGAAGCTAAAGAGTATCGCTTAAATCGCAAGCCGGGTTTCCGTGGAGGATCAAACTAGCCTCTACGCCACCACCCGGGTTCATGGAAAAGATGACTGGAAAAGATGAATTGCGCTTCTCGCAGAGTTGTTTTTTGCCGCTCGCTTCGCCACCCTAACTAACCGTGAGTGTTGATTTTGATAATACCAGCCATTGCCGCCTTGATACCCAACGCAAAGCCGTCGAGCCCTGCTCCATCGTCATCTTTGGCGCGAGCGGCGACCTGACCGCGCGGAAGTTGATCCCCGCGCTGTATCATCTCTTCAAGGAGAACCAACTTCCGCCCGCGTTCCGCATCATCGGTTTCGCGCGCCGCGAGAAATCCGACGATTCCTTCCGCGCGGAACTGCGCGAGGCGCTCGGCAAGTTTTCCCGCACCAAACCCGTGGATGATGCGGTCTGGGCGAAGTTCGCCGAGCACATCGTCTATTGCATAGGCGATCTGACGGACAAAGCGGCTTACCAGAAGCTGGAGCAACGTCTCACGTCGTTTGGTTTGCCGGAGCTGCGGAACAATCTGTTGTTCTACCTCGCCATTTCGCCGAGCCAGTTTGGTGACGCGGTAGAAAATCTGCACAACACCGGTTTGCTCAAGCCTCCGGGTGCCGGCGCTGGCTGGCAACGGATCGTCGTGGAGAAGCCGTTCGGCCACGACCTCGCTTCCGCGCATGCGCTGAACAGCGAGTTGACGGCCTTTGCCCACGAGTCGCAGGTCTTCCGCATTGACCATTATCTCGGCAAGGAAACGGTGCAGAACATTTTGATGTTCCGCTTCTCCAACTCGATCTTCGAACGCCTGTGGAATCGCGAAGCCGTGGACAACGTCCAGATCACCGTCAGCGAAAAGCACGCGGTCGGCACACGTGGTGGTTACTACGAAGAATCCGGCGCGATGCGCGACATGCTCCAGAACCATATTCTGCAGGTGTTGTCGCTCGTGGCGATGGAGCCGCCGGTTTCGCTCGAAGCCGAAGCCATCCGCGATGAAAAGGTGAAGTTGCTTAAATCCATCCGCCCCTTCACGCCCGAGATGGTCGCGAAGCAGGTCGTGCGCGGCCAATATTTCGCCGGCGTGATTGATGGGCAGCCACAGGTCGGTTACCGGCAGGAAGTCAAAGTGAAGCCGGATTCCAACGTGGAAACCTACGTCGCCGCCAAGATGTTCATTGATAACTGGCGCTGGAGCGGCGTGCCGTTCTACCTTCGCACCGGCAAATGCCTCCCGCTCGGCGCGAGCGAAGTGCGCATTCAATTCCGTCCGACGCCGAACGTCCTGTTCGCCGCCGCGTGCGGGAACAAGCTCGATCCGAACTCGCTCACGTTGCGTCTCCAACCGAACGAAGGCATCACGATGCGTTTCAACGGCAAAGTGCCCGGCGCGCAAGTCGGTATGCGCCCAGTGCGGATGCACTTCAGCTACGACTCCGAGTTCGGCGCATACACGCCCGAAGCCTACGAACGGTTGCTGCTCGAAGCCGTCGCCGGTGATGCCACGCTCTTCATCCGTCGCGACGAAGTGGAAACCGCATGGCAGATCGTGGATTCCATCCGCCAAGGCTGGGAAGGCAAGTCGCTGTCGAATCGCGAATTCTACGCCGCCGGCACGTGGGGACCGATCGCCGCCGAAGAATTGCTCGCACAAGGCGGCCACGTCTGGCGCGATCCGCAGCCGATCAAGTAAAACGCTGCGGCTGGCGGTGCGGATTTATGTCCGAACACAAAGCCACCATCAGTTGGAAGCGCACCAGCGATGAGTTCCTCAAGGGAAATATTCCCGGGAACATCGTTGGACGTTTGATGGTGGCTTGAGCTGTACCGGCTTCGCCGTCGCCCTCGGTCGTTCCGACGCCTTACTCCAATCCAGCCAACATCGACCCAGAGGAAGCCTACGTCGCGTCCATCTCGAGTTGTCACATGCTCACGTTCCTGTTCCTCGCGGCCAAGCAAGGCTTCCAGGTGGACAGCTACGAAGATGAAGCTGTTGGCGTGATGGCCAAGAATGAAAAAGGTGTGGCGTGGGTCAGCAAGGTGACGCTTCAGCCCAAAATCATCTATAGCGGCACGAAGCTTCCCACGGCGGCGGACGTGGAACACCTGCATCACCTGGCGCACGAGCAATGCTTCATCGCCAACTCCATCAAAACGGAAGTTGTCATAAGTAAAGCCGCCTGAGTTGCGCCGGCAAATCAGACTTCGTTTTCCGTCCACATGCAAATGTCAGCAAACCATCGTGCTCGGGGACGACGTTCGGTTTGACCTGTCGCAGTGCTTTCAGAAAACTGCGGCGTGCGTTTTCATCGATCGGTCAAAATTAGAAGTTACTGCGGGTTGTTGTTCGTCGTAGCGCTGAGTGTTTCTGCCCAGCGTTATCGGGACGAAACCGATGCCAGCTATCAGCGGCGTCAGGTGGATGAGGCCAACCGCGCCAATCAGCGCGACCTCAACAACGCTGGCGGCGCTTCGTTGAACTCCAGCGGTTCGGACGCCTTGCTGCGGCAGTATCAGAATCAATGGCAGAACCAACTCGAACGCGAGAAAGCCCAACGCGAATCCGCCGCCCAAGCCATCGAAGCCTCGCGCCTCCGGGTGAAGGAGATGGAGTTGGAGCGGGCTGGTCTTGCGATCGCCCGCAGAGCGCGCATCGAATATCGCATCAAGGAAGCGATGAATTCCGCGATGTATCACGCGGACGATACGGATGAGGGCGGCCAGAATATCACACGCTTGACCTTCTTCTCATTGTGGTTTCCGCAGCAGGCCAAACAGCTCGACGCCTGGAAGTTTCTCGGCCAGTACGGCCCAGGCAATCAATATGAAGTCGCCCAAGCCGCCTTGGAACGAGCCTTTGCGCAGGGCGACCAGAGCGCCGCGTGGTTGGCGGCGTCTTTGGATGGAGACATGGCTTGGGGCGGACCACCCGGATTGACTTGGTGGTTGCTCTACAAAGCGAATGAACACGCGCCCATCAGCAAAGATCCCATGGAAGGGACGCGGGACGGGGATTGGATGTGGCGCGGGACGATCAGTTGGGTGGATGCACAGCTCGCGGAACAGCCAGGAGGTTTGGTCCGCAACCTAAATTTTCAAGCGCCCGACTGTAATTATGCTTCCGTCGCTGCGGTGGAAAAAATTGGTAGCGACGGCCCCCTCGCGCATCTGGCGTTGGCAGCGGCGGCTCATGGTGGTTACCTGCCGTTATGGGACTACGATGGTTGGCGCAGAACCGCGCGCGTCCCCGGACTTTTGGAACAACTGCGCGCCTCGCATCCCGGGTGGGGACATTTGCTCACGGGTCTTTGGTATCAAGATTTGCGCGGCCCGCTGAACCCGGCGGCGATCGCTGAATTGCGTCAAGCCGAGGCCGCCGGCGGTCGTCCCGCGCACTTCGCCCGCATCGCGCTTGCGCCGCTGGCCACGTTCGAAGCGAAGATTCCGGATATCACCACTGATCTGCAGCGATGGCAGAGGGATTCGCGGCACATGCGCGACAACTACCCCGCCAATCTCCAACGCTTGGCGGCTTACCTGATCAGCGGTGCATCGCTCGAAGGGGTTGCGCCAGCCATTGCAAAGTTGCCAACCGCTGAACGCGAGCAAGCCGCCTGGGATCTGGCGTTGCGTGCGCTGAGCGATGCGATTGAATCCGGTTATTACGTCTATCGCGATCAAGCCCGTTATACTGAGTTTGCCACGCTTTATTTTCTGCACCGGGTGGCTACGAATCGCACTGACCTGTGGCCCAACCGGCTGGTAGAGCGATATCCCGAAGCCGTGCCCAGTGAAGTGATCGAGCAGGCCTTGCCGGCTGAGGCGGCGAAGATTTACGAACTGCTGCTCCGCCATCCGTATGGCGGTCCTTACGCGCAAGTTTCGCCCAGCGCGAATCACTTCACCGTGGTCGCCATCGCAACCGCACTCCAACCTTATCGCGAAAAATATCCGGAGCTGAAAATTGTTACGCCCGGCGAACTACTTCCAAAAGCCGATACAGACAAGGCAAAGCTGGTTTCCGAGATTTTGCAACTCCAGTCGCTGGGACTTCCTGTTCCCGGACCTTGGTATCAATCGCGCCCCGACCAACTGTTCGACACGCTAACGCTGTATCGCACCAAACGGATGCTCACCGAACCGACGTATCACTCGATCCGCGGTGATCCCGAGGTCAACATTCTGACGACAGTCTCCCATTGGCTGGCCACCTTGAATACCTTCAACGACGAAGATCTTTCGCGTTTGGAAACGGCTTTGCGCGACACGCCCGTCGTGTTCGCAGAGAATGATTACATGCGGACCAACGGGATGTTCTTTGGCAAAGACCTGCTCGCTTTGGCGAACGGCAAACCGGTTCAAGCCGTGATTCCCTGGCCGGTGGATCAATTCACGCCCGCGGTCGTCGCGCGCGCCGCCCATCTCATCAACGCCAGTCTTGGTCAATTCAACGCGAAGTCGGCAGCCTTGCCGGAAAGTCATCCGAGCATTGCGTGGGTGCGCGCCGCCGGCGCCACCAATGATCCACTCGCGCTCTGGGTCATGGGTAATCGTCTCGCATCGCAGCAGGCCACCGAGGCCAGCGACTACCTGCGACGGGCCGCATTTGCAGGCCATGCCCTCGCTTTTGAACAGGTCTATGCCAAAGAAAATTTGCTCGCCCATCCCGCCTTGCAGCAAGAGCTGGTGACCTTGTTCAAAGCCGGGCGCACAAACCTCGCGCCACTCCTGATCTCGCTGGCGGAAGTGGTGTGCGAAAAGGAATTACCCTCCGGTTATGATCCCGACACCGACAAACCACTGCCGCAGGGCGATGTGCTCAAAGTCATCGCGGCGCTGGACCGGCTGACAGCCGCCAAGCTCAGTTGTCCGGTGGTGGTGGAGCGATTGTTGCAACCACTGCCAACTTCTCGGACTTCCGACAACTTGGAGAAGTTGCTAAATGAATCCGACGTAGTTTGGATCAAAGATCGCAAGCTGCGCGCACAGGCGTTTGCCGCGGCAGCGAAGCATGTGCAACAGACGATGTTTTACCCGGGAATAGCGAATGTGGATTTGGTGCGCCGCGCACTTGATTTCTTCCCGCAAATGCAGCTCGCGCGTGGCGGTGACACGCTTTATCCAGAAGCGGAAGTCACGCTCACCGAAATCGTCTCTCGCTGGCCCGTCGTGCGCACGATGGGATGGTCCAATCAGATTTCCAGTTGCTGGCATGTGTTGGCCGTGCAGAACCGGGAACGCAAAGCGCTGGCCGCGAGTTTGCGTTGCTATCAACGCGCAGTGACTTTGACCGACGACATCACCGTGTGGCAGGGCTATTTCGAGATCGCCATGGCCAATCGCTCCGTCGCAGACATCAAGACTTCCGCCCCGCGGCAGTTAGCGCGAAGTAATGCAGAGTTGCTGGACGCCTCGATCACTTTGTTCACCGACTTGGCCGAAGCCTTGGCTGGGCCGTACGGCTTGCCTGCTGATGAGGCACGGTTGAAGGAGATGAGCACAATCCTGGTCGAAACGACAGGTGGTGTCCCTGACGTGTTGGCCAAATACGCGCCGCCCGTGAAAATTCCAGCGACTGGTTCACCCGAGTGGGAGAAGGCGATATTGAGTCAGGTCTCCCGCTTCAGTCTCGGCCTGCAACCCGAGCATGCGGTGAAGTTTAGTTGGGAACTGACTCGCACCGCCCTTGAATTACCGTCGGACCGGAAAGCCGAAGTGTTGATGGCGCCGTATCAAATGCTCCATCGCTTGGCGGAGAACTATGATCATGTCGAGGCCAAGGCCGCGCTCGCACGCCTTGAGAAAGCCGGCACCACTGAGCAACGTGCGCGCAACACGTGTGCAGACTGGTGGGCAGTTGAACCCTTCACTGCAGCCGACCAACTGGTGGAAAAGCTTAAGGCCGGGGAGAAATGGGCTACTCGCGCTTTGGAATTGTGGATCTGCTGGGGCAAACTGCCTAAGAACGCCGTCGCGGAAAATTATCTTAAAGAACTGCCACAACTGCGGACTACAGCGGTCACCCAGTGGCTCAATGCGAATTAACGTCCGCAGAGCACCAGCACCCGGATCAACGCCTCGGCCAAACATCCTGCCGCAAATTTGGTCTGCCGCTGCAACTTGAGGAGTTCTGGAATTTTTCCGGGCGACCTGGCGATGGCCAGCGCCAGCTTGCGAAAGTTCAGGCTTTGGTCGGGATTGGAGAGCTGATTGAAATCCAACGGCAGGTCTTCTTGCGCCGGATCAGAAATCACTCGCACCGTCGCGCAAGGGATGCCGCGTTCGGCGCAAAGGGTCTGGATCATGTCTGACTCCATCTCCACCGCGTCTGCTTGCGTGTTGGCGCGGAGCATCTGCTTCTCGAAAGCGGTGGTAGCGATATGATCCACGCAGACAAAGGTTGCGGCACGTGCACCAGCTTTCTTCAGAGTCTCCGCCAGCGCAGCATCAGTAGTAGCGAACACGACATCGCCGGTCTGAAGTTTGGGATCAAGGCCGCCAGCAAAGCCGCAGGTGAATACTCGCTTGGGAGATGAGCTCTGCAAAACCTTGCGTAGCGCCCGTTCAGAGTTTGCCCGTCCGATGCCGGTGACCAGAATGGAAACGTCCGTGCGCCCGTTGATGATTTTCCGAAATGGCGCCGCCTCTTCCTTGAGCGCGAAACAAACGAGCGTTATTCCGCCTTCAGCCTTCGCACTTCTCTCGTCGGCCCTCACTTGATTCCTGCGAGACGTTCTTTCCACACGCGGTAAAGCTCCACCGTCGCGCGCACATCGCGCAGGCAGTATTCGGCGATCTCGCGGAACTTGCCCTCGCTCATCAGTGTGGTCACGTCCATGCCAGTGACACCGTGCGCCTTGGGTGAATCAATGCCGAACGCCTTGCAGTAGAAATCCAGATTGAACTTCCGCGCCGCGCCTTCCCGGCCGCTGACATTGTAGAAGGTAAATTGTTCCGCCAGGTCGCAATGCGGCTCGGTCGCGTAACGATAGCCGAGCCAGTTCTTCTTGGTAATGGGCACATTGAGCGCCGCCGAGCGGAGGTAGAGAAACGGCACGTCGAAGCCGCGCCCGTTGAAAGTCACAATCTCGTCGTAGTGCTTGGCGACATCCCAGAAGGCCGTGAGCAATTCGACTTCATCTGCGCACGGCATGAACTCCACCGGGCCACCCTCTGCCGTATCGTCCTCGTAGTCTTCAGCGGTATAAAGCACCTGGCCACGTTGCGAATCCGCGTTGAGCATCGCGATGCAGACGACCTGGCCGGTGAAGGGCCAGAGTGCGAACATGCGCTGGATCTCTTCGCGCTTGGCGGTGCGCAGCGCTTCGTCAGGGATTTTTTCCGTTTCGCGCAACAGATATTCCTGTTGGACCTCGTCGAAATTCTCCAGGGGTTGCGCGGATGTTTCGATATCGAAAACTAGTTTGGCCATGGCGGGAAACGGGTGGGTGGGATGGAAAATAAAAAACCAGGATGGGAAGCCTGTCTTGCGAACCAGGCTTTCCATCCCGGTTGAATCATCGGACTACTTCTTTTTCTTTGCTGCCTTTTTAGCTTTTTTCTTCGCTGCCACTGCACTCACCTCCGATCAGTTGTGTAGGTTTAAGGCTCAGTGTTCTCAGGTAAATTTGTTCGCCACTGCGCCGGGACAGTTGCGTTGTATGTGAAAGCGACGGCAGCTGGCAAATGTTTTTTTTGTTTTTACAACAACCTTGCTGCGGGCGTGAACTCGACTTCGCCCCAGAATTTTTGTGAAATGAATCGCATGGCAGTGCCGCATCCAAAAAAAACGATCCGCCCTCTGGTCCGTCAACTCCACGCGTACGTGCCCGGGGAGCAACCGAAGATCAAAGGGCTTATCAAGCTCAACACGAATGAAAATCCGTATCCGCCGGCGCCGCGTGTTTTGGCAAAAGTTCGCGCCGCTGTGGACGGGCGACTGCGGCTTTACCCCAATCCCGCTGCGGATAATCTGCGTTTCAAGCTCGCGCGACTGCATCGTTGCAAACCGGAAAATATCATTGTCGGCAACGGCTCGGATGAGGTCCTCGCGTTGGCGGTGCGGACGTTTGTTGAGCCGGCGAATCTCAAGGCCAAGGTCTCAAACCCAAAGTCGGTTGTGCAGTATTTCACGCCAAGCTACTCGCTTTATCCGGTGTTGGCGGACACGCATGGAACGGCCCAGAGTGCGGTGGCGTTGAAAAAAGATTTCAGCCTGCCGGGGGTCGCGGAGCTGAAGCGGAGCAAGCAGTGGCGCTTCAATGCCGCGCTGACTTTGGTCACCACTCCCAATGCACCGAGTGGTCGCGGCTACGCAACGCGTGAGTTGGAAAAATTGTGCCGCGCACAACAGGGAGTCGTGATTTTGGATGAGGCTTATGTGGACTTTGCGGCGGACCATGCCCTGAAGCTCGCGCTGAAGTTTCCGCATGTCCTCGTCGCGCGCACCTTCTCCAAGGCGTACTCGCTTTGTTTCCAACGCGTCGGCTATTTCGTCGGTCATCCGGAGTTGATCGCTGCGCTGCATAAGATGCGCGACAGCTACAACGTGAATGGGCTTGGGCAGATTGCGGCAGAGACCACGTTGGAGAATCTGGATTACTATCGTGCGAATTTTCGTAAGATCATCGCGACTCGCGAGAAGTTGAGCCGGGATCTGACGAAGCTCGGCTTCCGCGTGCTGCCGAGCCAGACGAACTTTATTCTCGCCAAACCACCGCTGTTCCCGGCGAAGGTGTGGCTGCAAAAACTTCGCGACCGGAAGATTCTCGTCCGTTGGTTCAGCGCACCGGAGGTCCGCGACTATCTGCGCATCACCATCGGCACGGCAGCGGAGGCGGTGGCCCTGGTCCGGGCGGCGCGAGCCATTCTCTAATCCTGATCTGTTGGGGCATGGTTGGTTCGCGAACAGAAGTGTCCGGTTTTTGTTCACAAGCGGGCGGCTGTTCGGCTGTTAAGGCCGATTTTGCCCCGGGGCGCCCCGGGGCATTTGTCCTGCTAGGTGGTTGGGCGTGTACCAGGAATTTTTCCGCCTAACTGAAGCGCCGTTCGACATTACGCCGAACCCACGCTTCATGTTCTATTCCGCGAAACATCGCGAGGCGTATAATCACCTGCTCTACGGCATCCGCGAACGCAAAGGTTTCATCCAACTCACCGGCGAAGTGGGCGCTGGCAAAACCACCCTCTGCCGGGCGGCGCTCGAACAACTTGAGCAACATTACACCATCGCGCTGATTCTGAATCCGATCATGAGCGCTGACGAACTCATGCGCGCCATTGGTTTGGAATACGGTCTCCCGGTTACCGGTTTGGATCGGTTGACCACGCTCGCGGTCATCAATCAGTATCTCCTGCAACAGGTGGATCGCGGGCGCGACACGGTGCTCATCATTGATGAAGCGCAGGATTTGACTGACGACCTGCTGGAACAGGTCCGGTTGCTATCCAACCTCGAAACCGATAATCGCAAACTGCTTCAGATCGTGTTGATGGGGCAGCCGGAACTACGCGACCGGTTGAATAATCATAAGCTCCGCCAGTTGCGCCAGCGGATCACGGTGCGTTATCACCTGCCGCCGCTCTCGCCGGACGAGATGGCCAAATACATCACGCATCGGTTGCACGTGTCCGGGGGCAACGGCAAACCCTATTTCACCAAGCCTGCGTTGTGGCGCGTGTTTCGTTATAGCAAAGGGATTCCGCGTCTCGTGAATGCACTGTGCGACAAGGCGCTGCTGGCCGGGTTTGTGAACCAGACGGGCCGTATCAGCTTCAGCCTGGTCGGTCGGGCCATTCGCGAACTGGAAGGAAACATCTGACATGAGTCTCATCAATGACGCCCTTAAACGCGCCAAGGACGCGCAGCAAGAAAACCCGCCCGCTACTCCGCCGCTGGAGTTCCGTCCCGTCGAGCCAGGCCAGCAATCCAATCCGCGGCAGAACTGGTTGCTTTTTGGTTTGGCACTCGTGGTGATTGCCATTTTAGGATTATCCACGCTGTTGGTCCGATTCATCGCGCAATCCCGCTCGAATGAACTTCAAGTCGCGGCCCGCATGGCCGAGGTGCCAGCCGCCTCCAATCCGCCGGTTGAAGCTCCGCCAGTCCACGCCGTTGCAGAAGTTGTTGTTGCGCCAACGCCTCCCGCCAGCAGTGAACTTCCCGCTGAGCCGAGCACGAACAGTGTCCCCGTGGTCGCTGCGCACGTTGAGGAAAACAAACCAGCCCCGCTGAAATTACAGGGCATCTTTTTTAATCCGCAGAATCCTTCTGCCGTGGTCAGCGGTCGCAGTGTTTATCTGGGCGACCGCGTGGGCGGCTTTCGCGTCATGGGTATTTCGCCCGTGGCGGTGACGATGGTTAGCGCGACCGCGACCAATGTTTTGAGTTTGTCTGAGTAGGGGATTCCCGGCACTCTCCGCGCCGCATGATAGCCACTTTTCGGGAAACTATGGCGAAATCGCCGGAACACGCGCGCTTTCTGCCGTTTGCGATTTGGGTGGGTTTCACCGCGCTGGCGTTGGGGGGCGGCAGTATGATGTTTTACTCCTACGCGGCGAAGGTATTCGTTGGTGTTTGGGTTGTCTGGGAAATGCGTCGGTTCATTCCCGAAGTGCGCTGGACTTGTAGTTGGCAGGCGATTGTCGTAGGTGTGCTGGTTTTCGTTGCTTGGGTCGGGCTTGATCCCTTCTACGCCAAAAACCACCTGTTGATGAAGGACACGCCCGAAAGCATCTGGAATCCATTTACCCACTTTGGTGAAGGTTCCGCACTGGCATGGGCGCTTATCGTCATCCGCATCTTCGGTATGACGGTGCTTGTGCCACCAATCGAAGAGGCGTTCTATCGCTCCCTCGTTTATCGCTACATCGTTAAGTATGATTTCACGAAGGTGGCACTGAATCATTTTGATGGTTTGGCGCTGGTGCTTTGTGCGGTGATGTTTGGTTTCATGCACTTTCAATGGTTGCCCGGGATCCTGTGCGGTCTGGCGTATCAATGGCTGGTTCTCCGGCGCGGCCACCTAGGCGATGCGATGACCGCGCATGCAATCACAAACTTCCTGCTGGGGGTGTATGTCGTGTGGCAGGGCGGCGAAGCCTGGAAATTTTTCTGAGCGCCTTTTCTTGGTCTTAATCTTCTTTGTAATCATAATCTCCCGAGTGATGGCGGATTAAGATTAAGAAAATCAGTCCATGTCGTCGGCCCCCGCAATCCTTCCACCCTGCGTCATCCACGAGGACGAACACCTGCTGGTTGTCAACAAGCCCGCCGGCTGGAACACGCACGCGCCTTCGCCATACGCGGGCGAAGGCATCTATGATTGGCTCAAGCACCGCGAGCCGCGCTGGGCGGATCTCGCCATCATCCATCGGCTCGACAAAGAGACGAGCGGCGTGCTGGTTTTGGGGAAAACCCCGCTAGCCAATCGTTCGCTTACCGAACAATTTGCCGGACGGACGGTGACAAAAAAATACGTTCTGCTCTGCAACCGCGAACCCAAGCAAGCCGAGTTCACCGCCAAATCCAAGATCATTCGGGCGGGGGAACGTTACGTCAGCGGCGCGCACGGTGAAGCGGCGGAAACACGGTTTGAAGCTCGCGGACAAAAGGCGACGGAGGTTGTACGCGATTGTTGTGAGGTGCTTGCTGAGCCACTCACGGGGCGCACGCATCAAATTCGCGTGCATGCTGCCGAGCATGGCTTCCCAATTCTTGGCGACACGCTTTACGGCGGCACCGCCTTTTCGCGCGTCTGTCTGCATGCGGAAGAGTTGCAGTTGCAACACCCGGCCACCGGCGGTCGGATCACTTTTACCGCGCCGGTGGATTTTTCCGCTGATGCGCGCATGGCTTTGCGCCACGCGATCATTAGTCCGGCGGAAACTGATAGTTTCCGCGTGATTCACGGCGCGAGCGATGGCTGGTCGGGCTGGTATGTGGAGCGACTCGGCGAGTTTTCGCTTTCGCAGGCCGAAGCCCCGCTCACGGACGCCCAACGGGAGCATTTGGAAAGATATCTGGGGACATCCGAGTGTGGGGTTTATCATAAATCTCTTACTCGTCACGTCCGCCGTACCACGACCACAGAAACCTCGCCCCAACTTGTTTCCGGTCCGGCTGCTTCCGAACGGTTCGTCATCCGTGAGAATGGCGCGCTGTTTGAGATGAGTTTCACCGAGGGCTATTCCGTGGGCTTGTTTCTGGATCAGCGTGATAATCGTCGTCGCTTCCTGACCAACCACATCGCTGCCGGCTTCGAGCTGCTTCAATCCCCGAGCCAAGACTCGAAGCCTGAGATCTTAAACACCTTTGCTTACACCTGTGGCTTCTCTGTTTGTGCGGCGCTAGGTGGAGCGCGGGTAACGAGTTTGGATCTCTCAAAAAAATATCTGGAGTGGGGCAAACGCAACTTTGCGCTGAATGGCTTGGATTCGGCGCAGCACGACTTCATCTACGGCGACACGTTCGATTGGTTGCGGCGGCTGGCGAAGAAGGGCCGCGGGTTTGAGGTCATCGTCCTTGATCCCCCGACATTCTCGCAGTCGAAGGAAAGTGGGGTGTTCCGCGCCGAAAAAGATTACGGGAAGCTGGTGACTGCGGCATTACAAGTCCTCAAGCCGGGCGGTGTCCTACTGGCGTCCACGAACGCAGCGGAATTGTCGCCCGAAAAGTTTCTCGATCAAATTAACGAATCGGTGCGAGGCGTGCGCCGTAAGATTGTGCGGCAGCATTACGTGCCGCAACCGCCGGACTTTCCCATCAGCCGCGCCGAGCCGGCGTATCTGAAAACCGCTTGGCTACGAATCGCCTGAGTTCAGCGATCATTCCGGTCCATCGAGCGGGTAATGAGGCTTTCGCCTGTCGAGCGGCGCGACCAGCGCAGTAACATGATGAACACTACCATGATTCCCAACAGTACGCAGATGCCTGCGATGAGCAGGGGCACAATCGGGAGTTTTGGTTTTGTTTCCGCTGGTTCAGCTGTCGTGGGTTGTGGTGCCGTGCTTGGTTCTCTGGCGGGTTTTGGCTTGGCTTCAACGGGTGTAACGGCGACAGCAGCGTTGGGGTGCGACGGCTCGGTTGCTTTTGGAGCAACCACGACTGAATTTGTTGGTTGCGCCGGGGCCGCTACAGCGGCCGTTTCTGCCGGCGGGGTTGGTTCGACGAGATAGATCGTATTTGTGGGTGAGAGCACGGCGGGGTCAACACGTTTCACTGTCGGTGGTGGGGTGGCGACGACGGGCACTGCCGGCGCCGCTTTAGGCGTGAGGGGGGCCGGTTTAGGTTTGAACTCAGCCGGCCACTCGGGAACTTCCAATGGCCACGGCGGCATGTTGACGGCGAATGCCACGAATTTTCCGTTCACGGCACGCAGGATGGTGAGGAAGGGCATGTTGGCCTTGCGCTGTTGCTCAGCATTCCGACCAAAGCTTTCAAGGATGGAAGCGTCGTAGGGTGTGCCCACGACCGGTTCGCTGCCGGAACTAAACAGCAACACGGTGATGCGTTCGGATTGTGCGACAATGTTTGTTGCCACCGCCCACGCCGCTCCAAGTCGGGCGGCTTTTTCGAATTTCTGTTGCTGCAGGGTCTGAACCATGGTCAATGCCACTTGCTGGCGGGTCGGCTCGGTCCAGAGTTGGAGCGGGATCTGGCCGGTGAAGAGTTTTTCGTTGTAGGTCCACAAGCCGATGGTGCTGCCGGATTCGATTTGGCCTTTGAGGCCGCTGGAGATAATGCTGCCCAAAGCCTTCTGGGTATTCTCCGCGCGCTTCTGCATCGCAGCGGAAGTTTCTACGATGACGAGGAATCGCTCTTGGGCTGGGGCATTGGTGCTGCCGGTCGGGGCGGTTTGAGCGCAGGCCGCAACGGCGGGAAACACCGCGACGAACAGCGCGATGAGCAGGTTCAGGCGGGGGGCTTTCATCAAGTGCGTTTGTAACGGTTGCGTTCGGTGCGGTTGTATTGTTTGACGTCCTCGGCGAGGTCGCGCAGGGCGCTCTCGACCAGCGAAATGAAATTCAAGCAGGATGAAGCCAAGCCGCCAAGTGCGATTACGGTGTCGCGCTCGGCGTGGTCGTCAGTGACCGCGAGCACTTCGCCATACGGCTGAAAGCGATGCGCCGCGCGCTCGATCATGTCGTCGGCCGTCTGGCCGGCCTTGGAAAAGAGGACTTCCACGGCGCGAGTGGATTCATTTTTGGGCACGCCGGGCGGCGCGCCGCTGCCGTCAAAGAAGATCGTGATCGGGGTGCCGGTGGCGTCCTGGTATTGGGTGAGGATGGCGACCAATTCCTCGCGGGCGGCGGCGGAATGACGCGGTTTGCCTGGCGCCAGCTCCGGCCAGTTGTGGAGTAGGCTGTAGCCATCAATCAGGATGCGCACCAATGCCATGACCCTAGCGTAGTGCGGAGTCGCCTGGGGGGAAACCCTTTTGCCGCTGATGGTGCTGGGCTTGTCGGGTTGAGGGAGGCAAATTCTTTTGGTGTGAACTCCCTGTCCTGCTCGGGAAGGAGCGGGGGAATTACCCGTCCGGCTATTTTCATCAGTAAGTAACCGTCCAAGATGGAGTCGGGACGCGTGATTGACTTTACCGGTCGCCCGCCTGAATTTGGATGGCACGTTATGCCGATTTACGAATATGAACTGTGCGAGGGTGACTGCAAGGTGTGCGGTGGGAAGTTTACCTTGAACCGCCCGTTGTCCGCCAAGCCGTTGACGAATTGTCCGGCCTGCAAAAAGCCGGTGCGCAAAGTGTTTTCCAACTTCAGTTCTCCGCAAAAACTAAAACCGCTCTCGATCAGCGACGCTAAAAAGGCGGGCTTTACCGTGCTCAAGCGGTTGGGCAAGGGCGAATACGAGCGGCAATGAGGCGAAATCAGGCTTTACAAGCCCGGGTCTGGCGATACTCTGCCGCGAAGAACTAAATCTGTTTATGGCAAAACGTTTTTCCATTCTGGGTGCGGTCGTCTTGCTCGCGATGCTGGTGGCAGGTTGCTCCAACGCGGAGAAAAAATTCGGTCGTGGCGTCAATAATATCTACGAACCCATCCGATTGGCTGAGATGCGCCGCAGCATTGAAGACACCAGTTTGTCCAATCCCGAAGACGTCAATTATCATACCGGCGTGGTGCGTGGGTTCAATCGCACTTTGGCCCGCACCGGCGTTGGCATTTACGAAATCATCACCTTCCCGTTTCCGCCGTATGATCCCGTCTTTACTGATTATCTCACACCGAACCCCAGAGTACCCCGACAGTTACAAGCCGGGCTTGATGGAAAATTCCGTCTTCGCCACGGATACCGTCATCGGATTCAGCGGGGGTGATGTCGCCCCATTCATCCCGGGCAGCCGGTTCCGAGTGTTTGATAACTAATCCTGCATTCTGTTTTTCAACGCGCCAATCCTCGGGTTGGCGCGTTTTTATTTCGTTTCATTTCCGAGCGGCCGTCGCTAAACAAAGAGGCTGATGCTGACGCTCGAAAAAAATTCTCCCCTGCAAAGTCAACCTGCTCCTGAACATTTTAGGGCGGCGACCGGATGGCTTTCATGAGCTGGAAACCGTCTTTCATCCGGTCAACCTGTGCGACCGGCTTAGCTTCACGCGGAGTGGCTCCGGCACTCAGCTTACTTGCAGCGATCCCTCCCTCCCGACGGATGGTAGCAATCTTGTCCACCGCGCCGCCGCAAAGCTATTGGAAGCGGCCGGGATTTCCGACGGCGTTCGCATTCATCTGGAGAAGCATATCCCGCTGGCCGCCGGGCTGGGGGGCGGTAGTGGCAATGCGGCCGTTACGTTGCTCGGATTGAATGAAATATTCGGTCACCCGCTCACCACCGCACAACTCCACGTCCTCGCGGCAACGTTGGGGTCGGATGTGAATTTCTTTCTGCAAAGCAAGCCGGCGCTGGCATCAGGGCGGGGCGAAAAGATTGAACCGTTGGAGGAGTTTTTGGCGCTGCGGGGCGCGTGCTTTTTTCTTGTGCATCCGGGCTTCGGCATTTCGACGCCGTGGGCCTATCGCAAACTCGCGCGCTTTCCTGCCGCGCAAAAGGGGCAGCCGGGCCGGGCGCAACGTTTGGCGACGCTATTGCAGCAAGGCGATCTTATAGCGGCGGGCCGGGAGTTTTACGATTCGCTCGAAGCACCGGCATTGGAGAAGTATCCCGTGCTGGCGTTGTATCAAGAATTTTTCCGATCACATGGTGCTGCAGCCACGCTCATGTCGGGCAGCGGCTCAACCACCTTCGCCATCTTCCCGACGCAGAAAGCGGCGGCGGACGTGGTGCACAAATTTCAGGCGCAGTTTGGGACGACTGGATGGATTGCTGTCGTGCCGATTTAACCGCCGTTGGTGCTGGGGACGCTGGGCCGCTGTTTCATATCAGGCGGTAACGGCGGACGCTGGATTGTCAGTTCCGGCAGCGGCGGTAGATTTGGGGCGGTGCTAACCAGTTCGCGCCAGGCTTGGCGTTCTGCGGGCGGCATCTGGGCCCAGCGCTCCGCGTTCTTCGTGAATTCCTGCCGCTCTGCGGCGCTGAGGGTGGCAAACTTGGCAAACGACCGGATACATTGAGCCCGTTGCTGCGCGGTCAATTGTTTGTAGGACTGCAAGGTTTTTTCCATCTGGCGCTGTTCGGCTTCAGATAGTGTGGCCAACACCTTCGCTTTTTCTTCCGCCGTCAGTTCGAACAGGCGATTGTAACGCTCCACCAGCCGATTGCGCGCGAAGTCCGGCGGTAACGGCGGAAGATTCGTCGCGCTGTGCCGGACAAAATATTCCGGGCCGGCTTGGTTGGTCAGCATCAACTGCTGGAGGGCCGGCGGCAACGCGTCCCATTGCTTTAGTCGCCCGGCCACCATGTCCCGCAGGTTTTCCGGAACGCTTTCCAGTTGCGTCACCCGGTTCGTGGCCGGAGCAGTCAGCAACAGTTTCAGATACCATTGCAATTCCGTGGCCTTGAGCCGCAGGTCCCGCTCCTCGGGCGAAAGGGACTGATACTCGCGGATTTTATCGAGCAATCGTTGCCGGGCTTCGGGGGGACGCGCCGCCAGTTGCGCTTTGCGATCCGCAGCGGGCATGACTAGCAAAGCGCGGAACGTTTCCACCGGAGAGCGGACGATGGCGGCGGGCGGCATGGGCGGCCCCCCCGGGATGATTCGGCTCCGCACCTTGGCTGCCGAGCAGTCCCAGCAGTCCGAGGCCGACCCAGATTAAATGACGCGCGCAGGGTCTCATGGCTGCAAAGCCAGCAGTTCGTTGCTCAACGCGAGCAGTTTCTCGTCCGCCGCAAAGGAGGGCGCCGGCAGATGGCGGATGACATCAAAGTCCTGGATCACCGTTGTATTTGCCAATGGCTGGGCGCTGGCGATTTCTTGCGCCGCGGTGACCAGTTCCTTCTGCTTGCTGACGAGATACTGGCGATAGGCCAGCGCGCTTATTGCAAGCACGCAAGTAGTAATGGCCAGCCGAGGCAGGAATTTTTGCCACCACTGGCGCACGGGGGTGGCAGAAGCGGTTTCGCGCCGGGCCTCTGCCTCGATGGCCTGCATGACGCGGGCGGTAAAATTGGAGGACACGGGCACTGGTGGGCGGGTTTCCAATGCGGCATCTAGCGCCGCCTCCAGTTCGGCATCGTGCTGGGCTTCAGGATGGGCGGCCAACCAAGCTTGCAACTCGGCTTGTTCGGCGGGCGTCAGCCGGCGCCGCCAGGCGATGTCACGGAGTTTTTGATGAACCGGGTCTGGTTTCATGATACGACCTTTCGATTAAAAACCGGGGCCGGGCAAAGTTTCTCATTTCTTTTCCTCCCAGACGCCAGTTTGAAGGTAGGGTTTTAGCCGCGCCTTGAGGGTTTCCCGGGCGCGATGGATCAGAGATTTGGTGGCTGAGAGGGAACAACCCAATACTTCAGCCATCTCTTCGTAGCTCAACTCCTCTTGTTTACAAAGCGCCAGAGCGAGGCGTTGATTTTCTGGCAACGCTCCCATGGCTTCGTCCACCTTTCGCTCTAATTCGCCGCGCAGTAATTCATCTGGCGCGGCGGCGCGGCGTTTGTCTTCGACTTGAAACAGCGGTTGCTCGCCATCGTCTTCACGGGTCTGGTCCAGCGATTCGGCCGGATGCCGGGTGCGGCGGCGGATTTCATTGAGGCACAAGTTGCGGGCAATGGTGAACAGCCAGGTGGAAAATTTGGCGGTGGCTTGATATCGCCCGGCGGATTTCCACGCCTGCACGAAGACGTTTTGGGCAAGATCTTCGGCCTCCGTCTCGTCGCGCAACGTCCGCCAGGCAAGATTCATGACGGGTTGTTTGTATTTCTCGACTAACGTCGCAAAAGCCGAGGCATCGCCCTGCTTGACGCGTAGCATCAGGGCGGCATCGGGATCAAGTTCGACGGACATGACCGTTGGCAAGCTAGGTCAACACCGAGGCAGGCTCAAGGTTGCGCGGAAATCTCTTCAATCGCCTTGTGGCAATACCACTTTACCGCATTGCTCATGGGCGGCTGCAGCGACTCCAAGTCTGCCTTGGCGCACCACCTGATGTCGTGATGTTCCTCGACCGCTAGCGTGGTTGCGCCGCTCTTGGGGCGCGCCCAATAGATCATGCCGATATGCTCGTGGGTGGCGTTGATACGATGAATATCGAGAAACCGGGCGTTGATAAGCGCGCGAGTCCCTGGCTCGGTGGTGGGGGGACGCTCGCCGAGTAATTCAACTTCCAGTCCGCTCTCCTCTTTGGCTTCGCGCAATGCCGCTTGTTCCGGGTCTTCGTCTAACTCGATATGCCCGCCGAGCGGCAGCCATTTGTCGAGTTTACGATGATGAATGAGTAATACCTTCTGGTGGTGAACAACGAAGATGGCGACCGTAAAATCGATTTTTTCGTGGATGTGGGGCATGGCGTTACCTTTCGGAGATTGTGGCCGCAAGATTGAGCTAGCAAAACGCAAAAATCGGGGCAGATCACCCGTACCGGTGATGGGGATTTTACCCGAATGAGTGATATCGTGGATGGAAAGTGAGAGTTAAATTACTGTGGAATATGAAAGCCAACCGTTTAATTACTGCGCCGCGCGTGTCGGCCTTTACGCTGATCGAGCTGCTTGTTGTGATTGCGATCATCGCGATTCTGGCGGCGATGTTGTTGCCGGCGCTGGCGAAGGCCAAGGAGAAGGCGCGGCGCATCCAGTGTTTGAACAATCTGCGGCAATTTGCCATTGCGACGACGATGTATGCCGGGGACAACAAGGACAAGCTGCCCACCACCACGGGACAATGGGTGTGGGATATTGACGATAGTGTGGCGCAATCCATGATTGCCAGTGGTTTGAAGAAAAAGACCTTTTATTGTCCGGGAACGTCGCCCCGGTTTAGCGATGACTTGAATTTCAACAATCTTTCCCCGAACAGTCTCTGGAACTATTTTGGGAACGAGTCGACCCAACCGATTCACGTCATTGGCTACGTCATGGCATTTGACTGTGTGTCCCTGACGCAATCCAACCGGAATTACAGCATTTTGAACGAACCCTATAAGATCAATGCGTTTCAAACGTTTTCCCAACCACCGAGTGATCGGCCGTTGATTTCGGACGCCAACATCAGCGACAGTTTGACGGGCACGGCAGCCAGTCCGCCAATCACTACCGGCGGTGGTTTTACGGAGGTACCCGGTGGGTTTAGTGTTAAACATCTGAGTCCCCACCTAAAAGGCAAAGTGCCCGACGGTGGCCATGTGGCATACAAAGACGGGCACGTTCAGTGGGTCAAATTCCAGAACATGGTGCAACGCGCCGAACGAAACAAAGGCTTCTGGTGGTAAGAATCAGATTTTAGTAATCATAAAGCCCCGCGTCTTTGCTGTAATGCGTGGAGCTTTTTCTATCCCCGGCACCGCCCATGAATTGATCAAAGACGTCCCCCATGTCGGCTTCAATTTTTTCCGGGTCTTCGCCAGCCTCAAGCCGCTTGATGGCAGTTTCCATTTCCTTCGGCATTGAACCGGACGGCATCAGATCTTTCATCTTGCGCATCATGCGAGCTATGTGCCGAGGGTTGTTTTCATCGAGATGGGCCATATCGTGCTCCATCTCGGCCATCGCTCGTTCGATGCGTGGATCATCCATATCCGGCATTGGATGACTGGCTTCTTGGCTTTCAGAAGCGGCTGAGTCCTTCAAGCCTCTAGTCATAGCAAACTGGCTGACTTCTTTCTGTAACTTCTTGTTCCCGCATTTCGGACACACGGGCAACCGCTCCGGATTTACGCGCTTCGAAAGGAAACTGAAAATCTTCCGGCACTTCGGACACGCAAATTCGTAAATCGGCATGAACGAGATATGGCATGGCAGCGAACATTTTTCACGCTCGGAATGGTATCGAGTGGAACTCAAGCTTGCTTTTCCTCTCGTCCCCAGCGCTAACTAGCCTGCAAGCGACCGGTCTTGTGCCGGTCTGATTGCATGAATTCCATCCACGCCGATCTCACGGACCGCCAGCAGGCGGAACTTAAATCCAGTTCGCTCTTCAACGCCGACCTCGCGCCCGTCTCGGCCGCGCAACGCAAATGGCGCGCGGGCAGTTTTGCCGCACTGTGGATTTCCATGTCCGCCTGCATCCCCACCTACATGCTCGCGTCGTCGCTCATCGGCGGCGGCATGAACTGGTGGCAGGCCGTGCTCACCATCTTCCTCGGTAACCTCATCGTACTCGTTCCGATGATCCTCAACGCCCATGCCGGCACGAAGTATGGCATCCCGTTTCCCGTCTATTGTCGCGCGGCGTTCGGAACACTAGGGGCAAACATTCCCGCGTTGCTTCGCGCGTTGGTGGCGTGTGGTTGGTTTGGTATCCAAGCGTGGATCGGCGGCAATGCCATCTACAAAATCGTCATCACCCTTTTCAAAATCCAACCCGAGCCAGTCACGAACTGGTTTGGTATCAGCGGCGGACAATTCCTGTGCTTCCTCTTTTTCTGGGGCATCAACATGTGGGTCATCTATCGCGGCATTGATACGATTCGCTTTCTGCTGAACATAAAAGCACCACTGCTTATCGCGCTGGGCTTGGTGTTGCTCTGGTGGGCGTATCGTGCCGCAGGCGGTTTTGGGCCGATCCTGTCACAACCATCTGCCTTCGATGTGGGCCAGGCCAAAGCGGGGCAGTTCTGGAGCTATTTCTTTCCTGCGCTCACCGGCATGATCGGTTTCTGGGCTACCCTCTCGCTTAACATCCCGGATTTTTCACGCTACGCAAAATCTCAAAAGGACCAGGTCATCGGCCAAGCGCTGGGATTGCCAACGACGATGGCGCTCTACTCCTTCATCGGCGTGGCTGTGACTTCAGCGACCACCATCATCTACGGCACAACTATTTGGGATCCAGTGGACGTTCTCACGCGCTTCACTAATCCCGCCGTGCTGGTCATCGCGATGTTAGCCCTCTGCCTAGCCACATTGGCCACAAATATCGCCGCCAACGTCGTGAGCCCGGCCAATGACTTCGCCCATCTTGCGCCGAAGTTCATTTCATTTCGGGTAGGTGGATATCTCACTGGCATTATCGGCGTCTTGATGATGCCGTGGAAACTCGTCGCTGATCCGACGGGTTATATCTTCACCTGGCTCATCGCCTATAGCGCGCTGCTTGGGCCGATTGGGGGCATTCTCATCGCCGATTATTTCGTTTATCGCCGATGTAAGCTCGACCTCGTGACACTTTATCAACCCAACGGTCCGTATCGCTTCCACTCAGGTTTTAGCATCACCGCAATCATTGCGCTCGTCTTGGCAGTGTTGCCTTGCCTGCCGGGCTTCTTAGCCGAGGTCAAAGTCATCTCCCGCGAAGCCATCGCTCCGATCTGGGTGGATCTCTACCACTACGCGTGGTTTGTCGGTTTCGCCGTTGCCTTCGCCACATACCTCGTTGGCCGCACGCTATTCCCACCCGCCAAGAAATGAGGCGGTTTTGCCGCCTTTCGACGTGACCCGGCCCGGCTTTTTTGGCATCAAAAGGCCATGGCCAGATTGAACCCCAGCCAAATCAAATCCGCGCTCGTGACTGTTCCCGATTGGAGCAGACGCGGGAAAACCATCGCGCGCACCTTCGGGTTCAAGGATTTCCCGGCGGCCATCAAGTTCGTCAACGCCGTCGCCAAGCTGGCTGAGAAGGCTTGGCATCATCCCGACATCGATATCCGTTGGAACAAGGTGACGCTCGTCCTCACGACGCACGACGCTGGCGGCTTGACGGAAAAAGACTTCGCGCTAGCGCGGAAATTCGATCAATTGTAATTCACGTTTCAACCAACCAAATTCATGCAAGACGCAACCTCGCTGTTCAAAAAGCACTTCAACCAAACGCCCACTTACGTCGTTCAAGCCCCCGGTCGGCTCGAAGTGCTCGGCAACCATACCGACTACAACAACGGCCTCGTCATGGCGGTGGCAGTGGATAAATACATTTACATCGCCGCGTCACCGCGTACTGACGGCAAGGTGGAGCTGGTCTCCACCGCATTCCCGAATGCGGAGATTTTCTCCATCAGCGACATCAAGCCCAACCCCGCCGCCACTTGGGCCAACTATGTCAAAGGCGTTCTCGTCCAGCTCAAGAAGCGCGGAGTGAATTTTACCGGTTTCAACGCAGCCATCCACAGCACGCTGCCGATGGGCGCGGGTATGAGCAGTTCTGCCGCCCTCGAAGTCGCCACGGCCATGACTGTGCGCCGACTCTCACCGTACGCGCTCACCGATACCGGCCTCGGCACACCGCCCAAGGCTGACACCAAAGGTGTTTTGCCCAACGTCAACACCGCCGAGCGCATGAACTTCGCCAAGCTCTGCCGTGCGGCGGAAAATGAATTCGTCGGCGTGCCTTGCGGCATTCTCGACCAGACTTCGTCGCTCTTCGGCAAACAGGCGCACGTGATGGAGATTGATTGCGCTACGCTTACTGTTGGCCACGCGCCCCTGTCAGGCATCGCGATGGTCGTCTGCAATTCACTCGTGAAGCACGAACTCGTCGGTGGCGAATACAAGGAGCTCCGCGATAACTGCGAAGCCGCCGCCGCCAAGATCGGCGCGAAATTCCTCCGCACGGTCGAGCTCAAGCAGGTGCTCGCCGCGAAGGACAAGCTGACCCAGCGCGAATTTGAATGCGCGCATCACGTTGTCAGTGAAATTGCCCGTGTCGTCGCCGGGGAAAAGGCGCTTCGCGCGAACGACATGGCGCAGTTCGGCCAATACATGTTCCAGAGTCACGAAAGTTCCCGCGATTTCCTCAAGAACAGCACCAAGGAACTCGACATCCTCGTGGATTTGGCGCGCAAGCATCCGGCCTGCCTTGGGGCGCGTCTGACCGGTGGCGGCTTCGGCGGCGCGACCATCAACATGGTAAAGCACCACGAAGTCGAAAGCTTCATCGCCCACATGACCACTGGCTACGAGAAAGCCATCGGCGTGAAGATGACGCCGCTGGTCTGTCAGGTCGTGGACGGCGCGAACTGAGGGCTTATGCCCGTCTATCACGACTGCCAACGTTGCACCGCCTGTTGTCGCTGGCCCGGTCAGGTGCGCCTGACTGAGGCGGAGGTTGTACGCATCGCGGCATTCTTGCAGTTGAGTGAGCACGACTTCATCCAGCGTTACACGCGGTTGCAACAGGATCGGCGTGGACTCGCCTTGCAGGAGAAGCCCGATGGCGCGTGTGTTCTGCTCGAAGGAAATCTCTGCGCCATCCAGCCCGTAAAGCCGCAGCAATGTCGGGATTTTCCCAATCTCTGGAAGTATCCGGACGCGGAGAAATACTGCCGCGCTATTCCTCGTGAAGTCGGCGAGGACGATTACGTACAGCTGGTTTCTACTGCCACGCAACGCACATCGGAAGAGGTGCGTGAGATCTTACAACGCGAATCCCAGAAGCTTTAACCACGGATGGACACGGATGAAATTTGCTATCCGTGAGCATCCGTGTTCATCCGTGGTTGGATTCCATCCTTCTGACAATTACACTCCCGTCATGTCTGATTCACTCTTCGCTTTCGCCAAACCCGTCATTGCCATGATCCATCTCGGGGCATTGCCGGGCACGCCGGCGCACGGGCTCTCGCTCGCTGAGATCGAGAAGCAAGCGTTGCACGAAGCAAAGATTTTCTGCGCTGCCGGCGTTCATGGCTTGATGCTGGAGAACATGCACGACACACCGTATCTGCGCGGCAAAGTCGGCCCGGAAATCGTGGCGAGCATGGCGATCATCGCTCGCGCGGTGAAGCAGGCCAGCAAACTGCCCTGTGGCATCCAGATTCTAGCGGGCGCAAATCTCGAAGCTATGGCGGTAGCGCACGCAGCGGGGTTGGACTTCATCCGTGCGGAGGGGTTTGCTTTCGCACACGTGGCGGACGAGGGAATCATCCAATCTTCCGCTGCGGAACTGTTGCGTTACCGCCGCATGATTGGTGCAGACAATGTGCAGGTCTGGACCGATGTGAAGAAGAAGCACAGTTCCCATGCCATCACAGCGGATGTGGACATCGGCGAAACGGCGCATGCGGTAGAATTCATGCGGGGCGATGCAGTCATTGTCACAGGCGTGGCCACTGGTGATGCCCCGCAGAGTTCCGATGTGCTCGCGGTGAAAAAGAAAACCCGCCTGCCGGTTTATCTCGGTTCAGGCGTGGCGGCGACGAACTTGAAATCCTTCTTTGCCGCCGCGGATGGCTTCATCGTCGGCTCGGAGTTCAAGCAAGGCGGGCATTGGTCGCGCGCGGTGGAGGCGAAGCGCGTGGAAAAGTTTATGGTCACCCACGCCAGGCTGGCGCGTGCCTGATCCGCGCCTGCGAGTTCAGACGCCAATATCTTCGTTCCACAATTCAGGGCGGGCCTTGATGAAATCCTTCATCAACTGGATACAGGTTGGGTCGTTGAGGATCTCCACATTCACGCCCTGTGATTTCACGTAGGCTTCTGGGCCTTGGAATGTGACGTTCTCGCCCACGATGATACGCGGAATCTTGTAGAGCAACGCCGCGCCGCTGCACATCGGGCAGGGCGACAGCGTGGAATACAGCGTGCAGCGCGCGTAAACCGAGGCTTTCTGGCGGCCGGCGTTTTCGAGGCAATTCATCTCGGCGTGATGGATCACGCTGCCGTGCTGCACGCGTTGATTGTGACCGCGCCCGATGATTTTCCCGTCGAGCACCAGCACCGAGCCGATGGGAATGCCGCCCGCGGCCAGGCCCTTTTTGGCTTCTTCAATCGCTGCTTGGAGGAATGGGTCCATAGAATTCAGAGTTTAAGGATTTATAGGTTTGCCCGCATTACCCGGTGCTAAGGTGCAATGCGGCTCTGGCGCTTGGGAAGAAAATTTAGCGGGCGCGGCGTGAAGAATAATCATGAAGAAGATGGTTTTCAGAACGACTCCCTCATCCCAGCTTTCTCCCCGAGGAGAAGGGGAAACTTTCGCTGCTGCTTTGAAATTTCCCGCGTGGGATTGTCAGAGGTTCAATCGAACTCTCCCAAAGCGTACCAAGTAGCATCCTCTCCCTAGGGGAGAGGATACAGATGAGGGCGAGCTAAAACACAAACTTCAATCCTACCTGCTCAATCCGCGTAGCCGGTCGGATGTTTCTTATGCCACGCCCACGCGGTGGTAACGATGTCTTCGAGTTTCGGATACTTGGGTTTCCAGCCGAGTTCGGTGTAAGCCTTCGTGGCGGCGGCAACGAGTTTAGGTGGATCGCCCGCCCGGCGCGGTTTTTCGATGGCCGGAATCTTCACGCCGGTGATCTTCTCGCACATCTGGATGACTTCCTTCACGGAGTAGCCATCGCCGTTGCCGAGGTTGTAAAAGCCGGTCTTACCCGGCGCGAGGCCGAGGATGTGTGCCTGCGCGAGGTCCACGATGTGGATGTAATCGCGGATGCACGTGCCGTCCGGCGTCGGATAATCCGTGCCGTAAATCTCACATTGCTTGGCTTGGCCGAGCGCGACCTTGAGCACGTTCGGGATGAGATGCGTCTCGATGCGATGATGTTCGCCGAACTTTTCGCTCGCGCCCGCAGCGTTGAAATAGCGGAAGGCGATGAACTCCAGTCCGTGCAATTTCTGATACCACTGGAGGACTTTCTCGAACATCAACTTCGATTCGCCGTAGGGATTGATCGGGCGTTGCGGCAGATCTTCGGTCATCGGCACGCGATCCGGCGGGCCATAGGTCGCACAGGTGGAGCTGAAGACAAATTTCTTCACACCGCACTCGACGGCGGCATCGAGCAGGTTCAAGCCATTGGCGACGTTGTTGCGAAAATACTTCGACGGATTCGTCATGGATTCGCCGACGAGCGCGTTGGCGGCGAAGTGCAGGATGGCCTCGGCTTTCGAGTCTGCGACAGCCCTTTTGATCAGTGCGGCGTCGCTGAAGCAGCCTTCGACAAATTTCGCGCGTGAATCCACCGCCGAGCGATGGCCTTCCGTGAGATTATCGAAAACCGTGACTTGATAGCCGGCATTGAGGAGTTCTTCGACGCAGACCGAACCGATGTAGCCCGCGCCACCCGTAACGAAAACGTTCATCGTGCCCAGCATAAACATGTCGGCGGGGCGGCTCAATTCGGAAATCAGACTTCCGGAATATATCCGCACACGAACATGTTTGAGACAAAACTTCATCCGTTGAATCAAAGAGAATAATTTTGCGACAAGTCCGGGATTTGTCGCGCATTACTGAATGAAACTGCTTCGCACCACCATGGGAATTTTTGCCGCCCTGCTTTTGGCCCACGTTGCCGAGGCCGAGCCGCGCGTGAAATTGGGGAATGAAGTGCTGGTGGAAACCAACTTCAAGGCGCTGGCCGGCAAACGCGTCGGGCTCATCACCAATCCGTCCGGCATCAACAGCCAGCTCGAAAGCACGATTGATGTGCTGCGGGATGCGCCGGGCGTGAAGCTGGTGGCGCTCTTTGGACCGGAGCATGGCATTTACGGCGATATTCCCGCTGGTGACAAGATTGCCAGTTCCACGGACAAGCGCACCGGCCTGCCGGTCTATTCGCTCTACGACAAGACGCGCAAGCCAACACCCGAGATGCTCAAGGGGCTCGATGCACTCGTCTATGACCTGCAAGACACAGGCTGCCGTTCTTACACCTTCATCAGCACGATGGGGGTTGCGATGGAGGCGTGTGGCGCGGCGGGTGTGGAATTTGTCGTGTTAGATCGGCCGAATCCGCTCGGCGGTTTGCGCGTGGAAGGTCCGATGATCGAACAGGAGAAGCTGCGCTCCTTCGTGAGCCGCTGGAATGTTCCCTACGTGTATGGGCTGACCTGTGGCGAACTTGCGCAGATGATCAACGCCAAGGACTGGATCACGAATCAATGCAAACTCACCGTCATCCCGATGCGCGGCTGGGAGCGTGCGATGGTTTGGAGCGACACCGGATTGCCGTGGGTGCCAGCATCGCCGCATGTGCCGCATGGCGAATCGCCGTTGTACCAAGTCGCCACCGGCATGTTGGGCGAAATCGGTGGCGTCAGCATCGGCATCGGTTACACGCTGCCGTTCCAATGCGTCGCCGCGACGAATGTGAACCCGCATCAACTCGCCGCGAAACTCAACAGCTACGAACTGCCCGGCGTGCGCTTCCAGCCGGTAACCTTCAAGCCCTATTATGCGGCGTTCAAAGAGCAGATGGTCGGCGGCGTGCAACTCTACTTCACCGATCCGGCGAATGCGCCGCTCACCGCGATCAACTTCTACGCGCTCGAAGCATTGAAACAAGTGGCCGACCGCGATCTCTTTGCCGAAGCCGTCAAAGCGAAGAAGAAATTCGACATGTTCGACAAGGTCAACGGCACGGATGCCATGCGGCTGGCCCTCCAGAACGGCAAATCCGCTGCCGCCATCGTCGCGGCATGGAAAGCGGGAGAAGAAAAGTTCCGGCGGGAACGCCAGCCCTTCTTGATCTACGGATCGGAGCGCGCCCAGGCCCGCTGACCCGGAGACACATCTCATAACACAAATCTCATTTCCTTTGTAGCGGTGGTCTATGCCCGCCGTTTTTCACGTGGTCTCCAGCCATTGACGGCGCTCATAGCACGCCGCTACATCGGTGCTAATCCTGGCGGTTGGCACCCTAACCTTCCTCATGGTGAAGTTGCTGCGCGCTTCTGATTTTCACCCCGCCTTATGTTCGCTTGCACGGAAGTTCGCCGTATTCCTATACTGCAAGCCACTTTTGAATCTATGAGCAATCAACCTATCCGTGTCGCAGTCACCGGCGCTGCCGGTCAAATCGCTTACTCACTCCTGTTCCGCATCGCCAATGGCGACCTGTTCGGACCGAACCAACCTGTCATCCTCCACCTCATCGAAGTGGACGTGCCCGAGGTGCTCGCCAAGCTTAACGGTACGGTCATGGAAATCGACGACTGCGCGTTCCCGTTGCTCAAAGGCATCGTCGCCACCGGCAACCTCGACGTCGGGTTCAAAGACGTGAACTGGGCGCTCTTCGTTGGTGCCGCGCCGCGCAAGGCCGGTATGGAACGCAAAGACCTCCTCGGCGCAAACGGCAAGATTTTCGTCGGCCAGGGCAAGGCGTTGGAGAAGAACGCCGCCTCCGACATCCGCGCGCTTGTCGTTGGCAATCCGTGCAACACCAATGCGTTGATTCTCATGAACAACGCCCGCAACATCCCGCGCGACCGTTTCTTCGCCATGACGCGTCTCGACGAAAACCGCGCCAAGGCTCAGCTCGCGCAGAAAGCCAGCGTGGACATCACCAACGTCAGCAACCTCGCCATCTGGGGTAATCACAGCGCGACGATGTATCCCGACTTCTTCAACGCCCGCATCGGCACGCGCCCGGTGCCGGATGTCATCAAGCACACGGAATGGTTGGAAAAGGATTTCATCAGCACCGTGCAACAACGCGGCGCGGCCATCATCAAGGCGCGCGGTCTCTCCAGTGCCGCCAGCGCGGCGAACGCGGCGATTGATACCGTCCGCTCCCTCGTGAGTCCGACGCCCGAAGGGCGACTGGACGAGCGTCGCCGTCTGCACCGACGGCAGCTACGGTATCGAGAAGGGTTTGATGTTCAGCTATCCGATCCGCAGCACCGGCAAGAGCTGGGAAATCGTGCAGGACGTTCCGCTCAATGAATTCAGTCGTGCGAAGATCGCTCTCACCGAGACCGAGCTGAAGGAAGAAAAAGCCCTCGTCAGCGATCTGATTCCGAAATAACGAACGTGTACGTCAGTTCCATAAGACTTCAAAGCCCCGGGTAACGCCGGGGCTTTTTGTTTTGATTCCTTCGTGCACCCTTTGGGAGACTCACACACAAATCGATTCTGCTTATGCAAGCGGTCCTCGTTGAAGCTTTGGCCAATGGCTCTCTGATCCGTTGCGAGACAATCAAGGACTCACACTCCTCACCATGCTTCTCGGAGGTCATCGTGCGTGTGCTATCTCTTCGTGAAGGGTTGGTGGCAAGGCTGAGCATTTCTGGAACTGTGCGTTCCAGGGTTTGTGACATGGTGACTGGCATGCGGGGGACAATTCAGGCGGTCACAATGCGCGTCAATTCTGAGCATACCACCTCGATCCCAACGCAAGTTGAGAAATCGCCGAATTGGCATTCCTTGTATCAGCCATACCCGATGATCGCAAAGTTTGCCGTGGAGATTGACGATGTGCGTGTGTCTGGCGGGGGCAATACGATTGAGCTTTTTGCATCAGATTCAGTGTCTGGCTTTTGTCTGAGTGGAACCATTCAGTTGGGATTTAATCTTGGCTTCGACTGGGCGGAGTCAAATCCTCCAGAAGGAAATCCGACAATTCATAAAGTTGGGGAAAAGTCTTATTATACATGGGGGCCAGAGCTGGATGCGCAGTCTGCGGGAGGTGAGCTGCATGTTTATTACGTTTGTTTTGATGGTCCAGGCAGCATTTCGAGCAACGGAAAACCGCCCACGTTCGAGTTGACTGGCGGGCATTATCTTGCAGGGGTTGATGGCCGGCCAGAGCCGCAAATATTGTCAGTCGCCGCTGCAAGCAATCCTCTTGAACGCGCCAAGAAGCCGGCCGCGCCGACGTTTGAATCAGGTTTTCTCGAAGGTTTTGTTTTTTGCCGGGCTGCGTTTGCACTCGGCTCGTTGAAATTGGAACGGAACGAAAGAACGAAAAGCCTCGAGGTGTATCTCTCCGGTGAGTCAGCCCGACTGTGCAGGTTAGCAGATACGAGGCTTGGAAATCTAGGATCACAAGTTTCTAATTACAGCGATGCGGTTCGGGCCGTTTATGAGTATGTGCTTGCAGTAAATGAGCGGAACTACCCAATCCTACTCGCGGCGGCAGCTGAAACCTGGGAGAAGTTCTCCGCGCAATCGAAAGAATTGGGAGTGTTCGGAGTTTATGTTCCCGAAATACTGGAATTTGCTTACAAAGATTTTGGCGCTACTACCAATCCCAACAGGCGCGGTTATTTCCAAGGATTGATATGTGGCGAAACCTTAGCCTTGATAATCTCCGAGCACAAACTGGGTAACACGCACAAGACCCAAATCCTCACAAAGCTGAAATCAGCTGACGCCTTTCTGCTGGGAAGGCCGACACTTGTTGACCGTGTGCTTGACGTATGGAGGTCACTCCCATTTGGATGAAACAGTAATTAGAACCAAAGTGTTGCCTCCAGTCCCAGCCCCAGCCCAGCTGCTAGAAAAATCATTTCAACTCGATAGCCACGCGCCAGTGTTCCAGCAAGCTGGCTTCGGCGAACCGCATTTGCGAGCGGGCTTTGTTGTAATCCGCTTTGGCCCGCAGTTCCGCGGTGCGCGCGGTGGCGAGGTCGCTCTGCATTTCCAGCACCAGGAAGATGGTGCTTTTGCCTCCCAACAGTTTCTGATTCTCGGCTTCGAGGGCGGCTTCGGACAGTTCCCGCGCGCGGCGGGTGAGGGTTACGCGTTCAAATTGGGAGCGGGCGGTATGCAACGCATCAGAGATCTGGCGCATCACGAGTTCTTCGTACTGCTTTACGCGCAATTCCGCCTGTGCCTTCATTTGTTTGCTGGCGCGAAAGTCGGCGCGTTCCTTGGCTAGCCCCAGCGGGAGGGTGAACACCACGCCTACCACATCCGTGGGCGCATCGCCATTCTCGATCTGGTTACGTGCGCTCGATAAGGAGGCGGATGGCTGCGACGGAGGGAGTAACTGTTCGGTATCCGAGCCGCGCCGCACGTGGCTGGCTACCACGTCCAAGGCGGGGAACAGTTGGTTGCGGCGATACTTGAGATCAATTTTTGCCTTGGCCACATCTTCGCGCAGTTGGGCAAGATCGGGCCGGCTGGCGAGGCCCTGTTGCCAGCTATCTTGTAGGTTGAACGTCTGCGGTACGGCGAGAAGCGCGTCGGAGGTTTCCAAGCGGGCTGTCACGGAATTGGTCCAAGCGTCACCCAGCATGGTGCGCAGTTCATTCTCGGCCAAGCGCACCGCATTGTCGGCCCCAGCCAGACTGGCGGCTACGGTGGCGACGCGGGCGGCGGCGAGTTGTTCGTCGAGTGTGGTCAAAGTGCCCAATTCGATGCGGCGTTTGACGGTGGTCAGCAGTTCTTCCCGCGAACGGAGGAAGTCCCGTTGTTCCTGCGCCTGTTCGAGGGTGTACGCAAGTTCGTAATAGGCTAGTTGGACGCGGTTGATGACGTCCATGGCCACGTAATGTACGCCGAGTTCCGTGATCTTGAGTTCCTTCTTGTTGACCTGAATGGTCATGCGGCCTTGATCAATCCAAGAGTCCCGCAGCAACGGCTGGCGCAGAGAGATGCCGGATTGCAGCTTGTAGGATTCAAAGTTGAGTCCGTTGCGGACGCCGTCACTGTGGGCGTAGCCGCCAAACAAATCGTAACTCATGCCCCACGGCAGAAAACCCGTCACGCCGCTGCGAACGGATTGGGATTCCGCATCGTAAATTGTGTCCCGGCTGTAGTCCAAGGGATCAAAGCCGCCAGTGTCGGTGGCGTTTTGGGCATAAGCTTCGGTGCTGAAAACTGGGTCGTAATAACCACGTGAACCGCTCAGGTTGGCTTCAGTGATCGCGGGGGTAAGCCGTTCAATTTGCAGTTCGCGGTTTTGGCGCAAGGCGGTGACAATGCATTCGTCGAGGCGCAACCGGCGGACTTGGGGAGAATCGGTGGTTTCGAGCGGAGTGAATTGATTGGCTGGCGTCGCGGGTGCAATGGCGAGCAATACTCCCAAGAGTGTCAACCGACCCAGCGGGCGTGTGAATGAAAACGGCTGCATCAGTCCTTAAAGCTGTCGTCCGGGGGAAATCGTTTGGGCTGCGGGGGTGGTTTTGGCCGTGGGTGGTTCAGTGATGAGAATATCTACGATTTCGCCCGGGCGGATGTTAACTCCGGGCGGCACGGGAAGGATTACGGGTAACGCCACATCCACCATCTGGCCAGGGCGCATCATGGCCAGGGCGTTGGTCAACACCTCGATTTGCGCACCGATCTGGGCGATCTGGCTGAGGAAAGCCTGACGTTGGCCCGTGCGTGTTGTGACCTGGGCGGTCATTCCGACTTGCGGATCGAAGCGATACGGCTGGCGCAGATAAGCGACCACATGATCCGCTCGCGCCGAACTGATCGTGAGCAGCGGTTCACCCGCCGGCACAAACTCTCCAGTCTGGCGCAACGGCTGGCTGACCATGCCGGAGATTGGCGCGACCAAGGTTTGGGGCTCGAGGTTTTTTGCGGCGGCTTGTTGGGCTTTTTCCAGTTGGGCTAGCAAAGCATTATTTCCGGTCGCCGGGCTGAACCCCGGTTCGCCGATGGCCCGCAGATTTTCCAGCCGCTGATCAATCTGGGCGGTGGCCTTGGTCTTTTCTTCCACTTCCGCCTTCAAGGCGTCGCGGGCGTTGATCGCCAGCTCATAGAGGTCTTGAGAGACCAGTTTTTCCCGCGCCAACCCGGCGTTGCGGGTGACGTCCCGTTCGGCCTGTTCCAACTTCACGCGGGCGATGGCCAGCTCGGATTTGGTTTTCAACTGCTCGATGCGGACGCGCTCGAAGTTCATGGCGTTGTCCTCCGCCTGCGAGGGTTGGGAGCGGATTTGTTGGAGATCCAACATGGAACGTAGCCGATCAAAGTCCGCGCGGGCATCTGCTGGAGCGACGACGACGACCGGGGTGCCGGCGGCCACGACGGTGTAGGGTTCGACCAACCACTTTTGAATCTGCACTGTCTGGGGCGCGGTGATGTTTGAGCGCACGCCTTCGCCGATACCTTGCATTGTGGCTTGGCCGGTGTGGTTGCGCCAAAGGAAAGCGATGGTGCCGATAAGTCCGGCAACCACGAGCAACGGCAGGAGCCGGGTGCGGAATTCCCGCCACCGGACGGCGGCCGGAATCGGAACAGGAGTTAATGCCTTCATTGTTTGATGCAGAATCTGCCCAGATTTAGCCCGGCGCTAAGTTTAGAATCAATCACGAATTCGGTTTGGGACGAAATTCTATGCGTTCGGCCAGTATCAAGAGGCCTCCGTTGCTTTGCGGATGAGGGCGGCTTACGAGTGCGTTCGGATGCAATCCAGTTGAACTGATATGAAGCATTTCCGATACGTATCGTACATCGTGACGGCGGGAGGTCCTGAAATGCGCGGGCGGGTTTGCAGGTTGACCGGCTGGGGTGACAAACTTAAAGTCGCTGCGTGACCGGGCAGAAACAGAGGAAGCCATTTTCATGTTTGGAGCGTGATGCCAAACTCATGGAAAGCTTTCCAAAGAACAATTCTGTTAGCCGCCGTCGCATTACACCATGCGTTCGATCACTCTAATCATTGGAGTTGCAGTCATTGCTTGCTTGAGTGGGTGCGGGATCGCGGACACGCCCGTCCGACAGCAATTAACGGTTGCACAAACAGCACAATTCGGTTTCAGCTGACTGTGCAGGAGCGTCCTCCATATCATTTCGTTCTTGGCATGCCAAAGACAGCGTCCGGACGCCTTAGTTTTCTTGGCGAGATCGTGGTGAGCCAGAGCACAGGTACAGTTGTGCGTGTTCCGATTAGCTCACGGGATATCACCGCCTGCAGTTGGTTGCCTGGACTGTCGGGCTACATCTTGACCTGGGGACGGACCAACCGCGCAGATAAATTGGAGCGCTTCCTGACACGAGGACAGACTTACGAGGTGAAGGTTCAGTTTGACGAGCCGCCCTCGCCAGAGAGTTCGCTCTGGTTGTCTGCGATGGGGAAAATTGGATTATAGCTCTACGTTAACCATGCACTAAGCTTGAGTCGTAAGTTTCCTTCGCCGCTGCCTTCTATGACGCGATTGTCCTACGAAGATTCATGGCGCGAGTTGCAGCGCCAGCAGTTGGTCGGTCCCGGTGCAGTTCCGCTCCAGCCGCTCAACCCGCCGCGTCACGATGACGAGACGCCGGGCGTCAGCTTCTTTCGTGAAATGGTCGCCGACGTCAAGCTGGAGCGGTTGACGATGCCCCGCACGTTCTTTGGGCGTTCGGAAATCCGGGCCACTTCGTTTCGCGACAGCGACCTTTCCGAGTCCGTCGCGAACTGGAACGATTTCATCAACGTGGACTTCAGCCGGGCGGATTTGTCGCGCTCGGACTTACGGGCTTGTTTGTTTGAACGGGTGCGTTTTGTAGGCGCCTCATTGGTGGGGGTGGATTTCCGATATTGCGCTTTCCGGCACTGCGATTTTACCGCGGCGGATGTGACTGAAGCCCGGTTCACGGTGAAAGCTGGCGCGGCGTTGCGGCTTTCGGACGAGCAACGAAGCGTCATTGACTGGCAGGCCGAGGACGGCGAGGAGCCGGCTGGTGGGTAGGGCGATGACTCTGGGGCTGACCGAGCGGTTCGAGAAGGTTAAACCCTAGCCGCCGCCAAAATTCATGGCACACGGTAGATGCGGAAGAACCGCTGCGTTTCGTTGAGGTTTGTGCGGTAGGTGTAGCTCATGCCAGTCGCGATCAGGTTGTTCGCCTGCGTCGTCCACGCGGTCAGGTCGGGGGAGCTTTCCACGCGATACGGCTGACCGAGAACGGATTCCCATCGCAATGTCACGGTCGGATTGGTCCGCGTGATGGAGAGGAGTTGGAAAGGTTTGTCGTAAGGATTGTCGAACCACATCAGCACCGGGTAATGATCGGAGGCCACCTGGCTGTCGTTGCCGTTCAAGCTGGGCGGCAGCGGCGTCAATTTGTCGGTGCGGAAGACCTGACTGGTCTTGATGTTGGAATACAGGAGCGGGCTGGGGAAGATGTAGTCGAGTCGGGACGAAGGATTCGCAGTGGTGGTGGAGTAAGTGTTCACGCTGCCCGTGACAGGATTTTTCGGCTGGGTCATCGTCAAGCCTGTTGTCGGACCGAGCAAGGTCTGGATGCAAAGTTCATTGGTGTCGGAGGCGTTCATATCGCCGGTGAGCGCGTAGAGGTCGTAGGGGTAAAGCGCGAAAAGGTTGGTCGCAAAAAAATTGGTGATGGCGGCAGCCTCGGCGGCGCGTTTCAAGGCATTGTCGGCATACTCGCCGGAAGCGGTCGCTTTCAGATGTGTGGTGAAAACATGCAGCGGTCGCACGAATCCCGGCACAGCAATCTGTGCTTCAAACAAGTCGCGGGTAAAGTTGTCGAGGGCGTTGTTGGCATTGCTGTAGCCGAAGCTGCGGAGATCGATGCCATCGAGCCATTTGCTCGCGCGGGTGATGGGATGGCGCGTGGCAATTGCGCTGCAGATCGAGCCGTCCGTGCCGCTGCTGACCGTGAGATTGTAGCCGGGCAAAAAGAAGGCAATGAAATTGGTCATCTCGTAACGCAAGTCCCACGGGATTTCATTGAACGTGATGATATCGGGCCGTAGGTATTGTAACTGGCGCGCGATGGCCTGGACCTGCGTGGCATTCGTAGTCCAGTCAGTCGCGCCATTACCCTTCACGTTGTAGGTGAGCAATGAAACTCCGGCCGTCGGCAACGTTATGGTGAGTGTGGCGGCCTCGCTGGTGGCTGAGCCTTGCGAGTTGGTGGCGATGACGCGGTAACTGCCGGCGTGATTGGTGGTGACGCTGGCAAGGTTCAACGTGGCGCTGGCTGCGCCGGGAAGGTTCGTGCCATTGAATTGCCACTGATAGGCCGGCGCCGGATTGCCGCTGGCTGTGGCGGTGAATTGCACGGCATCCCCGACGAGTGCGGTCTGGCTTTGGGGTTGGCCGTTGAATTGCGGCGCCGCGGCGGGGTTGGTGACGCCCGAGTCAAATGTGACAACCAGATCGTCAATCGCGAGAGCATTGTCTTGGCCAGTATCGTCGTTATCAAACCAACGAAGCATCAATTCCTGTCCTGGCGCGACGGCAACTCCGGAGAGCAGGATGCCGAGGAATGATTCTCGGTTGGAACTCGCGTTGCCATCAAGTGCCGTGGATGATGCAGTCAGATTAAGCGAGGCAAAATTCAATGCAGCGAAATTGGTCCAGCTCGCTGCAGAAAATGAATTGGTAATGGGGCTATCACTGACAGCGTAGGAGAAAACCAGCATTTGAACGGCTGTGGCCGTGCCGCTGCGCCACTGTTCGCCACTGTAGGAGATGGTGATGTTGCTGAATGTAGTCGTTGTGTCATTGGTAAACCGAACGCCGTAGGTGAAGTTCCCCGGGTGCCCGAGGCAAGCGAGCCCAACGCCCGGTCTGTCAGATTGCTGACACCTGAGACCCCAAAGCTATAGAGTGCACCGGCATTACTTGCCCCACTCTCACCGCGATAGGCGGTCACGGTTGTTCCACCAATCGTTTTGGCCGCATACCAACCAAGCAGGGTTGTGTTGTCCATCCACGGATTGCTGGTGCCGGTTGTGGCCAACGAATCAAAGTTTTGGGTGTAAGCCCCGCTGCTCAAGAGAATTTGCGCCCCAGCTTGGGGAAGCCCCAGTCCGAAAGACGTGATCAGTACAATGACAACAGCAACGATTCGGTTTTTCATTCGGTTACAACTTCACGCGGCTCCGGGGGCATCCACGTTGGGACATTATTCGCACAGCCCACCGGTCTGCGAAAGCGCTTTCAATGATCCTAGTGGTGGGGAAAGCGGGTGGACCGGAGTGATAGCTGGTATTCGGTGGTGCCTTGGTTTCGCTTGCTGGTGTCTGGAGTCCGCACACCCGATGGCTGGCTAGCTTGGATGTGAAGGGCTTGGGTGAATGCTGGTGGCGGCATCGGGGCTGCTTTGCGGTGGGTATGATTACAGGTTGTTGTATTTTCTTTGCGTTCCTCGCTGCCGGCTTTTTCATGGAAATGACGGCGGTTGCCTCCGCGCCGCTCGGCTATCAGGATGCGGGTGGGTTTCATTTTGGCCGGCCCACTGCGGCGTCCGTGATGGCTTGGGAATTGGAAAATCCCAGTTGAACTTCTTTCGCTCTGGTAATCTTGCTTTGGTCCGACGCCCCGACTTGTCGCGGCGTCGGTAAACCAGAAAAACGAGTCCCCCGCCGGCGCCTCCACCACCCGCAACTGGTTCCTGTGCGGTGCGTGTGTGCCGACGGGGGACTTCGTCTTTGGCTGGACGCCAAACTTTAGAAACCCAGCTTGGCCATCTCGCGTTCGAGCGCCATCTGGAATTGTTGCACGTCTGTTGGGGACGGCTTGTAACCCTGCTGCTTGGCGACCAATCCCAGCCGCCCGGTTTGATCCAGATACCAATCCGCTTTCATCCCGTCACTAAACATCACGCTGCCGCTGACCAAGGCGCCAGGCCGCGCGATTTGATCCACCGACACCGAAACTTGTCCGCCAGCTGGAGGCATTACTTCCGTTTCCGCGGGTGGCACTGGCGTGGCAGTTTTCAATGTCGCCGCCGGTGTGGGTGGCGTGGGCGGTTTCGGCGGTTCGGGGTCTTGCAGTCGCAATTTCAGATCATCCACCAGAAAGCGGACTTCCATATAGGTCAGGCTCAGACCGAATTCTTTCGCGAGCCGGTTTTGGACTTCGGAAAGCTTGGCGCCGGCGGTGATCCATTCGGACACGGTCTGTTGTTGGGCCTCGTTCAGATTCATATCAGGTCAACCCATTCTGCGGGCTTTGGCCGGAATGAAAATGATTTTTTACGGCGGCTAGACCTCAAGCCAGTTCCGGCTCTTCGATTTTGGCCGGCGTGGCGAAGGTCGGTGATCCGTCGACAGCTTCCGGGTATTCGAAGATTTTACCTTCGTAGTTACGGATTACCACGCGGTCGGCGTTGCGGCTCAAAACGTATTCGGGGCTGACCGGCACCTTGCCGCCGCCACCCGGAGCATCAATCACATAGGTCGGCACGGCGTAGCCGGTGGTGTGCCCGCGGACTTTTTCCATGATCTCCAAGCCGCTGCGCACACTTGCACGCAGATGCGCCGAGCCGGCGATCAGATCGCACTGATAGAGGTAATACGGTTTCACGCGGCACATGAGCAATTTTTGCAGATGGATCTTCATGACTTCCGCGTCGTCGTTCACGTGCTTGAGCAATACCGATTGGTTGCCCAGCGGGATGCCCGCGTCCGCCAAGCGACCCAACGCGTCGCGCACTTCGGTGGTCAGTTCGCGTGGATGATTCGAGTGGATGCTGAGGAACAACGGGTGAAACTGTTTCAGCATCGCGCACAATTCGGGTGTGATGCGTTGCGGTAGGAAGATCGGAATGCGCGTGCCGATGCGGAGAAACTCAATGTGCGGGATTGCCCGCAACCGGCTCAGCAGATACTCGAGCTTCTCATCACTAAATAACAACGGGTCGCCGCCGCTCAGGAGCACGTCGCGGATTTCTGGGTGCGCCGCGATATAGGCGATCTGTTTATCGAACTCGGGATGAAAGTCATAGCCCGTCGCATTGCTCACGAGGCGCGACCGCGTACAATAACGGCAATACGCCGCGCAACGATCCGTGACGAGAAACAACACGCGATCGGGATAGCGATGCACAAGGCCTGGGACAGGCGAGTGCGAATCTTCGCCACACGGATCGCTCATCTCCCACGCGGCTGTGTGGGTCTCTTCCACGCGCGGAATCACCTGGCGCCGGATGGGGCAATTTTCGTCTGCGGGATCAATGAGGTTGAAAAAATAGGGCGTTATGGCAAGCGCCAGCTTGTGATTGGCGAGTTGCGTGCCGGCAAATTCCTCCGGGGTCAACGTCGGCATCAGGCGTTGTAACTGTTCCAAGCTGGTGATGCGATGCTTGAGCTGCCATTTCCAGTCGTTCCAATCGGACTCGGAAACGTCGTGCCAGAAGCCGCGGCCGGCGGAGCGAAATTGTTTGAGCGCGTGGGCCAGGGTTGCGCCGCCCGGCGGCTCCTTTTGCGTTTCCGACGAAGATTCGTTCTCGGTATGCATCGTTTGCAGGGGCACTATAGGGGTGGGTCGGGCAGTGTCAAGTTGACCGCCCGCCGTCATTTCGGCGCGGAAACCGTGCCGGTAGTGAGGGTCAGATCCGTCGCGCCGGTGCGGGGAAGTAACGCGCGTTGTGCATCCAGTTCATCCAGTCGTTCAATTACGGCCGCGATCACTTTCTTAATGCCGGGGGGCTGGGCTCCGATCTTGTTGAAAGTGGTAGTAAAGCGGGAACGTTCTCGCATGAAGTCTCGCAAGGCCGTTTGATATTCGGCCACGATCTTCATGTATTCTGGGGCCACGCGGAGGCGCAGGTGATCCAGTTCCAGCACTTTATCCTGTGCCATCTTCATTTGCCGTACCGTGTCATATTCGCGCAAGACGGTCTGCAACGGGATCTCCGTCCGAACCGGTAATTCTGCGGCGCTGGTGCGGACCGCGACAGAGGTGTGCAGCGTGGCCTCCAGTTTCCGAGCGCTTTCTTCCGGCGTCCACAGCTCCTTGTGATCGCGGCCGACGAAGTAGGCCGCCTGCAAGGCCCACCATTTTTCCAGCGCCAGCAGGCTGGGGAATTCCTTGGCATAGACTTGCAGGAACGCCGTCTGCCAGTTGAAAAATTTGGGCAGGCGCGTGGTGAACGTCCGCAACAGTTCCGGTCCCTGCTTGAGGTCGAGCAGCGCAGTAACGAACAGTTGGGCGCTGGCTTGAAAAAATTCCGCTTCGGTGGCAGAAAATTTTTCCGCTTCTGGCCAGCTCAAAGCGGCGATGCTGGGTGGCGCCTGATTCTGCAAGATCTGGCGCGCGTGAGCCAGCGGGTCAGGATCGCGGGTCAACACATGGGCCGGCGCCATCAACATGGTGCCGACGGTCTGGCTGGGCTTGGGCAATACCAGTTCGACTTCACGGGCGCCAAGCAGTCGTTGTGTTAAACCTTCGGACAACCAGAGCGGGATTTCCGCGCTCCGATTGGCAGGTGTGCGATTGGCCAGCTCCAACAGCAGGACTTGGACAATAGTTCGGGTGAACTCATCGCGATGGAGGCGGGGTGGTAATTCCACCTTGTAGATCCAATTGTGGCCGAATGATTCGACGTTGATCTTGGCCCGAGGGCCGCTCGTGCGGTGGGGCCGGAGTGTCACGTTGATCGTGCTGCGCCATTCGCGGCTGGCGTCCAATTCCTTGAGCAATGCTTGGCGGATGCGTTCGCAGGAAACAACCAGCACGGTCGCTCAATTCCAACTCCTGCGGTCCGAGCGGCGTTCGTAAAACTGAATTAGGCGACCGAAGGTCGTAAATGACGAACTGTCCGGAAACGCTCTTCAGCGCAGTGCCCAGCGCCATCGGCTGTGCGCCGGCCATCATGCTGCCGAGCATTAACAGGCTGATGGCAAACAAGGTTTTCATCCGGGCAGGCGCGCGATTGCGCGTTATTTTTTGGCGCTAGATTTGGCGGGTTTGCTTTCAGATTTAGCCGCCGGCTTGGCATCGCTGCTGGCTGTGCTGGAGGGTTTCGCGGCTTCGGAATCCTTCTTTGCAGCCTGCTTGTAACCTTCACTGCGGTAATCGGTGATGTAGAAGCCGCTGCCTTTGAAGATCAATCCGGCGCCCGCGCCGATCTGGCGTTGCACGCGCCCGCCGCATTTTTTCTTTGGGCGACCTACGAGTAATTCACACTTCGTCAGCGGTTTGTCCTTCATGGACTGCATCGCTTCAAATTCACCGTCGCACTTGCTGCACTTGTATTGGTAAGTAGGCATAACCGATAAAACTTCTCGCTCAAAATTTATCTGCGGCGGCGGCGTCCGCCCGGCGCGAAATGATAACCGCCATGCACGCGCACGCCCACGGCCTTGCCGGGGAAACCAGTTGGCTGGCCGGGCTTGTCTGCTTCAAACAGCGCGGTGTAGCGGTAATCAAAATTCTCCAGCTTCACGCGTTCGATCTTCTTCGCGATGAAACGTTCAATCGAGGCGACATGTTGCGCGTCTTCGGCGACCATCAAGGTGAAGGCGTCGCCGCTGGCTTCGGCGCGGCCGGTGCGGCCGATGCGATGGATGTAATCTTCCGGGTGCTGCGGCACGTCGTAGTTCACGACGTGGCTGACATCGGCGATGTCGAGACCGCGCGCCGCGATGTCGGTGGCAACGAGCACTTCAAATTTGCCGTTACGGAAGCCTTCCAGTGCCTGTTCGCGTTCGCGTTGGGTGCGATTGGAATGCAGCACGGCCACCGCGTGATTGCTGCGCTTAAGCGTGCTGGGCGATGCGATCCGCGCCATGCTTGGTGCGGCAGAATACAATGACTGATTCGTAGTGAACCCGGTCCAACAGCGCGAGCAGCAGATCTGTCTTCTGCGCATCAGCCACCGGATAAATCACGTGCTTCACCGTTTCCGCCGGGGAGCGCCGCGCCCCGATCTCGATGGTCTCAGGATTGTTCATCGCCCAAGTGATGAGCGTCTCAATCGCGGGGGACGGTAGCGGAGAAGAGGAGGTCTGCCGTTTTCTCGGACAGCGATCAATGATGCCGGCGCACGTCCGGCAGGAAGCCCATGTCCAACATGCGATCCGCCTCGTCGAGCACGAGATATTGGATGAGATCGAGCTTGCACATGCCTTGTTCGATGTGATCGAGCAGCCGGCCCGGCGTGGCGACCAAGATGTCCACGCCGGTCTTGAGTGCTTCAGTCTGCTTGCCGTAACCGACTCCGCCAAAGACCACGGCGACCTTGAGATTGGTGAACCGGACGAAATCACGGATGGCCGTTTCCACCTGCGCGGCCAGTTCGCGCGTCGGTTCGAGCACCAACAGGCGCGGTTGCGGTTCGGGGATTCTCCAGCTTGGAAAGGATGGGCAGCGAGAAGGCCGCCGTCTTGCCGGTGCCGGTCTGGGCGCTGCCAATGACATCGCGGCCTTCAAGGACCAGCGGGATGGCGCGGAGTTGGATGGGCGTGGGATCAACGTAACCCATCGCTTTCACGCCCTCGACGAGTGTGGGAGACAAACCTAGCTTACTAAACGGCATGAAACGATTATTGCAGGATTTCAGGCCAAATGTCGAAGGGGAAGTTACAAGAGGTAAAAGACATGGTCATGTAAAACCCAAGCCACTCTCGCACTCGACTCATGCGGGACGGCTTCCTATCTTTCCGCCATGCGCGAAGCTTCGTTGAACTTTCTCAAAACCCTTGTCAACACCCCCAGCCCCGTCGGCCACGAAACGCGCGGTCAACGCGTGTGGCTCGATTATGCCAAGAAATACGCCGATGAAACCTTCTCCGACGCCTATGGCAATTGTGTCGCTGTGCTGAACAAGGGTGGCGGCCCGCGCATCATGCTCGCCGGGCACGCGGACGAGATCGCGATGGCGGTGAACTATATCGATGCCGACGGCTACATCTATGTTCGGCGCATGGGCGGCGTGGATGCCGCCATCACCAAGGCTCAGCGCGTGACTATCCACGCCAAACGTGGTCCGGTGCGCGGCGTGGTTGGCAATGTCGCGCCGCATTTGATGAAGCTGGAAGGCGAACCCAAAGCTCCCAAGATTCACGACCTCTTCATTGATATCGGCGTCAGTTCGCGTGCCGAGGCGGAGAAGTTGGTGCGCGTCGGCGACCCTATCACGCTCGTAGATGAGTTTGAACTGCTCCGTAACGGCCTCGCGGTCTCTCGCGCGTTCGACAATCGCATCGGCACATGGTCGGTGATTGAAGCGTTACGCTTGCTCAAGGAATCTGGCGTGAAACTCAATGCCGAAGTTTGCGCCGTCTCCAACGTGCAGGAGGAAGTCGGCTTGCTGGGCGCGCGGCAGATTGCTTATTCGTTGCATCCCGACATCGCGCTTGTGGTGGATGTGACGCATGCGACCGATTATCCTACCGTCAGCAAAGCCCAGCACGGCGATGTGAAGATCGGTGGCGGCCCGGCGATTACGCATGGCGGTTGCAATCACCCCGAAGTTGTGGCCCGCCTCGAAGAAGTCGCGAAGAAGAAAAAGATTCCACTCCAGCACGAAGCCATGTCTAGCACGAGCGGCACTGACACAGATGTGATCTTCTGGACGCGCGGCGGTATTGCCAGCGCGTTGATCAGCCTGCCGAACCGCTACATGCACTCGCCCGTAGAACTCGTCAGCCTGAAAGACCTCGAACAGATTCCGCAACTCCTCGCGGCGTTTGTGCTCTCGGTGAAGAAGGGCGAGAAGTTCAAGGTGAAGATTTGACGCGTCCGCACTACGCGGGTTGGGGGCGGTGCGGACTCTCAAAGCAGCTTGAAATTATAACAGCCTGCTATGACAGGTCGCTTTACACTGCGCCCTGAAAGTCAAATGATGCTGTCATGAAGAAGAACTTTGTTGTTCTAATCATCGCCTTGTTTTGCTTCGGCGTTTTTACTGCGCAGGGGCAAACCCAAACTGCTAACGCGTCCAAAGCTCCCGGGGCTGCCATCGCGCAACAGGTGTCGTTGCTAACGGGCATCGCGATTTCCCCGTTGCTGGGGTCGAGCGGTTACGGTTGTTATCTCTACTTCAAAACGCCGCCCGAAAAGCGCGTGACGTTGCCGTGGTTCTCGCAGATGTGGTTTTGGTTGCCTGGGCTGCTGGTCTGTGCGGTGTGTTTCATCAAGGACACGGCGGGGAATGCTTTGCCGACCGTGGTGAAGAAACCGTTCGACATCATCGAAGCATTTGAACACAAGATCAGCGGATTGGTGGCCACGGGTGCGATCGTGCCGTTCCTCATGATGATGACGAAAGATCCCGGCACCTCGCAGGCGATAATCAGTTCCATGGGCGTGGCGACAATGGATTTCTCGTGGCTCTACAACATTTTCATCATCCCGGTTTCGATGATCGCGTTCTTCTTTGTGTTTCTCGCGTCAAACGCCATCAACGTGCTCATCATTCTTAGCCCGTTCACGACGGTGGATGCGGCTTTGAAAGGCATCCGGCTCGCACTGCTGGGGACGATTGCTGGCACGGCGCTGGCAAATCCATGGGTGGGGTTGGCGTGGGCGTTGTTCATCATCATCGTTTCCTACTTCATTGCGGGCTGGTCGTTCCGGCTGTCGCACTTTGGCGTTGCCTATCTGTGGGATTTCTTCACGTTTCGCAGCCGGTGGTTCAAACCCAAGCCGGCGCGGAATCGGATGTTCCTTGGGAAACGCCTCAATAAAGTTCCGGCCCGCACTTACGGCACGGTATTCCGCGACGAGAAGGGATTGCTCACGTTCAAGTGCCCGGCCCTGGCTGATCTTGCCGGAGAACCAGATGACGTTGCCAGAGGGGCAATACGCCGTCGGCAAAGGCTTGGTGAACTCCGAAATCCAAAGGGTCGAAGGCGAAAAGGCGCGCACGGTGTTTCTGTTGCCGCCGCGCTATCGTGAGCACGAGGAGGAACTCGTGAAGATCTACAGCTTGGTGGATGTGCGGCCCATCGGCCTAAACGCCGCACTCAAGTGGCTGAAGGAATTTTTTGTTGGGAAGGAACAACCGGTGGCGGCCTGAATCATTAAGTCAGCAGCGGGTCGCCGACATTGATGCCGTGCTTCAGGCAATACGCGCCGTTGACCACATACTTCGTCGCCCAATGCTTCAAGCCCGCTCGTTCCTCGGGCGTAAGTTTGCGCACCACCTTCGCGGGTGATCCTAGCACGAGTGAGCCTGGCGGGATTATCATTCCCTGCGTCACGAGCGCTTTCGCGCCGATGAGCGATTGTTTGCCGATCACTGCACCGTCCAGAATGATTGCACCCATGCCGATGAGCACTTCATCACCGACTTTGCATGCGTGAACGATGGCCGAGTGGCCGACCGTGACGTAGTTGCCGAGGATGCAGGCGTAATCATCTGCGAGATGCAACACGGCGTTGTCCTGGACGTTGGAATGATGCCCAACGACGATGCGATTGATGTCGCCGCGCAACACCGCGCCATACCAAACGCTGGAATGCGCGCCGAGCGTTACATCACCGAGGACATGCGCGCCTTTGGCGATGTAAACATTTTTGCCGAGCTGCGGCTGCTTGCGGAGGAACGTGTCGAGTTGCTTTTCCAGTTTGCCCATGCCGTTGTTGTAACGGTTTGCGCGGGAGAAGAAATAAAAAACCCGCCGCGAACGTATTCACGGCGGGCCACCCTAACCCGGCCCCTCCCGGGGCCATCCAACCACGATCCTAGCAGTGTCCCACCACCAACCAGGACCGAAAATGAAACCGGATTATCCTCCCCACGCGAAATCCAGTTTCAAAACCAGTTCCTCCGAACAAAAAAATCCGACGGAACAAATTCCGATTTATTCAACGCCGGCTCCGCGCTAAAGTTGCGGCGTCCTATGACGAAACCTTCGGCTCATCGTCCGACGCCGCCGCGCAAGCGGTTGCCGAAGTCCTTCAAAGACTTAACGCCGTCCCAGCATTTCAGTCCGCACACTTTTTTCCGCGAACTTGTCTGGAAAGCCCTGCTGACACGGCGGCACGGTGAACATCAGCGCCCAGTTTTTCCCAAGCTGACCAAGGGTCAGGTCGCCATTACGTGGATCGGGCACGCCTCATTTTTGATTCAGTTTAACGACTTGAACGTGTTGGTGGACCCTAACTTCGCCAATTGGCTGTTCCTGCTCAAACGCATCAAACGCTCAGGTTTGCGCATCGAAGACTTGCCGCCAATCGATCTGGTGCTCCTGACGCACGCGCACTTTGACCATTTCCACAAACCTACGTTACGCCGTCTGCCGCATCCGAAGATCGGCGTCATGCCGTGGGGCGTTGGCGATCTCGCGCACAACCTCGGCTTCGCGCGCGTCATCGAACTGGATTGGTGGGAAAGCTTCGGGGCCAGCGATTGGAAGGTGACGTTGACGCCGAGTCATCACTGGGGGGCGCGGACGTTGCACGATCATCATCGGGGCTACGGGGGATTCGTGCTGGAACATCAGGGCCGCCGGATTTACCACGCGGGCGACAGCGCTTACTTCAACGGCTTCAAAGAAATCGGCCAGCGTCTGAATCCTGATGTCGCCTTGCTGCCTATCGGCGCGTATCACCCGGAAAGTTTCCGGCGCGTCCACATGGGGCCGGACGAAGCGGTGAAAGCCTTCGGCGATCTTGGCTCACAATGGCTTGTGCCCATGCATTACGGCACATTCAAGCTAGCCTTTGAGGACATGGACGAACCACCCCGGTGGTTGCGCCAACTGGCGCAGGAACACGGTATCACCCCAAAAGTGCGCATTCTGGACGAAGGCGTGCCGGTGGTTTTTTGACAAAACAAAGGCTTGCTTTGTCGTCCTGCTTCCATAGACTCCCCATGCTCTTTCTTGGATGCGAGCGTAGCTCAGTTGGTAGAGCATCACCTTGCCAAGGTGAACGTCGAGAGTTCGAATCTCTTCGCTCGCTCCATTTAATTTCTTCGTAAGTTCGCAAATTCTCCAGTGTTTCCAAGCGGTCGGACGGTTTTTGTCCAACCAACTTTGCCATCGTTCTCCGGGATAAACCGGTAATAAGACCGAGATAAACGGCTCAGAAAGTGGCAACAAAGTGGCAACATCAAAAGTCAGCATAACGAAGGTAAGGGTGCGCGGGGAGATTCGTTATCGAGTGAACTACCGAGAGCAGGGCAAACGGAAACGAATGCTCTGTGAATCCAAGGCCAAGGCAGATGCCGAGGCGGTCCGGATCCGAAAGGACGGTGAACAGCTTGGCGCATCGTGGATGGATATACCCGCTGCGGATCGTCATCGGCTCGCGCAAATGTGGAAAGCCGGAGGCGTGGACGGGCTGTCAGTGAAAACGTCTGCACCGACGCGAACGCTGTCAGAGGTGGCGAAGGAGCTTGAATCCTCAAAGAATTCGTCGGGGTGTAACGAGCGTTACGTGAACTGCATGATGAGCGTGTTAAATCAGTTCATCAAAGGCCGTAACTCGCTGCCGATTGGCGAAGTCACCCTCAACGACATTGTCACCCATCTTAACAGTTTCAACCTGAGTTATCGGTCAACGGTCAGGGCCAGGATTTCGACGCTGTTCAACTTCGCGCTGCGGCGTGAATACATCGAGAAGAATCCGTGCGACCAACTCGACGAAATCATTTACCACAAGCCACCGCCGCAAATCCTAACGCCTGAACAATTGAAGAAGTGCCTGCAATGGCTGACCAAGAATCCGCGCGGCTCAACATGGTTCGTGCTCACGACGCTATGCGGGCTCCGGCCAGAAGAAGCGCAGAAAACTCCACGCGATAAAATCCAATGTCTCGCCGGCCACATCATTGTGGACAGTCAGACAACGAAGGTCCGTCAGCGTCGAGTTGTGACGCCAATGCCAGAGGCAATGAAGTGGCTACGGAGGTCGCTGAAGTACGGTGGACTGACTCCGATAAACCAGCAGTTCAAACGTCGTTTGATCTTGAAACTGCGCACACTGATTGGCTTCAAGGAATGGCCACAGGACATCACACGACACACCGCAGCGAGTATCTGGCTTGCACGGATCAAGTCAGCCGCCGAAGTCGCGGAACAGCTCGGGAACTCAGAGAAGGTCCTGAAGCGCGATTACAAGGCGTTGGTGACGGCAAAGCTGTTGGGTGAATACCTGACGGTCATCAGAAATACCGTTAGCCGAAAAAATCAGCCGGCAGGTTAAACCTCTTGATGATGCCCTTGAGGTAGCCCTTTTGAATGTCTCGCCCTTTGTGGTATGGAATTGGAAAAGACTGCTTCGACCCATTCACATCTGGATGAAAAATCATCCGATGTGAACCTTTTCCGCGATTCTCGAAGATGCAAAAGCGCTTATCGTGCTTTTTCAGCAACTTGAAGATTTCATCAGCCTTGTAAACATTAGGCATGAACTAGGTCGGTCTGCCTGAAGGCTGGTTTTTGTTGCAGCTTGCGGATGTCTGATTTGCTGAAAGACAGGATAACTGCACGGGCCTTCAACTGGACCGGCTTGTCTTCGAGGACAATGCCACGGATTGCCATTTTTTGAGCTTTCTCCCAGCGCTCAAAATACTCCTGATCTGCTGCACGCGCCAACAGCTCCTCTGCGTTGATCTGGTTTGAAAAAGAAACCTGAGCCTCGATATTCCCCTTCAACTCCTCGATGGCTTCGGCTTCAGTTTTGCCATAACCAATTAAATCCATTTCCAAAGCACGCGCCACGAATTCGGAATCTTCTTTGCAGACCAACACCCGGAGGTGAATATCGTAGGTAGCTTTATCCATGAGAGGCTTCTTGACTGGTTTGTCCGCCGCAGACTTCATAAAATTTGCTCCTCTGTGTCAACTACCAATTACACCTTACATTGTGTCAGGTGTGGCGCAAATCACATTGGGTGACTTTTTGTCCACAGGCACACCGTCAATCGCTGGTGGTGAGCTGGTCGCCTTGTCCCAATTAGTAGCGCAATTTCTGAGCCGAGAGACATTAGGTCAAACCAGCATGTGAATAACTTTATACACCCTATGTATTTTTGCGGAATAACAACGTTACAGCCTCGACCTGCTGAAAGGCTGGCGTCCCTACAGTGTCCAATGCGGAACTGGTCGCCGTCTCCAGATGTGACACAAAACGAATCTGTCTGATTCAATTATTGAATCTGTCACCGTACTCGCTTCCTGCCGACTGTCTCACTATGTTGACCCAGGTCAACATGTCCATCGCTTACGACAAATACACCGAGTTGAAGAGCCGGAAGATTCAAAACTCGCTCACCGCTGCACAGCAAAAGCAGCTGGCCGATTTTGAAGCCTCCCAACCGGAGACCTGCCCGGACTGTGGCGCAACAGTGCGCGGGTTCATCCTCAAGACCGAGATCGTCCATGACGTTTTGAACTGTCCACGCAAAAAGAAACCGAAGGAGTGACCCATGTGCACCGATTACGAAGGACCGGAACCGGAAGATAAAGATGAGATTGCGCGAACCACCAATCAGAAGATTTTCGGCTACGAGCCAAAAGCCAAACGCATCCGTCCGACCGATTACGCTCCAATTTTAGTGCCGGAAGAATCCCATGTTCGTTGCTATGATATGCGTTGGGGGTTCTACGTCAGTTGGGATGACAAGCCGCGTTACAACGCCAAGTGCGAAACCGTAACCGAACTACGCTCGTTCAAAGATCACACCAACACGCGTTGCCTGATTCCGGCGCGCAGCTTTATTGAAGGCGGCCCAAAGTTCTACCGGCCCAGCAACGCGATCATGTTTCTTGCTGGGTTGTGGCGCGACAACGGAGAGCATGGGCTGCACTATACCATGCTGACATGCGCAGCCAACCAGACGGTGTTCCCACACAATGAGCGGATGCCTTTTGTGTTACGCAACGAACAATTGTTGGAATGGCTGCGCGGTGACTGGCAAAGTGTTCTGACCACACCTGACCATTCTCCACTGGAGAAATTTCAGAAACAGCCCGACCTGTTCTAACGCGATCTGATTTCCTCCTTAGCCCCGCATCTCTGGCACACCAGAAACACACGCGCACCAGCTTCGTCGTAGTTGTCCCCAACGATCTTCACGTTTGTCGTTCCGCACAGGCAACGAACCTCGAACTTGCTTCCGATTCCCGGAGGTTTGCGCCGGTGGCCACTGTAATCGTCGTGACGTCCGAAATATGCTGGTTGGCCCATGCCCGAAGATTAGCACGGATGGCAGACAAAAACTGTCTGATCTAAAATCAGTCGTTTCTATATCTATACAAATCATTCCAATGCTTCTGGCGCTCGGTGCAGCCGCAATCCCGCCCAAATAGCCGCCGATACCATTCCTTGAACCGAGCGCTGGTAGGCTCGCCAATCAAACGCAGCACGGTATCCCCGACCCCCATATCGTCCGGAATGCGCGTTCTAGCAACCAGTCGGGCCCATCGTGGCCATTCCGCCAGCGGCTTTGCAGCTTGATACTTGGCCGAAAGTTCCGCATGAACGGCCCAGCTCAACTCCACCGCTTCCCCGACGATCCGCCCCCGGCTGACAACGTCCTCAAAGTAGCCTGGTGGGCGGTGATCTGCCCTAGCGCGAAGTGCGGCGAAGGTAACAACTATGGCGCGTTGCTGCATGGGCAATCTCCCGCTGTTAACGATCCGGGGGCAGTCAAATTGGAGTCCTGCTTGAAGGTTGTCACATACGAAGAGCTAGGATTTGGAAACAGCAGTAATCCATCCGAGCCTGTAATGCACATCGAAGCTGTCGAAGACTGGACTCCATTACCATCTAGATTGATGCGATGAATCTGTCCACACACTGAGTTGGTTCCAATCTTAATGAAGCACCGATAGACTGTGGATGGTGGCGTTGAACCACCAAGCGGAACTGTGTTCACAGCTTGAAGATAAAACTCACACGGATAGTTTCTCGGTCCAGTTCCGGTAGGCGGGCTTCCGTCGGAGACTGATGGATTACCAAACCACCAAGTTCCTAATGCAGCATACGTTCCAAGCCCGTCTTGCTGGCTTAAAATTTTCAAGTCTGGATCGAGAGGCGCGGTGTATGGGTCAAGTGTCGCCTTATGAGTAAATGGCGCCATGTTCCAAACCACATTGGAATAAAACTCATAACCAACCCGCATGCGATATCCGTATGGAAACAATGTTTCTGCCTCAATGTCAGCAATCAGGTCTAGAGCATCATCGGTAATGCCTGATAGATAATCGCAGTCATCATCAAACGTGCATGGTCCTGACAACTCAATTTGCCACGCGAGTGTGCCAGAGCCGCCCTCCGAGTAATCCGCCGAGGTTGTTGTCGGACTAGTGCCAAGTTGAGAATACATCGTGGTCATCTCACCGGATTCCAGATTGCTATTCTCAACCATCGTCACTTGACCGGACCATCGGTCAATCGAGATGGTTAAATCGTAATGCAGTTCGCGCAGCTCAGTCTCAGGCGGAAAGCTTCCGGGAATGTCACGGAAGTAGGAATAATCGTACGAATAAAACTGACCAAGCCAGCGCGTGGAAGATGTGCCGGTCAACGCACGGAAGCCCGGCCTCCGCAATTCGATGATCCCGAAGATCGGCGGGCAACTATCTTCACAGCAACAAGGCTGGCCGATGATCATATACAAGGAATCTGAACGTTTTCCGCCAGCACTTGGATGATAGTTGCCGGTGCCGGTGAGCCGCTACCCGTCACAACCTTGCCGATCATGATGGTGTTGAGATTCCACGTCGGCATCGTCGTGGAAAAATAGATTGTCGCACTGCCGCCACCGATGGTCACATAGCACCAATACTCAGAGCTGGCAGACAACGTGTGTTCAGCGGCGTGATTAAATGGTGAATAGACATCCGATCCAGACGTGACGATGTAGCCTTGGGTGAGCTTGAACTTGAGCGCGGTCGGATCGGAGCGGTAAATTGCCCACGGATTTGAAAGCGATGTGATCATGGCTATTTCTACAACTCCGTCTCCCAAATCTGTCACTGAACCGTTTGGAAACCTTATCTCGGTAACATCATCAACGCTAGGAGATGAGTCTGATTCAGATACCGTAACCCCAGCATTTGAGCCAATGTTTGCTGGATTCGGAATCAATATGGTTAGCTTTGATTCCGAAAATTTAACATCCGGCTCGGAGATGTTTTCGTCGTAGAAAATGTCCATCGATCCAACTGCGTTCAGCTTTGAAATAACCTCATCAGCCTGCTCTGAAACAATAAGACTTCTTCCGGGGTTTCCGCTGCAAAGAGGAATCCTCCAACCGGTTGTTTTTTTGCCTTTGCTGGTAGTTGTTTCACCACTCATTTGGCCTTAACGTAGCGGGTTATTCGAACGAAAATATTTCCGAGCCATCTGCTAATTCTACTATCCTCGGCAACCAGCTCATCTTCACTTGCGATCATCGTCAGATAATCTTCCTTCGTCGGGGTGCTGTCGTCAGGATAAACGCCAGCAGCTAAAAGATAGTTGATTGATACGTTGTCGTTTCCAACCAAGGTGTATTGCTGAGACTCGATGACGGGAATTTCACTTGGTGTGGTATAGGTCTGACCAGCCCCAACCAAAAAATACTCATGGGCAAGCCTGCTGCTGACAGTATCTACACGTGGGTCACGACCGTCACCCGGTTCCGTCACCCAATATTGATTGTATGGAGGGTTGCTAGCTCCAAGCAGTCCGGGAAATCGATAGGAAAAGCTTTCAAATTCATCTCGGTTAGCTGGCACTGTAGCAAACCGTCGCGTCCATTGAACTACACCTGCGCCTAAATCTTCCAACGGAGATTCTCCAACCAAAAAAGCAGTGGCAATCGTTGGGTGCGGCGTGTTCAACGCCAGCGCCGCGAAACTGGACGCGAGCTGGATGTAATCCTGCTCAATAATCCGCGCCGACGTATCGCCATCAATCGGAAACGATACCCTTGCCACGCCTGTAGGCGAGGCGGTCGTAAAATCTCCATCGGTTTTGAATGCGCTCATTGTTTGTAGATCGCCACGCCAAGCGCGTTGGTGGTTCTGACTCGGGCGCGAAACGCGAGCGCAATGCGGTCAAACTCATCATTGACGTTGTAAACCGCAGCATTAGTGCCGGTGGGCTTCCATGTGTAAAGCGTCAACCAGTTCGAGTTACCACCATCAACGGAAACCTGCCAATCAATCGCGATGGTGTTCGTGATACCGTTTGTCAGGTAGCTGCCAGCGTAACCAGTATTGGTGATTTCGGTATGCTGTACCATGAACCGCTCTTTCGGCACATAGACGTTGGAAACCCACGTCACATTTCCGGTGTTCGTGCCGTTGACGTAGGTCAGCGTTAGCAGGTTGGTAGGGCCGGCGCTCGCGATGAACGAGATTAAAAGGCAAGCACTAGTGATGAGTGTTTTCATATACCGATTCCAGAAATAAATACTTTGACTGTGGCCTTGTTTAGGGCTTCTTCAAATTTGACCTCTTGCATCTTTTTTGCCTCAAATGCGCGCGAACCAAACGTGTCGTTATCGCCAAAGAATTTCTTCAACGGCTCAAACACTGCCAAGTCTGGCAAGCTTTGGACCACATCGCGACGATTGGAAAATGTGTTTTCATTGATCTGGCTGGCAACTTTGTTCCGCTGTGTTTCAAGCCTTTTGTAATTAGGGCCAAAGTCGCCATCATCGGCCAGCGCTTGCATTTCTTCGGTGATGTTTCGGTATTCTTGTTTGAGGCCGCGATTCTGAACCAATCGTTGCTTGTATCGGTTGTCGCGATCTTGTTGACGCTCGCCGACAGTAAAATTCTTCCGAACGTCGCGAAGTTCTTTCTGCAAACGAATGCTTTCAACTAAAGCCTCATTCAGTTTGATTTGCTCATCGGCTGATGCGTTTCCGGTCGACTTCAGAAGGGCAATTCGCTCACGCAATTGTGAAATCAATTTGTCGTTGGATGAAATCTCGGTTTCCAAAATCGCCTGCTTGTCGAAATTGCTGCCCTGCTCAAAATCATCATCTCGCGCAGCCTTTTTAAACTTCTCGCGCGATTCCTTAAGGCTCTTAATGGTTTGCTCCTGCTTTTTAGCAAACTCTTCGGTGGAGTCTGCTTGCTCTTTTAGCAGGCGTTCAGTTTCAGAGCCGATCCCAAATAAGACATGAAGAACCTTATCGCTGACGGGTTTCAATCCAGACAACAACTCTGAAGCTGCGCCAAACACCGTCGTCTTGAAGATATTCCCCAACTGCTTCGGCACGTCACTGGCCAGCTTGTAAACCTGCTTGCGGATGTCTGTCAGGCCTGCTGTCACCTTGCTGTAATCCAGTCCGGCCCGGATCCGAATCTCTTCTTGGGTGAGCGCCATAGGTCAGTTGAGTTTGATGCGTCCGGCGTTTACATCTTCCAGCCAGCGACCTTTCACGCGGTCAGATGGATTGAACAAAATGGCAGATGGATTGAGCCGCTTCTTGGCCGCCTTCAGGTATTGAAAAATGCTGACGAATTTCGAGTCCATAACTTCGTTTTCCGTCCAGCCATATTCGCTCGCAAGAAAATCAATCAACCCGGCAGCTAGTGAATAATACGACACCACTTCACCACCTGATGACGCTGGCGAATCCATGAAGCTCTCTTCCAAGAACGCTTTGATTTCTTTCAATGCGTCCTCGCAGTTGAGCTTGCCAATCTTCCGAAGCAGCAGCCAGCGCGACAAACCTCTCGACTTGCCAGTCATCACGATAAAGAACGAGGCGATGTCGTAACCATCGGCTGCTCCGCCCTCAACGAACGGAGAGCCGATGGATGACAGCAGCAAAAACCGCCGCAGCGTCAGTGGCTTGATTTCGATGCCACAAACAACCGGAGCAAACTCAAGAAACGATTGGTCGCGAACAAATCGCTCGCGCTCAATCGCCTTCCCGAGTCCGGGGATGATGTCAGCCAAATCACTCACGCTTCAACTTTGGCAACGACCGGCTTTAGATAGACGCTGCTCGCCTCGATGTCTTCGTTGGTTTTTTCGATGCGAACCATCGTTCCCTTGTTTGGGCCTTCGCCGATTTCGCTCAACAAAGTAACTGGACCGCGATTTGCGTGAATGGCTTTATCGCCTTTTTTTATAGTTGGAGTTTCCATAGGTTAGTTGATTTTCTTTCGGAATGTTGCGCTGACTTTGGTTTCACCTTCCTGCTCAAACGCCATCCCGCGCTCATGCAGAAAATAAACCTCTGCTCCAGTCGTGGCGTCAAACGTGACGGTGGTTTCCCAACCCTTGGAAGGAGGCACACTGGATGTGGTCGCCAGTTGCAGTGTGCAGGTAAAGCTGCGCACCTCGTTGTTGAAGGCAACCTGACCACTTGGCTCTCCGATCTCATTCTTGCGAAGAATCAAGCCGCTCGGGTCGGTGAGTTGAATGCCCTCAGCAACGTAGGTTGTGCCTTCACTGCCGCCGCTGGAGCTTCCAACAGTCAACACCTTGCTGCCGTATGGAATCGTGCCGTCATTTTTGAATGCGCTCATATTTTATCTTTGTTTCAGGTTTCTTCCGGCCAAGCTTCGGGCTGGATGGAAAATTTCAAATCGTACTGGATGGTGGTTTCGTAATAGCCCTGGTCGCTTTCGTAGCTTGGAGTTGATCCGCTGTGAACCACACTGTGAACAGCATGATTTGGCATCATGTCGTTTGCGGCTTCGCGATTCACCTTTAGCAGATAGGTCGCCTTGGCCATCAGGTTGCGAACCGCAGACCGGAACTCTGAATGCTCCTGAGTTCCGACCTCGACCGGCCTAGTGTTAGAAACAACAATCACCAAAAGCTGACCAGCGAAGGCGTCGGCCCGGAAATAAGGCAGCGCGCCCAGCCGATGGCCAGTCTCTGCGCCGACCGTGAAAAACAATTCAACTCGTGGCCTTGGTCGCTTGTCGTCGTCGCCGTCGTTTGACGTAAACGCTTTTAGATCGTTGGATGCGAATAGATTTTTGAATCCGCTTTCGATGGCGGTTTCAAAATCGTAGAGGTCGTTGATGTTTTCGACTGGCATCAATACTCCTTAAGTCCATTCATAACCGCTGCGATATTATTCCGCATCGCTTTGGCTCGAATCTGCAAAGCCTTTGAAGCAACAGCGGTGGAACGTGAAACACCTACAGCGCGATTTATCAGCGTGAAGCTCGGAAAATTCGGAGTGCTTAATTGGTTGATGGTGTCACCGCGCGCCTGCGGAACATGTTTGCGCACCCATCCCGGCGGCATGTTAGATCCAGTTAATGGAATCTGGCCACGGCCAACGCCAACCATCCAAGCCGCTTTCTGGCGACCGAAATTTCCTTTGATGCGATTCTTTAAGCCCTGATACGTTTGCTTTTTGACGATCTTCCGATTCAGCAAATGAACTGCTTGCGAGGTCTGGCCTTTGCCGCGAGTTCCCAGCCGGGTGAATGCTTTGTCACCCATCTTGTTCATGCGTTGGTAAAGCCGAGTCTTTGCGTTGGCGACAGAATAGTCCTCGTTGAAATTGTAATTACGAACCCCAACAACTGCATTTGGAGTCGCGTAAAGCCAGCGAATGTCCAGTCGCCCGATTTTCTTTCCTTTGAATGGGCGGTTTGGCGTTTCGCGATAGACTGCTCGAACATCCTTTTCTGATTTGCGTTTAGCTGCTGCAAGATTCTTTGGTGGAGAAAGCCTCACTAGAGTTTTCACCAACTCGCCAACCTCTTTTTCAAGAACACGGCGCGGATCAACGTTCAGCTTGGTAACAATGCTGTTCATTGAGCGCCTGAACTCATTCAGATTTACGTCGGCGGTAAGCATTTACTTTCCGGGTTCGACTTCTGGCGGCAGTTGTGAATTTGGAACAAGCTGCTCGAACTCCTGCGCCGCGATGGCCTCGCGTTTGGCGCGCAACATTTCGACTGTCACATCCTTCTCGGCGATGATCTTTTGAAATTGTGCGAAGATTTGCGGCGACTGCTTGAGCAGTTGTTCAGCAGCAAAAAGACCGATGGTTAAAGCAGTGTTTGGCATAATCAGATTTTCACGTTGAAGGTGCGGAGCAGTTTAATGAGGTCAGACAAAGATTTACCCGCCTCGGCGATGGCAATGCTTAAAGCCTCCTGTGCTTGCGGATCCTTCAAGCCTGCACCTTCGGATTCCTTGACGATGATGGCACAGTCGAGCAACAAGACTTGGGCGGATTTGTATTTCTTCCACGCGTCGCGAACCTGCTCCTGCTTTTCAAGCGATGGTTTTCCTACGGGAATGTAATCGTTCCAAGCGCGCAACGCGGCTTCGACTGTGATTTTTGAAGCGTCGGAAACATTGGCGGCAACTTTAGCGGGAGTGGATTTGCAGCCGGTAGTGAGGCTCACTAAGCTAGCCGACAAGAATCCAATCAAGATGAGCGCTGGAATCTTTCCAGCCGATTCAAACGTGCTCTTGGTGGCAGCGTGCAACCCGGTTGCGCCAGCAACCGAGATGAGCGCCATCATCCACTGACGCGGGTCGGCCCAACCTCCGGCCAACCACTGATAAAGCAAACCACCAAGCGCCCACGTGATTAGTGGAATCCACTTGTTGTTTACCGGTGTGAAATTCTTGATGATTCCTCCGATGAGTAAGACGAAGGCGATAACCAATCCCATGTCTCCGGCCTCAATGCTGATTGTTGATTCGTTCATGTTTCTTTCTTCGTTTTCGTTTCAAAACTCGCTTCACAAACCTCAAAACTCTTCGTGCCAGATTCACTGCCTTAGTTGCGCTTCGATCCGCACCAATATCTGCCGCTGGCTCTGCATCTCAGCTCGCATCGCCTCCAAGTCGCGCTTTACCTGCTCGGCTTCCTTGTCGGAAAACCGCAGGCTGTTGCGCCAAACTGCCGGACCATCGTTATCCATGCGCTTCACATCTGATTCAGCGGCACTCAAACGCTTCTCGTGCGCCTGCACCGCGCTGCCCATCTGGCCCGCCCAAATCCCGCCGATGACGAGTTGCACCGCGACAGTAAGAATCAGATGCCAAACCTTTACATTTCCCTCTTTCATAAAATTCAATCCGGCGGCAGCCAACCTTCGGTCACGTCAGCTATGCCCCAAAACTGCATGTTGCCCGGCGGGATGTTGGTGAATGTCACCAAGCGGGCGATGTTTGTTCCTTGCGCTAAATTCGCTCCGTAGCCCCGCAGCCAATACGACCCCACCCGGTTGCTCGGGTAATACGCGGGCGCGCCCTCGATGCCGGCGGCATTGAGCGCCCGCACGTCATACACCAGCCCGCGTTCGAACGGCACGGCATTGGTTGCCACCACTTGTCGGTTGCCCACGCTGCTGCGGTTCGTGCCGGTGCGCACTGCGAACTGGTAGGCGTTGGACTCCCAAGTGAGCATGGCCTGCTTGTTGGTCATCACCGCACCGACTGGCAACGTAGGAATGAGCAACGCCGCTCCTTTCGATTGTGCGAACGCGGGCGATAAGCAAATGAGCCAGCAGGCGATAGCCGCACGGGCGGCGGCGCGTTGGGCCGCCAGCCAGGTGAACATAGTAGTGCGGGCGATGCCGAGGTTTTCCGCCGCGCGATTGCGCATATACCCCGTCGCTTCATACTCGCTGCGGATCGCCGCGTCGCGCACTTGTGCGAGCGTGTAGCTCCGCGCATTACGGCCACCCAGCCGCAGGTAAATCTCATCCAGTTTGTGATCGGCGGCGGTCATCACTTTTCAATTCCGACAACGTTGATTCGTTTGGTAGTGCCATTCAGCGCAGGAATCTTAATGGTGCAACTTACGGTGGATTGAGTAGTCACCACAGCCGCACCATAACTCTTGGACACTGCGATTTGATAGGAGTTGGTAAAGCCGCTCGGCCAAACAACCGTTCCCACGCCATCCACCAGCGTCACGGTGGAACGTTGGATGTATTTTCCAGCCTTGAGCGCGGCCTCAACATCAGCCGCAGGGGCGATTGGTTGCTCTGCTGGGGCAATACCGATCAACACACCACAAAGAAATGCGAGTGAGAGTAATTCAGTTTTCATGGATTCAATTTCACAGCGGTGAGGGTGGCTGCGGTGGCGGTGATCGTGCCACTGGAGGTCGCTTCGCTTAATTGGCCGAAGACGCGGATCACGGCATTATTGGTAGTCGTGGTGAGAATGAACGAAGGCACGACAATGGAAGCGCCCGCCGGAGTCTCTCCGAAGGTAAAGCCGGAAGCATCACTTCCGTTGGCCCAACCAGCAGCGAGGCTGCCCGGAATCGGGCTGACGGTTTGACCACTGGCATATTGAACAAGCATGGAAATGGACATGCCCGTGCCCAACTCATCCAAGGTGCTGCCGACACTGCGCTTGGTTGTCACACCGCAATCAACCCGATAAGTGCCAGCGTTTGTGATATAGAGCACCGGGTCAGTCGTGCCGAAATCGAGCGCCCCACCGCCATCGGTCAAGGTTGCGGCCGTGCCGGCGGCAGTGATGGAATAAATTGTGTTCAGGTTGCTTACTGAGCCGAGGAAAACCTGGGTGTCTTTGATCCAGTTTGTCCCATCAACCGAAACCGATCCACGATTGAATCCCGCGGGATCAAAAGTGAATGGTGTTGAGGTCGGGATATTCTTGGCCGTGCAGTTAATCACGTCCAATAGCCCACCATCAAACATCCCGGAAACCGGCGCACCGATAGATATAAAAGAACAATCCACCAAGCGAGTGCCAGCAGCTGGGGCACGCAATGCCTGACCCGCGCCGCCCAAGGTGTAACCAGAATCATTCGTATACATGGACGGCTGCCAAACAAATGTGCTTTGAACGAAGGTTAAATCATTGGTTACGTTACTCTGAGTGTCGTCCACATAGCCGTCCCAATAGTAGTTGAAGACGCAATCGGTGAATTTTGACCGCACAATGCGGTTTGTGCCAAAAGCAACACAATCGGCTTGGGACCAAAACACGCAACGCTCTACGACTACATTGGACCAGCTCAACGCCGCCGAATAGCCAGTGTAATCCGGAAGTGCTCCGCCAAATGTCCCAATTCCCTGGTTGACGGAATCGCCCCCAATATCCACCAAGATTTGTTGCAATGGCAGATAATCACTTTCCACAACGAGGTCGCGGATGATATTGTTGGTGCTGGGAATGATGGCTGGACCAAAACAAGAGGATAAAATTCTGCCGCCCCGGCCAATTAAGTTCACCCCAACTCGCAAAAAGGCATTGCTCGTTCCGAGGTTTACGGTGCCTTCAACAAAAACCGTGTCGCTGTTTGTTGCCGCCTGAACTGCAGCCAAAAGGTTGGTACCATATTCCAGCCTGGTATTGTCGCGGTGTTGAAGAATCACCATATCGCGCGCGAGGTTGGTTAGATTGTTGCCACTCGTAGCACCAATGCTGGCCCCTGCCGGCAGCGCGGACGCCGTGGCGGCATTACCGGTGGTGTTCGAATCAATCGAGCTGGGCAATCGTTCCTTGGCTACTGTGCCGGTGAGCTGCCCCGCCGGAATGGCGGTCAATCCGGTGGCTGGGCCACTAATCCCACCGCTAGCACTGACGGTAACGCTGGATACGGCGGAGATGCTGGCCGAAGCGGAGGTCACTGAAGCGGCATTGACCACATTGCTTCCCGCCGCCATCTGCTGCTGCGCCACCGTCACCGCCGCATTGGTGTCCATGCCACCTGAACCTGTTCCCGGAACAAACCCAAGCGCCTGAACAATCTCATTTGAGTTTGCCGCCCTGCGCGTGACATAAAGATTGAAACCAGAATGAAGCAGATTTGTGCAGTCGTAGAGTGTCGCGCTGGAATCGTCCACGTTGATGACGTAAGCCGACCGCAAAGCCATGTTGCTGACACTGTAAAACCCAACAGATAGTGAATTTGTGTAAGGGCTGAACGGAACACGCTGCGGAATCCCAGCGCCAATCACTCCACCACTGGATAAAACATTGGTTGAAATCCTCGTGATCGTCAGTGCATTAGTGTCCGTTGCGCCAGTGAACGGATTCACAAAATAATTGCGCACGTTGGCAGCCGGAGACTGACACGCGAAAATCAGAATTGCGATTTGAAGAAATAATTTCACAAATCTTTACCCTCTTCGACTTTTGCAACCTCGACTTTCACGTATGGCAAAACCGGGTTGTCATCAATCTCACCAACAATCCGCCACCGCGAACCACGACCGGATATGATTTCAGCGCGGGAAAACACAGGAATTGGACGGGTGATTTGCAGGGTGGTTTTCTCCCGGGCATCTGAACCGATCTCGGAATCTATAACGATTGGAGATTCAACCGCTGCCACCGCTTCAAAAACCGCCCCTGTTTTTTCAACTCTCCATTCATCAGCATGGACCGCAGTCAGTGCTGGTCGCACCGATGAAACCAAATGGCTGGCAATACTCACGCCAGCACCTCCGCCAATTCAGCGCAGCCACGAACGAGAACATTGGCAGGCTGCAAGCGCAGATCGTCGTCATGGACGATGGCCAATACGTTGGCGGATTGACTGATGATGGCGGAGGCAACAGGCATGAGCTTATGGCGCCATCGTTTTCTCACCTTTGCGGACGATGAGGTTCGTTTGGTAAACGCCACCTGACCCGTGTGCGTTCGTTGAATACATCAGGAACAAAGTCCCAGCTCCAAACGATGATAGGTTCGTCGTCAGCGACACCCTTGACGCACCTGTCGCAGGAATACCGACCGCCTTCCAACGTGACGTCAGAGTGTCAACATCGTTGGTTGACCCAGTGACACTTGGAGCGAACACGAATGTTTGATCCGCAGTGCCAGCGCCCGACATGTTGAACTCAATCTGGACGGCGACATCCTTTTGAGCGCCAACCGGAATCTTGGTGTAGAGCCACTGATTCGTACCACCGGGACAGGCGTTGGTGGACAATGTAAGGACGTCGGAATCGTAGCCAGCTTTGGCCTGTGGAGTGAATGCCGCGATGAACGCAGCGACCGCGAATGCAACAATGAACAGTTTTTTCATGATTCGTTATTCAGACTTTGTGCCGGCGTCTGTTCCGGTTTGGTTTTCGGTTTTCGCTGCCTCTTTTTCATCGGCAACAGATTCTTTCTCAGGACCACCTTTCGGAGGCTTGGGAGACTTTGGAGGCTTGGCGGTTTTCGCTGCCTCTTTTTCAGCAGTTGCTTTCGCCAACTTCTCAGCCTCTTCAGCATCCTTCTTGCGCGCGTCTGATTCAGCTTTGGTGACAAACTTCAACGGCTTCTTGTGCGGCTGAACCTGTGCAAGAGCCACCGTCGAGTATGTGTCGTTGTGCGAACCGCACAGGTCTTTGTAAGTATCGAGTTGCTTGCGAAACGGAACTTCACGACCAGCAAGCAAAACGTCCTTGCCGGTCTTCCGGTCGCGAGCAATCAAAATGGTTTCAATCATGGTGGTTTCCTCAATTCCAACCGTTGCGCCCATATTTCAGAGCGCAACGGTCAGAGGTTGAATTACGGACGGCAGATACGCTTCAGCGCACCAGCGAGCAGCCGTTCAAACCCATAGCTGGATTCGATGAAGTGCGAGCCGGTGTCCATCTGGTTGTCGCCGAAGGCGCGATACTCCAACACCGCTTCGCTGACCGGATCGGTGTAGATTTGATAAGTCGTGCCAGCCTTGCGCACTTCTTCGATAGGAGGCACGGGAGCGAAGGCAACACCGATTGCCGACTTGAACGCGGCGAAGCCGACGAGCTTCTCATCGTTCTCAGGAATGGTCGGATATTCGCTGTAGTCGAAACCGAACACGCGCGGGAACAGCTTGCCTTCCTTGATGGCGCGGTCGCTGGCCGCCGCGAACGCGTTCTTGAAGCCAGGGTCTTTCATCAAGTTCGCATCGTAGGCGCTGTCGAGCAGCAGAATGCGACCCATGTCAGGCCAGAGCTTGCAGGCGAGCTTGATGTCAATCACGTCATCAGAATCGAACGTGTCGGCATCTTCAGTCTTCACTGCCGCACCGAACTTGGCGGCGGTGACGATGCTCAAGATGTGAGCAACGATGTCGCTGGCGAGCTTCTCGGCTTTGAGCGACGCGAGCTCGACTTTCTTCAACCAAGGCTGGCGGGCCATTTCTTCCGACGTGAACGACAAGCCTTGATACTTGCGATCGTATTGCTTGGTGTTGTCCAAGACATCAGCGTCAGCGCGCTTGCCGACTTGGATTTCGCGAACTCCGGTCGCGGTGTTGCCAGCGACGTAACCGTCTGAGCCCTTGAACGAAGTCGAGGCACTGCCGTCGAGATCGTAATAAGGCACCTCGACTTTGTTGGTTCCCTCGAGAGGGACATTCTCGAACTTGGTTGCAAACAAAGTGATCGGAATCACCTTGCGCGCGAAGTCCTTCACAATGGTTTGCAGAATCACCGAACGCTGCAAACCTGCCGGAACGGCATTGGCAGCCAACGCCGGCAACATTTTCTTCGCGTTCTTCTCAATGAAGTGAGCGCGCTCCATCGAAGCTTTCGACAGCTCTTTCATGGAAACGCCATTGCCGCGCTGGAACGATTCCATCGGCTTGTCAAAGCGGGCGAGCGCGAGGACGGTTTCCTTTGGAGAAGCGTCAACACTGATTTCAGACTCCTGCGCAACAGGCGCAGCAGCTTCCGGCATGACCGGGTTTTCTTTGAGCGTTGCGACAACGCTGTCATCCTTGAGCGCAGCAGGAAGCCACTTGTCGGCCTGCGCCTGAGTGATGCGACGTTCAGTGACGAGCTGCGCGAGCGTGGACTTCACTTCGGCACGCTTCTCTGCGGCTTGGGCAGCAGACTGGACAGCGGTCGAAACAGCGGCATCCACATCAGCCATGGTGATATGGACAACATTCGATGCAGCGGGAGCAGGTGCAGATTCACCTTTGAACGCAGCAAGCGCTGCGGTCTTGCCCATTGCAATCAGTTCTTCAATCCGAGCGTCGGTAAGAGACGCTTCGTCTTTGACCATCACGCCCCAGCCATTCAGCAGGGCGATTCGTTGTGCTCGATTCATACTATTTTCTTCGGTTTGGTTTTTGGTTTGTGCTTTGCCCTGCGGAGGCAGAGCGGAAATTGGAGTTTTGGCCGCAGCGAGAATCAATGAACGGCAGTTGAGCGGGATCTTCTTGAATGCCTTCGCTTCCATCCCAGAGAAGTCCAGCGCTTCAAGGTCCGCAGCATCATCGGACACCTCATCAGCAAGACCCCACTCAACTGCTTCTTCACCCGTCAACCACGTCTCCTCAGCCATCGCATTGCGAATCTCCTCGTCCTTCTTGCCGCTGCGAGCGACGTACGCCGCAACAAGAACGTCATCATGCTTGTCGAGCATGTCGGCAGCCTTCTTCGCCATCTCAGCGATGTGCCGCATGTCCTCCGCATTGCCTTGGCCGCCATCGAACCACGACCACGCGTTGTGGATCATCCAAATGGAAGACTTCGGCGAAACGACCTTGCCGGCGGCAAGCGGAATGACTGAGGCGATTGAAATGGCGTAGCCATCAATCCGGCATGTGATGTCAGCGGCGCGACGCTGGATAGCGTTGAAGATGGCAAGGCCTTCACCAACTGCTCCCCCTTGGGAATTGATTCCGATGGTGACTTTTTCACCGACGGGGAATTTGTTGAGTGCATCAATGAACTCCTTTCCAGTGATACCATCAGCCGACCAGAACGACCGACCAATTGGACCATGAATCAAAATCTCCGCCGGTGAGTCGCCTTCAGCCGCCTTGACTGCAACGCCGTATTTCTTGGCGGTCGCTCCGGCCAAAATTGCAAATGATGGTTGAAGTGGAAATTTCATGCTGGTTGCAAATCTTCGAGGTCTTGAGTCTTCTTCTCTTCGCTCATGTTTCCCTTCAGCGACTCAGCGATGGCTTTGCGAATGCGGTCAGCAGACAGGCCAGACTCGGTGGCGATGCGGTCAATGAACTTCTCTTCGCGAGCTCGCTGGCGGATCGGCTGACGCCAGTCTTGGCCACGCATTCCGTATTGCTCTTCGAGGGTCGTCAGGCCGGATTCGAGAGCGGAGATGGTCGCGGCCATGTTGCGACCAATGTCCACGTTCGGAGATGCCGGAGGACGGATGTTGACGCGCGTGGCCCAATCCGCTGGTGCATCAGCAACACGAATGTCTTGAAACCGAGCAGTGCCCAGTGCAAAAAGGTAAATCTGATACGCTGCCGATTGAAATGCCGCGAAACGAGCGCGAAAGAAATTTGTCGAGAGGTCGTATTCACCACGAGCGACCGTGCCTTGAATGCTCCACGGAAAAACCAACAGCTTCGAGAAGCCGATGCCGGAACAAATCAGCGACGCGAGATAGTCCATGAACCATTGCGACGTAACCGAAGGACGACCAGAAACGAGCTGGCTAATTTTCTCACCCGGCTTGATTGCGATGGAGGTCGAACCGAGAACCTTTTGCAGAAACCTTGTGCGCGCCTCAGTCGTCTCTTCGCCTGAACTGTTTTGAGTTTGCCCAGTCGCCCGCTCACGACGCAGTGTCGCCGGGTCTTTCTCGCCACTCAGCGTCTCCCAAATGTTCGTGATTCGAGCCGCGTCCTTAGCCGCCGCACGCTCGAACATGATGAGATCATTCCAGTCGTGCAGCAGGTTCATCACCGGCGTGAGCATCGGCAGGCCGCGATACTGACCAGGGGATTCAGGCTCGAAGATGTGAACGACTTCGTTAGCGCTGCGAAGCGTGAACTTGTCCTCTTCAAAACCTTCTTGGATGAAGTAGCCAATCGGACGACCGCGACCGTCAATCTGAACTCCGTCAACGATGGTCTTGCCCTCTTGCTCGTATTTTTCCGGCGGAGTTGCGACGCGATGCGATGAGATACCTTGGATACGAGGGCGATTGCCGTCACCCTTCGTTTTCAGGATGAAGAATTCACCATCGAAGAAACGACGCCATGCAGCAGTTGTCATCACGCCGCCGTAACCAAAGCGCGAAGTCAAATCGGCAACGGGATTCCACTCTTCCAACCAGTCAGAGGCGCGTTGATTCCAATCTTCATCAGCAGTCGCTGGCGAGACGGGAGGACCGTAAGGGCCGACGGTGAATTCAGTGAAGACTTCGGCGAGACGATTGGCGAGCGGATCATTCTTTTCAAACCAACGCGACTTCCGAACCAGCTCAGTGCGGACACATTCAGTCGCATCAAAACGCGGGTCTTGAACGTAGCCGTGAAGGTAGGTGCGCTCTTTTTGGAAACGCTTGCCAGCCTCGTATTCTGCCAGCACACCACGCAGCTTTTCCGCCTCGGCATTTGCATTGGCGATGCTGCGCTTGTGGAATGCTGAGCCGAACAGTTTCATCGGCACACCCCCGAGAAATCAGTTTCCCATTCCGTTGCGCCGCCAGAAGCCAACAGCGCGCACATCTCGGTGTAGATGTTCTCATCGGTCTGCGCAGCGGATTCGAGTTGCGCCTTTGTGCGGTCATGCAACGTGATGAGGTCGCGCCAAAGCTCAACGACCTCTTCTTGCGACAGCCCGCTCGTTGAATAGGTGTGAGATTGGCCGTCGGAAGAAATGGAAGCAATCGAACCAGCGGAAATTGATTTCCGCGCCGATGTTTCAAAAGCCCGAAGCTGCTGCCGCAAACCGCCATCACCTTGAGGCGCGGCGTCCCATGCGTCATCCAAAAATGCAGCTTTGAGTTTCGTGCTTACTGCCACGAAACCAATTTCGCAGGCTTAACGCTTCTGAGATATTGACTTAAAATTGCGATACCCCTGAAACAGCATAAAATGAAACATAGCCTGTGTCCGAGTTCGTGCGTTTAGCCTAACAAAAACAATGCGAATGTGACGATTTACCGTGTGGCGAGAAATATCGAGACGCGACGCGATTTGCTCATCGGTTAGACCATCGGCCCAACCGCGAATGATTTGCTTTTGGCGGAGAGTTAGTGCCTCAGCTTTCATTGCTTGGCTTTTCCGCGGTGTGGGCGGCACAGCTTTGGATGATTGCTTGTTTTTCGATATATCGCTTAAGGTCTTCAGTAAACTCCGCAACAGAATCACGAAACCCTTCGGACCATTTTTGCAGGTCTTCAACCTCAGTGTTTTTTGGAACACCGTTAAAAGTGATTGTAAACGTTGCTTCGATAATCATATCTCACACCTCAAGCCATCCACACATCTCGATCTGCATTGCGGCATAGCAGGTGCAGACGAAAAGATCGTTACGGTCCTTGCGTTGAATCCATTCGTTGCGGATTTCACCATCCTTGTTGCGCTTCTCGACCAACTCTTCAGCCGCCATGTGCAACACGTAATCTTTCGACACATCGCCCGGCGTCTCCCATGTCACCACTTCATTTCCCTGTTTGCGCATCCAATTCCAACGGTCGCGGATTCCAAACTTCGAGTAGTGCCAAAACATCGGTTCTTCGTTTGGGTTAGCGCGCGTGTTCGGTGCATTGATGAGAGCATGTAGCGGCTTCTCAACACTGAAAATTTTCTTTGTGCCGTCCGGGTGACTGAATTCATTGTCCGCACCCTTGATGGCGTTGTAACCGTGGCGCAGACAGAAAGCATAGACGTGGCGAGTGTCGTCACCTGAGTCAACCACGACGGCAGATGGTGGAACTTCATGACGCTTCAACGTCTCGACCGCATCTTCGTCGGTCAACATCTTGCCTTCAAAAACCAAAAGCACATGAAGGCGTGCGCCATCCCATTTCACATCGAATATCGTTTGCCACCAGTGAGGCAGTTCACCTTTCGCGAGCGAGCCTTGTTGCCGGTCCAGTTGTGCGAGGCGAGCGGTGCGGTCTTTTAATCCGGCGCGATCCTTCTTTCGGTCAGAGAGAATCACACTCTGATAAAACGGACGATCTTCTTCATCCACGAAAATGCACTCACGTTCTTTTTTGTATTTCAGCCACGGTTTGATGTTGCCGTATTTCAGCGCACGCAATGCCGCGTGCTTTTGCATGATGAGATCCAGCCACGAGATGTAATCAATCGCGACTGCTTCAAGAGTGTAGCTGGCTATTGAGTCAGGCGCTCCGAGATTCTTCGGCTCGCTGTAACATCCGCCAAGACTCATCTGTCGGCGGGTGGCGCGGTCGAGATCGTGAACGGTGTATCCACACGGCATCTGGTATCGAACAGTCGGCTGAATCTTTTGGTAATCATAACGACCACCATCAAGTCGCGCATCGTCGGCATCGTAGCGCAAGCCTCCGAGGTCGGGCCGCTTCTCATCCCACTCGGTGTGCATCTCGTGAAACAATCCACAACCGGGACATTTCACCTGCCATTGTTGTTGCGTGCCGTCCTCAAATTTCTGGTGCAATTCAGAGTCTTTGCGTCCAGCGTTGCTGATGACCACAATGCTATGATCCCAATGCGCCGTCGTGCGACCAAAGGCTTGCTCCAACCGTCCTGGCAACCAACCTTCTTCATCGTGACATTCCTCGTTGATCTGATACTTGATTGAGTCGGAGGCGACGTTGCGATTGGTTAGAACTCCTTGCATGGTGAAGTTGCAATGCGGGAACAAGACCTGACCACGAATCGTTTTGTTTCGCTCTTTTGGCCAACGTGATTCAACTGGTTGGCAACCTTTCAAAATGCGTTCAACCCGTTTGTCCCAGCGCGCATCAGCTTGCTCGTCGTTCTGCCAGTTGTATTGCACGTCGCCGCTGCTCTTGGTCGCAAGCCAATAGCATAGCAATACCTCACCAATCACCGAGCCACCACCTTGAATCGGTTTGATAAAAACCGTCTTACGTCGCTCAAGCAGATCCGTTGAATCTAATGGCTCTTTGTTCCACGGCGTCAGGTCAGGATCGAATGTGCGCGACATTGCCGAGCTGGGGAGATTTACAAATTGCTTGCCCCATTCACTAATACTGCGCACGGCAGCGGATGGGATGGCGCGAATAAATTCAAGAGCGATGTTCATGACTGTTTTGCAAAGAAGGTTTGCAGCGCCATCCACTTCATCCCGCGTTCAATCAACGCCTCAATGTTTTGTTCCCGCTGGGTTTTCATTATACGTATTGGTGGGTGCATAATCAGAGTTAGGACTCTTCTTTGCTTTCACGATGTAGAATTGGTCATGCCCGCACTTTGGGCACGTTCCTGTGTAGCTCGGAAGAGTCTTTGGGCCTGGCCTTGATTCCTTTGGCACAAAGACAGCCTCGTTGTGTTTATATCGGTGTCGGCACTTGCGTGGAATGCGGCGGTTCTGGTGCGGCATCCATGAGCTTGGCGTTGGGCGAATACTTTCCCAGCACCTCTGGGTCGGCCACGTCTGGCGCTTCACGCATTGCCAGCAGTTCGCGCAGTAGTGCGGTCATTTCCTCACTGTTTTTCGGGCGCTCGCAGGTGACAGTCGCGCCGATTATTTCTTCACCGTTGAATCGGATTGATAGGCGGTTCATTCGCCCAACCTCTTGCTGCTGCGAACCTGCGGTTCGCGCAGCGGGCGGCACTGGGTTTAACTTGGTTGTCGTCATTTCGTTCCGTTCTCTTTTCCGCGCAGGTCGCAGAGCGCGGCGTTAGAGTGTGGCCGCAGCGCCTCGCTCCATTGCTCCAATGTTTTGCCGTTCGCATCATAGACGACCTCCCCGCTGCGGAAGTATTTTGCCAGTCGCCGGCAGATTCTTTTCATAGCCGAGTTGCTGTTCAGCTTGGCTAGTTCGTCAAACTCGGATGCCACTTGGCATGTGCCACACTTCCCATCTTTCAGGTTGTTGGGCAGCCCCGGATGGCCACACTCTAACCAGCGCGCTGCGCTGCGTGTTTTGCGTTTAGTTTTCATCAATCGTGCGGTCGCTGAGCTTGATTCGTTAGACATCCCAAGCCACGCCTCCTGAATCTTCACAGTAGAGTTCGCCACAGTCTTGGCATTGGTGTATTTCGATCATAAAGCTGCCTGTGTCTTTCAGGTTTTCTGACCCACATTTGCCACATTTGGCTTTTGGGATGTCTAACAAGGTCGCTGAAGGCGAACCGGAGGCTATCGCCTCGGTTCGCTGGCGCTCACTTTGTTCGCGCATTACCTTCATTTCTCGGTCGTTCACTTGCATAGAATCGCCTCCGGTCGCTTAGCTCCCGCCGTTAGGCGTTTCCTTCACATGGAAGCTGGGGTGATCTTGGGACAGTGGTTTCGGATACGTGCGCCCAAAGTTCTTCGCCTGCTTTTGTTCCAGCATGGCCGCGATGGTTTGTGGAGTCCCACCACACCTCCATGCGCCATCCAGCGCGAGGATCATCACGTCTATCCATTCCTCTAGGTCGTGCGGGGCGGCTTCTACTTCTTCCAGTTCTTTCCTGATGTGTGCCGTTATCCCTTTCGTGCGCGGCCCGTCACCGAATGTTCGTGCGCTCCACTCTTGTTGTTTGCTGACGTATGATTGGAACGCAAACGCCGAACCAGGGCATGGAGCGCAAACCCTAGCCACGCTCTCGGGTGAATCGGTAATTTTCTCTAAGCTCATAGGTTTAGTTCGTTTTCGTCAACGGTTGCAACTTATCACGCAAAGTTGTTTTGATTTTCTCAATCTCGGTCACGGACAACTTGCGCAAACCAAGCTCATCCATTCCCTTGCCACGTGTTGGAAGCTCAGAGGTGAAGACTCGGTCCAACTCGCCAAACATGATCCCAACCGCTTTGGCGATGCCGTCGGACACAGTTGCTCGATCCACGACCCGGCCATCATCTTCCGCCAGCTTGATTCGCTCTCGCATCGTCTGGGCTCGCTTCAATTCCTCACCCCAGTTCGTGGCCTTGTCGTCCATCAGCGTCGCGAACATCCAAGGAAGAAATTCATCGAAGTGAATACGCGTTGACCTGAATGCCGGACAGCCGAGCCGCTTTGCCTCCTTCAAAATCGCAATCGGCACTTTGGAATGCGCAGCACACTGGCCGATTGAATCATAGATCGGCCACTTGAACGGCGCATCTTTCGGGCGGCCTTTAGCCTTCCCAGCCTCCGCATTTGGCTTTATAGGCGTTTTGTTTTTTTTAAGTGTCGCGCTGGCTTTCATGTAGCAAAAACCAAATGGTGGAATTTCTAGGCCCTATTCCGTGCGTTTTAGGATTTTTAGATTTCGCGGTTTTAGGGTGCGATGGCTCGACCCTGCAAGGAGACCACCATCCAAGGAGACTCCTGATAGGCAAATTTTGCCCTGCTCGCTATATCCTCCACGGCTGCTATTACCATCGTCCCCAGCACTCCGTGACAACCTCGCGATGGTTAAGTATTCCAGGCCACGATCCGGGTAATGTATATCTGGTAAAGTATATCCCCCTGTTAAGGGGGGATACTTACCCAGAATACTTACCCAGTTAAGTATTGAATACTTGACCAATACTTGACCAATACTTGACCGGATTAAATTCATGATTTAATTAACCCTCCATCGGTCTGTTTGAGCGCGTTGTTGCCTACTAGCTTGGCCACGATCTTCTTTGCTGTTGCCATGCTAATCTGTTCACCTTTGCTTAGGGCGAATGTGACCACATGCTCAGCTATTGAGTTCATGCTCTTGGCTGATGTGATGGCGTCAATCACCTCGCCCAATCCAATTGACATTACCTTCTCAATCTTGGATGGCTGGCCAGCGCGGCCCTGTGTTGGCTCTTTCTCCGCCGGCGGATCGCATTGCTCCCAGAATATGCGCCCAGTCGCATGCTTGAGGTAGATGCTGGTCGTCCATTCACCCGACGGATGCTTAGCCCCGGCTCGCTTGCCACGCTTGGCTAGAACGAGCCGGTAGAGGTTTTCGCCAGCAGTTTGAAGCAACATGACTGCCCGCGCCCAATTGACCAATTCAGAGCTACCGATGCCGGCGTAGGCGAGATCGTTTAGACTCTGAGCCTGCGGCTTTCCTCCTTTTCCGTTATCGCGCGGCGGCTTGCCAGTGTGATGCGCTGCAATCATCACAACTCCAGTTTCACGCAAGACTGGATCAAGCCAGAGCCGGCAAAACTCACTGACCTGCTTTTGATTTGAAACATCAATTCCAGCGAACGAAAGCAACGGGTCAACCAATACAATATCAGCCTGAAATTCTTCAATCTGCTGCCGCAACCAGGCGCAGAACTGCTGCCCAATCTTGCCCGTCACCGACAGGACCTTGATATTGCGACGGGCAGCCTCAACCAGATCATCTTCCATGGCCATTGCCAAGCCTTCGTGAATACCCTTAGCCATCTCAGCCACGTCCACCTGAGTCGTTCTCGGCCTGAACAATCAGCACACGCAGACTTCGATCGAAGGCCGGGGCTATGCCGTGAAAGTCGCGACCAGTAGCAAAGCATGTCCCCATTTGAAAGAAGGTGCTGTTCGGATTCTATCGTGTTTCCCCCTATTAACCTT
>JASGKY010000057.1:0-73894 GCA_049840435.1 Verrucomicrobiota bacterium | reverse complement strand
GGCGGGAATTGCGGCTGGTGGTTCACTCATGGCACCGGGCACGACCATTACCATCAACATCATCGGATCGGGCTGGGTTGTGAGCGCGACTCCGATTCCGCTGATTACCTACACTGGCGCGACCTTGGGCAGCATTGCCAACTTCACGCTCAATATGCCTCCCGGCGTGACCGGTCACTTGGTCAACAATGCGAACGTTCTCGGTTTGCAAATTGATACTGCTGTCAACCTGAGCTGGAACGGTGACGTGAATAACGTTTGGGACATCGGCACCACCGCCAACTGGAAGGATAATGGTACCTCCGGCAAAAAATACTCGAATGGTGACCCCGTTCGATTTGATGATACCGCAACTGGCAACTTAAACATCAGCCTGCCCGGCAGCGTGAGCCCGTCCAGTTTCAAGGTGGATGCAACCGGTAACTACAGCATCACCGGCGCGGGCAGTATTGGAGGCGGCACGTCGATTGTGAAGACCAACACCGGCTCGCTGGTGCTCAATACGGTCAACACCTACACCGGTGGCACAGTGATTGGCAATGGCACGTTGACGATCAGCAACGCAACGGCGCTCGGCGCGACCTCGGGAACGGTTTCGCTCAAAGGTGGTATTCTTCAGTTCGGTGCCAGCACGAGCAGTGCGCATCCGGTTGCTGCGACAGCTAATTCCTCGATTGATGTGGTTTCTGGCGTTACGGCAACCTTGAGTGGCGCGGTCAGCGGTAACAGTGTCCTGTCCAAGACGGGTGCTGGCGCTCTGGTTATGAGTGGCAATGCCACCTACACCGGCACATTGCGGGTCGTGGATGGCACTGTGAACCTATCGAGTGGCACGAGGACCTTTAACGGATCGTCTTACGCGGGTTACTTGAACGGCCAAGGCAACTTGAATCTAACTGGCGGCAGCAACTACTTCGCTGGCGACTTCCGTGTGGGTGGATCACCCACCAGCGGAGTGGGCATCGCGCCTACTGGCACGGTCACCATCGCCAACAGCACCATGTCGGTGGGTTCACTTACCGTCGCGCGTGGCAACAACATCCAAAACAGTTGCGTCGGCACGGTGACAGTAAACAGCGGTGGCACGTTGAATTCCGAGGGGGATATCGTCCTCGATTTCGCCGGCGACGTAAACAATCAGGCCGTTTTTGATATTAACTCGGGTGGCACTGTGAACATCGCCACCACAGTCAAGCGCTGGTTTATCGTGAGCCAGTGGGATCTCGGTGATGCCGCGCTTAACATCAACGGCGGGCAGCTCAATCTGAATGCCGTCACCGACCTGCGCTACGCCACTGGTAATAACAATGGCACCAACGTCGTCAACCTTAACTCGGGCGCGATTACGTTCTACAGTGACAACAAGACGACGGTGGGAGGCGCTGGCGTGGTGGACATGCACCAGGGCAGCGGTGCTTCAACCAACGTCTTCAACCTCAACGGCGGTGTGCTGTCCACTTTTGGAGTTGTGACGGCCAACAATAGCGGCTCGCGGCGGTTCAACTTCAACGGTGGCACGCTCCGAGCCATCGGCAACAATGCTACGTTCATGAACTTGGGAACGGGTAATGGCGCGGTGAACGTCCGAAACGGTGGGGCGATCATTGACACCGGTAGCTTCATTGTCACCAACGCTTATGTGTTGCGGCATTCGGATGTCGCGGGAGACAATGCCATTGACGGTGGGTTGACTAAGCTCGGAGCGGGCACCTTAACCTTGACGGCGAGCAATAACTACACGGGGAATACCACGATCAACAATGGCACGTTGGCCATTAACTCGCCCTATCTACCCGACGCGGCGAACGTCAGCATCGCTGCCGCTGGGCAGCTCCGCTTGAACTTCGCTGGTACCGACGTGGTGAATGGGTTGACCATTGCTGGTATCACGAAAGCCAACGGCACCTATGGGGCCACTGGATCGGGTGCGGCAAACATTGATGATGCTCACTTCGCCGGCACGGGGGTGTTACAGGTTGGTCCTCCAAAGCCGACTCTCAACGTGGTGAAGTCAGGGAATACTCTGACCTTCAATTGGAGCGGGGCCTACAAGTTGGTGGCGCAGACAAATTCTCTGAGTGTCGGCCTGCAAAGCGGTGCGGCCTGGTATGACGTCCCGGGCGGTGCCACAAGTGGTGTGGCGATAACCATTGATCCGACAAAGCCAACAGTGTTTTTCGGGCTCACTCCGACTCCGTAAGGCGCGCGGAGGAATAAGGACTGGAGGGCGACGCCTTGGGTGGGCGTCGCCCTATTTTTAACCGGTCAAATTACAAACAGTTTACCACCATAAATGCCACAAGTAGCTCTCTGACAAAACCGGCAGAGCAAACCAAAATTGCCATTATGAAAAATATCTCTACCAACCGAAATCAAGCTCCAGGAACGCAATCCGGGTTTACACTGATCGAGCTGCTTGTTGTGATTGCGATCATCGCGATTCTGGCGGCGATGTTGTTGCCGGCGCTGGCGAAGGCCAAGGAGAAGGCGCGGCGCATCCAGTGTTTGAACAATCTGCGGCAATTTGCCATTGCGACGACGATGTATGCCGGGGACAACAAGGACAAGCTGCCCACCACCACGGGACAATGGGTGTGGGATATTGACGATAGTGTGGCGCAATCCATGATTGCCAGTGGTTTGAAGAAAAAGACCTTTTATTGTCCGGGAACGTCGCCCCGGTTTAGCGATGACTTGAATTTCAACAATCTTTCCCCGAACAGTCTCTGGAACTATTTTGGGAACGAGTCGACCCAACCGATTCACGTCATTGGCTACGTCATGGCATTTGACTGTGTGTCCCTGACGCAATCCAACCGGAATTACAGCATTTTGAACGAACCCTATAAGATCAATGCGTTTCAAACGTTTTCCCAACCGCCGAGTGATCGGCCGTTGATTTCGGACGCCAACATCAGCGACAGTTTGGCGGGCACGGCAGCCAGTCCGCCAATCACTACCGGCGGTGGTTTTACGGAGGTGCCCGGTGGGTTTAGTGTTAAACATCTGAGTCCCCACCTAAAAGGCAAAGTGCCCGACGGTGGCCATGTGGCATACAAAGACGGGCACGTTCAGTGGGTCAAATTCCAGAACATGGTGCAACGCGCCGAACGAAACAAAGGCTTCTGGTGGTAAGTTCGACACGTTGAAAGTCAGTAATCTACATGTTGGCAATGGCTGTCTGAATCGTTCGCCCAAGCCGCGTGTTCATTCCTAATCAAGACTACTTAAAGTAGTGCGCTCGGAAAGTATCCCGGTTGACGGAATGGCGAAAGGTGGGAAAGTGGGCTGGATTCAGAGGGAATATTTTCATGTTGTATCGAAGTATTGTCGTTCGGGCCATCCAAGGAGTGGCGGCCGCATCATGGTTAGGGCTGTCGCTTAGTGCGGCAACACTGGAACATCGTTACAGTTTTACTGCTGACGCTTCTGATTCAGTGGGGGCTGCAGCGGGGACTCTGCTGGGGGGGGCCACCATTGCTGGCGGCGGAGTGGTGTTGGATGGCAGCAGTGGTTATGTGGATCTACCCAATGGCATTCTCACCAATCTAACCAGTGCCACGTTCGAGATCTGGCTCACTGATAATGGCAGCGGTAGTTGGTCGCGGATTTTTGATTTTGGCAACAGCACTGCTGGGGAAGGTGCGGCGGGTTCTGGTACGCAATACATCTTTCTGACCCCGCAATCTGGTTCGGGGACGTTGCGCGGGGGCATAACCGTCGGGAGCGGGGAGCAACTGGTGGAATGGGCCGGGACGCGGTTGCCCACCGGTGTGCAGAAGCATGTGGTCTGGACCATTGATGCCGTCACGCAGACGGGACGTTTGTACGTGGATGGGGTCTTGGTAGGCGAGAATCTGGCGGTGTCCCTCACGCCGGCAGCGTTAGGGGTCACGGTGAACAACTGGATCGGGCGCTCCCAGTTTTCCGCCGATGCATATCTGAAGGCGAGCGTCAGTGAATTCCGCATCTACAACGGCGCGTTGACGGCTGCGGAGGTGACGGACAATTTTGGCTGGGGACCGGACATCGCCGCCCAGGCCGGGCCGGTGCAATTTCTCGTTCCGCCCCAGAGTCAGAGCACGGTGGAGTTGGGGGCCGCCAGTTTCACGGTCAAATTCACGGGCACGCCCCCGGTAGGGATTCAATGGCGACGCAACGGGGGCAACATTGCCGGTGCGACCAATAGCATCTACACCATCGCCAGCGCGGCTCTCACCGACCACAACGCCGCCTACAGTGTTGTGCTGACGAACAGTTACCTCGGCACGCCATACTCCATCACCTCGACCAATGCGATCCTGTCGGTCGCCGCCGACCTGACGCCGCCGACGCTCGGCAGCGCGGCCAGCGTGTATCCGACTGAAGTTCGCGTGACGTTCTCTGAAGGCGTGAGCGATGTCACCGGGACGAATGCGGCAAATTATGCCATCACCCGCGTCGGGGGATCGCTCGCGGTGAGCGCAGCGCGGTTTGGGAGTTCCAGCGCGGAAATTATTCTTACGACCGCGACGCAGACGCTCGGCACCAATTACACGCTCACCGTCAATAATGTCCGCGATCGGGCCGCGGCTGCGAACCTGATTGCCGCAAATAGTCAGACCGGCTTTATCGCGACTTTGTTTCAGAGCGCGAATATCGGCAATCCGGCCATTGCTGGTTTGCAAACCCCCGTCGTGAACGGGGTGGATGTGACGGCGGCAGGCACCGGGATCTTTGGAGCGGCGGATCAGTTCACTTTCAGCTATCAGAACTTCACCAACAACTTTGACGTGCGCGTCCGGGTCGCGGGCGTGAGCCTGGCCGGGACGTGGACGCGGGCGGCGTTGATGGCGCGGGATGGTTTGGCTTCGAATGCGGTGTTTGCGGCGAGTGTAGCGACCCCCGGGGCGCTTGGCTGTCATTTTGAATCACGGGCCGCGGTTGGGGGCAGTACGGCGATGGCTGGGACGTACCCCGTAAATTATCCCGACACGTGGCTGCGGCTGCGGCGTGCGGGTAGTGTCTTTGATGCGTTTGCGAGTTTGGATGGTTCGGCTTGGGAATACCTCGGCACAGCCACGCTCACGATGTCAAACGTGGTGCAAGTCGGCTTTGCCCTCACGGCGGCCAGCGTTACGACCACGACAACGGCGCAGTTCCGCGACTTTGCTGCGGCGGCGGGGACGATCACCACCAACGCACCGTTGCCATTTGAACCGTTGGGGCCATCAAGCCGGCGCACGGCGCTCGTGATTTCCGAGATCATGTACAGCCCACCGGCAGCGTGGCTGGGTGGCGGTGATTTGGAGTTTGTCGAAATTTGGAACTCCGGCCTGATTACCGAAGACCTCACCGGCCACAAGTTAACAGGGGAGATTGATTACGAATTTCCGGCGAATACCAAAATTGCGCCCGGCCAATTTCTCGTAATCGCAAAAGACCCAGTGTCGGCACAGAGTTTTTACGGAGGCGCATTTCTCGGTCCGTACACAGGCAAGCTTGCCAACAGTGGGGGCATGCTCCGACTGAAGAACGAACTGGGGGGTATTCTGCTGGAGATCAATTATGACAACCAAGCCCCATGGCCGGTTGCGGCCGACGGTGCTGGTCATTCACTCGTGTTGAATCGTCCAAGTTATGGCGAGAATGATGCGCGTGCCTGGTCGGCGAGCGACGTGATGGGTGGTTCACCAGGTGCGTTCGAACATTACGGCACTGAGCCAGCGCGCGCGGTGGTCGTCAACGAAATCTTGGCCCACACTGATGCGCCGCAGGTGGATTATGTCGAACTCTTCAATCCAGGGGCGCAAGCGGTGAATCTGTCGGGGGCGTGGTTGAGTGACACTGCGGGAACAAACAAGTATCAGATTGTCAATGGCACAACGATTCCGGCGCGGGGCTTTCTGGCGTTCTCGCAAGCACAATTGGGATTTGCCTTTGCCGCCGATGGCGAGGCGGTCTATCTCGTGAACTCGAACCAGACGCGGGTGCTGGATGCGGTGAAGTTTGATGGGCAAGAAAATGGCGTCAGCCTGGGACGCTATCCGAATGGCGCGCCCGGCTTCCAGCGGCTCGCCACCGTCACGCAAGGCACGAGTAACACGCCGCCGCAGCTTTCGTCCGTCGTTATTAGCGAGATCATGTACCATCCGATCTCCGAAAATGACGATGATGAATACTTGGAGCTCTACAATCGCAGCGGCAGCGCCGTGAATCTCGGCGGCTGGCAATTACAGGACGGTGTCAGCTTCACCTTTCCGTCGAACACCATCATTGCGGCGGGCGGCTATGTAGTTGTTGCCGAAAGCCTGACCAACCTGCTGGCGAAGTATTCGCAGCTGAACAGCACAAATGCCTTTGGCAATTACAGCGGCAAGCTGTCCAACAGCGGTGAACGCATCGTGTTGGCCAAGCCGGATGATCTCGTTTCTACAAACGTTTCGGGGGTAGTAACGACGAATATTTTTTACATCCCGGTCAACGAGGTGACTTACGGCGAGGGCGGGCGGTGGGGCAAATGGAGCGACGGCGGCGGAAGTTCGCTGGAATTGATTGATCCCGATGCGGACACCCGGCTCGCTCCGAATTGGGCGGATAGTGACGAGGGCGCAAAGGCGACGTGGACGACGATTGATGCGACGAACATCATGGAGAACGGCCAGACCGGCTTGGTCAACGAAGGAACGACAACCTATGGGGTGGCCAATCGTTTTGAATTATTCCTACAGGGTGAGGGGGAAGCGCTCGTGGACAATCTGGAGTTTTTAAGCAATGGCGGAGCGAACCTGATTGCTAACGGCGACTTCGCCAGCGACACCAACAATTGGGTGATCAGCGGCGTGCTGCGGAAATCGGTACGCGCAAAACAGCGTCGGCATCGGCGGCAGCGCGGCGTTGCATCTGGTGTCCTTAGGCCGGGGCGACACCGGGGCGAACAAGATTGCGCGCGCCTTGTCCGCCACGGCGGCGACAGGCGCGCCGAACACCGGGACGATGCGCGCCCAGGTCCGTTGGTTAAAGGGTGATCCGTATGTATTGTTGCGCATGCGCGGCAACTGGATGGAAGTTTCCCAACGCTTGAATCTGCCGACGAATCTTGGCACGCCCGGGTTGCCTAATTCCCGCCTTCTTGCCAATGCGGGCCCGGCCATCACCGAAGTTTCCCATGCGCCGGTGCTGCCGGCGGCGGGGCAGGTCGTGCTGGTGAGTGCGCGGGTGGCTGATCCGGATGGCGTGGCGTTGGTGCAGTTGAAATACCGGATCGATCCCAACGCGACTTATACCACGGTGACCATGACCAACGATCTGGGGGTGTATCGGGCTGCCATTCCAGGTCAGGCGTCGGGTGTGCTAGCCGCGTTCGTTGTCTCCGCCACGGATTCGCTCGCGGCCACCAGCCAGTTCCCGGCGGAAGCGCCGACGCGGGAATGTCACGTACGGTGGGGTGAATCGGTGATTGCCGGCAGCATCGGCACGTATCGGCTCTGGCTGACGGCGGCCAACATTTCGCAGTGGACCACGCGCGAGCGCAACGCCAACGATCCGTTTGATGCGACGTTCGTTTATGGCAACACGCGCGCGATCTACAACGTGGACACGTTGTACAGCGGCAGCCCGTTCCATACGCCGGCCTATAATGGTCCGCTGAATGCGATCGCGTGCGATTACGAGGTGAACTTCCGCAAGGATGAACTTTTTCTCGGCTCCGAGCCGTTCGTGTTGTCGGCCTACGATGTGGCGGACGGAAATTTCTTCTTCAATGATGATTCCGCCCAGGTGGACATCACCGGCAACTGGATCGCGCGGAAGTTGGGCCAGCAATACAACTATCGGCGGCACATCAACGTGGTGGTCAACGGCGTGAAGCGCGGCACAATCTACGACGACACTCAACAGCCGAACAGTGAGATGCTCGCCGAGTATTTCCCGGACACAACGACGGAATTGCGCAAGATCGAGAGCTGGTTTGAGTTTGCAGACAATGCGCAGGACCAGGGGAGTGTTTATGCGACGCTGGTCCGAGCAAATCAGAGCACGGGGGAGATTGATCCGAAGCGTTATCGCTGGAACTGGCGACCGCGCTCCACGGACGATCCCAACAACTGGGCGGCGTTCACGAATCTCATCGCCGCGGTGAACAACACCAGCGCGCCGAATTACCTCGATCAGGTGCGCACCTGGATGGACGTGCCGAACTTTTTGCGTCCGGTCGTCGTGCATCACATCTGCGGCAGTTGGGACAGTTACGCGTATCAGCGCGGCAAAAACATGTTCGCGGCCAAGCCCGAGGGGCAGGGGTGGCGGCTGCAGATGTGGGACATTGAAATCGCGCTCGGGGCCGGGGGCAACGGCGCCACCGACAGCATTTACAACATGTTCGACACGGTGTTGCTCAACCTGATCCAGAACAACCCGGCGGTGCATCGCGAGTATTTGCGTGGCTTTCAGGAAGCCGTGGAAACCTCGTTGTTGCCGGGGGCTGCGGATGTGGCGTTGGACGAACGCTACGCGGCCTTTCAACAGCACGGCGTGCCACTGATTTCACCGGCATTCATCAAATCCTATATCGCCTCCCGGCGCGCCTATCTGCTCACCGTATTGCCCAGCGCCGCGTTCAGCGTCAGCAACGCCACCTATCAAGTTGTGACCAGCAGCAATCTGCTTACGCTTCAAGGGACGGGCCCGCTGGCGGTGGAAACCATTCTGGTCAACTCGAACGCTTACGCCGTGACTTGGACCAGCCTGACCAACTGGAGCGTCAAGGTGCCGTTGGTCGGCGGAACGAACGTGTTGAACATTTCCGCCACCGATCGGACTGGCAATGTGATCTCCAACGCCACGGGCAACGTGACGGCCAACTACACTGGCGGCACCATGGCGCCAGAGGGTTTCGTTGTGTTGAACGAAATCATGTATCAACCGGCGGTGGCTGGCGGGACGTATGTGGAGCTGTTCAACTCGCACTCGAACTACACGTTTGATCTTTCCGGCTGGAGCATCAATGGGCTGGGCTATGATTTTCCTGCCGGGGCGACGCTGCCACCGCGCAGCTATCTCGTGCTGGCGGAAGACGCTTTTGTTTTCAACCAGATCTATGGGGGCGATAAAGTGGCGTTTGATCGGTTTACGGGAAACCTGGATCGGGATGGCGAAACCTTGTCGTTGCTCCGTCCCACGGCCGGCACGAACACCATCGTGGTGGATCGGGTGCGTTACGAAGCGGCGGCACCTTGGCCGACGCCGAGCAATGGGGTTTCACTGCAACTGGTGGATGCGACCCAGGACAATGGGCGGGTCGCCAACTGGGCTACATTGATCCCGAGCGCCATTCAGCCGCCCGCGACCTTGGCCTTGATGGCCTACGGCCAGACCTGGCGCTATAACCAGACGGCCAACCTTGATGGGGTCAATTGGACCAGCCCGGCGTACAACGACTCGGCCTGGCCGGCGGGGACTGGCTTGCTTGCATTTGAAAGCAACGCGGCCATCGTGCCGCTCATTGGCACAACGTTGACCGATCCGCGTATCGGCAACGGGGTGGTGTTGCCGGGACATGCGAGTTACTTCCGCACCACCTTCGTTCTAGGATACAATCCTACCGGTTACCAATTCACTATTGGAGGGCGTGTGGACGATGGCGCCGTGTTCTACATCAATGGAGTCGAGGCGCGGCGGCTGCGCATGAATGCCACTGGGAGTATTACCAATGCGTCGCTGGCGACTGGTTCGCCCGCTGGCAACAGCGATGCCAGTGTCGAGGATGTCTTGATTGTGCCTTCGAGCGCGTTTGTCCTCGGCACGAATTATCTCGCAGTCTCGGTACATCAAAGCGCCACCAACAGCAGCGACGTTGTCTTTGGGATGCAGTTGAACGCCGTTTATACCAACACGCTTGGTGGTTTCGCAACCTGCACCCCCGGCGCGGCTAATTCTGTCGTCACCAACCTGCCAGCCTTTCCACCGCTGTGGCTGAATGAGGCACAAGCTAACAACATAACCGGACCGCTTGATAATTTTAGTCAGCCCGATCCTTGGGCGGAATTGTTCAATACCGCTACGACCAATGTCAGCCTGTCCGGCTATTATCTAACTGATACTTACACCAACCTGACAAAATGGGCGTTCCCGACCAGTCGGGTGGCGTCGAATGGGTTCACTTTGATCTGGTGCGATAACACGACGAATCAAACCACCGCCACCTCGCTACACGCCGGCATTTTGCTGGCGTCCGGCAGCGGCAGCCTTGCGCTCACACGCATCATCAATGGGGCAACGCAGGTTGTGGATTACTTGAATTATCAGGACCTCCCCGCCAATTGGAGCTATGGCAGTGTGCCGGATGCGCAGCCGTTCTATCGGCGCGACATGCTTTACACCACGCCCGGCGCGACAAACAACGGTGCTTCTGCGCCCATCACTATTTTTATCAACGAATGGATGGCGGATAATACCCTGACGCTCGCCGATCCGGCGGACAGCCAGTTCGAAGATTGGTTTGAACTCTACAATCCCGGGACGAATGCAGTGGATGTGGGGGGCTATTTCCTGACGGACAACCTGACGAACAAGTTTCAGTTCGAAATTCCAAACAACGGGCACTACATCATTCCAGCTGGCGGTTATCTGCTTGTTTGGGCTGACAATGAAGCCGCGCAGAATGCTACCAATCGGGCTGATTTGCACGCTAGCTTTGCGCTGGCGAAGGGGGGGGAGGCGCTCGGGTTATTCGCAGCGGACGGAACGACGATTGATGCCATCAGCTTCGGGGCGCAAACAAGCAACGTCAGCGAAGGGCGTTTTCCAAACGGTGCGGCGAACGTTTACGCCATGCCAACGCCGACACCGCGCGCGGCAAACATTGTGCCGAACGCCCCGCCGACCCTCGCAGCCATTTCCAACTATCTGGTGACTTTAGGCCAGACGTTGACCGTGACTGCGGTAGGTAGCGACAGCGATGTGCCAGCTCAATCACTTTCCTACGGCCTTGCAGTCAAGCCGCTCGGCGCAAGCATCGGATTGATGAGTGGCGTTATTTCGTGGACGCCAAGCACAGCGCCGGCAACGAATAACTTCACCGTCATTGTCGCGGACAACGGCACGCCAAGTTTGACGGCAACGCAGAGTTTTGTAGTTGTGACGGCTCCGGTGCCAGCGGTTTCTGGCTGCACGATGACGGGAGAGGGTTTCATTCTCAGTTGGGCGAGCACGCTTGGGCAGAGAATTCAGGTGGAGTCTTGCAATAATTTAGCTGCGCCGGGCTGGTTTCCGGTGAGCGCAGTTTTGACCGGGACCGGGGGAGCGATGTCGTTTACAAATCACTTGGAAGGAGAGCCCCAATCCTACTTCCGTCTGCGTGTGCTGGCGCCGTAGCGTGGCGCGGAGAAATTCCAAGGCCGGGGAACTAGTCAGCTGGCGGGCGTATGTACCGGTGGATACCCAACGCGGCTTTCCTGCCGTCACGGACAGCGTGCACCACCAAGCTCGCGCCGCGCACCACGTCGCCGCCGGCGAAAACGCCGGGCACATTGGTCATCTGCTCTTCATCCACGCGGATTGTGCCCCAATCGTTGACGGCAATCCGGTTGAAATCGCTATCGGGCGGGAGCGGCACAGGATCAAAACCGTACGCCACAATGATGAGATCGGCGGCGATGGTGAATTCTGAATTTGGCACGACGCGGGGTTTGCGTCTTCCCGAGAAGTCGGGGTCGCCCAATTCCATTTTGATGCAACGCACGCCGGCTACGTTGCCATGGCCGTCAGATTTGAGTGCGACCGGATTGGTGAGGAACAAAAATTCTGCCCCTTCCTCAATGGCGTTGTAATACTCCTTGCGGTTACCAGGCATGTTGGTGAGGTCGCGGCGATAGATGCACACCGCCTCGGCGGCCCCCGCGCGAATGGCCGAGCGCAGGCAGTCCATTGCGGTGTCGCCGCCGCCTAACACCACGACGCGTTTCCCTATCACGTCAATCGTTGGGATTTCCAGTGCCATCGGTGAATTCTTTTGAACCAGGAAGGGCAGCGCCGCTTGGACGCCGTTCAGTTCGGCGCCGGAATGTCGAGTGACTTGGCTTTTTGCGCACCAATGCCAAGGAAAACCGCGTCAAACTCCTCGCGCAAGGCACGGAGTGATTTTTGCGTGCCGATGGTGACACCGGTTTCGAATTTTACTCCGCGCCGCCGCAGAATGCTGATCCGGCGCTCCACCACGCTCTTATCCAGCTTGAAGCCTGGGATACCGTTGAGCAGCAGCCCGCCGGGTTGCGCTTGCGCCTCAAAGATCGTCACGGCATAACCCAGCTTGGCGAGTTCATCCGCACAGGCCAAACTGCCGGGGCCAGAGCCAATCACCGCGATGCGACAGCCGTTGGGTGGGGCAATGGGGGTGAAATCGCAGCTGTTCGCAAAAGCAAACTCGTTGATAAATTTTTCGATTGCGCCGATGCAGACTGGTTCGGCGTGACCGACGAGGATACATGAACCTTCACAGAGTTTTTCTTGGGGGCAGACCCGGGAGCAGATTTCCGGCATGTTGCTCGTAGTCTGGGAGATTTCAGCAGCTTCGATGAAACGTCCCTCGGCGGCGAGCGCGAGCCACTCCGGGATGCGATTGGCGAGCGGGCAGCCTTCCCGGCAACTGGGCTGCGGGCATTGAATGCAGCGGCTGGCCTGAGCGCGAATGTCCGCCTCGTCCAGCAGGGAATAAATCTCGTGGAAATCGTCAATCCGCTCGTGGGCGGGGCGTTTGGTTGGTTCAACGCGATCAACCTCCCGCCACACCTGCGCGCGGTCGTGAGTGGAGCTGTTGGTGTTCATAGCCGCAATAGTTTTGCGAACTGCGGGCACCCGGCGGATGCCCGTCCACATTTGAGGCTGAACTACACTCGACCAGGCCCGCGGCTAAGTTCCAGCGTAATCTTTCATCCGATTTTGCGGAAAACTGCGCTGCCATGAACCCACCGGCGCTTATTTGGCAGCGAGCGCGGCTTCGATGGCCTTGGTTAATTCTTCGGAATCGGGCGCAATCTTGGAGTCGAATCGTTGAAGGATTTTACCATCCTTGCCGACGAGGAATTTATTGAAATTCCATTTGATATCGCCGGGGAAGGGCGAGGTTTTGCCGGCGAGCGTGATGTAGAGCGGATGCCGGTTCGGGCCATTGACTTCAATCTTGTCGAACAGCGGGAACGTGACGCTGTATTTGCTGGAGCAGAATTGTTTGATCTCCTCGTTCGTGCCGGGCTCTTGCCCGCCAAATTGGTTGCAGGGGAAACCTAGGATCGTGAATCCTTGGCTCTTATATTTTTGGTAGGTAGCTTCGAGGCCGGAGTATTGTTTCGTGTAACCGCACTTGGAAGCGACGTTGACGATTAAGTACGGCTTTGCCCTTGTAGGCGGCAAGCGAGGTGTCTTTGCCGTCAATGTCCTTGAGTTTGATGTCGTAAAGCGATTGAGCGGTGGCGGCGATGGTGGTCATGGCAACGAGAGAAAGAATTAGGACAAGTTTCTTCATGCTGATCATAGTTAGTTTGGCTTAGGCAACTGTCAAATGGAGCAGTTAAGACGGAGCAAGGTGGGGTGGAATTCATTTACCAGCAACTAAGCTACGCTCTGGCTCGGAGAGAACCTTCCATTTGCCCGGAGCAAGGTCGCTGAGCAATAAGCGGCCAATCCGCACCCGGACCAGTCGTAATGTCGGGTGACCGATGGCGGCGGTCATGCGCCGGACCTGCCGGTTTTTGCCCTCGATCAACTCCAACCCGATCCAGCAATCCGGCACGCTTTTCCGGAAGCGAATGGGCGGAGTGCGGGGAGGCATTTGCGGCTGCGGCCCAGCAACCAGGCACGGCCTGGCAGCGTTTTGCGGCCTTGGATAACGACGCCTTTTGACAACTGCGCCAGAGCCTCCGCAGTGGGGATGCGTTCCACCTGTGCCCAATATTCGCGCTCGTGGGCATGGCGCGGTTCGAGCAGGCGGGCGTTCCATTCCGGTTCATCGCTTAACAGCAACAGCCCCTCTGAGTCCGCATCAAGCCGGCCAATAGGGTAAACGTGCTTGGGAAACCCAAACTCCGCAAGCGGGCGGTTCGGCGAGCCGTCGGGCGTAAATTGCGACAGCACACCGTAGGGTTTTTGGAAAGCGATCAGCACGGCGGCAGGGTAAAAGGCGACTGGGCGGTGTCCAGTGATTTGCGGGTTTGATACAAGTTTGCTGGGGAAAATGCGCTGAAATCGGAGTGGTCATTCAAGGGTAAACCGTGGTTGTCCTGATTTTTCCCAGTAAGAAATATGTTGCCACCGGCGCGGTTTGAGGCTTACAAGTCTGCCGCGTCACATGGGCAAGACCCTCATCATCGCGGAAAAACCGTCGGTCGCCAGCGACATCAGCAAGGCGCTCGGCAAGTTTCAGAAGCAACAGGACTACTTCGAGAACGACGAATACGTCATCTCGTCGGCGGTCGGCCATTTGCTCACCATCGTGCCGCCGGAGGGTGTTGAAGCCGCGCGTGGCAAATGGACGTTCAAGTGTCTGCCCGTCATCCCGCCGCACTTTGATCTCACTCCGATCGAGAAAAACGAAGGCCGGCTCAAGGTTCTCAAGAAACTCATCAAGCGCGACGACGTGGACAAGCTCATCAATGCTTGCGACGCCGGGCGCGAAGGTGAACTGATTTTCCGCAACATCGTCCGTTACACGAAAGCCAAGCAGCCGATTCAACGCCTCTGGTTGCAATCCATGACGCCTGCGGCCATCCGCGAGGGTTTTGCGGCGTTGCGTTCGGATGCTTCCATGCAGCCGTTGTCCGACGCGGCTACAAGCCGCAGCGAGGCGGACTGGTTGGTCGGCATCAACGGCACGCGGGCGATGACCGCGTTCAACTCGAAGCTCGGCGGTTTCTTCAAAACGACCGTGGGGCGTGTGCAGACGCCAACATTGGCAATTCTCGTGGAGCGCGAAGCGAAGATTCGCAAGTTTGTGCCGCGCGACTTCTGGGAAATCCATGGGACGTTCGACGCTGCCGCGGGGCAATACGAAGGGCGCTGGTTCGACGAGAAGTTTTCCAAGTCTGAAGACGAGCAACTCAAGCCCGAGCGTCTCTGGGACGCCGCGAAGGCTGAAGAGATCAAAGCCAAATGCCTGGGCAAACCCGGCATTGTTACGGAGGAGAGTAAGCCGACGACTTCCATGTCGCCGTTGCTGTATGATCTGACCAGCTTGCAGCGCGATGCGAACTCACGCTTCGGCTTCAGCGCGAAGAACACGCTCGCGGTGGCGCAGGCGCTGTACGAAAAGCACAAGGTGCTGACGTATCCGAGAACGGATTCACGCGCCTTGCCTGAGGATTACATCAATACGGTCAAGACGACGTTGCAGATGTTCGCCGGCACCGGGCCAACCACGGGCACGACGTTCGTCACGCGCTATTCGACCTTTGCCGACCAGGTTCTTAACAGCGGTTGGGTGAAGCCGAACAAGCGTATCTTCAATAACGCGAAAGTCTCGGATCACTTCGCGATCATTCCGACGACGCAAGCGCCGAAAGGCTTGAGCGAGCCGGAGCAAAAACTTTACGACCTCGTCACGAAGCGGTTTCTCGCCATCTTTTATCCGGCGGCGGAATTTCTGGAAACCACGCGCATCACGCGGGTGGAAGGCGAGCCGTTCAAGAGCGCCGGCAAGGTTTTGGTGCAGCCGGGCTGGTTGACCGTTTACGGCAAGGAAGCGCAGTCGGATGACGGCACGCCGGATCTTGCGCCGGTGAAGCCGAACGAAACGGTGAAGACCAGCAACGTCGAGGTGAAGCAAAACGTCACCAAGCCGCCCGCCCGTTATTCGGAAGCGACATTGCTTTCCGCGATGGAAGGCGCGGGTAAGCTCGTGGATGACGACGAATTGCGCGAGGCGATGAGCGAGAAAGGTCTCGGCACGCCCGCGACGCGCGCGGCGATCATCGAAGGGCTGATCTACGAAAATTATCTCCAGCGCAATGGCCGGGAGTTGCAGGCAACGGCGAAGGCGTTTTCGCTGATGGAATTGTTGAACGGCTTGGGTATCCCCGAGCTGACCAAGCCAGAGTTGACGGGCGATTGGGAATTTCAGTTGAAAGAAATGCAGCGGCAGAAGATCAGCCGCGAGCAGTTTATGCGCGGCATCGAAGAGATGACGCGCCGCATCGTGGATCGCGCCAAGCAGTTTGAGCAGGACACGATTCCGGGCGACTTCGGGATGCTGAAAGTTGCGTGCCCGAAATGCGGCGGCGAGGTGCACGAGAAGTACAAGCATTATCAGTGCATCAAGTGTGATTTCCAGGTTTGGAAAACTTTGTGCGGGCGCATGTTTGAGCCGGAGGAAGTGGAGACGCTGATCACCACCAAACAGGTCGGGCCGTTGCAGGGGTTCATGAGCAAGAAGGGTTTTCCCTTTGCCGCGTTGCTCAAGATGAACGCCGAGCACAAGGTGGAGTTTGATTTCGGCAACGATCAGAACAAGGAAGGCGATGCGGCCGCGCCGATGGATTTCACCGGCAAAGAATCGTTGGGCAAGTGCCCCGCGTGTGGTGGACAGGTGTACGACGGTGGCATGAATTACGTCTGCGAAAATCAGGCGGGCGTGGCGAAGTCCTGCAAATTCCGCACGGGCAAAATCATTTTGCAACAGGAGATCTCACCGGAGCAGGTGAAGAAGCTGCTCGTGGAAGGGAAGACTGATTTGCTCAAGGGCTTTGTCTCCAAGAAGACGAACCGCAAGTTCGAGGCGTTCCTGATCGTGAAAGATGGGACAACGGCGTTCGAGTTCGCACCGCGCGAGAAGAAGGGAAAGACCAAGTCCTCCGAGCCACCGCCGAAGATTGATTTCACAGGCAAGCCGGTCATTGGCAAATGCCCGAAGTGCAAGGGCCAGGTGTTCGATGTCGAAGCCGGCTACCTCTGCGAGAATTCCCAGCTCGAAGCGAAGCGCTGCACGTTCAAGATCGGTAAAACGATTTTGGAACAACCCATTGAAGCCGCTCAGGCCGAAAAGATTCTCAAGACGAGCAAGAGCGATTTGCTGGACAAGTTCATCTCCAAAGCGGGTAAGCCGTTCCCGGCGTTCCTCGTGATGGACAAGAAGGGTAAGATCACCTTCGAGTTCCCGCCGCGCGAAGGCGAGGAGTAAACATTCGTTGGTATGGACGAACCCGTCCAAGCTTCCGCTGCGCTCATCAAGGATGAGTGGATTCAAAAATTTCTCACACATCTTGCGACGGATCGCGGTGCGTCGGCTTATACCCAACGGAATTATCAACAAGCGCTCACGGAGTTTCACTTCTGGCACAAGAACGAGCGGAAGGCCACTCCGGTCTGGGACAAGCTGCAGCGCGACGACTTTCGCGCTTACCTGCGGTTTCTGGGGCGACAAAACCTCGGGCGGGCGGCGATTGCTCTGCGCTTCTCGGCGCTGCGGACGTTTTACAAGTTTCTCATCCGGCATGGTTCGGTGGAAAGTTCACCGATTAAAAACCTCTCCTTACCCAAGCAACCGAAGCGGCTGCCGCAGTTTTTGACGGTGAAGCAGATGGAGGATTTGCTGGTTGCGCCGCTGGAGGGGTTGAAGTCGTCCAAGCAGAGATCCGCCGGGCGACCGGTCTCTGTGGCCGCGTGTTATCGGGATGTGGCGATTCTGGAGACGATTTACTCGTGCGGATTGCGCATCAGCGAAATGGTCGGGCTGTGCGTGGAGGACATTGATTGGGCGGAACAGATCGTTCGTGTGCGCGGCAAAGGCAAGAAAGAGCGGTTATTGCCCATCAGCAAGACAGCGTTGCTGGCGATTGGACACTATTGGACGCATCTGTCGGATAAGCCGAGCGGGACGATGCACGTTTTTCAGTCCGAAACGAAACAGCGCTCGCCGATGAATCCGACGATGTTGCAGCGGCGCTTGAAGACTTATCTCGTGCGCGCGGGGCTTGATCCGTCCATCACGCCGCACAAATTGCGGCACAGCTACGCGACGCATTTACTCGATAATGGCGCGGATTTACGCAGTGTTCAGGAACTTTTGGGCCACGCGCATCTCGTCACGACGCAGGTGTACACACACGTCTCGACCGAACGATTGAAGAAGGCGTACGAGCAGGCGCATCCGCGCGCGTGAAGCAGCGCCCCGGGGGCAGCCCGGAAATTTTCCGGGGCAGGGGTGGCATCGGGGCTGCAAAGGCAAGCGGCAACATGAGGTTCGTCCCCATTGTGAGTGGTGGACAACCTTAGTTGCCTTGCAAGGAGGTCAGACTTTCCTGCGAATTGCGTCGCAGCGGTTTTCTGCCTCTGGTGTGTTGTATCGGCAGGGCGAATCAGAAGTTGAGGAAAAAATTATGCCGTGTCTGCCCACGGTGGATGGTCGTCATTTGGAATTATCTACGGCTGCATTAGCCGTGCATCAATTCTCTCCGCGTAGGGTTACGCGCTTGCTCACCTTGTTGGCGCTAGTTTTGCCCGCCACAACGTTGCCAGCTGCGATTACTAACTATACCTGGTCACCAAGCGTTGGGGGGAATGCCCGCTGGACGCGCGCCGGGAACTGGGCGTTCAATAATCCGCCACCAGCCGGCACCATCAGCGGATTGACCAATACCGATGTGACGTTTGCGGGTACGAGCAAGACCACGTCGCTGTTGGACCAAAATTTTTATCTCCACGCGTTGCTCTTTGCTCCGAGCGCCGGAGCATTTACTCTGATGCCGCAATCCAACGAGATGCTTTATCTTGGCGCCGGTGGTGTTACGAATAACAGCGCGAGCACTCAGACCTTCCTCAATGGTGTGACGGTAAGTGCGGATCAGCTTTGGGCTGCTAATGCTGGGAATTTGGTTTTTGGAGGCGCGGTCAACTTGCTGGGCAACGATCTGACTATCGCCGGGAGTTTCAACACAACGATCCAAGGAATGATCAGTGGTGGTGGATCGCTGATTAAAGAGGGAGCGGGTAATTTGACACTTAGTGGCACCTTACCCAATTTGTTCACGGGCGGGCTCACGCTGAACAGCGGAACGATAACTGTTGCCAAGAATAACGCGTTAGGCGCCGGTCCGCTTACGTTGAACGGCGGGGTGTTGAATCTCGGGGCTTATAATCTCACGGTGAGCTCGATTTCATTGCGCGGAGGGACGATCAATAGTTCTTCCGGCGGTATCACCAGCAGTTCTGACTATCAGCTTCAATCCGGCACGGTTTCGACTCGTTTGGGGGGCACGGGTGGTTTGATCAAAACTACCTCCGGCACGGTCACGCTGACGGCTGCCAACACGTACTCCGGTGGAACTCAGATCCGCGCGGGGCGGTTGACGGTAAACAACGCGACCGGCAGTGGCACGGGAACTGGGCCAGTGCTCATTGGCAGCGGGGGACTGCTGGCGGGCACTGGCACAGTCACCGGTTTCGTTACGAATGCGCCAGGGGGAAGTATCTCCGCTGGTAATGAAATTGGGGTGCTCAATCTCGGCAGCACCTTCTGGTTCGGTGGGGCAACGAATCGCTGGGATCTTGCGAACGCAACAGGGACCGCGGGGGGCGGTTGGGATTTGCTGAATATCAATGGGACATTGACACTGGCGGCGACGGCTTTGGACAAGGCTTTGATTGACGTCACTTCGTTCACCTTGGGCGGTGTCCCCGGGCTCGCGGCAAATTTTGATCCCACCCAGAACTATTTGTGGACCTTCGTGCAAACGACCGGCGGGATAATATTTCAACCCGGCAATGATGCGACGTCGGTGTTTGAACTGGTGGTTGGAAATTTTGTGAATCCGACACTCGGGGGGCGCTTCGGAGTGGAACTCTCGGCGGACGGTCTGAGTTTGGTAATCACCTACAATAGTGCCATTCCGATTCCCGAGCCAAACATGACGGCCGCTACGCTGTTGGGGTTGGGCAGCTTGATTTTCGGCCACCGGTTGCGGCGCAACCGATAGCCAAGGAGGGAGGGCGTGCTGGAAGGTCTTCAGCCTTCCAGCACGGCCACTGCGGTCGCGTAATTATGGGTGTGGCTGAGAGTAATCAAAAGTTGCTGCGCCTTTCGGGCCGTAAATAGCTTCCTTCCGCCGCCATGCAAAACGACAAACGGCTCTCCTGATTCCTTTCGGCAAATTTCCAGATCGTGCCAGCCAAGTTCGGCGCCGATACCGGTGCCAAAGGCCTTCGAAATGGCTTCCTTCGCCGCGAAGCGGGCCGCGATCTGCGGTGCGGGATTCTGATAACCGCGGCAATAGGTGATTTCACCCGGTAAAAGGATGCGTTGCAAAAAACTGTCACCAAACTTGTCCAGCGAGGACTGGATGCGGGCGACTTCTGTGATGTCCGTGCCGATGCCAAGAATCATGATGCAGAGGTATTGTGCGTGGGCAGCCTTGACGAGCAAGCAAACTCCGCCTAGCTCAAGAGGGTGTTGCAGAACTCAAATCGACGACAGGCCAAATCATGAACTGGCTCGCTCATGCCTTGCTCTCGGAAAACGCGCCGGCTTTTCGCTTGGGCAACCTGCTGCCTGATTTTCTGACTGCGACGGAATTGGCGCAACTCGATTCAGTCCTTCAACCTGGCATTGCGTGCCATCGGTGGATTGATGCGTTTACCGATCAACATCCCGTGGTGCGGAGGAGCATCCGGCGGTTTGTAATCTATCGTCGAGTTGCTCCGGTGTTGGTGGATGTTTTTTACGATCACTTTCTTTCGGTGGACTGGCCACAGCACTCGGCGCAGTCGTTGGAATCATTCGTCGCGGAAGTTTATGGAGCGTTTGATATTCACCGCGCACAACTACCCGAAACACTCTGGCCGCCCTTGCAGCGGATGCGGGCGGAAGATTGGCTTGGCTCGTATCGCGATTTCGATGGGCTGCGTCGCACGTTGGCGCGAATGGAGCGGCGTTTTCGTCGCCAAGTGGATTTAGTCGGCGGGGTGGCGGAACTGGAAAAGAATTATGTCGAACTGCACGCGGACTTCCGCGAGTTCTTTCCAGCGCTGCGCGCCGCAGTGCTGAGCGACCGGCTCAAGTCTGATAATTCTGCATCAGCGCCAGCATCTCTTTGATTGCTGCCGGCAACCCGACGAACACTGCGCGGCTTACGATGCTGTGACCGATGTTGAGTTCCACAAGGTGTGGCACGCGATGGAGCGTCATCAGATTCTCGTAATTCAAGCCGTGTCCGGCGTTCACCTTCAAGCCGAGGGCGTGCGCCTGTTTCGCACCATCAATCAGTCGCTGCAATTCCACGTCGCGTTTAGCGGGATCATGAAACTGCTCGGCAAATTGACCGGTATGTAATTCGATGAACTCGCTGCCGGTGCGGGCTGATGCCTCGATCTGCTGCGGATCGGGCGCAATGAATAGACTAACTTCGATGCCCGCGTCATTCATGCGCTTGCGGGTATCAGTAAGGGAGGCCTCGTTGCCGACCACATCGAGTCCGCCTTCGGTGGTGATTTCTTGGCGACGCTCCGGAACGAGGCAGACGATTTCGGGTCGGAGTTTCAGCGCGATGGCGATGATCTCCGGTGAATTGGCCATCTCCAGATTGAGTCGGGTGCGTATGGTTTCACGGAGTTTCCAAACATCGCGGTCCTGGATATGCCGGCGATCTTCGCGCAGATGCGCAGTGATGCCGTGTGCGCCGGCGGCTTCGCAGACATGCGCAGCTTCTACGGGCGAAGGCTCGCCATGGTGCAGTCCGCGATAGCGCGCTTCGCGGATCGTGGCGACGTGGTCAATATTGACACCGAGTTTTAACACGCGGCGCAGTGTGGAAAACGCCGGGGGAGATGCAATCCTGAAATATCCGCCTTCGCTACGATTCTTTGCGTGTCAGGGGGGCGGTTCTATGGTTAGCTCCGCACGTGAAGATTCTTTTCATCGGTGACATTGTGGGTGAACCCGGTCGTCGGGCGGTTCACGCGTTGTTACCCAAGCTTCGGGAGCGGCACGGAGTGAATTTTGTCATCGCGAATGGCGAAAACTCCGCTGGAGGCAATGGTATTACGCCCCGCATTGCAGCCGAACTTTTTGCCGCCGGGATTGATGTCATCACCAGCGGCGATCATCTCTGGGATCAAAAGGAAGTCTTGGAGTTACTCGTGAATGAGAAGCGGTTTCTGCGGCCGACGAATTACCCGCCGGGAACGCCAGGGCAGGGCAGCGGCGTGTTTGAAGTCCAAGGGCTGAAAGTTGGCGTGCTCAATGCGCAAGGGACGGACGTTCATGGCGGCGTTGGAAAATCCGTTTCTGGTCGTGCCGCCCGAGATCGAGCGGTTGCGGGTGGAAACTAAGATCATTTTTGTGGATATGCATGCCGAGGCGACCTCGGAGAAGATTGCCATGGGGCGCATGCTGGATAGCAAGGTGAGTGCGGTTGTCGGCACGCATACGCATGTGCAAACAGCGGATGAGCAGATTTTCCCGGGTGGCACCGCGTACCTTGAGCGATGCTGGATTCACGGGGCCGCAAGAGAGCGTGTTGGGGCGGGAGATTGAGCCGGTCATTAAAAGGTTCATCACGAATATGCCGCAGCGCTTCGAGGTGGCCAAAGGACGTGTGATGCTGCATGGCGTCGTGGTGGAGGTGCACGAAGTGACTGGGCACGCGCAAGGCATCTGGAGGGTGGCGGAAGCTTTGGGGTGAATCGCAAATCCCACCGGGACGGAGGCTGGCGCTTTGCTTATGTTTCGTCGCACATAAAATTTGAGCTTGTCACCTGACGGCGGGGGAATTTCCATCCGGGGGTGACCACCGCCAATAAAGTCACCATTTTCCGGATTCTGTTGATTCCCTTCTTTGTCGTCGCAGTGGTTTACTACGCCAAGACCGGGGCGGAGCTTTATCGGTTGGCTGGAATCCTGACATTTGCCACGGCGGCGATTTTGGATGGAGTGGATGGTTACATCGCTCGGCATTATAATCAATGGAGCGAATTGGGCACGGTGTTGGATCCGCTGGCGGACAAATTTTTGCTCGTGTCAGCGGTGATTTTGTTGAGCTTTGATCACGGTAGTCGGCTGGGGCAAATCCCGTTCTGGCTTACGGCCACGATCATCGGCCGTGATCTGGTCATCCTCGTCGGGCTGATTGTCATTCATTTTACCGTTGGCAAGGTCACGTTCCGTCCTCATGTCATCGGCAAGATTGCCACAGTCTTTCAGATGGTTTCGGTGTCGTGGCTGTTATTGAAGTGGGATCAAGCTTGGGGCGAAGCGTGGCTGTTGCCGTGGACGCTGGGGGCGGCGGTATTTACCGGCCTTTCTGGATTGTTTTATGTGCGCGATGGAATGCGGCAGTTGAGCGCTAGTCCGCGCAGTTCGGGAGCGACTCCGCCTGGGGCGACCCCGGGGACATGAGGCACGGTCAGAAGTTTTTCGCACATTTAATTGCAGTGTGGCTGCTTGTTGTTTTTCAGGACAAGCGCTGTCTTGCAGACTTCCGGAGACTGTCCTCAAACGAGGATGACTTTGCCCCGGGGGATTCCCGGGGGCTGGGGGTGAATTCCGTGGAATTTCTTGGCAGAGTGCTAAGAACATTGAGCAGTATGAAGTTGGCAACGTATTTGCATAGCTTGCCTCGATGTGTTGTAAAGGAGTGTTGTATCGGGTGGGACTCAAGGCTCGCTGGGCTTTGCTTTTGGGATGTCTCACAGTGTTTACGCGAATTTCGTCGTTTGCCGTCGGCAGCGTCACGCTCGCGTGGGATGCCAGTTCTGACGTCAGTGTTACGGGTTACCGCCTGTATTATGGCGTCGCTACCGGCAGCTACACCAATTCTGCCGCCGTCGGCAACGTCACCAGCGCGACTCTCGCCAATCTTTCTGATGGGGTGACCTACTACTTCGCCGTGACCGCCTACGATTCCCAAGGCACGGAAAGTCTGTTCTCGAATGAAGCTAGCTATGCTGTTCCGGCTGCGATCACGAATGCCCCGCCGACATTGGACGCGATTTCTGCCGTCGCCATCGCCGAGGATGCTTCTGTCCAGACTGTGAGTTTGAGCGGCATTTCTTCCGGCTCGGCCAGCGAGACGCAAACACTGGTGGTCACGGCGAGTTCCTCAAATCCCGGTTTGATTCCCAATCCCACCGTTAGCTACGCCAGTCCGAGCGCGACGGGCAGCCTGAATTTTACGCCAGTGGCCAATGCGACCGGCACAGCAACCATTACAGTGACGGTGGATGACGGTCAGGCGGCAAATAACACGACCACTCGCACGTTCGTCGTGACGGTCAACGCGGTAAATGATACGCCGACGCTCAACGCTCTCAGCAACGTGTCCATCAATGAAGACGCGTCCGTGCAAACGGTGAGCTTGAGCGGCATCGGGACAGGCGCGGCGAATGAGACGCAGACGTTGACCGTGACGGCGGCGTCTTCGAATCCTGCATTGATTCCAAATCCGACGGTCAGCTACACGAGCCCAAATGCGACCGGCAGCCTCAGCTTCAGCCCAGTGGCGAATGCCAGTGGTTCTGCCACTATTACGGTGACGGTCAATGATGGGCAGGCTGCGAATAACACTGTGACACGCACCTTTACCGTGACGGTGAATGCGGTCAACGATGCGCCGACGTTGAACACTCTTGCGAATGTGAGCACGGCGGAAAACGCTGGCCAACAAACCGTGGGTCTTACGGGTGTAGGTACAGGGGCGGCCAATGAAAGCGATACGCTCACAGTGACCGCTGCTTCATCGAATCCGAGCGTGATTCCAAATCCGACGGTCAACTACACCAGCCCAAGCGCGACCGGCAGCCTGACTTTTACTCCGGTGGCCGATGCGAGTGGGACGGCGACAATCACAGTGACAGTGAATGACGGTCAGGCGGCAAACAACACCGTGACGCGGACCTTCACGGTGACGGTCGCGCCGGTGAACAATCCGCCTACTCTGAATGCGTTGACTGATGTGACGATCAACGAAGATGCCGGGGCGCAAAGCGTGAGTTTAGCTGGCATCGGGACCGGCGCTGCGAACGAGACGCAGACGTTGACGGTGACGGCGGTTTCGTCTGATCCGAGTTTGATTCCAAATCCGTCGGTGAGCTACACCAGTCCAAGCGCGACTGGTAGCCTTAACTTCACGCCCGTGGTCAACGCCAACGGCACAGCGACGATCACCGTGACGGTCAATGACGGGCAGACGACCAATAATACAGTCAGTCGCTCGTTTGTGGTGACGGTAAATGCGGTAAACGATGTGCCCACGCTGGCGGCTTTGAGTAACCTGAGTGTCGCTGGCAACGCCGGCAATCAGAACGTCAGCTTGAGCGGCATCGGCACTGGTGCGACAAACGAAACCCAGGCGCTTGCGGTCATCGCAACGTCGTCCAATCCGAGTTTGATTCCAAATCCGACGGTCAGCTACACCAGCCCGAGCGCGACCGGCAGCCTGAGTTTTGCTCCGGCAGCAAATATCGACGGCACGGCGACGATCACGGTGACTGTGAATGATGGGCAGGCCGCGAACAATACGGTAACTCGCACCTTCACGGTGACGGTCTCACAAGCCAACGCCCAGCCGACGTTGGCCGCGCTCAGCAATGTGACCCTCAATGAGGATGCCGGCGCGCAGACAGTAGGCTTGAGCGGTATTGGTTCTGGCTCGGTGAACGAAAGCCAGACGTTGACGGTGACGGCGACTTCCTCGAATCCGGGTTTGATTCCGAATCCGACGGTCAGCTACACCAGCCCAAGCGCGACCGGCAGCCTGAGCTTCACGCCGGTGGCTGACGCGAATGGCACGGCAACGATTTCAGTGACCGTGAACGACGGCGGCGGGATCAGCAATACGATGACCCGCACTTTCACGGTGACGGTGAGCCCGGTGAACGATGCGCCCCTGCTGAATGGCTTGAGTGATGTGACGGTGAATGAAGATGCGAGCGCGCAAACGGTGAGCTTGAGCGGTATCAGCACTGGTTCGACCAATGAGACGCAGACGTTGACGATTACGGCGGTGTCGTCGAATCCGAGTTTGATTCCGAATCCGACGGTCAGCTACACCAGTCCGAGCGCGACTGGTAGTTTGAGCTTTACCCCGGTGGCCAACGCCAACGGTTCGGCGACGATCACGGTGACCGTCAACGACGGTCAGGCGGCGAACAATACGGTGGTCCGCACGTTCACCGTGACTGTGAGCCCGGTCAATGACGCCCCGACGGTCAACACGATTGCGAATGTCAGCATTGGCGAAAACTCCGGCCAACAGTCGGTGGGCTTGAGCGGCATTGGCGCGGGCGCGGCGAACGAGACGCAAACTTTGACGGTGACGGCAGTATCGTCGAATCCGAGTTTGATCCCGAATCCGACGGTGAGTTATGTCAGTCCGAGCGCCACGGGTAACTTGACGTTCACGCCTGCGGCCAATCAGAGCGGCAGCGCGACGATCACGGTGACGGTGGATGACGGTCAAGCGGCGAATAATACGATGGTGCGGACGTTCACGGTGGCGGTGAATCTGGCGAACGTGCCGCCGACGCTGACGGCGATTGGTAACGTGAGCATCAATGAAGATGCAACGGCACAAACGGTCGCGCTTAGCGGCATCAGTTCCGGTTCAGTGAATGAAAGCCAGACGCTCACGGTGACGGCGACGTCCTCCAATCCGAGTTTGATCCCGAATCCGACGGTAAGTTACGCCAGCCCGGATGCGACCGGTAGTCTGAGCTTTGCTCCTCTAGCGAATGGCAACGGCACGGCGACGATTTCGGTGACGGTGAACGATGGTCACGCCGTGAGCAATACCTTGACCCGCACATTCACTGTGACGGTGAACGCGGTGAATGATATGCCGACACTTAATGCTTTGTCCGATATGACGGTGAACGAAGACGCTGGGGCACAAACGGTGAGTTTGAGCGGCATCAGCACCGGCGCGACCAATGAAACGCAAACGCTCACCGTGACGGCGGTATCGTCTAATCCAAGTTTGATTCCGAATCCGACGGTGAGCTACGGCAGTCCGAGCGCGACCGGTAGCTTGAGCTTTACTCCCGTGGCGAACGCTAATGGTTCGGCGACGATCACGGTGACGGTGAATGACGGTCAGGCGGTGAATAATACGGTGACTCGGACGTTCAATGTCACGGTCAGCCCGGTGAACGATGCCCCGACCGTGAACACCATCGCCAACGTGAGCATCGGTGAAAACTCCGGCCAACAGACCGTAAGTTTAAATGGTATTGGCACGGGTGCGGCAAACGAGACGCAAACTTTGACGGTGACGGCGGTGTCATCCAACCCGAGTTTGATCCCGAATCCGACGGTGAGCTACCTCAGCCCGAGTGCGACCGGCAGTCTGGTGTTCACGCCGGCAGCGAACCAGAGTGGCAGCGCGACGATCACGGTGACGGTGGATGACGGTCAGGCGGCGAACAACACGGTGACCCGGACGTTTACGGTGGCGGTGAATCTGGCGAATGTGCCGCCGACGCTGACGGCGGTTGGTAACGTGAGCATCAACGAAGATGCAACGGCGCAAACGGTCGCGCTTAGCGGCATCAGTTCCGGTTCAGTCAATGAGAGCCAGACACTGACAATTACCGCGGTGTCCTCCAATCCGAGTCTGATTCCGAATCCGACGGTGTCTTACATCAGTCCGGACACGACTGGCAGTTTGAGCTTCACGCCGGCGGCGGACGCCAACGGCACGGCGACGATTTCAGTGACGGTGAACGATGGTCATGCTGTGAGCAACACCCTGACCCGCACGTTCACTGTGACAGTGAACGCGGTGAACGACGCTCCGACGCTGGGCGCAATTGCTGATGCGGCTGTGAACGAAGATTCCGGTGCGCAGTCAGTGAGTCTGGCTGGAATTGCCACTGGGGCGGCGAATGAAACGCAAACGCTTACGGTGACGGCGGTGTCGTCCAATCCGAGTTTAATTCCGAATCCGTCGGTGAGCTACACCAGTCCGAATGCTGGGGGAACGCTGACATTCACGCCGGTGACTAATGGGTTTGGCTCCGCGGTCATTACCGTGACGGTCAATGACGGTCAGGCGGCGAACAACACGGCGATCCGCACGTTTAACGTGACGGTAAGTCCGGTGAACGATACGCCGACCTTGAACGCCATCGCCAATGTGAGCATCGGCGAGAACGCCCCCCAACAAACTGTCAGTCTGATGGGCATCGGTTCGGGCGCAGCGAATGAGACCCAGACCTTGACGGTGACGGCGGTTTCGTCTGATCCAAGTGTGATCCCGAATCCGACGGTCAGCTACACTAGCCCGGGTGCGACCGGCAGCCTGGCATTTACGCCGGTGGCCAACACCAGTGGTAGCGCCACGGTGACGGTGACAGTGAATGACGGGCAGGCGGCGAACAATACCGTCGTGCGGACGTTCACGGTGGCGGTGAATGTGGCGAATGTGCCTCCGACGCTGGCGGCTATCAACAATGTTAGCCTCAGCGAAGAAGCCGCGGCGCAGACGGTCGCGCTCAGTGGCATTAGTTCCGGTTCGGTTAATGAGAACCAAACGTTGACGGTGACGGCTTCGTCCTCGAATCCAAGTTTGATTCCGAATCCGACGGTGACTTACACCAGCCCGAACACCACGGGCAGCCTGGGTTTCACGCCGGTGGCGGACGCGAACGGTTCGGCGATCATCACGGTGACGGTGAACGATGGGCACGCGGTGAGCAATACCTTCAGCCGCACGTTCACGGTAACAGTCGCTCCGGTGAATGACACGCCGACGTTGAATGCGATATCCAATGTGACGGTGGACGAAGATGCGAGCGCGCAAACAGTGGGCTTGAGCGGCATCAGCACCGGCTCGACCAATGAGACGCAGACGCTGACGATTACGGCGGTGTCGTCGAATCCGAGTTTGATTCCGAATCCGACAGTCAGCTATGCCAGTCCAAGTGCGACTGGCAACCTAAGCTTCACCCCGGTGGCGAACGCCAACGGTTCGGCGACGATCACGGTGACGGTGAATGATGGTCAGGCGGCGAATAACACATTGGTGCGCACGTTCACGGTGACGGTGAATCCGGTGAACGACACGCCGACGTTGGGCACAATTGCCAATCGCACGATCGCGGAAAACGCTGGTTTGCAGACAGTGAGTTTGAGCGGCATTGGAACAGGCGCGGCGAATGAAACGCAAGCGCTGGGGATCACTGCTACTTCTTCCGATCCAAGTTTGATTCCGAATCCGACGGTGAGTTATGCCAGCCCGAATACCACGGGCAGCCTGAGTTTCACCCCGGTGACGGATGCCAATGGCACGGTCACAATCACAGTAACGGTGAATGACGGCCAAGCGGTCAATAGCACGACGACGCGGTCGTTCGCGGTGACTGTTACGGCGGTTAATAGCGCGCCGACCATTACAGCGATTCCGGCGCAAACGATCGTTTCGGGCGGCAGCAGCGCTCCGTTGAGCTTCGTGATTAATGATGTCGAGACGACGGCGGATGCGCTCACGCTTACTGCGCTTTCTTCGGCGCCAAGCATTGTGCCGCTGACGAACATCGTCTTCAGTGGCACCGGTAGCAATCGCTCGGTCACGGTGACGTCTGCTGGGGTGGTGGGGGCGGCGGACATTACAATCAACGTGACTGACGGGGCGGCTTCTGCGAGCACGACCTTTCCCGTCACCGTGACGGCTGCGCCTCCGGCGGTTGGGCAGCTGTCGATGACGAAGAGCGGTTCAGGGACGGTGACGCCCGATCTGGGAGCGACCACGCTGATTGTGGGACAGACCTATTCGGTGACGGCAACGCCTGCGGCTGGCTATCTGTTTGGTGGTTGGAGTGGCAGCGTGTCTTCCACGGCGGCGACCATTACTTTCACAATGCGATCCAACACTGTGTTGCAGGCGAGCTTTGTAGCGAATCCGTATACGACCACGACTGCAACTTACAATGGGCTGTTTAATGAAGCAGACGAAGTTCGGCTGCACAGCTCGGGCGCATTCAATCTGTTCATGGACGGCAATGGAAACTTCTCTGCCTGGGTGCAAATCGGGTATTCCCGCTATCAGTTTGCCGGGGTGTTCGGTTTGAACTTGCGCGCGACGAATGTGGTTTCCCGCTGGGACGGCACGCCGCTGACGGTGGAATTGCTGGTCGGCTCGGGAGCGACGTCTGGGCAGATTTCCGGTCGGGTCACGGATGGGGTCTGGAGTGCGCCGCTCTCTGGTGGACGCCAAGTTGGCACAACGACGCTGGCCGGGGAATACACGGTGGTCATCCCGGGCACGTCCGGTAATGCCGCACAGCCGGCGGGTGATGGTTATGCGACCATGCACGTAGCGGACGACGGGTTGGCGACCATGAGCGCCACGCTGGCTGACGGCTCAAAGTATTCACATTCAGCGTATCTCACAACGGATGGCGATTGGCCGATGTATGTTTCGCTCTATGTTGGCAAAGGCTCGGTGATGAGCTGGCTGACGTTCACCAATCTCAGCAGTAGCGATGTCAGCGGTAATCTTGTCTGGACGAAACTGGCTGGCGCGAGCCCGATCAGTTATCCGCTCGGTTTCACGAACGGCACGAAAGCCGTGGGCTCGACGTACGTCATGCCGTTGGATCTGGGCAAGGCGCTCAATCTTTCCGGCGCGGTGGTGAGTTTCACAGGCGGCAATTTGACGACCCCGTTCAATAACGTGGTCAGCGTGAATTCCGGCAGCCAGGTGGTGAATCTCAGTCCGAATACGATGAACTTCAAGATCACCAAGAGTAGCGGGTTGTTCACCGGCGATGTGCAAGACCCAATCAGTGGCCAGACGTACACCTTTGGTGGCGTGGTGTTGCAGAAGCAGAATGCCGGCTACGGCACGATGCCCGGCGCGACCCTGGCCAGCCGGGTTGTATTGGCCGCGCCGTGATCGGGCCTAAAACGAGGTTTCAACCTAACGATTGTGTTGTGTATGTCGCACTAAAAGGGGGCGAATGAATCAAACGACGGCTGCTGGTCAGTCTGGCAACCGAATCCAAAACGAAAGCCGACGCTGGATTTTTACGGTCCTGGCGGCTTTCGCTTTTGGCCTTCGGCGCGGATGGCCGCGCGGCGGCGCCGCGCAAGGTGCGGGTCCAGGATCGCGCCCAAGCCCAGCAACTCATTGAACGCGGCGGCCAGCTCGTTGCGGATTATGGCAGTTTCCAAATCATCCTCACGGAAGAATCTGCGGTGGCAACAAAGTTGCAGGGGCGGGTTCAAGCTGACGCCGCCGCAGATTTTATTGAACTAAACGCACGGCGGATCGATACGCGTTCCCCAGAAACGCGGGCCCTGCGAAAAACGCGCAGCGTGGGAGCCGGACGACAGTTTCATCTCGTTCAATTTGTTGGGCCGGTGAAACCTGAATGGCGGACGGCGTTGGAGGGGCAGGGTGTCAAAGTCATTAACTACATTCCCGAGAATGCTTATCTGGTTTCCGGCGACGCAAAAGCTCTGGCGGCGTTACAGACATGGGCGGTAACAGTGCCGTTCGTCCAGTGGGAGGGGGAATACACTCCGGACTTCAAGGTTCATCCCGCCGCCCGGCAGCGCGAATTATTTGGCTTGGCCGCTCCGGCTAACGAATCCGACGTTTTTGCAATTCAAATTGTCGAGGACACCGAAACGACGCCAGCCACCCTGGCGCTGATCGAGAGTTTGAAACTCGACGCAGTGCAACGCGACTTCCGGGTGCTGCAATATCGCAACATAATTGTCCGGTTGCCCACGGCGCGACTGGGAGATATTAGCGCGTGTCTGGATGTGCTATCCATCCAGCCTTACAACGAGCCAGACAAGCGCGATGAGCGGCAGGCGCAGATCTTGGCGGGTAATCTGATGGGGGGCAGTCTGACAGGGCCGGGCTATCTCGATTGGTTGACAGAAAAAGGCTTTACCCAGGCGCAGTTTGATGCCTCGGGCTTCGTGGTGGACGTGACCGATAGTGGGATTGATAACGGCACGAGCCTGCCGGGGCACTTTGGGTTGTATGCTCACGCCGATTTCGGTCAAGCCAGTCGCGTGGCTTACAATCGGCTCGTTGGCACTGCTCACGCCGGCAGCACGCTGGCTGGATTGGACGGACACGGAAATCTCAATGCCCACATTCTGGCGGGCTTCAGCGATTTCACCGGCGGTTTTCCGCATGTGGACAGCAGTGGTTACCAATCAGGGTTGGGGGTGTGCCCGTTCGTGCGGGTTGGTTCATCGGTCGTATTTGATCCGGACTTTTTTACCAGTCCAGACTATACCGACCTGCAATCACGGGCCTATCAGGATGGCGCCCGGATCAGTGCCAACAGCTGGGGCGCGACGAATAACGCTTACACCGTCGATGCGCAAGCGTTCGATGCCTTGGTGCGCGACGCCCAGCCGGCGGGAGCTGCCTTCGCTGCGCCGGGGAATCAGGAGATGGTCATCCTTTTCGCCGCAGGCAATCGGGGCACGACAGCTAATACTGTCGGGGCTCCAGGGACGGCCAAGAATGTCATCACCGTTGGCGCGGCGGAGAATGTACAGCTCACTGAACACTGCGAACGGCGGCAAGAGTTCCCTTGGCAGTGATGGTTGTGGTTATGCCGACAGCGCTGCTGACAGTGCGAACGACGTGGCGGCCTATTCGAGCCGGGGACCGTGTAGTGATGGCCGGCAGAAGCCGGATCTAGTTGCCCCGGGAACGCACGTAGTCGGTGGCGTGCCGCAGAGCGCGGCGACTTTGGCCGGCTCTGGTTCGGCGTTGTTGGGCTTCAAGGCTTCGAGTTTATGCGCCTTGAGTGGGGGCGGAACAGCGGGTAACACCAATAATTTTTTCCCACTTGGACAACAGTTTTATACGGTGTCTTCAGGGACAAGTCATGCGACTCCGGCAGTCGCCGGAGCGTGCGCTTTGTTGCGCCAATATTTTCTTAATGCCAATCTCGCGGGCCCCGAGTCCGGCCATGACCAAGGCGTTTTTGATGAACTCCACGCGTTACCTGTCTGGTTCGGGGGCGGGGGATAATCTCTGGTCGCCCTCGCAAGGCATGGGGGCCGTGAATCTGGGCCGGGCGTTCGACGGAGTGCCTCGCGTGTTGCGCGATCAGGTTGCGGAAGATCTGTTAGTCGCCTCCGGGCAGGTCCGGGTCTTTACGGCGCAGGTTGTGCAAACGAATGAGCCATTGCGCGTGACGCTGGCGTGGACGGATGCGCCGGGTAGCACGACAGGGAATGCCCTTAACAACGATTTGGATCTGACTGTGCAAGTCGGAACGAATGTTTATCTGGGCAACGTGTTCAGTGGTGCGAGTTCGGTGACTGGCGGCAGCGCCGACGCGCGGAACAATGTGGAAAGTGTGCTGTTGCCCGCTGGAGTTTCGGGCGAGATCGTTGTGACAGTGACGGCGGCGAACATCAATTCCGATGGCGTGCCGAATTGGGGTGGCTCACTGGATCAGGATTTTGCCCTCGTGATCTACAACGCCACCAATACGACCGTGCCAGTCATTAGCCCGACCGGCACCGCGTTGTTGGAAGAAGGATTCACGCCAACGAACCGGGCGGTGGATCCGGGCGAACTGGTCAGCCTGAGTTTGAGCCTCAAAAATACGGGGACGCGGGCGGCGACCAATCTGCAAGTCACTTTGCTGGCTACCAATGGCGTGGCAGCGCCAAGTGGAACGGTTTCGTTCGGTTCGTTGCCAAATGATGGCTCGGTGGCAAGCCGCGCGTTCAGCTTCATCGCGAACGGAACGGCAGGCGAAACGATTCATCCGACGTTTCAACTGGCGGATGCGACCGGTGATTTGGGCTTGGTCAGCGTGGATATCTTCCTCGGCTTGCGGACCGTGCAGACGCGCACGTTTACTAATGCTACTGCGGTGACGATTCCAGACAGTGGCGCGGCTTCCATATATCCGTCGCTGATTGTGGCGGCGGATTTCCCCGGCGTGATCCAGAAGGTCACGGCGACATTGCGCGGGTTTACGCATGGCTGGCCTGATGATGTGGATGTGCTGCTCACCGGACCTGGAGGGGCCAACGTGATGCTGCTGTCCGATTGCGGTGGCGGGAATGGTCGCAATGGAATCAATCTAACCTTTGATGATGCCGCCTCGGCTTCAGTGCCTGACAGTGCCGCGATCACGGCGGGAACTTATAAGCCAACTAACATTGATTCCACTACGGATAGCCTGCCAGCACCGGCACGGCTGGACCGTTTGGCAAGAGCCTCGATGTATTCAATGGAACGAATCCCAACGGCAATTGGTCGCTTTTTATCCGCGATGATAACGCCATGGACGGCGGCAGTGTGACGCCAGGCTGGACGTTGAGCATTACCACATCGAACCTGAGCTATGTCACGGGTGCGAGCAACGTCGCCGATTTGGCGGTGATCGCAAGTCTTTCAACCAATGTCATCTTCGCCAAGAGTAGCTTCAGCCTGACGCTGACGGTAACCAACGCCGGCCCGGATGCGGCGACATTCGTGAAGTTGACCAATGTCTTCCCCGCAGGATTTGTTTTGCAAGCCACCACCAGCTCGGTGGGAAGCTGGACATCCTTGGGCACGTCGGGTTACTGGAGCATCGGCAAGCTTGAGCCGGGCTCAAGCGCCAGCCTCACCTTTACAGGCAAATGTCTGCTTGGCGGCAACTACACCACGAGTTGTTCCGTGACAAGCTTCACCCCAGACCCTGACCTGGCAAGCAATTCCATGATGATGCCATTGGCGGTGTTGCAGGGTGGTGGTAGCGGATTAACGGTGAACAGCAACTCGCCACCAATTCTGAGTGCTTTGCCCGATCGGGTGATTCATGTCGGAACACGGTTGAGCTTCCTTGCGGCAGCCACAGACGCAGAGTCGCCGACGAATACGCTGATGTTTGAGCTACTGTCAGGCGCGCCTTCAGGAGCAATGATTGATGCCCAAACCGGCCAGTTCCTCTGGCAGACTACCGACGCCGATCTGGCGACGACCAACCTCATCAGTGTGCGCGTATCGGATAATGGCAGTCCGGCGCTTGCCGACACAAAGTCCTTTGCGGTCGTGGTGGTATCGCGACCGTTGATTGCTGGCATCACCGTGCATGACGGCATGGTGAGCGTCAGTTGGGGGGCGGTCCCGGGGCAGGCTTACCAACTGCAATTCACTCCCAACCTCGGTGCGGGAAGCTGGGAAACCGCCGGACCGGATATTGTGGCGACCGGTGACATTGCTTCGCATACCAACAGCATTGGTACAAACCTGATGCAGTTTTATCGCGTCATGGTCCTGCCTTGATCCGCTTGGGGGGGGGCGCGCGTTGCAAGTTTGCGCCTTATCGAGCAGTCGAAGTTTTTATTTTTGCCCCCGCCCAACGGTTGCTATACTGCACCGCCTATGGTTTTAGACTTTACGAAAATGAACGGTGCGGGCAACGACTTCGTCCTCGTTGATAATCGCGCCGGCCAGATCACGCTGACGACCGAACAGATCATCCACTTGTGCGACCGCCATCGCGGCGTGGGCGCGGATGGGGTGATGCTGCTCGTCCCGGCGCGCAGCGGCAAAGCGGACTGGGCGTGGGATTTCTACAACAGCGACGGCAGTGTGGCGGAGATGTGCGGCAACGGTGCGCGGTGCTTTGCGCGTTATGTGCAGAAGACGGCCGGAATGAACCGGGATTTTTCGTTCGAGACGGCGGCGGGAGTTATCGCGGCTGGTTTCAACGGAGAACTGGTGACGGTGAATCTGACCAAGCCGAAAGATTTGAAGCTCAACCAGACCGTGTCTCTTTCGACTGGCTCGGCCACTATCCACTCACTCAACACGGGCGTGCCGCATGCAGTGCAATACGTTCCAGACGCCGACAAGGCCATGGTTATGCAGCTCGGTCCGGAAATCCGACGGCATCAACACTTCGGCCCACGTGGCACGAATGTGAACTTTGTACAGGTTTTGGGCCAGAATCACATCCGGGTCCGCACTTTCGAGCGCGGCGTTGAGGGAGAGACCTTGGCTTGCGGTACGGGGGTGAGTGCGTCGGCAATGATTTCCGCCCGGGTGCATGGCTTCACCTCGCCCGTGAAAGTTCAGGTGCAGGGCGGTGATCAATTGGAGGTCAGCTTCACCGACGCCAGTGGCGAATTCGATAGCGTTCGCCTGACCGGTCCGGCGGATTTTGTGTTCACGGGCAAGATTGAGATTTGAACTCGCGCTGGCGCGGCGAAACAACCAGCCAGATTGGAAGAATTTCCGGCTCGCCAAGCCTGCTAAATTAACCGACCATTACGCGCTTTTGGGAAAACAACCATGCAATTCACCGGCACTTACACAGCGATAGTTACTCCGTTCAAAAAAGGCAAAGTTGACGAGGCAGCCCTCGAAAAACTGATCAAATCCCAGATCAAGGGCGGCGTGGACGGCATTGTCCCCGTCGGTACCACAGGCGAATCTGCCACGCTCGATTACGAGGAACATATCCGCGTTATCGCGCTCGCGGTCGAGATTTGCGACGGCAAGATCAAGGTTATGGCGGGCACAGGCGCCAACTCGACCAAGGAAGCTATTTACCTGACGCAGGAAGCGGAGAAGGTTGGAGCGGATGCCTCGTTACAGGTGGCGCCGTATTACAACAAACCAACTCAAGAAGGGTTGTTCCAGCACTTCCATGCGGTTGCTTGTTCGACGCATCTGCCGATCATCCTCTATAGCATTCCCGGTCGCTGCGGCATCGAGATCGCGGTGGACACGGTGAATCGCCTTGCGCACGACAGCCCGAACATCGTCGGCATCAAGGAGGCGGGCGGCAATCCGGATCGTGTTTCCCAATTGCGGGCGACAGTCGGTCACAAGTTCACCATTCTGAGTGGTGATGATTCGTTGACATTGCCGTTCATGGCGGTGGGCGCACATGGCGTAGTCAGCGTGGCGTCGAATGTGATTCCGCACGAAGTAGCCCGCATGGTGCGGACTTTTGCGCAGGGAAATACATCGCTTGCCCTTAGGATTCACGAGAAATACTACCCACTCTACAAAGACTTGTTTATCGAATCGAATCCCGGTCCGGCCAAAGCCGCGCTTGCGATGTTGGACATGATGGAAGACGAACTCCGCTTACCGATGGTGCCGATCAGCAGCGCCAGCCGCGACAAGCTGCGCAAGACCATGAAAACGGTCGGGCTGCTCTAATCAGCGAGGATATCAACCATGACCCGAGTCATCATCAACGGTTCCAAAGGTCGCATGGGGCAGGCGTTGCTTTCGTGCGCGACCCGGATCCCAGAGTTGGAAATCGTGGGCGCAGTGGATCAGGGCGACGATCTCGGCGCGCTGCTACCCAAGGCAGATGTAGTCATTGAGTTCAGTTTCCACAGTGTCACGTTGGGGGTGGCGGAATTGTGCGCCAAGCATGGCAAGGCGCTTGTTGTTGGCACGACCGGCCACAGTGCCGAGGAAAAGGCAAAGATTGTCGCGCTTGGTAGCAAGATTCCGCTGGTGATGGCGACGAATTTTTCCACCGGCGTGAATACCCTGTTCTGGCTCACTCGCAAAGCGGCGGAGATCCTTGGTCCGGCGTTTGATCTCGAAGTCGTCGAGATGCATCATCGCTTGAAAAAGGACGCGCCGAGCGGTACTGCGACGACGTTACTGGAAATTCTCGGTGACGTGCGGAAGGTGCAGCTTGAAGAAGCACTACGCCATGGTCGCAAAGGCATCACGGGCGAGCGCACTAGTGGGGAGATCGGCATTCATGCCATCCGTGGCGGCGACGTGGTGGGCGATCACACCGTGATCTTTGCCAACAACGGCGAGCGAGTGGAGTTGACGCACAAGGCCTCGAGCCGCGAGACGTTTGCCAATGGTGCGTTGCGCGCTTCGCAGTGGGTGGTGAAGCAAAAGCCAAGCGTCTATGACATGCAAGACGTGTTGGGGCTGAAGTAAGCGGAGTGCAGCGTGAATGGCGGCGGGCAATTCGAGCAAAACGGTTTCTTGATGTTGCCCGCGTTCTTGGCAAGCGAGGAGTGCGAAGCCTTGGCCAGCGAATTGACCGAACTTCACCTTCAGCAGCAAAAATATTCTCCCCGGGCCCGCGGCGGTTTACGAAATGTGCTTCGGGTCTGTCCTAGAGCCGCAGCGTTTGCCACTTCGAAAAAAACTGTGGCGGTGATGAGCGATTTGCTTGGTACTGCAGCTTTCCCGGTCCGAGCAATCCTCTTTGACAAAACCGACGGCGCGAATTGGGGTGTGCCGTGGCATCAAGACGTGGCGATTGCTGTTGCTGAGCAGATTGAGACGCCGGGTTTTGGTCCTTGGTCGGTCAAAGATGGCGTCGTTCATGTGCAACCGCCGTCATCCGTGCTGGCGGGGATGGCGACGCTCCGGCTGCATCTTGACGATTGTTCGGCGGACAACGGTGCGTTGCGCGTTCTCCCGGGATCGCATCAGCATGGTGAATTGAGCAGTGAAGCGGTTTCAAGCTGGACCTCCAGTCAATCGCCGGTGACTTGCCAAATGCCCAAGGGCGGTGTGTTGGTGATGCGCCCGCTGTTGCTACATGCTTCTTCGCCAGCAAAGAATCCCTCGCATCGGCGCGTATTGCATGTAGAGTATGCCGCAACTGAATTACCCAACGGCTTGAAATGGTCGGAACGCACATGAACTTGCCCGTCGCCTACATTGCTCTCGGCTCGAATGTCGGGGATTCGCCTGGCATTCTGCGGCGGGCGATGGATCAGTTGGCTATGTTCTCGCGCAAACCGCTGCTGCGGTCATCCCTGTGGCAGACGACCCCGGTAGATTGCCCGCCGGGTTCGCCGACGTTTGTGAATGCAGTTGTTGCGCTTTATCCCTTGCCAGATGAGAATTCTTGGTCACTGCTGACCAAGATGCTGGCAATGGAAAAGGATTTTGGCCGCCGGCCCAAACTGGTGCTCAACGAGCCGCGGCGGCTTGATCTCGACTTGATTGCTTTTGGCGATGAAATTTCCTCGCGTCCAGAATTGGTCTTGCCGCATCCGCGTGCCCACGAACGGCGTTTTGTGTTGCAACCGTTGAACGAAATTGCGCCCAACCTGATCCTTCCTGGGCATCGCCGCACCGTAGCGCAGCTGCTCGCCGCGCTCGTGAGCAAGGAGATCACAGTGCGATTGACTGGGAGCTGAGTCGCTCTAGGAATTCTTAGCTGGCGGTCGGAACAGTCCGGTGAACAGCAGGAGAATCGCTCCAGCAAAAATAGCTGGCGCACCCCACAGAGATTTCCAGCCAATGGATTGCAACTCCGCTTTGCGCAGAGCTATCTGTTGTTCGGGCGGGAGTTCGGCGCGAAGCGACGTGACGAGTTGGTTGAGTTCGCTGGTGAGTTTTGCTTTTTCCGAGGCGGGCGCGGCAACTAGTTTTTCTTCCAAAGTTTTGACGGCGGCAGCCTTTTCTGGGATCGCCTTCGCGATCGCCACCGAAGCGGGTGGGGTATTCTGTGCTTCAATTTTGCCGGCAACTTTTGCGCCGATGGCCATGCCTACTCCCAGCGTGAACAGCACGAGCAGTCCTTGAGCTTGCGCGCGGACTTGTTTGGGCGCGGCTTGATCGGTGTAAATCTGGCCCGTGACGAAGAAAAAGTCGTAACAGATACCATGCAACACGATGCCGGCTATGATCATCCAGCGCACTTCATCAGTTGCGCCAAAGGCAAACAGGCTGTAACGCACTACCCAAGCAAGCATGCCGACGGCGAGCATCCATTTGACGCCGAGGCGGGCGAAGAACAGTGGCATCACCAGCATGAAGAAGATTTCTGACATTTGGCCGTAACTCATGGTCAGCCCGATGGGCAGCGCGGTCATTTCCACGATACGGCTGGTGATCTGATAGTAGAAGGCTAGCGGAATGCAAATCAGCATCGAAGCGATCAGAAAGATCAGATAGGAGCGGTTCTTCAGCATGACGAGTGCGTCCAAGCCGATGATTTGTCGGACGCTGATCGGCCCGGAGGTGGTCGGGGGGGTATTGGGTAACGTAAAACTGAACAATCCCAGAATCAGGCCTGCGCCGATAGTCAGGTAGAACATGCCGATGTTGGTGTCGAATTTCAGGGCTGTGATTGCCAGTCCGGCGATGATCCAACCAATCGTTCCAAGCACGCGGATTCCGGGGAATTCTTTCTCGGGATTCGTCATGCACTTCATCGCAATGGTGTTGGTTAACGCTAGCGTCGGGAAATACGTCAACATGTGCGCAAAGAAGATGAGGTTGATTGTGACGGGAGAGGGGGTGACAGCCTTCATCGCTATGGTGGCGATGAACATCATTGCCGCGCCCAACAGGTGCATGACGGCCAAGACCTTTTGTGCCGCAAAGAACCGGTCGGCGATCATGCCGACGAAGAATGGTGCGATCATCCCGGCGATCGGGCCTACGGAATACATCGTGCCGAAATCTTCGGCTTTGAAGCCAATGGTGGAGAGGTAATTTGGCCCGGTCACATACCATGCGCCCCAGACGAAAAACTGGAGAAACATCATGGCGGAGAGTTTGAGGCGATTGGAGAGGTTCATGTTACTGCGGGCGAGCATAGAAAGGCGTGCTCCGTTGAGCAAGGCATGAAGCCCACGTCTTGGGACATTTTAATGCAGGGCAATGCTATTGTTGTCTTGTTTTCCGGCGGGCGTTGTCTGGCGTTTGGACATTAAATAGCTGGGTGAAACCACGATTTGCAAACAACTCATGAATTCCCGAGAAATCCGTTTTTTGGCTTCTATCTTGCGTCATATGAACCAAGAAGTTCAGGGAATTAGAGGACTTTGATTCAACAATGCATACAAAAGACGTGAAGCTAGTGGATAGAGATGTGAAGCAAGCCGACGCCATTGACGCGCGGAAACGAATTCTCTTGGTAGACGATCATGCAGTGGTGCGGTTTGGCATCGCACAGCTCATCAACCGGCAGCCGGATCTGGTGGTTTGTGGCGAGCAAGAAGACGCCCGCAAAGCACTCGACGCCATTATTCAACTCAAGCCGGACTTGGTTGTGGCGGATTTATCCCTCAAGGACAGCAGCGGTCTCGAATTGATCCGCAACATCAAGGCTCAATTTTCTTCGCTCCCCATGCTGGTTGTGAGCGTGCATGACGAAACTGTTTATGCCGAGATCGCCTTTCGGGCCGGAGCGCTCGGGTACCTGATGAAGCAGGAAGCACTGGAGAAGGTCATTATGGCCATCCGCCGCGTGTTGGCCGGCAGTGTTTATGTCAGCGATTCTCTTGCAGCCAAGATGCTCCAGCAGCAGGTGCGGGGGCATACCGACGTGCAGCAGCCCGCCATCAAGTCGCTGAGCGACCGTGAAGTCGAGGTGTTCCATCTCATCGGACAATGGAAGAAGACTAAGGAGATTGCTGGCGAATTGCATCTCAGCGTCAAAACCGTCGAATATTATCGTGAGCAGATTAAGCGGAAGCTCAATCTTAAGGACGCCGCCGAATTGACCCAGTACGCCACCGCCTGGGTGCAGCGCGAAGTGCCCGCCTGATTTGGTGTTTGGTTCCCGTGTGTCCCCTCATCCGACGCAAGTTGGATGAGGGGTTTCTATTTCTTGCCGCATTTCCTACCCCGGGGGTGACCCGGGGACAGCGTCGCGATTCCCCGGATGCCCGGGGCAGAATCGCCCTTGTTGTCGTAAAGCCGACGTCGCCGTATGTGTTTCTCGTGATCCGATGACCGGATTGCAACAAGGAACAAAACACACATGGACATCTGGCACTGGTGGTTGGCAAAGCTGGTGGTCGCGCAAATCCTCTACTTGACGGCTTTTCTTGCGGGCATGCGCGCGCTCAACCAATGGCGGCTCGCCCGAGTTCGCAGCCATCGGCCTGCGTCTAACCAGTCGGCCCGGATGTCCGCTTTCGGTTCGTCTGCTCCGTTTCAGAAGTTTTAACCCTCTCTTTTACCAAACTTAAATATGAACGAACAAATCCGTCTTCTCATCGTGGATGATCATCCCGTGGTGCGGCGTGGCATCCGCATGTCGCTGGCGCAACATGCCAAAATCCAGATCGTAGGTGAGGCGAGCGATGGCCGGGAAGCCCTGATCCGGGCGCATGAACTCAAACCTGACGTGGTGCTCATGGATATTGACATGCCGCAGATGAATGGTCTGGCGGTTACCGATCTCTTGCGCCGAGAGATGCCGGAGGTCAAAGTCCTGATCCTTTCGACCTATTCAAACTCCGATTACGTGATGCGCATCATCCAATGCGGCGCACGGGGGTTTGTCTTGAAGGAAGCGGCGGCGGAAGAAGTGGTACAGGCTGTAGAAGCCGTTCAAGCGGGTTCGACCCATTTCAGTCCGGACGTGGCGCGGATTGCCTTAAATCAAGTCGTGCGTGGCGGCGAGGACAAGAGCGCGCCGCTGGCGAGGCTCACCAATCGCGAACGGGAAGTCTTGCTCTACATTGCGGAAGGTTTTAGCAACAAGGAGATTGCCTGCCAGCTCAATATTGGTGTGCGTCACGGTGGAAACCCATCGCGAACGCATCATGCGCAAACTGGACATCCACAGCATCGCGGGCTTGACCCGATTTGCGATCGCCCAAGGGATGGTTTCGCTGATGGCGGCCCCGACTCCGGCCCCGCTTCTCCAGCTTCACGCCGCTTAAGCGGCCTGCAAGTTACTTCGCGGCTGGCCACGTGGCCGCCGCGACTCGAACCCACTCGTCGGCAATCAATTGGTTGCCGGCGTAGGTCGGATGAACGCCGTCCCAGACCCAGTATTCGGCCGGAGTGTGCTTGCAAGCGTCATCAAACACCCGTTGTAATTTTACCACGGGTGCTTTGTATTTTACCCCCAGCTTGGCGACGACAGCTTGGAAGTCTTTCAAGTGACTTTGCCAGAGGTCCCATTTCGGGGATGTGGCGCTCCCGGAAGTGATGAACGGCTCAAGCAGGATGATCTTGGCGTTGGGGAGGGCTGCTATGGTTTGCGCGATCAACTTGTCGTAACCTTCCTCGTATTTCGCGACGGAGACTTCCTGACCTGCGTTCAACGGATGCCAGATATCGTTTACGCCGATCAGAATGCTTACGACGGTCGGTTTCAGGTCAATAGTATTGGTTTGCCAGCGGTTGAGCAGGTCGGGAACTTTGTTACCGCTGATGCCGCGATTGAAGAACTCCAACCTTCGTTCCGGATAGGTCGCACCGTATTTCGCCGCAACCAGGAACGCATAGCTGTGACCAAGGATATGGTTTGGATCGTTGTTCCGTCCACGCGCGCCATCAGTAATGGAGTCACCTTGAAAGAGGATGCGGTTTCCGGCTTGGAAGATCGCGGCATCTAGGTCGGTGGCAAAAGCAGCAGCGTGCATGGCGAGTAGCAAAATGGTGGCGGTGACCAGATTTCTCATAAACGCCGCGCATCTTCGGCAAAACCTCAGTCGGAATCCAATCTAAACTCAAGCCGAATTACTCACAGCCGGCTGGGAACACTTTGTCATCAAGAATAACTCGCGCGAAATCACGAAATGAGTTCTGATGTCCGTCGCATGATTGATACTGTTTCAGAAGGCGCGGGGGCCGCACCCGATTTTAAGAAGGCGCGCCGTCGCAAAGCTGCCGGGCACGATATGAATCGTGCCGACCGGTTGCCACCGCATTCCGCAGAGGCAGAGCAGGGGGTGCTCGGTTGTGTATTGCTGGACCCGAACAACAGTCTTGGTCCGTGCATCGAGAAGTTCAAGGCTGGTCCGGAAGTCTTCTACGATCTGCGCCATCAGACCATCTATGAATCATTCGTGGCGATGTATGACAAGCGCGAGCCGATTGACATTATTGTGCTGCAGCAACGGCTGAAGGATCGTGGGTTGCTTGATCAGATCGGTGGCATTGCGTACTTGAACGCGTTACAGGACGCTGTTCCCTCGGCTGCGAATCTCACCTATTACCTCGACATCGTTGAGGAAAAGTTTCTGCTCCGGAAAATGATCCAGACCTGCACGGGGGTTGTGGGGCGGGTTTACGATTACGACGGCGAGGTGGATTCGCTGTTGGATGAAGTTGAGCGGGACATCCTCGGCATGAGTGAATCCCGCGCCGGCGGAACGATTGAGCCGGTGAAGTCGCTGGTCAATAAAGCCATCGGCATGGTGGAAAATTATTTCAATCGCCAGGGGCAGCTTGGTGGCTTGGCCACAGGGTTCTCCGATCTGGATCGCATGACCGATGGCATGCACGGCGGGGAAATGATCGTCATCGCCGCGCGTCCGTCCATGGGGAAAACCTCCTTTGCCATGAACATTGCGGAGCATGTTGTGGTGAATGAGCGTTTGCCGGTTGGCGTATTTAGCTTGGAAATGACGGCGGAATCGCTGGTGCTGCGTATGTTGTGTTCCAATGCGCGCGTGAACCTGCGCAACATCCGGGAAGGCTTCATGAGCGAGTCGGACTTTCCGAAGCTCACCAGTTCGGCGGGGAAGATGTCGAGCTGCCCGCTTTACATTGATGACACGCCGGGGCTTTCGATTTTGCAGTTGCGGACCCGGGCGCGGCGCATGTGGCAGCAGCATGGGGTGAAGCTATTCGTGATTGACTACCTCCAATTGCTCAACTCTACTTCGCGGCGAGCGCAGGAAAACCGGCAACAGGAAATTGCCGAAATTTCCAGCGGGCTCAAGGCGTTGGCCAAGGAATTGGATGTTCCCGTCATCGTGCTGGCGCAGTTGAATCGCGATCTGGAGAAAGACAAGAACCGCAAACCGCGGATGTCCGACCTGCGCGAATCCGGCTCGATTGAACAGGATGCAGACTTGATCGGTCTGCTTTACAAACCGAGCAGCGAAGACGAAGACGCCCCGCCGATGGAAGATCAGCCTGAAGGGATTCCCGTGAATCTCCTCATCGCCAAGCAGCGTAACGGGCCGACCGGCGACGTGAATTTGACCTTTTTGAAACCGTACACACGATTTGAAAGTGCAGCGAAAGTCAGCGAAGAAGACATACCGGGCCAGTGACGCCAGATTGAGGGAGTTGCTGCGTGTCTGCACTTTGGGCGCGTGCGTGTGTTGCGCCACTTCAGTATGGGCGCAGGAGCCGGTGGAGAATCTGCCCAAGATTTCCCGGATCGAGATCAAGTTTGCCGGCCCGGCTTCCGTCAGTGAAACGCTGATCCGGGGCAATATCCGCTCACGGGTGGGCGAACCTTTCCGGCTCGTCACCTTGGATGATGACATCCGCAGCCTCTACAAGACCGATCTCTTTTACAACATCCGCGTCACGCGTGATAAAGCCGAGGATGGCGGAATCGTGGTTACCTACGTGGTGCAGGCAAACCCTCGGTTGACGGAAATCAAGCTTTCCGGCAACGAGAAGATGAAGGAGAAGGACATCCGGAAAAAGATCACGTCCAAGATCGGGGAGGCGCTGGATGAACGGAAGCTCTTTACCGATACGCAGGCGATCCAGGAGCTGTATCAGAAGAAGGGTTACCCGCGCACGGAAGTGAAGTACGTGCTGAATATTGACGAGGGCTCGGGGCGTGGCACGGCGACGTTCGAGATCAAGGAAAGCGCCAAGATCAAGATCAGCGACGTTGAGTTCGCTGGAGCGGAGGCCTTTTCCCAATCTAAGTTGCGCAAAGTACCTCAAGGGCACCCGGCGGCATTGGATGTGGTCCTGGTTGACGCGGGGCGGCTATTTTCGCGACGAAAAATTTGAGGAAGATCAGGAGTTGTTGAAGGAGTTTTATCGCGACCACGGTTACATTGATTTCGATCTCAAACGCGTCGAGTTCGTTAATGACACGGACAAGAGCATGGTGGTCCGGCTCCATGTGTTCGAGGGGCAGCAATACAAGGTCGGGCAAATTTCCTTCGTGGGCACGACCATGCTGCCGACGAATGCCGTCAGCCGGGTTTTCGATCCTGGCGCGGTGCCGCAGAATCCAGCGGACCGCCAGATGTGGGGAGAATCCATTACGCTGAATCGCAGTTTTAAGATGAAGGAAGGCGATGTCTTCAAGCCCAAAGACCTCGTCAAGGACACCCAGGCGGTGCAGGATTTCTACGATTCTCGCGGTCACATTGACGTCGCTCGAGGCGGCAACCTGCGGGTCAAACGCATCCCGAATGTCGAAACTGGCACGATGGATCTCCAGTATCAGGTGGAGGAAGGCCAGAAGTCCTACGTGGAAAAAATCATCATCCGCGGCAACACCAAGACCAAGGACAAGGTCATCCGGCGCGAACTGGCGGTGGCGCCGGGTGAGACGTTTGACATGACGCGCGTGCGGATCAGCCAGCGCCGCTTGCAGGGGCTGGAATACTTCAGCAAGGTGGACGCACGCCCCGAGGACACGGAAATCCCAAACCGGAAGGACCTGCTGGTCAGTGTGGAGGAGCAACGCACGGGGAAGATGAGTTTCGGGGCGGGGTTCAGTTCCATTGACTCGTTGGTGGCCTACACCGAGGTAACGCAGGGGAATTTCGACCTGTTCAAATGGCCGAACTTCACCGGCGGTGGCCAGAAGTTCCGGCTGCAGTTGCAGGTTGGTACTGAGCGGCAGGACTATGTGCTATCCATCACCGAACCATGGTTTTTGGATCGGCGGTTGCAGTTGGGGACGGAACTCTATCATCGCCGTGCCGATTATCAGAGTATCGGAAACATCTACAATGAAGTCCGCACTGGCGCACGGATCTCGTTGAGCAAGGCTTTGCCGCGACCGACCATTCTCGACTCAATCTTTGGCAAGGGTGATTTGATCGGCAGTGTGTTCTACAACATCGAGAATGTTGGCATTCTTCTGAACGACGGCTATCACGGCAACATCACTTACAACAACCAGAACTTTGATGAGTTTGGTAACCCGGTATATTTGCCGCAGAACGTGCCGACGGCCATTTTGCAGGAACAAGGTTATTCGCTCCTGACGCGGGTGGGCGGAACGTTGGCCTATGACACGCGGAACGATACGCGCCTCCCGAACGGTGGCCAACGCACCGAGTTCACCACGGAATTGACGTCCAGTTATCTGGGCGGCGAACGGGATTTCTACAAACTGCAACTCCAGTCTGCCTGGTATTTTCCCGGCTTCGCGAAGGGGCATGTCATCGAAGTTGGCGGACGCAGTGGTGTGACGGAAGGTATGCGGGGCGACGATACGCCGTTCTACGAACGGTTTTATTTGGGCGGGATGTACACCTTGCGCGGCTTTGAATACCGCTCCATTAGCCCGCGGGAGCCTGGATTTTACGAGCCGACGGGCGGACGTTCGTTCTGGTTTGGCTCAATCGAATACAGCCTGCCAGTGATCGAGAGCGAGGCGGGTGCAGGTTTACGACTGGCGGCGTTCTATGACATTGGCAGCGTTGGCGAAAAAGCCTATGACTTCAATCCGCAGAATTACAGTGACAACTGGGGGGTTGGCATCCGGCTTAATATTCCGCAACTAGGACCGCTGCGGTTAGACTACGGCGTTCCGATCAACCACGACCAATATAGTAATGGCAAGGGCCGGATCAATTTTGGCGTCGGCTGGCAACGTCCACTGTGATATGAGACTTCGCCCTATATTTTGTTTGGTTCAGCCGGGCGGCTTGCTCTGCGGCGCGTTTCTTTCGCTGACGGCGGTCGCCGCGCTGGCGTTGAGAGTGACGGAGCCGGCGGTGCGAAAAGCGCAACCGCTCGTCTTTGAAAGTAATCAAGGCCAGTATCCCGCGACGGCAAAATTTGTTGCCCGGGGTGCGGCCTACTATTTGACGGTGGCGCCAACGGAATTACGTGTCACCTTGCAACGTTCCGTGCCGATGACGGAGTTGCCGACAGCACAGCTTTCCGATCCAACCAGCGCCGCCCGGGAAGTGCGAATGGAATATCGCGCGTTGGGAATTGAGCTGATCGGGGCGAATCCTACGGCAGCCATGACTGGTGATGGTATCTCAGCTACTCGGGTGAACTATTTTCTTGGCAATGATCCCGCCGGCTGGCGGGCGAACGTGCCAGCTTATCAACGGCTTCGCATCGCCGACGTGTATCCGGGCATCAATCTGTTGCACTACGGCAATCAGCAAGAACTGGAGTATGACTTTGAAGTTGCGCCCGGCGTGGATCCAGGGCAGATCGCGATGCGTTTTGTTGGCGCGGATCAACTGCGCGTGGACGCGGCCAGTGGGGATTTGATCCTGAAGCTGGGTGAGCATGAGTTGCGGCAGCCGAAGCCGGTAATTTACCAGACTGTACACGGCCAGCGGAGAATCATCGCGGGAAGTTATGTTCTCACGATGCCGACGACAGTTCGGTTTTCCGTAGGCGACTACGATTCGCGCTTGCCGCTCGTGATTGATCCAGTGGTGAGTTATTCGAAACTGTTCGGCGGTCCCGCCAACGACACGTTCTGGGCTACTGCCGTAGACAGTAATGGTAATGTCTATTTGGCGGGCGAAACATTAACACCGGGATTTGCCACGTTGGGGGCGTTCCAAACCAACCTGGCAGGGACCTACCAAGGCCATGGCGACGTGGTGATTGCCAAGCTCAACAATCAACTGACGCAAACCAACTACATCACCTATCTGGGGGGGCGCTACGCCGAGGCGGCGATTGGTTTGGCGGTGGATGGAGCCGGGAATGCCTATGTGACCGGCTACACTGATTCTCCGGATTTTCCGACGCGATTTGCAGTGCAAGCTAATGTTGCCGGGCCGACGTCGCCGTTTCCCGTGCCGAACAATGATTTGTTCGTTGCCAAGGTGGATGCATCCGGCAGCAATCTGGTGTTTTCCACTTTTTATGGCGGCTCAGGCAGCGAAGTTGGGGCTGGGATTGCTTTGGATGCGGCAAACAACATTTATGTGGTGGGCCAGACCACTTCCACCAATTTTCCAGTGTGGAACACGGCCAATCCGGCACTGTCTGGCACTGCGGACGGATTCGCGCTCAAGCTGGATGCGACCGGATCGAATGTTGTATATGCGATGTATCTCGGCGGTTCGGCCAGCGAATTTGCGCGGGACATTGCGGTGTCCCCCGGCGGCATGCCGTTGGTAACAGGTTACACCGGCTCGACCAATTTTCCGGTCTCCACGAATGCGCTGCAACGCTACCTGAATCAGAGCACAAATATAACGTCGTTGGATGATTCCTTTTTTGCCGAGTTATCACCACTGGAGGGCGTGGTGAATTACGCCACGTACCTTGGCGGCACGAACATTGATCATGCACTGCGGATGACTGTGGATTCGAATGGCGGCGTCTATCTCGTCGGTTGGACTCAATCGGGAGACTATCCTCGCACGAGCACAAACTTCTACAGCTTGGTGATCAGCAATGCAACCTACCCAGATGCATTCGTGACAAAGTTGAATCCCGGTTACACCAATATCGGTTACTCGCTTTCTTTCGGCGGCAATGGCCGTGATAGCGCGTGGGATGTGGCTGTGGACGCACAGGGGCGGGCTTCCCTCATAGGTGAAACCGCGTCTACGGATTTTTCTACTAACGCACTCACGGGGACTTTGCGCGGCACAAACTCTGGTGGCATCGATGCCTTCATTGGGCAGCTTAACGCCACCGGGACCGCGTTCACGTATTATGCCTACATGGGCGGGCTCTCAGAAGACATCGGGTACGGTGCTGCGGTGGACTCAGTCGGCAACGTCTATTTTGTCGGGCGCACAACTTCCAGCAATTTTCCGTTGCAACCCAGCGTGACGGTGTCGTTTGCCGACCAAACTGGTTTTATTGTCAAGATGCTCGCAGACGAATTGCCGGTTCTGGGCCTCAGTCTGAGTGGCACGAACGCGGTTTTGAGCTGGAGCGCAACCGCTCCGGAGCACACCGTTCAATCGAGTACCAATTTCACTATTCCCAGCGCTTGGGTGGATTTGAATGTAACTCCAATTGTGACCAACGCGTTTGTGACTGTGACTGTGTCGCCGACTAATCCCGCCCAGTTCTTTCGCTTAAAACCGTAAGTCTGCACTTTCTGAACGTTTTCTGCTCGTTGCTGTCAGACCTTCAGCCCGGGCGTTGAAAAGAGATTGGCGACGCAGCGTGGTTTTGGTTTCCTATGCTTATGAACAAATTCTTGCAGTTGGCAGTTTTGATTGGGGCTGTGGCCTTGGGCAGCGCGGTTTCAGCGTCGGCGCAGACACGCATCGCAACCGTTAATCTCGTCGAAGTCTTCGACAATTATTGGAAGACCAAGCAGGCGAAACTGGCATTGGCGGACAGCCGCACCGAGACGAAAAAAGAAATTGAAGGGATGCAGGATGCACACCGGAAGCTCATCCAGAGCTATCAAAAGCAACTTAGCGAAGCCAACGACCAGGCAGTCTCGGAAACTGAACGCGCCAAGCGTCGCAAAGCGCTCGAACCAAAAGTGAAGGAATTGCAGGACAGTGAGAACACACTGAAACAATTTGTCGGTAGCCGTGAAGCCGAATTGAAAGTAAAAACCGATCGTATGATGGAAGACGTCATCAAGGACATCCGTTCGGTGGTGGCGACCAAAGCGAAGGCGGGCGGTTACGCGCTCGTGCTGGATAGTTCCGCCCGCTCGGCGACGACCACGGAAATCTTCCTCTACACCAATGGCGAAAACGATCTGACTAAACAAGTCACTGAAGATTTGAATCTCGCAGCGCCAGCTGACGCGAAGTGACTTTTATCACGATTGGCTCAACCGTTTGACCAGGGCTTGATACATCAAGCCGTGAGCCTCTTCTAAGATAGCTGGGATTCTGGCGGCGAAGGGATTCGCTGCCAGAATGGAGCCAAGATTGAGCTCGCCAGCTTTTGCCGCATTTTCTCCGGGAAACCAGTGGTCGGCCTGACCGAGGAGGTTGTAACGCATCTTGCCCCATGCCACGAGATCGAGTGACTTGGCATAGGTCCAGAGCCGCAGGATTTCTGTGAGATTGATCTGGCCGGGCACTTCTGTGTAATCCGGCAAGCCTTCCGCCCAACGCGCACACCAATCCGCTCCGAGCGTCCGAAGCATTTCCTCCCGCAAGCGTTTCTCGATGGGCGCGATGACTTCCGCCGCGCGGTCGTAATGTTCCAGCGCTGCGATGTGCGCGTCGAAATCTGAGGGCCGCGCGACACCGCAACTCAACGTGTGAACCTGCGGTCGGGCGAGGCAGTAGAGGTCATTGAAGGCCATCGGCGTCAGTGGTGCACACAAGTCCACGAGCTTGGCGGGCGGCTCGTAAAGTTTCCCGCCTTTGTCGTTCGGGCTGATAATGAATACGCCCATGTCCTTGGCGTGCGCGGCTTCGATGCACGACCAGTTCAAGTCGTTGACGAAATACCAGTGTAGGTTGACGTAATCGAATTCGCCGCCCCGGATCGTTTCGTGGATGACTGCCGTGGTGGCGTGCGTGGTGAAGCCGACGAAGCGACAACGACCTTCCTTCTGAAGTTCGCGCGCCATGTCCAGCGCGCCGCCTTTCTTCAGTGACCAGTTGAGCAACTCGCGATTGTTGACGCCGTGCAGGGTCAGCAGATCCACGTAGTCGAGCTTGAGGTAATTCATTGAAGTCTCGAACACCTTGCGAAACTCCTTGCCCGTCGCCTGCGGTGCGACCTTCGTCTGCACGATCATTTTATCGCGCGGCAATTTGGGCAGCAGCCAGCCGAGTTGCATCTCGGACGTGCCGTAGCCGCGGGCCGTTTCGATGTGATTGATGCCGAGTTCGAGTGAGCGATGAATGCAGGCTTCGAGATTGGCCTGATTGTCCGGCGGAATTTCCTTCGGCTTGACGTCCTGCCATTTGTGCTGGTAACGCATCCCGCCACAGGAGATGACGGGCATCTGCAATTCAGTCCGGCCAAAACGACGGTATTTCATTGGGTTGAAGTATGGCAAACACTGCGCCGGGCGCAAATTGAAGTTGTGCTCCCGCCAAAAAGATTGGGGCGAACTACTCGGTGAGCAGTTCGCCCCAACGTGAATTCAAAAGCGCGGGTTTAGCTCCAGAGCTTTTCTGGATACAAACCTTGCTTGATCAATCCTTGGATGTCGGCGACGACGCGCGGACGATCTTCGCGATACGTGACCCCGAACCACGAAGCCGTGGAGCGCAGCACGCGGCACTTGGCGTGGCCGGTGCGGATGAGATTGCCCACGGTCATCGGAATGTAGCACTCGGATTTCTCCGCCGAGCCGCTGATCTTGAGGAAGTCGGTGAATTCGCGGCGCAGGTGCGGGAAAATCGCAGGCGTGAAACCCCACATGTTCATCGAGACGGGTTCGTCGCCGGTGAGCTTGCTAGCGGTGCCATCGGCGGCGATGGATTTCCCGCCGGTGCCATCCTTCTCAATCTTGGTCAGTTCGATGATGCTCTTGAGATAATTCGCGCCATCCACTTCACAGACGCCACGCGCGACGCTGCCGAACTCGGAAAGCGTGTTGCGCAGGATGAAGCCAACCATCGAGTAATCCGGGCTGTCGGATTGCAGTTGCTTGGACAACACTTGGAATGAGTCTGCGCCGTAAAAGTCGTCGGCGTTGATCGCGGCGAACGGTTCGCGGATCACGTCTTCGGCCATGAGGATGGCTTGCGTGGTGCCCCACGGTTTGGTGCGACCGGGCGGCACACTGAAGCCCGGCGGCAGTTTATCGAGTTCCTGAAACACATACTCGACGGGCACGCGCTTCTCGAACCGCGCGCCGACGATTTCCCGGAACTGCGCCTCCAGGTCCTTGCGGATGACGAAGACCAGCTTGCCGAACCCGGCGCGCAAAGCGTCGTAGATCGAATAATCAATGATGGTTTCCCCATTGGGGCCGACGGGATCAATCTGTTTGAGGCCGCCATAACGGCTGCCCATGCCGGCTGCGAGAACAAGAAGCGTAGGTTTCATTTTAATGTGTGGGGCGGACGCGGTTGAGTTGGATGCCAACGTTCGCCGCACCTATTGAACTCAACCCGGGGCGGATTTTCAATCCTGAGTTCCATGGCCAATGCGAATGATGGAGGAATCATCTTTCGCTGAAGCCCGACGTATATCAGGAAAGGCATGACAAACTTTCGCTTGGTCGCACCGGGCGGCTTAAATATGCTGCCGCTGATGAGTGAGTCGGAGCAAAAACTGCGGGTGTTGTTTGTCTGCACGCAAAACAAAGTGCGCAGCTTGACGGCGGAGCACTTGTATCGCGCGCGCCCGGACTTGGAGGTGAAATCTTGCGGGACGGCCAATTTTGCGAAGACCCAGTTTACCCAGGAACTGCTGAATTGGGCCGAGGTCATCTTTGTGGCTGATGATTCCCAAGTGGAGTTCATGAAGCAGAAGTTCGGCGCGGATGCGACTGCAAAACCGGTGGTCAATCTCGGGTTGCCGGACATCTTCACTTACAAGAGCGACGCGCTGGTGGTTAAACTCACTGCGAAGCTTGATCCTTATCTGGGGCGACCCACTGCAAAGAGGTGTCCCCGTAGCGCGGTGCAGAAACTGAAGCAGCTCGCCGCCGATACCGCCGGGGCATCGCAGTCGAGTGGGGATACTTCCTTCGTAACTAAATTGCTGGTCGCGGTCGGAGTCAAACGCAAGAAAAAGACTGCCGCCGGATGAAGCAGTGATGGAGGCGAGCCTCGCAAGGCGAGCAAAAAACCCATTGTTTACAGGAAATATTTGCAAAATATCCTTGCACGCTTTCGTTGAAACCCTTTTATTCGCTGCAAGTCGAGTGACTTTAGCACACAACTAAACCAAAATTAAACACACAGAATTATATGGCAAAAGCATTGTCCAAGTCCCAAGTTGCCGCCGAAATCGCTGATAAGGCCGGCCTCAAGAAGAAGCAAGCTGCTGAGATCCTGGAGATCATCGCCGCGCTCGTGTACAAGAACGCGAAGAACACTTTCACCCTGCCTGGCATCGGCAAGCTCGTATTGGTGAACCGCAAGGCCCGCATCGGTCGTAATCCGGCCACTGGCGAGCAGATCCAGATTCCGGCCAAGCGCGTCGTGAAGTTCCGCGTCGCGAAGGCCTGCAAGGACGCGATCCTCGGCAGCAAGTAATCCTTGTTGATTTAGATAAAGGCCCTCTGCGATGGCAGGGGGCTTTTTTTATTGGTGAGGTTGGCGCGGCTTGACCGACTTTGAGAAGGCCTCTAGCTTGCCCGCATGGCGAACAACGGCAAAAACTCCAAACGCAAAGCAGTATTGTTGGGAGTCGGACTGGATTCGGATGGTCACAAGCGTGTGACCAAAGGGCCGAACTTCGCCCTCGTTGGCGGCTCCAAAGACACCCACGAGCAGATGACCGAAAAGGCCATCAAGATCAATGAGAAGCTCAAAGCTCGTGGCAAACAACTCGAAGAAGTCAGCCGCGAAGAGTTTGATGACATCGCCCACGAAGTTGGCTTGAAGCGCGGAGACTCGCGGCAGAACTGACTGGTGAATTGGCGACGCTTTCCCCGGCGTACTCTTTATGGCGTTAAAGCCGGTGTGACCAACTGATAAAATCTTCCGAACGAACCGCCCAGTGCGTCGGTTACAGTCTTTAAACCATTTGTAGGGCTAACCGCAACGTCGGTGAGTTTGGACCACTCCGTTTCCGCCAGCGTGTTCTTGTAGAGCACCGAATAGGAGTGGTCGGCGACCGCATAGAATGTCAGTGTCACATTTGCGCCGATGGTGATCTGAGTGAACTTCAGATTGCTGCTCGCATTTTGGTGATCCGTGCCCGCGAGGTATTCTTCCAAATTCGTCTGACCATCGAAGTCGTTATCCAATGCAGCGTCGAGCGGATTGTTGCGGTCCAAGCCCATCAGATCTTCAGCCGCATCGGGAATGCCGTCTGCATCATTGTCGGGCGAAGTCGTGCCATTGTTAGCGCCGGGCGTCGGGGAGGCGGCGACCCAGTTCAGCGGTTCATTGCCGTAAAGATTTACCGCGCGACGTTGCAGTGACAATCCACCTCCGTCAACCGCGCCGCTTGGCCACGGGGCGGTGTCGGTGTAGTTGACGCGATCCGCGATCACATAAGGAACGAAGCCTGCATCTGGAGCAGTAATGGGTTGCGGCACGTCTGGTCGGTACAACTCCACGCTATCGCCATCGTTGGCGAGCGACCCGGAAAACGGGCCGTAAATCGCGACGCTGCCGCTGATGCCATAACGCGTGCGGAACGCGTTCAACGCGGCGGTGTTGGTTGGGTTGAAATCCACGACGAGCAAGTCTGCGTTGGCGGCGAGGCTGACCCCAGCGGGGAAGGAGAATTCAATTCCGCCGCCGAGCTTCCAGCGATTCGTCGGATAAGCGGGATCATAAAGCGGCGCCGCGATCAATGTATTGTTATGCAGTTCGACGAAAGCCTCGCTGCCGTTCGTGCCGCCGGGCGGGTGATACAGAATCTCGTTGATGACAATTGGGCCGATGACAGGCGTGGCGTTGCTCAGCCCGCTGCCTGTGCGGAACTGCGCGAGTGTCGCCGGGTTATCCATTCCAAACGTTCGTGTGGTGAGCGGCCAGAAATCCACACCTTGGCTGGTTGGCACACGCCCGAATGAGACGCTGTTGAAGGACGCGCCGAACTCGACGGTGGCGCGTTCGCCGGTCTCGACACTGTTGGTTATGGCGGTCAGCCAGACTTCATCGTTATAGGCAGCCTTGAAGGTGAAGGCGTTGGTTGTGCCGTTGTTGAATTGATACTCGTAAAGCACCGCATAGCCGCCGGCGGGAATCGGCGCGGCGTTGGTGATCTGATATTTGCGCAGGCTGTCTTTTGAGTTGCTCAAATACCAGCCGTTGATGCTCACAGGTGCTGCGGTCGGGTTGTAAAGTTCGATGGCGTCTTCCAATGGTGGATCGGTGTGGGCAAGCACTTCGCTGATGACGATGGAGGGAAGCGGCCGATAATTGCTGAAACCTGGCGAAGCCGTGCCGGGAAACGCGAGAATGTTTATCGTACCATCGCGGAAGCGACCACTGGAAACGCCATTGGTCTGTGCGCTGAAGCCCAACGTATCAATCAGCGTGAAGTTCGTACCGTTTACGACGCCGTAAAGCAGCAACGATTCGCCGGCGTCATCAAGGGCAAAGTTGACGTGATTGTGTCCGTCGCCAGCGTTGTTGTCCGCAATCCATTTTACGAAGCCATTTGGGCCGATGAAACTCAGTATGGCTGGTCGGAACTTGTCGCGGCCGGCGAGGGACGGCTCGTCCGTCAGCGAGATGGAACTCAAATCCACCGGACGATTCGTCCGATTGAACAACTCAAACCAATCGTCGCCCTGGGCCGGATCGGGCATCCATTCATTGAGCCGTAAAGCGGAGTTTGTACCGAGAATGGCGGCGGTGGCATTGACCGCGCCGGGAGTTGCGGCGCTCAGCAACTGCCATTGACCGCTGCTCAGGCCGATAGGCAAGTCGTCCACCTGCGGGCCGTATTCGACGAAGCTCACGACCTGGCCATTTGTGTTGAACAGATAGACGCCGCCGCTTTCACCGTCGAGTGATTCGCCGAGGTTGAATGCGCCCGCATTCGTGTTGGCGGGCGATGCGCCGTCGCACTTGATCGTCAGATGGCCATTCGCGGCGATAGTCGTGCCGGACGGAAAGGTGAATTCACCGGCTTGGGCGGAATTTACGCTGAGGCTCAGGCCGCCGAGGTTGAAAGTGCTACCGTTGGGATTACGCAGCTCGACGAAATCCACAATCTGTGTGCCGACGGTGACACTGCGATTGCGCGCCAGGACTTCATTGACGATTGGGCCGGTCCATGTGGCGAGATAATTTTCGGCTTTGGGGCTGACGGTGCCGATGAAGTTGGTGGTGTTGCCAGTGCCATTTGGCCAACGGCCTTGCGAGACCCCTTCGGTCTGCGTGCCAAACGAGATGGATTGAATCGCGCCTCCGGTGGAATCTGCGAGAGTGAGTGTTTCTCCGCTGGCGGAGAGTTTGAAATCGAGGTGATCTGGCCCGACGCCTTCGTCGGCGAACAGCTGCACGTAACTGAGTGGAGCGATAAACGAGAGCGACGTGATCCGGTGTATGGCATTGCTCGTGACCAGGTAAACGCCCTGTAGTGCGACAGGCGCGGTGGAGGATTTGTTGTAAAGCTCGATCCAATCGGGTGTGCCGGGCGTGGGGTTGGCGAGCCACTCGTTGAGGGCGAGGTTGCTGGCGGCTGCAAGTGTTGCAGCGACGTTGGCGGCGTTAGTGGTCGGCGTAGTGAGCGTCCAGTTGCCGTTGATTCGGCCAACCGAATAGTCTGCGAGTTGCAGGCCGTACGTCAGCGCGTCGATGCAATTGGTGTTCGCGTCGTAGAGCGAAACGGTTTCGCCATCCTTGTCGAGACTGAAGCCCGTGTGCAAACCTGGGGTGGTGTTAGTGGTGGCATCACACCAAACCGTAAGATAACCGCCCGCTGGAATGGAGGTCGCGGGGAAGACAAATTTCCGCGCGTCGCCGTCATCGCTGAGACTCCAGCCGGTGAGATTCACACTGCTTACCCCGGGATTGCGCAGTTCGATCCAGTCCGGGAACGTGCCGCCGTTGTTTACAGCGCTGACATTCTCGGCCATGAGTTCGTTGAGCTGGATCAGTTGGGTGGGAGGGGCGGAGTTCGCCGTGCCGGGAGTGCCGTTGTTGGCGGCGCTGGCTTGCCAGTTTGCCGGAGCATCGGGATCGCCGTTGGCATTCACGACTTCCAACGACCGACCGCTACCATCGGCGGCTTTCGGCCAGCCACCCCCGTCCGAATAATCCACGGAGGTGATGAGGTTGCCACCCTTGTCGAACAGGGAAAGGCGTTCACCCGCGTTGTTCAGGCTGCCGCTGAACCAGCCGCCGGGCATCACACCAGCATAAAGCGTCTTCCACGCGTTGGTGTCGGTGTTTGCGCCGAAGACGATTCGTGCGCCCCCGGCGAGCGAGATGCCCTCGGGGAAGCTAAACGTGATGCCGTCGAAATACATGCCGCTCAAGTTTACGGCCACCGGCGACGTGTTTTGCAGTTCGATAAACTCATAGAGCGAACCGCCGCTCGGGTTATACATGATCTCAGTGATGCGGAGCGGGATGCCGAGCGAGCCGACGGTGAATGTTGCTTCGGTGAGCGCGCTCCAGACACCGCCGTTTAGCGCGCGGGCGCGGATGCCGACGGTATTGTTTAGAGGAATCGTGCTGGAGTACGTCTGTGCCGATGGCGACACCGTGCCGGTGAATGCCACGCGCGGATCACTGCCATTAGTGGTGTAGTAAATCGTGCCCGCTGGCGCGGCGATGGTAAGGTTGAAACCTGGGGCAACGCGGCCGCCGTGCTGGTTGAAACTTGGGGCTGCAACTGACGATTGCAATCCTTCTGAGTTCATCTGACTCAGATAAGTCGGCCAGCGGTCACGAACCCATTGAAGGATGCTGGAGTTCATGCTGGGAATGATCGGCGCGAGTTCGGTTTCCAGTTCGCGGAAGCGATTGGTGATGCTTGCCCCGGTCAAGGCACCGCCATTGAAGAAATGTTTTTGCACCCGATCGGCCCAGAGCAAGCGGAACTCGGCGCTGTTCTTCAAGCGGCGATACAGGCGGGCGATTTCTGCGCCGTCGTTGCCTGAGGCCGGCACCCGTATCGGTGAAGTTGTTGATGCCAGTGGGCGAACGACCGTAAATTCCCATGCCCCACTCGGCGTCCCAGAGCACGAAGCGCCAAGGGCCACCGGCTTGATCGCGGCCAGCGCGCCAGTTATTGGCCGGCCAATCCCCCATGCCGGCATACGTGTTGAGCACGAGGTAATCCACGAAGTTGGTCAAGTCCAGCCATGCACTGATGGTGTTGTAGTCGGTGGATTGGGTGACATCGGCGGTGTAGTAAACGTAGTCCACCAAAGCCTGCATGTTGGCGAACGTGCCGTCCACCGCGCCGCCGCCTTCCTGCCATGGAGGCTTCACGACATCCCACGCGTCGCTGCCCCCGAGGTATTCTTGGAAGAATTCCGCGTGGACGCGTTCCGTGGGATTGTAAACCGGCAGAAGCTGCGGTGCGCTGGTATTGGTATAGTAATTTCCGTTGAGCAGCACGATAGCCATGTTGCCGTGGGCGGCGAGCTGCCCCATGTCCGCCGATAGACGGCGATGGAGTTCGTCGCGGATGAATGGATTTTCCTGTTCATTGAATCCGGCGCGCAACACGAGGCCGTCAAAACTTTCCACGCTGGTGTTTGCAAACAACGGATAGTTGAGCCGCCCCGGACCGTAGTCGCTGCGGAAATAGATGCGGAAGGAGAATTTGCTGTTCTCATTCGAGTTGTCGCGATTGTAGTCGCTCCCTTGAATGCGGATGCCGCAATCCACCTGAAAGCCGGAATCGTCCGTCGGCTTGATCCATTCGAGGGAAATGGGTTTTTCCCAAGCCGATCCATGCTGCTCAATATTCCGATAGCCTTGGCCAAAACCCATGATGCCGTTCGGCCCCCAAAGGTTGTTGCTGGCGGTGACGATGGAAATGACGGGTAACGAGCGGAAGGCTGCCGGCAAGTTGAAAAGGTAACTGCGCGTGACACATTGCGCTGGCAGATAATTGGTCTTGAATGCCGCAATGCGAAACAGCGTGGTGTTCGTAATCTGCAACGAGCCGAGAAACACGGCGCTGTTGGCGGTTGGCTCGGCTCCGTCTGTTGTGTAGCGCAACACCGCGCCGGGAGTCGGACATGAGGCCGTCAGTGTGAACGGCGAAGTGTAATGGCCGCGCTGGGCATTGACGTGGACGGGGTCGACGATTCCGAGGGTGGTGCTCATGCCATTGGCTGCACCCGGTGTTGGCGTGGCGAAGTAGCGGAGTGCACCCAGCAAATCCAAACCGTAGGAGGTGTCATTACGCTGTTCTGGATAGGGATTGAACCCGCTGACAAGCTGGCGTGGTGAGTCAGTAGAATATAACCCGAGAGTTTCTCCGCTGTTCGCCAGTTTGAAATTGGTGTGGAGGTTACTACTGGTGCTGGTTGGCCGCCGATCTTTGCCCGAGGCGAACACGATGAGGTATTGGCCTGGGTTCAGAGTGCGTGCCGGGAAAGTCCATAAGCCGGGCAGGGCGGGATCATCGCTCAACGACCAGTTGGCCAAGGTTACCGGCTGGGTGCCGCGATTGTAGATTTCAATCCAGTCCTCCTGTGCGCCGTCCTCGTCAGCCAGGCCGTTCGTTTTTACGTTGGCGCAAAGAATCTCATTGATGACCAAGTCCGGGAGCGTGAGGTTCGGATTCAGCGTGTAATTCCACGCGCCACCTGTAAAACCATTCGCGGCTGCGGCGCCATCGGTGATCCCGTGGTTGGTCGCCCATGCCACGAAAACAGCTCCCGTGGGTGGTGGTGGGAACTGGAAGATATATGGTTGTCCCACAAGCTTGATGACGTTTGTGGCCGGTGCTCCGTTGATGAGCAGGTCGGCGGCCTGTACGCCGAGCACGGTTTCGCTGAAGGTCACCTCGATCTGACCAAGTGTTGCGATCGTTGCTCCGCCACTCGGGTACAACGTGGCGATTGTGGGTGGAATGCTATCCAGCATTGTGTATTGCCACGTCGCACCTGGACCGGTGGCGTTAAATGCATTGGCTGGCAAACTCAGATCGGTGATGCCGTGCCCGGTGGCCCAAGTGATGTTGACCACGCCTTCGGGAGGTTGTGCGAACGTAAATGTATAATTCGAACCACTGCCGCTCATGGTGAGGGCGGGATTGCCATTGATCCGCAGGTCGGACGCGCCGACGCCGGTGACGGTTTCTGAAAAAATCACACTGAGGTTGGTCAGCGCCGAAACTGTGCCCGCTGGCGGACTGAAGCTTTGTACGACCGGTGGGGTGCTGTCAGAAATGAGGCTGACATCATCCAGATAAAATATTGGCAAGGTATTGCCTGAGGCGTTCTGGATACTGAATCGGGTCATGTTGGTTGCCCCAGCCAGTCCGAGGCTGGCGAGCGGAATCGTGATTTGCTGCCACGTATTCGCTACTGGGGCGGGCAGGGCGACACCGGGTAGTGTTCCGTTCGCGGTTTCCGCATAGAGTTGCAGGCTCTGACCGCCGCTAGTGCCGCCGTGAATCCAGAACGAGAAACTGGTGAAGGCGCTGGCAGTTTGGGCGCTGTGCCAGAACGAAACCGCCGTCCACGCATCGGCATTCACACTGATGGAACGCGACCCCGTATGGGTGGGCGTGGTGTTGTTGATGTTATGCGTCGCCCAACTCCAGTCCTGCCAGCCATTCTGGATCGAGTCGGTGTAGATGGTTTGGTCGGCCCGGGCCGATTCCCCGCTCGTCAAGCTCGCGAGCACTGCCAGTGAAAGTGACAACCATCCCTGAGAGCGACAGTGAACAAATATCATCAGCACGAATTGGTTCGCATGGTGGAGCGTCAGAGAATACCGCAATTACGTCGACCGGCGGGGAATATCTTTGTCGTCAGTTTTGCTGACACTCATTGTTCCAAGTTCTGATTTGCTCCTGGCTGGTTCGTTACCTTGACTCGTTGCACGCCGCTTGGTACGGTTTTACGCGATGGATGCCAACAGGATTGCGGCCGTTGAATATAGTCCCTACCTGCTGATTGTCGTGCTGATGATCGCCGCTGCGGCGTTTGCCTTCACGCCCCTCTTGTTGGCCCGGCTCTGGGCGCATTTTTTCTCCCCGCGCAAACCCGGCCCAGACAAAAACGCCACCTATGAGTGCGGCCTTGAATCCAAAGGCGATGCGTGGGTGCAGTTCAAATCCGAATATTACCTCTACGCCATCATCTTCCTGATCTTTGACGTGGAAACAATCTTTCTGTTGCCGTTTGCGGTAGCGTTTACAGGACTCGGCGCTGGGGCATTCCTTTCGCTGATGGTATTCCTGTTCTTGCTCGTGGCTGGACTGGTCTGGGCGTGGAAAAAAGGCGTTCTGACGTGGCGGTGATGTTTCCTCTTAATCGTATCTAGTTCTCAATCTTAATTTCCGAGCAACCGGAACAGGGATTAGAGTCGGAACAAGATTAGGCTTAAGATTAGAATTTTGAAGATGGACGAAGGACTTAAAAACGAATTGCAGAAGCAGGGTGTCTTCACGACGACCTTGGAGGGTATTTACAACTGGGGCCGCCAGAACTCGGTCTGGCCGTTGCAGTTTGGCCTCGCTTGTTGTGCCATCGAAATGATCGCCGCCTCCATGGCGCGCTATGACCTCGCGCGCTTCGGGGCAGAAGTGTTTCGCCCCTCGCCTCGCCAGGCAGACCTGATGATTGTCGCGGGAACGGTTACCAAAAAAATGGCCCCGCAAGTCGTTCGACTCTATAATCAGATGGCTGAACCGAAATACGTCATCGCTATGGGCGCGTGCGCGATTTCCGGAGGGCCGTTCAAGCAGGGCTACAACGTGCTCAAAGGGGTGGATCGTTACATTCCAGTGGATGTGCACATTCCTGGTTGCCCACCACGGCCCGAGGCGTTGTTGCACGCGTTCATGACGCTCCAACAAAAGATCGCGCAGCAGGAGTTGACTGGCGCAAATCGCCCGCGTCACCTTGATGCTGATGCGCCGAGTGAATTCCCCGTGCCGCAATTCGGTGAGCACGATCTTGTGCCACCCAATAATCCAAACGTCTGGAAAGCTCCGGTCATTACCCGCTGACATGGAAACCTTGGAACAAATCAAAGCTAGGATCGAAGTCGTCATGCCCGGCGCGAAGGTGGAAATTATTGCGAACGATTCGCCCTCAGCGCAGCGTTCGTTGCTGGTGGCTTCAGAAGCAGCATTGGTGGTCGCAAAATTTCTCCGAGAGGACGCGGACCTGAAGCTGGATTATTGTTCAAACGTGACCGGCGTGGATTGGCCCGCTGCCGAGCTGACTGAAAAGATCAAGGTCAAGAAAGTCGTGGACGGCGTGGAGAAGGAAGTTGAGGAGGTGAAGAAGACGCAACGCCCGGCTTACCTTGAGGCGGTGTATCATCTTTACTCGATGACGAAGAAGCACGGGCCGGTCATTCTGCGCTTGCGCACTGAAAATCGCGATGCTGGGAATCATTTGCCATCGTTGACGCCGGTCTGGCGTGGTTGTGAATTTCAGGAACGGGAAGCGTTTGACCTGTTCGGGATAGTGTTTGACGGACACCCCGATTTACGGCGCATCTTGATGTGGGACGGTTTTAAAGATTTCCCGATGCGCCGGGATTACATTGCGCCCGACGACTATGAGTATGAGCCGACTCCGCACGATGAAGTGTTGGAGAAGGTCAAACAACATCAAGCGCAGGAGGTGAAAGCGTGAGCGCCATTGCTGAATTGCCAGCAAAGAAATTTGAGTTGCTGCCCAAGGAGGGCGATGGTGAATTCTTGGAAGTCGCCATGGGGCCGCATCATCCGTCCACGCATGGCGTGTTTCGGATGGATGTAGTTTTGGATGGTGAACGCGTGGTGAAGTTGAAGCCGGTGTTCGGCTATCTGCATCGTAACCATGAGAAGATTGCCGAGCAGACGACATATCTTTCCTCGATGCCGTACACGGACCGGCTCGATTACTTCTGTTCGCTAACGAACAACTGGGCTTACGCGCTCGCGGTGGAAAAGCTCGCTGGATTGCAAGTGCCGGAGCGGGCGGAATACATCCGTGTTATCACCGCGGAACTTACGCGTTTGCAAAACCACGCGTGTCTCGCGGGTTTTCTCACGCAAGACATGGGGGCAAGCGGGACGCCGTTGATGTATGCGTTCCGGGAGCGCGAGAAGATCCTAGACCTGTTCGAGTCTTTGACCGGGGCGCGGATGATGTGTAACTACATGCGCTTTGGCGGCTGCCGCTGCGATCTACCGCCCGGGTGGCTGGCGCAGGCGAAGCAGTTTGTCGCCGAAGCACCGCGCTTCATTGATGAATTTGAAACCTTGCTGGCTGGAAATGAAATCCTCATGGCCCGCACGCAAGGGATTGGAAAGCTGCCCGGCGAACTCGCGGTGAATGCTAGCGTGACCGGACCGATTCTGCGGGCGGCTGGCGTCAACTACGACCTCCGTAAGGTGGACAAGTACGGAATCTACGATCGCTTCCAATTCAAAGTGCCGCTGGGCGATCACGGCGACACTTATGACCGCTATTTTGTTCGCGTACTGGAGATGCGCGAGTCAGTGAAAATTTTAGAGCAGGCGCTCGCGGCGATTCCTGATGGTCCGATCATTGACCCGAAAGCCAAGTTGCGCGGTTTCCGGCCCAAGATTGGGGAGGCGTATGGCCGCATCGAAGCGCCTAAAGGCGAGCTAGGCTTTTATCTCATCAGCGATGGTAGTCCGAACCCGTATCGCTATCGGGTGCGGCCGCCAAGCTTCATCAATCTCACCATCCTCGAAGACATGTGCCTCGGACTCACCGTCGCGGACGTCGTTGTCATCCTCGGCAGCGTGGACATTGTCTTGGGCGAAGTGGATCGCTGAGTAGCCATCATGTTGAACACGAAACTTTGGCTGGCACAACGCGGGCTGAATTCGGATTCAGCGCAGAAGCGCTTGGAGGCAGTCCAAAGGATTCGGGCTCTCAAAGATCCCGCGGCAATCGAAGTGCTCGTCGCCGCGATGCAGGATCAAGAAGCCGCGGTACGCGCTGAGGTGGTTGCGGCGTTGGGCGACATCGAGGATAAAGCCGTTATCAAACCTCTGATTGCCGCCCTGCGGGACCACAGTGATGCGGTGCAGGAAATTGCCGTGCAGGTGATCAAGAAAGTTGGCGATCCGACGGTGATTGATCCACTCGTTGGCGTGCTGCTGCGGGGGACTCCGGGCGTGCAATATCATACGGCTCAAACGCTGCGCGCGTTGAACTGGACGCCGCGCACCATGGGCGAACAGATTCCGTTTTATGTCGCATGCGGCGATTTCAAGCGCGTGACGATGTTTGGCTCTGCAGCGATCAGCGCGCTCACGGCGGTGTTGCGCAGCGGCAGTTACGAACGACGGGTTGCGGCAGCGCAGGCACTCTCCGAGATTGGGGAGTCCGGGGTGTTGAAACCCTTGCTCGGAGCCTTGAAAGATTCTGAAGCGTTAGTGCGCTCGGCGGCGGCCAATGGGCTCGCCCGACTTGGAGATCGGCAGGCGGTATCGAGCTTGATCTTGGCGTTGCGGGACAAGGAGCGCAATGTGCGCGTAGCTGTAATTTCGGCGTTGGGCCAACTGGGGGATAAGCAGGCAATCAAGCCGCTGCAAACTTTGGTGAACGACCGCGAATGGGAAGTTCGCGCCGTGTTGGCGGAGGCTTTGGGGCGGCTGGGGGACAAAAGTACCCAAACCACGGTGATGGGCTTGCTGCATGATCGCGACCAGGAGGTCCGGCAGAACGCGGCGGATGCGGCTGGTCGGGTCGGCGATGAAGGCGCGATTGAAAGCCTCGTCTTGGCAATGGTGGACGAACACATGGGCGTGCGCCAGGCGGCTGCTCGGGCGTTGTCCTTGCTGGACCCGTATTGGGAACGAAATCCCAAAGCCCGCGGACTGATTCCACAGTTGAAGGAGGCTTTGCGCCATCGCGATTCCGGAGTGCAATTTGCCGCCGCGGGATTGATGCGCCGGCTGACGGGGCGGACCGGAATTGAAATCGCGGCAACGCCCGGTACGGAAATATTTGGGCGGACGGGGGACCGGGCTTTTGATGTATTACAAAATTTACTTCGTGACCCAGATGATGAAGTCCGACTTGCTGCCGTTGAAGCCATTGTGCGGATGAAACTGGCGGCAGGCGTGCCCGCTTTGCAAGGGGTGTTGAGCGACAGGAATCGCTGGGTCAAACAGGCGGCGGACAAAGGATTGCAGACGATCGTCAGCGGGAAGTAGCCACCCGGGGCGGATTTTTTCTGTCCCGGGGAGAAATTCACTTCACTTTTCCCCGCTTCTACTTCTGAATAAGTAATGTTTGCTACCGGAGTCGCAACACAATGAGTGAATCATCCAAAACCGCTGCCGCGCCCGCCACGCTTCGTCGCGTGTTGTTTGTGGACGATGACTCGGTTTTCATCGAGACCGTGCGCGAGTTGATGAGCGTGTTGAGTGAAGGGAATTGGGAGGTGTTGACGGCATTGAGCGCGAGTCAGGCGTTCGGCGTGTTGCAGGCGCAGCCGGTTGATCTGGTGGTCGTAGATGTGCAGATGGGGGTGATGGATGGCATCCAGATGTTGTCGTTGCTCAATCGTGGCTATCCCAACGTGCAAAAGGTGGTGCTCACCGGGCACGCCAGCGAGAAGTATCGCGCCGCTTGTCTCAGCAGTGGGGCGGAACTGTTTTTGGAAAAACCCACCAACCCATCTGGTTGGCAGAGTCTGTACGGCGTCTTGAACGAATTGATCAAGCTACGACCGGAGGAAGGTTTTCGCGGTGTGCTGCGGCGGGTGGGGTTGCAAGACGTCATTCAGATGGAATGTCTCGCCCGGAGTTCTTCGGTATTGGAGGTTGCCAACGCGCGGGTGACCGGAAAAATCTATATTGAGACCGGGCAGATTATCCATGCGCAGGTCGGGGTTATTTCTGGCGAGGATGCTTTCAATCAACTGCTGGCCCTCGGGGGCGGACAATTTGCCCTAAAGCCATTCAACGAACCACCATCACGCTCGGTTTCGGGCCAGTGGGAATTCCTGTTGATGGAAGCGGCGCGCAAAACCGATGAAGCCAAGGAAGCGCGCGCGACAGAACCACCTCCAGCCGGTGGAGCAAACATCGCGGCGGAAGTTGCCCAGTTGGAATCAAAGGTTGCGGCGCAGGTGGGGCAATCGCCCGAGCCGGTCTCAGGCTATGAACTCGTGCCCGTCTTGCCTGCGGGGGTGTCTTGGCGACCGAAGGTGGATGAAATGTTGATCCTCTCCAATCAAGGGGACGTGATCTACGAATGGCAATGCGCCAATGTGGATTTGTGGGTGAATTTTTTTGAGTTCGCCTCGCAACGCGGCCAGCGTCTCGCGCAGATTCTACCGTTGGGGGATTTTGACCGGCTGGAGATTCAGAGCGGCGGCGCGCGGGCGGTGGTGATGATTTCTGACGAGCAGGGCGTGCTGGTTAAAACCCGGCGGGAGGCTGTCTAACCGGGCGAAACAACTGGATGAACGAAGCAAGCAAAGAAACAATTCTGCAATGGCTGCGGGCCACTACGGTGGCCCGAGGCATCTTGGTGCGTGGAATTCGCTTTGCGGACGAAACATTTTTCAGTGACGTGGACGCTCGTGATTTTCCCACCACAGCGTTGGAACAGGCTTGGCGCATCATTGCGGATACCTTTCAAGTTTTGCGCGCGCAGCGGCTGCCCCCCTCTCGGCTGACTTGGGTGCATGAGAAGACTACGTTCCATTGTGCGCAGCGAACCGATGGTATCATTTTGGGAGTGTTCGTCTCCCGTAAGAACGCTGAGGTGGATGTTGCAGCGGTGGAACGGATGTTGGGGGAATTTCTGCAGTTACCCGTTTCCTAAATAAACGCCTGAATTTCGTCCTGCATGAAGAAAATCAATCTCGCTGCTGTGCCGGTGCAAGAATCGCATTCGCCCAAGGGCCGCTTTCGCTATTTCAGTCAGGACTTGCTGACGGCCATGCGCCAGACCAATGGCGATCGCATGACGAACGTCCGGTTTCCCTTCGATATCAAACTCGTCAGCCTGCCGCCGCGAGCTGCTAACGGTCCGTATCGTTCCCACTCGGCGCGCTGGGTCTATTATCAGATCATCACCGGGCGCGGGGTGGTTCGTACGCCTGGCGGCAAGGTGGACGTGCGCGAGGGCGATTGCATCATGCATCCGCCGGGTGAAGCACACCAACTTCTGAATACCGGAGCGACGGACTTGGTTTATCACTTGATCACGGATAATCCAGAATCTGATGCGTGTTACTATCCTGACAGCGACAAGTGGAGTTTGCCGGGACATTCGCGGCCCGTGCGGGTGCAGCCCGCGGATTACTACGACGGCGAGGAATAGTCACTCCGACTCCGGCGACGGTCTTGACCCTCGGGGATGGTTTGTCGAGCATGGGCTATGCACTTCACGCGAAACCAGCTTTGGAGCGTATTCTTTTGCTTTGGGGCAGTTGCAATTCTGTTGACTGGTTGTTTTGGAGGACATACGGCCACGCGCGGCGTGCCGTTGAGTGAGGCGATGGCTGCCGCAGTTGCTGGCGATACGAGTGAGCGGACACACGTTCCTGCTGATCATGACTCTGGTGCTTCCATCGGCGATACGCAGCCGCCCATCATCACCACCGAAGCCGCGCCGGAAACTTTACCCCGGCGCCGGATTGAGCCCGACTATTTCACCGTGGTTTCATTCTCGATTGAAGAGGTTTTGCCGATTGCCAACGACATCCGTAACATGACCCGGCTAGAGCTGATGCCGGTGGGCATTCAGGACGCGGAGAATTTCGCTGGCTTGGTGTTTGGTGGCGGCAATGTTGAATTCAATTCCGGCAGCCTGCCTGGCCGCGCGTTGAGCGACACCTTCCTGCTCGATATCGGGTTGGTGGGTCGTCATTACTTCACGCCGCCGAAAACCTTTGTCAGTCCTTATTTCACTGGCGGAGTTTATGCGCAGGCACTGTGCTGGGATTATCGCACTCCGCTGAACTATAACGGTGATATCATCCACTCCGATTTTATCCTGGGGGGCGGCGGGTTCATCGGGTTCGGTTTGTCGGTGGCCCGCAAGGAATACGTCGGGATCTTTTGCGAGGCGCGGCTGGGGATGACGCTTTATGACGATGCGACCATGCAAGGGTTCTATAACGACATGTTCGAAGGGTATGCGTACGTTTCAATGCGCGCGGGAGTGAGCATCCAATTTTGAGCACAACTGGATGTGCGTCGAAACGCACGGAAGAACTTTATTTGGATGAATTTTGAATTTGCCACTGCGACGCGGATCGTCTTCGGGGCGGGAAAACTGGCCGAATTGGGCGCGCTGGGGTGCAGCTTGGGCCGTCGCGCGCTAGTGGTTTCTGGTTCGCGTCCTGCCGCTGCGGAGCGCATCGCGGGTTTGTTGCGAGAAGCGGAAGTCATCGCGGTGCGATTTGTCGTCGCCGCCGAGCCGACGGTGACTTTGGTGGAGCAAGGAACAAGGCTGGCCCGGGAGGCGGAGTGCGATTTCGTCATCGCCATCGGGGGCGGCAGTGTGATTGATGCCGGCAAGGCTATCGCAGCCATGCTCGCGAACGACGGTGAACTCTTGGATTACGTTGAGGTCATCGGCCGCGGGCGAATGCTGAGCAAACCATCCCGACCGTTCATCGCAATCCCCACAACAGCTGGGACTGGCGCCGAAGTGACGCGTAATTCGGTGCTGGCAGCGCCAGACCATCGTGTGAAGGTGAGTTTGCGCAGCCTGCTCATGTTGCCGGCCCTGGCGTTGGTTGACCCTGAACTCACCTATGATTTGCCGCCCGCGCTGACGGCGAGCACGGGCTTGGATGCGTTGACGCAACTCATCGAGCCATTCACAAGCAATCGTGCGAATCCTTTGACAGATACCTTATGTCGCGAGGGCATGCTGCGCGTGGCCCGTTCGTTGCGATTAGCGTATCACAACGGGGAGAATGCGGTGGCTCGTGAAGGTATGGCGGTGGCGGGATTGTTCGGCGGGCTGGCTTTGGCAAACGCAGGCCTGGGCGCAGCGCATGGTTTTGCTGCGCCAATCGGCGGGATGTTCAGCGCCCCGCATGGAGCGGTTTGCGCGGCGTTGTTGCCGCATGTGATGGCGATGAACATTCGGGCATTGGAACGAAAAGACTGTTCTTGCGAACGCTATGATGAAGTCGCCCGGATTCTGACCGGCAGTGCTGTCGCTGTTGCGGCGGATGGGGTGCGCTGGGTTAGCGAACTGACGCAGGAGTTGAACATCCCCAAACTGAACGTGTATGGAATTGCTCCGACGTGCGTGCCGGAGCTGGTGGCCAAAGCGACCAATGCCAGCAGCATGAAGGCGAATCCGGTCGTGCTCAATCCGGGTGAATTATCAGAAGTATTGCTGGCGGCGTTATGAATCTGATCGAGCCTCTCAAGAATCCCGCCGTATGGCGCTCGCCTTCGGTGCTGATGCTCATAGCCGTGAATCTGATTCCGCTCGCTGGCGTGCTGCTCTTTGGCTGGCAGGTGTTTCCCATCATGTTCCTGTTCTGGCTGGAGAATGTGGTGGTGGGGATTTTTAACGTAGCGAAGATGCTGTTCGCATGCGGCCCGAGTTCAAATGTTGGAGTGAAGATCTTTCTCATCCCGTTCTTCACGGTGCATTACGGGATTTTCACACTGGTGCATGGAGTGTTTGTATGCGTAATGTTCGGCGCAGATTGGCGCAGCGGTGGTTTGGGGGGCGGCCCATTTCCGAGCTTTGAGCGGGTGCAGGATTTGGTGATGCAACAACATCTCGGTTGGGCGGTGTTGGGCTTGGTGGTGAGCCATGGGTTTTCTTTCCTGACTAACTACGTATTGAATGGCGACTATCGTACGGTGGTCGCACCAGTGCTCATGATGCAACCGTATGGTCGCGTCGTGGTGCTGCATCTGGCCATTCTCGGCGGAGGATTTCTGGTGCTGTTGATGGGGATGCCTGCGATTGGGCTGACATTGCTGATCGTGCTCAAGATTTGTCTGGATGTGCTGGCGCACGCGAAGCTGCACGTCTTGGGTGGGCGTCCAGCCAAGAATATCCCGTCTGAAATAGAGACCAGAATTTAGTTTGCGGCTGACATCGGCACCGTTCGCTTTCAAAATTTTCTATTCCATTCCACCGAATTGTACTTCAGTAACATGTCCGGAGGGATGGGCATGGGTGGCGTTGAAGCTGCCGTTGCTCCCCATTCAGCAATCAGTGCGTGTTTTACCGTTTTGGCAGGCAACCCCAGATTCATGATGAATTGGTTGTGACCCCGGCCTTCGCGGTAATCCGGCTGGAGCGAGGGCATGTTTAGTACCTCGCTGATGAGCGGGAGATCGAAGTTCAGCAGCAACGTGCCGTGGAAGAGGAGGAAGTTCTTGCGGCGCCGCTGGGCGTTGCCGGAGAACTTCAGATTGCCAAGGGCGAGGTCGGTGTGACCGCGGACACTGACGTGTGAGTCTGCGGTCTGCGGTCTGCGGTCTGACGCCAGCGGAGCGATGGCACGGCGCGTTCGTTCCATGATATATTCGTTCGCGGCGCTGATGCTGCGGGTCGGACCATGCTCGGTGATGCGGAGGATCACGGCGTAGTTCAGGCAGCCCGGGCCTTGCACCACTGTGCCGCCGCCGGAACAGCGGCGCAGGATGGGGATTCCCTTTGCCTCGCACGCGGTGGCATTGACCTCGCTGGCGACTTTATTGGCGTAACCGACGACAACAAAGTTGGACGGCGACTCCCAGAAGCGCAGTATCTCGCCGACTTGCCCGGTTTCCGCGGCATCCAACAGGGTTTCCTCCAGTGCCAGGTTCTCGGCGGGCGACGGCAGGGTGAGGTCAAGATGCTTCATTCGTCGTATCTGGGGTGCTAATTTCGCTGGCGTATCCGGGGTGTTTTCGCTTTAATCTGGCGCTCTTGCCGGGGGCGCAACCAGCCACTAACTTTCCTCCGGCAAAACATTTTTGAAGTGAGTACCACAATCAAAACCAAAAAAGAAGTCCTCGGTTCGCGGTCAGCCTCCTCCGCTACCCGTACCAACGGCAGCAAACTCTCCGATTCCATGCAATCGGTCGTGGAACTGGCGCTCGAAACCCAGGGCACGGAGCGCACGGCGGAATTGCTGGAACAACTCGCGGACAAATTGCGCGCTTCGAAGCACGAGTTGCCCCGGGGCTTCAATACGCCTTACATCAATACCATTCCCGTCGAGGAGCAGCCGGCCTATCCCGGCGATTGGAAGACGGAAGTCCGCATCAAGAGTTTAATGCGTTGGAACGCGATGGCGATGGTCGTCAAAGCCAACTCCACCACGAACGTCGGCGGGCACATCGCGAGTTACGCGTCGTCGGCAACATTGTACGAAGTGGCGTTCAATCACTTCTTCCGCGGGCGCACGGAAAATTTCACTGGCGACTCGGTTTATTTCCAAGGCCACGCCGCGCCGGGCGTTTATGCCCGTGCGTTTCTTGAGGGGCGCATCACGGAGAAACATCTGCACAACTTCCGGCAAGAGCTTGCGGAAGGCGGCGGCTTGTCCTCGTACCCGCATCCTTATTTGATGCCGGATTTCTGGCAGTTCCCGACGGTTTCGATGGGCCTCGGCCCGATCATGTCCATCTATCAGGCGCGTTACAATCGCTACCTGCAAGCGCGCAAACTCGTCAGCGCTGAGAACGAACCCAAGGTTTGGTGCTTCATCGGCGACGGTGAAAGCGACGAACCCGAAACGCTCGGTGCGTCCACACTCGCTTCGCGCGAAAACCTCGACAACCTCGTCTGGGTCGTGAACTGCAACTTGCAGCGCCTCGACGGTCCGGTGCGTGGCAATGGCAAGATCATTCAAGAGCTTGAAGCCGCCTTCCGTGGCGCAGGTTGGAATGTCATCAAGGTCATCTGGGGTTCGGATTGGGACGATCTGCTCGCGCGCGACAAGAGCGGTCTGCTGCTCAAGCGCATGGAAGAAGCGGTGGACGGCGATTACCAGAAATACGTCGTCGAACCCGGCAGCTATGTCCGCAAACATTTCTTCGGCAAATATCCCGAGTTGCTCAAGCTCGTCACACATTTGACGGACGAGCAACTGCATAAGCTCATGCGCGGCGGTCACGACACGCGCAAGGTCTATGCGGCTTACAAAGCGGCGATGGATCACAAAGGCCAGCCGACGGTCATTCTCGCGAAGACGGTCAAAGGCTACGGTCTCGGCGAAGCGGGTGAGGGGCGTAATATTTCGCACCAGCAGAAGAAGATGAACGAAAAGGAGCTCCGCGAGTTCCGCGCTCGGTTCAACATTCCGATGAGCGACGATGTCATCGCCGACATGCCGTTTTATCGTCCGCCGGCGGATTCACCGGAGATGAAATATCTGCTCGAACGGCGCAAAGCGCTCGGCAGTTTTCTCCCAGCGCGCCACACCACGGCGCCGAAGCTGGATGTGCCTAAACTGGAGTTCTTCAAGGAATTCTTCAAAGGTTCGGGCACGAGCGAAGCGTCCACCACGATGGCGTTTGTGCGTTTGTTGACCGTGTTGCTTCGCCACAAAGGGATCGGTAAGAGCATCGTGCCGATCATTCCGGACGAAGCGCGCACGTTCGGCATGGATTCGTTGTTTCGTGAAATCGGTATCTATTCCAGCAAAGGCCAGCTTTATGAGCCGGTGGACAAGAAATCCTTGCTCTACTATCACGAAGCGAAGGACGGTCAGATTCTCGAAGAGGGCATCACCGAGGCGGGTGCGATGTCGTCATTCATCGCGGCGGGCACGAGTTACGCCACGCACGGTGTCGAGACAGTGCCGTTCTACACGTATTACTCGATGTTCGGCCCGCAACGTATCGGCGACCTCGTCTGGCTCGCGGGCGACATTAAGGCCAAGGGCTTCCTTTGTGGTGCGACGTCTGGGCGCACTTCGCTCAACGGTGAAGGCTTGCAACACCAGGACGGTCACAGCTTGTTGCACATGAGCACTGTGCCGACGACGATGGTCTATGACCCGGCGTTCGGTTTCGAGATTGCGACAATTGTTGCCGATGGTTTGCGCCGCATGTATGCCGAAGGCGAGGAAATTTTCTATTACCTCGCGCTCTACAATGAAAACCACGTCCAGCCGCCGATGCCGGAAGGAGTCAGGACGGTATCTTGAAGGGCTTGTATAAATTCAAGGCCGGGCCGACGGGCAAGAAGGTCAAAGCCCACATCTTCGGCAGCGGCCCGATCATTCTGTCAGCGCTCGAAGCGCACGAGTTGCTCGAGAAGTATGGCGTCAGCGCCGACATCTGGAGCGCGACGAGTTACAAACTCCTCCGCACCGATGCGATCCGTTGCCAGCGTTGGAACATGCTTCACCCCATCGAAAAAACCAACAATCTGACGTCGAGCAAATTCTCGAGGTGCTGTTCGGATTCTATCGTGTTTCCCTATTAACCTT
>JASGKY010000056.1:0-47285 GCA_049840435.1 Verrucomicrobiota bacterium | reverse complement strand
TTATGTCCTGTACTTCGTTCATCATATGCTTAAGGTTAATAGGAACACGATAGAATCCGAACAGCACCTCGGCAAATGGCGGTCGCCTGCGGTTCTTCCGTAACGTGGCGAACGTGATCATGGATTGCAACGACGTGGAGACGATCCAGTTCCAAGCCCTCGGCGGTGCGGATGTCATCGTGGTCAACGACTTATCCGCTACCGATATCACAACAGTGAATGTAAACCTTGCCGCTAGCGGCGGCGCAGGCGACGCGGCGGCCGACAACATCATCATCAACGGCACTGGCAACAACGATTCGATCACGATCGCCCAAGCCGGAGGTGGCGTTTCCGTCACCGGTCTGGCGGCAGCCATCAACATCAGCGGTGGTGAAGCCGCCAACGACCGCGTCACCATCAATACGTTGGGTGGCGACGATGTCATGGATGCCTCCGCACTCGCCGCCGGCTTCATCAGCCTTACTTGCGACGGTGGCATTAACGACGACGTGCTGATCGGCAGCGCTGGCGTCGATACGATGTATGGTGGCGACGGCGACGATGTGTTGATCGGCGGTCCGGGTGTAGATGTGCTCGATGGTGGCCCGGGCAACAATGTCGTAATTCAGGATTGATGCACCCAGCATTCAACTCCGCCACGCAGTTTTGCGACAGAGGCTAAATCAAAAATCTAGTTGCTGGGCGGCACAATTGGTCTTGCCCTAGGCTGCAAGATAGTTGGGGCAAACGGACTAAAGTCACGGGATATGTAATTATCAGGCGTTGAAGGAAAACTCCAATCGACCCGGTAGCCGATCCGGTTGAGCGCCGCCGCCGCCGTCGCCCGTATTGCAAGATCGCGACTGCCCAGCTGGTTCGTCAGCGCTGGAATCACAAGTTCTGCCGGCTCTCGAATGCTACCAAGGGCGTGATTAACCGTCTGACGCAACATGGGATTCTGCTCTTCAAGAATAGTCAGAAGCACAGGCACGGCGTTGCTGGCTCTGCTTCCCATCATGCTCAATCGACTGATCGCAGCTGAACGCGTAAGCGCAGACTTATCCGCCACGATTCCACTCAATCCAACTACCAAAGCTCGCACCGCGGCATCATTCGTCGCTTGCTCACCATTCAAACCATAGGCAAGCAACCCACCATCAATCTGCATTCGCAGCATTGGGGACAGACTGGTCCGTTCCTGCATTAACGCCGTCACGCCGTCCTCACCAATGGCGATGAGAGCGTACGCGGCATGCGGCGCAAGAATCGGATCTCTAAAATGAGCCGTCAGCGCGAGCACGGTCGGTTGCGCAACCGGCCCAAGGTTAGCTAGAGCTCGGATTGCGCGGATATACTCAACTTGAGGAGCGTCCAACTGATACGCGCTGAACTTTAGGTTCTTCAGCATCAGGCGCAGCTTGCGATGAATCGCAGACTCACGGTGATTCAATCGGGCGATCAGGAAGGGCAATGCATTCGTCCCCATCGCGGCCACCGCACGGCGGGAAGGTTGCAACTTTTCAAAGTTCACCAGGCCGCCCGGGGCATCAATTCCGGTCTTGGTTTGTTGGCAGAACGGTTCGATCCACTTCCCGAGCGACTTCCCTTCATAAGTTGGCTCGCGCGGAACTGAAAGATAGCCAACCACGCCCACAACCAGGAGCAGTGCAACCAAGATCAAAATCACCCGCAGCTTACGCGTGCGCACGCCCCACAATTAGAGCCACCATCTCGACATGGAAAGCTCGAATGTTGCTCAAGCAAAGTAATCACACGGTAGCTGCTCACTGTCAGCTTTAACCTTGTGATAACCTTGCCGTCTTACCGACGCGTTTTGCGCGTCTTGTAGGTGAGGAGTGGGCGCAACGTCGCGATGACGGACACAAGTCCGGCCGCAACGAGGTCGGCGATCACAGCCTCAACGTTCTTGTACGCAGCAGGCGCTTCCTCGTAGAGCAGGTCGCGCTCTTCACACACCACGCGACCACCGAGGCCGGTCTGCGCGAGTTCCGCCACGCTGAAACGTTCGCGCATCCGTTGCTGGGCCTCGCTGCGCGTCCACTTGCGGCCCGCACCGTGGGCCAACGACCAGGCGTGACTTTCGCCGTCGCCTGTTGGCTTCACGATGTAACTCAACGTTCCGCGTGAGCCTGGGATGACCACGAAGTCCGACGTGGCGTCCACTGCGCCTTTGCGATGCAACCACCCTGCTGCACCGTCGTTTCCGCAACTCGTAATGCTGTTGTGGCAGCCATCCCAGAGGCGTTCCGCAACCGTGCCGAGCTTGCTGGCGAAGCGATGCGCGATGAGTTCACGATTCGCCTTGGCCCAGCACACCGCGTAGTCGTGACCCCGGAGGTATTCCTCCGCCGCGAACGTCTCCACGGCGACACCCGTCGCGTAGAAACGGTCCACGTGGGCGCGCAGGGTGACTTCGCCCAAACCCCGCGAGCCGCTGTGGACGAGCACGACGAGTTGCTGCTTGGCGAGGCCGAGCTTCGCGAACTCCGCCGCATCGAGAACCTTCTCGACCGTCTGCAATTCAGCGAAGTGGTTGCCGCCGCCAATCGTGCCGAGCGCAGCGTCGAACTCCGTGGCTGCCAAATCGCGTGCGGCGAGGACGTCACCGACGGATTCATCCCACGGATGCTCGAGGTTAAACGGCAACTTGGCCCAGCGGTCGAGCTTGGCGTCGCGCCGCACGAGGTCCGTGCGGAACAGCGCCATGCCGCAACCGATGTCGCCCCCGATGAGGTGCGGATAGATCACACCTTCGGTGACGAACGCCGCGCCGACAGGCGAGCCTTTGCCCGGATGCAAATCCGGAAAGCCGACGGCCTGGCGCATGCCGTCGAGCTTGGCCGTGGCATAGAGCTGGCGCACCGCTTCGCCCTCGATCCAGCTTTGGCTCGAGGCGAAGAGACGCACCGGAGTTTCAGTTTCAGTGTTCATGTTGGAAAAATGCGTTTCATCAACGCGCGATGACCCAGTAGTAAACCGCGTTAAAAAATTCCTTCGTGCGGTCGTACGCTGGGCGTTTTGATTTGAGTTTGTGGGACGGGAGGTCCGTGTCAGCGGGACGCTCATGCTGATACACCTCCAACTCCAAAGCAGCATTGGGTAACGCAACCGGATCAAGCGAATCATCCCCCGCCCCATCTGGCAGTATGGGGTTCATTGGGACTCCTGTTTGATTTGATCAAGGTGAAGCGCGGCGAAGTCGTTTCCACAACCTCGCCGCGCGTTGGTTTTGGTTTAGTCCAGGAACGCGACGTTGCGCATCGTGCGGCTCTGGGTCTCGGTGTTCATGATGACCCGATGCCAGAACGGCAATGTGATGGTCGCGTGGTCGCTGTGACGCACCGTGCCACGGGCATAAACGCCCGGGTTGCGGCTTCTCACCCGCCAACGCCAGCGGCCAGCATTCGGATTTTGCTGGATGATGGCGCGATACTCGTCCGGCGTGACGCCGTTCGGGTAGCGGTCGCAAACGTGAACCATCTCGCCGCCACTGCGGAAGATTTCTTCCACCAGGTGGGGCTTTCCCGAGCCGCGCTGAAGCGGCTCGTCGCGGAGGATGAGTTTTTCATCCGCCACGAAAGACGGTACCGGCACGAAGAACCATTCGCCCTGGCGGCGAAATGCACGGTTCTTGCGCGCGTAACGTTTGCGGGACGAGACGTGATTACGCGTGAGCGAAGCACGCACGTCCTGCGGTTGAAGTGCGTCCATGGCCTGGCGCACACTCGACGCACCGCCCGGCACGGCAGCGACGAACCATTCACGTTCGTCGTGGCCGCAGAGGAAGCGGTCGAATTGGGGCACGTGGCCGGACCGGCGGACGGCCAGAAGCAGATGTTGCTGCTTTGGCTCGGCCTGCATCACGGTCAGATCCAGCACCTCGCTCAGGTGCGTCGGCACGCGGAGTTCGAAGAACTCCCCGACGCCGTCGCGCTGGATGTCCACGGCGAAATCCACCGGGCTGATCCAGGAGCGAGCGCCCTGTCGCCAGCGCGAGGGGACTTCCCGCACTTTCAAGCGGCGCCCATCGCGGCGAACTTGGACTCAATGTGTTTAGCATTCATACGATTTGATTTGTGGTTTCACTCCGAAGCGCACCGGCCGGAAGCTGAAACGCAGCTTGGTCGGGCGGATACGGAGGACACGACTTGGTTTGTAGCTCTTACGGAAGAGCAACTGGCTTTGATAGCGGATGACGGGTTTCATGGGATTTCCTTTCGTTAAGGGTTAAATGGTTGGTGGCTTAGTGATGCCACCGGATCTTGTGGCCGGGCGGACTGTCGTCCGGCGTAAAACGGAGCGGTTCAGTTGGTGGCGACTGACTGGTTGCAGGTGATTCCGAAGCTAAAATCGGCTTTGGAGCACGCCGCCTTATCCGTCTGGTTCGCACCTGCTGAAGCAATCGTTGGATGATGTTCATATTCTCTCCTCGGGTTGATGGTTGGCAAAATTGGTCAGCGCGGCAGGAGCGAACTCCGCGCGCTGATGACTCCGAGCGATTGAATCGAAACGCTGGAGCGAAGAACGCACCGCCGAAAACCTTGGCCATCGGCGGCACGGTGAGAACTTGAATATGGAAAAAGTTTTTCGCCGGGCTTTACATGCGAACCCGCATCGCCCTAAATGACGCCATGAGTTTGGGCGAACTGGTGGTCATCGCACTCGGCGGTCTCTTGCTCGTCATCGCGGGCCTGCGACTGGCCGGCAAACTCTTCTCCCCTGAATCGCGCAATGAACGACGGCGCCGGCGCAGCAACGCCCCGGTTGTCTCCCGCGGCAATCGCCCCATGGTCAAGTTCAGCGTGAAGACTAAGAAAGATCGGCGGAAGTGATGCCGAGTTGAATGCCAACAGTTGAGTCTTGAGAGGAGCGCGAATGGACGCGCTCGACTCTTGTAGAAATTCAAAGGGCCGGGAACATTCATGTTCCCGGCCCGTGCCATTTCAATAAAGAACAAACACCACTTGCTAGCTTGCGCTACCAACCCGCGGTTTCACGGCGGCTGTTTCGGTGTTTAGGGGCACACCTCCTCCAAAGCCCTTAAATTGTAAAAGCGTTTTAACTCGTCTTGGCGCGCGACTTCGCCCGTGATGGGCAGACCCCACCGGTTGAGAACCTCGGTTCTCTAGCGCCATTCTTAGTTTTGCTACGACTGACATCATCGCGACGTCATAGTTTCTGGAGACTCATCATGGTTCACCTTTCGTTGCTGCCGTTCACCATCAGTTTCAGGGAAACAAAAAAACCCTGCTTCCAGTCGGGAAGCAGGGTTGGGAGAAAACTTCTCTCGTTACGACAATTCCTGCTTGCCCGGATTACGATTCGGGAGTCAGTCCATAGCGGGACCGTGCTACCAAGCGTCCTTGGCCGAATTCACAGCCGAGGATGGCGCGATCATGACGGGTCGCGCTTAACGCGATCTCGTTTCATCGTCCAGCTCGTGGCTGTTATGTTCATGCAGTTTGTCATCGAACGTGCGGAGGTTTTATCAGCAAAACTCAAAAAGTGCCCACTAATACTTTGCGGGGGCGAATTATTTTTAATTCAAATATCCGTATCAGTTTGGCCAATGCCTGTTCAGCACGAAGCACCGCGTTTGCTCGCCAGCCGCCCGCGTTTTTCTGAAGCCACCCAGATACGAAACGCACCCACCTTGCGATCCGTCGGCTCAAAGCCGACCTCCACGAGATACGCGGTGAACTCTTTCGTCCGTGGCTGGATCACGATTTCTTTCACGCCCAGCTTGCGGAAGAATTCCACCTGTTCGACGAATAAAAACTTTCCGACATGCAGATTGCGGTAGTGCGGAATCACGAAGTCCAGCACCACGCGCAAGGTCTCTGGCGATTTGTGTTCCGCGATGAACACGCCCACCGGCGTGCAATCGCGCAGGATGAACAGCGTGAGTTGTTTTTCCGTTGGCCGATACTGAATGTCAGGAATGATGCACTCAATATCAGCGCGATACGTCTTCAAGAAGTGGCGCAAAAAATCCGAATCCGGTCGCACTGGGAGCAGTTGGTAATACTCCTGCGCCGTGAGCATCCGGCGCAAGTGGTAGATGTTGATACCAACGATTAACCCATTCAAAACCGCCACGGGATAGGCATGGATTAGCAGGCCATAAAATGCAAAAACAAGCTCGCTCCAAAACTGTTGATGATCCGCAGGCGCCGGATGGAACTCATCGTCAACGCGATCGCGATGAGTCCTGACGCGGCGTAACCGATAAACGCCAACCAAGCACGACTGCCCATGCCTCAGCTTAACCGAATCCGTTCGAAATACTGCGCATCTATTGCTGTTTTTGTAGCGGCGCTCGGTGAGCGCCGCCAAGAGCCCGACGGTCACAGACCGTCGCTACCATCTGCACTTACGCTCCTTCAACAAGGCGCCGAAATCTAACGCTCGGGTGAGCATCGCCAGCTCGCCTCTGGCATCACGCGGCCATTGTTCCGGCGGACGATCCCAATAAAGTTCCACACCGTTGCCATCAGGGTCGCGCAGATAGAGTGCTTCGCTCACGCCATGATCGGCAGCGCCGTCGAGTTCGATGTTCGCAGCAATCAAGCGCCGCAAAGCATCGCCCAGTAATGCCCGCGTCGGATAGAGAATCGCCACGTGATACAAACCCGTCGTGCCCGGGAGCGGCGGCGAACCGCCCGCGCTCTCCCAAGTGTTTAATCCAATGTGATGATGATAACCGCCTGCCGACAGAAATACCGCCTGCTTTCCGTAACGCTGCGTCACCTCGAAGCCCAGCACATTACGCCAGAAGCTTAGCGCACGTTCGAGATCGGCGACCTTCAGATGGACATGGCCAATTTTGACACCCGAATCAATCGGCTTCGAAGGTGAATCTGTTTTCACGCACCCAGAATAGCCTGCTTTTAATATTCCGCGAATTTCACGTTTCGCTCGGATGCCGCCACGGTGCTCGGTACGGCTTGCGCAAAAGCTTGGTGGCCTCCGTATCACCCACCACAAGACGTTGTTGCGGATCGTATTTGAGCGGGCGGTTCAGATCCATGGCGAGATTCGCGAGGATGCAACACGCCGTAGAGATATGCCCGTCCTCAATGTCCGCCACCGGGCGACTGCGTTTTTCGATAGCAGCGAAAAATCCAACATGTGCCGGCGCGTAGCGGGCGCAGCATTCAATTCAATGTCCTTCTCTTTCACGTCTTCGGGTATTTTTCCTGCTCAAAAAGGCAATCGAAGTGTAGCGACTTGGCGTTGCTGTCCGTCGGAATGAAGTCCGCGCGCATCGGTACTGGCCTTGAGTGTGCCTTTCTCACCGTAGATGAACAGCGCCCACGGATAATCCGGATCGGTCGACGTGCCCCAGGTGCGATGCTGCCACACAGCATTGAAGCCGTCATACTCGAACGTCGCCGTTTGCGTGTCGGAGATATTCGACTTCCCTTCCTTCTGCACATAGATGCCGCCTGTCGAACTGATATTCTTGGGCCAACCCAAACCCAGCATCCAGCGCACGGTATCAAACATGTGAACACACATGTCGCCAGTGATGCCGTTGCCGTATTCCGTGAACGTGCGCCACCAACGGCGATGTGGCAAACCATCGTACGGTCGCAATGGCGCGAGGCCAGTCCACATCTCGTAATCCAAAAAATCCGGCACGGGTTCAACCGGCGGATTGCCATTGGCCCGCATGTGATAGTAGCAACACATCTCGACGTGTCCGATCTTCCCGAGCAGTCCGGCCTCAATCACCTGCTTTTTCACGTCAATGAGATGTGGTGTGCTCTTACGCTGCGTACCGATCTGCACCACGCGCTTGTGTTTTCGCGCCGCATCCAACATCGCTTCGCCCTCCCGCACATCGCGACTGATCGGCTTCTGACAATAGACATCCGCCCCAGCTTCAATCGCCGCAATCGTGTGCAATGCATGCCAATGATCCGGTGAGCCCACAAGGACTATGTCCAAATCTTTTTCCCGCAGCATCTCGCGATAATCTGCATAACCACGCGGTTTTCTCTTCGATTTCTGCCGCTGACTTGCCAGCTCAATTGCCCCCGCCAACATATTTTTGTCTGGATCACAGATGGAAACAATGTCCACTGGCGCAATCTGCACCAAACGCCACAAATCACTCTTCCCATACCACCCTGCGCCGATAAGTCCGACGCGTTTGGCTGTACCGTTGATGAGGTCTAACGCATCGGCGCCCCAAGCCGGGAACGCAGATAACGCTGCCAAGGCCGAAGCAGACTTCAGAAAATGCCGACGACTGATGTTAAACGATGTCGCAGAAGATTGGGCGCTCCGGGCGGATTTCATGGGCGCAATATGGACCACCCTCACCGCGAGAAGCAATCACGCCATTTGTTCCATTCGATTTACGGTGGAACTTTGAAGATTTCGACTTCCGTCCGCCGGCGAAATCGCCGCCAGACTTCAGTAAGTAAGCGTTAGCTTGTAGCGCAGCAAATTGTGACACGGCACCGTATCAATCCCGGCGCGGTTCCGCCAACCCTGGCAGCAGCTTTCCCCGGAGACACTAGTGCGTTTCTCCGCCACCGCCGTAGCGATGACGTCGCTCAAATCAAAATCGCCGCGCACGCATTCTTGATTATGGCAGCCGGTCCGAAACACCGACCGTGCGTGCGTCAGATTGACCGTGTATTTAATCTGACTGCTACAGGAGATTCCGTCTTCGCCGTAATAACCCAGATCCACCGTCAACGATTTCAGGCGCGGATACTTCTCCGCGAGCGACGGCGATTCCTTGGCGCGCAGACTTTCCTGCTGTTGATATTCGCTGCGCGGCGTGGTGCGGGGGCTGTGAATCATGGCTTGGAAAATTCAGAATTTATTACCGCAACCGCCAGGTGATACGCGCCTTATCCAGATCGTACGGCGACATCTCCATCTTCACTCGGTCGCCGACGGTCAGGCGCACCCAGCGTTTGCGCATCTTGCCGCAAATGGTCGCGAGCACGAGATGCTTGTTATCCAACTCGACGCGAAACATCGTGCCGGGCAGCACGACCGTGACGCGGCCTTCGACTTCAATATGTTCTTCTTTCATGACAACAAACTGACCGGAACAAAATAAAAAGCGGGGCTCGGCTCACCCGAACCCCGCTGCGAAAAATCAATCGCTTAGTAGCGATTGCCACCGCCACCGCTGACGCGATATTCCCGACGACCACCGCCACCACCGCCGCCGGAACGCTCTTCGCGCGGTTTGGCGATATTGACGGTCAAGGCGCGCCCATCGAGTTCTTTGCCGTTGAGACCATCAATGGCCGCCTGCGCTTCGGCCGCGCTGCTCATGGTGACGAAACCAAAGCCACGCGGGCGACCGCTCATGCGATCCATCATCAGGTTGGCTTCGGTGACCGAGCCGAACGCGGCAAACGCGTCGTTCAGATCGTTTTCCGTGGTGTTGAAGGAAAGGTTTCCTACGAATAGTTTATTGCTCATGTGATTTGTTGACTGTCCGACTAACCGGAATTTTCACAGACTGTTCCCGAACGCCGGGTCTAAAATCATCACTGAAACAAGTTCACTTGAAGATTCACCATGCCTTGAAAGAGACAAGCTATCTAACGGACTAGCCCATCCTGACGGGTTTCTGACCAATAGCAACAACCATCGGCAATTATCTTTTGACTCGCTCAGACCGCCCAGCGAGACAAACAAACTGATTTCGCCTCCAGCTTTACAATCCTCCCGCCAGCCCGCACGATGCTGCTTCTATCGGAGCAACATCAATTTATGGCCACCCCCATCAAGCTGCGCCAGGCCCAAGTCTGGAAAGTCGGCGCAGACTATTTGCGCATCGTCCGGCTGGAACGGCTCGAAGTCGAATACAAGTCGACCAAGACCCTCAACGCCAAGGAAGGCATCCACGTCCGCACTTCCAAAAAGCAATTCTGCCGCCTGCTCAAACAAGGCGAACTTCTCCCGCCCGCCAAGGCTAGCAACCCCCGCACCGAGGCTGATGCTGCGGATGATGTTTCCTAAACTGCGAAGGCAACTCCCTCTGCTATTCCGTAGCAATAGATCAGTTCGACACCGAGCGCCAGAAACCGAGCGCGCGTTCGAGATCGGCCACCTTGAGATGCACGTGCCCGATGCGGACACCGGGGTGGATGGGAGTTTTCAATTCACTCATGGAGTTAAAGTGTGCGAAAGTTTCCAAAAGTCCAATCGCCAGACGGTGTTCCATTTAGGCGCTCACAAGACTTTGGAGAAAAGCAACGCGCGATCCTCAAAGCCGTGTCGCCAGTAAAACTCATGCGCATCCTTACGGTGAAAGGCCGAATCCAGTTCGACCCGGCGGCAGCCTTTTTGTTGAGCGAACGCCACGAGATGCCCCAACAACTGCGTTCCCGCGCCTTTGCCGCGAAATTCACGATCCACGACCAATTCATCCACGTGTGCCAAATATCCTTCCTGCCACAAATTATTTTTTAGTGTGAGCGAACCGAACCCGACAACGCGCCCGCCAGCCACGACGCAGAAATACGCCTGCGACTCGGCAGCCACCCCTCGGGCAAATACCGTCCGCAGCGACTCCACTTCCAGGTGTCTGTCCGGCCAAAGCTGGCGCAGCAAATCCACCACCGAGTTGAAATCTTCAAGCCGGCATGGTCGAATCTGAAACATGGTTTTTGCAGAAAGCCTGAATCTTCTCCGTCACGTCATCGTTGCCCGCCGCCGGCTGTTGAAATGTGTGCCGAGCCCAATCCAACAATCGCGGGCCGGAAATTTCCGCGTCTTGCGGGTGGCTGGCCAGAAATTGCCGGGCCAATTCAGCCGTGCGGGGAAAAAGATGAAAGTGAACGTGCCGCGTTTGTTCCGCGAATAACGCACAATAAATTCGCTCAGGCCGAAGCACGGCTTCAATCGCGCGGGTCGCCAGAGCGAGTGTCGGCCCGAGGGCAGCCAGAACTTCGGGATTCATTTCCGACACCGAAGTCACCGGCAGCTTCGGACCAACAATCAAGTAGCCTGGAACAGCGCAAGTTGCACAGGTTTCAACCGTAAAATATTGATTCCCGTAAATTGGTTCAGGCGACATGACTGTCTTGCAACTACCGCCATCTCATCTCCTGCCCCGCGGGCGGAAACTATGCGAGCCGAAGGAGCGCCCCCCCGGTCGGCGCGGCCCATTCGGACGCGAGCCGATTCCGCCAGATTGTCCCCCGCTTGACTGTCCACCACCGCTCTGCGCAGGACGTGGTTGATTTGAATTCCCATGACGATGACTGTGGCCGTGGGCGTGACCATGACTGTGCCCATGCCCGCGCGGCTGGGGACGTTGTTGCGGGCGATGTTCGCCGCGACTGCTCTCCGTCTGCGCCGGGCCGGCGGCGTGATAATCAAAACCATCGGCGCGCTTCCGCACGATGCCGCGGCCGATGAAACGTTCCAACGCGCGCAGTTCGCCGTGATCTTCCGGCGTCACGAAACTGATTGCATCACCGATGGCGTTCGCGCGACCGGTGCGACCGATGCGATGCACGTAATCCTCCACGTGCATCGGAAAATCGTAATTCACCACGTGCGAAATGCCGTCCACATCAATGCCGCGCGCCGCGATGTCCGTCGCCACCAGCACGCGCACCGCGCCGGACTTGAAATCTTTCAACGCCTTCAACCGCTGGTTCTGCGAACGATTGGAATGCAGCGTGGCGCAGCGAACTCCCTTTTGCTCGAGTTGCCGCGCAATGCGGTCCGCGCCGTGTTTCATGCGCGAGAAAACGAGCACCATGTCCATCTGCGGATCGCGCAAAAGATGATGCAGCAGCGCGGGCTTCAGATGCTTCGGCACTTCATAGACCAATTGCGTAACGGTCTCGGCCGGATTGGAACGACGCCCGATCTGGATCGTCTTGGGTGCGCGTTGAAATTCGTGCGTGAGGGCTTCGATCTCGCGCGAGAGTGTTGCGGAGAACAGCAGCGTCTGGCGGCGTTGCGGCAATTGTCTCACGATCTGACGGATGGACGGCAGGAAACCCATGTCGAGCATGCGGTCCGCTTCGTCGAGCACGAGGAATTGCAAGCCGGAAAAATCGCCGTTGCGCCGTTGCATCAGGTCGAGCAAGCGTCCCGGACACGCGATAATGATGTCGGTGTTGGCGTTCAAAGCGCGGATCTGCGGATGTTCCCCCACGCCGCCGAACACCGTGGCGACGGTGAGTTTCAGATGCTTCGCGTAGATGCGCACGTTCTCCTCGATCTGCACGGCGAGTTCGCGCGTCGGCGCAACGACGAGCACGCGGGTGCTGTTGCGCGGGCCGTCGGGCTGAGCAGCTAGTTTGGTGAGGATGGGCAACGTGAACGCCGCCGTCTTGCCCGTGCCGGTCTGCGCGATGCCGATGAGATCGTGCCCCGCGATGATGGGCGGGATGGCCGCGACCTGGATGGGCGTCGGCTCGGTGTATCCGGCTTCTTTTACAGCTTGCAGAATCTTGGCGTCGAGGCCAAGCGGGCTAAATGACATGGCGGTAGGATAACCGGCAGCAGGTTAATAGCACGTTCCAAAATGGCAGGAACTAACCCAGCGGCAACATACCAACCGCTGCTGCCGCTTTCTGACTCTCATTGAACTCGCGCAGGCTGGCGGCGAGTTGTTCGCGGGAAAACTTCTGCTTCACGACGGCGATAGCGGCGGTGGCCAGCGTATCGCAACGTTCGTTCCCAACCTCGCCGGCGTGGCCTTTGACCCAGTGCCAGTTGATTTCGTGCTTGGCGACCTCGGCGTCGAGTTGTCGCCAGAGGTCTTCGTTCTTCACGGGTTGCTTGGCCTGGGTTTTCCAGCCGTTGCGCTTCCAGCCGCGCAACCATTTGGTGATGCCATCGCGGAGATAATTGGAATCGGTGTGAAACTCGACAGCGCACGACCGGTTGAGCGCACGCAACGCCTCGATGGCCGCCTGCAACTCCATGCGATTGTTTGTGGTCGCAGGCACACCGCCGCTCAATTCGCGCCTCTGCTCGCCGTAAACGAGCACCGCCGCCCAACCGCCCGGCCCGGGATTGCCGTGACACGCGCCGTCGGAATGAATCACAACATTGAGTGTCATCTCGTCGTGTTTCACAAACTAGAACAGCGGAGCGTCCCCACGATAATAGGCATGCTATTTGTTAATCTCAACTTTGTGCTTGGCCAGCGAGAGCGACGCAAACCGTTTGTCGCCTAGCTGAATCACAATCGTTTCGTTACGCGGCTCTCTCACATCAAGACACCAGAGGTATTTCGGATCAGTGCTTATGGCTATTTCAGGTTTGTATTCAGGAAGAGAGCCCATCATTTCAGAAAGCTTGTACGAATTGCGGTATCCGGCTGTTCCATATACTTCCACACAAACTTCTTTGACGTCTCCAACCATATGATTGCCTTTGATGTGAACCAAGAACTTCCCATCCGGTGACAACTTAAAAACTGAAAAGATGGAGTCGTAATCGTCAATTTTTGCTTTCCATACTACCTTCAGCGTTTGAGCGCTCCATACCTCCAAAGTTTTCTCTGACTTTATATTCCTTAGGAAGAACTCACCACCTTCTGGACTGCTTTGAATCCGATACTCAGGCGGGTCTACCCAGCATGCCTGTAGCGGCAGGCTCAAAGCTTGCACGAAACAAACCAAGGCAATAAGTGTCAGCCGTTTTGTTTTCACACAGCGACTCTAGGTTGACGTAATTGTGCGGTCAATTGCCAAGCTCACTGATTGTCCTGCAGGGACAAAACATGAATAGCCGTGAGCTTCAGCCCACAGTAATTGGAAAAATCACATTCGACCCCGAAGGGGTCGCACCACCCATTGGAAGGCAACCGCGGGTTTCACCCACGGATATTCATGTTGAGCCGCATCGCGGCCTTGGATAAGACCGCCGCGTTCCATAGCTCAATGATACTCCTGCACCGTCTTGACCGCGTAACCGTTTTTCTTCAATGCTGCGATGCCAAGCGCGGCGGCTTTCGCGCCGGAGAGCGTCGTCATGATCGGCGTGCCGGTATAGACGGCAGTGGTGCGGATCTTCACTTCGTCAGCGCGCGGCACCTGACCGGCAGGCGTGTTGATGACGAGCTGGATTTCCTTGTTCTTCATCAGGTCCACCGCGTTGGGGCGACCTTCAGAGACTTTGTAAATCCGTTCCACCTTCAAGCCGGCCTTTTCCAGAATCGCCGCCGTGCCGCTCGTCGCGATCAATTCAAAGCCAAGCGCGACGTAATCCTTCGCCACCGTCGCGACGTCCTTCTTGTGCATGTCGCTGACGCTGATGAACACCTTGCCCTTGAGCGGCAGCGGCGCGTTCGCCGCCATCTGCGATTTGGCGTAAGCCGTGCCGAGATCGGCGTCGAGGCCCATGACTTCGCCGGTGGAACGCATTTCCGGCGACAGCAAAATGTCCTGCCCGATGAACTTGTTGAACGGAAACACGGATTCCTTCACCGCCCAATACTTCGTCCAGATTTCCTGCGTGAAATTGAGTTCCTTGAGCGTCTTGCCCGCCATGACTTTCGCGGCGATCTTCGCGAGCGGTTTGCCGATGGCTTTCGAGACGAACGGCACGGTGCGCGAGGCGCGCGGGTTCACTTCGAGCACATAAACGACCTCGTCCTTCACGGCGTATTGCACGTTCATGAGGCCGACGACCTTCAACTCCTTCGCCATCGCGTGCGTGTAGTCGCGGATGATCTGGATGACTTTCTGGGAAAGCGTGTGTGGCGGCAGCACCATCGCGGCGTCGCCGGAGTGAACGCCCGCGAACTCGATATGCTCCAGCATGCCACCGATGACGATCGTCCCGCCATTCGGCAGCCCGACATCCGCGATGCAATCCACGTCCACTTCCGTCGCGTCTTCGAGGAACTTGTCCACAAGCACCGGGCGCTCAGGGGAAGCCTCGACCGCGAACTTCATGTAGTGCGACAGTTCGGAATCGGAGTAAACGATCTGCATCGCGCGACCACCAAGCACGAAGCTGGGACGCACGAGCACGGGATAACCGAGTTTCTTGGACGCAGCCAATGCTTCCTCGGCATTCGTCGCTAGACCGTTCGGCGGCTGCGGGATGTTGAGCTTGTTGAGCATGGCCGCGAACAACTTGCGGTCTTCGGCGATCTCGATGCTTTGCGGCGACGTGCCGATGATGTTCACGCCGTTCTTCTGAAGACCGAGCGCGAGGTTGAGCGGAGTCTGGCCGCCGAATTGCGCGATGGCGCCCCAGCATTTTTCTCGCTCGTAAATATGCAATACATCTTCCAACGTCAGCGGCTCGAAGAAAAGTTTATCGCTCGTGTCGTAGTCGGTGGAAACAGTTTCGGGATTCGAGTTCACCATGATGGTCTCGAAGCCATCTTCCTTGAGCGCGAACGCCGCGTGGACGCAGCAATAGTCGAATTCGATCCCTTGCCCAATGCGATTCGGCCCGCCGCCGAGAATCATGACCTTCTTGGCCGTGTTGCCCTTCACCTCGTCGTCACCGCGGTCGTAGGTGGAATAATAGTAAGGTGTGTAAGCCTCGAATTCGGCGGCGCAGGTATCCACGAGGCGATAGCTGGGAATAAGGCCGGCTTTCTTGCGTTCGGCGCGAATGGCGTCTTCGGTCGAGCCGGTTAAATGGGCAATCTGCCGGTCGGAAAACCCGAGCGACTTGGCTTTGGCGAGCAACTCTGAATTCATTTGTAGAAAAACCGGGCAAAGGAAACAGAAATGCGGGCGCAGTGTCGAGAACGGATTCGCCCGATTTGGGATGAGTCGGTCCATGATGCTGCAAATAAAGCGGGTTTTGCCCAACCTCCGGCTTGTGGTTGCAGCAGCACAACACTAGGCTGCGCGCGTGGAAGCCCTCGCCTGGACGAACCTGAGCGACGACGACTTGCTGGAGCGCAAAATCTCCCAGCTCGGGCTCACGCTCGACGGCACGAAACTCCAGCCATTGATCCAGCGGCTCTACGAAGAGCTGACGCAGAAAGGCCTGACGTTCCATCCGCCCTGCCACATCGGCGATGAATGGTTCGTGCCGGTGGGCATCCCGGCGATCTTCATCCCTTTCTTTCTCACACACGACCGGCTGCGGCACCTGGAGAAAAAAATCATTCTCGAAGTCGAAGGCGAGACGGATGAATGGTTCATGAAACTCATCCGACACGAAGCCGCCCATGCTTACGCGTACGCGTATCCGTTCGTCCGCAAACGCAAATGGCAAAAAATCTTCGGCCAATCCTCGAACGACGAAACGCCGTCCTTCTATCGGCCGCGCCCGTACAGCCGGAGCTTTGTGATGCATCTGGATGATTGGTACGCGCAGTCGCATCCCGATGAGGATTTCGCTGAAACGTTCGCGGTGTGGCTCACGCCGGGATTGGATTGGCGGGCGCGCTACAAGGATTGGCGGGCGTTGGAAAAGTTGGAATACGTGGACGAGCTGATGCGGTCCATCGCAGGGAAACCCCCGTTGCCCATGCCGGAATACAAGACCGCGGACTACGATTGTCTCAACATCAAACTCAAGACCTACTACGCGAAGAAGCGCAAGGAGTATGAGCATTCGTTCCCGGATTTTTACGACAAGGATCTGCGGCAACTCTTCGATGCGGGCGAGCATGTCGAGGGTCGCGTGAAGGCCTCGGTCTATTTGCGGCGGCATCGGAAGGAACTAGAGGAGGCGATCAGCAAGTGGTCGAATGAAAACAAATACCGCGTGAACCAGCTGCTCACGCGGTTGATCGAGCGCTGCGATCAATTGAACCTACACATCAAAGCCTACGATCCGCGACAGAACATCCAGGTGTCCGCTTACATCACGACTTTGGTGACAAATCACCTGTTCACGGGCAAATTCAAGCGTACGAAATAATGCCGAAGAAGAAACTGAAAATCCTCGCCCTGTTCGACGCCATTGCGCCAACGACGATTGACCAGGACTTGAGCGCTGAGTTGAAGACGGATGATTGGAAGACGGAAGCCAATGTCCTCGCCGCGCTCGCCGAACTCGGCCATACCGTCGAGCATCTCGCCATCTTCGACGACCTCAACCTGCTCCGTCAGAAACTCGATGCCTTCCAACCTGACATCATCTTCAATCTCGCCGATCAGTTCCGGAACAACCGCGCCTTCGACCAGAACATCGCGTCGTTCCTCGAGATGCACGGCATCACGTTCACCGGCTGCGGCTCGACTGGGCTCACACTCTGCAAACACAAGGCGATCTCGAAGAAAATCCTTGGCTACCATCGCATCCGCGTGCCGGAGTTCACGGTCATCGCGCGCGGCAAACGTCCCGTGCGCCCGGCGCGACTCAAGTTTCCCATCCTCGTAAAGCCGTTGAAGGAAGAAGCGAGCTACGGCATCTCGCAGGCGTCATTCGTCGAGACAGATGAACAATTCAAGGAGCGCGTGCAGTTCATCCACACGTCGCACGACTGCGACGTCATCGCGGAGGAATACATCGCTGGGCGCGAGCTGTACGTAAGCGTGCTGGGCAATCACAAGTTGGAGGTCTTTCCCATCCGCGAACTCGTGTTCAAGGAAGTTCCTCCCGACGAACCGAAGATCGCGACCTATCGCGCCAAGTGGGACGAGGAATACCGCAAGAAGTGGGGGCTGCAAAACCAGTTCGCCGAAGCGCTCGATCCTGCGCTCGCCAAGGACATTGTGCAGACCTGCAAGCGCATCTATCGATTGCTGACGATTGATGGCTATGCGCGCGTGGATCTACGCGTGACGCCACAGAACGAAATCTATTTCATCGAAGCAAATCCGAATCCCATCCTCGCCGCCGACGAAGACTTCGCACAATCCGCGCTCAAGGCCGGCCTTAGTTACCCGCAACTCATGGAGCGCATCATCCGCACAGGGTTGAAGACGGTAAGGGAGTAATTTTCTCGGAGGGCGGAGCTCCGCGACGCCCCAATTTTTGATTCGCCGCCGCAACAGCAATTTGCCAGAAATCTTTCATGGCAATCCCTGCGCGCGAACCCGGCCGCGAACACCTGCCGCACCTCGCACCGCTGGAATTCCCCAACCAAACCACCCTGCAATTTGTCACCGTTTGCGTGAGCAAGCGCCGCCCACTCCTCGCCCGTCCTGAAATCGTAAAACTGCTCCTCGACTCTTGGCGCAAAGCGGACCGCTGGCTGGTCGGTCGTTGGGTGGTGATGCCGGATCATCTCCATTTGTTTTGCGCGCCCGGAATATTGTCGCCGTCATCTTTGAAATCATGGATGCAATTCTGGCGGAACGACTGCACGCGGCGCTGGCCATATCCCGATGAAAAACCAATCTGGCAGCCCGACTTTTTCGACCGCCAGTTGCGGAGCGGCGAGAGCTACGCTCAAAAATGGTGTATCTTTGGGAGAATCCAATCAAATCCGGCTTGGTGAAAACACTGGAAGATTGGCCATATCATGGTGAGTTAAACGTCCTGCCATGGCACGATGCCGCCCGCTAAATTCGGAGGGTTGAGCTCCGCGAAACCCTAACCGAATAGGGACGTTAAATTAGGGCGTCGCGGAGCTCCGCCCTCCGACATTTTTATGCCGCGAAGAACTTCTGGATCTCCTTCACCACTTCCACAAAGCGGTCCACCTCGGCTTTGGTATTGTAGAAATAGAAACTCGCGCGGGCGGTAGACTCGACGCCGAGCTTGTGCATCAACGGTTGCGTGCAGTGATGACCACCGCGCAATGCTACACCACCTTGGTCCGCCAACGTCACGACGTCGTGCGCGTGAACATCCTTGAGCAAAAAACTCACGAGGCCAGCGCGACCTGACTTCGGACCGAAGAGGCGGATGTTTTGCAACCCGGCAAGCTGGTCGTAGGCGTAGTCGGCCAGTTCCTGATCATGCTTCCAGATGTTGTCGCGACCAATGGCGTCGAGATAATCCATCGCGGCGTGCAGGCCGATCGGGCCGGAGATGTCCGGCGTGCCCGCCTCGAACCGATGCGGCGCGGGTTTGAATTCCGTCTTGTCGTAGCCGACGGTCAAAATCATTTCGCCGCCACCCTGATACGGCGGGATTTTTTCCAGGATTTCCTGTCGCCCGTAAAGCGCGCCGATGCCGGTCGGCCCGCAAATCTTGTGACCACTAAACGCGTAGAAATCGCAGCCGATGGCCTGCACGTCCACGGGCATGTGTCCGGCGCTTTGCGCCCCGTCCACGAGCGTGACGATGCCGAGCTTCCGCGCGCGGGCGCAGAGGTCGGCGACGGGATTCACCACGCCCATCGAGTTCGAGATGTGAACGAGGGAGAGCAACTTCACCTGTGACGCAAGCAGCGCATCGAGCTTGGACAAATCGAGCGTGCCTTCATCGCCGGTGACGGGGATGTAGGCGACCTTCGCGCCGGTCTTTTGCGCAAGTAACTGCCACGGGACGATGTTGCTGTGGTGCTCGGCTTCGGTGAGCAGAATGACATCACCGGGTTTGAGAAACTTAACGCCCCATGTGCTGGCGACGAGATTGATGGCTTCGCTCGTGCCACGCGTCCAGACGATTTCCTCGGCACTACGGGCATTGATGAACTTGGCGACACGAGCACGGGCATTTTCAAACGCATGCGTAGCCCGGTTGCTTAACTCATGAATACCACGGTGGACGTTCGCGTTGTCGCGCTCGTAATAATTCACCAGCGCCTGGATCACCGCGCGCGGCTTCTGCGACGTGGCGGCGTTGTCGAAATAGATCAGTGGCTTGCCGTGGACTTTTTGGTCCAGGATTGGGAAATCGGCACGCAACGCGGCCCAGTCAATGGTCTTCTTGTCAGTCATGAAAATTTAACCACGGATGGACACCGATGGATACGGATGCGGAATTGAATTTTATCCGTGTCCATCCGTGGTTGGAAATCACATCAGGCCCAATTGCAATTTGGCGGCCTCGGTCATCATGCCTTGATTCCATGGCGGATCCCAAACGAGTTCCACGTTGGCTTCATCGATCGGCTCAAGCGAGATGAGTTTGTTCTGCACGTCCTGTGCGAGCACCGGCCCCATGCCGCAGCCGGGCGCAGTCAAAGTCATCTTCACGTCGGCCTTGTAACTGTCGTTGCCAATGGGCGTGAGGTGGCAATCGTAGATCAAGCCGAGGTCCACAACGTTGACGGGGATTTCCGGGTCGTAACAGGTCTTGAGCGATTCCCAGACTTGTTTCTCCAAAGCCTCTTGCGTGACCGGGCCGCTGAACGTGGCGGTGGCCTTAGTTACTTCCAAGCCGAGCGCGTCGGCGTCCTTATCCGCGATGCGGAACATGTTCCCATTGACCACGACGGTGTAGCTGCCGCCAAGGGATTGAGTGATATAGGCGGTTTCGCCTTTCATCAAGGTGACCTTCGTGCCGACGGGAACCACGGCGGCATCCACGTCGCGGGCTAAAGTAACAGGGTCTCTGCTCATAAAAATTAGGCGTTCACCAGAACCAAGATAGCTTGGCGCAACAATTCACAATAGGCCAGCCTGAACCAACTGCAAATCGCGTTGACCGGATGGCGTAATTGTCCGCATCATATCGCGATTTGTGGGGCGGAACCAACTTGCCCGCGCGGACTTTTAACTGAAACCGAACATGAACCTCGACGAACTGTATTCCGAACTGACACTGAAACCGAACGCCAAGCTGGCTTTGATCGTCCTTGACGGTCTCGGCGATCTGGCCACCAAGGAGCAAAGCTATCTCACGCCCCTCGAAGCGGCCCACACCCCGAACCTCGACGCGCTCGCCAAGAACTCCGCGCAGGGCCGCATGATTCCCGTCGCGCCCGGCATCACGCCCGGCAGCGGTCCCGGTCACCTTGGCTTGTTCGGTTATGATCCGTTGGAATTCCAAGTCGGTCGCGGCGTCATCGAAGCGCTCGGCCTCGGCGTGGAACTGAAAGCCGGTGATGTCTGCGCCCGCGCCAATTTCGCCACGCTCGACGCGAAGGGCATCGTCACTGATCGCCGTGCCGGTCGTATCCCGACCGAGACGTGCGAAAAGCTTGTTGCGTTGCTCTCCGCCAAGATCAAAAAGATCGGCGACACGCAGGTCATCATCAAAGCCGGCAAGGAACATCGCTTCGTGGTGATCTTCCGCGGCAAAGGCTTGGAAGGCCCGCTCACCGATGCCGATCCGAATCGTGAAGGCTACGCCATTCCCGCCGTGAAGCCGCGCGACCCCAAGAACGCCAAACAAAAGAAGATGGCGAAGTTGATCGCGGATTTCTACAAGGCGGCGCTGCCGGTGCTCAAGAATGAAAAGCCAGCGAACGGTTTCCTCATGCGCGGCATTGCGCACCAGCCGGAAATTCCGTTGTTCGAGGAACGCTACAAGCTCAAGCCCGCGTGCCTTGCCGTTTATCCGATGTACAAGGGCCTCGCCCAGCTCGTCGGCATGAAGAAGATCGAAGGCCCGCAGACCATCGCGGAGCAATTCGAACGCTACCTGACAGAATACGACAACTACGATTTCTTCTTCATCCACTACAAATACACCGACAAGGCGGGTGAAGACGGCAACTTTGCCGCGAAGAAGAAAGCCATCGAAGATTTCGATGCCGCGCTGCCGATCCTGCTCAAGAAGCGCCCGGACGTCATCGCCATCACCGGCGACCACTCGACGCCGTGCGCCATGAAAGGTCACTCGTGGCATCCGCAACCGCTGTTGCTCAATTCTTCCGTGAGCGGCGCGGATAAATTGGATCGCTTCACGGAAACCGGCGCAAACTCCGGTTCGCTCGGCATCTTCCCGGCGAAGTTCCTCATCCGCCTGATGCAGGCGAACGCGAAGATGTTCGACAAGTTCGGCGCGTAAGCGCACGAATCGGAATGTAGTTGAAATTTCAATCCCGCCTTGGCGTTGCGCCGGGCGGGATTTTTGTTTGCGAATATTTTCGCACTGTCCCCCGCAATGGGGACTACGCAGCCGCCAAAGTGCAGGTATGTTAACGGCACGATTTCCCCTGCACTAAGTGCGGACACCCAACCCAACCCCACCCGGAGTGGGCCGGACGAAAGTCCGGCCCATTTCATTTTCGCCCGAACTGCACGGTAATTTACTTTCCCTCGCCCGAATGCTACAAAGCCGCGTGCTTAACGACTCTGCTATCTGGAAATCCTTGCAAGACTCACGGCGACTCACACTCATCGCCGGCCCTTGCGTCATTGAAAGCGAAAAACTTTGCTTTGAAGTTGCCGCGTCCCTCAAAAAAACCTGCGCCAAACTCGGCATCAATTACGTCTTCAAAGCCAGTTTTGACAAAGCCAACCGCACCTCCGGCAAATCTTTTCGTGGCCCGGGCCTCATCGAAGGTCTGACCGTGCTGGCTCGCGTGCGGGAGAAGTTTGAATTGCCCGTCCTCACCGACGTCCATACGGAAGAGCAGACCGGCAACGCCGCGGAGGTCGTGGACATCCTGCAAATCCCCGCGTTCCTGTGTCGCCAGACGGATTTGATCGAGGCGGCGGTGAACACCGGCAAGATCGTGAACATCAAGAAGGGACAATTTCTCTCGCCCGGCGAGATCGGTCGCGTGGTGGACAAGGCCCGCAGCGGCGGCGGCAAAAAGATTGCGCTCACCGAACGCGGCACGACCTTCGGTTACAACAATCTTGTCGCCGACATGCGCTCCATCCCGATCATGAAACAGACCGGCTGCCCGGTCATCTTCGACGCGACACACTCGGTGCAATTGCCCGGCGGCGGTGGCGACAAATCCTCCGGCCAGCGGGAATTTGCTCCCGTCCTGGCGCGCTGCGCGCTGGCCGCCGGCGCCAATGGCGTGTTCATCGAAACCCACCCGAATCCGGACCAAGCTTTGAGCGACGGCCCGAATATGATCGCGCTCGCCGACATGCCCGCCGTGCTCAAGAGCCTGTTGAAAGTGTTTGCGGCTGTAAAGTAAGCCTCAGGAATGAACGCTTGCCCCCCATTGCACCAGCGGAGCGTAGTTTGGCTGACAAGCGCGTTGCTGTTGCTGGGCGCGACCAGCCTGTTCGCCCAAGCCAATCGCAATGGAGGCACGGGCTACAACGCCACGCGCTATTATCCTGCGCCAAACTTTCGGCAGATGGAATTAAAGCTGACTGGCAGTGAGGCGATGCAATTGCCCGGCAGCGGCAAACAATTCCGCATTACCAAACCGCAATTCACTTACTATCGAACAACCGGTGAAACGGAAGTAATGATTGAGACGCCCGAATGTCTGTTCGACGAAACCGACGCCAAGGCGCGCACAATCAGCTCGGAACAAACTCTCTTGATGCGCACTGGCACAGGCGATTTCAGCATCGCCGGCCGAGGCTTTCAGTGGCTTCAGGATCAAAAGACGCTTATCATCTCCAACGACGTACGCGCACTGTTGAAATACACCAACAATGCCCCTCCGCTGGAGATCACTTCACGCTGGTTTGAATTCGACGCCGAACAACGCCGCGGCATTTTCCACGATAATGTGCGTGGCGAAGACACAAACCAAGTGTTCACCTGCGAACTGCTTACCGTCAGCGCTACGACCAACAAAACTCAAAAGCCCCAAGGCGGCAGTCCAATCAATCTGGCGGGTGCGAACAGCGGTGGTTTGGATTATATCGAAGCGGACGGCGGTCTAACGGTCATCGGCAAGCAACCCGGCCAACGCGCCAAAGCGAAACGTGGGGCGTATCGCCATGCCGATCAACGCATGGATTTGATCGGCGACGCGGAGTGGGAATATGAAGGGCGTTCTGGCAAAGCGGATCGGTTCACGATCTGGCAACAGGGCGAGGACATTGACGCCAGCGGCAAGGTGCGGGTGACCCTGCCGCAAAAAGAACTGGGGGCTGCTGGCGGGCTGCTCAGCACCACCAACACAACCGCCAAATCCGCGAGCACCAATCTCGTCACCATCTTTGCCGATCGTTTCACCAAGCACGGCGAACGATTGCTGGCGGACGGCAATGTGCGCATCACCGATGGCACAAACCAGCTCACCTGCGCCAAGCTCGAAGGCAAACACTCGCGCAAAGAACCGCAGGAGGGATCAGCCATTGCGACCGGTGGCGTGTTTGTGGGCCGGGCGGACGGCGGCATCCATGCCGACCGGGCGGATTACTCAAAGGCGCAGGAGGAAATTTTGTTCACCGGCGGCCCGCAGTTCGTCCAAGGCGAGATCAACGGCACGGCCGAGCGGGTGGTCGTCAACACGGTGAGCCGTGAAATCCGCGCGGAGAATGATGTGACCGTCACCTTCCCCCTCCCCGCCGGCAGCGGCTCGTGGATGAACCTCCTGCCCAACGAACAGACCAATCAGGTTGCGAAGCCGAAACGCACCGATCAAAAGATCGGCGTCACCGCGCAGACTTTCCAGTTCCGCGACCGGCGCGGCCTGTTCACCGGAGATGTCATCGCGCGCGAACTTCCGGCGGATGGCAGCGAATCACGGATGCGCGCAGATGAAATCGAAGTCCTGTTGGCGGCGGACCAAAAACATGCCGAATCTCTGCAAGCGCGGAAGAATGTCGTCTGCGAACGCGGCACCGTCGGCGTCACCAACGGTCCGGCGGAATATTCCCGTCTGGAATGCGCGACGTTGACGGCCCATCTCGATCCCGCCACGAGCGAGTTTGTGAATCTGGTCGCCGATGGCGGGGTGGATTTACGTCAACCGACCCGTTGGTCCCGGGGGCCAAAGCCGTTTATACTCACACCGACCAGATTCTTCGTCTGCAAGGCCAGCCCAGGATTGAAATGCCCCAAGGCACTTATCATTCTTCGCAGGAACTCATCTGGGACAATCGCAACCAAATCGTGCGCGGCTCGGATTTCAAGATCATCCCCAACCCGGAACTCAATCCGAAACTCTTGAAGCAAGCCGAGGAAATCGAGAAACTGAAACTGAAATGAGTGATTTGCCGAACCAGCCCCAAACGGAACGCTCCTCGGGCCACGCCGCCGTTGCCGCCGCAACCGCACACGTCCTGTTGCAGACCGGCAAACTCGTGAAGGAATACAAACAGCGCCGCGTCGTAAACGGCGTTTCTATCAAGGTCGGCGCAGGCGAAATCGTCGGTTTGCTCGGCCCGAACGGCGCCGGCAAGACCACGACCTTCAACATGGTCGTCGGCGTGGTGCGGCCTGACGAAGGAGATGTAAAATATCTCGGAAGCGATATCACGAAGCTCGCCATGCACGATCGCGCCCGGCTGGGCGTCGGCTACCTGACCCAAGAACCGTCGGTGTTCCGCAAGTTGACGGTGGAAGAAAACATTCTCGCCATCCTTGAGACCTGCAAGATGGACAAAGCCGAACGCGCCATCCGACTCAAGTATCTGCTCGAAGAACTTGACCTCACCCCCCTCGCCAAGAGCAAAGCCTACACACTCAGCGGCGGCGAAAAGCGCCGGCTCGAAATCACTCGCGCCCTTGTCACCAGCCCGAAGCTGCTGCTGCTGGACGAACCCTTTGCCGGCATCGATCCCATCGCCGTCTATGAAGTGCAGAAGATCGTCCGCCGCCTGCGCGACCGCGGCCTTGGCCTGCTGATCACCGACCACAGCGCCCGGGAAATGCTCAAGCTGATTGACCGCGGCTATATCATCGTGAAGGGTCAGGTCCTCATCGAAGGCTCAGCAGAATTTCTCGCGAACGATCCCAAGGCCCGCGAAATCTATCTCGGACCGGAGTTCAATCTCTGACGCAGCGCATGGATATGTGATTGCCCGCGCGGCATTCAACCGCAACGCTAGGCAACATGAACCATCGCTTGCTCATTTTGAGTCTCTTCGTGTTATGGACACAGCTCGCGCTCGCCACCATTGATCCTCCTACTGCCCGCCCGAACATCCTCTTCATCATGTCGGACGATCACGCGGCCCACGCGGTGAGCGCGTACGGCAGCAAGATCAATCAGACGCCACACATTGACCGGCTCGCGAAGGAGGGGTTGCGCTTCAACCATTGTTTCGCGGTGAATTCCATCTGCACGCCGAGTCGCGCTTCGATCCTCACCGGCAAATACAGCCACATCAACGGCGTCACGGTCTTTAATCGTTTCGACGGCAGCCAATGGACGGTCGCGAAAGCATTGCAGGCGGCGGGTTATCACACCGGCATAATCGGCAAATGGCATCTGCAAAGCGACCCGACCGGCTTTGATTATTGGAACATCCTCGTCGGCCAAGGGCTTTACCAAAACCCCGTCTTCATCGAGATGGGCGAACGCAAGAAGATCAACGGCTACGCCACGGATGTCATCACCGATCTCTCACTGGAGTTTTTGAAGAATCGCCCGAAGGACAAGCCGTTCTTTTTGATGACGCATCACAAAGCGCCGCACCGCGAATGGACGCCTGACGCCAAACATGCCGCATTGTTCACCGACAAAACCATCCCCGAACCCGAGACGTTCAATGATGATTACGCCACGCGCTCCGATGCCGCCCGCACCGCCATCATGCGAGTAGACCGGGATTTGAACCGCAACGACCTGAAGCTTGCCCCGCCACCCGGATTGCGCGGCACGAACCTGACCGAATGGAAACAAGGCACGGATTCCGAACTGAAAGTCGTGAAAAACGGCAAGACCAATAAACTCACCGGCACGGCGCTGAAGAAATGGAAATACCAGCGCTACATAAAAGACTATCTCGCCTGCGTCGCCTCGGTGGACGACAACGTCGGGCGCTTGCTGGATTATCTGGATCAGACCGGCCTCGTCACCAACACCATCGTCATCTACACGTCCGATCAGGGATTTTTCCTCGGCGACCACGGCTGGTTCGACAAACGGTTCATGTATGAGGAATCCATTCGCATGCCGTTCCTCGTCCGCTATCCACCCACCATCAAACCCGGCAGCGTGAGCGATGCGATGATCCTCAACGTGGATTTTGCGCCGACGTTTCTGGAGTTCGCCGGATTGCCGACGCCCGCTGAAGTGCAAGGCCGCAGCTTGAAATCACTCTTCGCCGGCCAGCAACCTGAAGACTGGCGCAAGAGCTGGTATTATCGCTATTACCATTATCCCAACGAACACGGCACCGAACCGCACTACGGCGTGCGCACCGAACGGCACAAATTGATTTACTTCCAGCGCATCAACCAGTGGGAGCTGTTCGATCTCAAGAACGATCCGCGCGAGTTGAAGAACATCGTGAACACCCCCGAGAATGCCACGCTGGTCGTTGAGTTAAAAACCGAACTCACCCGCCTGCGCAAGGAACTCGACGATCGCGACCAGTTTGCCAATCAGTAACTCCTTGTAGCGGTTGGTCTGCGACCACCGGACACAAAACAAAAAAAGCGGCGCTCACAGAGCGCCGCTACAGACTTAAAGTTTTTATCCACCGTCTCAGCGATTCAACTTGTCCACGTTGTTCTTGAGGTCTGCCCAATCCACTTTCTTCGCACGCGGGTCGAGTCCATTGACGAAGTCTTCAATGTTCGTGTAGCCGTCGCCATTCAAGTCGGTGGTAGCATCGGACGCATCATTCGGATTCAAACCATGCACCTTTTCCCACTCGTCCGGCATCCCGTCGCCATCAGAGTCTTTGTAGGGTGTACCTTTATATTCCGGCCAGCCGCCGACTTCACTCGGGTCGGTGACGAAGCCGAGCTTCACCTGCTCCGCCAGTTCATCGGTGAACTTCTGCGCGTAGCCGTAAAACTTGGCTTTCTCCTGCGGAACCCTTCGCAATCTCGCGCGGCGGAATTTCTCCGGTGCGCACCTGTTTGATGATGCGTTCGTCCACGGCATCGCGCTTGGGCAAGGTCGCCCCCGCATTCGCCAGCACGGCTTCGTAGGCTTTGTCAGCGGGCTGAATTGGCAACGACGCATGCGCGAACGGTTCGTTGACGCGAATCTTGGCGAGCACTTCGGCGCGCGGCGCGCGGGAATCCGGCTGCACGCCACCATCCCAGTTGTCTTTCGTCACACGCTGATTGCCTTCGACGATGTTTCCATTCACGTAAGCTTTGCCAAAGTTATCCACCACGGTTTTGCTTCGCTCGGATTCAGGCTTGAGCAGGCGGAAAGCGATCTCGCCGTTGGGCGTGCCCGGGCCGGGTTTAAAGTAGTTGTTGATGATGTTGTAGAGGCTCTTGTGATCGCCGCCGTCCACCGTGCGATGGCGATAGTTGAAGAGCACGTTGTTCACGAAGGTGAAATCGCCATACATGCCAACGCTGGGGTTGCGGCCGGTGTTACACGCCCAGAGATTGTGATGGAATGTGCTGTTCAGCCCACCGATGGTTGAACCAAACGCATGGTGATAGATGTTCAGCGACTCGGAGGAGATGGAGTTTTGAATCGTCACGTTGACCGTCGGAAGCTTCTGTGCCGGCCCACCACTTGGCGGTTGATACATGTGGCGATACATCGAGATGTTCTCGTCGAGACTCCATGATGCGGAGACGTGATCAATCATGATGTTGCCAGTCGGATTGCCGCCAAACGAATCATCGCGATCCGCCGCCTCGGTCTTGCCGCGCCGAAAACGCATGTGCCGCACCACGACGTCGTGCGTGTCGAGTTGCACGGTGTTGCCTGCGATGCAAATACCGTCACCCGGCGCAGTGTTGCCCGCAATGGTGATGTAGGGCGCGCGGATGCTGATGGCGGCATTGAGCTTGATGATGCCCGCGACGTTGAAGACCACGATGCGCGGCCCGCCCTGCTCCACCGCGTCCCGGAAACTGCCCGGCCCGCTGTCGTTGAGATTATTGACAACGATCACCTTGCCACCGCGACCACCGAAGGAATACATGCCGCCGCCCCACGCACCGGGGAATGCCGGAACCTTTGCCTGCGGCAAATCCTCCGGCTTGGCCGCGCCGGGGAGATAGGGTTTACCCTTCTTCGCCCATGCTTCGATTTCCGGCTGCGCGCGTTTCCAAGCTTCATCGGATCGCCGCGCAGCTTCTGCGTGTTCTTTCCGCGACGCTTCCATGATGTCGGCGGGAACTTGAGGATAACCTTGGGCAAACGCAGTCGTGGCCGTAGCCACAGCCAGAGCGACAAGTAAGGTGGTTTTCATGATGAGGCGAGAGTTGGGTTGGAATGAGGATGCGACGACTGGACTTAGCTTGATTTCATACCGGGAGCGGGTGCGGCGGGTTTGCGCAAATTCTGTTCGGCCTTCTTGGCATCGTAGCCGGCCTTGGACAGGTAATTGTTGATCTTGCCCTTGTATTTTCCGAACACGGCGTGCTTTTCATCGGATGTGCTGCCGTCCATCGCGAGTTCGCGCGCCTCGGTCAACCAAGTTTTGATCTGCGCCTTCTGCTCGTCCGTAAGGTCGGGATACATCTTGAGATAAACCCCGTAGGTCAGCGGCAACACGCCGTAAGTCATCCCATCCTTCACCTTGTCCACTTGCTCGGCGGAAAGCTCAGCGGAAAGCTTGGTGAGATATTCGCTATGGAGTTTGTCGAGCTTCGGCTTGGTCTCGGCGCGGACGGCCTCAACCGCAGTGTTGGCGGCAGTCTTGTCTGCACCCGCCTTCTCCCGGGCCTGCTTGAGCTGCGTGTCTCGCACCTCGTGAATCTTTCCCAGATCCTGAAACTGCTGAACGATGATGCCTTGAACACGATTGGACTTGGCGCTGCCAGCAATCCCAAGTTGAGCCACGATTTTCGCCGCACGATCGTTGAGCGTACGAAGGTATACCGCGTCTTTCGATTCAGCCGAGGCTGAATTTGTCCCTTGCGCAAACAATGTGGACGCTGACAGGAGCGACAACGCTAACGACAGACAAATAAATAATTTTTTCATACGAGCTCCGTCTTAAATCACTTCGGCCACAACCACGCACGATCCGTCATCGGTTTGAGCGCCAGCTTGGCCGGGTCAACCACCACATGCTTAATCTTCTCGCGTGCGCCAGGTGTAAGTGATATGCACCAGGCCATCGCTCGTTTGGATCATCGCCGGATACGCAAAGCCGTTCGGCGCACCCGGATCATCTTCGATCACCATCGCCGCCAACCATTCCTTGCCATCCTTCGAGATAGCGAGGTTGAGCGGGCTGCGGCCTTTGTTATTGGGATTGTGATTATAGACGAGCAACTGCCGGCCATCCTTCAACGTCACCGCGTCCGTGCCGGAATTGGGGTTCGGCATCTCGGTCAACGTCATCTTGCCCCACGTCTTGCCGCCGTCCTTCGACCAGATGTCGAACATGCGTCCCTGTCGGGTGCGCCCAATGACTTGCAGTTTTTTGTCGCCGTGAAACAAGATGCTCGGCTGAATCGCGCCGATGGTCTTGCCATCGTTCACTGGCTCGCTCGCCGTCCACGTCTGCCCGCCATCGGTGGAACGTTCGAAATGCACACGCCAGCCACCTTTGCCTTCGGTGCTGCTGGGCGAAAGAATGTCACCACCGGCAAGCTGCACGGGTTTGTTTTTGATCGGGCCAAGAATGCCGTCCGGCAAGCGTTTTGGCGTCGCCCAAGTTTTCCCATCATCAGAGGAAGTCGTCACCATGCCCCACCACTCGCTGGGACTTGGACCAACTTTGTAAAACAACAGCAACGGTCCGTTCTTCGGCTGAAATAAAACCGGATTCCAGGTCGGCAACCGTTTTTCACCGAAGCCGACGCCATTGGCAACTTCCTGCGGCGCCGTCCACACACCGTTTTCGAAGCGTGAAACATAAATACACACGTCGGGATCGCGCTCCCGCGTGCCGCCAAACCAAGCGGCCACCAAACCAGACTTGGTTTCCACGATCGTTGAAGCATGACACGACGGGAACGGTGCAGTCTCGTAGATGAACTCAGCTTTGACGAAGCCGGGGTGATTGGTGAGGCCCGCATTCTGCGCACTGGCGACGTTGACCAACGCCACAGCCAGCAACGTATTTGTCAGACCGCGCCAGAGTTTCACTGAGTTTAGATTTTGTTTCATTCGCTAACGAGTTGGTATTTGCCACCAGCGAGCTGGATCACCATACGATCGCCCTCAGTGCGGAGAAATTTTACACCGCGCGCCTGCCCCAATGATCCGCCGCTCTCGGTCAAAACGCGCTTGGCCATCATCGGCACGTAAGCGGTGGCGGTCGTGTTGGGCGGCACTTCAATCTGCCACACAAACCGGATGTTGCTTTTCTGAAAATCAACCTCTTTGCGCCACGCGCTAGAGATCAATCCGTAAGGCGAACGATGCGTCGCCTGAGCAAAATTCAAATCTGAAACTGGATATGGCTTCATGATGATGTGCTTGAACCCGGGCCGCTCGGGATCAGCCGCAATACCGGCAAGATATTCGTTGAACCAGATGACAAGGTCGCCGACGAGCATGACGTGATTGCCGGAATTCATCGTCGGGTCGGCGGTATTGCCGTTCCACAACTCCCATATTGTCGTCGCACCGTTGGCAATCATGTAACCCCAACTGGGATAACTCGTCTTGGTCGCCAGCCCGTAAACGAGGTCGGGGCGACCGTTGTCCGACAGCACGCGACAAAGGAATTGCCCGCCGATCAACCCCGTGCCGATGTGACCTTTGGTTTCCTTGGTGATCTTCTCGACGAGCTGATTGAAAACACTGGCGCGAAATTCTTCCGGCACGAGTCCGAACGCCAGCGGCAACACACAAGACGTCTGCGAGCCGTTGTCGTAATAGCCTTTCTTGCGATCAAGGAACTTGGCATTGAACGCGGCTTTGATCTGCTCGGCTTCCTTGGCGTAGCGCACGGCGTCCTCCGTTTTGCCGAGCAACCCGGCGTAGCGTTCCATCAATTTGAGATTGTTGTACCAATAAGCCGTCGCCAACAGCGGCTTGGCAGTCTGGCGGGCCGGGTCTTTGGAATGGATCAGCTTCGGATCTTCCGGCGGCACACACCAATCGCCGTAATTGTCCCGGGCAATGATGCCATTCGTCACAAAGCGCCCCATGTAATTCAGCCACTGCTTTGCGCTGTCGTAACGCGCGGCGATGGGCGCAGCATCACCGTATTGCCGATGCAACACGTCCGCCGCGATGAGGAGCGTGCTGGGCCAGGTGACGTTGTCGGCGTAAATCGGCCAGAACGCCGGTGCGATGTCCGGCAGGCTGCCGCTCGCACGTTGCGCGTCGCTGATGTCTTGCAGCCATTTCGGATAAAGCTTCGCGATGTCGAACAGATAAGATTCGCCGCGACATTCTTCCGAGCGATCACCCAGCCAGCCCTGGCGTTCGTCGCGTTGCGGGCAATCCGTCGGCATCGAGCGATAGTTGCCGCGCGTACCCCAAAGCACGTTCGTCCAGATCTGATTCAACAACGGATTACCGCAGAGAAATTCTCCCGCTGATGCCAAATCGTCATTCACCACGCGACCTTCAATCGCCGCCAACGTCGCGATACCCGGCAAGCCCGTGACTTCGACGTAACGAAACCCATGATACGTGAAGCGCGTCTCCAGATTTCCTTCCCCACGCCCCGCAACGTGTAAGTGTCCGTGACTTTCGCGCCGCGCAGGTTCGCCATGTAGAGCGTGCCATCGGGATTGAGCGTCTCGGCGAAGCGCAGTTGCACTTTCAGGCCCGCCGAACCTTTCACCTTGATGCGGCACCAACCGACCATGTTTTGCCCCATGTCGTAAACCAGCACGCCGGGCTTCACCTCGCGATACGAGATCGGCTCAATAGTCTGCGTGACGCGGATCGGATCAATCATCTGTGCAGACAGCGCGCCAGGCGCAGAAACCAGTTTCGCGGCTTGCCAAGCCGAATCGTTGTAGCGCGCTTTGCTCCAGCCACGCAGCTCCTTGCGAGCATCGTATTCCTCCCCGTCATATTCGCCGCTGGTCAGGATTGGCCCATCGGTCGTCAGCTTCCACGATTCATCGCTGACCACTTCGGTGACTGAACCGTCCGTATGCTCGACGCGCAAATGCAACATCAGCTTCGGCCAACCGAAGTTCACCGTGCCCGAATAAATCTTGCTGCGATCCGAAGCAAACCGTCCGCCCGCCAGAACCACGCCCATCGCGTTCGCGCCCCGCTTGAGCTGCTCGGTGACATCGTGCGTCACGTAAAAGGCGCGCTTGTCATATTGCGCCACCGCTGGAGAAAGCACAGCGTCGCCAACCTTCTTGCCATTGAGATAAAGCTCCGAAGAACCAAGCCCCGAGTAATAAACCGTGGCACGCTGGATCTTTTTGGCGACGGCAAATTCCTTCCGCAGCCACCGCACCGGGAAACGCCGGTCTTCCGCCGTACGCGGCGCTTCCCACGGTTGCATGTTTGCCGGGCCGAGGACTTTGGCCGCTACCCAGTTCGCATCGTCAAAACCCTTCTTGTTCCACCCCGACTCAAATGTCTTGGTCACTTTCCAGCCCGCGTCCGTCCGGATCACGAGCGGTTCGCCCTGCTCAAATTCGATGCGCAACTGGCCGATGATGCCCGCCGGACTTTCTGCCGTTCCGGTATTGCGTCCCACCAGCCCGAACACATACGTCTGCCCCGGATGCAACCGCTGGGTGATGTCATTCCATTTTACCGACTTCGGATTGTTCCGCGCGCCGAGATCAAATTCGTCCAACCAGCCGCGACATTCGTTGTCGCCCGTGTATTCGAAGATCGCCTTGGTGATTTTGTGATCAGCAGGCAAGGTGATTTCCCTGCGAAACCAATTCGTCTCCAGCGGTGCGCTTTGCGCCGGATTGCCTTCGGGAAACCAAATCCAGTTCGAGTCGGCCAAAACTTCCGGAGTATCCTTGTCGTCCAGCCCGATCCACTTGGCCCGCCACTCGTCCGCTGCCAGAATGCCCATCGTCCACGCCGCTGGTTTGCTCCAACTCGAAACCGTCTTTTCGTCCGACCAGACCAGCACTTTCCAAAAACACGGCGCGTGCGACTTCAACGCCTTGCCCGCATATGAGACGAGGACGGATTGCGCAGAAACCACCTGACCGCTGTCCCACAAATCGCCCTGCTCTGCGCGTAATTTTGCCTCCGAGGAAGCGACGAGGATTTGGTAGGCATACTGGGATTGCGCGCGCTCCTTGGCCGTCAACTTCCAGCCCAAGCGCGGTTGCTTTGCATCAACGCCCAGCGGATTTATCAGCCATTCGCACCGCAAATCCGTCGCCGTCACCGCCCCGAAAGCCGGACTCATCGTCACTGTTCCGCCTAGCAGCAGAACCAGCCAGGCGACCAGCAAAAACACACCACCCCGGCGGGCGGCTTGAATATATTCGGGCATAATTGATGCATTATCATGACCATCCCTTGCAGGACGAGCAATGGATTTTTTATGGAATGACGTGGAAAACCTGACGCTCGACGCCACCGGCGTTATTCAAATAGACTCGCGCCCGCCCATGAAAATCCGCTCCGTCCAGTTTTTCCGCTCCGTCTCGCCGCTCTCCCAGCCAATCGCGGACAGCACCCACTCCATCCCGGAAATCGCCTTTGTCGTCACCCGGCTTACGCTCGAATCTGGGGTCACCGGTGAAGCCTACTTGCTCGCTTTCCATTACTCCAAAAACGCCATCGCCGGAGCGCTCCGCGACATTGCACCGATGGTCCTCGGCTGGGAAGTGAATCAAATTGGCGCATTCATCAAGCATTACGAGAAAGAGTCGGAGTATTTTGGCAACAAAGGCATTCACCGCTGGGCACTCGGCTCGATCAACATCGCCATGTGGGATGCTTGGGCGAAAACCCTCAGCACGCCGGTCTGGAAAATGTTCGGCACACACCACTCGCGCGTGCCGCTCTACGGCAGCGGCGGCTGGCTTTCTTACTCGATCCCCGAATTGCTCGATGAAGTCACGCGCTACGTCAAACGCGGCTTCCGGGCCGTAAAGATCAAGGTCGGCTCGCCCGACTTGCAGAATGACATCGAACGCCTCACCCGCGTCCGCGAAGTCGTCGGCCCGCACATCCAGATCATGATGGATGCAAACCAAGGCATGAATCTCGCCACCGCATCGCAACTCGCCGCCGCCGCACGCGACTTGAAGATAACGTGGTTTGAAGAACCATTGCCGAACACCGACTTCGCCGGCTACGCGCAACTGCGCCGTGTCACCGGCATTTCGCTGGCGATGGGTGAACGAGAATTTGATCTCGTTGCCTTGCGCGAACTGATTTCCCGCGACGGCCTTGATCTTTGGCAACCCGACATCCTCCGCCTCGGCAGCGTCGAAGCCTGGCGCGCGTCCGCCGCGTTGGCAGAAGCGCATCACATCCCCGTCCTACCGCACTATTACAAGGAATACGATGTGCCGTTACTCATGACGATTCCCAACGCCTACGGCTCGGAATCGTTCGATTGGGTGGATGACCTGATCACCCATCCCATCCGCATGAAGAACGGCTTCGCGTATCCGAACGATGGTCCGGGCTGGGGTTTCAGCTTCAAAGATGAACGCCTAAAAGAACTGGCGACGGTTTCGTAAGCCACCGGGGCGCTCCGATAGCACCATCGGTCCATTGTCAGCACAGTTTGTTTATTAGAAACTGTTGCCATGACAACAACGACTGTTAATCCGCTCCCAGCTGCCAGTGCGCCGCAGAACCACCACGCGCCCGCGTCCCAACTGAACCCCACCGCCATCCTCCAGACCGGCTTTTCGTTCTGGTCCTCCAAAGTGTTGCTCACCGCCGTGGAATTCGGCGTCTTCACCAAGCTTGCCGCCCGCCGCCTCACTGGCATCGAACTCGGCGAGGAACTCGGCCTGCACCCGCGCGGCATCGCTGACTTCTTTGACACGCTCGTCGCCATGAAATTTCTAGATCGCGAAGGCAATGGCCCGAACGCGAAATATTTCAACACCCCTGAAAGCGAACTGTTCCTCGACGCCAACAGCCCGCGCTACGTCGGCGGCATTCTCGTCATGCTCAACGCGCGGTTGTTCAAGTATTGGAACGACCTGCCCGAAGCGTTGCGCACCGGCAAGCCGCAGAACGAAGTGAAGCACAACCAGACCAACATCTTCCTCGAACTCTACGCTGATGTCGCCCGGCTGGAACAATTCATGGGCGCCATGACCGGCATCTCGCGCGTGAACTTCGAGGCCTTCGCCGCCAAGTTCGATTTCTCAAAATATAAAACCCTCTGCGACGTCGGCGGCGCGACCGGCCTGCTCGCGATTGAAGCGGCGAAGAAACATCCGCACCTCAAAGCGACCTCGTTCGACCTGCCGCCGGTCGAACCCATCGCCAAGAAACACATCGCCGCCGCTGGGTTAAGCGCTCGCGTCAGCACTGCCACGGGCGATTTCTTCAAGGACTCGTTGCCCAAGGCCGACGTCATCACGATGGGCATGATCCTGCACGACTGGAATCTGGAGAAGAAGCTGCACCTGATCCGCGCCGCCTACGACGCCCTGCCGCCCGGCGGCGCCTTCGTCGCCATCGAAGCGATCATTGACGACGCGCGGCGCGAAAACGTGTTTGGCCTGCTCATGTCGCTCAACATGCTCATCGAGTTCGGCGACGCGTTTGATTTCTCTGCGGCGGACTTCCGCAAGTGGTGCAGCGAAGTCGGTTTCAAACGCTTTGAGACGATTCATCTCAACGGTGCCCACAGCGCTGTGGTGGCTTACAAGTAAGCAGACTGTAGCGTCACTTTGTGAGCGACGTTGATTTGTCATCGGCGGTCATAGACCGCCGCTACAGATCACACCTCAATCTTTGCGTCCATCGAGATCTCCGCTTTGAGCAAGCGCGAGATCGGACAGCCTGCCTTGGCGGCGCTGGCGATGCCGAGAACTTTCGCTTTGTCCTGACCGGGCACGCGCGCCGTCACGTCTAGGTGCGATCGCGTCACGGTGAAACCCGCGTCCGTCTTTTCCATCGTGATGGTCGCCGTGGTAGCGATGGATTCCGGCGTGATGCCGGCCTTACCCAGTTCCGCCGAGAACGCCATCGAGAAACAACCGGCGTGCGCCGCCGCGATGAGTTCCTCGGGATTCGTGCCCACGCCGTTCTCGAAACGCGTGCCGAAAGAATATTGTGCCTCCTTGAGCGTGCCGCTTTCCGTGGAGATGATGCCTTTGCCGGCCTTCAAGTCGCCGCGCCAGACCGCTGATGCTTTTCGTTTCATGTTCGCCTTGGGTTAAGTGGAGCGGGAATTCGCTCAGTCCTCTGAGAAAACAGGTTTCCCATGAGATGTAAAAATAATTCGTCGGTAATCTTGCCATAATCCTGACTTGCTAGGTTTATATCTGTCAGACACATGTCGTGACTGACGCGAGGCATGATGGTTGAGATTGGCCGCCATGCCCCGAACCCAAGCAAACAATCTACCAAACCATGAAAATCAAAATCAGTCTCCTGATTTCCGCAGTGGTATTGGCGCTGGCCTTCTCAGCCTTCGCCGAGCCCAAAGAAGGCAAGCACAAGGAAGAACTCAAGCTGGCCGATTGCCCGGCAGCCGTTCAGAAAACCATCACAGACAACGCCGGTGGCGGTACCGTCGGTGAGGTCGAGAAGACGACCAAAAAGGACGGCACCATCGTCTATGAAGCCGACGTGAAGAAAGCCGACGGCAAAAAGATCGAAATCAAGGTCGCCGCGGACGGCAAGCTCATCAAAGTCAGCGATGAAGATGACGATGACGACAAGGAAGAAGAAAAGGATGGTAAGGACAAAAAGTAATCGCGAATCAGACGCGGCGGGACCGTTGGCCCTGAGCCACGCCCGCCGCGCGACTGTCGCTGACCTTGTATGATGAAACGGCTGACGATTGTTTTGATGCTCGCCGGTTTGGGATTTGCCGGGGGCGCTTTTGTGGTGGGCCGCCACCAAGCCAGCCAGCATGCCCGTGAAATCGCCGCATCCCGCGCGGCTTGGGATGCTGAGAAGGCCGAACTGGAGGCGTCATTGGCGCAAGCCCGCGCCCAGCAATCAGATTTCGTTTCGCCCCCGACAGTTCAGCCGACAAGAACGACGGCGCAATCTGCCGATCCCAAAACTCTTTTGGCCAAGCTGGCAAATCTGAAGGTTGATACCAGCCAAGGTCGCGCCATGCGTCCGGTGATCGCGCTGCTGGAACAGCTCGCTCAGACCGGGCCAGCCGCCTTGCCGATCATCCGTGATTTTCTGGCGTCCGGCCAGGACCTCACCTACAGCGCACCGGGCGGCAAAACGACCCGCGACATCCGGACGCTAACGGAAACGCTCGCGCCCGCGACGCTGCGTTTCGCTTTGTTCGATGTGACGAGACAGATCGGTGGGGGCAGGCGGAAAAGATTCTTGTGGAAAACCTCGGCCGCACGAAACGCGGAATGGATGTCGCCTATCTCACCCAGCTTTTGGAAGAGATCGCTCCGGGCACATACCGGGAAGACATCCTCGGCGTCGCGCGCGATCTGCTGGCGACCGGCAGCGTGGCCGCCGGCGCAGACCGCGATTACCTTTACAGCGGTACCGCAACGATTCAATGACAATTCATACGTCGCAACGGCCAAGACGCAAGTGGTCCAGCCCGATGGCAAAGTGGATCGCAACGCATTGCGTTATCTGCAACAAACTCTCGGTGAGCAAAGCGTCGCCGTCGCAGCACAGGCCTATCAAGATAGCCGGTTGACTGAGCCAGGCAGTAAAGAGCCCTTGGCGCGGGTGGCACTTGCGTATGTCGGCGCGAACGATCAAGCCATCGAATTATATCACGCGGCGGTGCTCGACTCGTCGCTTCAGCCGGATCAGAAACGGGAACTAGTCGAAGACCTCAACCAAGACGGGTTGAGTAATAGAAAAACTCCGACGCCGGAAGATTTGAAGATCATCGCCAACCGTTACGCCCTCACGCAGGCGTATCTCCAACAGGACTACGTCCAGAACGATAAAACCCTGAATGCGGCATTCCACGAGGCCAACAAGGATTTGGGCAAGATGTTGGAGAAAGCGAACGCCGCCGCCCAAACAGGCCGTTAAGAAAAAGCCAGACTTGCTCATTCCGTTTGCGCGCGTCTTAATCCATCCATGCGTGTTCTCGTCGTCGAAGATTCTGTCCGGCTACGCCAGACCGTGACGACATGGCTGCGTCGCCATGGATTCGCCGTGGACACCTGCGCAGATGGGGAGGAAGGATTGTGGCAGGCCGAGGCCAACGACTATGACGCCATCGTGCTGGACATCATGCTGCCGAAACTCGATGGGCTGGCATTGTTGAAAAAACTTCGCCAACGCGACAAGCAGACCCACGTCCTGCTGCTCACCGCCAAGGACACGGTGCTGGATCGGGTGCGCGGGCTGGAACTCGGCGCAGATGATTATCTGGTAAAACCGTTCGCGCTCGAAGAATTGCTGGCACGCGTGAAATCGCTTTGTCGCCGCGCCTACGGTGGCAAAACGTCGCGGCTGGCCGTTGCCGATCTGGAAGTGGATACGGCTGCCCGCAAAGTGCTGCGCGCCGGAAAGACTGTTTCCCTCCAGCCCCGCGAATACGCCTTGATCGAGTATCTGGCCCGGCGTGTCGGCCACATCGTGACCCGGGCCGAAATCGAAGCGCATATCTACGATAGCGAACTGGAAGTGGCCAGCAATGTCGTGGACTCGACGATCTGCTCACTGCGCCAGAAGCTTGGCGAAATAAATCCCGCGCCGTTGATCCACACGCGCCGGGGATTGGGCTACGAACTGGCAGCCGAATGAAAACCATCCGGCAGCAACTCACCCGCAATCTGCTCCTCGTGATCGGCGTGCTGCTGGCCGGGGGCGGCACGGCGGTTTATCTCAGCACCCGCACCGCGCTGCTCGCCCAATTCGATGCGGCTTTGAACGCGAAAGCCCAGGCCATCACCACGCTCACGGAAGAAAAAAAGCAGCGGATTGAAATCGAGTTTTCCGACGAACACATGCGGAGCTTTGATGCAGGCGGGAATGATTTCTTTGAACTGTGGCAGGCCGATGGAAAACCGGTGGAACATTCCCCCTCGCTACGCGAAGCGCATTTGACGCTGCGGCAGGATTTGTCTGCGCAACCGGTCTTCTGGAATCTTACGCTCCCGGATGGCCGGCTGGGCCGCGCGGTCGGAATGCGCTTTAATCCTGAGGACTCCGACGATGTAGTGCAAAAGGAAGCAACGCTTGATGCCATCATCATCGTCGCCGCCACGCGCAGCGATCTCGACCACACCCTGGCGACCTTGCAATGGGTGCTGGCCGGCGGCGGATTGTTGCTGCTGGCGGCCACCACCCTCATCGTGCCGCGAATCTTGAAACGCGAGCTGCTTCCGCTCCAGCAACTGGCTGACGAAGCGGGAAGCATTGACGCGACTTCGCTGGCTTCGCGTTTTTCCACGACCGGCTTGCCGGGTGAACTGACGCCCATTGCCGCGCGCTTGAATGAATTGCTTTGTCGACTGGAAAATTCTTTTGAGCGCGAGCGCCGGTTCAGTTCCGATGTCGCGCATGAATTTCGCACGCCGGTCGCTGAATTGCGCAGCCTCGCCGAACTCGCCATCAAGCTGCCCGACACCCGCACGGCAGATACTGATCACGAAGTGCTGGCGGTGGCCCTGCATTTGGAATCCATTCTGACCCGGCTGCTGGCACTTTCGCGCGGCGAGCAAGCCCGACTGCAAGTTCAAATTGAACCGGTGATGATCGGCGCATTGACACAAAAAAACTGCGACATGTTCCAAGCAAAAGCCGCTTCGCGAAAGCTCCGCCTGAACTGTCATGTTCCTGCGGATGCGGTTGCCGAAACCGACCTGGTGTTGTTCCGCTCCATTCTCACCAACCTGACCGACAATGCCGTGGAATACGCGCCTGAGAACAGCACCATCGAGGTCGAACTCACGATCACCGAGGGCCGCTTCACGCTGCGGGTGTGCAATCTCGTGACGGATCTGAAGGAAGGCGACCTGCCGTATCTGTTCCAGCGATTTTGGCGCAAAGACGCCGCCCGCACCACGAACGGACATTCCGGGCTCGGCCTGCCGCTGGCGAAAACATTTGCCAGCGCCATCGGATGCAATCTCACCGCCAGCTTTGTCAGCCCCGGAAAATTGGCCGTCACGCTATCCGACGCCAGAGATTAGAGTCGCCCTTCACAATCTTGCAGCCGTTTGGCCAGAAACGCCTGTTCGGATTTGATCTCGGCTAGTTGCATTGCCTTGCGGAAATGTCCTGCCGCCGCGCGCGGATGATTCAAACGAATCTCAAACTCACCCAGCACAGCGTGCAGCAGATAATACGACTCCAGCGATTGCAAATTCTGGATGACTCCGACCGCCTCGATGCCCGCTTGCGGCCCGTGGATTTCCGCCACCGCTACCGCGCGATTCAACGCGACCACTGGCGAATCATCAAACTCGATCAACCGATCATAAAGTTCGAGGATGTGCCCCCAGTCCGTCGCTGCATAATCACGCGCGGCGCAATGACACGCCGCGATGCCCGCCTGCAGATGATATTCGCTGAGTTCACTACCTGCCGCCGAGTGCGCCAGATGAAACATGCCACGCGCAATCATCGGATGATGCCAGCGGGACCGATCCTGTTCCTGCAAGCGCAGCAAGTTTCCGTCGTTATCAGTGCGCGACGGAATCCGCGCCGCGTTCAACAACATCAACGCCAGCAATGCGTGCGTCTTCGGCTGGTTGCCGGCGGGATGCTCCGCCAACAGTTGCGTCAGGCGGATGGCTTCCTGACACAAGTCTTCGCGGATCAACGCTTCCCCACTCGATGCCTTGTAGCCTTCGTTGAATAATAGATAAAGCGACTGCAATACGGCATCGAACCGCCGCGCGAGTTCGTCACCCTCGGGAATCTCAAAGCGGATGCCGGCCTCGCGAATCCGCTGTTTGGCACGCGTCAATCGTTTGGCAATGGCAGCCTCGGTGGTCAGAAACGCCCTCGCGATTTCCGGCGGGCTGAAACCGCACAGCGTCTTGAGCGTCAGCGCCACCTGATCCTCGCGCGAGATAAGTGGATGACAACACACGAACATCATCCGCAACCGGTCATCCTTGATCTCCGTCTCGAACGCTGGCGAACCAACTTCGGATTCACCCGGCAATTGCTCAATGTGGGCGATAACTTGCGGCTGCTTCTCGTGGAAATTTTTTTCACGCCGAATCGTGTCGAGCGCGAGGTTCTTCGCCGCCTGCGTCAGCCACGCGGCGGGATTTTTCGGCACACCATAATACGGCCACGTCTGTAACGCCCGCATCATCGCCTCTTGCACGACGTCTTCAGCCAGTTGCAACCGCTCGATCCCAAAGATGCCCGCGAGCACGGCAACGAGTTTCGCCGCTTCGTGCCGGAAGAGATGGTCGGTCAGGTGGGAGATGTCTGCTGCCACCGGTGCGGAATTTATTTCTTCAGGCGAACTCATCGGTTCGTCCGAAGCTTAATCTTCTATTGCGCTGATTCGCACGCCGTTTCTTCACCACCTTCGATTAGGGAATGCACTCCAGTGCAAAACCGGACTACGCGTGCGCCAGCTACGCAAGTTAAAACCAAAAGCATTGGCTCGACCATGGCCGCGCAGCAACCGTAGTGATCCGGCTCGGGAAAACCTCCTCCATCCCCCGGATCGCGACACGTGCGACGCCATTCCAATCACGCCGCACCAACCAACGCAGGGCGGCATCTGCGATGTCGCTTGCGGCTGGAGGCAACACGGCGCGCTTCGGTTTCTGCTGGCAAAGCGCCTTGCGCCCCGAGACTGGGCCGGCTGGTAAAATCAGCTCTGGCTCGCATAGCCCACTGTGCAAATGCCGGATGGCCGCGCCGGATTTGTTGAGGATGGCTTCGATGGTCTGCAGATCGGAAATCAAACTCCGGCCTGGAACGCACGCCTGGTCTTCGGAAAAAAACGTCACGACCCGCGGCGTGCGCGCTTCCCGGATCGCCTGGGCAGCGGTCCGGGCGAATCCTTCATAATGATGATTGGGCGCGTCCGTTCTCCAGCGGGACAACGGTAGCACACAGAAGAACATCGCTTCCACGCCTGCCAGAGCCGCTTGCAAGGTCGCGGCATCTTCCATCGGCCCGGAAACAACCTCCACTTGGGACCGAATTTCCTCGGGCAATTGCCGGGGCTCGCGCACGATAACCCGCACCGAGAACTCCGGCGCCAATAATTCCCGCACGACCAACCGTCCGATGCGCTCCGTCGGAGTCGTAATCAGAATTTTCATGTTCACCTTTCTCTTACGGACAGCTTCACTGTGCCATCCAGTTATATGACGAACGAACCAACCTCTTTGGGACAACTAAATCAGGGGAGCGCGACTGGGGTTAAATCCCCAGCCGCAACTTTGCCAAGAACTCACACCATACTATGTAGCCCTACCACGTTCCCCTCCGTATCCTTGATGATGCCGATGAACCCATGCTCCCCGATAGACAGGCGCGACTTGATGACTTCCCCGCCCTGGCCCGGCGTGCGTTGCAACACCCCGTCCAGGTCGCCTTCCACATTCAGATAAACGATCGTGCCGCCCGCGCCGCCGGTCATGCCGTTCATCTTCGTGATCGCGCCGCCGATGCCGTTCTTCTCGTCGAACGGAAAGATGCCCATGCGACATCCTTCCATCTCATTTTCGGCCAAGGTGGTTTTCAATGTCGTTTCGTAGAACTGTTTCGCGCGATTGAAATCGTTCACATACAACTCGAACCAGTTCACCGCGTCCGTCTTGATGGTTTTGCTCATGATCTTTTTATATTGAGGTTTAGTGCTGTGCCGCGACACCCAATGCCGCAGCTAACAAAGCCACTCTAAACCCCGCCACTGACAGCCCTATGTCAGGAGAGTTTGAGGAAGTGCAAAACACCGAATGAACCTCAGTGCACCCGCCTGGATTTTGATTTGGAACTCAGGAAATTGGGGATGAATCAGGGTGACTCCACGCCTTACCAGACATTGACGGCGCTCACAGAGCGCCGCTACATACATGAGACCATCTCAAAGCAGACCTGATTAAGAGAATTCTCAGGATTTCAATCGGTCAGATCTCCCAACTATGGACGCGAGCGTGTGGGCTGGGGACGATTCACCGCCACGGGTGGCAACGGTGGAACAGGCGCGTAACGCGCGGCGAGTTGCTGGGCCTCGGCCGCCACAAGCTGCCGGAAACGTTCCGGGCCGAGCGCTTCGACTTTCACGCCAAAAGACAAGACCCAACCCGTCAGCCACTCGAATGAAGGAGTCAACAGCGTGACAGTCACGCCTGCTGCGGTCGGTTTTTCTTCTACGAGCCCCCAATGATGTTCGCGACGCACGCGTTCCATCGCTTCGGGCTGGAAGCGAAGTTGCACCATCACGAAATCACCGTCGGGTTGCTGCTGTGTTTCGAGGTATTGCTTGAGGGAAAAATTGTCGCGCCCGATGAAACGTTCGTCACGCAGGGCCAGCTTGAGAATGCGGTCGGTGCGAAAGTCGCGCACGTCACGGCGCAACCGGCAGTGCGCGATGAGATGCCAGTTCTCTGCGTAGTAAATCAGGCCGAGCGGTTCGACGTCACGCTTGGTGACTTCGCGACGTTGACCGCCGAGATAATCGAGTGCGAGCACGCGGCGTTCTGCGAGGGCGCGTTGCAGCGGGATGAGGGCTTCGCTCGCGAGGCGCGGGATGTTTTGCGAGGGGCAGGAGACGACGGCGGTGGCGCGTTCGAGGCGGTCGAGATAATCCTGCCGGTCGCGCGGGAGCACGGAACGGATCTTCAGCAGCGCAGTTTCCATCTGCTTGCGCAACGAGGCATCGGTGAATTGCGCGACGAGTTTCTCGCCGAAGAACAGCGCGCTAGCTTCCTCCGCGGTGAACATGACGGGCGGCAGATGGTAGCCTTTGACCAGACTGTAACCGACGCCGGGTTCGCCGATGATGGGCACGCCCGCTTCGCCGAGCGCGGCGAGGTCGCGATAGACGGTGCGCACGCTGATCTCGAAGTGCGCCGCCAGATCCTCGGCGCGCACGACGCGGCGGCTCTGCAGACGCAGCGCAATGGCAACGAGACGGTCAACGCGATTCATGGCAGAAGCATGTTACGCCGCTTATCGGAGGCGGCAACTAGGAAGGTGGGGCGCGTCAGTCCCCTGCGCGCCGGTTTGTCAGTCAGCCGACGGCACGCATAGAGTGACGCGCCCCCCCTGAAGACATTAGCGTCAATTCGCGTGGATTAGCGGTCACTTCCCCGCCTCGACCACCGATTTCAAACTCGCCAGCCCCTTGTCATAATCCTTGCCGATCATCTTTTCGCAGTCCACGAACAGGCTGAACACCTTGCTGAAGACACTATTTTTGCCGGCCATGCTCCACATCACGAGCGTTTGCCCGCCTTCAGAGGTGAATTTGAACTCCGCCGTGTTCGTGGCTTTGAATGGTTTTAGAAACTCCAATCGCAACCGGATCAAACTGCTGGGCACGCTTTCGATGACGGTCATTTTGCCTTCACCGACCTTGTTGTTGCCGGCCCACGCATAACTGGAATCCACGCCCGCGTCCGGTCCGGTGAAGGTAATCTTGCAATTCGGATCAAGCTTCGCCCACGGCGACCACGCGTCCCACTTCTTGAGTTCGTTCACGTGCGGAAAAATCTGTTCCGGCGGCGCCGCAATCTTTCCGGACCGCGTGACGCTGAATTCGTCCGGTCGCCCGGCGATGATGACCAGCAGCAGAATGCCAATGAGGAGGAGCGCAAAGAGGATTGGGATCATATTATTCCTTTCCGGTTCGGTTCAGTTGACGAGGCGGGCAAAGTTTTTCCGCCCCACCCAGAGCAGATACAGCGCACAGGCGATGATGACATACAGCATCCAGTTGTTGGCGACATCGAACAGTTGCTGCGGGCTGATCACAAAGACGATGAAGGCGATGATGTTGATGATCACCGGACCGAGCAGCAGCAGGCCGAAATTGCGCAAGGGCGGAATCATCACCAGGATGCCGCCGATGAGCTCAAACATTTTCACAAAGGTCATGTAACCCGTCGGCCCGAATGCGGCCATGAAGTGGGCGATGGGTGATCCTTCCGGGAAGGTCGGCTTCGGTCCGAGTTCCAGGAAGAACATGACACTCGCCATGATGAACAAGCCGCCGAGCACGATGCCGGCGATGATGGGTAACCATTTTTTCATAGTTATTTGAATGAGGGTTTGGGGATTTTACTGTCAACCACCCGCCATCGCGCCGACGACGAGAAACGGTTCTTTGCCGCTGATGATTTCCTCGGGCAGCGGCGTCTCCGACGGTTCGAGTGACAAATCTTCCTTGCACGCGAAGAAGCGGATGAACGGCCGCCGCTTCAATGTGCCGTGATCGCGGATCGTCCCGCGCAACGCCGGATGCTTCGCCTCGATTGCGTCCAGCACGGCGCCAATCGTCACTGGACTGACAACTTCCAGCTGCACCTCGCCGTCCACGCGCGCGAGATTCTTCAGATGAAATGGCAACACGACCCGGATCATGACGAAGTTCCGTTCTTGTTTCGTTCCCAACGCCAGACCGGTCCGTCGTCGGGATCAACCACCTCGCCGGTTTTTGTGAAGCCATTCTTCGCCAACACGCGACTCGAGGCATTTTGAACGGGCAGTGTGTGGGCGCAAAGCTTGCGCACCCGTTCATCATTGAATGCAAACCGGACCAGTTCGCCCAGCGCTTCGGTAGCGTAGCCTTTGCCCTCGAACGCTGGAACAATTCCATACGCGACTTCTGCCGCGCCTGCTGCATCAGGCGGCCCTTTGAACCCGGCACTGCCCACAACCAAAGCGTTCGTTTGATCAACGACCGCAAAGCCAAACGTCCACGGGTCTGATTGCCGCGCTTCGCGAAGTTGTGCGAGCCAATGGAGAGAAACTTCACCTGAAACGAAGAAGGATCGCAGCCCCTCCGCCACGCGTAGTCCGAAGATGCGCTGGAAAACTTCCTCTCCTTCAATCAACGCGAGCAGACTCTGCGGAGAATGAAGCCGCAGTTCGATGGCGGAAATTTTGGTGTTCATGCGACAAGTTTGACGCAAAGGAATCGGCGACTTCGTATCATGATTTTGGCCAATCGGGCGGCTGATCCGCTAGCGGGCGAACTTCCATTTCTCCCTCATACGAAGGTCCAAGCACATCCACATGCACCTTCATCAAACTTCGTCCGATTTCGATCGCCTCCTGTTGCGATTCGGCTTCAACCATGATGTAACCGCCGATGATTTCTTTGGATTCGATGAACGGACCGTCGGTCACGGACACTTTGCCGGCCGCACCGCGCACGCGCGCACTATGTGATCGCGGCACCAGGACTGAGACATCCAGCAATTTCCCGGAACTTTTCAATCGCTCCATGAGTTTGCCCAGCTCCGTCACCAGTTCCGGACTGGAGAATGTGCCTGCTTCATATTGACGACCGACCTCGGAGTTGCGATCCATCGTGACGAGGATGAGATGCTTCATGTCTTTCCTC
>JASGKY010000055.1:0-63009 GCA_049840435.1 Verrucomicrobiota bacterium | reverse complement strand
CAACTTATACCCAGGCGATCAGTCTCCTGAGTGACAACGGCTCGCTCTTCAAAGTAGTGGCAGCCAATGTCGTTTCCAATGTCACCTACAGCGTCACCAGCAGCGTGGCCAATCTTTCGGTCACTGCTGATACCAATCCTCCGGTCTTATTGCGGGCCGGGGCACTGGGGTTGACGCAAGTGCAGGTTGCCTTTTCGGAACGTATCGCTTTTGCTGGTGCGACAAACCTCGCGAACTACTTTGTAACTGGCCCGGGTGGGAGTGTGCCGGTTTTAAATGCTTTTCTGGATGCAACGCAGACGAATGTCGTGCTGACGGTCAATCCGATGCCTGAAAACGTCGCTCACACGCTCACCGTGAATGGGCTGACGGATCAGGCCGCGGCAGCGAATGTCATCGCGTTGAATTCACAGGCTGGTTTTACCCCATCAAATTATCAGCTGTGCGACATTGGCAATCCGACGCCGCCCAGCTCAATCAATGTGACTACCAACGGCTATAATATCACTGCGGGCGGACAGGACATCGGCGGCGGGACCGACCAGTTCCATTTCAGTTGTCAGGTTGTGTCTGGAGATTTTGATTTTAACACCCGGATTGAGTCGGTGAGTCTGTCGGACTCTTGGGCCAAAGCTGGTTTGATGGCGCGGGAAACCACCAATGCCAACAGCAAGTTTGTCAGCGTGCTGGCAACCCCAAGCATTGTGGGGGCATTTTTCATCAACCGTGCGACTACGGGCGGGGCAGCCTCTTCCGTTGGATCGTTCCCGGTCAATTACCCTTACACATGGTTACGCTTGCAGCGGGTCGGGAATCTTTTCACCGGTTACGCAAGTGTTGACGGGGAGCATTGGGTGCAGCTTGGCTCGATCTCACTCTCATTGCCGAGCAGCCTCTATTTGGGAATGGCGGTGTCCAGTCACAGCTCTGTGCAAACGACCACCGCACAATTTCGCAACGTATCAGCAACGACGACTGTTTCTTCGGGAACAGTATTGTTGCCGTATGAACCACTCGCAGCGAGTAGTCGCCGCACCGGTTTGGTCATCTCGGAAATCATGTATCGCCCCGCCGCCCGCCCGGATGGGAAAAACCTGGAGTTTGTTGAGTTGTTCAATGCTTCGGCATTCAGCGAGGATTTGAGCGGGTATCGGCTTTCGAGCGCTGTAGATTTTACGTTCCCGCCCGGTACCACTTTGCCGGCGGGGGCATTTCTGGTTGTCGCAAAATCTCCTGCTGATTTACAAAGTGTCCATGGGATTTCCGGTGTGCTGGGGCTGTACACGAATAATTTGCCCAATGACTCCGGAACGCTGCGGCTGCGGGACGAGCAGGACTCGATTTTGCTCGAGGTCAATTATGACACTCATGCGCCGTGGCCGTGTGCGGCGGATGGCGCGGGGCATTCGCTGGTGGTTAGCCATGCCAGCTTTGGTGAAGAAGATCCACGGGCATGGAGTATCAGCGACATCATTGGCGGTTCTCCGGGGGCGATGGAGGCCTTCCGGCCCAACGCGCTGCGATCGGTCTGCATCAACGAGGGTACTCGCGAATGGCGGGGCCGCGGAGGATTTCGTGGAACTCTACAATTACAGCAACCAGACCAACGACCTATCCGGCTGCATTCTTACCGACAATCCCGGCACGAATAAATTTATCATTCCGCCCGGTACCACCATTGCCCCGCGATCTTTTCGGGCGTTTACCCAGTCGGAACTGGGTTTTGGATTGAAGGCCAGCGGCGACACCATCTATCTCAAGAATCCCGATGCCAGTCGGGTGCTTGATGCTATCCGCTTTGACGCGCAGGCCGAGAATGTTCCTTTGGGCCGCCAACCAAATGGAAGAGGCGAGTTATATCCGCTGACTGCGTCAACGACGGGCGCCGCCAATGCCAGCATCAAGGTGAATGACATTGTCATCAATGAACTGATGTATCACCCCATCTCCGGGGCTGATGACGATCAATTCATCGAACTGTTTAATCGAGGAAGCAATGCCGTGAATGTGAGCGGGTGGCAGATTGCTGCCGGCGTGAACTTCACGATTCCGCCCGGGACTCTCATCGCTTCCAATGGTTACCTTGTCATCGCAGAGAATCTTACCAATCTGCTCGCAAGGTATCCCAATCTGAATTCTAGCAACACTGTTGGAAATTTCAGTGGCGCGCTGGCGCACAGCGGAGAGCGAGTCGCGTTGGCCATGCAGCAGATCAATGTGACCACCAACGGTGACAGTGTGGTGACGAATACACTTTACGTGGTAGTGGATGAGGTGACCTATGCGGATGGCGGGCGCGGGACGAAATGGGCGGACGGCGGTGGCAGCAGTCTCGAATTGGTTGATCCGCGGGCAGATCACCGGTTGCCGGCGAATTGGGCGGACAGCGATGAAACCGCCAAAGCCGCCTGGACCACGATTGAAGCTACAGGCGTGCTGGACTTGGGCATGCCCGGTTGGAATGCGAGTTCCGTTCAAGCCCTGCTTTTTGATGAAGGTGAATGCTTGCTGGATAACGTGGAAGTGATCAGCGGTAGCAGCCTGGTGGCTAATGGTACTTTTGAATCCGGTACCAATGGTTGGTTTCTGGAAGGCAATCATGAGCGGACTTCGCTCGAAACGAATGGTTTCAGCAGTTCGCGTTCGCTTCATCTGCGCACCAGTGGCGGTGGTGATTCGTATGCCAATCGCGTTCGCACCGCGCTCACCAGCACCATCGCCTCCGGTGCTACTGCAACGCTGCGGGCCAAGGTGCGTTGGTTGTGTGGTAATCCAGAAATCTTGTTGCGCTTGCGGGGAAATTGGTTGGAGGCGACCGGGCCGCTCAGCGTGCCAGCCAACCTGGGTACACCCGGTGCGCGTAACAGTCGTTCTGTTACCAATGCTGGCCCAGCTATCGTCAATGTGGCTCACGACCCTGTCCTGCCGGCAGCAAACCAAGCTGTGATCGTGACGGCAACGCTGGCAGATCCTGATGGAATCAGCTCGGTGCAGTTGAAATATCGTGTTGATTCTGCCGCAATCTATTCAACCGTAGTTATGCTGGACAATGGAACAAGTGGAGATGCAATCGCTGGCGACGGGATTTTTAGTGCGACCATCCCCGGGCAATCAGCCAATAGTCTGATCGCATTCTATGTTGAAGCGACGGATGGTTTCTCTTTATCTGTGACAACCAGATTTCCCAACGATGCGCCATCGCGGGAATGTCTGGTGCGTTTTGGCGAGACGCAACCTTTTGGCAGCTTTGGAACGTATCGGTTGTGGTTGACGCAGGCTTCGTTCAATCGCTGGGCGAATCGCCGCAAGACCAGCGACGAGCCGGTGGATTGCACTTTGGTGATTGGTAATCAACGCGCCATCTACAACGTCGGTGCTTATTACAGCGGCAGTCCGTGGAAGTCGGCTTTGAGCATCATTGATACTCCCACGGGCAACATGTGTGATTACAACTTGCGTTTGCCGAAAGACGAACCATTGCTGGGGACGGCATTGGTCAAAATGGCTTTCCCCGGCAACGTGGACGTCAACAATCAAGGCATCGACCAGACTGCGCAGATGGAGCCGACTTTGTACTGGTTCGCTCGGAAATTGGGATTGCGGGTTGGTTGTTTCCGCCATGTGAACTTTTTCATCAACGGCACGCGTCGAGGCTCGATCATCTACGATGTCCAAGTGCCCAACTCTGATTTTGTCGAACACGCGTTTTCCGATGATGACAATGGCGACCTGTTTGAAGGCTCGTTTTGGTTCGAGGCTGACAGTGTGGATGAGGGATTGTTTGGCGAGTATAATGATTCCTTTGCCACAATGGCGAACTTTACGACTACCGGCGGCGCAAAGAAAAAAGCCCGCTATCGGTGGAATTTTCCCCGCCATGGCATCGACGGCTCCGCAAATGACTACACAAATTGGTTCGCTTTGGTAGATGCGCTCAATGTGACGTCCAACTACACCGCCGCCGTGGAATCACTCGTTGATGCGGATCAATGGATGCGGGTGTTCGCGTATGAGCACCTTGTGAACAATTGGGAGGCATTTGGCTTTGCGCACGGCGTGAACATGTTTCCCTACAAGGGCCGGCAGGGGCGCTGGAATTTGATTCCAAATGACGTGGACATTTCCTTCCTCGGTTCGCCTTCGGATTTGTTTGCCGTGGACGATCCGGTGTTGCAGCGCATGATTGATCATCCACCTTTTCGCCGGGCCTATTGGCGGGCGTTGCAGGACGCAGTCAACGGGCCATTACTGAGTACGCAAGTCAATGCCTTGTGCGATCCGCGGTATGCTGCGCTCCAAGCAAATGGCATCAATGTCAGTTCCCCCAGCGGCATCAAGAGTTTTATCGCCAGCATGCGCAGCCATGTTTTGTCGCAACTGGCCACGGTCGCAACTGGTTTTAGTGTCAATGGCCCGGCCGCTTTTGCCACGAATCAAAGCCCAGTCATGCTAAGCGGCACCGCGTCGATCGAGGTGGCTGCCATGACTGTCAATGGTTCGCTTTGGCCGGTGACCTGGACCAGCGTCGCGAATTGGTCGATGAGTCTGCCGCTTGTTTCCGGACTGAATACGCTCAACATCGTAGGTCTGAATCGCCAAGGCCAGCCGGTCGCTGGCGCGAGCGCAACCATCACCGTCAATTTTACCGGCTCAATTGTTTCGCCCCCCAAGATAGTCATCAACGAGTGGATGGCCAGCAACACCGGTTTCATTCGTGATCCTGCCGACAACGACGCCGACGATTGGTTTGAGTTGTATAACCCCACTGCCACGCCGGTGAATCTGGCCGGTTGGTTTTTGAGTGATGATCTGTCCAACCGGTTTCAATTTACCGTGCCCGCCGGCTACAACGTTCCTGCCCACGGCTATCTTCTGGTGTGGGCCGATGATGAACCCCAGCAAAATGCCACGAACCGGATTGACCTGCATGTCAACTTCAAGCTGGATAAAGCCGGCGATGCCATTGTGCTCTCGACGACCAATGGCACGGTGATGGACGCTGTCAGTTTCGGTCTGCAAACGAACAATATCAGCCAGGGACATTATCCCGATGGCGGGACGAATTTATTTTTTCAGACCGTTCCCACGCCACAGGGTGGCAACTATTTTGTCCCGGATGCGCCAAGATTCAACGCGATTGATCGGACAGGGAATGTGGTGACGCTGCATTTCATCGGTACCCCAGGCATTGATTGCCAGATTGAGTTTAAAGAAAGTCTGGATGCGCCGAGTTGGACATCACTGGGAGGGCGCATCAGCATGGCAAGCTCAACGGGCTTCTTTACTGACTCAATTGGCACTAATACATACCGTTTCTATCGCCTCGTTTTGCTGCCGTGATGATTGGAGAAGGGGCGGGCGCTGGAGTTGTCAAACTGTCCAGCCAAGCGACTGATTCAACCGCACTGAATTCAAGCCGGTTTGTCCTTGGTCGTGGCAATTTCCTGGCGGACAAACTCCAGAAATTCCTCGCGCGGCAGGGGAAGATATTTCTCCGGCGCGATAGCTGCGCCGAAGTGGACTTCCACTTTGCGCCAGCCTTGAATAGGGTGAAACCGGCCGTTCTTGGTGGAGACCAGTTGCATGTTCTCGATGAACACCGGCATGAGTGGAAGGCGGGCTGCTTGGGCGATGTGATAGATGCCCGGCTGACATTCAGCCACATTCACGCCATCGCCACGCGTGCCTTCAGGGAACACGATGAGCTGGAATTCCCGACCCGCGCGCCCGAACTCTTCCAGTTCGCTAATGCGATTGGGATTGAGTTTGCCGCGCTCCAGCAGAAAGGCGGTGCGGTTGCTGAGAAACTTCCGAATCCAAGAGGCATGCCAGACTTTTTTATCGCCGAGTACGAGGATCGGATAACAGCGCGAGCGCCAGCAGAGCGTCGCGAGCACTAAGGTGTCGAGCAAGCTGATGTGATTGACCACAAAAAGATATTTCTGGTCGCGACGCAACCGCTCCAAACCATGCGTCCGGCGGAGAAAAGGCAGGGCCAGCACCACATGGAGAATCAATCCCAGAACAAACTGGGTAAACACCATGTCGCGCGTGACGCGACGTGACGATGCGGCTGCTTGGTTTCCGTCCGGCCCGGCGTCCATTGCTTTATTTCGTTTCGCGGGCCTGTTTCAGCAGGCTCTCGATCTCCAGTTTCTCAGTCTGAAAAGCGGGTTGAGCGGCAAGCGCGGCTTCAAGAGCCTGAAGGCCTTCCTCCTTTTTACCCAACAGTAACAAGGCCCGACCACGCAGGTCGGCGTTCTGATAAAAACCGGGATTGTTCGCCTCGGCCTTTTCCGCGGCGGCAAGTGCGGCGGTGGCGTCGCCTTTTTTCAACGCGCGCCGGCTTTCGATCAAAGCTTGGTGGGCCTGCCGGGCTTTCGCAAATTCGCCCGAAACCAGTATGGGGTCGGCGGAGATCGTGATCGCGGGCAGTTCGCGGTCAAAATCGTTTACATCGAAGGCGACGAATTTGCCGAGCTGATGGGGTGGGGTCGCCGCCCAAAAAATCCCCTCGGTCAGGTCCATGACGGTGGCGTGCGTGGCGATGAGCGCGTTCAGCGTGGCACGATGTCCGTTGCCGGCAAACGCGCCTCCGGGTAACAACCGATCCCGCAGCATCGTGGCGGCCCGGGATGGAGTGATGGTGCCGCGATTCGTCTGGATGAGTTCGTTCATGCGAGTGTAACGCGGCGTGGACGTGGCTTCCTGAATGTAACGGAGATTGCGATCATCGTCCTTAAGCTTTTCGGTCTGAAAATGATTGGCTGAGACGATGAAATCACCTTCGGGTTCGCGGATGTTCATGGCTTTGGGGGTTTTCTCGACCACCACGAATTTGCCGTCCGCCTTGCTGCCAATGAGCCAGAGGGTCGAGACGAAGACGCGGGTGTTGCGGATGATGTCGAGCGCGTTGGTGAGGTTGTGTGCTTTTTGTAAGACATCGCGCGCAACCATCGCCACGGGCGTAGCGGTTTCACCCGGCAGGCTGGACGGCGCGCCATTGATCGTGATGGAAACGCCCGCGCGGTTCATGCCGGAAACGACGCCCGCCATGCTGGCCCACGCTACGGAGATGAACGGGATGCCGTCGTTTGGTTCACACATGATGACGATGCGATCGCGGCTGAACACATCTGCTGCCTCCCAATCGAAATTGCGTCCGGTGATGAGGTGGCCATTTTCTGTGGCGCTGCCCCATGCCCCAAACGCTGTGCAACCCGCCTTCGAAACAAGCGGGTTATCAATCATCATGTAGGAGATGTCGTGCGCGGCATGGTAGTTGAGCATCCGATTGTAATAATCGCCCTGTTCAGGATGTGGATCTTTGCAGCCGAGCACGATGCCCAGAATCTGCTGCCGATCTTCGAGGGATACGTAGTCGCTGAGTTTGCGATTCCGATACATCACGTAGCCCTTGAGAATTTTGATCTTCCACTCCTGAGGCACGTAACCGTGGATCATGTCGAGAAACTCGTTCTCGAGCGTTACCATTTCAGTTTGCAGCAGTTTGCCTGAGGCGTAACCCATTTCGAATGGCGACCCTTTCAGTCGAATGATCGGCAGGCCGTCGCGTTTGGAAACCCATGATTGGCCGAGCCAGATCTTTCCCTCCCGCGTTTCCGGCTGCGCTTGCATGATCGAAACGTCAGCAGGCAGAGGCGGTGGCTTGGCCGTCCACAGGCGCATCAGCAATTTGCCTGCGAGCCAGCCGCCTACGAGGAGGATGGCGAGGACGATCAGGATTTTTTTTAGCCGCTTCATGAGTTCCGGGTCACGTGCAAAATAGTTTCGCCGGCGGCTTGTCCAGTGACGGAAAAGCTGGCACGGATCTGAATCATGTCGGCTTTTTCCATCAATTTCAATTCCACGCGCACGGTTTCATCGGGAATGATGGGGCGCAGAAACTTGGCTTTGGTGATCTCGCGTAACCGGAGCGTTTCGTTCCGCGTCAGTTCGGCGGCATAATGCGCGATTTCCAGTTGGAAAACTCCCGGCAACAACGGACGCGTCGGGAAATGCCCGGCGAACGTCGAATCGCTTGCCGGAAAGCGGAACTCAAACGAGGTCGCGCCATCGGGCTGGGGCTGCGGACCACTGAGGCGGGCGGCTGCAATCGAGTCGCGCAGGTTCATGGCTTTTCCGCCGCCGTGGTGTCGAACAGGGCGGCGGGTTGGATTCCGGGTTGGATGTTCACAATTTGCACGTCGAGTTTATACCACCGGCGTTGGAGGAGGAAATGATTTGCTCCCAGCAGCTGGCCAGGACAATCGTTCGCTGGCGCGGGGTCAAACAAGCAGCGCACATCCGCCGCCACGTATCGTTCGATCCATTTTGGTTTGAAAGCGCGACTAGACTTCATCACATGCGCTTTGCCGTCGGGTGTTACCAGCACATCGGCCAGCACTGTGCCGAAGTTTTCCGTGAGAACGAGCCGTTGTCCATTCGTCGCGCTGCGGGCGAGATAGCCGTTCAGGGTGAATTGTTTTCCGCCAAATACAGTCAACACACCGCGCTGGGTGATCAGGGCGTCTGCGGGGAAGGTGTTTGCTGGGCTTTGCAGCTGTGGGCGCGGCGCGGTGGCGCAGCCTGTCGCCAGCATCAGCCCAAGGAAAAGAAAACTAGGGCGCATGGCTCACTGCTGTTTTGATCGCCGTCAACTCAACTGGTTTGGTTTGATCAAAAGTCTTCTCCGGAAAGGTCGCGCCGCGTTTTTCCCGGTTGAAGATGATCCGCGTCAGGTCACCGCCCGGTTCGCGCATCACTACTTCCTTGGTGGCGGAAAGGTCGGGATGCAGGTGGATTTCCAAAGCCGCCAGCATGGAGCGGACGTTTTCATCTTTCGGAATCATCGTCACCACGGTGACTGCGCCAGTGCTGACGGAGATCGTAAAATCGCTCGTGAGGGCATCAAGCTTCCCTTGGTGCATCAGCGTCATTTGATCCATGACCCGCTTCAGCATCTGGGGGAAACCCAGCTTGAGCTTCTTCCACTTGCCATCGGCGAACTCGAATTGTGCGACAGATTTCTGGTTGCCGAGCAGGATGGATTGGTAGGGCGATGTGGTTTCCCAGCGAATCTGGCCGGGGCGATCAATTAGCATCACCCCTTCGCTTTTCAGCGGTTCGGCGAAAAGCTTGAGTTGCCGTTCTTGGGTGAACTCCAGATACACCGATGTCAGCGACGACATCTTTTGTTGCAGGTCGGCGAGAATCGGTTTGGGGTCCGCTACGGGCGTGAGTTTGGGGGCGTCTTCCGCGTGGACGAGCGCCGCCAGCAGCAGCGTGGTGATGGCAAATAATGTTTTCATCCCAACAATCTATCTAGACGCACGACTTCGTAGCGGTGTTCACGCAGCTTGGCGAGCAACAATTTTACTGTGACCACCAGCCGTTCGGCAGGAATATCTGCGTCGTGCAGCAAAATGATTGCGCCAGGGGTGAGACCACGTTCGATACGACGGATGATCTGTTCGGGGTCGGTGATGCGCCGGTCGAGGCTGCGGATGTTCCAGCCAATGACTTTCAACTTCAATGCCGCCGCGGCGTGAAACGTGTTCGGATTTGTTAATCCCACCGGCGGGCGAAAGAAACGCGGCGTCGTGCCCGTGTGCCGCTCGATGGCTTGCTGCGTGCGGGCCAATTCCTCAGTCAGCTTCGCGGTGGAGTAAAAATTGGTCGCGTTGCTGTGATGATAAGTGTGGTTCTCCAATAAATGTCCGCCCCGCAAAATCTGGTTCGCCAGCTTGGGTTCTGCATCCACGCATCGGCCGATGGCAAAGAACGCGGCTTCAACGTCATGCTCGCGCAGCAAGTCGAGCAACGCTGGCGTGGATCGCGCGTCCGGGCCGTCATCAAAGGTGAGGGCGACCTGACGTTTTGCCGGGTTGCCAGAGCAGATGAAGTTGCCAAAGAAACGCAATTGCGGAATGGTGACCCCCAGCCCAATGGCTGTGAACAGTGCGAGAAGCGTTGCGATTAACAATCCCCACTGCCCGCAAGCCAAGGCCACCGCAGCAACCGCCGCAGCCAGCAAGGCGATGAAATGAAATCGAGTCACGGCTCGACGCAGCATAGCGCCTTGCCACCGCGCAGGGAAAGCGTGTAGAGCAGGACCGGTTGCCTTTTATCGCGCGCTAGTTCGACGGCTTTGGCGAAACCAAGTGCCGAGGCGGAATAAAACTCGCCGCAATGCTGTTTGTAGGTCTGTTGTGCCAGCGTGCGTCCGGCGCGCTTGGACAACGCCACGATAACCGCGTCGTAACACGCATCCAATTCCGGCCAGCCTCGCGCGCCGGTGATGACCGTTTTGATTTTGGCCAGATCAATGGCCTGCGCGATCCACTCGGCTTCGAGGCCAGCCGCAAACGGGCGCTCGTACCGACCCAAGCGTACGGTGGTGATGCGCGCAAGCGGTGGCTTGCTTGTGGTGGTGGCTGCAAGATTTGCCACCACGCATGCCTCTCCGGGAATCGTCTGTTCGTTCCAAAATCCCCACCGTTTACCGATCGAGAGCGGATATTTGTTCAGTTCATCCACCGCGCCGGCCAATGCTTCGTCGGCCTCGTGATTGGCGATTTGATTCATTGCTTGCCAGAGTGCGCTCTCGAAGGAGATTTCGCCCATGGTCGGCGCGGAATTCAAACCGGTTGCGCCGAGATCAATGGCCACCTGACCGGAAGGCGCATTATGGACCGAGCCCGGAAACCGCGTTGGCATCGGCTCGGCTTCATCTTTGGCGACCAGGTTTTCGATGAACACGGCGCCTTCGTCGAGACAGCCAAAGCCTGTGCCCAGCGCGATCGCCAGTCGTTTGGAGGGATCGGCGGTGTGGCTGCGGCGCGCGGCCAGGATCGCCATCTGGATAATGCGGCTGAGGCGGCGGCGTTGCGTCGGGTTGAGCGTGGCGGCATCGGTCAGCGGGCCGCACGCGCGCACGCGCACCGAATCCGGCGGCAGCGGCGGTTGGATGGCGCGCTCTGTCACAGAATGAATTTCCGGGGCGATGATGCCCAGCCCGGTGACGACTACGGGGGTGGTCACTGTGCCGCGGGTATGTGGCGTGGTCTCCGGCGTGGAGAAGATCAGCACGGCGTTGTTGCCGCCAAAGCCAAACGAGTTGCTCATCACGTGCGTCAACTTCGCCGCATGCGTCTCCGTGACCGGAGTGAGCCCAATGGCGGGGTCAACTTGCGCAAAGCCTGGATTTGCTGGGAGTTGCTGCCGGCGTAATGCTTCGATGCAGACGACAGCTTCGATTGCGCCACTGGCCGCGAGCGAATGGCCAAAAAATCGTTTCGTGCTGGAGAAGGGCGGGACTTTTTCGCCGAACAAGGATTTGAGCGCCTTGCCTTCGGCGACGTCGTTATCGCGCGTGCCGGTGCCGTGGGCGTTGACGTAGCCGATGTCAGTCGGAGTCAGTTGCGCCCGCTGCAAGGCTGATTGCATCGCCGCGAGTGCGCCTGCGCCGTCGGGATGTGGGGCGGTGACGTGATGCGCATCACAACTTGCTCCCCAACCAGCGAGGCGGGCAAGGATTTTTGCGCCGCGCCGGCGGGCGTGTTCTTCGGCTTCGATGATGAGAACCGCCGCTCCTTCGCCAAAACTCATGCCTCCCCGCGCGGCATCAAATGGCCGGCAACCTTGCGCATCCACCAGCAGCAATGAATGAAAGCCCGCCCAAGTCGTATGTGAAAGCGAATCAGTGCCACCGGCGAGCATGACATCAGCTTGGCCGGATTGAATGAGTTCCGCGGCTGTGGCGATTGCCAGCGCTCCGGAGGAGCAAGCCGTGGAGATGGCAAAGCTTGGGCCCAGCAGTCCGAATGATTCCGCCACGATGTCCACGGGGGAAGAGCATTCGTGAAAGCGCGTTGGGCGGGCGCGCATTTTTTTCTCTTTGATGAGCGCCGTCAGGAAACGTTCCGTGTCGTAGGTGCCGCCAACCGAACTGCCCAGTAGCACGCCGGTGCGTTCCGCGCTGGACTTTGGCTCGAGGCGGGCGGACTGCAGCGCATCACGCGCGGCGAGCCATGCAAGCCGGTCGCTGCGCGAGCCATGTTGTGGGGCGCAAGTGCGGTAAGATCGCGGGTGATCTCGCCGACGGGAATTTGTCCGTAGCGCGGCGAGCGGAATAGGGTCAGCGGGTGGAGCCGCTTTGGCCAGCGGCGATGGCGGTCCAGATTTCATCCACGCCACAGCCGGGGGCGGCAATGACGCCCAAGCCGGTGATGACTGGGAAACGATCGGCCACTTAGGAAGAGGAGCGGCGGGCATCAATGAAGTCCGCCAGGGTGCGGACGGAGCGGAAGGCCGGTCGGCCTTCTTCGATGTCTTTGATGACGATGCCGTAGTTTTTTTCGAGCATCACTACGAGTTCAAGCGCATCAATGGAATCCAACCCCAGTCCCGCGCCAAAGAGTGGCGCTTCATCCTCGATTTGTTCCGGAGTGATGTCTTGCAGGTTGAGCGATTCAATGATCTTCGCCTTTAGTTCCGTCGTCGCGATGGCCATGGATTACTTCGTCAGATTTTGCTGGCGGAGGTTAGCACAGAAAGTCTCCATGTCACGGCGATTTTCCCCCAGCTCTGTCAGCCCCGGGCCAGTTCGCCCAATAAAAACGGCACAGGCGCAGGCTGCTTCAGATAAAGAAATTTTCACGGTAAGCGCCGGTGAAACAACGCGCGTGAAAATAGCAAGGCAGGCGTCGGCTTCACCCGTCTGGAGCAGGCCGGCGGCCTCTGGCAATACGTCGTGGCGGTCGCCAACGAAACAAAGATTCGGGCCAGTGAGGCGATGGCGGATGGCGATCTCGCCGATGGCGGCGCTGGGCAACGTGTAGGTAAAGAGCGTCGGGCTGAGGCCGCCGGGTTCATTGCGGGCGTTCCAATACGCAACATCCGTGGACAATGAACCTGCTCGCGCGGCAAGCACGATGGCAATGCGATCGCGGGCGAAGCTTTCAAAGTGCGGCGCGAATGGTTCAACGGCCAGCAGGCTGAGTTGGCTTGCCAGATCCATGCGCCCAAACCGAGTCCCGAGCCGGGCGCTGGCAACATCGGCGCTGGTGACGGAGTGGGCGGCGAGGATGAAGGCGTTACTCATGGCTCAAGATTACGGCGCCGTTCACACCACCAAAGCCGGTATTAAGTTTCAACACCTGCTTTAGCGTGGCGTTGTGGCGCGGAGTTAACACCAAGCTTTGCGGCAATCCCTCGGCAATTGTCTGCAAGCGCGGCGTGCCGGGCAGAAATTGTTCCCGCATCGCCTGGACGCAGGCGATGGTTTCGACGACCCCCGCGGCGCCGAGCGTGTGGCCTAACATGCCTTTCAGGCCGCTGATAGCGGGAATGGTTTCACCAAAAATGTTGCGCAAGGCGGCGGACTCCATGGCGTCATTGTAGGGGGTGCCGGTGCCATGCACGTTGACGTAGTCAATTTGCTGGGGCTGCAACTCTGCAGTCTGCAAGGCGCTGCGGATGGCATGGGCCAGACCTGCGCCGTCGCGAGATGGGCCGGTCATGTGATTGGCGTCATTGCTTGAGCCCCAGCCGGAGAGCGTGATTGTTGGTTTCGGCGCTCGGTCTGCACGAACCAACACGATCGCTGCGCCCGCCTCGCCCGGACTGAGGCCGCGTCGGTTTTGATCGAACGGGCGGCAACCTTCGGGATCAATCGCCTTCAACGCGGTGAAACCTCCGACGACAAATGCGGATAGGTGGTCCACGCCCACGACGAGCACCGCGTCTGCCGCGCCGCGTTGAATCAGTTTTGCGCCCTGCATCAACGCGACGAGGCCGGAAACGCAGGCGTTGGAGATATTTTGCACGGGACCGCGAGCGCCAAACTCAGTCGCGAGATCGGCGGCGAGCAGTTCAGCTTGCAGGTGGCGGCGGGCGACGTCTGAGCAAGGGCGGCTGTCTGACAAGCGTTCGAGCGCTTCGATGTTCGCCTTAGTGGTCGAAAGCACGAGGCCGAGGCGGTCGGGAAGAATATCCAAGGTCGGGCGCGCTCCGCCATCGTTGGCGGCAGCAATCGCCTCTTGCAGCGCAGTCGTGGCGAGTTGATGGGCGGGATTGTCCGAAGCTTCGAGCGGTGCTGTGCCGACGATAGGGGATTGAAAGCGAGTCCCTGTGAATCTTTCGTTCGGGCGCAAGTGGCTGGAGTTCGTGCGTAACGCTGCGTTCAGGGCGGGAACGCCTTTGCCAGTGGCGCAAATGACGCCGCAGCCTGCGATGGCAACTTGCGGCTCACGCATATAACGACAAATCTCCGGTCGCGATGAGTGTTGCGCCGCAAGAGATGTTTCCGGAGATCATCAGCATCGGACCGAGGCGTTTCACTTCGCGAACTTCGATGGTCAACGTCTGTTCCAGCGGCGGACGGGTGTGAATCTTGAAATTGGAGACGGCGGCTAGCATGCCGTTGTTACCGGCGCCAGCCTGACCGCTGGCGCGCAGCCGCTGGCCGAGCGCCGCCGCGACGGTCTGGGCCATGCATTCAACGAGTGCGGTTTCAATCACTGCGCCATCAGTCACGGCAAAATGATTTGCGGTGAAGCGCGTCGTTGCCGTCGCCGTGGTGTCCGTGCAATCAATCAATTCCTCCACCCAGCGCATCGGGGCGCGGTGCGGAATGAGTTGTTCGATGGCGGTGGGCATGAGTCAAGGCGTGGCCCGCGGTGCGTGAGGTGTGACGGTAGATTCTGACAGCGGACCTCCGGCTGCCGACTTCGGTGTCGTTGCCTCCTGCCAGAACGGGAAAAAATTATACCACTGGAACGGATCACGTTTGACGATGGCTTCCAATCGTTCGGCGAACTGCACGGCGCAGGCGCGGAGATGGGCGTCGCGTTGGTTGTGTGGGGGATGATGCGGCGGCACGGGCGGAAAACCGAAGAAGTGATAATGTCCCCCCGGCTCGCGCAGGCTGAACACGGTGACGATGGGGGCGCCGGCAATCGCCGCCATCACATAGCCGCCGATCGGAAAAGGCGCCTGACCGCCAAGAAACGGGATCGTCTGCGCCGGACTGCCGTAGGTGCGGTCGCCCATCATGCAAACCAGTTCGCCGCGGCGCATCGCGGCGACGAGCTGGATCGCATCCGTGGGCGAGCCGGTGAGCGGGATGAGTTTGAAATGTTGTTTGGCGGAGCGATCGAGCATCGCGCGGATGGCGGGGACTTCCTTGTCAAAGCCGGTGACGTTGATGGGGCATTTGACGCGGGAGAGAAGCTGGCCGGCGGCTTCCCAATTGCCGACGTGCGCGGTCAGGAGCAACACCCCTTTACCGGCGGCGACGGCTTCGTGGATGTGATGTTCGCCGTCAAAGTTGAAGGTGAATTTTTTCGCGCCCCCGGCGAGGATGGCGGAACGATCAATGATGGCGCGTCCGAACGAGTAGAAGTGTTTGAACACATACCAGCGGCGTTTCCACCACGGCACTTTGCCAAAGATGCGGCGATGAAAATCCATCGTGGCCGGTACATCCGGCGAGGCGAAGCTAAAATAGACCGCTGGAGGAATGGCGAACCCATACGCGACGCGCGGACCAAAGAAGCGGATGAGGGCGAGGAAGAACGCGATGCCGCGTTTGCCGCCGCGCAACTGGCCGGTGCCGGACCAATTCTTGGTTTCAGGCGTGGGCATCAGCAGTAAACGCCTTCCTTCCGAGGCAGCGTCGGGCGGGGGACCGCAGTGATGGAGGTGTCCATTTCCGTGAATCGCTCAACGAGGGGTTGAGAAAAATCGAGTTCGTCGGCGTCCAGACCAACCGCCCGGTATCATCTATGTAGCCGTACTTGCGGGAAAGTTTCACACGAGCCAGACCGTCGGCAAAGGAGTCCGCCGCGTCGAACTGCGGGTTGACGACGTATTTCCCTTCCTTGTTGATGAAGCCCCAACGATCGGCCAATTCCACCGCGGCGAGATCCTGCGCGAAGGGTTTGGCGTCGTCGAACTGCGGATTGATGACCAACTTGCCCGTGGTATCAATAAAGCCCCAACGATCACCAATTTCCACCGGCGCGAGGCCTTTGACGAACGCGCCTGCGGATTCAAATTGCGGATTGATCAGGATTTTTCCGCTCTTGTCCACGTAGCCCCAACGATCATTCAGTTCAATGGCGGCGAGTCCGCCGGAGAATCCCTGCGCCTCGTCAAATTGCGGATTGATGACCAGCTTGCCGGTTTGATCAATGAACCCCCAGCGATGACCGACTTCCACGGCGGCCAAACCGTCCGAGAATGGACCGGCGGAATCAAACTGCGGATTGACGACGAGCTTGCCGGTCTTGTCGATGTAACCGTAACGCCGTTTGAGCTTCACCACCGCGCGCCCTTCGCTGAACGGCTTGGCGTCGTCGAATTGCGGATTGATGACATATTTACCCTCCGGATTGATATAGCCGTGCCGATCGCCGATTTCCACCGGCGCGAGCCCGCTGCTAAACGAACCGGCAGTTTCAAATTGGGGGCTGATGACGACCTTGCCGGCAGCATCGACGTAACCCCATTGCTTGCCGAGGCGGAACGCGGCGACCTCCGCGGCGAAGGGTTCGGCGCGTTCGAACTGCGGGTTGATGATGAGGCTGCCGTTTCGATCCACAAAACCCCAGCGGCTGCCCATGACCACGGGATAAAGCGTTCCCGCGGCGGTCGGAAGGGCGGCGATCAAGCCCAGCGTGGTGAGCGTCAAGGCGAGCAGGGCGGAGGTTCGTTTCATACGACGATTTGGTTGTGGATTCATGGTTTCAACTGAACCGACAGCGGAAAACGGCCTCCGGTCAGGAGGACGATTCTATTTTGAGCCGGAGGTCAGTCAAGAAACCAATCCCAAAGCCCGTGGTAACGTTTGGTGGAGCGAGCGTCCTCGCGAGCCGGCGCGGCGGTAGCCTGGTCCCCGACCGAAAGTCTGCCAGTTGAACACTCCCATCCCCAAGCCTGGGTCGGTCTCAAAACCTGCGGAAACTGGCTGTCCCGAAGCAAACCCAGGTTGATTCAGCATGGAAAAACATTTTTCAGAAACGGACTTAATCAATTCAGAGCTGGAATTAACTAAAGTTGCCTTGGAAAAACCTTTATCCGGCTTGGAATTAGTTTTGTTCGGCACGGAAAAACCTTTTTCTACGTTGGAATTAGTTAATTGGGAGCATGAGCAGGTTTTTTCCTGTCTGAAAAAGCGACAAACGCGACGAAAAAACCTTGGTCTGCGTTGGAATTAACTAATTCCAAGGCAACAAAACCTTTTTCCAAGCCGGAATTAATTAATTCCGAGCCGCCCAAACCCGCTTGCCGCCCGGTCTTGACCCCAAGAAAGCCGCCCCGACCTAACTCCATCTCCCAAGTTCCGCCACAGATGAAACCCAGATGGACACCGATTCCGATCTTCCAACTGCCAACCAGCAGCAGACAGGACTTCCCGGAGTCACAGGATTTCTGCCCCTGAGTCGGCTGACCCATAATCCTGATGATCCGGTTCACCCGGTCTTTCAATCAATAATCGCCGTCCGCAAGGACTGGCCGGCGTGCAAAAGGTGACCGTCTGCAAAGACCCTTGACCGGAAACTTAATATCTGGTTTCGTCGCGCTAGTAACACCCGGGCGACTCAGAGGCGTATTTAATCCCCGTTTGCAAACTCAGAACACATGAAAAAAACGATGGTCGTACTTTTTTTGTTCACTTTGGCTTCACTGTCATTTGCAACGCCGAATAACGCTACTCTGATGGCAACTAATGTTGCTAAGGTCGAGGTCGTTAATTTTCCAGCCCCCCAGCCTCAATCACCGACGCGTTTGGACGTGATTGCAAAAATAGCTCCAATATTTACAGCGAGCGCTATGGCTATTCTTATTTATGCGACATTGATTACGTCAATTCGTCAAAAACGTGCCGATGTTTATACGGCAGACCACGAAATGTACGATCGATTACTCGCATTAAAGGCCGATTTAATGGCCAGGCCAGCTACCAACCCTGTGACTTCGATTGAGGCAGACAATTTTTTCGTGAGATTCTGGTATCTCCAATTTTTTGCCTACGTTAACTGGCGAAATGGTTGGATAGATGACCAACTCTATGCAAGCTGGCTGGTTGAGCGGCGGGCAAATTTCAATAATTCGACATTCAATCTTGCCTCAAGCACTTATGCCTCAAGTTGGAAGTTAGAGTCTCAAAAATATTTGGCAACAAAGGATTTCGTTGATTTTCTAAATGAAATCATGACTACACCCAACGACATTTGCGTTATCATGAAGAAATTTAAGCCACCATTTTGGCAGCGACTTAGGCGGTTTTTAGCACCATGATTTTAAAATAGAACTCTTAAAAGTGGTGCAGGGCGTCCAAAAGTTGGGCGAGTCGGAAGAGGCTGCGTTGAAATTCCTCCAGCCCGGTGCTGGGAATGATGAGGTCAAACGCTTTTGTCCCGCCGCCACAGGTGTTCCAGCCCCGCTTGACAAGGCCAAGTGATTGCCGTAGCTAAAGCGCGCATGTTCGATACTGCGTCATCCCATATGATCCTCGCGATCATTATTAGCCCCGGCTTGGGGCAAGGATAGACGCGCGCCGATTTAACGCTCTCAATCCCCAAGCCCTGAGTTCATCACTCGGGGCTTTTTGTTTTTCCGAATCCTTATGAAAAATCAATCCACCACCCAGGTTTCCCTCGCCGAAATCGTCGCCGCCCGCGCGCGATTGAATGGCGCGATTGTTCACACGCCTTGTTCCGAGTCCGCCGCTCTGAGCGAATTGACGGGCGCGCGGGTTTTCTGCAAACAGGAATTTTTGCAGCGCACGGGAAGTTTCAAGGAACGCGGGGCGCGTAATGCTTTGGTGCAACTCGCTCCCGAACCGGCGCGCCGGGGAGTGATCGCTGCGTCGGCGGGAAATCATGCGCTCGGACTGGCCTGGCACGGTCGGTTGCTGGGCGTGCCGGTTACGGTGGTGATGCCCCGGTTCGCGCCGCTGGTGAAAGTGGCGCGTTGCCAGCAATTCGGCGCGACGGTGATCCTGCACGGCGACACGTTTGATGAAGCGCGGACCGAGGCGATGCGCCTGGCGGCGGAGCGTGAGCTGGCTTACATCCATCCGTTTGATGATCCGCAGGTGATCGCCGGGCAGGGGACGCTGGCGTTTGAAATTCTGGAACAAGTGCCCGATGCGGAAGCGGTCGTGGTGCCGGTCGGTGGCGGCGGATTGCTGGCCGGGGGGGCGACCGTGTTGCACGCGCTCAAGCCGGAGTTGCAAATCATCGGGGTCGAACCCGCCAACGCTGCGTGCTTTGCGGCCGGGCTGGCGGCGGAAGCGCCCGTGCGCGTCGCCACGCGTTACACGCTTGCGGATGGTCTGGCCGTGGCCGAAGCGGGACGGCATACGCTCGCCATCGCCCGACCGCTGGTGCATCAGATGGTGCAGGTGCAGGAGGAGGCGATCGCGCTGGCCATGCTGCGCTTGGCGGAATTGGAAAAATGTATCATCGAAGGTGCTGGGGCGGCGGGGTTGGCCGCGTTGCTGGGCGGGAATCTGCCGCAACTCGCCGGCAAAAAAGTGGTGCTATTGCTCACGGGAGGCAACATTGATCCGCTGGCGCACAATCGCGTGATTGAACGCGGCTTGGCGGCGGACGGGCGCATCTATCGTTTTGACGTGTTGCTCAGCGATCGGCCGGGGGCGTTGGCGCATCTGGCCACCGTGCTGGCGAATGCCGGGGCGAATGTGACTGAGATCGTGCATAACCGGACTTTTGCCGGTCCCGATCTTTCGCGGGTGCACGTGCTTTGCACGGTGGAAACCCGGGATCGCGCGCACATCGCAGATTTGCAACGACGGTTGGCCGAAAATGAAGTGGAACTCGTCAACGGAGAGAAACTGGTGTTGTAAGTGAACCTGTGAGCTTGCAGTCCGGACCGTGGCCGCTTCAGCACCATGGGTGCGACATCTTTGTAGAATCAATGCCAGTCAAAACCAAGCTCCATCGGAGCGGCATATTTCGCCCCTCCGGGGCTAAGGGGAATTATCAGGATGCCCGGCTACAAAGATGTCGCTCCTGCTGGAGCTAGGGGCGGCGCGTTGGTCTATCTATTACCGCTACACCCTGACTCCTGCAGAAATCAAAATCGTGGCAGGCACAAATTGAATGTACAGTTTCCGGTTGGGCTGAAAGCCCGGAATGTGATAGCCCGGGGTGCAGCCCCGGGAACACGATTTCGCAAATCATCCCGAGGCCTGAAAGGCCGAAACCAACCATCGCATCGCCTCAAGTCCCGCCCTTTCAGGGCGGACTGATTTTATCGGGCCGTAACCCGGGCCTGCGCTGCACGCCAGCCCGGGCTGTCACATGGCGGGCTTTCAGCCTTGGAGCCGGCAGAGCTTTCTCAGTCTTGACCATTTCGGCGATGAGGCGTTGAAACTCCTCCAGTCCGGTGCTGGGAATGATGATGGTGGATTGAATCGTGTAGTAGCTCCGCTCGGAGCGAAATCTTGGTAGAACGCGTTTCGCAAATCTCCAAGCCCCGTCAGGGGCGGAATATGTCGCTCCGGAACGGAGCTTGGTTTGCTTTGAGGTTTTGTTACTAGAACCCATCTCATAAATCACTTCTTGGTGGGGCAAAGCTGCCGCTTTGCCTGATTTGGCGGCGCAGCAACGCCGCCCTACCGTTTATGAGATGGGTTCTACAAATATGTCGGCCCTAACGGGCCTTTCCCTCGGGCAAATTCCGTTCGCTACTTTCCAAGTAGTTCAAGTCTGTCTATTCCCCGTGTCTCTGTGTCTTATTGCTAGTTACGACTTTGGTATAGGGTGCGGGAAAATCTTCGCGGTTCATTGGAACAGAAATATACCCACTAGTTGGTAGATGGCTCAGGGCAGTTTTTCAATTTTGTTCGGGAATTTGTGGATTTCACTTTTTGACTTCGGCGTTTTGGCCAGTCGCGCTGCGACTCTTGGCATAGGTGAGGCTAAGTGGGATGTTGCGGACGGGATCTGGAGTATGCCTCTCACTGGTGAGTACGGCGCGGGTTTTCTGTCGTGTCCGCCTCAAGTCGGTAAACGTAAACAATTCCTTACACGAGAAAGGACATTGGTTATGGCAGTGAATAGAGTATCGCTCGGCTTCGCGCAGTTGCCGGATTCGGAGTTGAGCGGTTTCAGTACAACGGTCGTCACGAAGATGACGAATAACCCTAGTTATCCCACGCCCCGAGTCGAGCCGGGGGACATCACGACAGCGAACACGACGTTTGCCGCCGCGATTGTCGCCGCCGCGCAAGGTGGGACGCAACTGACTGCTGCGAAGAATGCCGCCCGGGAAGTATTGGTGGCGTTGTTGCGCACGCAGGCGGCGTATGTGCAATCCATCGCGATGGATGATCTGACGGTGTTGCTGTCGTCAGGTTTCTGGAACATCAGCACGGATCGTGCGCGCAAGCCGTTGCCCAAACCCACGGTGCTGGACATTGATAACTTCGCCTCGACGCAGTTGATGGTGAAGTTGGCGGCGATCGCAAATGCGCGGTCGTATGAGGTGCGGGTCCGAGTGGGCACGCAGGACTGGCGCAATGCCGGGGTGTTCACGAAGGCGCGGGGGATGTTGCTGGAAGGTCTGTTGCCGGGTCAGATGTATGAGATCCAGGTGCGGGCCGTCGGCGGCAGCACGGGTTATTCGGATTGGAGTGACCCGATCATGCACATGGCGATCTAGGTCGAAGTTCGCCATCCCATCATTGTGGAGGTCCTGGCGGACGGCCACCAAAGTCATCGCAGCGCGATGATCTTACCGGGTGGGACAAAGGCGGCGTGGTTTCTTGCGAGCCACGCCGCTTGGATTTCAGTTGTGAGGGGGCGAGCGGGCTCGTTATTTCACGCGCAACACGGTCAGAGAATTGGCCGGGGCTTTGTAGCTGTCCCCTTTGCCGGTGAGCTTCAAAGTGCTTTCCGCCGGTGAAACCTTCTTCGGCTCGGTGAAGGAGTTTTCGTCTTTCAGATTCGCACTGGTCAGCACGAGGGCGTGCGTGCTGGTTACTTTCTGTTTCAAACCATCCAAGGTGAGCTTCACTTCCTCGGCTTTGGGTTCGCCGTTGACGATCTTCACGATGATTTCGCCGGTGGCGTTATCGCGGGTGGCGGAGGCGTAGAGTTTCTTTTTGTCCGTGCCGTCGAGTTTGACGGGCAGGATGACATCGCCGCGGTTGTTGGCGAAGAGTTTTTGCACGTAGTAATTGGGAGTGCCGTAGCTGTTGAGGTTGTCCACCCAGATGAGATTGGGGGTCCATTGCCAGCCGTCCATGTGCGCAAACAGCGGCGCGTAGCTGGCCATGGTGACGACTTCAGCGTTGCGCTCCAGGCCGGTCATGAAGGCGGCTTCGGAGATGGCGGTTTCGAGGTTGTTGCGGTTGTGGACGCTGACGATCTTGTCGCTTTGCGCAGCGTATTCGCCGAAGAACACCTTCGGACCGTTGCGATCTGTACTTGTCATAGCGGTGGGTGTTGTTGAAGAACCAATCGGGGCGGGCGTAGCAATGTTCGTCCACGATGTCGGCTTTCAGCTCGCGCAACTTGGGCCAGGCGTAGTCGAAATGGTTTCCGTCCGGACCCGGGCCGGCGCTGGAGACGAGTTGGATTTCCGGATGCTTCTCCTTCAGCACGGTGTGGAATTTGGCGTAGCGTTCGAGATACGGTTGCTGCCAGTTCTCGTTGCCGATGCCGATCATCGTCAGCTTGAACGGCGCAGGGTGGCCCATCGCGGCGCGTTTTGCGCCCCAGGTAGAATTGGTCGGGCCGTTGGCGAATTCGATGAGATCAATCGCGTCCTGGATGTAGGAATCGAGATTGTCGAGCGGGCAGGCCTCGCTGGAGTTGAACTGGCACGCGAGGCCGCAACTCAGGATCGGCAATGGTGCCGCACCGATGTCTTCGCAGAGCTGGAAGTATTCAAAGAAACCAAGACCGAAGCTTTGATAATAATCCGGCGTGGGGCGATGGAGGAATTCCACGTTCCACCGGTTGAGCATGGTTTCGCGTTCCTCGATCGGACCGATGGTTTTTTTCCACTGATAACGGTTCGTGAGGTAGATGCCTTCGACGATGCAGCCGCCGGGGAAGCGCATGAAGCCGGGTTTGAGGTCGGCGAGCTTTTGCACCATGTCGGCGCGCAAACCGCCGGGCCGGTTTTTCCACGTGGTGACGGGGAAGAGCGAGATCATGTCGAGGTCCACTGTGCCCGCGCCGTCCACGAGCACATAAAGCTTGGCCTTGGCGTCGGTGGCTTTGGGGCGTAACACGGCGGAATACTTCTTCCAGTCATCGGAAAATTTTTCGAGCCGCACGGTATCGAGCAACGCCCCATTCGCGCTGTAAAGTTCGATGCGCAGTTTGGCGTTGCCGGAGATGTTGCGAATCTGGGCGGTGAAATTGTAACCCTCGCCTTGCTTCACGCCGATGCCGCGGAAACCTTCGTTGGCGATGCCAAACAAATCTTTGCCCTGCGATTCGATGCGGAGGTAGTGCGGGTTCTTCGCGTTGAAGGGATTCTCATCGCGGATGGCGAGCGTGCCAACGGATTTGCTCGGGCTGAGTTTGGACCAGCCCATCAGCGCGTCGGGAAACTCAAACGCGCGGTTCTTGATCAGTTCCGCATAAAGACCGCCGTCCGCGCCGAGGTTGATGTCCTCGAAGAAAATGCCCCACATCGAGGGGCTGATCTTCGCGCCGGGTTGATCGGTGGCGACGGTGAGCGTGGGCGCCGCGGCGAAGGCGGGCGCGAGTCCGAGCGTGGTGGTCAGAGCGAGAGCGAGGGCTTTCAGTTTCATGGGCAATGCAATGATGAGAATCAGTTTGAGGTTTTTTGACGTGGAACGCCAGATTCAGCGTATCCCCCAATTGAGGGGCGGTTGGCCAAGCCGGCTGATGTCGTAATTAAGCATGATTCAACGCTTGAGTCGAAAAATGAGGGTCTGGTTGGTTTGCGGGAGGGAAAGACTCCAGCGGTCAGTGGTCAGCGTCGGGGCAGGCAAAACGGCGCTCCAGCTTGGCGTGGCGAGATCGGTGGTGGCTTCGGCATTGAAGCCTGCTGCCCACGAGGGCCACGAGAGCGTGAGATTATTGGCGATGTTGGATTGGGTCAAAGTCACCGGCAACGCGAGCGCGTCTGGACCGAACTGGTAGTTCACGGCGATCTCTTCCGGGGTGAGGCGGCCGTCATAGATGCGGAACTCGTCAATTGTGCCGTTGAGCCACGCGTCGGCACTAAAGAGGGAGCGACCAATGAACGCCCACGAAGTGTTCACCGAAGTAAATGCGGGCCAAGTGGCGGTGAGCGAAGCTTCCAAGACACCGTTGGTATAGATGGCGGCAAAATTGGCGGTGGGATCAGCCACGCAGACGACATGCATCGTGCGGTTGTCATAAATGCCGGTGACATCAAACGTGCGCAGCGTCCCGGCGGAAGTTTCCAATCGATGCGCACCGGTGCTGGTGCGCGGGCTGAAGAAGAAATAGTTCTGGCCGTTCGCGCCGGAGATATTGCCGAAGTCGAAGACGCGCGCCCAATTACCATTCACACCGAAGCTGGCCCAGAACTCGATCGAGACGGCGGACGAACCGCTGACGAGGCCGCCGGGCAAATCCACGTAGCCGCCGCTTGCGCCGGTGAGTTTCAACGCGCCATTCGTCACCACAGCGTTGCCTTTGAGCGTGCCGTGCGCCATGCCGACGCTGTCCCACGCGTTGCTGGTGAAACTGTAGCGATGTGCCAATGCTGGATGGGCCCAAGCGAGGCTTTTGATTTCCGCGGCGGACAACGCGCGGCCAAAGATGCGGAACGAATCCACGTGCCCGTTGAACAACGGGTCGCTGGCGAACTGGCTTTCGCCGACATAATTGCTGCGCGTGAGCAATTGCCACGGGCGAATGGTCATCAAACCATTGGTCGCGACAGGCAATCCGTTCTGGTAAAGCACGCCGCGTTGACCATCGAGCGTGACGGCGAGGTGAACCCACGAATTGGTCGGCAACGCGGTGGGCGCATTGATCAGTTGTTCCGCGCCGCCGTTCTTGATGGCGAAGCGCATGACACCGGTGTTGGCGCGCGGGGTGAGGAAGAGATACTTCGTCGTGTTGCTGCCGAAGTCGAAGAGACGTTGCCAGTCCGCGCCGCCGTTCCACTTCACCCATGCGGCAAAGGTGCTGGCGTTGGCGACGGCGTTGGGCAGTGAGACGTAGTTCGTTGCGCCATCAAGCTGGAGTGCTTTGCCGCGCGCGGTTTCATTCGTGATGCTCGCGCCGTTCTGCAATGTGCCGTTGTAGAGGGCGCGATGCTCGCGGGCATCGGTGTCGAAGGTGAAGAGCGCGCTCCAGTCATTCGTCAACGCCGGCCAGCCATCGGCGGTCCAGAAGAGCTGGTTCAAGCCGATGGTGGGCGCACCGTTGTTGTTCGCATCGTAGTAATGATAGGTGAACCAGTTCGTGCTGCCTTCCATCAGAATTCCCGTGTGGCCCGGGCCGATGAAGCGCCCGGTGCTTTCGAGTATCACCGTTCCTCCAGCGTTGAGCATGTTGACGCCGTTCTTGTCGAGATACGGGCCGGTGGGATTCGCGCTGCGACCGACGCGGATGTTGTAAGTGCTGTCCACGCCCGAGCAGCAGCCGCCGTAGTTGAGAAACAAATAGTAGTAACCGCCGCGTTGATGCAGATGCGCGCCTTCGGTGGTGTTGCTGAAAAAGGAAGTGCTGCTGCTGGCGACTTTCGTGCCGACGGAGGCAGCGTTCAGGCGCTTGCCGGTGCTGGGATCAATCTGGGTGACGAGGATGCCGTCGGAGTACGAACCGTAAACCATCCAGATGCTGCCGTTGGTGTCCACGAGGATGCTCGGGTCAATGCAGTTGAAGATGGTGGTGTCGGTCTCGGGTTGAACGCAACACGGTGAGGCGTCGGACTGGACCACCTTGCCTTGATCCGTCCACGTCGGCGAGATCAGCGACGGTGACGTGACGAGCCCGATGGCGGAATCGATCGTGCCCCAGCTCGAGATGGAATAATAGACGTGATACTTGCCGTTGAAGTAGGCGACGTCGGGTGCCAGAAGAAGCCGGTGAAATCGGGGACGGCATTGGTCGTCCAGGCAGGCGGTCCGTTCGGGAAGATGCGTTGACTGTTGCCGCTGTAGGTCCAGTTGCGCAGATCGGTGGAGTATTTGCTTTCCAAGCCCTGGCTGGTGTAAAAGAGATAATAACGGCTACCGTCTTTGATCAATGTGGAGGGATCGTGCGCGCCGGTGCTGCCGACGATGGGATACTGAGCGCGGGTCGGGAGTGCCAGGCCGACCAGCCCTAGCAGGGACAACATTTTCAGTGCAGATGCGATGCGATTCATTTCCGTCAAACCTCTCAATAAAAATGAGGCAGGCCATACCAGCCTGCCTCATTTTCCAAGACACGCCTATTCCTCAAACGGGGGGTGTCAACCCTGTCGCCGCCGCGCAATGCCGACGAGCAGCCCAGCCACTCCCACCAAGGTCAGACTGGTCGGCTCTGGCACGGCGGTGATGATCGTGCCGCCGGGCAGGGTGACGGTGTCCACGTTGATCGTGCCGCTGCCGCCGTAAGCGGTGAGCTGGCCGTTGGCGATCCATGTCGCGACGTTGGCGCTGATGTTGCCGCCACGCACGATCCATGTGCCCGCGCCGATATCCACGTGAGCGTTGTTCTGGCCGCTGGCGTTGAGGTTGACGTTGCCGCCGATGTCGAGTGTGCCGCTGCTCAGGTTGATCTTGCCGCCGATCCACGTCCAGCCGCGCGCCTTCACGGTGCTGTTGCCGGTGATGTTGAGGTTCACGCCGGGGGTGGTGTTGAACCACCAGTTGTCGCCGACCAAGAGTTCGCCGACTTCCAGATAACCGCCGCTGCTGACATTGACGGTGGAAGGAGTGGCCACCGCACCGATGGGCGCGAACACGAAACCGAGGCTCGTGAAACTGCCGCCGGCGACATTCAGCGTCATACCCCATTCTGGGCCGAAGACATCGCCGTTGAACGAGGCGGTGGAGTTTAACGTGATGCTGGAGCCGAACGTTTGATTGTTGATGAACATGTTGCCCTGGCCGGGCGCGGGCACGACGCCCATGCTCCAGTTGCCGGCGGTGGTCCAGAGACCGTCGCCGGTGGTGCCGGTCCAGTTGTTGTCGGCTAGTGCCGAGGTGGCCAGGCTGACGGCGAACGCCAGCATGGCGACTTGAGTCGTTGTTTTCATGGTTATGGTTGGGTTCTGAGGTTTCTGACTGAGCGGGCCGCCTTATTTTTTCAGGCGGAAGTATTGCGCGGTGCCAGTGCGGGGCACGGTCCACTTGTAGTTGCTGCCATCAATCACCAGCGAGCCGGCGCTGACTTCGGTCCAGTTGGCCGTCGCACCGAGCGTCGGGCTGGACAACAGGGTGACGAGCGCGGAAGTCGTCGGCCAAGTGAGGATGATGTTGTTGCCGGATGCGGTGGCGGTGAGCGAGACGCTGTTGTTCGCGCCGATGAGTTGGTTCGGGCCGAGCAGGGAATTGGCTTTGATCTGGCCGGTGCTGAGTGGGCCGTTGTAGATGCGGAATTCATTCATCTGCATGGCGAGCGGCGGGTCGTTGACCCACTGCGAGCGGCCCAGATAATTGAACGGACTGCCGGTAGCGAACGCGTCGGTCAGCGTGACGGTGATGTTCGGATTGATCGCGGCTTGGACGCCGTTGGTGTAAACGGACAGGTAACCGGCTTCCGGATGATAGACGCAGACGAGATGCAGGTTGGCGTAGTTGTCGAGCACCGGCGTGAAAACCGGATTCTGTTCGGTGCTGCCGTCGCGGATGCCGGCTTGTGTGGTGGTGAAACCAGTGTGTGGTTGAAAGCTGATGTAGTGATGGCCGGACGAGCCATCGCTGTCGCCGAACGTGAACATTACCGCCCAGTTGCCGACGGTGCCGAGCGTGACCCAGGTTTCAATGGTGACGGCATTGAGATTGGTGAGCAAACCGGCGGGGAAGGAGGCGTAACCATCCACACCGTTCAACTCCAGTTGGCCTGCGTTGAACAAAGCGCTGTTATAGATGGTCGCGTCGCCGCTCGCCCCGCCCACGGAATCCGCCGCCGTGCTGCCGCTGGTTTCCGAGAAACTATAGCGATGCACCATGCTGGTGCTGTTGGTCCACGTGCTGACGGTGAGCGAAACCGAATTGCTCAGACTGCCGATGATGGCGCGCACCGTGGCGGTGCCCGGGCCGACCGCGCGGATCTGGCCGTTAGCCGCAACCGTCACGACACTCGGGGCGGTGGAGAGATAGGTGAGATTTGTGGCCGTGCTGGTGACATTGACGTTGGTGCTGGTCGTGTAGTCGGCGAAGACCAAGGCTTGTTGCAAGCCGCCCACGGTGACGGCGGCGCGGGGTATTTGAATGCGCACTGCGGTCATGACGTTCGGGCCGGTGGCGGTGGTGGTCACGACGGTGCGCCCGGGCCAGTTCGGATCGGCCTCATTGATGACGATTTGTGATTCGCCGACGGGAGACCCGTAGGCCCATAAAATCCCACGGGCGATCCAATTGGTGACCGTCGATGTGTAAGTCGCCGGCAAGATGAGCTTGGCGCCGAACTGCAAATTGATGGAGCGGGTGGTGTCGTTGTCGAGTCCGCCCGCGAAAACAGGCACGGTGGCAGCCCCGGTATTCAATGCATTCGTCACGCTCACCGTGCCGCCGGGATAAATGTTTAATCGCGCGCCATGTTGCAACCACGCCACGCCAACGAAGGCGTTGCTGTAAACATTCACGACGACATTTGGGCCGCCGGCAAACCACCACGCCGTGCCGAGGGCTAGTGTGTCGCGTAAGGACCAATTGCTGTTCGTCTGGACATTGACCGTGGTGACGCCGGCATTCATGTCGCCCCAGACGAACTGCCCCCAACCGCACGATACCGAGCCATAGATATTGAGCGTTTGTCCCCAAAGCGGGCCGAACATGGAGTCGTTGATGTTTACCACGTCGGATACGCCGACATTGATCGGGATAGTAGACCCTCCGGCGTTGGCGAAGGTATCAATGGCGTAGCTCGTGCCGTCGGTGAGCGGGGCGATGCCTTGGGTCCAGTTCGCGCCCTGATTCCAGGTGGCTTTGTCACCGGCGGCCGACCATTGATAATTGGTTTGCCCAGCAGGTTGTGCGACAGCTGTGGTGGCCAAGCCTGCGGCCAGCGCAAAGCCGGATAGTCGGCGGAATAGTGGGAGGATTTTCATGCGGTTGCGATGTGGTTTTGGTTGTTGGGTTGAGGGGGAAGAATGGGTGGATTACCACCAAAAGCCGGGGCTGTTGTTGCTGGCGCGTTGGCTCATATTTGCAAACTTGCGCCATTGCACGTGGCCATCTTTGAAGGCGATATGCCCGCCGTCTGGCAAGGTGCCCTTCAAATGCGGGCTCAGGTGCGGCACGGAAAAACCGCCTGAGATGGAGGTGAAGCTTCCGGCCGCGCTCGGATCGGTGCCCGTCCCGGCTTTGACCGCACTGATGGTGGCGTCCGCGATGAGTGGGCGATCACTGATGGGCGGCGCGGCGTAAACTGTGAAGGCGTCCACCCGGATCGGCTCGGATAACAATGAGGTATTCTGGTTGGAGCGGATCAGCGAGAACTGAGTTGGATTGCTGGCTGGGCCGGCAAACGCCATGACGTAACCGATGACGTGGCTGGAGGTGCTGTTGTCGTCGTTGCTCCAAAAATGCCACAGACTGTTCGGCTGGGCATTGTTGAAGTTCAAGTCATCATTGAAGCGCGGCGAGGTGCCCGGGCAATAAAAGGTCTTTTTCTTCAGCCCGCTGGCGATCATCAGATTGGCCGTCGAATTGGGAATGTCCCAAGCCCATTCGCCAATGATCTCAGGTAGCTTGTCCTTGTTGTCCCCGGCATACATCGTCGTGGCGATGGCAAACTGCCGCAGGTTGTTCAAACAACTGATCCGCCGGGCTTTTTCCTTGGCGCGCGACAGGGCGGGCAACAGCATCGCCGCCAAAATCGCAATGATCGCAATGACCACGAGCAGTTCGATGAGTGTGAAGGCGGAATAATGGAAAGGGTGGCGGTGGATTGGCTTTGGGCTTTGCATGGCGATGGTTACTAGCCGACACCATGCCCCGCCGGGGGATACGCCCTTGGCGCGAGCAACAATGTCTGGCTTCAATGAACCAATGCGCTGTTCCCCGCCGAAACCCGACAAAGAATTTTCTGATTACTTTTGCGGCATCAGTTCCGTCGCTTCGCGCAGCAAAATGCGGGCGAACACCCAGTCAAACCAGAAGCCCTGTGTGCCCGTGCCACGCTCCAGCCCGGCTTTGAACTTGGTTTCCACTGCGGCGCGTCCTTGGGCCAGCGTGGGCTCGGCCAGATCAGGGCGGCGCAACTGATGATAGCTCATCGCCAGAATGATTTGTGTTGTCGCATTGCGGGGCGCGTTGAACTCGGCATAGCCCAGACAACGTTCACACCACTCCACGGCCCGAGCGTAATGACCCCGCCGATATTCATACAAAGCCAAGGACATGGAGCGCCAGGCGGCTTGAAAGATCTCTTCCCGGACGTTGTCGTTCCGGTGCGCAAAATAGTCATCTGCCGCATCTGCTTGGGGTTTGAGCTGGGTCAACAGGCGTTCGTCCGCGGGCCGCAGCAGGCTGATCTTGATGATGCGATCATTGAAAGGGTAGGGGGCTGCCGAGAAATGTTCCACCGTGGTCTGGCGGAAGCGTTCGTAACCAAGCGTGTCGTTGATCTCCAGCAGGGCCGGGCCGAGTTCCAGGTAGTCGAGCGTGGTGGTGTCCAGTCCGTCCAGTTGATTGACCTGCAGCAAGCGGCTGAAGCACTCCGCCGCTTCGCGCCACCGATCGTGCAGCGCGTGCCAGTCGCCGACCGAACGCAGGACGGCGGCAAGCTCGATGGAGGGTTTGCCGACGGGAATCCCTTTCAGCAAGGCGTTGGCTTCCGGGTAATTGTCTTGACTGACTAGCAGCGCGGTTTGTGTGATTTTTTCGCGCAACTCAGCCTGCTGGCGCAAACCAGCCTCCTGTTGTTCCGCGTCCACGGCGCGTTTGCGCGCCTCGCGTTCGCGAAAGAACAACCACGTGGATGTAGTCAATCCGCAGATGAGCACCAAGGTGATGGCGGCGCCCGAGGCGAACACGGCTTTGTTGCGGCGCATCAGTTTTTGCAGGCGATACGTCCGGCTGGGCGGGCGCGCGATCACGGGCTCGTTGTTCAGGTAGCGTTGGATGTCCATCGCCAGCGCGTTCGCCGTTTCGTAACGCCGTTTGCGGTCCTTCTCCAGCGCCCGCATCACGATCCAATCTAGGTCGCCGCGCAGTTGCGAGATCAACTTGGGCGGCTCGGCGTGGCGATGTTGGGCCGTGGCAGTCAACTCCTCGTTCTGCAACGTGGTGAGAATGGTGGAAGGACGCTGCGGCTCGCGCTCGCGCAACGTGCGGCGCATTTCGTCGAAGCCGGATTGCAGCAGTTGCTTTGGATCGAACGGCGTCCGGCCCGTCAGCAATTCATACAGCAACACGCCGAGACTGTAGATGTCCGCGCGTGTATCGATGTCCAGTCCGCTCATCTCCGCCTGTTCCGGGCTCATGTAGGCGGGCGTCCCGATGATCTGCGCGTAGGCGGTGAACAAAGTTTTCTCGGTGAGCTGCGCTTCTGTGGCCTTGGCGATGCCGAAATCGATCACCTTGGGGACCGGCACCCCATCGTGCAGCGTGACGAGAATGTTCGAGGGCTTGATGTCCCGATGGATGATGCCCTTTTGATGCGCGTGTTGGATGGCCTGACAAATCTGGATGAACAGATTAAGGCGCTGATCGGTATCAAGATGGTTTGCGTCGCAATACTCCGTGACCTTGAAGCCACGCACCAGTTCCATAACAAAGTAGGGGCGGCCCGTCTCGGTCGCCCCGGCATCGAGCACGCGCGCGATGTTTGGATGATCCATCATCGCCAGTGCCTGGCGTTCGGCTTCGAAGCGGGCGATGACTGATTTGGTGTCCATGCCCAGCTTGATGATCTTGAGCGCGACGCGGCGGCGCACGGGCTTTTCCTGCTCGGCCATATAAACTGCGCCGCAGCCGCCCTCGCCAATGCGTTCCAGCAGCTTGTAATTTCCTATGCGTTTGCCGACCTGTTCGTCGTCTGCGGCTCGGGTAGGTTCGGAGTGGGCCAAGGCCTGCAGCTCCCCGCCCAACGAGCGCACGGCGGAGCCGCTATCGGTGAAAAAATCCTCCGCTGCGCCAAGTGCGCCTAACAATTCCTCTACGCGCTGACGCAACCCGGCGTCAGAGCCACACGCGCGCTCCAAATACGAGCGGCGCGCCGTGGCGTCGGTGATGAGCCGCGCCGCGTCGAAAATATCCTCTTCCTCTTTGAGCGTGGGATTCATCGCCGGGTCTTACTCATTCATGCGCCGCCGCTGCGCGGAAACCGACAGGTGTCGTTCATAATTCCTTCTGGATGCAGCGGAACATCCAGGCTTTGGCAAAGGCCCACTGACGTTCCACTGTGCGTTCGGTGACGCCGAGGGTTTGCGCCACTTCCTGATTGGTCAGGCCGCCGAAGAATTTCAATACCACGATCTTCGCCTTCTCCGGATCTTCCTTCTGCAACTCCTCCAAGGCCTCGTCGATCAGCAGAATCTTGTCGTCCGCCGTGGCCGCGGCTGGGTCGAGTTCCTCCAGTTCAACGCGCACCTGGTCGCCACCGCGTTTGAGCCGGGATTTGCGGCGGGCGTTCTCGATGAGGATGCGGCGCATGGCTTCCGCCGCCGCGCCGAAGAAGTGACCGCGGTTTTCCCAATTGCGATTGCCTTCGCCGACGAGTCGCAGCCAGGCCTCATGCACAAGGGCGGTGGGTTGCAGGGTCTGGCCGGCAGCCTCACGCGCCATGCGGGCGGCGGCGAGGTGGCGCAATTCTTCATAAACGAGCGGCAACAGATCCGACGAAGCTTGTCGCTCGCCGCGTGCCACCGCTTGCAGCATCAACGTGATGTCGCTCATGGGTCAGTGCGGGGAGTATGCCTGCGCTGGCAGGTTTTGCGAGCCAACTTCTCCGCACTGCGGTCTTGCCAGAACTAACGCGAAGTTACTGCGCCTTTGCCGGATTGACGCCTTCGCTGGTTTGCACCACGCGTTTCAACGAGCCGTCCGGATTGTATTCGAGATAATCAATGCACACTGAACGACGGAAACTGCCGCCGGTGGTCTGCACGCCGCCGTTGTGATAGATGAAATACCAGCGGCCCAGAAACTCGATGATGGATTGATGGATCGTGTTGCTGTTGCCCGCAATTTCCGTCAGCAGTCCGCGCGGTGACCATGGGCCGGTGATTTTTTTGCTGGTCGAATATGCCACCTTTTCCGGGAAACCGGTGGCGTAGGTCAGATAGAAGGTGCCGTTGCGCTTGTGAATCCACGGGGCTTCGGTGAAGCCTTTCACTTGGTCGTCGGGAATCACCTGAATCTCGCCTTCGAGTTCGGTCATGTTCGCTTTCAGCTTGGCCCAGTAACATTTCTGGTTGCCCCAGAACAGATACGCCTGGCCGTCGTCATCAATCCACACGGTCGGGTCAATGTCGTCCCAACTGATCTTAGTCGCCTTGGTCATGTCGTTGACCACGAGCGCCGATCCGCGGGCATCCATGAATGGTCCGGTGGGGCTGTCCGCCACCGCCACGCCGATGGCTTTGCCGTGAATCGAGCCGTGTTCAACCGCCACGTACCAATAAAACTTTCCGTCGCGTTCGATCACCTGGCTGGCCCACGCGTCGCCCTTGGCCCACTTGAAATCGCGCGCTGCCAGCGGTGAGCCGTGTTCTTCCCAATCCACCATGTTCGTCGTGGAGAAGAGCAGCCAGTCATTCATCCGGTAGCTGGAATTATTATCGGGTGCGATGTCATGTCCGGTGTAGAGATAGACGCGGCCTTGATGCACGAGTGCGGCGGGGTCGGCGGTAAAGTGTGAGGTGATGATTGGATTGCCGCCGGTGTGGTGGACGCGACGTAAGTTGTCGGCCACGGGCACGCCAAAGTTCGGGGTGCCGTCGGCATTCCATTTCAAAACCTGGGCGCGGGTGGCACGATCGGGATTGCCCAGCGGATCGCCGGCGATGTGTTCATAGTTGCGGGCGTGATAAACCATGATGTCGATCTTCCCGTCGGGCGTGGTGGTAAAGCAATTATGGCCCGGACCATACTGGCTGGTAGCCGCGTGGCTTTTGAAGACGGGCGTTTGCGACTTGTTCCAAGACTTCGGATCGAGCAGGTCAGCGTTTTCATCTGCAGTTAGCAGGCCTAGGCAGTAGTTGGCGTCCGTGGCGCTGGCGGAATAGGTCATGAACAAACGACCATTGCGATGGATGACGGCAGGGGCTTCCGCGACGTTGTGGCCGATGCGTTCCCACGGAAGTTCCGGTTTAACGATGCAAATCTGCGTGCCGGTGATGGACCATGGTGTGTCCATCTTGGCGAGAAACAAACTGGTGCCGTGCACGTCGGGGATGCTTTGTGCCCACACGAGGTAACGCGTGCCACGATGCTCGAATGTCGTCGCGTCGAGTGTGAAGGATTCCCAGTTCATCTTGATCTGGCCCTTCTCCGTCCAGTTGCCTTCGAGTGGGTTGGCGGAATCATTTTCGAGGACATACATGCGGATGTCCCAGATGGCCTCGGCGCGCCCGGCGGCGAAATAGAGGTACCACTTGCCGTTGATGAAATGGATTTCCGGCGCCCAGATGTGATGGCTCATCGGTCCGTTGGCGTGCTTGCGCCAGACGACCTTCGCCTGAGCGTCAGCCAGTCCACCGACCGTGCGGGCGCGGCGCAATTCGATGCGGTCATACTCCGGCACGGTGGCGGTGAAGTAATACCAGCCATCGGTGTGCAATGTGACGTGGGGGTCGGCGCGTTGCGGCAGGATGGGGTTGGACCAATTCAAAGGATCTTCGGCGGCGGAAGCGGAACAGGCGAGTCCGACGAGAGTCAGGAGCAGGTAGATAAATGGGCGCATGATTCAGGAGGGGGTTTTGGTAAAGCGAAAGTTACGAGAGCGGCATCTGATGAGGTCCGTTGCCTTGGATTGAATTCACCACGTGGCGCAACCGTTGGTGGCAGAGTTGATACAATAGTGAGCCAAGCCATTGGCTCGTGCCGGAGCGCGGCTGGTGCGCGCAATGAAAGAATGGAGCCGCCGTCCGGGTAAACGTCTCATTCGATCAAGTGTTTTGGGTGGTATCGGCAGGCAATCTGGCACGCGTGGTTTGGGTTGAGCTGGCGCTGTTCCATGGCGCAACTGGTTTAATTGTATTTTTACCAGAGCATAAATTACCGGCCGTAGTGCTTGAACCCCCTCAATTGGGGTGGAAGTAAAGCTGTCCCCTCCGTGCTACGATTCTGGGAACGCATATTCCAATCGCCCGTGCAATAAGTTGGGGTAGTCAGGACCTATTTGCCTCAAAGTGCTGTAAGGCAATGAAATGATAGGCCGGGCGGAGCGTGGAATTGTTCGACTGATGGTTGGTGGTGAATGTTTCGTCATGAAATTGAGAATGTGAGAATGAGATTGTTTGAACAGCTAGTCATGCTGGTCCTGATCGGTCTGGCCATACCGGCAAATGCGCAAACGGTGACCCTCACCAATGGCGTGCAGCGGTACGCTTCGCTCACGAGCACGCCGGTGAACATGAGTGGCCGCTGCGAATTGTGGGTGACGAATTCCGTCACGCCGCTCTCTGGTTGCACGATCAATTTGAATTCCGCCGATGCCTGGCTGTTCTTGCCGGGGATCAAACCCTCCGTGGCGGCATCTTCTTATCTCAGTCAGGTGCGGGTGAGCGGTGTGCTGGCCGTGGCCGACAGCAATGTGCGTGTCGTCCAGCACGGCGCGTTGGGCACGGTGGTGATTCCGCACTCGTCCACGTTCCAGCCGTTGCAGGTGTTCAGCGGGCCGAACTTCACCGGCACGTCGTTATCGCTTGGCCAATACGTCTATTACAAAGGCACGGGACTTGGCGCGATGAACGGCGCGATCAGTTCGTTCAAGCTCAAGCGCGGTTACATGGCCACGCTGGCGCAGGGCGAAGGCGGCACGGGTCTCAGCCGGAATTACGTCGCGCAGGACGGCGATGTGGAAATCAGTGTGCTGCCGACGGCGTTCGACAACAGCATCCGCTTCATTTATGTCCAGCCGTGGCGTTGGGTGGCGAAGAAAGGTTCTTGCGATATCTGGCCTGCCGATCTCAACGCGGGCTGGTGGTATAACTGGAACATCAGCGAGAACTCCACCCGCGACATGCAATACGTGGCGATTAAGCAACAGCCGTATTGGCCCGGCTTGAATCAGGACTGGCAGGCGCGCGCGGTGAATCATGTGCTCGGTTTCAACGAGCCGAACAATTCCGTCGAAGACGCCTATAAGAATTTGACGCCCCCAGGTTCAGTGTCCGATGCGGTGGCGCGCTGGCCGGAACTGCTCGGCACGGGCTTGCGGGTGGGCGCGCCTGCGGTGACGGATGGTGGCTATTCCTGGATCGTGGATTTCATCAATCAGGCTGAGGCGGCCGGGCATCGGGTGGATTATGTGCCCGTCCATTATTACCGCTCGTACCCAAACAATGACAATCCGACGGGGGCGGCGAACAATCTCTACAACTTCCTGAAAGGTATCTACGACGCAACGCGCCGCCCGATCTGGCTGACGGAATTCAACAACGGCGCCAACTGGACCAGCGACCCAGACCCGAACTTCGATCAGAACAAAAATGTGATCGAGGCGATGGTCAACATGATGGATGGAACGCCGTGGATTGAGCGTTACTCGGTTTACAGCGCCGTCGAAGAGGTCCGCCAGATTTATTACAATGCCGGTGGCTTGACGCCGATGGGCGTGATGTATCGCGATCACGTTTCACCGCTCGCCTATGTGCAGGGGCTGCAAGACAACGGCACGCGCAGCTTCAGCCAGCTCCGGTTTGAAGCCAATGCGCTCGACACGTCTGGCTATGGCAACAACGGCGTCACCTCCGGCACTCCGGCCTACACGAACGGTTACCGCGGTCAGGCTTTGGTGTTCGACGGGGCGAACACCAAAGTCACGCTGCCGCCCAACGTGGCGAGCGGCAGTGCGTTTACCTTCGCCGCGTGGATGAATTGGCAGGGCGGGGCGAACTGGCAACGCATCTTCGATTTCGGCAACAGCGCCACGCATTACATGTTTCTTTCGCCCAGTTCCGGGGGCAGCACACTGCGCTTCGCCATCAAGAACGGGGGCAGCGAACAGATCGTGGAGACCGCCGCGCTCCCGCAAAACCAATGGCGGCACGTGGCCGTGACGCTCAGCGGCAACACCGCGCGACTTTACGTCAACGGCGTGCAGTCGGCCGTGAACACTGGCATGTCCATCACTCCGGCCAGTTTCAAGCCGCGCCTGAATTTTCTCGGTGCGAGCCAGTTCCCCGCAGACCCGTGGTTCAACGGATTGCTGGACGAAGTGCTCATCACGGACACCGCATTGTCGGCGGCGCAGATCGCCGCGTTGCAGACCAACACGCCGCCACAGTTTACCAATAGCATTTTAGCGGGCGGGGCTACTGCCGGGGGACAAACTTACAGTGGCAGCATCGCAGGCACGGCGACGGACTCCGATGCGGGCGACACGCTCACCTACAGCAAGGCCGTCGGCCCGGCGTGGTTGACGGTGACGGCAAACGGTACGTTGGTCGGCACACCTGGTGATGGTGACGGCGGAACGAACTCTTTTATCATGCGCGTCAGTGACGCTGCCGGCGCAAGCGCTTTCGCGCAACTGACAATCACCGTCAGTGGCCAGGCCAACATGGTCGCGCGATATGAGTTTGACGGGAATGCGCTGTCGAGCGTCGGCACATTGCACGGTACGACAACCGGTTCGCCGGCTTATGTCGCGGGGCATTCCGGTCTGGCGATTGATCTGGATGGTGTGGACGATGTGGTGACGCTCCCCGCCGGCGTGGCCAACTCTGATGACATCACCATTGCGACGTGGGTCAACTGGGACGGGGGAAGTCAATGGCAACGCATTTATGACTTTGGTAATGGCTCGAGCCAGTATTTGTTTCTCACCCCGAATTCCGGCAGCGGCACGTTGCGCTTTGCGATCAAGAACGGGGGCGCTGAGCAGATCCTAGACGCTGCCGCGTTGCCCGTCGGCCAGTGGCGACAGGTGGTGGTCACGCTGGCTGGCAACATTGGTCGCCTTTACGTGAATGGCGCGCAGGTCGCGGCCTCCGGGACGATGACGATCAATCCTTCCGACTTCAATCCGACGTTGAATTACATCGGCGACAGCCAGTTCGCGAGCGATCCGCTGTTCAACGGTCGCGTGGACGGGCTTTACATTTACAACTACGCGCTGACGCCGGCGCAGGTCGCGTCGCTCTACACGAATCAAGCGCCGGCTTTCACTACCGATCCGATGACGAGTTCGAATGCTGTTCCCGGTGTGCCGTACGGTGGGACGCTGACGGGGAGTGCGACGGATCCGGAAGGCAGCGCGATCACCTATCGAAAAATTAGCGGGCCGGCGTGGTTGAAGGTCGCGAGCGACGGCACACTCAGTGGCACGCCCGGCGCGGCAAATGTCGGTCCGAATGTCTTTCTGGTCCGCGCCACCGACGGCGCGCCGCTCAGCGATGATGCTACGTTAAGCATCAACATCACGCCGGGCACGGACGTGATCGGCATTTACGGGTTTGAGAACAGCGTGACGAACTCGCGCGGGTTCAATCACGGCACGGCCTTCGGTTCGCCCGCGTATGGCGCAGGACTAAACGGTCAGGCGCTCCGGTTCGATGCAGTGGATGATTATGTCATGCTGCCAGCGGGCATCTTGAACGTGAACGACATCACCATCTGCACACGCTTCAAATGGAATGGCGGTGCGGTTTATCAACGCATCTTCGATTTCGGGAACAACACCACGCAGTACCCTGTTTCTCACCCCGCGCTCGGCCAGCGACACGTTACGGTTTGCTATTACCAGCAGCGGCAACGGTAGCGAACAGCGGCTGGATGCAGCCATGGTGGCCACGAACGAATGGGCACACGTGGCCGTGGTGCTCGCTGGCGACGGCGGGAAGCTGTACGTCAATGGGGCGCTAGTCGCGTCCAACACGGTTACGCTCAACCCGTCCTCGTTCAATCCGGCGGTCAATTACCTCGGCAAGAGCCAGTGGCCCGACCCGCTCTTCAATGGCATGATGGATGACTTCCAGATCTACAATCGCGCCCTGTCGGATTTCGAGGTTGCCAACCTCGCCAACCCGGCGATTGACAGCGATGCCGACGGTTTTTCCGACAGCGTGGAAACCGCCGCGGACACCGATGGCGATGGCATTCCAGATTACCTGGACAATGATAGTGACAACGATGGGGTGCCGGACAGCGCCGAGACTTTTGCCGACACCGATGGCGACGGCCTCCGCAACATCCGTGATCCGGACAGTGACAATGATTCCCTGCCGGATGGTTGGGAAGTGACCTATGGCTTGAATCCGTTGAACGCTGCCGATGCTGACGCCGACACCGATGGCGACGGTCAGTCCAATCGCGAGGAACACGCCGCCGGCACCCAGCCAAACAACGCTTCTGACTACTTCACTCAAACCGCGGTAGCAGGCACGCCACTGACGGTTTCGGTGAATGGGGTTGCCGGGCGGACCTATATTCTCTGGCGCAATTTGTCACTGGAAAGTTCGTGGGCTGCCGTTCTGACCAACGGACCAGTCGTAGCGGACGGTCCGGTGTTGCTGGTTGATCCCACGCCACCCGGAGCCGGAGCGTTCTATCGCACCTCGGTTTCCGCACCGTGATCGTAATCCTGACCTTTGAATTTATGAGATTGGTTTTGCGTGCACTTGGGTTGGGACTGGTCCTGATTGCAAGCAGCGCGACGCTTCGCGCTCAGGACCGTACAATTCTTTTCAGCCCGACGGATTCGGGTGTGTCCAAGCCGATTCCCAATTGGGGCTTGGATACCGCTTGGTATGACGAGAATAATGTTCGGCGTGGTGCGGCTTTCATGGGGTCGAACCGGGTGGATGTGGTCCGGATTTCCTTTACGCCCACTTCGGCTTTGGTGGGTGGCGACCTTCAGGCCAACGAAATCACGACTCTCACCAACAGATTGAACTGGGTCAAAAAGTGGAGCAATCCTGCCACCACGGTCTGCATCAATGAAGATTCACCGACCGTTGATTCGTGGTTCAAGCTGGGCACTGGCTACATTGACCCCGCGCGCTGGGCGCAACTTATCGAAGTCACCACGCGGCGGGCACAGGAAGCCGGTCGAACCGTGGTTGGTGTGGCCCCATTCAACGAACCGGATTACTACCGGGCCGAGCGACTGGCTGACATGCAGACGTTCTATGACACGGCTGGAGTACTGACGAACTATCCCCGGTTCATCACCAACAACATTCGCATCAGCGGCGGCAACACGCTGAACACCGATCAGGCCAATCCCTGGTATAACTTTTTGAAAGCACGCCTGGGGGAGGGCAATACGCACCAGCTCGCCGGTAGCTTCGATAACTACGCCAGTTTTTATCAGAATGTGGTGACCAGCGGCGATCATGCTTCGAACGACGAACTGCACAACGTGATGGAGGCGATGGTGGGGGCGGAATACGGCATGCAGACGGGCATCTGGTGGGGCACGGCGGAGTATGCCCGGAGCGAGTTTGTAAAGGCGAGCGATGGGCAGCGGCTTGGTTACGCGGAGCACCGCCCGAATTGGACGGCGGCCTCGGTTTACCGCGGGACAAACGGGGCCGTGCAGGCTTTTGTCGGCGAGTCGGAGCGGCAGGCGTTGCCGACCACCTACCGTTTTTTCTCCAAGGACCGGGATGTTTTTTATGACGGTTACGGCCCACGCCGTGACTATACGGTGACCACGACCGGGGGCTCGGGCTATCAGACGGCCGCGCACCGTAACGCGGAGAAGGTGGTCAACATAACTTGGGGGGCGGATGTGCCGCCACCCATCAACGGCCGTTATCTCATCGTCAATCGAAACAGTGGCAAAGTCCTGCAAGTGCCCGGCGGCAGCCCCAGTGATGGCGTTGTTCTGCAGCAGAGCGTCTACGTTGGCACGTCGTATCAACAATGGGATGTCCAGCCGTTGCCCTACACCTTTGGCGGTGACTCCAGCTATTTCACCATCCGCGCCGCGCACAGCGGAGTGACTGCTGACGTGCAAGGTGGCTCTTATGCGAACGGCGCGATCATCCAGCAATGGAACGGAGGAACGAATGTCTTTGAACAGTGGATTTTGCAATACGCCGGCAATGGCTATTTCAAGATCCGCACCCGCTGGTGCAACAAGGTCATGGCGGTCAGCGGCACGTCCACCGCCAACGGAGCGCAGATTGTGCAATGGGATGACACGAGTTCGCTTGATCAGCAATGGCGGCTCATTCCCACGAATGCAGCGGTCGAATTCTCTCCTCCGGCTGCACCGACTGGCGTGACTGTCACCGCCAATGCGTTGTCGGTGCAGTTGAACTGGGATGCAAGTGCCGCGACCGATCTCGCTGGCTATACCGTGTTGCGGGCAACAAATTCCGGCGGGCCGTTCGAGACCGTGGCGCGTGGCCTGACGAACAATTCGTTCACGGACAAGGCAGCGAACCGGCCGCAGACCTGTTTCTACATCGTGAAAGCGGTGGATCGTTCCTTGAACACCTCACTCAATTACCCGGCTGTCAGCGCGACCCCGACCCTCATTCCAGCGTTGGTGGCTCGCTATGGTTTCGATGGCAATACCAACGACAGTTCCGGCAACGCGAACTATCCGATCATCACGGCGGGAACGCCCACATTCGTGGCCGGCAAATATGGTTCAGCCGTGGATTTCGACGGCAGCAGCCAATACACGATGTTGCCGGCAAATATGCTGGCGAGCGTCACCAACTTCACGTTCGCTTGTTGGGTGAACTGGGACGGTGGCAACGCGTGGCAGCGCATCTTCGATTTCGGCAATGACACGACGCAATACATGTTCCTGACGCCCAGCTCTGGAAACGGTACGCTGCGTTTTGCTGTCACGACCAACGGCGGTGGGGCGGAACAGATCCTGGAGACTTCGCCGTTACCGGTCGGCCAATGGCGGCACGTCGCGGTCACGCGCAATGGCAACATCGCGCGGCTTTACACCAACGGCGTGGTCGCCGTGTCCCGGACTAACCTCGTTACAATCACACCCGCCAGCTTCAATCCGGCACTCAATTACCTCGGCAAAAGTCAGTGGCCCGATCCGCTTTTCAACGGCCGGCTGGACGAACTGTTCATTTACAACTACGCCTTGAGTGATGCCGAGATCACGCGCCTGGCTACCAATCAACCGCCGCCTCCCACCGCTTCCACCAGCCTAGCTGTTTCGGTTGCGGGGGGCTTCTTGCTGATGTCGTGGCCGACGAATTATCTGGGCTGCCGGCTCGAATCAAACGCCATCAGCCTGACAGCACCGGGGAGTTGGTTTGCCGTTCCTGGCTCCGCGACAACGAATCAACTGCTGCTGCCGATCAATGCCGACAGTTCGAATGTCTTTTTCCGGTTGGTTTACCCCTGAGGTTCGCCGCGGTGTCTAGCTTGCGCGATCAACCCGCTTTACGCGCGCGGCCAGATCATCGACTTCGGCGATGGACTCGCAGCCAACATTTAGCACATCGACGCAGCCGAGGGTGAGGGCGAACTTCACCGAGGCATTGCGCCTTTCGTCGTCATTACGGAGGCGGCCTTCGCCCATGATTTTCATGCCGACGACGCCCTTGCCGGCGGCATGGATTTTCTGGAGCACGGGCACGACCTTTTCCGGCTTGTCATCCATACTCATGCCGTAGGGGTTGATGCGGGTGTGAACGGACTCCACCCACGGTTCGGTGATGCAGGCTTCAAGTGCTTCGAGGGAGTGGCACGAAACCCCGAGCGCGCGGACTTTGCCTTGCTCTTTCATTTTGGAGAGGATGTCCATCTGCTTTCGCAATTCCTCCGGCCATTTCGGGGAAACGACGCAATGCATGAGCAAGAGGTCAATGTAGTCCGTTTTGAGCTCTTTCAAAAAGCGTTCTACGCACACATTGGCATCCGGGCGTTCCTTCTCAGGAATGCCACCGTCGCGAAACCAGATTTTGCTGATGACTTGGAACTTGTCGCGTTGAATCCCCTTGAGTGCCGGGATGACGTAAGGATGCGAGCCGTAGAGATCGGCGAGATCAAACGTATCCACGCCGCGGGCGTTGGATTCGCGGATGAGGGCTTCGAACTTTTCCTTGCCGAGCCGCGTGTGATTGGATTGGCGGTTGCCACCGCGCATGCCTGTGCCGAGGACGATGCGGGAAAACTTGAGTTTCGTCTTTCCCAACGGAACGCGTTCGTAGGGATCAAAGGGTTGGGGGAGCGTGAGTGGTTCAGCCAGCAATCGGGGCGCGAGCAGCGCGCTGCCGAGCCCCAAAGCAGCCTGTCCGAGGAATTCGCGACGCGGGATTTTCATGACGCAACACTATCGCGGGCCGTTGCGACTGGCAACCGTGATTGCGGGGTCATGGATCCAGAATGGCCAGCGCGCGTTCGTAGATGCGTTCCGGCAGGCCCTCGGCGGAGATGGTGCGGATCAGCCCGTGCTGGAGATAGTAATCAATCAACGGTTTGGTGCCCTTTTCGTAAGCGAGCATCCGGGCGTGGATGGCTGCCGGCAGATCATCCTCTCGTTGCATCAAGACACCGCCGCAATAATCGCATACATCGGCCACCTTGGGCGGCTGGGCCGTAAGATGAAATACCGCGTTGCATTCCTGGCAGACGCGCCGTTGCGCTAGTCGCTGGATGATGGTTTGGATGGGCAAGGTGTAATTCAACACGGCATCCAGCCGGATTTCCTCCTGATCCAAAAATTCATCAAGCACCCGTGCTTGTGGCACGGTGCGGGGGAAACCATCCAGTAGAAAGCCTCCGTGACAGCGCAGACATTTTTTTCGTTCGTGGATGAGTTGGAGCACAATCGAGTCGGAGACATGCCCGCCGTGCTTCAGGCATTCGATCGCTTCCTTCATTCCCAAGGTTTGGGCGGCATCCGGCAGGCATTGGGCCGCGCGGAAGACTTCGCTGGTTGCTAGATGACAGATTCCCAGACCGGAGCAGAGTAGTTCCGCCTGAGTGCCCTTGCCGATCCCGGGTGCGCCAAGTAGTACAATCCGCGGCGGGCGCAGTCGCGGATTGGGGGAGATGCTACAACTCGCCGCGTCGCCTTGAATCCAAGTGGCCCGGTCATTGCGGGGACTCATGTGTTAATCCAGCAGTGTGTTTTTGTGTGACACGACTAGCGTCGTGCGCCGATGCGAAAACATCAAGCCGCCGCAACTCGTTTGCCAAGAAACGAAGCCCCTTCGCCAAAATGAAGTCAGCGTCCGGCGGGCGGCCTTCAATTCAGCTGCGCGTCACTTGCAAACCCGTTTCCGACAGACTGAAGTTTACAAACCGCGCCAGCGGGTTCGGCGGGTTAACTGTTAGGGTTTGCCGGATGCGGGCCGCTGCTTCGGTATCCTTCGCAAACATCAGCAGATAGCCGCCACCGCCGGCTCCGAGCAATTTTGCGGCGGCGACATGTTCTTTGACTAAATCCAGGATTGCGTTCACCGGCGGCGGGTTAGTGCCGGGATCAAGGCGTTGATTCAACTGCCAGCTGTTGCGAATGGCGGCGCAGAGCTGCTCGTAGTCGCATTGTTGAATTGCTGCACCGGCGAACTTGGCGTTCGCACCGATCTCGGCAATAAGGTTCAGATGGGCTGGGGAGTTGAGGAAGATGCCGCGCACAATCTCGCTGAGAATGTTCTTTGCGAGGCGTGTGACGCCGGTGTAGTAGAGCAGGATTCGATGGTTCGCAAACTCGTGCCCAAACAAATAATCCGGCAACCAACTCAAGGTCGGTTTTTGCGCGAGGCCGGTGGCGGTTTCAACCAGTTTGATGCCGCGGAACAAGCCACCCGCCTGGTCCTGCCAGCCGCCGCCGGTGGTGAGCATCTGTTCCAGCGCGAGCGTGCGGGTGAACAGCACGTTGCGATTCCAGCTCAACCCGCACAGGTCGCTTAATGCCGCCAGTACCGGTCGCCGCGAGAATGCTGCTGGTGCCCAGCCCCGAGCCCTTCGGCGCGGCGGCAAGCAAGGACAATTCAATGCCGCCGCCAAAATCTTCGAGTTGTTTTTTAAGCGTCGCCGCGCCGCCGTCGGCGTGGAAGCGAGGGAGAAAACCGGCGAGTGCCAGCGCCGCCTTCGCGAGGGCAAATGCGCTGCCCGGCTTATCGTAGGTGTCGAGATCTTCATAGGTGCGCAGCCGTTCCTCGACCCCGAGATCAATCGAGCGCACGACGAGTTCCGGGCGTTCGCACAGTTTGGCAAACACTTGCACGGGCGGTTGCCCATTGAGGTCCACGGCCACATTCAGCACGCTGCCACCGAATTCGAGGCAGTAGGGCGGGGTGTCGGTCCAGCCGCCGGCGAGATCGAGTCGCACCGGACTGCGCGCCCAGATGATCTGGTCTTCGATGACATTGCGGCGCGGGCGGGCGGGGGAGAGTTGAGCTTCGCGCACGATCAAGTCGCGCAGTTTACCAAAGGCGTTTGCTTCAAATTGTTCCCAGCCTGATTGTTGGCGATGCCGCAACACGGCGCTGCGGAACATCTGGTCATGAACCGCGGTGAGCGGTTCGTCGTGCGCGTCAAAGTTCAACTCTGGCAAAGCCTCGTTGGTTTTGGCGAAAGAGCGCGCGGTCGCTTCGAGATCGAGCCGGAAGAAAATGCTCCACCGCCGGTTCTTCATCAGCGGCACGAGTGACGCGCGGTGCAACTTGGCGCGTTGCGCATAGGCGCGCAGCATGTTTGCCTGTTCGCACAGCTGTTGCGCGGACCAGCGCGGTAGGTTGCGCCATCGTTCCGCAAAGTCCGGGCGATTTTCCGGTTTGGCTACCGTCATCCATTCGATGAACGCGCCGTCAATCTGATCGGCGGGCAGCGCGGGGAAGAGTCTGCAAAGCTGGATGTCGGCGTCGAGATCGAGGCCACAATCGGTTGGCTGAAGCCCGCGGGTGGTGAACCAGTCGCGGACGGGGCGCCCGAGCCAGTGCGTTTGCGTGTTGCCAAGTTTGCCGCTGAAGGTGTCGCGAAAGCCGTAGACGCGGATGCTCGCATCAGTTGCCCCGACGGGCACGAGGTCGAGGCAGACGCCGGCTTCAAGTTTTAGTTTCCAGTGGTTCTCAGGAATGCCGGTGAGCACGTGTTCGTGGGCGATCTGCCACGAGTCTGGAATGTAACTGTTCTCGACCCAAAGCGTGTGGTTCTCTTCACGGCGCAAGGGCAGGGTGAACTTCGTATTTTGCAGGTATTGATCGGGATGCCGTCGCCCGCCGGTTGAGCCGAGCTTGGTTTCGTCGAGGACCAGATTCTGCAGCTCAGACACCGACTCGATCATCTGTTTGCTTGTGCCGAAGTGATAGAATTCCGCGTGGTTCAGCGGCACAACGGCGCAGGACAACCCGCTGACAAGGGAATCGTGCTCGGTCGGTTTGCTGCCGAGGGCTAGGGCGAAGCGGGAATAAAATTCGTAGTTCGCGGCGCGACCGTTGGCGAAATGTTCCCGTGCCTTATTCCAGCCACAGCGTTGCAGCAGGGCATTCACCGCTCGTTCGCTCAAGAGCCACATGCCGGTGTCGAACATGAACAGATGATTTTGCGCTAACTCCCGCGTATGCGCCGGCGCGGGCTTTTGCAGGAAGAAGGCCAGTTCGTTTGGATTGCTGCGCGGGGTGAAGAAGACCCCAAAGTCTTTCGCTTTTTCCGGCGTGCCCCACATGCCGAGGCCGAGGACATCCACATCGGGAAACGCTGGCAACTCTGCGGGCATGCGAATCAACGTGTCGCCGCTGATGAGCATCGCCACCGTTTTTGATCCGCCGTGCGCAAGCACGCGGGCATAATCCGGTAGCGCGAGATCGAGCAGTGATTGATCCAGCCGTTGGCCGCGCGACCAGCGGAACACCGGCACCGGCATGAGCAGTTTCCCGATTGGGGCATAAGCCGGGAGTCGCCGGCTCTGTCCGCCGGAGTGCAGCATGAGTTTGCGACTGGCCTGCAGCCATGCGGAGAAGTTCTCCCCACTGGAGGTCGCGCGCCAAGCCTCGACAAGCAGGTTCGCGGTTCCGCCGCCCGAGCCGAGCGGGGGGCCGCTGGAATCCGAACACGCGAACCATTGGGGCCGCTTTCGGCCTTCGAGCAACTCGAAATCTGCCGCCATGCGCGGCGGCAGGGTGAGCAAGAATTGCATCGGCACTTCGAGAGACAGCATAGTGTGCCGGAATGATGGCGAATGGCAGCCGACAGTGTCGAGCGGCTACTTTTTCTTCCCTTGGAGCGTGGCTTTGGTTTCCGCCTGCAACGCGTCGAGTTCTTCGCGGATTTCGTTCTTCGACTTTCGATCCATGCGATCAATGAACAGGATGCCGTTCAGGTGATCGGTTTCGTGTTGCACAGCCCGGGCGAGCAACCCGCCGCAGCGAAACTCGATCGGCTTGCCTTTCTCGTTCAGTGCTTTTACTTCGATGGATTCCGGGCGCAGCACATCGCCGTAAAGTTCTGGGAAGCTCAAACACCCTTCCGGTCCGAGTTCCGGATCGTTCAACGGTTTGATCTCAGGATTGATAAGGACCAGCGGCATGAACTTGTCCACGTCCGCCGGTTTGCCGTCGAGTTCCAGCGTCGAAGGCCGGTCAGTGACGCCGCGGACATCCAGCACCGTGAGTTGCAGGGCTTGGTTGACCTGTTGCGCCGCAAGGCCGATGCCTTTGGTCGCGTACATCGTCTCGAACATGTCCGCGATCAATTGCTTGATCGCGGGCGTAATGGTTTCGATGCGCGCGCCCTTCTGCCGGAGCACCGGGTTGCCGTATTTGGTGACTTCCAAAACCATGGTTTATTTATGACTTGGCCGGCCAGTTTTGCTGCAGGCCGACGAGGTCTGCAATCGTTGGACTCTTGGCCGTTCGGACATAAAAACCGCTGGTGCTGACGCCGGTCAATACCGCCTTGGCATTGTCGAAGCCGAGCAGTTTGCCGAAGCAGAAGCCGGCGTTGAAGTGGTCGCCCGCGCCCGTGGTGATGAGCGGTTTCGGAGTGAATGGACCCTCGATAATCGCCGCATCATTCGCACTGACCGCCAAGGCAAAGCTAACCGGATGCACGACCACCGTGTTGATCTTCAGATTCGCGTGAATTTCCTTCGCCAGCTTCAATAAGCCTTCGGGCGAATGATCGCTGGTGTTCAAGCCGAGATGGCCGCCGATCTCGTAGGCTTCCTTCTCGTTCAGGCCGAGGATGGCATCGAAGAATTTCTCGAACTCCGTGATGAGCGAAAGGGCTTTCAGGATGTCCGCGCGGGTGCGTTTTTCCGGATCAGCAAGGTCGAAGAAAATCTTCCGGCGCACGCCCGTCAGCTTCGGGCAAACCTCCTTGAGGATGGAGGCAAAGGTGTCGTTCATGCTCGTGAGCATGGTCCAGTTCACGAAGCCGATGAAGTTCGCCGCCTGCAACTTCGCGTTGAAACGGTCTTCGCCGAAGCGCGCCTTGATGTTCTCCCAATTCACCTCGCGCAGCGCCTTGAGCTTGCCGTGCATGATTTTGCCATCTTCAAACTCCACCGCGTCCGTGTAGCCGGGCTCGGCGATGGTGTAAACTTCTGCGCGTTTGGCGAAGTCGCTGAAGATCGGGTGCATGTTCGGATAACCGAGATTGCCGAGGTAGCAAACTTTCAGGCCAAAGCTGGCAAGTGCATTCGCCATGATCGGGCCGTTACCGCCGAGCTTGGTCTGCTGGCTGACTAATTCCACGTTCGTGCTTTTGCCTGCGGCGGCAGCGAGGCGTTCGGCGTATTTGGAAATGGTGGGCAGGCGCAGATACTTGTCCGCGTTCTCGCGTTTGTCCACGACATGCAGGATTTCGTCCACGAAACCATCGAACCCGACGAAGGCGTTCAAACCGCCGGCTTTGCTGGCGTGGGCTTGGAGTTGGTTGGCGCACGCAGCGCGTAATTCAGGAGTGTTCATTTAGGTTGTAAAAATCGGACCATGAAATACACGAAAACCACGAACCGAAGCACGGAGAAATTTCAAGCCCAGCTCGGTGACAGCTATTCAGTAAATCGCTTGGTGCTGGCCATTAGTCGGCATTCACGCCCAGGGCCTGCAAAACTCCTTCGAGTTCGGCGTCGCTGAAGAAGGAAATTTCCAGTGCGCCCTTGCCCTCCTTGTAGCGCAAGGAAACCTTCGTGCCGAGCCTTTCGCGAATCTTGGTTTCGAGATTCGTGACATGCGCGTCGGTGGGCAGGGGCGTCTTGGTGGCTTTCTTGGTGTCGCCCTTGGTCGTGAGCTTCGCGACCAGCCCCTCGACCTGCCGCACATTCAAGCCTTCCTTGATGGCGCGCTCGGCAGCTTCGCTCTGCTGCAATGGATTTGTCAGCCCAAGAATGACCTTGGCGTGACCGACCGAGAGGCGGCCGTCGCGGATGAAATTTTGTACCTGGTCGGGCAGCTTCAAGATGCGGAGCGCATTCGCCACGACGGCGCGGCTCTTGCCCACCTTGGTGGCGACGAGTTCTTGCGTGAGTTGAAACTGGCTGATGAGCTGCGCGTAGCCGAGCGCTTCTTCGATCGCGTTGAGATTCTCGCGCTGCAGGTTTTCGATCAGCGCCATCTCCAACACCGCGCGATCATCCGCCTCGCGGACGATGACCGGCACTTCGGTCAATCCAGCGAGCTGGGCCGCGCGCCAGCGGCGTTCGCCGGCGATGAGCTCAAAGTTGCTGCCCTGTGGCCGGACGATGAGCGGTTGGACAATGCCCTGTTCCTTGATGGAATCGGCCAGTTCGCGCAACGCTTCCGGCGGAAAATCTTTGCGCGGCTGAAAGGCGCACGGTTTCACCTGACCAACCGGCACGCGGCGCACGGCGTCGCGGGACACTGGGGCAGGGGCGGGAATGACCGCGTGCGGCACAGTGGCAGGCACGCCCGTATGCGTGGTGTTCGTGGACTCGGTGATGGTGGGAGGCGGAGCGACAGGCGCCGGGCTGACGGGGGGCGGAGAGCCACCCAACAGCGCGCCTAGACCGCGTCCCAGTGCCGGTTTTGACATGTCGTAAGGGTGCTGAACGGCGGAATCGTTGTCAATTTCTACTCCCGCTGGAGTGCGTCGGGTTGGCTGATGGCCATCGGCTTCCAGCTTTTCAAACCCTGCGGGCCACCGCTTGAGCTGCGACAGTTAGGCCACCTCATTTCTTGTCAAAGCGCGACGAAGCTGTTTCGGATGCCGGATGTTGATGGCGGGCGAATTCTTCCTCACCGACTGGCTCACGCCAGCCATAAAAAATACCAGTGCCGCTTCTTGGCCGGCTTTACGGAAGGTTGCGGTTTTTCACTGCGAGCCATGGACGCCGGCATGATCTCACTCACCCGGCTGGACGACACCGAGTTTTCCTTGCCCTGAGCATTCTTGAAGTGATAACTCCCGTTGACGAGCTTCGGCTTGCCCCAAGCATCAATCTGCGCACCACTGTTTAACTGCAAAACATAGTGGCGCGAGCAGCCGGAGAGCGCCAGACAGCCCATCAGAATCAGCAACGAAGATTTATTCATACGCAACCAAAGAAATAGCAAAATGTGTCATCACGCCAGATAAGTCTGCTGCCGCCGGCCCAAGCCCGTTGTCCCGGCCCGCGAGCCGCCACGATTGCAACCGCGACGCCAAAGCCGGGTTCACTGCATCGCATGGTCAGCCTGCGTTTTTCTTTTTCTCAATCGAAACTCCTTTCGTCTTGGTGTCCAGCTTGAGCGCAGTGATGGGCTGCTCGGTCTTGGCAGGATGGCTCTTGCTCTCTCCAAAATCCTTCTTGGTCCAGAACGTCATCGCCGTGACCTTACCGTCCTTCGTGGTCAAGGTAATGATGGCGTCGTAATCTTGGAACTCCCAATAGATACTTGTCAGTGGGTGCTCGCCCTTCGGACCAACAACCTCCAACCCGGAAGTGATGTCTGCTCCGCCGTGCTTCTTGATGATCACAACAGTGTCGTCGCGGCTCATGCCGACCGCGATACGCACGTCGTCAGCGAAAGTGGCGGACGGCAGTAACAGTAAAGCGAGGAATAGTGTGCGCATGGCGATGCAGGCTAACGACCCAAGCTCAGCGACCGCCGAGCCGGGGGGGACAATTGTGTGGTTGTCGCATGACCCGAACCGCCAACGGCGGTTCGCTGCAGGTTGGGGGCAATCATCGGATCCTCTCAAACCACTCTGCAACTTCTGCGGCATCATCATCCCAGGTGCAACGCTCTCCGTCAGGTCGCCGAAACCACAAAACTGGATCAGTGGTGATGCTGGTCAAAACAATCCACTCCTCGCCAGCGCGGTGGACTGTGCCCGTCGGAACCCCGTCGTGAGTCTCTAAAACAATGTCCTTCTTGAGTCGAACCCGCTCTCCGGCCACCAAACCACACTGATAACGTGTGATGCGGTTGTCTGCGGTAGGGATATGGAGTTTCCACTCACTCATGCTTGCACCTAACGACCCAAGCTCAGCGACGGCGAAACTGAGCGGCTGGATAACCCAGCGGTTCTCGGTGAACTGACTGCGCCCGCCGCCGTTCGCTGCAGCGCATGGTTAGGCCAAAGAGGGATCATCCCACCTGACCTCCGGATTGTTGCCGCTAAAATCTGCAAATAATGGTCCGAAACGAATCCACCCGCGCCGCTCTTCACCTTTAGCGTCTCGGAGGTGAACGAAGTAAATAGTGCTACCTCTGGATCGCCAAAAAAATGGACCAACTCTCCAACTACGCCGTTCAGAGTGCAATATCTCAAAACTATGTTTGCGCGCCCAGCGTGGTAACAGTGACCGCTCGCGAGAAATGGAAAAAAACAATACGGCAGCCCAAAGTGGGATAACTAGGACTAGGAACAAGTAATTGTTTGCGCCTTGCGCGTTCATGTTCTGGCCTAACATTGTATTAGGCGGCTAGGCGTGCATGCTCCTGTGCACAGTTGCGTTTCCTGGTGGCCTTGGCTCTCACGGTTTTATGAAAGCTGACCGGCGAATTTCTATCAAGGATTATCGCGGGTAGAAAAACCTCAAGGTCCATCTCCAACCTGTTCCAAGCACGGCATGCTAAACTGCTTTCGCGTATTGCTCCGTTCAACGTCGAAAGGAACTAGTGAAATCGCTGGCTTCCACAGACATCACTTTTTTCTTCAGCTTTGATTCAGTGATGAGCTGGTTCAATTTGGTTTCCCACGCGGCGCTGTCCAAGGGCAGGGGAATGGTCTGATCTTGCAGCGCGGAATAGACCATGGCGTTGGCCAGTTCCACCGAGTGCAGGCCATCGGCGCCGGGGGCGATGAGCGGCGCGCCGTCAAGGATGGCGGCAATGAAGTTTTGCATCAGCGCGGCGTGCGGGGTGGCGGCGTTGGCGAAAGGGATTTCCTCGGTGGTCGCGTCGGGTTTGGTGAAGCCGGACTTGGCAGTGCGGCTGAACTCAATCATGTCGGCGGCGTTGCGGGTGAAGTGGAGTTTGCCGTGTTCCAAGATCAACGTGCCGCGCGTGCCGACGATCTCGAAGCGGTTTGCGCCGGGGGCTTCGCCGGTGGAACTGACAAACACGCCGGTGGCACGGTTCGGCCATTCCAAGTAGGCGGTGACGTTGTCCTCGACTTCAATCTGGTGGAAGCGGCCAAACTGGCAGAAGCCGCGCACGCGCACGGGCATCCCGAGTAACCATTGGAGCACGTCGAGGTTGTGGAGGCATTGATTGAGCAACACGCCGCCGCCTTCGCCTTTCCACGTCGCGCGCCACGCGCTGCTGGCGTAATAGGCCTCGCCGCGAAACCAATCGGTGTTCACCCAATTGACACGGACGAGGTCGCCGAGGTCGCCGTTGCGGATGAGGGTGCGGATCTTTTCGTAGCGCGGCTCAACGCGGAGTTGAAACATGCCGCCAAACTTGAGCTGGGGATTTTTTTGATGCGCAGCGATAAGGCGTTCCGCGTCGGCTTTGTGGGCGGAGATGGGTTTCTCGACCATGACGTGCAGGCCTGCTTCAAATGCCGCGATGCCGAGAGTGGTGTGTTGATAGTGCGGCGTGGCGATAACAACAGCGTCCACGGTCTTGGAGCGGATGAGTCCCAGCGCATCGCCGAAAACTTTGACGCCCTTGGCAGCGTAGTCGGCGAGTTTATCGGGCGACGTGCTGCACACGGCGGTAAGTTGGGCGCGCGGGACTTTGCCATCAAGCAGATAGGTGGCGTGGTGTTTGCCGATGTTGCCCATGCCGATGATGCCGATGCGGACGGATGTCATGTCCGCAAGTTAACGGGCGCGGACAGGGGCAAAAAGGTTTTTCAGGCCGTGGGCAAGCAGATGGTGAAGGTCGAGCCTTCACCAAGCTGGCTGGCGACGGCGATTTCGCCACCATGTGCTTCGACGATAGATTGGCAGATGGAGAGGCCGAGGCCGCTGTGGCCGTTGGCGCGCGAGCGGGATTTGTCAGCGCGATGGAAGCGTTTGAAGATGTGTGGCAGGTCGTCTGGTCCGATGCCTGCGCCTTCATCCTGCACGGTGAGGAAGACTTCTTTGTCCTGAACCCGAGTGGTAACGCGGATTTTGCCGCCGGGTTTGCTGTATTCGATGGCGTTGGAAAGCAGGTTGGTGATCACCTGACTCAAGCGATCTGCCGCGCCGAGCGTGGGGGCGGAAGCGAGTTCGGTGATGATTTCGAGCTGACGCTCGGTGGCGAGCGGGCGGACGAGCTTCGCGACGTCGGCGGCGATGCCGGCCAAATCCACGGGCGCACAGGTCATGCTTTCGATTCCCGAATCGTAGCGGGCCAGTTCCAACAGAGCTTCCGTGAGCTTGCGCATCTGTTGGGCGGTGGCGAGGCAGGTCTCGATGGTTTCGCGATATTCGGTTTCGCTGCGCGGGCGGGCAAGGGTGGTTTGGGCTTCAGAGATCAGCACGGCGAGCGGCGTGCGGAGTTCGTGCGAGGCATCGGCGGTGAATTGCTTCTGCTGGGCGAACGAAGCTTCCAAGCGCGCGAAGGTGGAATTCAGGGTTTTGGCGAGATCCCCGAGTTCGTTGTCGGTGGCGGAGACGTTGATGCGCTCAGCGAGATTGCCGGCGGAGATGCGCGTGGCGGCGGCGCTGATGGCCTGAACCGGTTTCAAGGCTTGCCCGGCGAGCAGCCAGATGCCCGTCACGCCGAGCAGTAGCACGGCGACACCCCCGAGCACGAGCCAGAGGGCGAATTGTTGCGTAGCCTTGAGTTCGGCCAGAACGGATTTCCCCACGAGCACGCCGTCGCCCATTTCGGTGTATTGCCAGACTTCGCGGAAATTGGCGCGGGTGCGAGCATGGGTGCTCGTGTCGGTGCCGTCGCGCTCGGGCAGGGCAATGTTGGTTGGGGCGTTGGATGACTGCAATTCTCTGGTGTTGTTGAAGGCGCGAAACCAGACGCCGAAATAGAATCCTTGCGGCGCGGTTTCGTCGAAGCGCCGTGTGACCTCCGTAGCCTGGCGGATTTTCTGAGTCATGCGTTCCGGAATGTCGGTCGCATCGCGACTGCGGTTTGGCGGCTCATTGTTGTCGGGGAAACGTCGGGGTGGACCGCCATCGCCAAAACGATTGTCGCGTGACTGGTCGTTGGTGCCAGAACGCGGCATGGCCTCGAACTCATCCCGCCAGAACGGGTCGCGGTTGCCGCGGCCAAAGTCGGGACCACCACCCGGACCAAAACCGCGCGGGCCACGATTCATCCGGTCTGGAGGGGAACGGAGTACCGGCGCTGATGGCGGCGGCGCGGCTTTTTAGTTCGTCATCCAGTTGGTTGAACTGGTTGTTGCTGTGCAGTTGATACGCCGTGATGCCAAATCCAGCGAGGACGAGTGTTAGCAAAAAAGCCAGCCAAAGCGCGAAGCGCCAACGGATGGATTGGAGCGGGCTGGGCATGACTGGTCACTCGATGCAGTAGCCTTGGCCGCGGCGGGTGGCGATGAGTTCGGCCCCAAGTTTTTTGCGAATGCTGAAGATGTGGACGTCTACGAGGTTCGAGAGCGTGTCGTCAGATTCGTCGAAGAGATGCTCGTAGAGGTCGGAACGGGAGACGACTTTGCCGCGATGGAGGGCCAGGTATTCGAGGATGGCATATTCGCGCGCGGTGAGCGTGACGGGTTGCCCGGCGCGGGTCACGGTGCGGGCGCGGGTGTCAATGACGACATCGCCGAGTTCGAGGTTGGCCTTGGGTTGGCCGGCCGCGCGCCGGATCAACGCGCGGACGCGGGCGAGCAGTTCATCGAGATCGAACGGTTTGACGAGATAATCATCCGCGCCGCTGTCGAGGCCGCGCACGCGGTCCTTGGGACCATCGCGGGCGGTGAGCATGAGGACGGGAGTTTTCTTCTGCGCGCGAAGTTTTTCCAAAACCTGCCAGCCATCCAGTTGCGGGAGCATCACGTCGAGGATGACAGCGTCGTAATTGTAAGTCTCGGCTTTGAAGAGACCGTCGTCGCCGTCGCTGGCGGTGTCCACGGCGTAACCTTCCTCGCGCAACGCCTTGGCGAGGTTGTGTTGCAGGCGGGGCTCGTCTTCGACGACCAGGATTCTCATAACGCGCTTCGGAACTGGCGCGAGGGTAGCAAAATCCGGAGGACTGGAAACGACTTTTACCATGATGGTCGTCCAGCGTAACCGCCGGGAGATTAAGGAAGGATTAAAGCGGGGCGGAAAAATTTTGCGTCCGAGCGCTAGCTTAATGCGGACTTAATCGAAGGAGCGGTAGATTGAGTGCGTAAAGGGAGAGTTTGCACCCGAAGTCGAAGCCGGTTGAAAGATTTGTAATTGGACCTTCGCGATCCGGCCACCAACACCGGGACGCCATCGCCCCAAAAGGTTTGCGGCGGGTAATTATCTCTCCCTGTCGCAAGTCAGGGCCGGTCGTCGGAAAGATCGTTGTGCTCCCGGCGGCCGGCTCGCTTCTTTTGAGACCCGCAATTTCACAAAAAATCGCCCGACGTGAAAACGTCGGGCTTGCAGAAATAAAATAGCGTTCTGATGGTGGGAGCTAACCCACATCCTCACCCAATTCCACGTTCCAATACGCCAGATCCACGAAGTGCTTCCAGCTATCATGCTGGTGCAGGCTGAAATTGATCTGCACGAACGGACGCCATTTGGGGCGCTTCGGCTTCTTGATGAGGTGCATCCCGACTTCCTGCGGGGTGTGGTTGGCCTTCTTGGTATTACACTCGATGCAGGAGCAGACGATGTTTTCCCACGAGGTCGGACCGCCGCGATCGCGTGGGACGACGTGGTCGAGATTCAAATCCTTCCGGTCGAAGACGTGGCCGCAGGTCCTGGCACATGTTGCGGTCACGCTCAAAGATGTTGTGGCGGGTGAACTTCACTTCCTTCTTGGGCATCCGGTCATACGCGAGCAGCAGGATCACGCGCGGCAGGCGGATGCGGAAGGAGATGGTTTTAACGGATTCCGGGTGCGCCGACTGTTGGGACAGATCGTGCCATGCGGAAAAGTTGTAGGTTTGGAAAGAACCGTCGGCGTGATCGAGGACGACCTGGGCGTGACCTTGGAAGAGGAGAGTCAGCGCGCGACGCGCAGTGCAGACGTTCACCGCCTGCCACAGCCGGTTCAACACGAGAACATGTTGGTTCAGAATTGAGCTCATAAACCGAGTCACCTGACGCTCAGGACGCTAGCATGGTCGTCAACCGTGTGTCAATTTCCGCACTCATCCGTTGCCAAAATGTCGTCCGGCTCGTTACATTGCGCGCATGAAGCGCCTATTTGTTTTGTTGATTGCATTGTGGGTCTTGACGTCAGGTGCGCCAGCCCAGACGGTGGATGAACAGTACGTCCGCATCTACAATCTCATCCAGCAGGCGGATGCCTTGCGGCAGTCGGGCGATGATCAAAGTGCGTTGCCAAAATATCTCGAGGCCCAGACGACGTTAAATCTGATCCAGCGCCAGAATCCGACGTGGCAGCCCAAGGTGGTGAGCTTCCGGCTGAATTACATCGCTAACAAGATCGCGGCGATTTCTGCCGCCGCGCCTGCGGCAAATCTTCCGCCCACAACCGGGACGCCGGATGAGAAGACGCCGCCCGTGGTCGGCTCCAATGCCGGCCCAAGGACGCTGCGGCGCAACAACTGACCGAACTGCAGAGCGCGGTGAAGCAATTGCAGACGGATAAGGCGGTGCTGGAAGCGAAGTTGAAGGAAGCGTTGGCAACGCAGCCCGCGACCGTGGATCCGCGGGAACTGGCCAAGGCGCAGGAGAAAGTGCAAGCGTTGGCCAAGGAGAACGAATTGCTCAAAGCGGGTTTGGAACAGGAAAAAAATCGTCCGGTGCCGGCGGCGACCAGTGCGAAGGAATTGGAAGAGGCCAAGCGCCAGCTGGCAGCAACGAATGCGCGCTTGGCGGAACAGCAGGAGCTTAACCAGAAGCTGGCGGCAGAAAAGACGTCGTTGGCGGAGCAATTGGGCAAAACGGCCAGCGCTCCGGAGTTGGCGGAGGCGCGGCGTTCGTTGGCGGAGACCAACGCCCGGTTGGTCGAGCAGCAGGCTCTGGTCGCGAAGCTGGGGGCGGAAAAAACCTCATTGCAAGAACAGCTTGGCAAGGCGGCGACCAGTGTCGAGGTGGCGGCAGCGTTGCGAGCGGAAAATGAATTGCTCAAGAAGCAGCTCAGCGAAGCGAAAGCTTTGGCGACCACAGCGGCGGATGACAAGTCTTCCGAGAGCGGGCGCAAGCTGGCTGAGGCGGAAGCGCGATTAGCGGCGATGGCGTCGAGCGCGGAAGTTTTGCGGCTGGAAAAAGTCGCGTTGGAGACGAAGCTCAAACAAATGCCCGTTCCGGCGGTTGCGGCGGCTGGCGCGCCAGCGAAGTCTGCTCCGGTGGCGCGGGCCGGGAGTGAGGCGCAGATCAAGGAATTGGAACGGCAACGGGATGCCCTCTACAAGTTGTTGGAGAAACGCGGACGCGAGGCGCAGGACGCGAACAGCCGGGAATTGGTGGCCAAGGTGGATCAATTGACGAGCGAGGTGAATTCACTCAAGTCGCGATTGGAGGTTTTTGAGACGAAGGCGATTCCTTATACCGCCGAGGAACTGGCGTTGTTCCGGCAATCTCAACCCAAGCCCGCGCTCGCGCCAGTAATGGCGGCCCCCAAGGTTGAGACGAAGACGGAGGCAAAGACGGAAACAAAACCAGTCGAGCCTCGGAAATCTGTCAAAGATCTGCCGGCGGGCACGGTAGCGTTGGTGGCGCAGGCGGAAAAATATTTTGCGGCCAAGCAGTATGACAAGGCGGAGGAAAATTACCTGGCCATCCTGCGGCAGGACGACAAGAACGCTTACACGTTGGCGAACCTCGGCGCGATCCAGTTGGAACTGGGCCGGCTGGCTGAAGCGGAGACCAATATTTTGCGGGCGCTGGCGTTTGCTCCGGATGATCCGCATGCGAACTCGTTGCTGGGGTATCTGAAGTTCCGGCAGGAGAAATATGACGAGGCAGTGGTGGCGTTGAATCGTGCGGCAAAGTTGAATCCGCAAAACGCCGACATCCAGAACTATCTTGGCGTCACACTGAGCCAGAAAGGGCTGCGCGGTCCGGCGGAGCAGGCCTTCCGCAAGGCGATTGTGTTGGATCCAAATCATGGTGGCGCGCAAAACAATCTGGCGGTGTTCTACGCAACGGAGACGCCGCCGAACGTGGCGTTGGCGCGGTTTCATTATCAAAAGGCGCTCGCGTCGGGACACCCGCGCAATGCGGAGATCGAGGCGCTGTTTGACAAGCGGGAGTCGGCGCCGAAGTCGACGACGCCCTAACGCATGTTGCGTCAGGCCTTCCACGAACTTGCCATCGCCACCCGTGGGCGCGGGCTGTATGACTTCACGGCAGAAGTGGTGGCGTGGGTTGCGAAGGGGGCATTTCGCGATGGGTTGGTGACGTTGCATCTCAAGCACACTTCGGCTTCGTTGGTGATCCAGGAGAATGCCGATCCGGATGTGCGCACGGATCTGGAAAATTTTTTCAAACGGCTCGTGCCCGATGGCGATCCGTTGTTCGTCCACACCTGTGAAGGTGACGACGACATGCCCGCGCATATTCGCACCGCACTGACTACGGTGAATCTGAGCCTGCCTTTGCAGCAGGGCCGGCTGACACTCGGGACTTGGCAGGGAATCTACTTGTGGGAACATCGCCGGGTCGCGCACTCGCGTCGGGTGGCGCTGCACTTCGTTGGCGAATGATGCCGCATGCAACACGCTGGGAGGTCTGCCGGGATTCACTGGCTGGGCGGAGGCGCGGAGCTTGTGGGTGGACCGGCCTGTTCCTCCTAAGCTTAATCACAAACCGGGGAAGCTTCAGAACGGGAACGAGCCGGCTTGGTTGGTCCCCGGGGTTGTTTGAGGCATTGCTTCTGCTCAAATTGCAACGCTCTATGTGTTGTTTGGGCCGTTTGTTGGTGTGTCTTGCCGGGATGTTTCTGGGGCTGAACTGGTTCGCTGCCGATGCAGTGGCGGGCGGCAGCGGTTTGAACACACTCGTGGTCGTAAATCAGAGCAGTTCGAACTCGCTGGTGTTGGGAAATTACTACTGCGAACGTCGGCAGATCCCGCCGGAAAATGTCCTGCGCATCGCGTGGGATGGCGGGAACATCGCGTGGGACGTGACGCAATTTCAGACCAATCTCCTGCAGCCGTTGCTGACGGCCATCGCCGCGCGCGGCTTGAGCAATCAGATCCATTTCGTCGTGCTTGCGATGGATATTCCGTATCAAACGATCAACGGTGTAGCCGTGAACGGCACGACCTCGAGTTTGTTTTACGGGGTGAAAAGCAATACCGGTCTCGGCAGCCTGACGTTGACGAACAGCTATTATTTCAGTGAAGGAATTTTTCCCGCTGCTGCACCGACGAGTGCCGCGGGATATTCGTTCCTGACCACAATGCTTACTGGCGCCACGCTGGCGCAGGCGAAACAGCTCGTGGATCAAGGCGTTGCCAGCGACGGCACATTTCCGACTGCGCCGGTGCGACTGGCGAAAACTACCGATTCATTGCGCAATCTGCGCACTGCGGCGTTCAACCATGTCATCTTCAACACGCAGTTGCGCGGGGATTACCAAGTCGTCCGCACCAACGAAAATTCCCCGGCGGGCCTGAGTGGTTTGCTGGGCTACCAAACCGGATTGATGTCATTCAGTATTACGCCGAACACGTTTGTGCCGGGGGCGATGGCGGACAGCATGACATCATTCGGGGGCGTGATCTTTGGCAATAACGATCAGACCACGGCGCTGGCGTTCATCGGGGCGGGTGCGGCGGGAAGTTATGGCACGGTGACTGAACCCTCCGCTACGCCGACAAAGTTTCCCGATCCGCAGAATTATTTCTTTCAAGCGCGCGGGTTTAGTCTGGTCGAATGTTATTACCAAAGTCTGCAAACGCCGTATCAAGGGCTTATCGTCGGCGAGCCGCTGGCCGCGCCGTTCGCCAGTGTGGGTGAAGGGAGTTGGGTGGGGTTGACTTCGGGCGCGATCCTGAGCGGCACGCTGCAACTCACAGTGCAGTTCACAGCGTCTGATGCGGCGCGCCCGCTGCAGCAGGTGGACTTGTTCGTGGACGGAAAATTCTTCCGCACGCTGACGAATATTGCGCCCGCGGCAGGTAATCTAGTCAACGTGCGGATCGGAGGTCAGAACGTCAACTACACTGTGCCCGCCAATGCGACGCTGGCTTCTGTCGCGACTGGGTTGGCCGCCGCGTTGAATGCGCCGGCCATCAGCAACGTGACGAAGACTGTGGCCTTGGCGTTTGGGGATCGGGTGGAACTTCGCCAGTTTGCCACCAATCGCCCCATCGCACCGCTCAATGCGCGGGTTACGCCAGGTGGTGCGCCGAGCGCGCTCAACTTCACCGGGCCGGCGTTTGGAACAACAATCGGGAGCGCGGTTGCTTTGACCACAACGGTGACGCCGGCACGATCCAGCTTTCTTGATTCTACCGCGAACGGGCTGCGGAATTGTGCGGCGAGTGGTTCAATAACGGTTGGTACGTGGTTGCGTTTGTCGGTGACCAAGACCAATGGCGCGGTGGTGACCGTGGGGGTCACGAACAGCGTCTCGGGTGCGACGGCGGTCAATGTCCTATCCAACTTGGTGGCACTGCTCAATGCCGAACCGGCCTTGCAAGGACCGGATGGCGTGGTGGCTGAGGATTATTCGGCGCCGACAACCGCGAGTGCGAACTTTAATCTGCTGGCGCGCAGTCCGGGATTGAAGGCCGCCGGAATCAAAATCGTTTTCACCACTTCCGGGACGTTGATTGCAAGTCCCACCTATGAAGCGCAACTGACGGCGAATCTCGCGGACCTGCAGCCCCGAAATCATCTTTATGTGAGTGCCGGGGCGTCCAATCTTGCGGTCAGCTTCGCGATGGATACGGCGGTGTTGCCTGATGGTGATCATGAACTGACGGCGGTGGCCTATGAGGGAAGTCACGTGCGCACGCAAACTCGGGTTGCGCTGCCGGTGCGAATTCAGAACACCCCTTTGACGGCGGCGTTGAATCTGGTGGATCTGGTGGCGACCAATCCGGTGACTGGCAGTTACTCGGTGCAAGTGACGGCGAACACGAACAACATCGCCAGTATCACGCTTTACTCGACCGGCGGTGTTTTGGGGGTGGTGAGCAACCAGGCGGCTGCAACTTTTGTGGTGACTGGGACTGGTCTGGGGGTTGGTAAGCATCCCTTTTATGCCCTGATCCAAGACGCGCTTGGCCGGCGTTATCGGACGGTGCCGCAGTTGGCGCGGTTTCAGTGAGCGCCTAGCAGCCTGAGATCACGGGTTTTGGCTTGTTCACTGCTTCTAGTTGGCTAGGATTCGGCCTACGCCGGAGGGGTCAATCGGTGGGCCGCGCGCCGAAAAGAATCCAAGTTAATCATCAGAATTATGACCGATGCCCCTGCCATTGAAGCCGCTGGACCGCGGAAACGGGGTAGTCTGCTCATCGTGGATGACGAAGAGGGACCACGCATGTCCATGCGGTTCGTGTTCAAGGACGACTTCGAGGTTTACACAGCAGCGGATGGGGCGGCAGCCATTGATATTGTCCAAAAGAACAAGATTGATGTGGCAATTCTGGACATCCGGATGCCGGGCATGTCCGGCGTCGAAGTCTTGGAGCGCATCAAATATATTGATCCCACCATTGAAGCCGTGATGCTGACGGCCTTTGAGACCACCGACACCATCCGGCAGGCGTTGAAGTTGCGCGCGTGTGATTACCTGAACAAACCGTTCGAATTGCCGACGCTCCGGGCGGCGGTGAACGGCGCGATGCAGCGGCGGACGTTTGATACCGAGGTCCTCAACAACAATGAGAAGCTGCAACAGCTTTTTGAAGAGTTGCAGAACCAGAAGGTCGAAGGCCAGATGGCCCAGACGCGCGGTGACATTTACGCTAGCATCATCCACGATATCAACGGCCCGCTCACCGTTATCTCCGGGTTTCTACAGCTGATCAACCAACGCATCGGTCCGGCGGAAACGCTCGATGCGGAGGGCCTGACGTTCGTGAAGGACCGGTTGCGGACCATGACGCGGCAGGTCACTAATTGCATTGAAATCTCCCGGCGCTACCTCAGTTTTCTGCGCAAGCAGCCCGGCGAACACGCCCGGGTGGGCGTGAATCAGTTGTTGAGCGATCTCGGCCATCTGGTCCAGGTGCATCCAAGCCAGCAGAACAACGAATTTTCCCTCCAGCCGCTCGCCGTCGATTGTGCGGTCAAGATCAACGGCACCGATTTGATCCAGGTATTG
>JASGKY010000054.1:0-128993 GCA_049840435.1 Verrucomicrobiota bacterium | reverse complement strand
AAGGTTAAAGAAGAACACGATAGAATCCGAACAGCACCTATCTCGATGAAGAACCATTCCTTCGTATCCTGGTCATAGAGGAATTCCACCGTGCCGGCGTTGTCGTAGGAAATTTCTTTGCACAGCTTCACCGCCGCTTCGCACCAGCTCGGTGCGCACCTTCCCGTCGAGCTCCACGCTCGGGGCGATTTCGATGACCTTCTGATGCCGCCGCTGCACGGAACAATCGCGTTCGTGCAGGTGCACTACGTTGCCGTGTTTGTCGCCGAGGATCTGCACCTCGATGTGTTTCGCGCGCGGAATGTAGCGCTCGAGGAACACCGCGGGATTGCCAAACGCACGACCGGCTTCGCCTTGCGCTTCGTCGAGCAAATCCGCGAGATCGCCAGGCTTGTGAACCACACGCATCCCGCGACCGCCACCGCCGAACGCTGCCTTGATGATGAGCGGGAAACCAATCTCCTTTGCAATCTTCAGCGCTTCACCGCGATCTTCCACCGGATCTGCCAACCGGGCAACGTGGGCACGCCAACTTTTTGCGCGAGGGCGCGGGCAGCAGTTTTGTCACCCATCATGCGCAGTAATTCCACGCGAGGGTGCCGACGAACGTGATACCCGCCTCGGCGCCAGCCTTGGCGAACTCGGCGTTCTCGGACAGGAAGCCGTAGCCGGGATGGATGAAGTCCACGCCCTTTTCCTTCGCGAGCGTGATGATGCTCGGAATATCGAGATACGCGCCGACCGGGCCTTTACCTTCGCCGACCACGTACGCCTCGTCCGCCTTGAAACGGTGAATCGCGAGCCGATCCTCCTGCGCGTAGATCGCGACGGTGCGCAGACCGAGTTCGGTCGCCGCGCGGAAGACGCGGATGGCGATTTCACTGCGATTGGCAACGAGCAATTTGCGCTGGCGGGGCTGGTTGGTTGATGTGGTGGAACTCATAGATAAAAGCAGGCGAAATGAAACTCCATTCGCGCATCGCAGGCAATCTTGGAATGGCGTGACAGGATACATTCACCCGGGAAAGCGGCGGTGAACACGCCGCAGTCCAGACGCTCCGCGAGGTTCGTGTTGTCTGGCCAGCGCGAAGCGTCTGGACTGCGGTAGCTTTGATCCCGCTTTTTCAACCAGAAACCAAGGCCACTGGACAGAATTTATCACCGTGATACAACTTCAGGACAATCAGACCGTTTGAATCCCCTATGGTAAACTTATGAAAATCTCGGCACTCATCGGTTTTATCTTACTTACCGCCTACACCTCTCCAAGCCTGGCAGATCAAAGCTACTCGAAGACGTTTACCCTTACCGATTCGTTTGGAGTCAGCCCATTCCGGGTTCAAAACGCCTTCTTGCGAACAGAACCCTTCGGCACGCCGGTCCGCTACTGGCAGCCTTCAGCCGCCAATGTTTGGGGTGAAGTAGTTTACCGGTTTGATCTTGGATTTGCCGCTCAAACAGCCACGACTTTTATGAGCGTCTCAGCCTATACCAGTGGCGCAGATGTAAATTTTGACAACGGCGCAGAGGCTTACGTTGATATTTCAACCGACGATGTTCATTACACAAATCTGCTCGGAAAATTCCCGGGCAACGGGGGCGGCGCGGCTGGTCCGGGAGATATTTCCTCCTTCGTTTCCGGTTCAGATGTAATCTTCATCCGCGCTCGTCTCTTATGACAACGCAGTATGGCAGCTTCGGCACCGCACAATTTCTCCGTGGCGATCCCGGCCAAGAATTCTATTTAACCGCCGCTGCCGGTCCCCGAGCCAAGCTTGGTTACTATTTTGGCTTTGGGTGCCGCACTTTGCTTTTATCGCCGCTCTACTTAAATTTCTTTTTCCCGCCCGGTTTCCCGCTATACTTGCCCCCCCATGTTCAAGACGCAAGATTTGCATGTCCGGGAAATCGTCCGGCTGTCCTCACCCAACACGGTGAAGGCGGCGTTTCCCGCCACGCCTGAAGCCATCGCCACGGTGGCGATGAGCCGCGAACGCATCATCCGCATTCTCCGCCAGGAAGACCCGCGCCTGCTGGTCGTCGTTGGCCCGTGCTCCATTCACGAAACCAAGAGTGCGCTCGAATACGCCCAGCGCTTGAACAAACTCCGGCAGGAACTTTCCGACCGCATGGAAATCGTCATGCGTGTCTATTTTGAAAAGCCTCGCACGACCATCGGCTGGAAAGGTTTGATCAACGACCCGCACCTTGACGGTTCGGAAAACATTGAGGAAGGTTTAAAGATCGCCCGCCGTCTGCTCGTGCAAATCACCGGCATGGGCATGCCCGCTGCGACGGAATTTCTCGACCCCATCGTCCCGCAATACATCGCCGACCTCGTGAGTTGGGCCGCCATCGGCGCGCGCACCACGGAATCCCAGACGCATCGCGAGATGGCCAGCGGCCTCTCGATGCCGGTCGGCTTCAAGAACGCCACGGACGGCAGCCTGCAAGTCGCCATTGACGCGATGGGCGCCGCACGGCATCGCCACAGCTTTCTCGGCTTGGATCAGGATGGCGCCACGGCCATCGTCCGCACCACCGGCAATCCGCACGGCCACGTCGTCCTGCGCGGCGGTCGCGCCCGCACTAATTACGACGCCGCCAGCATCGCCGATGCGGAGTTGACCCTGACCAAACACAAGCTACCCACCGTGATGATGGTAGATTGCAGTCACGCGAACTCGGAAAAGAAGCACGCCAAGCAGGAAGACGTCTGGCGCAGCGTGATTGACCAACGGAGCGGCGGCACCAAATCCGTCATCGGCATGATGGTCGAGAGCCATCTGCACGAGGGCAATCAGCCCTTCCCCAAACCGGTGAACGAACTGCAATACGGCGTCAGCATCACCGACGCGTGCGTGAACTGGGAAACCACCGAACGCATGTTGCGCTGGGGCTACGAGCAGCTGGCTGGAAAGCCAGTCGCTGCGGCCGTCGCGTAAGCACCAGCCACCTCCCGACAGACCGGCCGCGGCACCAGCCCCGTGACACGGATTACGTGCAACTTCGGTATGAGTTCACGGTTTGATTTGCTTCTCGCTTTGGGTGCAGTTCTACTGCGCACTCAACCGATTGAACATGCAAATGACAATCACCCGGAAACTCTGTGGATTGTTCCTGTTAATTCTTGCGAGCGGCCCTTGGTCGCACGGCGCACAAGCTGCCCCCAACATCATCGTTATTCTCACCGACGATCAGGGCTACGCCGATGTCGGCGCCTTTGGCGCGAGCGGTTTCCGGACTCCCAACCTGGACCGGCTCGCGCAGGAAGGCACGAAGTTCACCAGCTTCCACGTCGCCCAACCCATCTGCTCGGCATCGCGCGCCGCATTGTTGACGGGTTGCTATCCCAATCGCATCGGCATCCATGGTGCGTTGGGACCGAATGCCAAGCATGGGCTCAGCACCAACGAAATGACCCTGCCGGAGCTGCTCAAACAAAAAGGCTACGCCACGGGCATGGCCGGCAAATGGCATCTGGGGCGGCCCACCCAACTTTTACCCACGCAGCACGGCTTCGATGAATACTTTGGGTTGCCCTACTCCAACGACATGTGGCCGTTTCATCCTGAGGCAAAACCCGGCACTTACCCGCCCTTGCCGCTCCTCGAAGGCGATCGCGTCGTCAAAGCCGATCTGCAACCTGAAGATCAAAAGCAGCTCACCACGCAATACACGGAACGCGCCGTCCAATTCATCGAGCGCAACAAAGATCGCCCGTTCTTCTTCTACCTGGCGCATTCCATGCCGCACGTGCCACTCTATGTGAGCGACAAATTTCAGGGCAAATCAGCACGCGGCCTGTACGGCGACGTCATCATGGAGATTGATTGGAGCGTAGGCGAAATCATGAAGACGTTGGAGAAATTGAATCTCGCGACAAATACCTGGGTGATTTTCACCAGCGACAACGGACCATGGCTCAGTTACGGCACTCACGCAGGATCAGCAAAACCTTTGCGTGAGGGTAAAGGCACGAGTTGGGAGGGCGGCACGCGTGTGCCTTGCATCATGCGTTGGCCCGGAAAAATTCCTGCCGCCAAAAGCAGCGAGACCCTGTTCATGACTATTGATCTGCTTCCAACCATCGCTCAGGTCGTGGGCGCAAAACTGCCAGAGCATAAAATTGATGGCCTCGATGTCTGGCCGATTATCGCCGGCGAGAAGGATGCGAAGAATCCGCACGCCGCCTATTTCTTTTACTACCAGCAAAACCGCCTCGAAGCCGTCACCAGCGGCGACGGGCGTTGGAAGCTGGTCCTACCGCAGGAATATCGCACGCTCGCCAACCGTCCCGGTGGCACGAATGGCATTCCAGCAAAATACGAAAACCGAACCGTCAGCATTCCGGAGTTGTACGATCTGAAGCACGACAGCGCGGAAGCCACCAACCTGGCCAGCGAACATTCAGACGTCGTGCAACAATTGCTGAAACTCGCCGAAACAGCCCGCGCTGATCTGGGCGACGCCGCCACCAAACAGAAAGGCAATGGCGGGCGCGAACCGGGTCGAATTTAGAACTCCTCAACTGGGTTCGCTTGTTGCGCAGGAGCCAGATGCTCCTGCCGGGCGTACTACCTATGAATATGTGCGAAACGCCGGTTGCTTTCGCGGAGGGCAATGTCGATAAAGAACGGCGCGTGATGAAAACTTTGCCCCCATTCTTAGCCCTGCTCCTCGGCGGCGCGCTGTTCCTAAGCGGCTGTGCCACCCCCCAGCCGACTTGCTCCGGCCATTGCGATTTGTCAGAACCGCAGACGCCCGAAGGACTCATCGAAACCACGGTGGATTGCGCGGTCGGCGGCGCTTCCCGCCTGCCCGCCCATTATATCTGGGTCACGCTCAGAGACCGCGAACAGGACACTACGGTTAATGCCGCGTTTGAACAGGCATTGGCGGTGGAAAACAGCGAGACCAAGCATGCCTTGATCCGGGCGCTCGAGTTGAAATTCATTCACGATCCAAAAATCTCCGGGCTTGATGTCCTCGGGCCAGAATTGAGCAAACACTTCCGCGAGTTCGCCTGGCAGGAGAATGATTTTCCCGGCGGACCAGAAGGTCCGAACGAACAGTTCGCTGATGTCATGGTGGACACGCTCGACCTGGTACGGCCCGAGCGCCGTGCCAACAGCACTCGCGATGCAGTCGTCTTGCGCGCCGAGGCCACGGAAGCCGCCTGGATTTACATCACCAACCAGTGGGCAGTCGTTCCAGAACAGGAGCGCTGGAAGCTCAACCGCCACGCCTTGGATTCATTCGTGCTCATGCGCGAACAGGCCAAGGCCGATGGCGTGAACCTGATCATTCTCTCTTCGCACCGGAATCCTCAGGTTGCCCAGAGGAACGCCGCCCGGTCCGGCAATCCCAACGCCGTCGCGAGCTTCTCTTCCCATTCGCTCGGCCTAGCTATCGACTTCGAGATGAGTCACGGCGATCTAAAACTCGAAGAAACCACCACGCGTCCGATGTCGGAAGTCGTGCACATGCGCGAATCACCCGTGCACAAATGGCTGCTCCTGCGCGGCGAGGAATTCGGCTGGTATCCCTACCAGAACGAACCGTGGCATTGGGAATACAATCCACCGGGCTTTCGTAAAATCTACTGGGCCGACTTTCCCGGCGGCGCGCCCGCGCGGGAAATTATCGTTGATGAGCCTTGATGCGTGGCATTCAATTGTGTTTGTCTACAATATCGCCCGGCTATCAATGACCCGGTTTCTGGCCACCTGTTTTTGGCAAAGAAAAAGAATACCCAAACTCGATGCGCATCAAGTGGACTACGTGCTGCGAGCCTGCAAAGGACTGTTTCAAGTTTTACTCCTATCGAACCGCCGTTCTCAATTGAATTTTGGCTGTTAAAGATCCTATGGAATTTACGAAGATAGTTCAGCAGGTCTTCGTCTGTTTCAGTTTCAATCCATTTGTAATAATCTTCCTCCGAGCAACTATTTAGAAATGCCACATCCTCTTGGCTCCAGCCGGATTGCTCAGCTATTCGATAAATGACAGATTTAAGTGAGATTTTTTGTTTTAGTGCGGTCACGTGTTCGGCAATTCTGTTCTGCAATTTCGCGTTTATCGGAAGCCGCTTAAAGAATTCTGTTTCTTCAAGAGTCATTGTGGAAATGTTCGATTCGACGAAAGCTTCAGTCCATTTCTCCGCGGTGTCCTTTTTCCCAAGAACCATGAACAGATCACACACCTGTTTTAATTCACCGTAGGCCAAAACATGCAAGTGATTCCCAACGACTGTTTCAAAACCGACAACCACTTCTTGCAATGTGGCTTTAAAATTACCGTTAAATAGTCTCCAAGCTTGATGAAGTTTTGCTCCTACCTGATTCTTTTTTTCGCGTTCGTTCAGCGCGGTTAGAACTGCTTTAAGCTCTGAAATTTTGCAATCACCTGTCTTCAGATACTGAACAATAAATGGGTCGTAATCCTGATTTAGATACTGAGCCTGCTCTAGCAAGGTTTCTCCACTTGTGGGTTTCTTTCCCTCCTTTTCACGAAATCTTAGCGCAATGAAGCTGATATCCGGCAAATCATCTAAGTTCACCTCGTTGGCATGCTTGTGAAAGACACAGGTCAAGATAGTGAGGTTTTCTAAGAACGAGTCGCGAACCGCAATCTCCAAGGATTTTAGAAGCGGCTCAAAAAATTTCGCGTTCCAGTGGGCGAATTTGATAATGCGAATGTTGTTAATAGCCAGCCTTTGAAAAATCTCCTGAACCAGTGGGAATTCGTCTGGTCGGAAAATTAATCGTACATTTCCACCAACGGGGGGATCATAGGCATACTCTTGATCAACAACCTTCTCACGATAGTTGCTGAGGCTGGCCTTGTCGTCAGAATCATGAATCTCATCCTCATTGAAAATGAGAACAACCCGACAGCCGTTTTCCTCCTTCAACACGGATGCCAAACCCAAAATAGCAGATAGTGGCAAGTCCTTTGACTTGCGTTCAATATCGTCAAAGCAGACCAAGAACCGCCGTATTAAAAGAGGAGCCAAGACGGGTGCAGCTTCTGCCGCATTTCCAAGTGGAGAACTGAAATATGGAATCGGAAATCTCTTCAAAGCCGATGCAATCGGAACGGCTACTTTCAAGACACTACGGAGCTGTTTAATATTTTTGGGAACAGCTTTCTGGAGGATCAATTGTTGAATTTCACCAACATTAGCAACTCCAAACAAGGAGACGTACGATACAGCCAACTCATTAAGGTTCGGTTTTAATTCAATGTACTTTTTCCATGCGAAGGTTTTCCCGACACCCCATTTGCCCTTGAGAATGAGCACCCTTTTCTCTGGATGGTTGAGAAACTCGGAGAAAATCTTCTCCAACACATGCTCTTGTGGTCCCGATGAGGAATTGACGTCCGATACTTCAATCATGCAAGGAGGCTAAAAGGCACGCAATTCTACGTCAATTCATCGGCTACATTGCTCAAATAATCCCCGCCAGTTCCTGCAACGTGCGCCAGTTTTCGAGGCGTTCTTGTTTCGCTTTCTGCAGTGTCTCGCTCGGGTTGCCGTCTTTGTCGAAGTGTTTCGAGAAGCGGCCTTCGGTGCGCGCGAAGCGGATGAAGTCATAGACTTCGTTCGGTCTTCGGTTCGATGAAGAAATCCAGTTTCTCGGACGGGTTGCCCTGCAGGCTCAAGCGCTGGGCGATTTTGTCGCCTTTGCGTGGATCGTAAATCAGCACCGGGAACGTGCGCGTGTCCACGGCGAGTTTGCTTTGTTGCATCGCCATGTTGTCGCCGACGCCGTGTTCGGGCTGGCAGGTCGTATAGACACTCACCACCGCCGGGCCGTCGTATTCGTTCGCGGCCATGATGGACTTGTAGAAATGATTGCTCATCGCACAACTGGTTTGCGCCACAAACGTGTTTGGGTGCATCATGCAGATCTGCGCGATCTCCTTCCGACGCTCGACCTTGCCAGGAATCGCCTTGCCGTGGACGGTGAACTTGGTGTTCTGCCCCATCAGCGTGGCCGTAGAAGATTGGCCGCCGGTATTGGAATAAACCTGCGTATCGAGCACGAGCACCTTGATGTTCATGCCGCTGGCCAGCATGCGGCTCAAGCTCTGGAAACCGATGTCGAGCATCGCACCGTCGCCACCGATGACCCAAAGTTTTTTGTTCTGCCACCCCATCTGATCCCAACGCGCGCGGATGCCCATGGCGTCGGCGGGTGCGTTCTCAAACAGTGAATTCGTCCACGGCACGAGATACGGATTGTAAGGATACGTCGAGGCATAGACCGTCGAGCAGCCGGTCGAGTTGACGATGCCGATGTTTTCCTTGCCGTAGGCAAAGCCCGTTGCCGCAAGCATCATGCGGAGCGCCGTGCCTTCGCCGCAGCCCATGCACGAACCCGCGCCACCCACGTAGAGCAATGACCGCTCGGCGAGCATCATGTCCACGAGCATCTTCTCGTTGATGAACTTCTTCGGGGTCTCCGGCATCTTAGTATAGAAATTCCACGTGCGCTGATAGCGCTTCAACGTGCGGTCGTCCTTCTTGAGCATCACAAGCGCGTCATGATCGCCGCAGGCGTCCACGCACTCGGCGCAACCCTTGCACTTGGTCGGGTCAATGAAGATGCCAAAGTAACCGGGCTCGTCGCCCTTCTTCTCGTAAACGTTCCAGAACTTGGTCGTCTTGCCGAACTGCTTGCGATAATGCTCGCGCTCGGCTTCGTCGGGAATCTTGGCGAGTTCCTCTTCCAGTTTCGCCTTGGGGACGACCTTGCCGAGAATGGCAGTGTCCGGGCACTCGGTGACGCACGCCATGCAGGCCACGCAATTCTCGCTGTTGAGCAGCGGAATTTCGGGCGCGATGTAGGAAAAGTCGCGCAGGATGCCCGTGCCGGCGGGAATGAACGAGCGCAATGTGGAATCGTCTGCAGGCAGACCGAGTTCGGCGCTGCCGTCATTGTACGCACCAACGATGCGGTTGTTGAAATCGGCGACATTGAGGACGTCGTCGGTGATGGGCACTTGGTTGATGCGCGCGGCGGCGGGGGCAGTGAGGGTTTCGCTCATAAAATGTGTAGGTTAAGGCAACATGACGACTCGAAAAAATCTTTGCGGTTCGGTGACAGATTGAGTGCTGCAAAGCAGCGATCCCGAGCCGGCGATCGCCGCCTCCAAATCGGTCCACGAATTGGCAGTTAAAGTGGAACGATATTGCAGTTGATAGGACCGGTTGGGTTTGGACTCCCAGCAAAGGCGAAGCGGTGAGCCTGCGATTAAAACATGCTGCACGACTGGTTCAACGGATACAGCATCCATCGCCAAGTCCACATTGACAGTGGCATTCGTCGCCCGGAACTGGAGTTTAGTGACACCATCAATCGCAGTGAACCGAAAGCGGGTTGGCGCCGCCCATCCTCGGGCCGCAGGCGCATTAGCCCGATTGCTCGCCATCAAACTGCCGTTGGAAGCCAACACTTCAGTGATGATAGCCATGCCCGTTAGGCCTTGAAACAATCCAGCCACGAACGAAACCTCGTATTCTACTCCCGGGGAAGTGACGAAACTTTGTGAAAGGACGGCGTCTTTGTTGTTTAAATCAACAAACTGCCTCCCCTCCAAGGCTTGAAACGTCCACGCCGTAAGTGGCGTGGTCACGACGTAAAAGCTACCAGTCCCACTGACCGTCCAGCCCGGAAGCACCGTGCTGCCGACCGGCATGCTGACAATACTGTTGGTTGGGTTCGCAATCACTTCAAAGCTACCATTAGTTATCAGGTTTTGGGCATACCCCGCAGTCATCATGCAAAAGATGACTGCTCCTAAAAAAGGTCGTCCCATTACATACCTCCGCATATTACTTCGCAAACACCACTGCTTCCTCCGCCTTGGCCTTCGACTGCGCTGGCGCAGAAATGACGCTCCACGGAATTTCCATCACACTTTTCAAACCTTCGCGTACGCACTTCAAGTTTTCCTGCACCACGTGTTCGCCGCGTTTCCCGAAATACTTTCGGATGTATTTCTCCACCGATTCCAGCACCTGTTCGTCGCCCATGCCGGAACGCGACGCAAACGGCGTCACCCGGATGAAGATGCCGACGAGGCAGACGCCTTGCATGCGCTGCTGGAGGTCCGGGTCGGTGGCGATCTCTTTCGCAATCTTCACGGTGTCGAGGTAGAAGACCTTGAGCCGTTTGTTGCGGATGATCTTCTGGCCGTAAGCGGGGATGTGATCCCAGACGCGTTGCGGGTCAGTCTCGGGACTTTGGATGAACACACTGCCTTCGTCGGCGATGCCGTCGAGCGGATTGCCGAGGTTGAAGGCGTTCACGTCGTTGAGCGGGATGAATTCCACGTGCGCCAGTTCGCTGTGCGTGCGGATGTGTTTTTCCGCGACGGTCAGGTAATAGGTCGTAGGCAAACCTTTTTTCTCCGAGCCGTATTTTGGATACGCCTGCACGTAGAGGTCGAACAATTCACCAACAAACGATGCGATGAGCTTGTTCGTGGTCACCGAACCGAACCCGCCAACGGAATGGCCGCGCATCGAGAACGCACCTTGCGGGCGGAGGTCCGGGTCTTCGATGTCCACCAATGCGAGCGGATGTTTGATGCCGATGACGGAATACTCGCGCGGCTGTTCAGCGAGCATGTTTTTGACGAGCTCAAGGATGTGTCCGCCGCGGACGTCGCGCGAGCCAAGCCCGGCGGAGCATGCGTAAATCTTCGGGATACTGGTGATCTGCGGGTATTTGAATTCGCCATTCGAGCCATAGCTCAAACCAGTGAGCGCGTCGGCGAAGCTTGCTTTGACGGCTTGCACGAGCGGATTGGATTGCGCGAGCGGATTGTCCATGCGCTCGACGACCGTGACCGCTTTGACGTGCTGCAATGCGGCGACGAGTTGGGTAGCCGGAAACGGCGCGAAGCAGGTGACATGAACGCAGCCAACCCGCAGGCCGATCTCCTCGCGGATATGATCCACGGCGGCCTGCGCCGTCTCCATCATGCCACCCATGCCGACGAGGGCGTATTCCGCGTCGTCCATGCGATAGGTGTCCACCATGCGATAACGGCGCCCGGTCTTGGCGTAGAATTCGTCCATCGCCTCCTGCACGGCAGCGGGGACTTTATCGTAGAACGTGCGCTGGGCGATCTTGCCCTTCATGTAGGAATCCTGGTTCTGCACGACGCCAGTCATGATGGGCGTCCGCGGGTCGAACAGACAGCGCAGCTTCGCGTTTGGATCGCCGACGTATTCCTTCATGAACTCGAGTTCGGGAAACTTTACATTCTCAATGGTGTGCGTGGTGAGGAAGCCATCTTGCACATTGAGGAACGGTGTTTCGCTGCGTTCGGCGGCACGACGGGAGATCAGCGCGATGTCGCAAGCTTCTTGCGCGTTGCGCCCGAACAAAATTCCCCAGCCGCAATCCGCAACGCTCATCACATCGTCGTGCCCGCAATGCACGTTGAGTGAATGCGACGTCAGCGCGCGCGCCCCGATATGGAACACTACGGGCAGGCGTTTGCCGGAAATCGTGTAGAGCACCTCCTTCATCAGCACCAGGCCCTGGCCGGAGGTGAAATTCGTCACGCGCCCGCCGGCGAGCGCGAACCCTTCGCACGACGTGGCGGCGGAGTGTTCGGATTCCGGCTGGATGAAGACGAGCTTGTCGCCCCAGAGATTTTGTTTGCCGTTGGCGACCTCGGTTTCGTAGCCCGAACCCATCGTGGTGGACGAAGTGATCGGATAAGCGCAGGTGCCTTGGGTGATGTTGGTCTCGACCCACACGACGCCGCCCGCGCCGTCTGAAGTGCCAGGGATTCCAGGGTAAGGGTATTTCTTGGCTTCGCTGCTCATAAAAAATTACGAGCGACGACGTCATTCACGCCGGCCACGAACGAGCTGGTCGGCGCGTGGTTGTCGCGCCCGCTGTTGTGTGTTGAATTCTGTTAATAACATCTATCAGGACACCGGAGCGAGGCAAGGGTTTATATGCCAACTTCAAAAATAAATTTTTGAACGGTTGTATTTCTCACTGGCAAGGCGACGTCTTGCAAAAGATGCTTTTGGCCAATCAACGCAGCCGAAAGCTGCGAACGAAACGCGATGCATCCGTTGACAAAACCGGCTTTGACCACCGACCCCGCCGAATGGCTTGGGGACGCGCACCCACTCGTCGCTCAATTGGGCACAGCAGACGGACTGGCATCATTGCACACACTGGCGGAATCGCTGGTCGCCCGCCCTATCACCAGCCTTACGGCGCTGCAGGAGTTTCTGCACGCCTACCACAAGCGGATTTTGCTGCCGCATGAATTGCCCGCCATCCAGACCGCCTATCAACATATCAGCCGCAATGAAGTGCGGGAGTTGATCGCCTTCGATCAACAACTCACAAAGGTGGGCGCACTGAAAGACTTTGCGGTTGCGAGCCAGCGCATCGGGCGCGAACAACTTCAGAAACTCCGCCCGCTCCGCGATGAGCGCGTGGTGCAACGTTACCTTACCGCCGTGGAAAACGGTCAGGCGCACGGCTGGCACACGCTGGTCTATGGCATGACACTGGTGCTCTACTCGTTGCCGCTGCGACAAGGCTTGCTCGGTTACGCGCATCAGACCACGCGGGGATTCATCCACGCGGCGGCGCGCGGGTTGCAATTGAAGGAATCGGAGTGCCGGCAATTGTTCGACGAGCTTTCCGATAATCTCAACGTCGCGTTTCTCGCGAGCCCTGCAGCGGCGGTTGCGCCGCATCCCTGACGGCAATTCTCTTCAGCCAAAAAGAAAAAGCCCGGATCTTGCGATCCGGGCTTGGTAATTTCTCAAGCCTTTATTTCGCTGCAGGCACGGTTGGAGCGTTGGTAGAAGTGACCGTGATGTTATTGACTGTGTTGGTATTGCTGCCGCCGGTAGCGGGCGCGGGCGCGGGCGGTTGGTTCAAGAACCCAGGCAGATAATGCTGCCCGGTGGTCTTGTGGATGATCGTGTCCCACACGTAGAAGTGGTTCAACAAGCTGAAGACGAAGCACACGACGATGACGAACTTGATGAAACCAATCCAACCGCTCGGCTTTTCGCCAAAACGATCCGTGGCGCTGACGGTCGCGCCTTCGGGCAATTTGGCCACCCCGGTCAGTGAGGCACCAAACGGTACATTCAGCTTGGCCTTGGCATTCACCGCCCAACCGTTGGCGTCGAGGATCGGGCCGAGGTTGCGTTTGCGCAGTTTCATCCACGCGAGAATCATGGACGGACCGGAGATGACCAACAGAATGCCGATAACCGCCAGACACAGTTGCCAAAATTCGATGCCTTTGAACAAGCCCAGGAAATACGCCAAGGCCGAACCAATCGCCCCGAAGGCCACCCCCATCGCCGCCACAGCGCCCACATCAACTTTCTTCGGCTCGGGTTTGGTTTTGTCGGCATTGACAGTGGCACTGGCGGCGCCCGCCAACTTCTTGTCCGCCTCGGCATCGGCGGCCGCGGCGCGCTTAGCCGCCATCTCCTCGATCATGCGGACGAGTTTCTTATACGGCGCCCAGAACGCTTGTCGGATGCTGATCGGATTGTCCACGATTTTGGTGATGGTGGCGTCCCAATCGCGGCCTTTACGATCGTAGAACAGACCGTTGCGGCCGACCATCAAGTTATCGGCATCACCGTTGGTGAACGCCGCCACCACATTGCGTTTTTCGCCCGTGCCTTTACGCACACAGTCAATGTAGGCAAGATACGATCCCGCCATCGCCGCCATCGCCGCATGACGTCCGGCGTCTTCCACCGGCAAGGTCAACGTGCAGGAACGTTGATCGAGATACAGCGTGCCTGCCTGGAAAATCGCCGGATCGCCCGCATCATAGAAGTCGCGGAAGTTCACAAAGTTCGTGCAGAGCAGATACAAGTCACGCACGTAGCGGGTGAGTTTCTCGACATTCGCAATAGACGTGGCTTCGGGTTCGAGCGCCTTGTCCTTGGCGATGATCGCGGTGATATTTTCCTTCGCCTTGCTGCCGAGAATTTCGCGCACGCGTTTGAGGCCGAGTTTTTCCACCGCAGCACCGGCCTTACCCGCGCTCCAACACTCGAACGCGCCAAGCTTGGCGAGCAACGCCGCCCAATCCGCTTCCGTTAATTCGGTCTTGTCGCCCAGCAGCGGTTTCACGGCGCTGGCTTGCAAAGCGGCGACAGCGGCAGCGTGCGCCGGGTTAATGCCGCTCTTGAGTGGCAGTGCTTTTCCGGCGGCAATCGATGCGAGCGGGAATCCAGCGATTTCCGCCGCTGTGATGGTCAAATCTTTCGCTGCCACCGCGAGGTATTCCTCCTCTTTACGGTTCAACGCAGCAACCGCGCGCGAGTCGAAGGCCGCGAGGCGGCAGCGCCCGAAGTAATCGTCCACCTTGGTTTTGATCGCACGCACGGCGGCAGCTGCTGCAGCGGTGGCATCGCCAGCGGGCAGGATGTTCGCCTTGTCAGCTTCAGCTTTCTTGTTCCAGTCATCGAACGCGACGCATTCAGCGAAGAAGGCGTCCACTTTGGCCTGGTCAATGCCAGCTTTCGCCGAGCGATCCGGCACAGTGCCGAAGCACGCCACGATGTCATTGATGACCGCCTTGGTCGCGTCGTCAGTGGCGGATTCAGGGATAATCACGCCGTCGCCGTTGAGCGTGGTGTTGACGAAAATCTTGTTCGCATCGGACGCGTCGGCCACGGAAATGGCGGTGGCGTCCTTTTTGCCGAGGTTGACGAGAATCTGTTTGGCGGAGGCGGCAAGCTGCTTGCCTTCGGGCGTGCTGTCGTTGATGGCGGAGAGCGCCACGGAATCGCCAGCTTTGACAAGGTCATCCGGATTTTTGAGCATTGAACCGGCCCACTTCACGGCAGCAATCAATTCGGGCACACGGATCCGACCGTCCTTGTCGGTGTCAATCAAGGCCGCCGTTTTGGAACAAAATTCCAAGCCGGTGGTGGGACAGGCCAGCGCGACCCAAAGCTTCTGGTCGAGCTGATCGAGGTTCATCAAGTCTGCGCCGGTCTCAAGTTTGACCTGGTCAAAGCCGCCAGCGGTGAAGAATTTCCATTGATGGGTGCTCATAGCTTACTTGGGGGTTGAGGGTTACTTGATCGAGTTTAAGTAACGGAGAAAAGCTTTAGCAACTAATTTGGCTAAAGCAAGTTCAGTAAATGGCGGTACTTTCCTCGCGCGTCAACGGTAATTTTAACTCATCACAGAACACTTCGACTTTGCAGCGCGAGTCGCCGGCGGTTGTGCCTTTCACTTGGACGGTGTAGGTCACAGCTTGTTTTGCCCCAATCGTGGCCACGGTGGGGAAGATCACGCGCGGGCCGTTCACCGTGCCTTGGGGGGAACTGATCGGTAACATCAAGTCATCAAAAACAGGGGTGACCTTCACATTGTGAATGTCTCCCGAACCTTGGTTGATGATCTTGATGGTGTAAGTGGTACTCTCGCCAATCTGGATGGGATCGGGACTATCCGACAATTCGAACGTGAGCGCAGGAATGCCCTTCCAAAGCGTGCAGGCCTTGGCGGAATCGCTTAAAACACCACAACTGGCAGTAACCGTGTTGCAACTGGCCCCCGCAGTTTTGGCCGTGAGTTTGATGGTCTCGGTAACTTTCGCGCCAGGCTTCAACTCCGCGATAAGCCAACTCGCCTTGTTGTCCGCCATCGTCGCCCCCGGCGCCGCCACGATGGAGCATTCCGCTGGCGTGATATCGGTAATGAGCACATTTTTCAAAGCGGTATCGCCCGTGTTACTGACGCTGATCTCATAATCCGCGTTTCGGCCAATGACCTGTTCCTTCGTGCCGGTCTTTTCAACTTTCAGCGCCGGCACCAAAACCAGCGTGCAAACCTCTTTACTGATCTTGCCGGTGCTGGCACTGGTAACCGTCGCAGTGCTGCAGGCTTTGCCGCGTTGATTCGCTTTGAGCGTAACCGTGGTGGGCTTGGCCTGCCCGGGAGCAAGATCACCAAGTTCAAATACCAGTTCGCTCCGTCCGCTGCTGTGGTTCAATCCGGCGGGCACGCCATCACTGAGCCCCACGCCTCGCGCCGGCGCACTGCCGACGTTGCGGACGACAATCAAGTAAGAGATCTCTGCCCCCAGCAAAACAACCTCCGGCCCGGTTTTATCCAGCACGAGCATCGGCTTGCCCACGCAAACTGTGGCGGAAAGAAGGTTGGCTGTAATGACAGCAACGCTGCTGGGCACGCCCGGTTTGTCAGCTTGGAACCATGCCTTCACCTTCACCACCTGCCCTGAACTCAGATCCCCCAGCTTCCAGACCAACTCACCGCCTTCCACTGCTGCGGCTGGCTCACTGCGAAGATACGTGGCGCCGGCAGGAATGGCATCCCGCACAACCACGTTAGTCGCGCCGCCTTGAGCGGTGAGGGTCAATTCACCGGCAAATTCGCGGCCGGCCACAACTTCCGGAGGCAGGGTTTTGGCGACACGAATCGCTCCCACCGTCGTCTCTGCAGCCACTGGCTTTGGGACTGCCACGACGGGCGCAACAGGTTTGCTTCCCGGCTTCAGTCCGGACGTCGAGGGCGCTGGACGTTTCTGCGGCGCAGCAAGCCGCATTTGTTCGCAGCCTGTCACCGCGAAAAAGATGGCCATCGCCGTCAGTGTAACCGACAGCTTCGCCCGCACTTTCGCAAAACTCATGAATCTGGAATTGGCCATCAACCGGGACTGATTCCGCCTCATGATGCTTCAGGAGGGAGCGAAAAAGAAACCTCACGCTTGAACCAGCGGGGGAGGCCAACCTTCCATTACCTAATTACCTGAACGCGGCAGATTTACTGGAATCCAATCCGAGCATGAAGTTAACTGTCACCCCTGTTTTAGCAACAGCCTTTTGTGCGAGCGCCGGGAAACTTATTAACAATCGCCCGCAGCCTCTCACTTGACCCGCCACCAAAACATCCGTTCCAAGCCGGTCCGATTCGGATACGAGCGCGGCACCCAGTCGGCCTGCAGCTCAAAATGCGGAGCGAAGCGTTGCAGAATTTCTTCGCGGTTGGTACCAAACGGTGGACCATCGGTATCGGGAATGAAATAGTTCACCGCGAGATAATGGCCGCCAGGTTTGAGCCACCGCCGCGCCGCCGCCACATACAACTCCCGCTCGACAGGCTGAATGGCGCAGAACAGGGTATGCTCGAATAACCAATCGAATTGGAATGGCGGCTCGTCCCGCAGAAAATCGGCACCGCGAAATTGCGCAACCCAACCATTGGTATGGGCGCGATCCTGACTAAGCCGCACGGCACTCGGCGCAATGTCGTAGCCATACACGCGGAAGCCCGCCTTGGCCCATTCGCCCGCGTCATGGCCTGTGCCGCCGCCGGGCACACAGACGGTTTCGCCCGGCAAATCACGGCGATGGGTTGCGAGAAAATCCACCAACCCGGGCGACGGCGCCCCCTTCTCCCAGCGCATGTCCCCGGCTTGATACAGGTTTTCCCAGTAGTTCTGCCTCATTGAATCTGGCCGTCTATGAGTTGAATCACTTTGGGCGCGCGCGCCGCGACGCTCGCATCGTGCGTGGCGATGATCAACGTGGTGTTCTTTTCCGCCCGCAAACCGACGAGTAAATCCACGATCTCTGCACCAGTGTGTGAATCCAGATTTCCAGTCGGCTCATCGGCCAGAATCAACTCCGGCTCGTTCATCAAAGCGCGAGCGATCGCCACGCGCTGCTGTTCGCCACCGGAAAGTTCATACGGCTTGTGATCCAAGCGCGCGCCGAGCCCGACGCGCTGCAAGAGTTCCCTCCCGCGTTTCGCCGCCACCTCCGCCGCCACACGAGCCAAGCGCGCCGGGACACACACATTTTCCAGCGCGTCCAATTCCGGCAACAAATGATACGCCTGGAATATAAAACCAACCTTGGTATTGCGGAGTTTGGTCAGGTCGCCATCGGAAGATTGCGCGAGATTTTTCCCCGCGAACCAGATTTCCCCGGCGTTCGGTGAATCCAACCCCCCGAACAAATGCAACAGCGTGCTCTTCCCTGCCCCGGACGCGCCCCGCAGCGCAATAAATTCCCCGCGCGCCACATCGAGTGACACGCCGCGCAAGACATCAAGACGGCGCTTGCCCATGGTGTAGGACTTCGTGACGCTGCGGGCGGATAACAAGGTTTCACTCATGACGCAACGCCTCCACGGGATTCAGCCGACTTGCGTGCCACGCCGGAAACGCCGCCGCCAACAGACAGATTACCAATGACCCGCCACCGATGATCAACAAGTCGCCCGGCAAAATGAGCGCCGGCAGTTGCGAAAAACCATAAACATCTGCGGGGAACAATTGCGCGCCCGTCGTCCGCCGCATGAAGAGCAAGAACTCATTACGATATGACACCGCCAGCAGCCCCAAACCAAAACCAGCAAGAATCCCGAACGCGCTGACAATCACACTTTGCGCCAAGAACACCCGCATAATCTGACCACTGCTCGCGCCGATGGCTTTCATCAACCCGATCTCGCGGGTCTTCATCATGATGAACGTGATGAGCGTGCAGGTGATGCCGAACGCCGCCACCAGCACGATGAAGAAGAGAATGTAGAACATCATGTTCTTCTCCACCGCGACCGCCTGCATGATCGAACTGTCCTGCAACCAGGTGCTGACGCGATAACCTTTGCCCAGCTTCTGTTGCAAGTCCTGCGCGACGGCCACGACGCGGAATGGATCGCGGAGCGCCACGGTCAAATTACGGATCTCGTCCGCATCCTCCAAGCCAAACAATGACTGTGCCCGCTCCAGACTCATGAACACGAACATCGAATTGAAGTCGTAATGTCCCGCGTCGAAGATCCCGCGCACTTCATATTCGTCGGGCGGGATGGCCGTTTCTTTCCCCTGCTTTTCCCGCTCGCGCATCTTGCGCAAATGTCGCTCGGACAGGATTGACACCTTATCCCCCACGGACAATTCCAGATCGCGCGCCATGTCCGCGCCGACCACGAGACTGCGGCGACTCAAATCCAGTTCACCGGAGACAATATTACTGGCGAGCTTGCTCACCGTCGCTTCGGCGACCGGATCGATGCCTCGCACGACGGGAGCCCGGAGCAACGCCTCGCCATTTTGCGGCTGGGTTTCCAATAATACCTGACCGAAAACATTCGGCGCGACGCCGATGACTTCGGGATGCTCCGCCACAATGCGGGAAACTTCGGCGTAATTCGTCATCAACAAATCGCGGCCAAACGAATTCGGTTCGCATTGCACCACGCGCAGGTGCGCGGTGAAGCCGAAGACCTTCTCGCGCAACTCGCGGTCGAACCCGCTCATCACGCTGATGACGATGATGAGCACGGCCACGCCCAGCATGACGCCGACGACGGAAATAAGCGTGATGATGGAGACAAACGACCGTTTGGGCCGCAGATAACGCAGCGCCAGAAGCAATTCAAACGGCAGTTTCGACATGGGCGCAGAGGCTAGACCGCGCGCGGATAGGTGTCAACGAGCCCTCCATGCTGACGGGCGGGATTCCTGCGGATGGACAGCACCAGCCTTTCGAGGCAACATGGCGCGATGGTGCAACTCGTAGCCATAATTTTCCGCCAGTGGCCCGTCTGGCGCACCCCGGCCCTGTGATCGAGATGAAATTTTCCATCATCACTCCAAGTTTCCGCACGCGTGAATGGCTCCCCCTCTGCGCCGCGTCGGTGCGAGATCAGCAAGGCGTCACGGTCGAACATCTCGTTCAAGACGCCGGCTCGGATGATGGCACGGTTGAATGGTTGCGATCCCAACCGGACATCAGCAGTGTCATCGAACGTGATGGGGGCATGTACGACGCCATCAATCGCGGCCTGCGCCGGGCCAGCGGGGAAATTCTCGCTCATCTGAATGCGGATGAACAATACCTGCCGGGCGCTTTGCAGGCCGTCGCAGCAATTTTCGCGGCGCATCCAGATCTGGACTTGGTTCTGGCCGATACCGTGGTCGTGGACGCGGCGGGGAAATTCATCTGCTGTCGCAAGTCAATGAAGCCGTTGCCGTGGTTGCGCTACACGCAGAATCCCACCATCACGAGTTCCATTTTTTTCCGCCGGCGCGTGGTGACCGAAGAACAGCTCTTTTTTGACACCCAATGGCGCATTGTGGGGGATGCGGTCTGGATCCGGGAAGCCCAGCGCCGGCGGTTGAAGATGGCGGTGCTACGGCGGTACACCTCCACCTTCACTGATTCCGGAGCGAATCTGGATTTAACCCCCAAGGCGCGGGAGGAAAGCGACCGGCTCCGCAGCCTGCGCCCACGGTGGGCAGAATGGCTGGATGCGCCACTCCGGATGATTGGCCGACTGCGCCGGCTGCTTAACGGCACCTACCACCAACGCCCGTTTGGTTATGAGATTTACACCCAAACGAATCCAGCCCAACGAGTCGGCTTCCACGTCGCCCACCCCACCTGCGTCTGGTACAGCCGCGCGCCCCGCCGGGCGGGAGGGTTCTACCGCCGCGTCAAAATGATGTTGGGGCGGCGCACCAAAACCCCCTCGTAAATCGCGGGAATCGGCCGCGGCATGAATCGCTTGCCAAGTTCGGCTTCCGGTTTAATCTCCAGAGCACATTCTGACATGATGAAGCAAGAAACTCCGGCGGCGATCCCTTACTCCAACCGGTTTCAAGACTCCGCTGATGTGGAGGCTTATGAAAGCGAGGAGTATTCTTCCACCAGCTATTCCTCCTGCATCTGGCGGCTGCAACAGCCGGTGCTCACAGCAGTGCTGACGCAATTCGGAGCGCGCCAGCAGGGGCAAAGCCTCCGCTTACTGGATTTTGCGTGCGGCTCGGGACGCATCCTCTCTGTCATCGAAGGACTCGTGGGAAACGCCACCGGAGTGGATATTTCTGCAGGAATGGCGGAAGTCGCCCGGAAGAAATGCAAGAAAGCGGAGGTCCGCGTCGGAGACATTTTGCAGCAACGTGAATTGCTGCAAGGCCCGTACGATGTGATCACCAGTTTCCGGTTTTTGCTGAACGTGGAAAGCGACCTGCGCCACAAGGCGCTCCGCCGGTTGCGCGAAGTCATCCGCACTCCGGACGGCCTGCTGGTAGTGAATGTGCACGGCAATTCCGGCTCACTGCGGCATCCCGCCATCTGGTGGAAGCAGCGGCAGAAAAAATCCGCGCCTGCCGCCCCGGGCGCAGCGACGCTCATGCTGAACGAAATGTCGCTCGCCGAAACCCGCGCGTTACTAGCCGACAGCGGCTTTGAAATCGTACAGATGCTGGGCTTCGGCATCCTGCCGCCGACATTGTACCGTACTCCCTTGCGCGGGCTGGCCCGAATGATTGATCAGTTCTGCGCCAAGCGGCAGTGGTTCACCCGCTGGTCAGTGGATTTAATGTTCGTGTGCCGCCCGAAGTAAAGTGCGCCTGCCACCCTCGGTGACAGCAAGGCAGTTCACGAGACGAAATCAGTTGGTTCGCAAATACCCATGCCCAGCGCCGTCGCCACCATTCTGACCGGCTTGTTTGCTCCCGGGTCGCCCGCCGGAAGACCGGTGACGCTGGAGTGGTGCTTGATGACCCGGCGCGGACGTCCCTTGTTACTATTACCGCGCTCTTATCGCGCCGCCAGGCAAGGCATGGAGCTTTACGCCGCGCAACGTCCGCTCGCTAAAGTTGCGCGGAAACTACTGCCCTTCGCGTTACAATCCCCGTTTAGGGGGTTGCTGCCAAAGGTTGGGGTGTCAACGAATACAACGAACGATTTGCTCAAATTTCTCGCAACCGAAGCCGCTCTGCCACCAGAACACCTACCAGCCCCAGCTATCTTGTTAGGTAATCAACCAGCAGACAACCAGCGCTTTGTGTTGCTACTCCTCAATGCTCAAACCCAGCCTATCGCTGTGGTAAAATGCGGTTTGACGCCCGCCGCGCAACGAGTGGTCGAACGGGAGGCGCGGATGTTGGCGAGTTTGCCAACTGGATTGCCCGGAGGTCTGCCCCTCAGCCACCGCCTGACCTCGCCAACCTTAAGCGCCTTTGCGGTGCCGTATCGCCCGGGAACACCGCCGCATGACACTGCACCGCGCAGCGAAATTTTGAACGCCTGGTTACACTCCGGACCGTTGGTCCCGCTGCACTCCTTACCAACGTGGCAAACGCTGGCCAATAGGTGTGGAGCGGACAATTTATTTCTAACCTTGAATGCGACGGTCGGTTCACATCTCGTCCGTCCGGCGATTCATCACGGTGATTTCGCACCATGGAACATTCGTGTCAATGCGGCAGGTCAGTGGATGGTGGTGGATTGGGAGCGGGGCGAGTTGAACGGCGTGCCGGGTTGGGACTGGTTCCATTACGTCATTCAAACAGCGCTACTGGTGGAACGGGTCAGCGGGACAGCTTTGCTTGAAAAAGTGGAAGCCGCCATGCAAGAAACGGACTTCGCGCAATATGCCGAGGCCGCAAACATCCGCTCGATCTGCCGGCCGCTATTGCTCGCCTATCTGCTGCATCAAAATGAAATCATCCGCCCAGGGGAAAGTCGCGAAACCGGGCTGGCTTTACAGGAGCAGCTGGCAAGGATTTGGCAACTAGCGCGCTAGCGCCGCAAGGCTTCACGGCGCCGCAGGAATAACCCGGTAGAACCGGGCTGGAAGATTGGTAGCGCCAGGATCCAACGTGCTCAACGGGGTGAGACTCAAATTGGTCCAGACCCCCAACGACTCCCAATCCAGCAGATTAGACGAAGCTTGCAAGGTCATCGGCCCATCAGGTGACACGCGAAAATCCATCTGCATCGGACCGGGAGAGCCGGGCAACAACCGTAACAAGGGGAGAATCTCAATGACGTTCAATTGCACCGGAGTGGCCCAGCTCTGGCGACCTAGACTGTCGGTAAGCCGGGCGTCCAATTGATTAGTCCCGCTCTGCAGCCCCACCAACAAAGCCTGATACGGCGGTTGAAACGCGCGGGAAACGCGGGCCCCGTTGACCAGATACTCCACCTCGCTGATCCCTACCGAACCGGGATCAACCGTGGACACAGCCACATTCAACAGAGTCGTGTTGGTGATCTGAGTATTGTTGGTGGGGGTGACAAAGCTGATTTGGGGCAAGGGAAAACTCACTAACGGGGTGACGGTGATGTTGGAGAAATAGCTGCCGGCGTTGCCCCAGCTATACAACGCCACGGAGCCAGATGTTAGATTGGTATCAGGCACTAATCCCCCAAACAAAGACTGCCCGCCGAGAGTGACATTTATTCCCGCTGCCGAAACCTGAACGCTTAACTGATAATTCGATCCAGTGACGTACCCCGCAAACTGAGTAGCTATAGTCGTCTCCACGCCATTCTGCATCCGAAAGATTTTGCGGAACTGACGCTGCTGATCCATGTCGAACTTGTAGTAATTAGCGGGATTTTTGTAGCAGAACATGACCCCAATCCCATCGTCATCAGTCGAACGCACGGTGGTGGTGAAAACATAATTGCTCCAGCCGAAGGCCACCACATCATTGTAATAGGCAAAAGTGCCACGGCGTCCGGCAGTGACACTACTTGGGCCATAGATGTTGCTGAACTGCGCTAGAACGCCATTGACTACCTGCCAAGCCGAACTGGCATCGATGTTACCTTCATCCACGACCGTCCAATCTAAAAAAGTGCCATCGGAAAAATCAGCGACCAACATTACCGGGGTGAAAACGAAGTTTGTGGTGATCGAAGGAGGATTGGTGATGCTGGAAGGTTCGACACAGCGAACACCCGTGATGATTAATTGGTACTGCTCGTTGGGATTCAAATTGGCTGCCAGCATCAGTCGGACGGTGCGTCCGTCAGACTTCAATTGCGCGCTGGTGAAAGCCGGGCCCTGGTCCAATGCGTAGTGCGCAAGATTGGTGGCGGACTCTAAGGTCACAGCCCGATCAAAACGAACCTCAATGCGGGAAGGAAATCCAGCGGTGGTAACCTTGGAAACATTTGCCACAATCGGGCTCAAGTCTTCACTGATAAGCGATATCGTTGCTGTGTTAGATAGAGCGTTGATTGAATAATCGGAGGAGATGTTGGTGAAAAGGCCGAGATTGGTGTAGGTAAATTGATTGTTGGGATCGGCGTAAACCTGGTTGAAATAAGGGGAGAATGACCGCGCCTCGAATTTATCCTGATCCGGATAAAATTTTAGGACCCGCATAAAACCACCCCCTCCAAAAGGGAAGAACTGATAGTTACACGCAAACTGATAAACTTTGTTACCGTGGTCTCCAATCCCGACCAACTGCCCCAAGCCGCCGTGGCCAATGTGGCCATTGAACACAAAGGCGATGTTGGCGTAACGCTTCACAAATTTCTCCCAGACATCAACACCGTCATTGGGCCGCCAATAGTTTTTTGGGGCTTCGGTATGGTTCGTATTGCTGGCATCCAACAAAGTATTATCCGCAGCAAGATGCGCATGGGTGACCACGATAACTTTATGATTGGGATAGTTGGAAACCACCGTACCAGCCCAAGCTAATGCTTCATCGCGAGGTCCAAACTCGAGAGAGAGCACCAGCCAGTCCATTCCGCCGGCCCTGAAAAAGTGGTAACAGTTATCAAGCCGGTTACTTTCGAAGACCCCACCCAAATTGGCTGCAATGTCCGGCGCAGCGAGCGGATAGGACTGATTGAACAAGGTCGTGTTGTGCACGCCAAACTCCATTCCGTCATGATTCCCGACTGCAATCGCATAAGGAACGACACCATTCAGTGTATCCATGCAAGCCTTGACGTTCTGCCATTCAGCGGACGTATTGTGGTCGGTGCAATCGCCCTCATGTAAAACGAAGGAAATATTCCAATCATCCCGATGGTCGACAATCCACTGCGTTTGCTTGGCGAACATGCCTAAGTTGCCTCCATTGATTCCAGGGACATTGTTCGTCGCCCCGATGGGAATTCCGCTGTAATATTGTGTGTCTGGCAAGATGGCCAATGTGAAAGAATTGGTGGTGCTGACCAATTGAAGCCTAACAGTCTCTGGCGTTTCTCCCTGGATATCATTGATGGGTAGCACAGAAAGAACGACGGCATTTGTGCCAGCAGGAATGGTGATTCTGCCGGGGAGACGCTCAAAATCCACTCCATTCGTTGCGCTTCCCACGGATTGATAGTGAACTGTCAATGGCTCATTGGTCGCGCCGGTTCGACTGAAAAGAAATCGCATAGGAGCATTATCATACTCCGTCACCTCACTATCCAATGCCGTGATACTAACAACCGGCAGTTGATTGGTTCCCCAGACTGGGACCACCCAGTCTCCAGTAAATTAAATATGATGACACCCAAACCAATCACCCTCAAAGCCCGGCGAAAGCGGCAATTTTGCCCCAAACGCGACAAGACAGCTAACCGCCACCGGTGAAAAAATAAGACCTGACCACTCATACAACTTGGTTTATTGGGTGCGACTGAGGTTGATTATTATTATAGCATACCTCTTCCAGATATACCTGCCCCGCCAACAATGCCTTGATGGCATGAATGAGCTTGTACACCGCCGCCTGCTTGGTGATGTAACCTTTGGCCCCGGCTTGAAGCGATCGCTCCGCAAACAGGGAAGCCTCGTGAATGGATAACACCAATACCGGCAGGCCAGGCTGAAATTTGCGGAGATTCTCCAACACATCAAACCCGCTGGAATTTTTGAGCGACAGATCCAACAACACCAAGTCCGGCAAAGTCTGGCCGATTTGGCGCAGAGCATTTTCAGCGTCTTCCGCTTCGCCACAAACCGAAAAACCCGTGCTCCGCTCGATCAACCCTGCCAGTTGCCGGCGGACTTGCGGATGGTCTTCGACCAGGAAGATTCGGGTTAAAACTCGGGATTTCACGGTTTTGGTTTTTGGCCATCAGTCCCCTAAATACAGCGATGACTATAGCCATATTTCTATCGTTGAGAACTGGTAACGCTAGAATTTTGGCAGACTCTAGCTCTAAAAAGTAGAGGGACTCTCCCGGTTTAACGTGTAGGGGAATCCCCTACACGACCAATGAGCCGGGGAATCAAGGAGCATCAACTTCTCAGTCAGGACGCCTGGCCGGGATGATCCTGCAACCATTGGATGGCGTATTGCAACAACTGGTCGCCGCTAGCGAGATTAAGTTTCTCTTTAATGCGAGCGCGATACGACTCAACGGTTTTGATTCCGATACGCAAGTCCTCGGCAATCCGCCGGGTGCCGCACCCACGCCCAATCATCTGCAGCACTTGCACCTCCCGATCGGTCAGGGATTCCAAGGGCAGCGAGAATTTGTCCGCTGGCTTGCCCACCAGTTTGCGCATCATGCGTTCGGACATCTGGTCGCTCAAATACACTTGCCCGGCGAGGTACTTTGCGCACCGCCAAAAGAATGTTACGCGTGGCTTCCTGCTTGGTGATGTAGCCCATCGCCCCGGCTCCCAGCATGCGTTCTGCATAAAGTGATTCTTCGTGCATCGACAAGACCAAGACGGGAATCTTCGGGTGTTGCGCCTTCAAATCTTTTAACAACTCAAGCCCATGTGATTGCTTGAGAGAGATATCCATGATCACCAAATCCGGCTGCAATTTACCAATCTGGACCAGCGCCGACGGGGCATCCTCCGCTTCCCCACAAACAACCAAATCCGGCTCCCGCTGCAGCAGCGTTGCCAGATGCTCGCGGACCATGGGGTGATCATCCACGAGAAAGACGCGGGCGCAGGATTGTTTAGTCGGGCTGGCCATCGACAAGCTGATTACCAGTATTGTGCCGAACCAACGAACAGGTCAACACCGTGCCTCCGGTCGCCCCTGCTTCAATCGTGCAACTGGCCCCGATCATTCGGGCGCGATACTGCATGATGTGCAAACCCATTCCTTGGTTGGCGGGGCGCGCGACGGAAGGAATTCCAATCCCATTATCTTGGACTCTTAAAGTGACCAGACTCTCATCGGCTTCCAGGCTCAGCTTAATTTCCGTAGCGCGCGCATGTTTGATGGTATTGCTGACCGCCTCTTGGGCGATACGAAACAAGTCCGTCGCCACAAAAGCATCATTGATGGCCACCATCGTCCGGTCTTCAAACGTAATCTTCAATTGATGCCGCCCCCGGATGCGGTTGGCCAGTTCTTCCAGCGCCGAAGCCAGTCCCCCGACCTCCAACTGCACCAGGTACAAGCCACGCGCCACGTCGCGGGCCTGCGTAATGGAGTCATTCAGCAATTCGGCCAGCCGGTCTGCTTCTGCCGTTTCCGGACGCGCATCGTCCCGCAAGCGATCAGCCAGCGTGCGAGCGGCAAAAGCCATGCTGACCAATTGCTGGCACAAACCATCGTGAAGATCCTGCCCGAGCCGCCGCTGTTCGCGATCACTCACTTCAGCAATCTGCCGTTCCAACTTCCGCAACGCGGTAATGTCACTAAATACAATGACGCCCCCCTCGAAGCGCTCATCCGCGCGGTGCAACGGCCGGCGGCTGACCAGCAGCCACATCTCGCCAGCCGTAGCGTCCCGTCGGGACAGGGAAATCTCTCGACTCTCCTGACGTCGCTCCATCAAAACTTCTTGCAGGGGATGCCGGGAATCATTTTTCCCATAACCTGTCGCGTGGAGGATCGCGTCCGCGGCAGGGTTGGTAAGCATGATTCGGCCCTCCGCATCCACCACCACCACCCCTTCCCCCATACTGTCGAGGATGGATTGAAGGAGGATGCGCTGCTGCGCAAGACTGGCCTCTGAAGCGGTTAGTTTTTGGGCCCGTTCTTCGCTCTGTTCGTGCGCCAGGCGCAGAGCTTTTTCCCCCCGTTTACGTTCCACCACCTCGGCGACCAGCAAGGCTACCGTCGCAAAAATCAGGAAGCGGACGGTTCCATTCCAATAGGGAATCAAGGCACTGCTATAGGAGGTGTTGGTTATTACTTCCACCCCCAGCCAGATCAGACCACAGACGAACGCCTGCGCCAATCCAAGCCACCGCCCACACTTGTAAGCCACCAACGAAATCGGGGCGAGATAAAGCACTGAGAAGGCGATTTCCGGACCGCTGAACCAATCCGCCGCGCCGCAACCGGCCGTCAACCCCAGGCCCAGCAGAAGCACCGGCAGACAAGAAACTCCCTTGAGGCGATGGTCCGCGCTTGGTTCTTTCAACGGCAACTCGGGCATAGGCGCACATTCTATCTGGATGGCTCAGCACTGACAACCGCGCCCAAAATTTCAAATGCGATTGAATTCGCCATGCACAAATGGCTCTTAATCTACTTCGCAAGCTTTCAAGCCGGAAATTGGGGCTACGCGCCACTTCCAACTTTCGAAATGATTGACTCCGCCAGCACTTGCTTCGTCCCGCAAAATCGAAATTTAAAGCGCTCTAAACGAGTCCGCCTGAGTCCGCCACCACTACTCGTGGCGGGCTGTTCTGCGCGATGAATTGTTGAACGCCTTCCCAGACTTCCTCCTCAGTAATATTCCACAAGCAACGAGGCGTGGGGAAGCGACAGTAATCCGAGCACGGTTTGTAGGGACACGGCTTGCCTTCCATACAGACTGACTGCGGATGCAGCGGCGCAAACCACTCGGGCAGTTGCGGACCAAACAAGGTATATGTTGGCACCCCGCAAAAAGCCGCGAGGTGACCAGGGCCAGAATCGTTACCAATGAAAACGCTCGCTTGATCAATCAGCCCCAACAAATCTGACACCGTGCGGGGCGTAGTTACCTGCGTTTCCCCGGCTTTCGTCCACCACTCGCATTGCTCGGGATCGCAGGCTACAATGACGCGGTGGTGTTGCGCGCGCAACCGTTGCACCAACCGGTGATAGCGTTCCAGCGGCCAGACGCGGATTGCCTGACCCGCGCCAGTGTGGATGAAAATCGCATCCCCTTTCTTTGGGCGGGGCATGACGATGGATTGGCGATCAGGCATCTCCAAACCCAACGCCTTGCCTAAAACGCGCCAATACTCGTAGCGATGTTCCCGCGGCGCTGGCTTGGTTTGGAGCTCCGTCAGAAACATCTGACTGCGCAACCGAGGAAAGCCGAGTCGCCGTCGCACGCCAAAAGCACGCAGCAAAAAATGATCGCGCGGATCCCAGCGCGCGGACAAGCCGACATCAAATCGGCGGGCGAGCAGTTGCTTGCGCAGCCGGAACATATCCCGCAATGGCCACCGCCAGAGCTGGTATTTGCCTTGAAAGGCTGTCCATGGGGCGATGAACGGGACGACTTCCACCTCGGGCCAAAGCCGTGGTTGCAAATCCTGCGCATAAGGCTTGGCAAGAAGCGTAACCGCAAAATGCCGACTCGCCGCTTGGATCAAGGGCGTGGCGATCACAAGATCGCCAAGCCCCCAGAGTTCGATGATGAGCAGGGATGGTTTCACGTTGGCTGCCGGGCGATAAGATAAGCCGACCATCCGATCCAATGCACGCGCGCGGTGAATTTTTTGCGACTCTCTGGCAGGAGACTATAAAAAGGATGCGCCGCCGCAAAAAGCCAGTTGCGCGAAACGCCCCGCGCCTTGACCTGCAAGCCCCAAGGCTGAAGTTGTCGTGCCAGATCGTCCATGGTCACGACCCGGACGTGCGTGGCGTCGTCAAAAAAGTTGAGCGTAAATCTCCCCGCAGCACTGGGCAGATCAACGGTCTTCGGATGAGGCGTCTCAAAATAAACCCGGCCGCCCGGCTTCAGCACGCGGGTAATTTCCCGGAGCAAGTTGTCCAACGAATTGAGGTGCTCAATCACGTGCATACAGGTCACAGCATCCAGCGAATGGTCCGGCCAAGGCAACCGATCGGTGGTGAAATCCAGGCGGTGAAATTCGCAGCGGGCCGGGTAGTTTTGAGGCTGGCCAAATTTATCGGCTGAACACAGCGCCAAGTCCGGGCGGAGTTGGGCAATGTGGTTCAGGGTTTCGCCGTCAGAAGACCCCAAATCCAGCAACCGTCCGCCCCGCGGAGTTTGCGCCACGAAATGCGCTCGGGTATCCAGCCAGGAGAAATATCGCAACCAAGCCCAATTCATCGTTGTGCAGTTGGCGGTAAACTTGTGATTTGCGGCGCGGGCTCAAACATGTGCGGCCAGTTTATCGCTGGAGCTTGAGGTGTAAAGCGTCTGCCTAGCCGGAGGAAAGTTTGTCGAGCCCGCTGTTCGAGGAAAACTCTGTCTGCTCCCGCATGTGGGGTCGCAGTTTCCAGGTGCCGGGAACCAAGTCGCAGTGTCCGCGATACCACAGTTTCTGCAGTTGTCGTTTGGCCTTGTAAGCCAGCTTCAAGAATTTCCCTGTAACTCCGCCGGGATGGCCGTGTTCGCGTTTGATGATCTCAGCCTCCCGGACCATGTTGCGTGTAATACGCAGGTCGGCGGATTGACCGTGGGTGTGATAGCGATAGTCCACCAGAAACTGAGGCACGTGTCCCACCCGGCATTGTTCCCGCCCGAGGCGGAGTTTGAATTCAAGGTCGGCAGAGTTGCGAAAATCCTTTTGCCGATAGCCCCCTAATCGCGCGTAGGTGGACCGACGCACAAACAAAGTTTGATGACACACATAGTCCACGGCGTAGAGTAGAACTTTGTAATCATAACACGCCTCCGCGCGGCGATAGATTTCGCGGCCCGAATCATCGACGTAGATGACGTCGCCAAACAACGCTTCCCACTCCGGATGCGCTGCGAACGCGCGGGCCACGTGACTCAAGGCCTGCGGGCGAAATGCATCGTCAGCATTGAGAATGACGAGAAATTCTCCCTGAGCGCGGGCAATCCCCTTGTTCATCGCATCGTAGTGGCCCGCATCCTTTTCAGACTTCCATTTCAAATGCGGATATTCCGCCAGGATTTTGAGGGTATCGTCCTTCGAGCCCCCATCCATCACAATATGCTCCCAGTCGGTGAAATCCTGACTCATCACGCTGATGATGGTATCGCGAATGGTCGACTGGCTGTTGAAACACGGGGTGATGACGGAGATGGTTGGTGCAGGCTTCAATTGAATCGTTGTTCCTGCCCTAGCATAGCAACCGGTGGGAATGCGGCAATCTCACACTGCAAGCAAACCGCGGCGCACAAAATCAGACGCGCGCCGTCTTAGGCAAGCGGAAGGGCAGATAGGCGGGATTCGGTTTCACCGGAGCTACCGCAGGTTTTCGCATCCCAGCATTGAGACTGAGGCTCAAGGCAACGATGCCCGTGAACAGGGCGAGGTCGTTTTGAAAGGAGCCATAGACAAACACAAACATCACAAACTTGGTCAGAAAATGAGCCAGCAGAAAGGTGTTAAGATGGCGGTGTTCGGCTAAGCCATAGCGGTAATTATTGATCAGAACGTACAATGAGGCGCCCATGAACCAGAGAAACCCAATCACGCCAAAGATTCCCAACGGGATCAACAGCGAAAGGGGACCACTATGATAGTCCTGAGCCAACGCCGCTCCTTCGCCGGAATTCTGCCCCGTAGCAGGCGTCAACATATTGACTTTTTCAAATTCCTTGGCATCGATTGCATAGCCTTTTCCGAGGATCAGATATTGAGGGATTGTCGGAATAACCTCCTCCCAGATTTTAATGCGCCAATTGGAGGAGTTCTCGGCATCAAATTTTACCAGCGGACTGACATTGACGGGCAAAAAGCTCAAAGAGCGCTGGATGGTCAAAGGTAGCTTATCCACAAAAGGAACGGTGACTGCCGCGGTCAAAATCAACACCAGCAAAAACACTGGCGCCAGCTTGGTGCGGATGAGCCCTTCCAAGTAGAACAAAAAAGCGAAACAAAGAATCAACGTGATCGTAAAGGAACGAAAACCACCACTCAAAGCCACGTACGTAATGAACACAAAAGCCAGCAGTCGCCAAGGCTGATTGATTCCACCACCCTGCTTAAGCCGCAAAGGCAAAAAGCGCCAGCGTTCCCCCCCGAGCCGAAACAATCCGCCCATGCCATGCCGCGCCAAGATGAAGCATAACGCGCCAGTTGCCGCAACAGTCAGCCCCCCGAGCCGGACAAACTCACTGGTGATGGGGCCACTCAACAAATCAAGGTTATCAACTGGGAAAAATGCGTAGATAATACGCATCCCGCTTGGAACCCACGGGGCAATACTGCCGATGCCACTGGTGAGCGAACTTAAGAAAAAAAGGCCGATATACAGATTGGCCCGCTCCGGAGGAATACGATGGCTGGTGATGGCAAAAAAACCGGCGATCGCGCAGAACATCTGGATATACCGCTTGCCGCCAAAAGACTCACTCCCAAACGCCGCCAAACCGATGCCCCCAGTCAACCGGGCGGTCACCACAATAACTAAGGCCAAAAACAGCAAGGGTAAGGCTACAGATCGGACGGATAAGAATTGCACATTGCGTTTCAAGACGTGCTGCAGCAACGTCAGGCTCAGACTCATGGCAGACATCGCCATCCACAAGTAAGGCGAACCTTTGATGAAGAATAACACCATGCTCATGTTCCAACTGACTACCAACATGAGATGATGCCAGCGAAGCAATGCGGGAATTAACGGTAAAAAACAGGCGACAACAATGACTGTCAAACCAACTCGGTCTGCGGGATTGGCCAAAAGGTAACCAATGTAGATGGCCAGAGGAAGGCACAGTCCATAAATGATCAAAGACCGTATGATAGCAATGGTGTTATTCATTGCGCGCAACTCCTGCACTTTTTGCTATTGCGATCCATCGTCAAATTCAGGTCTCCGTACAGGCGCGACCCCTTCTTCGTCTTGGCTTTGGATATTCAAAGCAACACTCAATCCCAAGATACCGGTAAACACATATAATTCCTGGTAAAACGCGCCAAAGACAAAAAAGAAGAACACAAAACGTACCAAGAACGTTACCAAGAGGAAGCGGTTGATCAACAACAGTTCCGGCGGACTATCTCGGTACACTTTATACAAGTGTCGTGTCCCAGCATAGAGCAACCAACCGAAAGCCAATACCCCCCAGATTCCAAAAGGGATGATCAAGGAAAGTGGCCCACTATGATAGTCGCCAGCAATAGCCGCCCCTTCCCAACTGGCAGTAAAGCCCCGAGCACTCGATTCTTCAACAATATACAAGTCGACACTGCTTAACAGGTATCCTTTGCCAGCCAGCAAATAGTGGGGAATTTGCTTCGATACCTCTTTCCACATCGACACCCGCCATTCCGTCGAGACATCAGCTTCGTAACGAGCCAGCGGACTAATGTTTATCGGCAAAAAGCTCAGCGAACGCTGCACGGAAAGAGGTAGCTTTTCAGCGGAAATAAGCAACGTAATCCCAATGGTGAGACAGCCGAGGAGCAAGACCCCGAAAGAACGCGATTGCCACATTCGCTCCAGATAAATCATGCCAACGACAATCATGATTACCACAATTAACATGGAGCGGAAGCCGCCCAAGCACCCCAATCCAATCGCTCCAATAAAAACCAGCAATCGCCAAGGTTTGGTCAAATCAAACACCCCGGTAATACCAAAGCGGGCAAGCAACCAATAAATAATGTACATCGCCGCAGGCGATAGTCCGATAAATCTGGTGACCCCCGGAGTAAAACTTCGATCTGCAACAAAATCACCGGTTTCTCGAATATCCCCAAAGAAATACATCAGGAATTCCGCTACCCGCCCTCCCCACCAGTTGGCCAGAACACTTATGCCGGAACTAATGCCAGGCAGAAAGAAAATTGCCACGACGAGCCCGACGGATTCCTTTTTGATAGGCCGGGTGGACAGCACAAAGTAACCCACCATGGCGGCGATCAAATACACATATCCCTTCCCTCCCACCGAGCCAGAACCAAAGACCCGCAAACCAATTCCGCCCGTCGCCAGCGCCGTTGCAATAATAACCGCCATCAAAGTTACAATCGGCCAGGTCAACGACGGTACATTGGTCAGTCGAAAATTCCGATCCACCGACCGATTCAAAATCACAAAAAACAAACCAACAAACGCCATCCCGATCCAGACCGGCATGCGCCCCGGCAGAAAAAATGGCGCTGCCGTCAGACTCCAGCAAAACATCAGGATCGGCTGATACCACCGCATCAAAATGGGAATCGTGAGCACCGCAAAAAATACGACTAGGATCGAAAGACTTGAGGAAGCGTACGGCTCGGCCAACAGGTAGCCCAGCAAGACCGCCAACGGCAGACACAAACCGAAGATCAGGTGCTTTCTGGTTACTGCAAACGTGCTGGCCATGATTTCATTATTTGAACGGCCATTCTATCGGGCGACTTGGCTTCAATTCAAGAACTGAACTCCGCACCCGCCCCAAATTAAATTGCGCGTCAACACCGGGCGGCGAAAAACATTGAGTTGAACGCGCCGCCCGCTAGCTTTGAGCGCAACGAAATGAAAACCTTTGCCGAACTTGGTTTTCCAGGACGACTCATTGCCGTCGAAGGGCTCGACGGCTCCGGCAAGTCCACGCAGATCTACCTTCTGAAGCGCTGGCTGGAAGCCGAGGGAATCAAAGTCTATTTCAGCGAGTGGAACTCCTCGGAAATCGTCAAATCCGCCACCAGCAAAGGCAAGAAACGTGAACTCCTCTCGCCCACGACCTTCAGCCTAATCCACGCTACCGACTTCGCCGACCGCTATGAACGCCACCTGCTGCCGCTCTTGCGCGCGGGTTATGTCGTGTTATGCGACCGCTACGTGTTCACGGCCTATGCACGCGATGTGGTCCGCGGTTGCCCACCGGCCTGGGTCCGCGGCATCTACAATTTTGCCGCCTTGCCAGACCTGACATTTTTTTTCAAAGCGGATCTGGAAGTTTCGCTGAACCGGATTCTCGATGGCCGCCCCAAGTTGAAATTCTTTGAGGCGGGCATGGATTTGCGGCTCTCACCTGACCCGTACGAAAGCTTTCGTATTTTCCAAGGCCGCATCCTAGACCAATACCTCGCCATGAGTGCGGAATTTGATTTCGTGACAATTGACGCCAATCATCGCGTGGAAACTCAGCAAGCCACCGTGCGACAACTCGTCAACCACCGTGTGGATTTCGATCAGTTCCGCCGCAACAGCCCACTACCACTGCCGCCCCCAGTCAAACGCAACGGCACCAATGCCGCCAAGACCAAGATCGTTGCGGATGAGCCCGAGGAGGATTCCGCCGCGTGAAGAAGTCGAAGAACAAACTCATCGTCCCCAGCGTCAGCAATCGCAGCTTTTACGGCGACGGCATCCCGGGCGTGAAGCCCGAGGAACTTGCGGGCAAACTCATCGTGGTTGAAGGCGCGGATGGTTCGGGGCGCTCGACGCAAATCGCTTCGCTGGTCGAGTGGCTGGAAATCACCGGTCATGCCACCGTGCAGGTCGGCTTGAAACGCTCCACGCTTGTGAGCGAAGAACTCGAACGCGCGCAGGATGGAAATATCTTGAGTCGCACAACGCTGAGTCTGTTTTACGCCACGGATTTCGCCGACCAGTTGGAGAACGTCATCCTGCCCTCGCTTAAAGCCGGGCTTCATTGTGTTGGCGGATCGATACATCTACACACTCATGGCTCGCGACATGGTCCGCGGCATGGATATCGCGTGGCTGAAAAACCTCTACGGCATCGCGCTGAAACCGGATGCGGTCTTTTATCTCGCCATCGAGCCCAACGATCTCGTGCAACGCGCGCTCGCTAAAACAGCGACCCTCGACTACTGGGAAAGCGGCATGGACCTGGGGCTGTCTCGCGATCTCTTCGACAGCTTCATTGAGTATCAAACCTTGATGCGGATGGCATTCCGCAAGTTACAGAAGACCTATGGCTTCACCATTGTTGACGGCAATCGTCCCGTGGATGTGGTGAATGCGGAACTGCGGGCAAAAATCGAAGACGTGCTCGTCGGGAAGTGAAACGCAACCTCGCGTTGCCGACTACCAAACCTCTACTGGGCCCTTCGGCACAGGAATCTGTGAACGCGTTGTCGAATCTGGCTTCCGCATGAACGACGCCACCATTGGCGCTTGCTGAAAGCGCGGCAGCAACTCGCCGCGCTCATCAAGAAACTGTTGCCGCCAGCGAATGTAGTTCTCCAAAATCTCGTGAAACTCAGCACGCGTGGCCACCCGCACCACCTTCTTGTTAAATTCATTAGCTGGACCGAAGCGCTTGGAATACCACGGGGCCACCTTGCGAAACATCCGACAACCCAACTCTTCACCGAACACCTCCACCATCAGATCCAGATGTCGGCACATCACCCGCACGCGTTCCTGGAACGACGGCTCCGGCAACAATTCCCCGGTCTTGATAAAATGATTTGTGTGCTGGAAAATCCACGGATTGTAGAACGCTCCACGCCCAATGCTCACCCCCGCACAACCGGTCTCGTCAAACATCATCTTCGCGGCCTGCGGCGTGATAATATCGCCATTACCGACAACGGGAATTGTCTTTACCGCTTCAACCACTTTGCGGATGCCGGCAAGATTCACCGTGCCGTCAAACCCCTGTTCCCGGGTGCGGCCGTGAACAAAAATCGCCGCCACGCCCACGGCTTCCAGCGCGCGCGCCAAATCCGGAGCCGTGAGATTGTCGTCGTCCCAACCGAGCCGCATCTTGGCCGTGACCGGAATCTTCACCGCATCCACCATCCCCTTGACCAATGCGGCGGTCTTGTCCAACTGCGTCATCATTGCCGAGCCCCCTCCGACGTTGACGACCTTCCGGACCGGACACCCCATGTTGATGTCCACCGATGCCACGCCGCGTGATTCAAGGAACACCGCCGCGTCGCGCATTTCCTCTGGCACACTGCCGAACAACTGCACAGCCATGGGTGTATCCGCCGCATTGGTTTCAATCAACTTGAACGCCTTCTCGCGCTTCTCCAGCAACGAACGCGCATTGACCAGGTCCGTGGTACACAGCCCCACACCGCCGACCTCGCGTACGACGAGGCGGAACGGCAAATTGGTATAACCCGCCAGCGGCGAGAGAAACAACGGAGCGGATAATGTCAGCGACCCAAGGCGCATTGGTCCGGCATTGTAGCGAAAGTTTGAGGCAACGGAAGCCCTCAACGATTGCGAACGAATAATTTCCCTGGCAACTGCTTCACCACGCGCTTCAGCTCCAAACTCAGCAACGCCACACTCACCGCCGAACTGGGCAAACCGCTTGTGCGAATGACCTCGTCTATGCTTGACTCATCGTCCTTGGATAAGGTGTCGAGCACACGTTGTTCATTCTCGGATAGTTCCAACGCAGGCAGCACACCAGTTTCACCAGCCGAAGGAGGCCGGTTGCTGGCCGGAAACAGATACTCGAACTCGCTCAGAATATCCTCTGCACCCTCGCAAAGCTTCGCCCCTTTCTTGATGAGATCGTGACAACCTTTACTACGCGGCGAATCAATCCGTCCCGGCACTGCAAAAACCTGCCGGCCATATTCCGTCGCAAAGTTCGAAGTGATCAGCGCACCGCTTTGCAAATCCGCCTCCACGACAACCGTCCCCAAAGTCATGCCCGCCACGATACGGTTACGAATGGCGAAGGATTGCTTGTCACCATTGCGGTTGAAGGAGAACTGCGACACAACGGCCCCGTTTGCCGCGATGCGCTCGAACAACTCCTTGTTCTCCGGCGGAAAGACAATATTGATGCCTGTACCTAACACGCAAACCGTCCGGCCTTTCGCTGCCAACGCGCCTTGATGCGCCGCCGTATCAATCCCCCGTGCTCCCCCACTCACGACGGTGACACCAACGTAAGCGAGTTGATACGCGAGCTTGCGCGCCGTCTCGATACCGTAATGGGTCGTCTGCCGCGAACCGACGAGCGCGATGGAGTTTTTATCCTTCGGTGACAACGCGCCTTTCACATACAGCACCAGCGGCGGATCGTAGATTTCGCGGAGCGACGCGGGGTATTCTTCGTCCGATTGGATGATCACTCGGCAACCGAAGTCCGCCAGCCGCTTCATTTCCCCGGTGAGATCGATCGTTTTCTCCCAATTGGAAATGGCCGTGGCGGTCTCGTCGCCAATGTTGCGAACCTGGAGCAGTTGCGCTTTCGAAGCCGAGAGGACCGCAGAAGCGTCACCAAAATATTCTACGAGCGAACGGGCTCGCACCGGCCCAACCCCTTCCACCATGTTCAGCGCAACGAACGCTTCGTGGGAATCCATGCGCCAAGGTTAATCGGCGATATTAGCGCACGCCAGCCCAGAGGTTGAATCAAATTGAATCGTCCGCCGCCACAAGATCGGGCCGGGCGCCGGAATGCCTGATTCACCACCGTCACGGGGTCGGAATGCTCGCCCCGGCGGCATACGAACCAAGTGCCACCCCCACCGGCAGAGCGGCCTCCGCCAGCGTGCCAATCGGATTTGGCACATAGGTTTCGCTGACGATCTGCTTGACCTTTCCACCTCGAATATAGTCCGCCACAACCGACACATCAGCGACGGGATCGCCCAGATTCTTATTGTTGTCCAACGCCCAAAACGTCTTAGCGGATTCAATCTGGGTCAGGTTGCGCTGGATGACACGAATGCGCCCCGTATCCCGCGCCACCATAATGTTGCAGACCGTGATGGTCGCCAGCAGGCCAACGATGGCGATCACGACCATGATTTCAACCAGGGTAAATCCGTTTTGTTTTCCAAAGCGTTGTGCAGTGCGCATAGCCAATCATCTCCTATGCACACATGCGTGGCAGTTCCCATGCCGCTCCCCTTCACCAGCAAATCGCATAAGTTTCAGACAGCGCCATCCACACACAAGACGAGCCGCATGAAATCAAGACAACGCCGATAGCGCCGCCCCGGGCAACATCCCCGCAAAGCCCCGGGAGCCCCGGGATGAAACCGCAACGCCCGGTGCTATTGCTTACCCTGCACCAAGGCGTCCACCACGCCCGGATCGGCGAGGGTGGTCGTGTCGCCAACCTGATCGGGATGACCTTCGGCAATTTTGCGCAGAATGCGACGCATGATTTTTCCGGAGCGCGTCTTTGGCAATCCGGGAGCGAATTGAATCTTATCTGGCGCGGCAATCGGCCCGATTTCTTTGCGCACGTGGGCGACGAGTTCCTTCTTCAACTCCTCGCTCGGCGCGACTCCGTCTTTGAGCGTGATGAAAGCGTAGAGGCCCTGACCTTTGATCTCGTGCGGCATCGGGGCCACGGCAGCCTCGGCCACTTTCGCATGGCTGACGAGCGCGCTCTCGACTTCCGCCGTGCCGATGCGGTGACCGGACACGTTCACGACATCGTCCACGCGGCCCATCAGCCAGTAATCCCCATCCTGATCCACGCGGCAACCGTCGCCGGTGAAGTACAGGTTCTTGAACATCGTGAAATACGTGTCAATGAAGCGATCGTGATCGCCCCACGTGGTGCGCATCATGCCGGGCCACGGTTTCTTGATGCAAAGTTTGCCGCCTTCGTTCGGCGCGCATTCGCTGCCGTCATCGCGGAGCACCACCGTTTCGACGCCAAAGAATGGTCGGCTCGCGCTGCCGGGTTTCAACGTGTGCGCGCCGGGGAATGGCGTGAGCAGATGTCCGCCCGTCTCCGTCTGCCACCACGTGTCCACGATGGGGCAACGCCCCTTGCCGATGACGCGGTGATACCACATCCACGCTTCGGGATTGATCGGTTCACCGACCGAACCCAGCACACGCAACGACGAGAGGTCATGCTTGTCCACCCATTCCTCGCCGAGGCGAATGAGTGACCGGATGGCCGTGGGCGCGGTGTAAAACGCCGTGACCTTGAACTTCTCGACAATTTTCCAGAAGCGACCCGCATCGGGATACGTTGGAATGCCCTCGAACATCAGCGTCGTTCCACCGATGCACAGCGGCCCATAAACGAGATAGCTGTGGCCCGTGACCCAACCGATGTCCGCCGTGCAGAAGTAAATATCGTCGTCGTGGATGTCGAAGATGTATTTCGTCGTCAACGCAGCGTGCAGCAAATAGCCAGCAGTCGAATGCACGACGCCCTTGGGTTTCCCGGTCGAGCCGCTCGTGTAGAGCATGAACAGGTAATCCTCGGCGTTCATCACCTCGGGTGCGCAATCCGGCGCCGCCTGTGCCATCACGTCGTGATACCAAACATCGCGACCCGCAGTCATGTTGCATGGCGTTTCATTGCGTTTGAAGACGACAACCTTCTCGATGGTTGGCGTGCTTTGCAGCGCCTTGTCGGCGATTTCCTTGAGTAAGATTGGTTTGCCGCCGCGCACCCCAGCGTTGGCCGTCACGAGCAGTTTGCAGGTGGAATCATTGATGCGTCCCGAGAGCGAATCTGCGCTGAACCCGCCGAAGACGATGGAGTGAATCGCCCCGATGCGCGTGCAGGCCAACATCACGACGGCTGCCTCGACCACCATCGGCATGTAAATCGAAACACGGTCGCCCTTCTTGACGCCGAGTGATTTCAGCACGTTCGCGAACTTGCAGACCTCGGCATGCAACTCTGCGTACGTGACACGTTTCACTTCATCTTCGCCTTCGCCCTGCCAGATGATGGCAGTCTTGGTGCGCGTAGCAGTTTTGAGATGACGATCGAGACAGTTGACACTCAGGTTGAGCTGACCGTCTTCAAACCACGTGTGCTCAATCTTCCGCGCAGCGGTGTCCCACGTAAATTTCCGCGCGACCGTCGGCTTCTTGAACCACTCCAGTTCATTCGCCTGTTCCAACCAGAACTTTTCCGGCTCGTTTACGGAGCGGGCATACATTTGCTTGTATTGCTCGGCGTTGATCCACGCACGCTTGGCCGCTTCGGGCGATGGCGGGAAGGTGCGGGTTTCGTGCAGGAGTGAATCCGTGGAAATGGTCTGGCCTGGTTGCGACATAGTCTTGAGTGATTTTGCGGCGGCCATTTCCGCAAAATCACGGCGCGCTGTCAATCGTCGCCCGCGTCACCGCCGCGACTTTGGTCGCCCGTGCTCACACTCAGGCTGATTGGTCAGGACATTGGAAAGGCGCAACTCAGGCCGGTTGAACTGCGGTTCGGCATAATCCGCCACCACGCGGTAATAGCGCGATTGCGGCCCACGTCCACCGCGATCGCAGAACTCCAGCTCGCCGCCCGCTGCTTCAATCAACTCAAGGGTGCGCCAGGTCACCGCGTTGTAGCTCACTTGAACCTGCCAGCTCGCCGCCATTCCGCCGGAAATTAAAAAGCGAAACCCCTCGCGTGACGGCAAGACCAGCCGCTCCGGCTCGGAAGGCATTTCCAAGGCATTGCTCTCAACTTGGCCTAAACCTCCTGTCCCCGGCGCAGCCAAGGCGCGGGGTTGCGCTGCGGCCAAGTTGCCGTACAGTCCATCCTTCAGTTTGCGCAACAGGAACGGCTCCTTGAAATCCACCAGCAACACCTGTCCCAACGAGCCTTCCTGGCCATCGGAGTATAACGCATTGATCCATCCGTCGCGACCAATCGAAAACCTCACAAAGGCAGCCGTCTCAATCCGCCGATCCGTTTCGATGCGCAGATCACCGACGGTCGTTGCTGGGTAGGTTGGATAGCCTTGCACGCGCAATCCTTGGGCATTCACTAAATAGCCACTCGCATCCAATTGAAAATGTCCGTCGCGCGTGGCGTATTGTTTTCCCGTAATCGGATGTTGCAGCAGAAAGAAACCAGCTCCGTCCACCGCCAAGTCCGTGGCGATATCGGTCCGATACAAAGCGCCCTGTGTAAACCAGGTCAATTGCCGGCGCCGCGCCAGCAGGTCCGGGGACATGTTTACCAATTCCAGCGCGCCTGATTGAATTCGACTGAACCCACCACCCAGTTTGCCGACGTTGGTCACGGCGAAAAGCTGCGCGGCGTGAACCCGGGCGAATTGACTGAGCGAAGTCGGGCAAAGTTTTTCGGGTCGGCGAAAGTCGTAAAGCAAGATTTGCCCGGCAATAAATTCACTGCCATCCGTCCACCGGACCACGACACTGCCGTCGCGTTCCACCCAGAAGTAGGTGATGTGCGCTTCAGGGGTGGCGGCTGTGATGAGTTGTAAATCGCCGACTTGCTGACAGCCCGCGACCAAGCCCTGCACGCGTTTGCGATCATAGGTGATGAAATAACCGTCCGCATCCACCAGAAACATTCCGGCGCGCGTGGCGAACAATTCCGTCGTGGCCGGATCCCGCACGATGAATGCGCCTGCGCCACGAATGGCCAGATCACTGCCGCGAGCCGTGTGGGTTATTGCCCCACGCAGCAAGGGATTTCGTTCATCGTCCGCCAAGGATTCTAATCGCGGCGCCGTTGGTGTGACATCGAGGGCGGCGGCTTCAATCTGCCCCAGACCATTCGTACCGGGCGCAGCCAAGGTGCTGGCAGGTTGCGCGGCTGACGTGCTGCCGAAGAGTTGAAGTTCGATACGTTCGAGGTTTTCCGGTGCATCAAAATTTTGGAACAGTATTTGAGCGCGACGATATTCTGTCCCGTCGGACATCTGCACGACAATCCCGCCATCCCTTTCAATCCGGAAGGTTACTATTGTCGCATCCGCTGCAGTGGTGACAGGCACAAAGTTGCCGTCAATCTGGATGTCACCGATCAGACTTTGGCCCGGCTGAACCAAACCTTGCACACGGTAACCCGGTGCCGAGATCAGATAACCATTCGAGTCTAGGCGGAAGTTTCCATAGCGTGTATAGAACAATTGCCCATCGAATGGCTCGCGCACAACAAACCAGCCCGCACCACGGATCGCCAGATCTGACTCCAGACCGGTGATGACAATGCCATCCGCATCGGGAACGGGCGGTGGTGGCGCGACCACATCGCCGGGAGGCACTAGATTGGTCAGCGCGCCGCCATCAATGGGACGAAGTACTTGAAGCGCACTTGCCGGGATGTTGCTACCAACGAGCCAACCAACCAGCAAGACGATGGCAAACGAATAAAATCTTCCGCGATGGAACATGCCTTTGCTGAGCAACCCGACTGCCAGCCTGCCTGGCGCGCTAAACCTCAGAAAACCAAGCAGACCGCCCGGCAAATCCTGCTACCCGGTAAGCGCCGTTAGATAATTTTTGCCGAGATGTAGCGCGAGCTACGCTCAGTCTCCCAGCAATTTTTTAAGATCGGAGCGCGCCTTGTCCGCGCGGAATTTCTCCTCTGCTGGGGCGACGAAGACGCGTTTGGCCAGCTCAAACCATTCGCAGTAGTTGGCGAGATGTTTGTCCTCGACTGGATCAGCCCGGCGATCGCGGCATTTGTAGGCGACGGTCGGATCGTAGCTCGCGCAGTTCAGGCAGACTTTCAGGTCCGCGCCGCAATCGCATGTTTCCGAACGACCGGGTGAACGGCGTTCTTTGTATTCCGCGCCACACTTCCAGCAATGTCGGGTCGCCACATTCATGTCGCGATTCTACAACGCCCGGCCAACGCGCCAAGCTTTCACTTGCTGGCCGCAGTCGTTACGCTCGCCGTATGAACATCTGCGTGCTCGATGGTTTCACGCTTAATCCGGGCGATCTGAATTGGAATGAACTTCGTCAGCTCGGCTCGTGCGAAGTCCATGACCGTACTCCTGCAACTCAAGTCACCGAACGCGCGGCGAACGCCGAGGTCATTCTCACCAACAAAGCCCTGCTGCCACGCGAAACCATCGTTGCTTTGCCGAAGTTGAAATACATCGGCGTGCTGGCCACCGGCACCAACGTTGTGGACCTTGTCGCCGCGCGCGAACGAAACATCCCTGTCACCAACATTCCCGCCTACGGCACGAAAACCGTGGCGCAGGCGACCATCGCGTTGCTGCTCGAACTTACCAATCGTGTCGGTCATCACGCGCAACGCGTCCGCGAGGGCGGCTGGACGCGCGCGACAGATTGGTGCTTTTGGGATGCCCCGCTAACGGAGCTGGATGGATTAACGCTGGGAATTGTTGGTTATGGCCGCATCGGTGCAGCGGTAGCGGACATCGCACACGCGCTCGGGATGAACATCATTGCCTACAGCCAATCGCCGAAACCTGCGCCGCCGTCCGTAAAGTTTGCGGACTTGGAAACTTTGTTCCGCACCAGCGATGTCGTCAGTCTGCATTGCCCGCTCACATCGCAAACCGAAAAACCTCATCAACGCCGAGCGTCTGGCTGCGATGAAACCCACCGCGTTCCTGCTCAATACCAGTCGCGGGCCACTTATAGACGAAGTCGCGTTGGCCGAAGCGTTGAATGCTGGACGATTGGCGGGCGCAGCTCTGGATGTTTTGTCTGTCGAACCACCGCCCGCCACCAATCCGTTGCTCCAAGCCAAGAATTGCCTCATCACCCCGCACAACGCCTGGGCCACTCGCGCCGCGCGCAGCCGGTTGATGAAAATTGCAGCCGATAATGTTCGGGCTTTCTTGAACGGAACTCCGCAGAATGTGGTCAACTGACCGGCGCGGCCCGGGTTTACGACCCGGGCTTGTCATGCTAAAGTGCGGTGACGAATAAAACGCGCCCAGCGCCGTCGAACGGTGCGTTGGTTATGAAAAAGGTTGTCATTACCCTGTTGAGCCTAGCGGCCCTAACGCCTTCCCACGCGCAGTGGTTGCACCCGGAAGCCGTGGAAGGCGCATTCTTGGGTGGGTTCATTGGCGGCATTGCGGGGGGCAACCGGTGTCATGGTTTTTCCGGGGAAAGCGCGTTGATCGGCGCGGGAATCGGATTGATGGCTGGATCGTTGATCGGCGAATCGCGCCGGCAGAATTTTTACGAAACGCCGGGTTACGTTTATACAACTACGCCCAGCGTGAATGTCAGTTTTGGCTACGGCTACGGCGGCTGTGGCAGTTCGGTGTATGTGCAATACACGCCGAACCGATACTGTGCGCCGGGCACTTATTATCGCCCCACACGGCCCAACTACGTTGTGAGCGATACGAGGCCCGGCGCCGCTACTACTGCACCAAAAAGCTCCACCCCACCCCACACGACCGCGACGCATACATGGACCTCGCAGTCGCAAATCGCCGATGCCCCACGCGTGTCCGATGCGCCGACGTTCTGATCCCCATTTTCAACCTCGGATGAACATGGATTGCCACGGATTTTCTTCAGGCCAGTGCGCGCTTGTTTCCTTTTCCCATCCGTGTTCATCTGTATCTAACCGTGGTTGAATTGAATTTTTAACCGACCGCAAAATATGAAAACCATTCTCAAATTGACCTTCGCCTTCACCACTGCCGCACTCGTCGCCGGGTGCGCCTCTGGCGTCAAGAATCCCTCCGGCGTCCCCGTCACGCGCATGAAAGCAGACGAACAAGGCTTCGTCGCCGGCACGGGCGTGGAATCCCAGGACCTCGTCGCCGTGACCGACACGATGGCCCGCAGCATCCTCGGCATCCCGCAGATTGCCAAAGCCACCACGCCGCCGATCATCGTGCTTGATCCGGTAGAAAACAAAACGCGCTTCCCGATCAACAAGGACATCTTCCTCACTCGTATTCGTTCCGAATTGAACAAAAAAGCCGCCGGCAAGGTGACCTTCCTCGCCCGCGACCGCATGGCCGCATTGGAAAAGGAACGCAACCTCAAGCGCGACGGCGCAGTGACCGCCACCAGCGATCCGCAGGTGCAGGAATTCAAGGGCGCTGACTTCTTCCTGACCGGTTCGCTCGAAGGCATGTCCACACGCACGACGGCGGGCACGAGCGATTACATCCTCTACGCGTTCCAACTGATTGATGCCCGCACCAGCGCCATCGTCTGGGAAGACAACGCGGAGATGAAGAAGCAGGGGCTGGAAGATGCGGCGTATCGGTAAACCGGCCCAGCAGAGTTCCGCTAAATTTTGCAACGCACCACGGGGATGAAACACATCTTCGGCCCAATCGGCTTGAGCGCGCTTCTGTTGTTCACCGGCTGCGCTAGCACGCCGCAGCACAAGATCGTCCTGACCGGCGACATCCTCGTGGACGGGCCAAAGATGATCGCCGAAGGTTCGCCGCGCGACAAAGTGCTCTGGCAATATCGCACCGCTGCCGCTGCGATGCGGCGTGGGCAGTTCGACGAAGCCAAACCGTTGCTCGATGATGCGCTGGCGCGGTTGCAGGGCATTTATGGCCTGGACGCGGAAGCCCGTAAATCGCGCGGCCTGTTTCAAAAGGAGTCGCGCAAGACCTTCATCGGCGAACCTTACGAGCGCAGCATGGCGTATTTCTATCGCGGCGTGCTCTACTGGCGCGATGGCGAACTGGACAACGCCCGCGCCTGTTTTCGCAGCGCGGAATTCGAGGACAGCGATGCACAGAACAAGGAATACAAAGGCGACTGGGTCTTGCCTGATTATCTCGACGGCCTGGCGACGGTAAAACTTGGCGGCAACGGCGATGAGGCTTTCCAGCGTGCGAAGACCAGCGCTAAAAACATCAACCTTCCAGACTATCAACCGAAGGCGAACGTGTTGTTCATCGTGGAATACGGCCCAGGACCGGAGAAATATCGTGCCGGTGAATTTAGCGAGCAGTTGCGCTTCCGTACGCGTGGTTCGCCGGTGTTGGCGGCACAGATCAAGACCGGCTCGATCAATCTGCCCGTTGCGCCCTGCGATGATTTGAATTTTCAGGCCACCACCCGCGGCGGACGTGTCATGGACCATGTGTTGGCGAACAAAGCGGTGTTCAAAGGCACAACGGATAAGATCGGCGATGTGGCTTTGATTGGCGGCCTGACCACAGCAGCGGTGAGCGAGGATCGCACCGTGCAGAACATTGGCTTGGGCGTCGCCTTGGCCGGGTTGATCGCCAAAGGGATTTCCTCTGCCACCACGCCAGAAGCGGACACGCGCCAGTGGGATAATCTGCCGCAGTTCATCAGCTTTGCCGCAGTGAAGTTGCCGCCTGGCACCAACGCCGTCACCGTGGAATTCAACGGCGCGTATGGTGTCGCGAATCTGGCTTGGACTAAAACCATCACCGTGAACGTGCCGCCCGACCGGGACAAAGTCGTCTTTGTCAGCGACAGTTCCACAACCCCGCAAATCCAATGAAAACGAAACTCGCTGCCCTGTTACCTCTCGCCGCCGCGTTGCTCCTGACCGGCTGCGGCACGCATTCTGAACTGCTCGATCCGAGCGTGGAAAAATCCGTCGAAGTGCTGGACACCGACGACCACACCCTCGACGACAACCGGCTCGAGGTCACCGCGAAAATTCGCAACCGCGAGAACCGCCGCATCGAGGTGCAGGTCAATTGTGTCTTCATGGACGGCAGCAAGGTTCCCACTGGCGATGAAACTCCGTTCCAAGCACTGATCCTCACCGAGAATGCCACTGAAACCGTGAGGTTCACCTCGATGAACAGCAAGGCAAAGCGATACGTCATCCGCGTGCGACAGGTGCGTTAAGCTTTCATCAGTTTCGCCAGAACAAAAAGGGTTCGGCGCTTGTCGCGCCGAACCCTTTTGCTTGAAACCACGCGTGGATTAGAAATTCATTCCCACTGTCAGTGCAAACGTGTGGACATCCACCTTGGTACGGCTGTTGGAATATTCGCCCGAACGCAGCGCACTGAGAGTCACGTCTTGCGTCGTGGGCAGGCTGTATTGATAACCGGCATCCACGAAGTATCGTTCACTTTTCCAACCGGCGCCGATGCTGAACTTGTGTTCCATGATGGCGGCGGTCATCGGAGTCAACGTCGAGTCGGGCACTGGGCTGTTGCCGTAGCAATAACCGGCACGCAACGCGATGGATTCCGTGGCTTGAAAGTCCACGCCGACACGATAAACGAGCTGGTCTTCCCAGCGGAGTGGGATGATGTCGTAGATGTTTGCCGTGCCGAGCACGCCGTTGATGGCGGTGTTGTCGCCGTTGTTCAGATAAACTTCGAGTTCATCGAAGGCGTCGGCCCAGTTGACCCAGTCCACCTGGAAGATAGCGCGCACGCGGTCGGTGATCTGGTAATTCACGCCAGCAGAGATCATCTGGGGGAAAACATTCTGCACTTCCGCGTCGTAATGGAAATTCGGCGGTACACCCCGGACCAAAGAGGTTGTCGAGCTGCACGCCGGCGTTGCCGTTGGCGTCGCCGTCACTGCGGATTTTGGTAGGTGTTTGATAGCTCAGGCCCAGCGAAATCTTTTCGCAAGCGCGGTAAGTAAGACCAAACGTACCGTTCACGCCGAAGCCTTCCGTCTTGAGATCTAACAACGTCTTGAAACCTTGGCTGCCGCCAACCAGCGACGGATAACTTTGAAACGTGTACGGCGCGTGCAGCCGGTTCTGATTGTAAACCAAGCCGACGCCTGCGCCGATGGCCAGCGCTTCGGTGATCTGCCAGCTCGCGCCAAGTGCGGTGCGTAGTGCGGTGATCTTGGAGCTGTGTTCCTGATAGCCGTAGCTCGTCGTGCCGCCAAGCCCGCCGGGCGCATCTACATAATTCCATTCGCCACCCAATGCGGCATCGGGCACGAAGCCAAATCCAAGCGTGATGGGCGTTGAGCCGATCGGGAAAGCGAGGGCCGCTTCTGGCCAGACGCCAAAACCATCCTCCAATCCCGCACCTGAGTTGGCGGAGTTGGAAAATTCACCATCGGCATTCACCAGGCCAAACCCAACTTGAAGCTGCGGAGATTTCAGCGCGCTCAATCCTGCCGGGTTTGCTTGCAAGGCTTCCAAAGCGGCATCGGGTTTTGCGACGGAAGCGCCACCGAGCGAAAAGGAGCGCGCGCCAGCCCCGTCGCGATAAATCCCCGCCGCGCTGGCCGCAAACGGCAGGATGAAACCGATCACTACTACGAGCGAAACCGAGCGAGTTATTTTCATAATTTGGACAGACACCGACATGAGTTTCAGCAGCGACAAAGCCAACCCGGAATGCCATCTGCTCAAGCCGCCTAACCATCGGCAAACCGGGTTGGGATTTAAGCGGCTTTTTAAGCGGGATGAATGTTTGTCATTGAAAGTCGGAATAAAGCATGAAGATGTCCTCTGCCCGCAGCGTTTTTCGCCTTAACCCCGGCGGGAAAATGCCGCCCAGTGCCTCATCCCGGGACGGTGCGGGTTCGTTAAGTGAGCACGGACGGATGACGATGAAGGTTAAGCTGTAACTATTTGTGCCCCCGCCGCCCAACAACGAAAACACGACTTTCCACACCGCAGTTCAGCGGCTGACGGAGAGCGATTTCTTTTTGCAAACGGGGCGCTTGTTGAAACTCCAGCCGCGCGGCTTGGGGAAAATCTTGGGCCTCGTCCTAGCTTTCTGGAATCAAGCGCTACGGCTAATCGGCGAATTGGCGGAACGCTTTATTCCCAGCGCCTGCCAGAAAGATCCGGAGGCCGCCCGCCGCGCCCGGCTCACGGCACGCTTCGGAATTTTGGGAACGATCTTCGGTAGCGTCTTCGCAATTTTCTACGCGGTGGTTAGTCACTTTTGGGGCGCGGGCATCGTGCTTGTTTGCAGCGCGGGATTCGCCGGCATCCCGTGGTTGATGCGGCGCACCCAATCCGTACCGCTGGCTGGACATTCGCTGTGCGCCATCCTGATCATTGGTTTTGCGGCGCTATGCGGTTGCGAAGGAGGTTCAGAAGGACATGCAATCGCGTGGCTGGTCAGCGTACCTTTGTGCGCTCTGCTCTTGGTCGGGCGCAAGGCTGCCGGTACATGGGCGATATTATCTTTCGCTGCCGGTGCGGGAGTGGTTGCGGCAAACATGCTGGGTTGGAAGATGCATCCCACCTATCCGGAAAGCTGGCATCCGGTGATCAATGCCGCCGGTTACCTTGCCTTGATCATGTTCATGTTCTTGCTCGGCGTGATCTTTGAAAGTGGCCGCGAACGCGCCTTCACCAAAATGAGCGAGGCCAACGCCAAACTCGCCACCTCTAATGAACAGCTCGCGCGCTTGAATCAGGAGAAGAATGAATTTCTCGGGATCGCGGCCCACGATTTGAAGAACCCGCTGACGGTCATCATCGGCACGGCGGAATTGCTGAAGATGAATAGCCTGCCACCTGCGCAGGCCACCAAATTCGCCGGCAACATCGTTGGCGCCGGGCAACGGATGTTTCAGCTTATCAAAGATCTGCTCGACGCCAACGCCATCGAACAGGGCAAGTTCACCTCCAACATTGAACGCTGCGATCTTCGTGCGCTCGCGGCGGAATGTGTGGCCAACAACCAGCCGCATGCGACACGGAAAGAAATCGTCATCTGCACCGAAGAAGGCGGACCGGTCTGGGGGCGCGCGGACCGCAATGCGACAATGCAGATTCTCGACAATCTTATCTCCAATGCGGTGAAGTTCTCGCCGCAGAAATCCACGGTGCAAGTAATTGCTTCGTTGGAGAACGGGCACATTTCCATCAGCGTCAAAGATCACGGTCCTGGCCTCAGTGACGATGATCAGAAGAAACTCTTCGGCAAATTCGCCCGACTCAGTGCCCAACCAACCGGCGGGGAGTCTTCCACCGGCCTCGGTTTGTCCATTGTCAAAAAACTCGCTGAAGCAATGTCGGGCACTGTATTTTGCCGCAGCAAACTCGGAGAAGGTGCAACGTTTGTGCTGCGCTTGCCGGAGTGGGACGAAGAACATGATGCGCCCGCCATCACGACTGCAAAGCAAAGCGCACAAGCGGCGGCAAGAATTCCGGCCGCCTTGGATCGCGATGTCGCTTGCCAAGCTCCGGGTGCGGACACAAAGCCGGTCGCTGCCAAGATCATCGGCTGAAACCACTCCGGCTAATCCAAACGGATTTCTGGCCAGAGTGCTTTCAAATCTTCATCTGCAAGCGCCATCGTCTGGATTTGATTTTTGTCACCAACCTCACAGGCACGCTTGAACCAGCGCCGCGCCGCGTCCAACTGTTGCAACTGGCATTCGTAACAGGCGAGATTGAACGCGATGACCGGCTCTTGCGGAAACTTTTCCGCTGCAGGCTCCAAAAAATCGCGGGCCAGCTCCAGCCCGCCGCCCGTTTTACGTCGCAGTGCGTAAGCACAATGCAACCAGCCAGCGGGTTCACCCGGCAACGCCGCAACAAGTTGCTGGGCGAAACCGAAGGCGGCGTCCCAATTCTTTTCCACGGCACAAAGGCTGAAATTCAAATCCAGCACCGCCGGATGTGACTGGTTCTCGCTGGAAATCAGCGCCAGTTCTGCCCGGGCCTCGACACGATTGCCCAGTTCCAGCCAGCCCGAGGCGGCGTTGAAGTGGTGCGCGTCCGGTGCTTCAATCGGTTTCACGCCGAGAGGATAATTTTGCCCGGCGCGAACAGCAACGCCCTTTGGTTTTGACGGTCGCCGCGCGGACTGCTAGAAAGCCGGACGTCAAAGAGCGTTGCCGCCACATCGAATCATGAAAAAATCTGCCAAGCCCAAATATCGTCGCGTCCTTCTCAAACTCAGCGGTGAAGCATTGGGCGGCGAATCGGGCTTCGGCATCAACGCCAAGGAAATCCAAAGCATGGCTGAACAGGTCCGCGAAGTCCGCGACCTCGGCGTGCAAGTGGTCGTGGTCCTCGGCGGCGGCAACATCTTCCGCGGACTCGCGGGCAGCGAAAAAGGCATCGAACGCGCGACAGGCGATTACATGGGCATGTTGGCGACCATCATCAACTCGCTCGCCTTGCAGGATGCGTTGGAAAAAATCGGCGTCGCCACGCGCGTGCAAACGGCCATCGCCATGCCGCAGGTGGCGGAGACGTTTATCCGTCGCCGCGCGGTGCGGCATTTGGAAAAAGGTCGCGTGGTGATCTTTGGCGGTGGCACGGGTAATCCTTATTTTTCCACGGACACGGCGGCGGCCTTGCGGGCGACGGAAATCGGTGCGGAAGTGATTTTGAAAGCCACCAAAGTGGACGGTATCTACGACAGCGACCCGAAGAAAAATCCGAAAGCGAAGCGCTATTCCCAGGTCGCGTATCTCGACTGTTTGCAAAAGCAGTTGAAGGTGATGGATTCGACGGCCTTCTCGTTGTGCATGGACAACAAGATGCCGATCATCGTGTTCGACCTGTTCAAGCCGCATAATCTCAAGCGCGTGGTGATGGGTGAAGCGGTCGGCACGGTGGTGACGGGCTAGGCAGCTTTCGTTCAATTCTTCATGCCTGAACTTCCCGAGGTTGAAGTGCTCGTGCGGCATTTGCGCCCACTGCTGCGTGGAAAGAAAATTCGCGCCGTGCAAATCCACCGCGAACGCGTCATCCGTCCCACCCCCGCGAACACGCTCAAGCAAACGCTCCGCGGCGCAACCTTCACCGAGGTCAGTCGTCGCGGAAAATTTCTGCTCTTTCAACTGCGCGGTTCAACCAAGGCAAAATCCATTTTGCTTGTCGGCCATCTCGGCATGACGGGCCGGATGTTTCTCGCGCGGAAATCTGAGCTTTTGCCCAAGCACGCTGCGGTAATCCTTGATCTCGGACGCGAACAATTCATCTACGAAGACCAGCGCTACTTTGGAAAACTGAGCCTGGATGCAAGTTCGATTGCCCGCATGGGCCCAGAGCCGTTGGGGAGCGAGTTCACCGTCAAGGCCTTCACCGCCGCGCTCGCCAGTTCAAAGCGTGCCATCAAGGTGCGCCTACTCGATCAAGACCTCGTCGCCGGCGTGGGGAACATATACGCCAGTGAGGCATTGCATCGTGCCCGCATCAAACCGCAGTTGGCCGCTGGAAAACTAAAATCATCGCAAGTCCGTGCATTGTGGCGCGCCATCCGTCAGGTGTTGATGGAAGCCATCCGCTTCGGCAGCACGATCCCGCTCCACCACGGTTCGGCGGCACAACGCAAGGATGGCTTGTTCTATTACGGGCTCGCTGCGGATGCGCCGGACTATTACGAGGAACGTTTGCGCGTATATGACCGGGCTGGTCAGGGATGTCGGCGATGCAAGACACCCATCAAGCGCATCGTGCAGGCGGCCCGCAGCACATTTTATTGCCCGCAATGTCAGAGGTGACGTGGCACACTTATTGTAAAAGTTAGCGCTTGAATTTGCCGGATGATTTGCCAAAGTCCGGACGTCTGATAGATAGCTTGTCGCTGCCACGACATGGTAAATCCTCAAGTGAACTTGGTTCAGTGATGATTTGAAACCCGGCGGTCGGGAACAGTGTGGAGTAGCAGAGTTGGTCTCGGACAATACATCACATGAGCACGAAGTTGTTTGTTGGAAATCTTTCCTTCAAAACCACTGAAAACGATCTCCAAGACGCGTTCGCCGCTTGCGGCACGGTCGTGGAGACCAACATCATGATGGATCGCATGACGGGTCGCCCCCGCGGCTTTGCGTTCGTCACCATGAGCAGTCCCGAAGAGGCGGAAAAGGCCATCGAAGCTTTGCACGGCAAAGAATTTGACGGTCGCGCCCTGACGGTTAACGTCGCCCGGCCCCGCGAAGATCGTCCGCCCGGTGGCGGTGGCGGTGGCGGTCGTGGCCCGCGTCGTGAATACGGCGGCGGCGGTGGCGGTCGCGGTGGTGATCGTGGCGATCGCGGTGATCGCGGCGGTCGTTACTAAGCCGCTGGTTTGATATTTTCACAACGGGGTTCAGCTGCGGCTGAACCTCGTTTTTGTTTGGCCATCGCCCTTGAAGCGAAGCGGTCTTACCCAGCCGACTGGTGGGCATCGCTGGCCACTCTCCGCTTGAATCACTCCCGCCGCATCCCTATTGTCCGCCCATGTCGAAGGCCCAGCGCAAAAACCGACTCCTCCAAGGCGCGCGCGTTTATCTGTCCGGCCCGATGGATTTTGTCGCGTCGCGCAAAGTGGAAAAACATTTCGGCTGGCGCAACCGCGTCAGCGACTTTCTTCAGAAGATGGGCGTCACCGTCTTCGACCCTTGGTTCAAACCAGACGTCCGCGGCCTGCACGAGTACGGTCGGGAAGACGTCAAAAGCACTGAACGCATCCGGGAACGCTGGACCTTTGCCGGCGGTAAAAAGGGCGCACAGGAACGTGCGTGGTGCGCGGAACAATTCTGGGAAACGCTGCACATCGATCTACGCATGGTGGATACGAGCGACTTCACAGTGTCGTACTGCCCCACGAACATCTACAGCGTCGGCACGCCGCATGAAATCATTCTCGCCACGCTGCAACACAAGCCGGTTTTGTTCGTCAGCCCGCCGGTTGAGTTCCCCAGCCTACGTCAATTGCGCGATCATCTAAAAAATGACGCTAAAGGCTTGGCTTTGTTGGAACGGCTAGGAATGGAAATTCCCATCAAAGAAAACCGCAAAGGCATCCCTAGTCTGTGGTACATGCCGCTGGTGAAGAGTGAAAACTTCTTCGACGGCTTCGGTTTTGCGAAATACCGCAAAGCATTCGGCTGGAAGACGGAAATCGCACTCGATCGGCATGAGTTAAAATTCCCACCTCGCCGCCCACTGTTGCCATTTCTCGAAACACTCAACAAAAGCCTGCCAAAGAAGTGGGACTCGAAGCTCAATAAATTTGTGCCCGACGACGACTGGCTGTTGTGGGATTTCAACACCAAGAAAATCCGCGGCAAGCACGTTGAATCCGTGCGTAAATAGGCTTCGCCCTGCCCACATATTCGTGTCAGCGGCGGGATTGACCCGCCCGGGGAATCTTCCGACTCTCCCCGCGTGTTAAATGCCGCCTCACTGCACAACTATCTGAAATCTGAATTGCCCGCCGCGCTCGAACTGCTGCGGCAGATGGTCGGCATCAACAGCTTCACGCTTAATCCCGCCGGCGTAAACCAGCTCGCGCGCTTTACGGCCGAGAGCTTTGCCCCCTTGGGCTTCAAAGCAGAATACGTTCACTCCACCAATCCTCGGTTCGGCCAACATCTCGTGCTAACACGAACCGGCCGCGGCCACCAAAGCATCGCAATGGTCTCGCATCTCGATACGGTGTTCTCACCGGAAGAGGAGGTCCGAAATAATTTTCACTGGTCCGTTGAGGGCGACCGCATCTTTGGCCCCGGCACACACGACATCAAGGGCGGCACAGTCATGATCTGGCTCGTGTTAAAAGCGCTCCAAGCGCAAGCGCCGGAAATCTTCGAAACCATCACGTGGAAATTGTTTTTCAACTCTTCAGAGGAAATGTTCTCACCAGACTTTGGCGACGTCTGTCGGGCGCGCTTCGAAAAGAGCACGCTCGCGGCGCTGGTCTTTGAGGCGGAGGGGCGATTGGGCGAAGAACGCCTGATGGTGCTGGCGCGAAAAGGCCGGGCCACGTGGCGGATGACAGTGGCCGGACGCGGTTCACACGCGGGTGGGAAACATTCACACGGCGCGAATGCCGTGGTGCAACTAGGCCAGCTCCTGCCACGCATCGCAGCCCTGACGGATTATGCGCGCGCTCTGACTGTAAATGTTGCGACCATTTCCGGCGGCACGGTCCTCAATCGTGTTCCGCATGAAGCCGTCGCGGAGGGCGAATTGCGCGCGTTTGACTCCCGAGTTTACAACGAGGCTAAAGCGGCGCTCCTTGCCCTCGCTGGGCCCGGCGAAGTACGTAGCCCCGCAGACGGTTTCAGCTGCGAAGTGAAGGTGGAGATTCTCACCGAGAGCCGTCCATGGCCCCGCAACGCAGCAACGGACCGGTTGTGCGAATTCTGGGTGCAAGCGGGGAAGGAATTGAAGCTCCCGGTAAGCGGCTACGAACGCGGTGGACTCAGTGACGGCAATCAAATCTGGGACGCCGTGCCGACCCTCGATGGCCTCGGCCCGTGGGGCGATGGGGATCATTGCTCCGAACGCAGCGCCGATGGATCGAAGCTGCCGGAGTTTGTCGAAATCAGCAGTCTGGTCCCCAAGGCCGCGCTGAATGTCATCGCTATCGCGAATCTGATTGCCACCTCAGACGACTGAGGAAAATCCCGGGGCGGCCCCGGGTTACTTTGCTTCGGGACATTTCGCGGATGGGCATGACTGCGCGAAATTGGGACGCTTCCCAGGCGCATCTGCCTGCCAGACTTCATGGCACAAACACTGCATTGAGTTGGACAAGGAGATTGTCGGAGACGTACCTATGAAGTTCAAAGTCGAAGTCGGCGAGGTGGAAAAACACCAGATTGAATTCAATCACAGCCACCTCTTGGGAATCATCACCATCAAAGTCGACAAGCAACCGGTCGTGCGCATGACCCGCCTGCTTAACGAGCCCGTCCGCGAGGTCTATCAATTCGTGGTTGGGCAGATGGAAAAGTCCGAGGTGCGCATCGAAAAATTACGAAAACAACTGTTTGCCACCCGAAACAGCGTCTACGTCGGTAATCGGTTGGTACGGGTTTTTGAGGGGGTGTAGTTCGGCGCCTTATCGGCAGCCAAGCCTGGGAACTTGAGACCGAAAAGTGTTTTTTTGTGAAATAAAGTTCCGCTCAACCAGTGGCAAATTTGTCACTTTAAAGCAGAATAGATGCGTCATGAAGGAGCGTTCGTTTCTATTTGAAGCCCGATCTTCCGCCCCCGCGGAGGGTCCCCCCAAGCCACCGTTGCCGCCGTCCCCGTCACGACCGGAATTTGGTCCCGCGTTACTGCTCGCATCCGAGCTTGGTTTGAAGTTCCGTTCGGTTACGAGGATGAAAGTGGTTTTCACTATGGGTCGCCGGCTGCCACGGCTCAACCACGACTGGCCACAGAAGCCACGGCCCACCGCGCCCGGGTCCTGACCGATCGCGCCGATCATGTCATGAAACATTCCGTGGTGCTGCCGGTAGCAAACCCACCTACCTCAGCCCATACGCCAGCTGCACCCACCAAAGAGCCCGCGCCCGCGCCCCGTTGATTCGCGCTGACGGCTGCCGCCGTTACGGCATAATGACCGCGTGCCGGATGCCACGCCTCCATCTGAGTCCCCGCAAAACCAATCACCAGAATGGCTCGCTACGTTCGCACTGCCTGACGGAACGTTGGTGCGATTGCGCCGGGTGCAGGCGGATGATGAACCGTTGATAGCTGCGGCCATCAACTCCTCTTCCCGCGAAACCTTGCTGCATCGTTTCTTTAGCCCGATCCGCGCGATCGCCCCCGAACAACTCCGCCGCATGTTGGAATTCGACACGTCACGTGAGACCTGCATTGTCGGCGTGCTGGAAAAAAACTCCACCCGCCGGATCATTTGTGGGGCACGTTATGTGAAGTTGGCCCGTCCGCACGCCGCCGAGATTGCCCTCACGGTTCATGATGAGTTTCAACATTGCGGCCTCGGTTCTTGCTTGCTACGACTGCTCGCGCAATTGGCGTTGGCCGATCAGTTGGAGTGGTTCGAGGCCGAAGTGTTGAGCACGAATCAGAAAATGCTGAAACTCCTCCGCAAACTCGCTGGCGACGAGGCTCGGGGACATTGGACGGGCGACGTTTATCACGTGGAACTTCCCATCCATATCCTGACTAGGACCTAAGCCTCCGTCACGCTACCGCACCACACAGCTCCGCATCAGGACAACCGCGCGCCAGTCATCCGCGAGTGAAAAAATTCCGCTGCCGCTCGGTGATGGGCAGGTTGAGCTTTTCCAGCACTTGCAACATGTCCTCCCAGACCCGCCGTTTCTCGCTCATTGCCTGATTCCGGAGCAGATACGCTGGGTGGTACGTGGGCATCAGCGGGATGCCGCGATAGGTCTGCCAGTTGCCGCGCAGCCTGGTGATACCAACGGTCTTGCCCAACAATCCCTCGACTGCCGTTGCGCCTAACGCCACCAGCACCTTGGGTTTGATCAAATCAATCTGCTCATGCAGATACGGAATACATGTGGCCATCTCGTCCGCAGTAGGCTTGCGATTTCCAGCCGACTGCCCGGGCGTATCGGGGCGGCACTTGAGAATATTGGCGATGTAAACGTCACCCCGCTGCAGTGCCATCGTTTCGATGATCTTGGTCAACAACTGACCCGCCTTACCGACAAATGGCTCTCCCTGCTCATCTTCATCCGCACCGGGGGCTTCACCAACGAACATCAGCGACGCATCAATATTACCAACGCCAAACACCACCGATTTGCGCGCAGCCACGAGATTGGGACATTTGACACAAGCCATCACGCGCTCCCGCAAAACGGCAAATGCAGCGGCCTTGGCAGGGGTGACAGAAGCGAAGTGGGACACCGTGGGCGCATCGGAAAGCACGGGCATTACTGGTTTCGGCATCGGGACCATCGAAGTCGGACGCGACTCGCTAGCGGACGGCCTGGGCGCAGTCGCCGTAACTGACTTGGAACTGACCGGCCCAACTGCCGGGACGGGGTTCGCGATCGGCATAGTCAACGCTCGCAACGTTTCCGCCGCAACTGTAACATGGCGGCCCCCCTGCGCCTGGAGGTCTGCCAAGTGGCGAATGATCGCGTCAAGCAGTTGATTGTACCCCGATGACATCAAGGCATCGTAATCTTCACGCCTTGTCGCGCGCGAGAAAATTACCGACAAATTCCGCTTGGCAGCCGGAGGAAAGAGCTTAAGTTTGCCTTCGACCACATTTCGCGCCCCCAATTCCTGACTGCGCGCGATGCGGACAACAAACCAAAACAAAAATCCCTATGAAAATGATCAAATTGATGGTCGTGACGGTTTTCGCACTCGCCCTATTGGGCGGCCCGGCGTTCGCCAGTGAAAAATCTTGCTGCGAAAAGGCCAAAGAAGCTGGCAAGGCCTGCACCCATCCGTGCTGCGAGAAGGCCGCGAAGGACGGCAAGACCTGCGAAAAGTGCAACCCGAAGAAGGACGAAAAGAAAGAGGAAAAGAAATAGTCCGAGTCATTTAAACGTCACATCGAGCGGCGGGAATCCTTCTCGTCGCTCGTTTGATTTTGCACCGTCCCCACAGACTTGTCAGATCAGGAAAGCAGAGTAAGTTTTGCGTGCCCCACACATCAGAACAGAGCGTTTAGCGGCGGATCATATCACTTTCCGCGGGAAGGAGCGGGTGCTGCCGTAAAATCGTGTGTTGCGCAGCACCCGCTGTTTTTTGGGACGACACCAGATTTTCACTTGGTCGGACAAACACTCCCTGCTCTAATGCCTGCACATGGCTGTCAAACGTCGTGCGATTATTGATGTCGGCACGAATTCCGTGAAATTACTCGTGGCCGACGTTGCCGGGCCCGAGATTCATCCCATTTGTGAAGAGAGCAAACAGACGCGGCTAGGCCAGGGGTTCTATGAAACCCACCGCCTGCTGCCCGAATCCGTTACCAATACCGCTCAAGCTGTAGCTACCTTCGTGACCCAGGCTCAAGCCCTGCACGCCCAACACATCCGAGTCATCGCAACCAGCGCCGCGCGCGATGCAATCAACGCCCAAGATCTGATCGCCGCCATCGCACACGCTTCCGGCCAGCACTTGGAAATCATCTCGGGAGAGCAGGAAGCCGACTGGGCGTTCCATGGAGTGACCACTGACCCAGCCCTCGCGCAAGTACCGCTACTGCTGTTGGACGCCGGTGGAGGCAGCACCGAATTCATTCTGGGCTGCGGATCACAAAAACATTTTCGCCAAAGTTTCCGACTCGGCACGGTGCGCCTGCTTGAAACCATCCCGCACAGCGATCCTCCCACCCGCGAGGAATTTGCCGAAACGCGGCACTGGGTGCGGAACTTCGTCGCGGAAAAAATCCGCCCAACCCTCGCGCCCGCATTGGAACGGGAAACGCAGTTGCAAACCGGACAGACCCCCATCCTGCTGGTGGGCACCGGTGGCACAACAACGATTCTCGCCCGCATGGAAGCCCAGCTGGAAACATACGACCGGGTCATCATCGAAAACACCCGCATCAGTCTGGCCCGCCTCCGCTGGCACACGGAAAACTTGTGGAGCATGCCCCTAGCTCGACGCGAGGGAATCGTCGGCCTACCCCGCAAACGCGCGGATGTAATCCTGACAGGAACAGTGATTTTTGAAGCCGTAATGGAGCAATTCGGTTTTACCGAATTACGTGTCAGCATGCGCGGCCTGCGCTTCGCCGCGGTCATGGATGCGCTTTGAGCTCAGCGGCGAAAAAAGGTTTCCTGCAATGACCCGTGTTCAGTGCGAATCACCATGCCGGGACGAACATTATGGCGCACAAACCAACCCTGTGGCACTTCAAGCACGAACTGCAGATTGGAAGACTGGGAGTCCACGCCCTTTTCATTCCCCGGTTGCAACTCCACGATCTCGGCAATCGAACCATCCGGCGCAATGTACGCAGCAGACAACGGTACAATGCAGTTGCGCATGTAAAAACTCTTGGGGCCGACCATTTGCGGCGGAAACACGAAAATCATCGCCTCGTTTTCGGCCATGTTAGTGCGATACATCATGCCCGTGCGAATGGCTAGTTCCGTGGAGGCGATTTCCGCGACCATCTCCTCACTGCCGAGCCAAACTTTGACCGTCGGCAACTTCGGCTGCGCATGGGTCAGATGCCCATAGACAGGGTCAATCGCCGGCGTCGCCCCAGCCCCGCCAGCTGGTGGAATCGCCGCTGGTTTCCCGCACCCCATCAGTCCGCCAGCAAGTACCAACAAGATCAGCGTCCTTACATGCCATTGCATGCGTTCACCCTACCAAATCCACGCTGCTAAAAACCAATTCTTTTCCACCGCAGTCGCCGCATAACAGACGCAAGTAAATCTATTGCGCCGCCCCGCCGACTCTGTTAGAAACCCACCAGCCGCGCCGGCGGGTGTGGTTCAATGGTAGAATGTGGCCTTCCCAAGGCTGAGACGAGGGTTCGATTCCCTTCACCCGCTCCAATCTTCTGGCCCAACTGTCACATGTCGCGCCAATTGTTCAGTTTCGCAAGATTCCTTGATTTAGCTTTAGTTGGCTAGAAATGGGGTGATTTCGCACTTTTTAGAGCGCGGATTTTAAGTCACCAGAATTCTGCACATCCTCCTATTTGTGCAAAATCAGAACAGGGCAAAAACTCTTGAAAATAAAGGGCGGCGCACGTCACACCGGGAAATTGAACAAATAGGAAGACCATAGAAAACATGTGCGCCCTGCGCCCTATGTTTTGGCATGTTGCCGCCCCTCTGCACCCGTCCTGCAATGGGATTGCACCTGCCCTGCGAAGCCTACGCAGTGAGCCCTTTTACCCCTCGCGAGATGTCCGTATCAGCGCGCATGTCCTGGGCAACCTGCACCCGCGCCCCTTTGATGGACTGCTGCACGATTTCCGCACGCAACTCGGGGCCGAGCGTGACGACGATCTGAGCTTGTCCGTTGATACCGCCTCCGCCTGATTGAGCCAAGGCATCGGCGTTCGTGATCGCCAGGCGATTGCCCTGCGCACTGCCCACCCCAGCCTGCATCCCGCCCACTTCCATCATGCGCGGGCGCGCGAGCACCGTCATCATTTCGGCACCAGCCTCGCCAGCAACAACATTGAAGCGCGGGAAATACGTCGCGCTCGAAACCATGCTCACACCTTGCATCCCGCCATCCGCCATGAAGCGTGGATACATCCCGCCTTCCGCCGAAAACAATGCGCTCCCCCAACTCGTGCTCTTGATGGCTTTCAAGATCATCTGTTGTGCAATCATCTGCGTGATCTGGCTCAGGAACGATCGGGAAAAATCACTGAACGCTTCCTTGGCGTCCTTCGTCCCGCTCACAAAATCCACAAAGGCCGCGCTGAAGCCGCTGGCGAACATCTGCGCGGTGGCGCGTTGCAACTCCTGGATCTCCGTCAGATGACTCTTGAGTTGCAGCAGATTGTTGTTCTGCCGGATGGCAGCTTGGTTACTCAGGTTGTCGGCTTCTTTCTGGGTGATCGCACCTTCTTTAAGCAACCTGATCTGCTCTGCTAAATCCTGATTGTAGCGCTCGATTATTAAGGCTTCATCGTTCGCCTTTTGCGTTCCCGTGTAAGGCCGGCCTGATCTATTGAGTTCACGGACGCTATCGGCATTCGCCCGTTCCAGATCCACCGCCGCCATCATTGACTGCGGGTCGCTTTCTCTGCTGTAGCGCAAGAAATCCTGCACACTGCGATTGCCTGCTGAATCACCCGTAGCATTCTTTAACTGCCGTGCTGTCTCTTTGGTGATCTCTTGCCGCTTCAACAACCTATCAATTCAGCGTTCAAGGCCTGCTGTTGTACCGTTTCCTGCCAGGAAAGATTCGCGGCGGAGTTGGCCTGCTGCTTTTCAGCCGCATATTGACCCCAGGCAACCGCCGCGCTCAGGATGAGCCCTATGATTCCCGCCACCGCACCAGCCGTTGTCGCAAACCCGACCTGCATCTGCGCATTGCCGGCACGCATCGCATCCACCGCATTCTTGGCCACCATCACGGAGGCAGTAAGCTGCGGGAACGCCTGGTCGAATCATAAAAGCCAATGTACCGCCGTGTTTGCGATACTCTCAGCGGTTGGGGCAACACCGTGATGTGAGATGAACTTGGTGGTGTCCCGGAAGTCTAACTCCGACCAACCCATCCACGGCGCAGGTTGGGGCGGAATCTGCCGAGATAGCTGGATCGCTATCGTTCTGATGATAAGACTGCCGCAAGGTGGTCGCCGCGACTGCGAGCGTCAATGCGGTCGGGGAGACAAGGCCGGATGAACCACCTTCCCTGAAAATCGAGTGGCGGGATGAGAAGCCAGTTCGAGAATTCATGATTGTAGCGCAGACAAGCAAATCAAGCCAAGTTAGCTTTACAATTGATGGAATTTTGCAACAGCTTGGGATCGCGAACGGACGTGAAGTTTCTCATAGATGCGCTCGATGTGGGTCCGAACCGTTGCATAACTGACTTGAAGGTGATCGGCGATTTCCTTGTAGATAAATCCTTTGGTCAAACAGTCGAGAATCTCCAATTCCCGAGGTGAAAGGCCATCGGTGGCGTGACCATCCGCAGGTGGTTGTTTGAATGATTGGACAACTTTCCGGGCGATGTTGCTCGTCATCGGGTGCTCACCTGTAAATACATCACACACCGCCCCGATGAGGTCGGTCGCGCGAACCGGCTTGAGCAGATAGCCGCTGGCGCCGGCTTCAAGGGAGTTGAAAATTGCGCTCGTGTCGTCGTGAACGGTCAGCATAATGATTTGCGTTTTGGGAGAGCGCCGGGCCAGTTGGCGAACGCAGGTAACCCCATCCATTCCGGGAAGGTTAATATCCATTAGCAGTACCCTGGGGAGCGAGACGTGGAATTTCTTCCAAGGCGGTCTCTGCATCCGCATAGCTGCCAACGCATTTGACGCCAGACGAACGATGGAGAATATCCGCTAGGCTTCTCCGCACGGACCGGTCATCATCAACGATGGCAACTGTTGTCGTCACCACATTAAACGCACCTGTGGTGTCTGCCTTTTCGGGTGTATCAACCACCTTGCTGATTGCTGATAATCTGGCCGGTTTCATACAGAAGTGTAGTCGGTAAACCTTCCGACATAAGAGGCTTGAGCCTTGTTATTCTCAAACACAATCAGTCACGAAAGAGTTTTTATGTTGATGGTGCGTTTTTTATCTGCGGTGATTTCATAGGCGCAATCAACCTGATGGTCGTCCCGCGCCCAGGTTGGCTTACCAATTCGCACCGGCCGCCGACTGATTTGAGGCGATGCATCATGTTTTCCAACCCATGACCATCGCCAGCTCCGAGGCGGGCAGGCACTACTGATGAGCCATTCGGCGTCACAACAAATCCGACTCCGTTGTCGGCGATGGTGATGGTTAACCATTTCAAATCGGTATTTACATTCAACCCCAATTGAACTTCCGAGGCCGAAGCGTGCTTGACAATATTGTGAAGTGCTTCGCGGACTGCGAGATAGAGATGATGCCGAATCGAGGACGAAAATGAACAATCCGGCAATGTTTCTGGCAGATCCAGTCGGCAGCGAATCCCACCTGTCCGCAAATAATGCTGCGCGGTATTAAGGATATAAGCGACGGACAATTCCAATGAATCATTTTGGGGGTCGATGGCCCAGACGATTTCATCAACAGAGCGAGCGACCCCGCGCGCCGTGGTAAAAATTTCATCAATGTGAATTTTGGCTTGTTTGGGTTGGGCAATGTCCGCCTGAGCCAATTCACTTAACTGGGCGATATGGGTCAGGCTGGAACCTAGGTCATCGTGAATATCACGGGCGATCCGCATGCGCTCCCGCTCGACTGCATTTTGCATTTCCGTCCATTCCCAGCGGCGCTGGAATTCGCGCCTCGTTTTGTGCGCGAAGAACCCGGCGATACCAAGGACAAGACATATTGTCACGAGTATTTGCACCCAGCGTATTTCCCAAAAGCGGGGAATTACCTGTATCTGGATTGGCGTTGGGGCTTCATACCACCGGCCATTGCGCTCGCCGACCATCATGCGAAATGTGTAATTGCCAGGAGGCAGTTTACTGTAATAAGCCGTTCGACGGTTCCCAGCGTTCACCCAGTCCTGATCCATACCTTCGAGCTTGTATTGGAAGCACAAGACATCGGACTCCAGCAGGTCAATGGCCGAGTAATGAAACTCGAAGCGTCGAGTTCCCGAGACGCAATGCAAGGATTCGCCCGACAGGGGCGATAATTCTTTGCCGTCGGCCAGCAAGGATTCTACCAGCACATTTGGCGCGACGAATTTGGACAGCGCTTCGGCTGGATTAAACACGCAGAGCTGATCCATGAAAGGAAACCAGAGGCAACCATCGGACGTTTTTGCGCACACGGGCTGGCCCCAACTGGAGCAAAGCCGATTGGCGAGGCCCTCCTTTGAAGAAAAATGAAGCCACAAGAGTGGCAGGCTCTTGCCGCGCTCATAGTTTTGCAGGCTCTCGGAAGCAATGCCAATGATCCCGTTATTTGAAAGCAGCCATAACCTGCCATGGTTGTCGGTGCTGATGTAGCCAATGCGTTCGGATGGAAGTCCGTCTGCTGAAGTAAAATTCACAAAGGTATTCTGGTGACGCCGGAACAGGCCACTCCCCCAGCCTCCAACCCAGAGCGTTCCTGCTTGGTCACAAAGCAAAGCCCGAGCGTCAACAGAGGGAAAGCTTTTGACACTGCTGAGGGTTCGAGAATTCCCAGAAGGCAATCGGAACAGCCCGTTGCCCATCGTGCCGACCCATAAATCGCCCGTATTGTCCTCCGCGATACAGCGAACATCAACCGCGGGCGCATACGCGGTAAAGTTACCATTGCCATAGGAGAATAGCCCTGTTGCTGTGCCAAACCAGAGGGTTCCCGCATGGTCTTGAAAGATCGCTGAAATCCAGTTCGTTTTTAACTGCATGGGCTGCGGAACGCTGTGGAAACGTCCGTCCCGTAGTTGAAACAAACCACTGGATGTTCCGGCCCAAAGATTTGACTGGGAGTCGCTAACCAGACAAAAAATTTGAGGAATATTCAAGTTCCAATCTCCGCCTATGGACGTAAACGAGCCCGCTTCATAATGGAAAACCCCGGATGTTTCGGTGCCGACCCAGACGGTGCCGTCAGGTGTGGCGCAGGTAGTAAAAATCTGTTGATTATCCGGACGCAGCGGCAACATAGAAAGTGGTTGTGGGGTCAACCGATACAAACCACTATTCGACCCGGCCCATATATTTCCCTGGCGGTCTTCAAACAAATATAAAATGGCGATTGTTTGCTCTGCCTGCAAAATCCGCAGACTCTGATCATGCCGTTGCCCCAGCCTGTCGAAATAGCTCAACCCGCCGAAATTGGCCCCGATCCATAAATGCCCTGTACCGTCTTCAAGCAAGCAACTGACCTCAACCCAGTAAGGACTGTGCATGGGTGGGATGGTTAATGTTGGGGGCTGCCATTGCTGGTTTTCAAGTCGGCGCACCAGCCCACCGTCGACGGGCCATGAAACTCTTGGTTCAGCAACCCACAGACCGCCTTTGACCGCCGGAGCGAGTACCGCCCCCTTGCCTTCAAACTGCACTTCTGGTTGGCGTAGATTCCATTGTTCGTCGTAATAACAATAAAGTTGCCCGTTGATTTCAACCCACACGTGTCCATCGTGGTCGCAGGCAATTTGCCGAACATAACCAGACGGAAGGCCGTTTGAAGGAGTGAAGACAGTCCAAAGCCCCGCCTTGAGACGAGCTATTCCTTTGTCGGGCACCTGCCACCAGATGCTTCCTTCTCCGTCAATAATCAGGTCGCTGTGAAAACTCCAAAGCCAGGAGCCGGGAGAGCGCGTTTTATTTTGATCAACTCGAAACGGCACAGGCGGTTGAACGGGCTCAAAGTGATTTCCCTTTTTCAGCGTCAGGTTCCCGTCCAGAGTGCCTATCCACAGAGTACCTTCACGGTCGGTGAGTAGGTTACATATCCGGGAATCAGGCAGTTCAGGATTGGATTCAGTATTGAACACCTTGAATTTCTCACCGTCGAACCGGGCCAGGCCATTGTAAGTGCCAATCCATAAATAACCATCCGGCGTCTGCGAAATTGCGTTGATTTCCTCATCGGGCAAACCGTCTTCAGTGTGCCAGTATCGAACGCTAAACTCCTGCCCAAGCGCGGGGAGCAAGCCAATAAATGGAAATATGAGCAAGCTTACGTAAAAACCAAAAACGGCTGGACGGAAAAGCGAAGTACTCGAGGGAAAACTAGAAAGTTTCATGCTCATTTATCTGGGCTCGCGTAACAAGTTGCAAGGAGACGCCTTTTCTGCCAATCCGTCAAGGAGTGGGCTGGTGTGCAGCGCGACGAGAAAAAAGCGTAAAAGAAGCGATTGGGGACTACGCGTGAAAAGCGGCCAGCTTGGGCTACTGCTTCGAGTTTACAACCACCAACTCCTGCGAGCTTGGACTGAGCTGTCGGTAGGTTTACCGACTGTTGCCTCCAACATTTTGCAATATAACTACGGTGATTTGAAAACAAACTCGAATCAGGTGTTGACTGGAATTTGCAAGCGCTCCTGCGAGTTGGAGCAGGAGCGCTCCACATACGTTAATCAGGGAAGGATAGGTTTGATTTCTCCTAAAATTACAACCCAGGGGAAAAGACTGAAACTTTAGGTGTTTATCATCGCCACAAAACGACCGAACCAAACAAATGAAACCAAAGTAATAACCAATCAGATCCCTATGAAATTATTGAGAAAACCCTTCGCACAAAATAAACACTTCCTATCAATCGCGGCCCTACTGGCTTTATCCGCTGCCCGCGCAGCGGCGGCCGATTATCCCGCCACCATCTTGGCGGACGGGCCGCTCGCTTATTATCGCCTTGAAGAAACATCAGGCGGAGTGGCCAACGACAGCAGTTCGACCGGAGCGTTTCCGGGAAGCGTACATCACTGCGGGTACGTTTCCCGTGTTGGGCCAGCCAGGCATCACCACCAACTCCATCACGTTGTCCTCGGGGCAACCTGGTCTAGTCACCGCCGGTTATTACCCGGAGTTCAACCAGTCCACTCCGTTTTCTTTTGAGATCTGGGCCCGGCCCACCAGCATCCCCACGGGCGGGGATTATCGTTGCCCGATTGGTAATTTTTCTGGCTGGGGCGCCGCCGTTCCTTCCGGCTGGTATGTTTATCAGACCCCAGATGTTCCCAGCGCCTTGGCCCTGGTGACTCCGACCGGCGTCTGGATTTCCTACCCCAATTATTCCGTGCTCAACTGGTATCACCTCGTCGGCACGTATGATGGCAACAACATCCGCTTTTATGTCAATGGGGTGTTGATCGGCACCCAGAGCGCGGCCACGTATGTGGCCAACACCAGTCCCACCGCGGTGGCTTTGGGCCAGCGAGGTGACGGTTACGGCACCTTCGATGGCGGGCTGGATGAATTTGCCTATTACACCAATGCGCTCTCGGGCGCCCAGGTGCTCGCCCACTATCAAAGCGGGACCAACTCGTTCCGTTTGGCAGCGCTGCCACCTTCCATCTTGACCGCGCCGGTTTCCACCAATGCCTATGCAGGACACACGGTGTATTTCAATGTGATCGCGGATGGCACACAACCGCTGACTTATCAATGGTACAAGGGAACGACTCCCATCAGCGGGGCCACCGGCAATGTCCTAGCCTTTACCTGCACTCCGACCGATGACGGCTCCACCTATCAGGTGGTGATCGCCAACTCGGTCAACTCCGTGACCAGCAGCCCGGTGAGTCTCACAGTTTCCACCGATCTTCTGATCGTGGCGCCGCTAACTTCGATCACTCGGAACGTCGGCAGCGCCGCAGTTTTTGAAGTTGTCGCGAACGGTGCCCTGCCGATCAGTTATCAGTGGCATAACGGAGACGCGTCGGTGATCCCGGGAGCGACGAACAACGTGTTATGGTTGTCTAATGTGCAACCAGCTCAAGACGGTTCCAGCTATTACGTCAGCGTCATCAATCCTTACATCACTAATGAAAGCAGCCCCGCCACCTTGACGGTACAGGCACGGCCCGTCACCAAGACGCCGACTGGCTACGCAAAAGTGGTCGTCGCTGATGGCCCGGTGGCCTACTGGCAATTGGATGAGCCAGAGGGTAGCACGGTAGCAGTCGATACGGTGGGCAGCTTCGATGGAACTTACGTTACTGGAGCGGGCACGTTTACTTTTGGCGCAACCACCGGCATCCCGCACTACACGAATACGGCCTTGGGTATCAGTGGTGGCGCAACGGTGAGTGTTCCGTTCGCGATTGAGATCAATCCTCCGGTGGGGGGCTTTACTTGGGAAGGTTGGTTCAATCCCGCCTCGCTTGCAGCCAATGGCAATGATTATCGTACGGTATTCTGTTCCATGAGCAATCCGTACGGCGCTGGCAATACCGGGTGGTTGGTCTATCAAACCGCGGACAATCATTGGGCATGGTGGCCACGCAACGGATTTTATGCGGGGGTTTCACTCACTGACCCTGATCTCGTGGTGGCGAATCAATGGTATTACCTGACGCTGGTCTACGACGGCTCGCTCTTTACCCTGTATGTGAATGGGGTCGCCAAAACCTCGGGAACGGATCCGGGATTCGTTCAGAACGGGAATGTGCCGCTCACTCCGAATGGTCCCGCCACCTATAATTATAATTACAATACCACCCCGGGTCTGCCCGTGGGAAGCGGGGCAACCGTGTTTGGTTGGCGCAGTCCGGTGGACTTCCAGCCCTTCAGCGGTCTCATGGACGATATCGCGGTCTATAACAAGGCGCTCACGCCGGCACAAATTCAGAATCATTATCAGAATTCTACCCGGCTCTCGATCGTGAAATCCGGCAGTAACGTTGTCGTCGCCTGGCCGACGGGTACGCTCCAGGCCGCAGGCGCGGCGACCGGCGTTTATACCAATGTTCCCGGTGCCGTATCTCCGTACACGAACACCATCAGCGGAGCGCAATTGTATTATCGCGTCCAACTGCAATAGTAGTTCTCAAGTTTTCAGCCGGGGTGCGTTCGCCAGCACCCCGGCTGAAGCGCTGTCGCTTTAGGCCTTTTGCATGAAACATCGAGTTCCCAAAATCGTTTCCCGGGCGCAGTCTCGCAGGCGCGGGAATATCGCCTTCACGTTGATTGAACTGCTCGTCGTCATCGCCATCATCGCCATCCTGGCCGCCATGCTATTGCCGGCGCTCAGCAAAGCGAAACTGAAAGCCCAACGGATCTATTGCATCAACAATCTGCGGCAGTTTGCCGTTACGGCTCGGTTATACAACGATGATAACAACGGTCGAATTGTTTCAGCATATCCCACGTATGGCGGTTTTACAGCCACGTGGTGCGGTGGCAACGCGGAGACTGGTGGATTGCCTGGCGTCTACCTCTATGGCGGGGCTGACCCAGCCGGAATTCAAATGGGGTTGCTCTGGCCTTATGCCAAGACGCTGAACATCTATCATTGTCCCGCCGACAACCGGCTGGCGGACAATTCTGGGGTGTCGGCCGTATTTCGAGGAAAGCCAATTTTGCGGAGCATCTCCATGAATTCTTATCTCAATGGTCGCAGTTGGGGTGCTTCGCCGGAGTGGGTGGTCACCAACCCCAACGGTCCACGAGATGCGACCCGACCGGTTTATGTCAAAGAATCCGAAATCAAATTGCCATCGCAAACGTGGTTGGTGCTGGATGAAGACCAAGCCAGTATCAATGATGGCATGTTTGCTGTGAATGTCGGAAGCGCCCAGTTTCCAGATTTGCCTTCCCGCGCGCATGGCATGGGTTACGGGATCAACTTCAACGATGGCCACGCAGAGGTTTACCAATTGCATGATGCTGCCAGTCAGAAATGGACTCCCACTGCCTTCACCGGCGGATCGAATGACTGGTCACGGCTCCGGAGCGTCACCACCCATCCACTATGAGGCCTCAAGTTGAACCCCTGCCTTTAGCCCAAACTAGGCATCGTTGGTATCGGGCCGTGTTTGCATTGGTGGCCCTGTCGGAGTTGTTCGGGACTGTCGCTCAAGGCGAGATTTGGCGCACGGGTTATTACCCAGCCTGGGAGCAATCTAGCATGCCCGCTTCCAATATTGATTTTACCACCCTGACGCACATCATCCATTTCTCCGCCACGCCCAATTCCAATGGTACGCTGAATACGAGTGCCAATGGACTGACCGCGGTGTTCTCGGCGGACCTAATTGCCCGGGCCCACGCCGCCGGTCGCAAGGTGCTCATCTGTGTGGGCGGTGGTGGCACTCAAGCTGGATTTCAAGGTGCCGCCAGTAATGCCAATCGTGCCGCCTTCATCAACAATATCATCAATCTCATGTCCAGCCGCGGCTATGATGGGGTGGATGTTGATTGGGAGCCGGTGCCCACCTCTGATGCGACATCATTTACGAATCTCATTTACGATCTGCGCGCCGCGTTAAGTACATTTCCACAGCCTAAATTGCTGACCGTGGCCGCGGCGGCTTATCCTCCGTATGGCGACTCGGCCTCGGCGCAATACGAGATGTATGCTGCACTGCAGGGACAGTTCGATCAGATCAACATCATGACGTATGACATGTCCGGTCCGTGGGATGGGTGGGTGACCTGGTTCAATTCACCTATTTATGATGGCGGCTTTTACTTTCCTGGTAGCAGTAGACTGCTTCCCTCAATCCACGGCGCGTTGAACAATTACATCAATAATGGAGTTGCGGCTGGCAAACTGGGGATCGGCATCGCTTTTTATGGGTACGCCTGGACCGGGGCTAGTGGCGCCCCCACCATCGGCATGGTGGCCCCCCGACAAGCTTGGACTGTGGCGCCGACCATGACGGCGTATCGGTATCGGACCATCATGGACACCTATTATCAGTCCAACCGCTATCATTGGGATGCCAGCGCCCAGTCTGCCTATCTGAGTATCACCAATGCCAATCCCACAAATAATATTTTCCTTTCTTACGACGATGCGCGGACTTGTCAGGCCAAGGTCAGCTACGCCCGCAATCGCGGCTTGGGCGGCGTCATGATTTGGGAGATTGCTCAAGATCATTCTGGCAACCAAACCGGCCCCTTGATGCAAGCGATTCAACAAGCCATGGCCACGCCCGGCTTGATTGATCTTAAAACCAGCAATGCCAATCTAGATTTGCTTTTCAAGGGCATCGCGCTCGGGTCCTATCGTATCCAGTGGACCAGTAACCTGAACTCCGAAGTTTGGAACACGCTGGCGATTACGAATGTTTCTGACGCTGGCGGGATATTTAGAGTCACGGATGTGGGCGTGCTGACCAACCAGCCTTACCGCTTTTATCGCGTTCAGACACCGCCGTGAGCTTGGGTAAAAGACGCTTGAATTCATGAAGATCAAATTTGTCGCATTGGTGCTTTTGTCTCTGTTGACAACGGTTTATGGAGCCAGCCTCGCAATCTCGCCAGCCACCGGGGGCATTCAAGATCATTCCAGAATTTGAACTCTTCCTTGCTTATGTCGCCTTCCAAGTCTGGTTATAATCACCTGCTTCTATTGGTCGCTGGTTTAGGTGGACTGCTCTACGGCGTGGACGTCGGCATCATTGCCGGGGCATTGCCATATCTGGAAGCCACATCAGGCCTAAGTGGTAATCAACTCTCTGTCATTGTCGCTGCCGTATTGTTGGGCAGCGTCATCTCGACTTTGTTTGCCGGTCTGTTGGCTGATTGGCTGGGCCGCCGGATTTTGATGGCATTGAGCGGCGTATTATTTGTCGTGAGCATTCCCTTGATCGCTTTGGCGCATGGCTACGGTCCGCTCGTGCTGGGACGCTTGCTCCAAGGTGTCAGCGCGGGGTTGATCGGCGTCGTAGTGCCGCTATATCTCGCCGAATGTTTGGGTGCCTCCAGTCGCGGCAAAGGCACGGGCATCTTTCAGTGGTTGTTGACACTTGGCATTGTCGCCGCCGCAATCATCGGTTTGTATTACAGCAGCCGCGTGGATGCAGTGGCGAAACTGGGCGATGCCGCCAAACTGTTTGCCTTCAAAGACAGTGCCTGGCGCAGTATTTTCTGGGTTTCATTGCCGCCGGGAATTTTGTTCGTCATCGGCAGTCTGATGGTGGCGGAATCCCCACGCTGGTTGTTTCGGTGCGGCCGGAAAGAAGCCGCTCGCGCCGCATTGCTGCGCTCTCGCACAACGGAGCAGGCGGAAGTTGAACTCAAGGAAATGGAAGAACTCGCGGGCGCGAGAAACGCACAAATTCAGCCGGTCAAAAAAACAGCGAGTCCTTGCTCCGGCGCAAATACGTCATTCCATTGCTGCTGGCTTGCGTCATTCTCGCTTGCAACCAGGCCACTGGCGTCAACTCCATCATCGGTTACAACGCTTCCATTCTGATTCAAGCCGGCCTCAGCGACCACCACGCGCATCTCGGATACGTGATTCTGACGCTGGTCAATTTTCTTGTCACCATTGGCGCGGTCGTGCTGGTGGATCGCAAAGGCCGAAAGTTCCTGCTCTCTGTCGGCAGCATCGGCATCATCGTTTCGTTGATCTGTGTCGCGAGTGTGTTTCGCAAAACTGAAATGCAGCGCGTGGATTGCCGGTCGCAGTTCCAAACAATGGTCACAACCAACCAGACGCTCTCTGTGGCGTTCAATTCGGAAATGGCCACCACCGTTCTGTCCAGCAACGCCATCGGCAGCAAGCCCACTTCCTTGATCCTGATTTATTCCTATGGTGATTTTCGGGCGGCAACTTCAGTTGTCCGTTCGGATGATTCCGCCGCGCGTGCCATTGAAATCACCCGTGCCGGCTGCGTGCCAGCCAACAAAGTGGTCGCTTTCTTTTCCAGTCCCTTTGCCGATCTCGCCGCCGCCCGCACCGCACCTTTGAAAATCGAAAACGCTCTCATCACACCCGTGCCCGGCACGCAAAGCGGTTGGCTCGTGGCCGGGGGTCTTTTCGTCTTCATGGCATTTTTTGCCGTCGGGCCAGGCGTGTGCGTCTGGCTCGCGTTATCGGAACTGATGCCCACCCGCATCCGATCCAACGGCATGAGTTTTGCCCTGCTCATCAATCAAGCGGTGTCCACCACCATTGCCGCGACGTTTCTCCCCACCGTGGGCAAGTATGGCTATTCGACCATGTTCTTTGTCTTTGCCGGTTGCACGGTTGTTTATTTCATCACCGCCGCATTCTTTCTGCCGGAAACCAAAGGCAAGACCCTGGAAGAAATCGAAGAACACTTTGAAGGCCGGAGCGCTGGCAAATCACACAATTAGCATTCGCCGACCAAACCCTGGTGACGCTCAAAGCAAAGCCTCAATCGCTTATGAAATTCCCGCTCGTCAAAATTCTGCTGTGCCTGTTCACCACCACCGCGCTCGCAACCGCCGCGCCGCCTGCCATCATTCCGCTTCCGCAGAAAATGGAAATGGGAAGCGGAGCATTCTCGTTGGATAAAACGACGCGAGTCTGCGCTGACGCCGCTTCGCTCGGAACGGGAAATTATTTGGTGCAGCAATTGGAAAAAGGCACGGGCTACAAACTCAAACTTAACACGGAAACGGCCGTCGCAAACCTCATCCCGGGCGGCATTTTGCTGACAACGCAAAATGCCAGCACCAATTTGGGCGCGGAGGGTTATCAACTCACCGTGGCATCGAACTCGGTTGTGATTCGCGCCGCAACGCAGGCAGGCTTGTTTTATGGCGTGCAATCCTTGTTACAATTGTTGCCGCCAGAAGTCTTCGCGGCTTCACCGCAGTCCAAAGTGATCTGGCAAATTCCCTGCGTGCAAATTCAGGATTGGCCCCGCTTCCAGTGGCGCGGGTTGATGCTGGACGTCAGCCGTCATTTCTTCACGAAAGCTGAAGTCAAAACCGTCCTCGATGAAATGGCCCTGCATAAACTAAATACGTTTCATTGGCATCTGACGGATGATCACGGCTGGCGTATTGAAATCAAGAAGCACCCCAAGCTCACGCAGATCGGTGCGTGGCGTTCCGGCGTTGGTTTCGATTTTCCCACCAACGTCACCACAGCGTATGGTCCGGACGGACGCTACGGCGGTTTTTACACGCAGGATGATGTTCGCGAAGTTGTGAAATACGCCGCCGCCAGACACATCACCATCGTGCCGGAAGTGGAAATGCCCGGCCACGCGAGTGCGGCGCTGGCGGCATATCCGCAGTTGAGCAGCGCTGGTGGATCGTTCGAGCCATTGATGATCGCCGGCATTTTTCATGGCATTTTTGATCCGAGTCAGGAAGCGACATTTCAGTTGTTGAACGATGTGTTGACCGAAGTCGCGCAGATTTTCCCTGGCCCGTATATCCACATTGGCGGCGATGAAGTGCCAAAGGACAGTTGGAAAACCAATGCCGCCTGTCAGGCCCTCATCAAGCGGGAAGGGCTAAAAGGCGAGGAGGAATTGCAGAGTTGGTTCATGCATCGCATCGAGAAGATTGTATCCGCGAACGGCAAGAAGATGATTGGCTGGAGTGAAATCCTCCAGGGCGGGCTGGCAAAAAATGCGGCGGTCATGGATTGGATCGGCGGTCCCAAAGAAGCCACGGACACGGGTCATGACGTGGTGATGACTCCGACCGCATTTTGTTACTTCGACTTTTATCAATCGAGCAATCGCATCGCTGAACCACGCGCCGCCAACTGGGGTGGGCCACTGACGTTAAGCAAAATGTACGCATTCGATCCGATGCCCACGAATCTACCGCCGCATTTGCAGCATCTGATTCTCGGCACCCAGGGCAACTTGTGGTCGGAATGGCTACCTTCGCTCAAGCACGCTGAATACATGATCTTTCCGCGCGGCTGTGCTCTGGCTGAAGTTGCCTGGTCGCCCCAGAGCAGCCGCGATTCGGGAGGACTTCATGCGCCGGTTGAAAATTCAAGCGCAACGATTTGATCAACTTGGGATCAACTATCGCCGCGCCGCCATCGAAACTCCGGAGCCTAATCCATTCAAATGAACAACCTACCGCCTTCCAAAATTGCCATGCCGCTTGATTTGGATTTTTAACTAGCCAGATCAGTCCGTATTCTCAATCAGGCAATGATCTCTTTGATCGGACCACCTTCTTCAACCAGCTTCATCGTTCGTCCAAGAGTGTGGACTTTCATCTTTTTATGGTCCAGGCCGAGTTGATGAATGATCGTGGCGTGCAGGTCACTATAATAATGCGGCGAATCCACCGCCTTGTATCCCACTTCATCGGTGGCGCCGTGGACGACGCCGCCCTTGATGCCGCCGCCGGCCATCCATGAGGTGTAGCCTTTGGGATTGTGATCGCGACCCGTGGTGTTCTGCGACCATGGCGTGCGCCCGAATTCACTTGTCCAGACGACTAGCGTTTCATCCAGCATCCCGCGCTGCTTCAAGTCCTGGATCAACCCTGCAATCGGCTTGTCCGTCGCGCGGCAAAGCGGCCCATGCGTCTTCATATCACCATGAGAATCCCAAGCCCCGTTACCGCCGCCCGCGTGGCAAATCTGAATGAAGCGAACTCCTCTTTCCGCCAGTCGCCGCGCCAGCAAGAGTTGTTTGCCAAATTCCTCCGTCTCTTTTTCATCGATGCCATACAGCGCTTTTACGTGATCAGGCTCGCCGGAAAAATCCACCGCTTCGGGCGCGGAAAGTTGCATGCGCGCCGCAAGTTCATAGGCCTGCGCCCGTGCCTGAATATCCGAATTGATCGCATAGCGTTCGCGAAATTCCTGGTTCATCGTCTGCAACAATTGCATCTGACGCTCGCGTTCAGCGCTAGAGCCGCCCTTAGGTGGGTAAAGGTTGGGGATCGGCGTTTCGCCCGCTTGAAACGGCGTCGCCGCCACGGACGCACCGAGATAACCACCAGTCAATTGTATTGGCGAGGATGGCCGCCCCAGATTTACAAACGTCGGCAAATTTTTGTTCGCGCTACCCAACGCATACGAAACCCAGCTTCCCAAGGTTGGATTATCAAAGGCGCGTCCGCGATGGCCGGTTGAGGTTTCGATGACCGCAGGGAAATGATTCCCTTCGTGACACCACATTGAGCGCACCACCGCGATTTCATCAATCACTCCGCCAACATTCGGGAACCAGTCCGAAACAGGGATGCCTGATTTTCCGTAGCGCGTGAAAGTGCGCAGGCACGGTATCACTGGACGTTTCATCTCGGCGAGATTGTCGCCAAATCCAACCGCATCGATGAATTTACCCGCCCACTTGTTGTCTTTGGGATCAAACGTATCGATGTGGCTGACCCCGCCGCACATGAAGAGGAAAATGACGGACTTGGCCTTCGCCGCATGGTGTGGTCCGACGATCGCATCCTGGATTTCGCCCGCTTCCGCCCACAGCCCACCAAGTGCGAGCCCTAAAAATCCGCCGCCGATCTGATGGATAAAATCGCGCCGCGCGAGGCGGCCGCAGGGATAGATGTCAGAAGATTTCGCGCTATTTGACATAAATGAATTCGTCCAGATTGAACAACAACCAGGAAAGCTGCTTCAACCGCGCGGGGTTGTTTTCAAGATAGGTGAGCACGTCTCTCTTTTCTGTGATCGATGGCGGACGCGTGAGCGCAACCCGGTAAGCGAGATCGACTGCTGACGGCAGATCGCCCTTGGTTTCCTTTTGCAGCCGGGCGGCCAATTCGGCGCAGGTTTTTTCGATGTCGGGGCTGTTCATCAGGAAAAGCGCTTGTGGCGCCGTGACCGTTTGCGTCCGCATTGGACATGGCGCGCGCCCGTCGTCCACATCGAACGCCTGCAGAAAATTCGGCGTTACCTCGCGGTTTGCGGAATAGCCGCGTGTCAGATAAACGCCCCGCCGGATCAAGTTGGTGTTGCTATCACCGGGTGATTCCCCGCGCCGCCGATTTCCCCCGCCACCATCGCTCGTAGTGAAAGAAGGCCCGCCCACTTTCAAATCCAATCTGCCGGCGGCGGCGTGCATCGAATCCCAGATCGGCTCCGCTTCCAAACGCTGCAATCAAAAATGCCACAACGTTGTGTTGCCCGGATCAATCTTTTGGCTCTCGCCAAATTCACTTCCCGCTTCCGACGCCCGTTTGTAAGTGTCGGACGTCACCATCAGCCGGTGCATTTGCTTCATGCTGAAGCCGCGCTGCACGAATTCTGAAGCAAGCCAGTCCAACAGAGCCGGATTCGAGGGCGGGTCGGCAAACTCGCCGAAATCACTCACACTCTCCTGCAGGCCTTTCCCAAAATGCCATTGCCACATCCGGTTCACCGCCACCCGCGCGAACAACGGGTTCTCCGGCGCCGTGAGCCAGTCCGCAAATGCTTCAATGCGCCCCTCTCGAAAATCCGGCTCCCCTTTCGCGAAAGGCCAGCCCGGTTTCACTTCGTGATTCTTTTCCGGACGTAATGGATCGCCACTCGTCAGGATGTAACTTTTTTCCTGGGCGCGCACCCCATCCACTTCCACCGTGTAAAACACCGGCAGTGCTGGCCCGCCGCGGCCATTGTCTCCCGAACTTTCAGCGTTCAACTTCTGTTGCAACTCCCGGTATTTCTTGCGGACTTCCTCCGGCATTACTTCGGTAAGCTTGTCGTCATCGATGCGCAGGATTGGGAAATAATCGTCGGCGATTTTCTGCTCTTCGACTGTCCGTTGCTTTTCCGGCTTGCGAACTGCCGCCTGCGCCTCCGAAGGCAGCATCAACACGCGCTCTTCGTAGAGTTTCGTTTTGTAAGGCGCGCTGAATTCGTTGAGTTCCTTTTCCAATGGGGCGCGTTTTTTCTCCGCTTCAGCTTGTGCCTTCCCGCTCGCGATCAACTCCGTTGCGCTGGCCAGCGTGATCTTGCGCGGGACCAACGGATCGAACAGCGCCTTCATCGAGTAATAATCTTCCTGATAAACTGGGTCATACATGTGGTCGTGACATTTGGCGCAGCCCACGGTCATCCCCATGAACGCAGTCGAAACCGTATCCACCGCGGCGATGGCTAGGTCCTGAGGATTCTCGCCCGCACCGCGCGCCAGAAAACCAAGGGCAAACTGATCGCCCGGGCGTGGTTCTTTGCGCGAACGATGACCGGTGGCGGACATTTGCGTGCGCTCGTTCGAGCGGCGACCCGTCAGTTGGACTTGTACGAACTGATCATAGGGCACATCGTCGTGCAGTGCATTGATGACCCAATCCCGCCACAAATGAATTCCCGGGGCGGCCGTCATCCGCTCGTCAGCATCCGCATAACGCAACACATCCAGCCAATGTCGGGCGTAGCGAACCGCGTGTTGTTCGTTCGCCAGGAGTTGATCAACCACCTTCTCATATGCGTCCGGCGAATTGTCTGCCAGAAACGCTTCCTGCTCTGCCGGCGATGGTGGGATGCCGATCAAGTCCAGATAGGCGCGACGTAGCAACGAAAGTCTATCCGCCGCCCCAACTGCTTTGATTCCACGATTCCTGAGATCCGCATTGATGAAACGATCAATCGGGTTGGCTTCAGCTCCCCCGGCAACGCCAGGCCGTACGACCGGTTGCAATGACCACAAACCATCGGCCTTGGCTTCATTGGTTTGCGTGCTGGCATACCCAGTCAAAATCGAGGGGCCGAGACAAATTACGCCAAGCAGCGCCAGTTTTTGCCAAGTCAGCGCCATCGCATTGATGCTTCGCGTTGGGCGTTTCATTTTGAATTTTCCGGTTTGCGTGTCTCAGTCAGACGAACCATCGGTCGAACCACCACCGCGCTACTGCAAATCCACGAATAGCTTTCACTTCTTCTTCGTCTGGGGGCACAGATTAGCGATCATCGCCTTCAGCTTCTCCTGGCTGGCGGCATCATCGGGAAGCGTACCGTCCTGAAACGCGGGCAGCAGACTGTCCCAGATGACATCCAGTATCCCTTGCATGTTCTGGGTCTGGGCCGTGGTGGCAATCACGACATCTAGTTCGGGAATCACAATGCAGAACTGGCCCCCAGCGCCGTCGCCGCGATAGGCCCGGTGTTGGCACTGCCAAAATTGAAAGCCGTAGCCTTGTTGCCAGTCGAGACCTTGGGAACGATTCTCGACCGCATTCGATACCTGCTTGGAAGTCGCTGCTTCGATCCAGTCTTGAGGTATCAATTGTTTGCCGTTCCATTTACCTTTCTGCAGTAACAGTTGGCCGAATTTGGCGATGTCTTCGGTGCGGAGATACAGTCCATGGCCGCCCATGGAAACTCCTTCAGCGCTCTTGTTCCAGCGGGGAGATTCGATCCCTAATGGCTCAAACAATCGTGGGGTCAAGTAATCCAAGGCGGTCTGCCCAGTCACCTTGGTGACGATGGCCGACAGCACGTAGCTGCCCAGAGTATTGTATTTGAAATATGTGCCGGGCTTGTGCGGCACGGGATGGGCGAGAAATTGTTTCACCGTGGGTTCACCGTCGACAGTTTTCGCTTCAGTCTCGTGGCCGCAGGTCATGGTGATGAGGTCGCGCACGGTCATGGTTTTCAGGTTATCGGACGGATTCGCCGGGGCGTCGTCAGGAAAGAATTTCAGCACTTTATCATCGAGGCTCAGCTTGCCGTCGCGGATCGCCAACCCCACGGCGGTGGAAGTGAAGCTCTTGGTGACCGAGTTCAAGATATGCGGCTTGTCTGCTGCCTCGGGTTTCCACCATCCCTCGGAAACAACCTGACCATGGCGTAGGATCATGAAGCTGTGCATCGTGTCGACGTTCGTGTTGGCCGATTGGACGAACTTGAGAATCACCTGCGAGGAAACCCCCTGCGCTTCTGGCGTGCTTCGCGGCAACGAATCGGCTGCGCGCCCGGCGAGCGATGCAGTGAGAAGAAGGGCGATGATTACTGGACGGAATATTTTGCTGTTCATGATTTGGTTTTCAATCGAAAGGACAAGCCGACCGGAGATGAAACCAGGCGGGTGATCATACGCTGGTCAGCCGGCCCGTGGAATCGCCCAGTCGTTCAATGCCTTTCGCTCCCATGTGGTCAGCCATGTTGAGGAACAGATTCGTGAGCGGTTTCGCGTCCACCTTGACATAACGGCCCGTCTTGAAGCCCCCCCGCCTGAGCCAGCGACCAGAATCGGCAGATCAAAATGCGTGTGGCGGTTGCCGTCGGCATTGCCGGAGCCGTAAAGGATCATCGAGTTGTGGAGCAGTGAATTCCCGTCCACATCCTTGGTCGCTTCCATTTTCTCGAGGAATTTTGCGAGCTGTTGCGTGTACCACAAATCGATTTGCGCCAGCTGGGTGATCAGTTCGGAATTGCCGCGATGATGGCTCATGGTGTGGTGCCCTCCCATAACGCCGATGTCGGGGAAAACCCGATCACTGCCTTCCTTGGAAATCAGCATGGTGGCAACGCGGGTGGAATCCGTCTGAAACGCCAGGAGCAACATGTCGAACATGAGCTGAATGTGTTCGGCGGTATTGGTCGGAAGGCCGGGCGGCGTATCAATCTGGAGCTCGGGCGCCGGCATGCGCTCGGCGCGTTCGATGCGTTGTTCGATTTCGCGGACACTGGTCAAATATTGATCCAGCTTCTGCTGGTCACGGCCATTCATTTTCGCGTTGATGGCGCGGGCATCCGCCATGACAAAATCCAGGATGGAGCGTTCCTCTGCTTGGCGTTGCTTGAGATTCTGGAGGCGCTGGTCGGGTGAGCCAGCCCCAAACAGACGCTCGAAAACGAGCCGCGGATTGACCTCAGGTGCGAGCGGCTGGGTAGGACTGCGCCAGGCCATGTTGTATTCGTAAGCGCAGGAATAACCGGAATCGCAATCGCCCGACTTGCGATTGTTGGGTTCGCAACTGAGTTCGAGGGAGCGGAAGCGGGTCAAATGGCCGATCTTCTCCGCCACCACCTGGTCAATGGAGGTGCCGGCATAAATATCTGCTCCGGAAGTTTTCTTGATGCGAACCCCGGTAAGAAAAGTACCGCCGGCACGGGCGTGGTCGCCGCCGCCGTCAGCACCGGCGTTGGCGCTGAGGTCATCCAGGCCGGAAATGACCTGCAGCTCGTGTTTGATCTTCGCCAAGGGTTGCAGCGTCGGAGACAGAGCGAAGTCCGACCCGCCATCGCCAGCGGGCCACCAGTTGTTAAGGATGACTCCGTTGGGAACTTGCAGGAACGCCATGCGGACAGGCGCAGTTGTGGCGGCTTCACCAGCCGGTGTAGTCGCCGGCGTGCCGAGCAACCGCAGTGGGCTGAAAGATTCAAACGCGGGAAGCGCCATGCAAGCCCCCAAGCCGCGCAGAAAGCGGCGCCGACTGAGGCTGGCCTGGCGCTCGGCAATCTGGTTTTGATTCGGTGTGGAGTTGCGCTTGTTCATAGTAATTTCTTTCTCTCGGCTGCCTGAGCGGTGTTATCTGGGCCAGAAGATTCACGGTTGTCAGATAAAGTGGGATTGGCGCGATTACGCTGTTTCTGAAATGGGGCCGATTCGATGATCCCATTGAGCAAGGCGCTGAAACGCCCGTTCTCCCGCTCGATGCGTGTGACGATCTGATCCACGGTTTCGGTGTCGTAGTATTCAGTTCCTCGGCCCAAGGCATACGTCAGCAGCTTCTGCGTCAAGCAACGGTAAAAGTCGGTCTTGTGTTTGGTGACCAAGATAGTCTTCAACTCCTGCACGCTGTTAAAGGTTTCGCCCGTGACCAGTTTCCCGGCGGTCTCGATAGTCTGCCCCCGCTCCTTTTCACGCCAAACGCCCAGCGCATTGAAATTTTCCATGCCAAGACCGATGGGATCCATGCGCGCATGACAGGACGCACACAACGCACTTTCACGATGCAATTCGAGCGCCTCACGCAAGGTTGGTTGCCGGCCATGGAAATCCTTTTCAGCAACTTCCAACGCCGGAATATCAGGCGGGGGAGGCGGAACTGGCAGTCCCACGAAATTGTTCAACACAAACAGACCGCGTTTGACCGGGGAGGTGCGCTCGGGAGTTGAAGTGACGGTCAATACTGCACCGGCAGTGAGCAACCCGCCGCGAGGACTGTCGGGCGGCAGGGCAACTCGGCGCAATTCATCACCTTGAATGTCCAGGTTGGTGAGGTTGTAAACTTTGGCGAGATTCGAATTCACAAAGATGTAATCACTCTGAATCAATTCCAGCACCGGGCGGTCTTCATGAATGATGTTCGAGAAGAACATCTCTATTTCCTCCTGCATCGACTTCTTCATGGGGCTATTCAGCTCAACTGGCGGCGGAGGGCCGCGGCGACCGCCATTCCCGAAGTTGAGCCGCCGAGCTGCCACAGTTCCCGTTGGGGATGTATTTGCGGACACGAGATTGGTGGATGCCACTGGACCTGCAAAGGCGTTGGTCAAGTTCGCTGATTCGCCAGAGGCGGAAGGCGTAACCTCACGAGCAAAAACGGCCCTCGCGTTGATGTTCAGGCTCGCGACATCCCGGGCTTGGAGCCATTGACCGGTGAAATTAACGACCAACGCTTCGGAGCGCGAATCCGCCAACATCCGGGTCACTTGGGCCGACAAGTTCTTTCGCAATTCGCCTCGTTCGGCCAAAGCATACAATTCTTCGTCCGGCATGCTGGACCAGAGGAAATAGGATAACCGTGAGGCCAGCGAATACTCATCCACCAAGGACCAGTCGGCGGACGAACCGTTCACATTTTCCTCGATGCGAAACAGGAAACGCGGCGAAGCGAGCACCGCCACCATGGCATGGGCGACCCCGGCTTCGAAAGTTTTGTCGGGCTGTGAGTAAACACCTTCAGCTACCGACACCAGCCGATCCACGATCTTCGGATCCACCGGGCGACGGAAAGCCTTCTTCGCAAAGTCGCTCAACAAGACGCGCGCGTACTGCCGGCGCTCCCCCGTTGCTACGGGAACAGCACGCGAGAAGAACCGATCATAGTTGGCCGGCTTGGGCCAATGCTGCTTTTCCATCGGCCCGCGCACGGTCACGGAATTGACGCGTATTTGAAGGGCATTGCTGCCTTTGTCACTCGGCGCCAGCGGCTGCAAATCGAACGCCAGCCTGTGCTCGCCCGTCGCCCAGCGTTGTTCATAGTCTAACAGGATCGTTTTGTTGATTTCCCGGCCGAATTCCTGGTTCAACAATTCATGCTCATCGGCTTTGAAAAGGAAGCGACACCGGGCGGGATCATTAATCGGAGGACCACTCACCGTCAGGTTCACCGTGAGCTTGTAATTTCCCGCCTGCGTAGCACGGAAAGAATTTGAGATTGCTGCGGGGGAATCGGTACCGGAGCTGCACAGGTCCCCCTCGACGCCCACCTCGACTATCCCCGGAAGGGTGCTCAGTGCCACGGAATTGGTTGCCTGCGATGACGAGTTCGGGCAACACCCCCGGCACTCATTGGCACGCCTCCGCCACGATGGACTTGGCGGCGGCGAGATATTTTTCCAACAACATCGGCGAGATCGTGAGCACGTCTCCGATGTTATCGAAGCCATAGCCGGTATCGTCCGGCGGGAACTCCAGCTCCGTGTTGAAATTAATCCCGAGAAGATCACGGATTGTATTGCGATATTCGACACGATTCAGTCGCCGCACAGTGATCCGGCCTGGGTCGGGATTCTTCGGATCAATGCCGAAAGCCGAATATTTGATCCAGCGTTCCAATTTTTGCCGGTCCTCGGTGGACGGTTGTGGCTTGTTTTGCGGCGGCATCAAGCCGGAGCGAGTGTTTTGTAAGACTGCAAACCAAAGGCCCGAATGCATCAGCGCTGCGTCCGATTTGAATTCATCAAATGCTAGTCCGCCCTTTTTTGCTCCATCTGCGTGACAGTCGTAACAATACTCCTGAAGAATCGGCTGAACGTCTTTGCGGAACTGCGTGATTACGGCAGGTTCGATAGCTAAAGCCGAGCTGCCGGCCATGGCCATGATTGTCATGAACCGCGCGGACCAATGCCTTTTCTTTGGGCGCCGATTTGCATGCGATCCTTTGTCGAGTTTCCACTCCATAATTGGGTCCGATTAAGGGTTGGCCGACCCAGAAGGCCATATCTTGTCGTTAAGCGACATTAATTTGCAAAATCCAGCCATTCATCCGCGGGGCGGAAATGTCATAGCGTTTCCTGAGGTTACGTATGCCCGTAAAAAACTTGAACAATTGGGCAATACGTCTCGTCGATACCGCGCTCCATGGCGCACGATCACGTGCGGCGATTATGCAAAATGAAGACAACAACCGAATTGCCCCTGCGCAAAAACGGCCGCGTCGAACACTGAAATCTCCGGGGCCACGCACGGGTGTCGATCGGCTTAAATTGCGCGATGATTTTTTCCGTAATCAGATCAATCCCCGGCAGTTGTTGGAGGCCTTCGATCACCTTCCCGGCGCCCGCTATTTTGTTAAAGATGCGAAGAGCCGCTTGATGGCGCTGAGCAGCCAACGAGTGGCTCAGCTCGGACTGAATTCGGAAGACGCGGTTATCGGCCTGAACGACCGCGATTATCTCCCGGCGGAGATTGTGGAACAATTCCTCGCGGACGATCGGTGGGTCATCCGCCACGGTAAACCCCTGCGTAATCGCGTCGAGATGGGGATTGATGAGAATGGTTTTCGCGACTGGACGATCACCGACAAATATCCGCTTATGGATTCTCAGGGCAAAGTGGTCGGCCTGATCGGCACGATTCAGTTCTTCGAGGCCCGGCGCAAAATGCTGGGGTATCTTGGTCCGGTCGGAAAGGCCGTGGACTTCATCCGTGATCGGTTGGGCGAGGGCTTGATGCTTCCCGAGATTGCCCGCCATACAGGGCTTTCGGAACGTCAATTGCAGCGTCTATTTCGCCGCGCGTTTGGCATGACGATCCAACAATTCATCATTCGATCCCGGATTCAGGCCGCGATTCATGAACTCACCCACTCGCGCCGCACCATTGCAGAGATCGCGTTGATGTTCGGTTTCAGCGATCAGAGTGCATTCACCAACCAGTTCCGATCCGTTACCGGCCTGCCGCCGCGCATCTATCGGGAGCGTTACCTGGCCAAGTTGACTGTGAGCCCCGAATGAAAGGCTGTGATCACAATTATATTTTGGGTGAAGGCAAAGCCATGAAACTGGCAGCCCGGCTGATCGAACCCAAGAGTGGGCGGATCATGGAAGTGCGCACCACCCAGCCCGCTGTGCAACTGTTCACGGGAAATCACTTGGGACATACCGCCGTTTGCCTGGAGGCACAGCATTCTCCCAACGCTATCCTTCATCCGAACTTCCCCTCAATCGTGGTCAGGTCAGGGAAACCGCTGAAAGAGACGGCATTGTTCACTTTTCTGGCTAAGCAGGTTGGGGAAATAAGTGCCCTTTTGATACCGCTGCCATATCGCACTAGAAATCACACATCATGAAAATCAAACCTCTGCTTCCAGCTTTAGTTGTCACATTACTTCTTGCCCCGGGGCTTCGCACAAACGCAGCCCAACCATTGCCCCGCAGCGCTCCCGAAGCCCAGGGCATTTCATCACAAGCAGTCCACGAGTTTGTCGGAGCGCTTGATCAGATTAACACGATGCACAGCTTCATGGTTGTGCGGCACGGCTATGTCATTGCCGAGGGCTGGTGGAAACCCGAAGCGGCAGATAAACCGCACATACTTAACTCAGTCAGCAAGAGTTTCAACGCAACGGCTGTGGGGTTGGCGATCGCAGATGGGAAACTAAGCCTGGACGATTCCGTGCTGAAATTCTTTCCCAATGAGGCGCCGACCGCCCCGTCAGATAATCTGAAGGCCATGACCGTGCGCGATCTGCTCACCATGTCTTGCGGTCACGATACCGAGGCGAAGTCTGTCGGCGGAGCCCCGGCGGTGAAACAGTTTCTGGCCCATCCTGTGGAGCACAAACCTGGCACGCATTTCCAATACAACAGCATGGGCAGTTATATGCTCTCGGCGATCCTCACCAAGGTAACCGGCCAAACTTCGCTGGAATATTTGAAACCGCGATTGTTTGGACCGCTTGGGATTGAAAATCCTGAATGGGCCACCAGTCCCGAAGGTAATTCCATTGGCGGCAGCGGCCTCAAGGTCTGTACCGAAGACATTGCCAAACTCGGCCAGCTTTATCTGCAAAAGGGGAAGTGGAACGGTAAACAGTTGATCCCGGAAAAATGGGTCCAACAGGCGAGTAGCAAGCAAGTGCCGAACGATCAAGAATCCCACGCTGGGATTGGCGTGGATTGGCAACAGGGCTACGGGTTCCAATTCTGGCGTTGCACCCACAATGCGTTTCGCGGTGATGGTGCCGGCGGGCAATTCTGTGTCGTGATGCCAGATCAAGATATGGTAATCGCCATGACGGCTGGCAGCGCCAACATGCAAGCTGAGTTGAATGCGATCTGGGAAAAACTATTACCGGCGATTCAAGCTAAGCCACTACCGGCTGATGTTGCCGGGCAGGAAAAGGTAAAGCAGGTGATCGCCAATCTGGAAGTCCGTCCAGCGAAAGAACGAAAGTGATTTGGCGTTCTTATTGAAACAGGCGTCTCTTCGAACTGATATCAACCTCATGAAAATCCCACTTCTCCTAGCGGCCCTGATGACCGCCACGTCTTCAGTGACCGCGCAGTTGCCCGAGTTGCCTCTGTGGCCAAAGGGCGCGCCTGGGTCGGAAGGCAAAACGCAATCGGAGGTCATTGTCACCAATCGCAACAATGGTGAACGCCGCGTTTACCAAGTGCATAACCCTTCGATCACGCCGTTTTTACCAGAGGCCGCGAAGGCCTCCGGAACGGCGGTGATTGTCATTCCGGGCGGTGGACACCGGGAACTCCAGTATGACCCCGAAGGAATTTTTGTGGCGCGGGCGCTGGCGGATCACGGGATCGCGGCGTTCGTGCTGAAGTATCGTTTGGCGCGGGAAACCGATTCAACCTACACAGTCCAGGAGCACGCCGTCGCGGATGCGCAACGGGCGATCCGAGCCGTGCGGGCCAATGCGGCCAAGTGGAATATTGATCCGGATAAGATTGGCGCGGTTGGATTTTCGGCGGGCGGAGAATTGGTCAATGTAGCAAGCCTTACTTTTGATGCGGGAAAGGCGGGTGCAGAGGATGAGATCGAGCGGGTTTCCTCGAAGCCGGATTTCCAGGCGTTGATTTATCCCGGAGGATCGAGCCGGATCTTGCCGACGACGAATTCGCCACCGGCATTTTTGGCGTGCGGCTACCATGACCGGCCCGACATTTCAGAGGGGCTGGCGCAGGTGTATTTACGCTTCAAGGCGGTGAAGGTTCCGTGTGAGCTGCATATCTATTCGGGAGCGGGACATGCATTCGCTTATCGGCCATCGGCCACCACCCCGGCGAATGGATGGCTCATGCGATTCGAGGAGTGGCTGGAAGCGTCCAAGCTGCTGACGCGGAAATAGTATAAAGGATTGCGCTCCCCGGGATATAAATCGGGAGCGGCAGGCGGCTTCCGTATCCAAGTATGAGATTGCGGTGAGAGCGAGGAGCTGACAGTGACCATGATTCCCAGCTCGAATCGACCGGTGAGACCGGTTACTGATCCGGGCCATTTGAGTTGTTGGCATCACTGGCGAGGATGGTCAGATTTGAAGCGGTGATCCCATCCAGTGCAATGCCCCAAAGGTCGGCATCAGGGGTAATGTGAGTTTTTAACAGTTAAGTTTATGAAGTCCGCGTCACACCAAAAACAGGGCCGCACGAGCATGCCGGCAATATTCGTGGTGTTGCAGCAGTGCAGTAGTGCTCTTGCAAGTGGTTTAGCCGACCGAGCAAGTCAAACCAGGAAGATCGAAATAAACACACAACGTTCGAGCTAACGCGCGAAAATATTTTGAAAACTACCATCCTTCGCTTAATCAATTCACTGAGACAACACGCCACCGATTCGTGGTTGCGCTTGACGCTTCTCTGCTCTGGCGCGGCAGCTTTGGTCTGGTTTCTGGTGCGCGTGATCCCCAAGCCCAGTCGGGCTAACTATCCGTGCCAGCGTGCGGCTTTTCCGGTCGCGTCGGGTTTTGTGATTTGGCTGTGCGGCGTGCTCGCCATCAAGTCCAGTATGAAACATCTGGCCCGGGGCAAGGTCCTGGCGTGTTGCGGTGTGCTGACCGCGTTGGCGGTGGCCGCGTGGACACTGGTTTCATTTACCGGCGAGGGTGCAGCGCAAAACGCTGGCAAGCCGCCGACGGACTGGAATTTCATTCACACCACCCCCAACACGCCCGTCGGCAATGCGCGCGGCGTCAACCCCGGTCGCGTGGTGTGGGCGCGCGATCCCCTGGCGACCAAGTGGGCCGGTAATTGGAAGCAGAATTCGGATCAATGGTGGCTGGATGAAAACACTGATCAGACCCGGGTGGACGCGCTGCTCGCGGCCACCTTGCTGAAGTTGACCAGCGCTGCGAATGGCGGGCAGGGCTGGCAAAGGATTTTTGAGTATTATAACCAGCACACGCGCCAGCTGGAGAAGCGTGGCTATCAACTAGGCGAAGTGGTGGCGGTCAAAATCAATCTCAACAACAGCAGCAGCGGCAAGAAGGATAATTACACCGACGCTTCACCGCAGATGGTGCTAGCCATGGTCCGCCAACTGGTGAATCAAGCGCAGGTCCGGCAGGAGGACATCATCGTCTATGACGTGCGGCGGATGATTCCGCCTTACATTTTGACGAAGGTTTGGAGCGAGTTCAAAGATGTGCGCTTCGTGCAATGGTCTGCCCCGGACAAAGACCAGCCGAAGCATCCGGTGTATGGCGATTACAGTCGGTTGGAAGGGGCGAAATGGGTGGAAGGCATCGCCTACTCGAACGGCCGTTACAAGGATGCCAAGCTGATTGCGAAGCAGGTGTATGACGCCACTTATCTCGTCAACCTCGCGATCCTCAAGGCGCATGGTTACCCGTACAACAATATGGAAGATGGCGACGCGGGGCAAACCGCCATCACCATGACGGGGAAGAACCACTTTGGTTCGATCAAGGGAACGCCCGAGTTGCATCCGTCCATCGACACCGATGTCGAGGCGGTGAAGCATGCCTATTCTCCGATGGTTGATCTGGCGGCCTCGCCGAATCTGGGTGGAAAGACAATCCTCTACGTTTTGGACGGGCTCTACAGCGGTCGCAAATGGCGGACGTATCCGGTGCATTTTCCGAATCCACCGTTTAATAACCGTGTTGAGCCTTACGAAAACCCCGACTGGCCGGCGAGCGTGCTGGCTTCGCTGGATGGCGTCGCGCTGGATTCCGTAGGGCTCGACCTCATGTTGGCGCAGACCAAAAACAACGACGACAAGGACGGTCATCCGCGCATTCTCATCCGCTGCAACGCCGATGATTATCTTTTTGAAATGGCCCAGGCGGATCATCCGCCATCCGGCACGATCTATCGGCAAGGCGGCAAAGTCGTTTCGAGTCTGGGCGTTCACGAACGTTGGGACGGCGACGAAACGAAACGTTATTCGCGCAACCTTGATCCCGTGAACGGCAAGGGCATCGAACTGATTTATCTCCCCCTGGGGGGCGCGACGAATACAGCTTCAGTCGCTGCCAGTGCCACCAAGCCGACAGCCAAACCAGCCGCGCCTGCGGTTCTCCCGGGCCAGGGGCTGGCGCAATATGACTTCTTCTACGCGGGCGAGGGGAAGGAGGAAAAGATGTTCATCGTGCGCGACGGCAAAATTGCCTGGGCTTACACGCATGATGGCAAAGGCGAAATCAGCGATGCCGTGTTGCAGCCGAACGGCAACATTCTTTTCGCCCACCAATTTGGCGTCACGGAAGTAAGCGCGGACAAAAAAGTCCTCTGGAACCATAACGCGCCGCCAAACACAGAGATCCATACCGCGCGGCCTTACGGTGCAAACTCGGTGTGGTTCGTGCAAAATGGCGACCCGGCCAAATTCATCGTCATCAACAAGACTACCGGCCAGACGGAGAATGAATTCATCCTTCCTGTGCGCGACCTCAAAGGCACGCACGGGCAGTTCCGCAATGCCTGCATGACGGACGCCGGGACGCTGCTGGTTGCCCACATGGACATGGGGAAAGTTGCCGAGTATGACCTGACCGGCAAGGCGCTGTGGTCGGTGCCCGTGCCCGGCATCTGGTCGGCCAAACAACTCCCGAACGGGAACATTCTTGTCGCCAGCAACAATAAATTCGTGCGCGAATTGAACCGGCAGGGTGACATCGTCTGGGAATGGAAACCCAGCGACACGCCGGAATACCGAATGTCCAACTTGCAGCTTGCCTGGCGGCTGCCGAATGGAAATACGCTCATCAACAATTGGTTCAACCAATGGAGTGGCAAGTTGGACTCCGCCAACCCCGAGGTCCAGGCCATTGAAGTGACCCCTGACAAAAAAGTGGTCTGGGCGTTGCGCGCGTGGGAAGAACCCGCGGATCTGGGGCCAGCCACGACCATCCAGATTTTGCCCAAATCATAAATCCCGACCGTTGGCTGCCTGAACTCTCATGAAACTTGTCGGCCTGATAGTATGAAAGATTGCCTTGTCCCGGGCCGGCAACTTTTGTTCGCAACCAGCCTCGTTCTGGGTTGCTGGTTTTGCGGCAGCGCTTCCGTCTCCGCGCAAGAGACTGTCCGGCAATATCTCTCGGGGCGGGATGCCGAAAACCCAGTGGCGTGGGAGTTTTTTTGTTCGGAAGGTCGCAACAGCGCTGTGTGGACCAACATCGCCGTGCCGTCGTGCTGGGAATTGCAGGGCTTCGGGACATTCCGTTACGGCCACGAAGACAAAGATAAAATCTACCCCCCCATCCGCGGCGATTATCGCCATCGGTTCAATGTCCCCGCCGAGTGGCGGGATCGGCGCGTGTTCGTCGTATTTGAAGGTGCAATGACCGATGCGGCGGTGAAGATCAATGGCATTGAAGCCGGGCCGGTACACCAAGGCGCATTTTATCGCTTCAAACACGACATCACCGGGCTGCTGAAATTCGGTGCGGAAAATCTGCTCGAAGTTTCTGTGACTGATAAATCAGCAGATGCTTCCGTCAACAACGCCGAACGCAATGCGGACTACTGGGTCTTCGGTGGAATCTTCCGGCCGGTGTGGTTACAGGCCGAGCCGGCGCAGTTTGTGGAGCGAGTGGCGATTGACGCCCGGGCCGACGGTACATTCGCGCTGGATTATTATCTGGGTGGCGAAGGCCAGGCTGATGCCGTGGAGGTAACGTTGCAGAACGCCAAAGGGAAAACCGTTGGCAAACCGGTTTCTGTTCCGGTCGCAGCGGGACGTGTCACTGCGAAAATTTCCGCGCCCGCCTTGTGGACGGCGGAAACCCCCGCGCTCTACACCGCCGTGGTGCGGCTCAAACAGGGAAAGAAAGTGATCCACGAGCTGAAGGAGCGGTTTGGGTTTCGCACGATTGAATGGCGCCAAGGGCGGGGGCTGTTCGTCAATGGCCAGCGCGTCATGCTCAAAGGGGTCTGTCATCACGACGCTTGGCCGACGCTGGGGCGTTCTTCGTCCGAGCGGATCGCCGTCTTGGACCTTGATTTGATCCGGGACATGAACTGCAACGCCGTGCGGATGACTCATTATCCGCCCGACAAGAAGTTTTTGGAATTGTGCGATGAGCGGGGGCTTTACGTCCTCGATGAACTGGCGGGCTGGCAGCACAAATACGACACGGAAGTGGGACGGAAACTCGTCAAGGAATTGATTGCGCGCGACGTGAACCACCCCAGCATCATCCTGTGGGACAATGGCAATGAAGGCGGTTGGAATACAAATCTCGACGCCGATTTCGCAAGGTTCGATCCACAACATCGCGCCGTCAATCATCCGTGGGCGAAGTTTGGCGACATTGACAGCAAGCACTATGCGGATTACATAGGACTGGTGCAGGGGCTGACGGGCAATCTGGTTTATATGCCCACGGAATTTCTCCACGGTCTTTACGATGGCGGTCATGGCGCGGGGTTGGATGATTTTTGGAACGCGATGCGCGGCAGCAAAGTTTCGGCGGGCGGATTTCTCTGGGTCTTCGCCGACGAAGGTGTCCAGCGCAATGATGCGACCAACGCGATGGATGTGAAGGGCAACTGGGCGCCCGACGGCATCGTGGGGCCATATCGCGAAAAGGAAGGCAGTTATTACACGATCAAGGAAATCTGGTCGCCCGTGCAACTTCCGCGGGTATTGCCGGAGAATTTCAACGGCACATTGCCCGTGGAGAATAATTACGATTTCATCAACCTTTCCCAATGCCAATTTTCCTGGCAACTGCGGAAGTTTAGTGATGCCGTCGGTTTCGAAACGATTGCCCAAGGTTCGATTGCCAGCCCCAAGGTCGCGCCGGGCAAAGCTGGCCGATTAAAACTGAAGCTGCCGGCGGATTGGAAAAAAGCCGGGACGTTGGCGGTGACGGCGCGTAATCCCAGCGGCTTGGAATTATGGACATGGGTCTGGCCGTTGCAGCCGCAAAGCAAACTCGCGCCGGCCGGCCAGCCGGTCCCGGCAGCGACCGCGGGCGATGAGTTGCACCTGAAGAATGGCAATACCGAGGTGCGGGTCGCGGTGGCGACCGGACAGTTGCTCGGCGTCAGGATCGGCGGAAAGGATTTTTCCCTGACCAGTGCGCCTATCGCCAACGCGAAGTGGGCGATGCTGGATTCGGGCTGGCTCAAGCTGGATTACTCCGTTGATCCGGCAGTGCAGACGAACACCGTCGGGGTGGCGTTCGATTATCCCGAGGCCAAGATGCCTCAAGAAAACCTGGCTCGGTGCGGGCCCGTATCGCGTCTGGCGCAACCGCTTGAAAGGCGGGACGCTCGGGGTCTGGGAGACCGCGTTCAACATGACCGAAACCGGGAACAAAGACTGGGTGTATCCTGAATTCTCCGGATATTTCGCAGACGTGGGCTGGCTGAAGCTGGCCACGACCGAAGGCATTATCACGATGATGATCCCTGACGAGCGGACCTTTGTGCGCGTCGGAACACCGCAATTTCCCGGGGGAAATCTGATGGCGAAGATGGCGATGAAATTTCCGCCGGGCAACCTGGCGGTGGTGCGCGACATTCCGGCGATCGGAAACAAATTTCAAACCGCTGTACAGACCGGTCCGCAAGCGACCACACCGCTGGTGAGTGTGCCCTATCAAGGCACGGTCTATCTGCGGTTTGAACCGCCGATCCATCAACGGCGCTGATTGCCTTGTATCGCGTTCGCGCGGATCGTTGGTCACAACCTTCCGAAGCTGCCGCGCTGGCCGGCGTTCCCTGCGCGCTGAATCAGGGCTGAATCATCAACCTGCAAGCAGGTAGAAAGACTACCGGGAGGTTGCGAGAGGGCAATCCAACGCGAAGTAGAAACAGTCTTAATCCGGTTTCGAAAACAGCCCCGGGCGGTATCCTTGCTCCGGGTTTTCAAACAGGCTCTTATTTTTCCGGATTGGCTTTGAAAGTCGTGGTGCGCTGAAGATATTTCGTTACTGCTTTGGCGCGGCAGCGGACGTGGAGTTTTTCATAGATCCGTCGCAGATGGCCGCGCACGGAGTCGTAGCTGATGCCCATCTGGGGGGCGATCTGTTTATTGCCAAGTCCCTTGGAAACTAAGGCCAGGAGCTCGGTTTCAAGCTCGGACAATTCCACGGAATCAGCCGGATCAACGCCTTGTTGTTGAAAGGTCTCAACCATCATGCGCGCGATCTCCCGGGTCATGGGAGCGCCACCGGAACGCACTTCGGCGATGGCCGCCAGAAGCTCTTTGGGGTTGCAGCGCTTGAGACGGTAGCCGCTGGCGCCAGCTTTGAGCGCTTGGAAGAGCAGATCACGGTCGCGGTAAACTGTTACGACGATGACCTGCAACGCTGGCAGCAAATGCTTGAGCCGGGCGGTGCAGACGATGCCCGATTTGCCCGGCAACTGAATGTCCATGAGCACGACGTCGGGTTGCAGTCATGGAATCTCGACCAGAGCTGTCTCGGCATCGACGCAGGCGCAGACACACTGATAACATTCTAGCTTTTGTAGATCGTCGTCCGATGCTCAACATAGCAGATGGCAATAAATAACTTGCTGCCGCCACAAGTAAGTGTATTTTTAACACCATATGAAGGCAGAAGCACAGTTCGAAATCGGAAGCGGGCAGGCGCTCCTGACCGACCTCTATCAACTCACCATGGCGTATGGCTATTGGAAGGCAGGCAAAGCGGATCAAGAAGCGGTGTTTCATCTATTCTTTCGCAAGAACCCGTTTCAAGGAGGATTCACAGTTGCCGCCGGTCTGGCTGATGCTGTGGCATACCTGCAGGCGTTTCAATTTTCAGCCTCGGACCTTACCTACTTGATGCAGCTTACGGGCCGCGACGGAAAGGCATTATTTGAAGCTGGCTTTTTAGATTACCTACGCACCTTGCGATTTAAATGTGATGTGGATGCCATGCCGGAGGGAACCGTGGCGTTTCCACAGCAACCGCTCCTCCGCGTGCAAGGCTCCATTCTGCAAGCGCAATTGGTGGAAACGGCGTTGCTCAACCTGATCAATTTCCAATCGCTGATCGCGACCAAGGCCGCTCGCGTCTGTCTCGCGGCGCAAGGCGACTCGGTGGTTGAATTTGGATTACGCCGGGCCCAAGGAGTGGATGGCGCCATGGCAGCCAGCCGGGCTGCCGCGATCGGTGGCTGCACCGGAACTTCAAATGTGCTGGCAGGAAAGCAATTTGGCATTCCGGTCAAAGGCACGCATGCCCACAGCTGGGTGCTGTCGTTTGACCAGGAACTGGAAGCCTTCGCGGCTTACGCGGAGGCGTTGCCTAATAATTGCACGTTTCTTGTGGATACGTTCGACACGCTGGAAGGCGTTCGTAACGCGGTAAAAATCGGCCAGCAACTCCGGCAACGAGGACAAGAGTTGATTGGCATCAGACTGGACTCGGGCGATCTCGCCTATCTGAGTATTGAGGCGCGGAAGATTCTCGATGCCGGCGGTTTCAAGGAGGCGGTCATCGTCGCCAGCAATGATCTCGACGAACACCTGATCGCCAGCTTGAAACAACAAGGTGCAAAGATTGATATTTGGGGCGTGGGCACCAAGCTCATTACTGCTTACGACCAGCCAGCATTAGGTGGAGTCTATAAACTTACCGCCATCCGATGTGTGGACGGTCAGTGGAAACCCAAGGTGAAGCTTTCGGAGCAAGTTGCCAAGATGACCAATCCCGGAATTTTGCAAGTGCGTCGCTATCGGACGGCCAATGAATTCATCGGCGATGCCATCTACGACACCACACTGCCAGCGCAGCAGCCCATGGTCATCGTCGATCCGCTGGACGCAACACGACGAAAACACTTCCCGGCCACGGCAGACAGCGAGGATTTATTGGTGCCGGTTCTGCGCCGCGGGGAACTGGTGACCCAGCTGCCGACGCTGAGTAAAATCCAAGCCCGAGCCCGCACGCAGTTGGCGATGCTTAACCCCGGAGCCAAGCGATTCACCAATCCGCACCAATACCCGGCCGGACTTGAACTCAGCCTGCACGAACTAAAAACCAAACTGATCTTGCAAGCTCGCGGGGATGTTTGAGCTCACACTTCTGGCGTTATGAAACTGGTAAACGTTGCGGCGGCCGTGATCAATCAAACCCCACTCGACTGGGCGGGCAACCAAACGCGCATCATTGCCGCCATCGAACAGGCACGCAAAGCCAACGCCAGCATCCTATGTCTCCCTGAGCTTTGCCTCACTGGCTATGGATGCGAAGACGCATTCCATTCGATGAACACCGTGCAGCGCGCCTGGACCATGTTGCACGAAATCCTCCCGACGACTCGCGGATTGATTGTTTCGGTGGGGTTGCCGGTTTTGCACCGAAACAGTCTGTTCAACTGCGCCTGCCTGATTGTTGATGGGACGATTGCGGGATTTGTGGCCAAACGCTTTTTGGCTGGAGACGGCATCCACTACGAACCGCGCTGGTTCAAGCCCTGGCCTGCAGAGGTGCAGGATAAACTCCGCATCGGCGAAGAAACCTATCCTATCGGTGATCTTTGTTTTGACTGCGGCGGCATCCGAATCGGATTTGAAATCTGTGAAGATGCTTGGGTTGCCAATCGTCCAGGCGCCGCCCTCGCCCGGAAAGCGACCGACGTCATCCTTAATCCTAGCGCCAGCCATTTTGCCTTTGGCAAACTGGAAGTGCGAAAACGCTTTGTCCTCGAAGGATCGCGGGCATTTGGGGCGAGCTATGTTTACGCGAACTTGCTGGGCAATGAGTCGGGGCGCGCTATTTACGATGGCGGGGCATTGATTGCCACAGGCGGACAACTCATCGCCACCGGACCACGATTTAGTTTCAAGGAATTTGAAATCACCACGGCGACCGTGGACGTGGACGCAAACCGAATGAGCCAAGCGCGCACGGCCAGTTTTCAACCGCAGCTCGGTGCCGATGCGTCGGTTGTTTATGTCCCGTTTGCATTTCCAACGGTAACACCGAAAGTAAACCAACTCACGACAGCAACCTGGGAAACATCGGTTCACATCAAAGAAGAGGAGTTCACTCGCGCTGAAGCCTTGGCATTGTTCGATTACCTGCGAAAAAGTCGCTCGCACGGTTTCGTGATCTCGTTGAGTGGTGGTGCTGACTCGGCGGCTTGCGCCTGTTTGGTCCATCTGATGTCAAAGTTGGGCGTGAGCGAATTGGGTGCTAACGAGTTTGCGCGCCGATTAAGCTACATTCCGCAATTAAAAGCCGGGGATGCGCACTCGCTCACCAAGCAACTGCTGACGACCGCCTATCAAGCGAGCGAGAACAGCGGTGAGATCACTCGCAATGCCGCGCGCACCATCGCTGCCGCAGTCAACGCAACGCATCTGGACTGGAACATTGGCGGACTGGTGCGGGATTATGTTCAGGCCATCCAACAAGCCACCGGCACGCAGTTGAACTGGCAGGAACACGATCTGGCGCTTCAAAACATTCAGGCGCGCGTTCGCTCGCCGGGCATTTGGCTGATTGCGAACTTGAAGAATGCACTTTTGCTCTCGACCAGCAATCGTTCGGAAGCTGCGGTGGGCTATGCAACGATGGATGGTGACACCAGCGGCGGGCTCAGTCCACTGGCTGGAATTGATAAGGCCTGGCTGCGGCATTGGCTACACTGGCTGGAGACGAGCGGACCGATTGACGTTGGTCCAATTCCCGAACTGCGCGTAATTAATCAACAAGCGCCCACCGCAGAACTACGCCCCGCGGATCGCAAGCAGACCGATGAAGATGACCTCATGCCCTACGACGTACTCGACGCGGTTGAGCGAGCCGCCATCCGCGACCGCCAAGCGCCAGTCGCAGTGCTTGAGATTTTGCGACTACAGTTCCCGCAACACCACGCCGCGCAACTCGGACTATGGGTGGAGCGCTTCTTCAAGCTCTGGTGTCGGAATCAGTGGAAACGGGAACGTTATGCCCCCTCCTTCCATCTGGATGACGAAAACCTTGATCCCAAGACTTGGTCCGTTTCCCGATACTTTCAGGCGGATTTGAAACCGAGTTGGCCGAACTCCGGCAACATCTCGCACGTATGAACTGATTCATCGGCGGCCAGAGATTCGTCCGGAGCGGCGCTTTATTTTCGGAATTGATTCCCCTGAGAAGATGGTCAAACTTCGCGGCATGGGCACTCAATATCGTCACGGCGACGTTCTGATTGAAGAAGTGGCTGCGCTTCCCATCACTCACGAAAAATTGCCCCACACCATTCTTGCTCACGGCGAGGTGACTGGCCATTGCCATCGGGTCAAGGAATCAGACGCAGCAGATCTGTATACCACCAGCGAAGGTTTCCACCTGCATGTCCGAGCGACATCTGTCACGGTGATCCACGAGGAACATACTCCAATCACGCTTACGAGTGGGTATTATCGGGTTTGGCGCCAACGCGAGTATTCACCCGAGGAAATTCGTGTGGTGCGCGACTGACGCAGGGATAAGGATATGGTTCTATCCCCCGACGAAGCGGCCGCCGCCATCAAGGCCAAATGCGTAACAGGACCGCTTCGCGTGTCTGGGCGCTTGGATTTGACTGAATTCAAGGGCACCGAACTGCCAGCCGGTTTGCATTGCTACGAACTGGACGCCAGCCATTCACAGTTGGTCAGTTTACCCAGCGATTTGCGCATTGATGGGCGATTAGTTTTGGACAACTGCCGACAGCTTCAAGCGTTACCAGAAGGTTTGGCGGCTGGCTCTATCAGCTTGCGAAACTGTGCTTCGCTGGTCGCTCTGCCAGAAAGACTCAACACTTGGTTTCTAGACCTGACAGGCTGTGTGCGCTTTGAACTTTGGCCCCAACAAGGCACCATTCACAATGGGTCGCTTGTCTTGCGCGGATGCACCGGAATCAGCCATCTGCCCGGCTGGCTCGGAAGGTTGGCTCAACTGAACCTCGCTGACTGCAGTCGGCTGCGCGAAATTCCGGATGGCATTGCGGTCACCAGTTGGGTGGATATCGGCGGCACTGGAATTACCTGTCTGCCCCCGAGTATGACGGGAGCCGCCCTGCGCTGGCGGGGCGTGCGCGTAAATACGCAGATTGCGTTTCACCCCGAGCAATTGACAGCCAAGGAAGCCTTGGCGGAACGGAATGCCGAACTTCGGCGGGTGATGATTGAACGCATGGGTTACTTGCGGTTTGCGCAGGAAGCCAAGGCCAAGGTATTGGACAAAGATCAGGATGTTGGCGGTCCCCGACAACTGCTGTCCATTGACCTGCAGGAAGACGAACCGTTGGTCGGGCTTTCCTGCCAGTGCCCGTCCACCGGTCGCCAGTATTTTCTTCGTGTCCCTCCCAAAATGAAAACCTGTCATCAAGCCGCAGCCTGGATGGCGGGTTATGACGACCCCTCGTTGTATCGCCCCAAAATCGAAACCTAAACAACCTCTCTCAATGAAACGCGAACTGGTTTACATGGATGCCAAATCCAGCAAGTTCTGGAACATCGCACTCTCTGGCAATTCTTACACGGTGACCTACGGCCGCATCGGCACGGACGGACAGAGCTTATCCAAATCGTTCGCTGACGAAGCCGCGGCGCGAAAGGAGATGGATAAACTCATCAAAGAAAAGTTGGGCAAAGGATATGTGGACGCCGCCGGCTCCGGGGCTTCAGCCAGTGGAGCGACGACCAGCACGGATGGTTTGATTCCGCTGATTGCGTTTTCCTCCATCAATCGCCGCGATGAAATCAGTGAGAACGCCGGCACTTTCATTGGCAAACGTGTCGCGGATTATGATTCCGAAAAGCCAGCGAAGACGGATGTCGTTTACCGATTTCGTACAGATTGGGAAAACAACGAATTGATTCCAAACTTGGAACATTATCTGGCCACCGATGCGGCACGCGAAGCAACAGCCGTAATCATGGGGGCCTGGCATGGTGACGATTCCGAAGTGACGTCAATGGATGTCATTCAACGGCTCGCCAAAGAGAAAGATCGGCTACCCAAGCTCGCCGCGATCTATGTGGGCGATATTACCAGTGAGGAGAATGAAATGTCCTGGATCAAACAGGGTGATCTCTCCCCCTTGTTGCAAGCATTTCCAAAACTGCAACTGTTACGCTCCAGAGGCGGGGATGGCTTGGAATTAAAAACACCCGTACATCCGAATCTTAGAGGGCTTGCGATGGAAACCGGCGGCATGGATGTGAACGTGATTCGCTCGATCTGCACCTCGGATTTCCCGAACCTCGAGTATCTGGAACTCTGGCTGGGGACAGACGAATATGGAGCGAATTACAACGTCGCTGACCTGCAACCCATTCTGTCTGGTAAACTCTTCCCTAAATTGAAATACCTCGGGCTGCGCAACTGTCAGCGCGCGGACGAACTGGCAGGAGTCGTGGTTAACAGTCCCTTGTTACAGCGCCTCGAGACGCTGGATTTGTCGCTGGGCGTGCTCACCGACGAAGGTGCGCGAGCACTTTTGATGTTGCCGCTCAATACCACGCTCAAGAAATTGAATCTCCACTACAACTACATCAGCGCCGACTTGATCCGGCAGTTGAAGGCGTTGCCGCTCACGGTGGATGCCTCCAAACCCAGCAACATGGATGAGGACGATGAATGGCGTTTTGTCGCCGTGGGCGAGTAAACCACGACTGGGCCTCATCGGAAACCCGGAGAACCGGCGGATTCGCGATTTTCAGGCCGCGGCGGAAGCGTTCGGCTTGCTGCGGCCACCTTGCCTCGCTTATGCGGAGTTGCTCTCCAACCAGGATGCCCTCGATCGCCTTAACGTTGATTTGCTGCGAATTGATTCGCCCGGGGAAAATGAATCCGTGGCCCGGGCCTTGATTACCCGAGGCGGCGGGCCAAACCAGCCCGAACAGGAATTCGGTGAAATCAGTTTTCTGCGCGAACACCATCGTGGCTTTTGTGATATCCTCGAACTGATCGCACAGCACGGTATTCCGTGCCTGAATACGCCCCGCGATATCGCCGTCATGTTCGACAAATGGGAATGCCATCAACGTTTCGCGAAGCATGACGTCGCCCGCCCGCCCGCGGAACTTGCGCCCACCGACTTTGCGGAATTCTTTGCCTACATGCGTTCCAAGGGTTGCGGGCGGCGTTTTCTGAAACCCTTGCACGGCTCGTCCGCGTCCGGAGTTTGCGCGTTGCGTTGGACGCCGGAGCGGCAACAACTGATCGCGCCGCTTCGGATTCAATCACGCAGCGGCGAACCGATACTCATCAACAGCCTGGAGGTCCGCACTTATTCATCACTCGCAGACATTGAATTGATCCTCAAACTCCTGTTGCCGCAGGGCATGATCTGCGAGGAGTGGATTCCCAAGCTAACTCTGCCGGGCGGCGCGTTTGATCTCCGGGTATTAGTGATCGCGGGCGAAGCGCGGCACTGGGTGGTCCGCCAGAGCCGGCATCCCATGACCAACTTGCATCTCGGCAATCAACGTGGTGATGAGACCGTCTTGGAGAACAGCATCGGCTTGCCAAAACTTGAAGCAGCCTTTCGGCTCGCCGAAAAAGCCGCGGCGTGCTTTCCCGATTCGCTCTATGCTGGCGTAGATATTCTACTAGATACCCAGCACCGCGCACTGGTCGGAGAGATCAACGCTTTTGGCGATTTACTGCCGCGATTACTGCATCGCGGGGAATCCGCCTACACCGCAATCGCCAAAGCCAGCCATGCTTCAAGCTGTGTTATTTGATTTGGACAACACGCTCATCGAGCGCGATCGAGCTTTTCGCGCCTGCATTCAAGCACAGCCTTTCACCGCTGATCAGAAAGCCCAGTTGCTCCAACTTGATCAGGGAGGACGCGGTAATCGTGCGTCCTTGTTTTCTTGCTGGGAGAAACATTCTGGCGAGCCGATGGATCAAACTCACTTGGGAGAACTCATCGCTGCCCAGATTCAACCGGATCGAGATCTGATCCAGGCACTGCAAGCACATTCAAAAACACTACGACTCGGCCTCATTACCAATGGAGGCAGCAAAACTCAGCGCCAGAAAATTCGCGCCGCAAGTCTTGATGAAGTTTTCCCTGCGGACCGGATCTGGATTTCCGCTGAGACTGGAGTTGAGAAGCCAAACGCCACCATTTTTCTTCGCGCCTGCGAGGTGCTTGGGGTCGGGCCTGCCAACTGTCTCTATGTTGGCGACCACGAACAGGAGGATCTGCGCGGAGCGACAAATGCCGGACTGCGCGCGCGGCTAGTGGATTCCGTGCTCGATGCTGAAAAACTGAACCGCTTGCTCACCGAAGAGGTGCAGCAATGAAACACTTGATTGGCAACGCCGACATCTTGTTCATCACGCTGGATACGTTGCGCTACGACGCTGCCCAGCAGGCCTGGCAACAAGGCAGACTTACGACACTCTCGCCCTATCTTGGTCCGGCAGGGTGGCAGAAGCGCCACACGCCCGGCAGTTTCACCTACGCGGCCCATCATGCTTTCTTCGCAGGCTTCCTGCCCACACCGCTAGGAGCGGGCCCGCATCCGCGTTTGTTTGCAGCGGCGTTTGCCGGCAGCGAAAGCACCACCGACAACACCTTTGCATTTCAAGAAGCCACCTTACCTCAAGCCTTGGCCGCGCGCGGTTATCACACGACTTGCATTGGCGGCACCGGTTTCTTCAACCAACAGAACGAACTCGCGCGGGTACTGCCGGGATTGTTTGTAGAGGCACACTGGAATCCGGATCTGGGGGTTGCCTGTCAGAATTCTGCGGAAAATCAGGTTGCCCGAGCCATTCGTTCGGTGGACCAAGCCGGGTCGCAACGGATTTTTCTGTTCATTAACATTGCGGCGATTCATCAGCCTAATTGGTTCTATGGTGCCACCCAAGGTCCGGACACGCTCGCGACCCATACTGCGGCCTTGGTCGCTGTAGATCAGGCCTTGCAACCGCTCTTTCAACGACTCAAACAACGCGCGCCCACTTTCGCCATTGTTTGTTCCGACCACGGTCACGCTTATGGAGAAGATGGTTACTTTGGACATCGCCTGGGGCACGAGGTGGTGTGGAACGTTCCCTACGCAGATTTCATGTTATGAAACGTAACCTGGCGCAACGCATGGCGGAAGGCGGCTACGATGGCTACGCGTATGCCTACCCACACAAGACTGCCTATCGTCCGTTGAATCCCCCGGTGCCGCTGCAGCAGGCATGGCAAGGCGAAGACAAACGAAATCTGTTCCTCTACGTGCATCTGCCGTTTTGCGAAATGCGTTGCGGCTTTTGCAATCTATTCACGACCGTTCAACCGGGCGGCCATCTCGTGGAGCAAACCTTAGCGTCCATAGAGCGACAGTCCCGGGTCGTAGCAACGGTCGTTGCGCCTGAACACATCGCGCAGGCGGCGTTTGGTGGTGGAACGCCCAGTTTTCTTTCGGAACTTGAGCTAGAAAGATTGTTCACGCATCTCAGTTCTATTTGGCCGGTGCGATGGAACGAGATTCCTGTGTCTTTTGAAGTCTCCCCTGGCACGATCACATCCGCCAAATTGACCTTGCTCAAAGAACTTGGCGTCGATCGCATCAGTCTCGGCGTGCAGAGTTTTGTGGCGGAGGATTTGATTTCCCTGAAACGACCACAGCCGGCTGGTGAATTGGAACACGCTTGTCAGATGATCAAAGCGGCAAAGTTGCCGGTGTTCAACCTAGACCTGATTTATGGCAATGACGGTCAAGATGCTAAGCGCTGGCAATGCAGCCTGGACCGCGCGCTCGAGTGGCAGCCGGAAGAGCTTTATCTTTATCCACTCTACGTTGGAAAACTCACCTCACTGGATCGTTGTGGGAAACGCCCCGGAGAACATCGGCGCGAGTTGTATCGGCAGGCCAGGGATTTTCTTCGGACTGCTGGCTATCGCCAAATTTCCATGCGCCTGTTTCGTCGGGGCGGACGTTTTACGCCAAACGGACTATTGTTGCCAGGAAGATGGCATGATCGGCCTCGGCCCTGGCGCGCGCTCCTACACGCAGTCCTTGCACTACAGTACCGAATACGCAGTCGGACAGACCGGGGTAAAAACCATCATCGAAGACTTCAACTCACGCGATGATGGCCGTTACAGCAGGGCCGATTTTGGCGCGGCGCTGAATCTTACCGAACAAAAGTTGCGCTATGTCATCAAGTCGTTGTTGAGGACAGAAGGCATTGCCCATAAGACATATCAAACCCGATTTGGCTGTGAATTGGCCACTGACATCCCCCAATTGCTGAAACTTTGCGATCTTGGTTTGGCTGAAGAGAAGGCCGGCAGCTTGCAACTAAATGAGGAGGGCTTGATGTGGTCAGACACCATTGGGCCGTGGCTTTATTCGGACGCAGTGGTGGCCCAAATGGAAGCCTACGACCTGGCATGAACACATGGAATATCCTCTATCGCGGCTCGCTTTCGAGCTGTAATTACGAGTGTAGTTACTGCCCGTTCGCCAAAACCACGAATACTCGTGCCGAACTGTTGCAGGATGAACGAGAACTGGAACGCTTCGTCACCTGGGTCACCGGACAGCAACGTCGCATCGGCATTCTCATCACTCCTTGGGGAGAGGCCCTCATCCATCACTATTATCGTCGGGCAATGACAACCTTGTCGCACCAGCCCCACGTCTATCGTGTCGCAATCCAGACCAATCTCAGCGCCCCGCTGGACGACTTCGCAAACGCCAATCACAACACTCTGGCCTTGTGGACGACCTTTCATCCGGCCCAAACCACACTGTTGCGATTTGTCGCGCGCTGCCGAGAATTGGATGCGGCGGGCATCCGTTATAGTGTTGGCGTCGTTGGTCTGCGCGAACACTTCGATGCCATTGAGCAACTTCGCCAAAACCTGCGTCCTGAGATATATCTCTGGGTCAATGCCTACAAGCGTCAGCCGGATTACTATCAACCGGAGGAGATCAGTCGGTTGCAGGCGATCGACCCCTATTTTCATTGGAATCTTCACCGATATTCCAGTGGTGGAAAATCCTGCACGGCAGGAGAGACAAGCTTTACCGTTGATGGCGATGGCCAGGTCCGACGCTGCCATTTTATCGAAGCGGTCATCGGCAATATTTATGCGGCCGATTTCCCGAAATGCCTTGCGCCTCGACTTTGCTCGAATGCGACCTGTGGCTGCCACATTGGTTACGTTCATCGCCCTGAACTCGAAATGGGCAGTCTCTATGATCAGGGGCTGTTAGAACGTATCCCCACGCACTGGCCGTTGGTGGACTCTTATTACAAAGCCGCTGAATCCAGCAGCGCGATACTTTCATGCTCGAAGGACTCGACCAAATTGATTGGAGCACGTTGACCCACGCGTATGGCGAGGCGTCGGATGTTCCGGGATTGCTACGACAGCTTGCTTCGAACGAGGCAGAAGAACGTAAATCCGCAATGCACGAGTTGCATGGCAACATTTGGCATCAAGGCACGGTATATGAGGCGACGGCACGCGCTGCTCCATTTCTGATCGAATTACTGGCTTCGCCAACAGTTGAGGGAAAAGCCGAGCTGTTGATCTTTCTTTCGCTTTGCGCCAACGGGAACTCTTACTGCAAAGTTCACGCGCCGTTGCACAAGGATGAAGCGATGACGGAAGAGTGGCGGGCACAATTGGCACAGGAACTTGATTGGGTAAAGCGCACCCGTTCCACGGTTCTTGCCGGTCGCGCGCTTTATGAGAGCTTGCTCTCACATGGGAAGGCTAACATTCGTGAAGCTGCGGGTTTCTTGCTGGCTAACTTGGATCAACCTTCGCCCGAATCGGCCGTCGCATTATGGAGCCAATTAGAGCACGAATCGGACGAACGGTGTCGTGCTTCACTTCTGATCGGCTTCGGCTGCGTCGCCAGCCCTATGCCAGCAAACCAAAGCCTGCTTCTGGCTTGGTTTCTAAAAACTCAATCGAAACTCGAGCGACTTGCAACAGCATTGGCACTGGCTCGAATTTTTCCCAGCGAACTAGCTCGTGAGGCGGCACACGAAATACTAGCTGCTATTCACGATCCCAAGGTGGTGGAATCGTTGGATGCGTCACCTTGGGGTGTTCACGGCATGGAGTTGATCGTCGAAGGCGCGTTACTGCGGCTGGAGGGGCAGGCAGCAGCTTATATTACCAGCGAGTTAGAGAAGCCGTTGGCCGATGGCATTCATCCAGTGGCTCTAAATGCCGCTCGCACTTTGCTTTCGCTAGCTTTCCGCGAAATGCTACCAAAGGAAGCGACGCTGGAGACATTGAATGAATTCCAACGGCGGGTCATCCGACTTATGGCAATCAACAAGCATGCTTGGGTGAAATCTGTGGCTGGTGCGCCAGCGAGGGAACCGCAGGATGCCGTGGTTTTTCGGTTTCGCGCGACCGATTTCGTCTTGGAACAGTTATGTCGCGATGCGGCGTTTGCCGCAGGAACGTTTCGACAGAAGCCGAAATCATTCCTGGGAAAATTTCGTTGGTGGACAACCAATGCTTGAAGCATGTCTGATTCATCTGCAATTTCCGCCGCATTCATCCAAGCTTGCCCTGCCGAATAGCCTGCTTAATCTCGTGCTGCATGGGAGACATGGTTGCAACTGAGGCGGGCACCCCTGAATTAGGATGGTTCCTGAAATCACTTATTGAAGAGGGTCGCGCCATTGTGGGGACTGGGCCATTGGCTGAAGACTCGGACCGCACGCTCGCGGCTTTGACGCAACTCAACGAGTTCGCTAGCACAGAACTAGGCCTCGTTCCTCCGGCCTTTTCTTCTGAAGCAGCGTTATGGGGCGCCCGCTTGGTTTATCATCTTTGTCAGTTCACGGTTTGTCGTGATCTCGGAGAAACACAGCTTCAACAAGTCTGTCGGCGGCCGTGTCCGACCCCGAGAAGACCTGCGGTGGATTGGTCTGTGGACCTGACGTTACGACATCTGTCGCGTATCCACCAACTCGCGCAGCAGTTGAGCCACGCCGACCCGCTCATACAGCAAATACGAGAGATAGCCGTTGCCTGGCCACTATCCTCGGTCGGCATACCGAAGCTTACCGGATTTCAAATCGATTCATTCATCGAACACCCCGCTTTGCGTCGTCTTTATGCCGACCGAATTCTCGCGACAGGTGATGACTCCCGCCTTGGCGACCCGCAGGTAGACCAACTATTGCAAGCAGACTTGGGGTTGCATCGCCAGCTTGCCCCAGGCATGGCCGCTAAACTTTTTCCAGAGCCTGTATGACACCCATTGAAATTACTTCTCGACTGAGCACTGAAGTTCTCGATCCGATGAGACGTGCCTTTATCGGCAAGGACGAAGTTATCGACCTTCTCGGAGTGTGCCTGATTGGAGGCGAGAATCTATTCATCCTTGGCCCGCCTGGTACTGCCAAAAGCGCGCTGGTCCATCAACTCGCCGCGCGGATGGAAGGCCGGACTTTTGATTATCTGCTGACTCGTTTCACCGAACCCAATGAGCTGTTTTGCCCCTTCGACATCCGCAAGTTGCGGGATGGCGAACTTCAGACCAACACAGAAGGCATGTTGCCTGAAGCATCGCTTGTCTTTTTGGACGAGTTGCTCAATGCCAACAGTGCCATTCTCAATTCATTGCTGGTCGCGCTGAACGAACGAGTTTTCCGTCGCGGCAAGGAAACACGCCCGCTTGCAGCTCTCATGTTCGTCGGAGCGAGCAATCATCTGCCCGAGGACGATGCATTGCAGGCACTCTTCGACCGCTTTTTGCTGCGCGTTCATTGTGAAAATGTTCCTAGCGAACGGCTGCCAGACGTGCTTACGGCCGGCTGGAAACTTGCCGCCGGACGCACGGAGAAATCAGCAGTCCATTTCGACGAATTGCGCTCCGCGCAGGCTGCGTTGGCTAACGTGGAGCTAGCGGAGATTCGCCAACCGTTTGCCGAACTGGTTCATCGTATTCGTCATGCGGGCATTCCCGTGAGCGACCGGCGCGCGGTGAAGTTGCAACGCGTCATTGGCGCGAGCGCCTTGCTGGCAGGTCGCATGGAGGCGCGCTTAAGCGATTTGTGGGTGGTTCGTCACATCTGGGATACCGAAGAACAACAGGAGGTGCTGGCGAGCCTTGTGGATCAGGCGATCGCCAAACAATCGGCAGCCGAAGGCGATCATCCACGCGCCCGCACTGCCAACGGCCCGGATACCGAGTCACTGGCCCGCGATTTGGATGCCATTGCTGAAGCGATGAAGAACTCCGCCTTACCTGAGGTAGAGAAAGCTTATTTACGTGATCGTCTGGGAGTGCTCGAAGGGCGCTGTCAGTGGGTGAAGGATAACGCCAAGCGCGAATGGCTTATCAAACGCGTTGCCGAACTCTGGCCGGGACTCAAGGCATGAACTTTCCATGGGTAATCCGGCTGGCTAGCGCTGATGCGATGGCGCTCGCGTCACTGCGACTGACGCCCAAGCTTCAAGTAGCAGAAGCAGGCATGAATCTCTGGTTACGCGGCGACCCCGGAGACGAGGCTTTGGATTTAAAGCTCGCGGCCCTGCCGGCAGAAGCACGCTTTGAATTGGTTGGCGCCTACCAACTTCGCCCACACAACCAGCGCGTGCCTTCCGCCACTTTGCAATCGCTGCACTGGCAACCTTTGCAAAATTGGCTGCAGGTTGAATCGCCAACGGCCAGTTTGCCGGGCGATCAACCACGGCGTATTTCACTACGTCTGGAACGTTCCGCTGCCGAAAGCGAACCCGAGATTCTCTGGACTACCCTTGATGAGCTGGGCGCGTTCGCGCAACTAGCGGCACAAGTCCGGTTGGACCGCCTACAATTTGCCGCCAACGTCGCGCGCCAGGTATTGGTTCGCGGCACACCGCTACCACCGCTGCCAGGAAAACGTTTTGTCTTGTTTGGTAATATTGGTGTTCCTGCGGGTTTTCATTGGTCACCTGCTATCAGTCAAGAAGTGGTCGCGCGACGGCTGGGCGTTTCAGCAGAGTCACTGGTTCTCTGGAATGAGGATGGAAACATCATGCGATTCCATGCCGAACAATTTATCGGTTTAAACCGCAGTGCGATCCGCAACACGGCGGCTTCTCTCGCCCAAAGTGATGAGCGCTGATCGTCAACAAGCCATCCAATACTTGCGCGCGCCAGCGCATGGACTTTGGCGTTGGGCTGAGGACGGGAAAGTGCTGACGTGGAACGACGGCAGCACAATCGCGTTTCGGGAAGAGATTGTTCAAATTCTTGAGTGGCTCGCGCCGCATGGGCTGCCACCGTTTGGCGCGGTTGCTTTTTTGTTGGCGGCGTGTCGGGGTAAAGTGGCCAAGGTGGATGAAGTTGTTGCGGAATCGAATACACCGCTACCGACCAAGATGGGTGATGATGCCGCCGTGTTACTTTCGGCCCGCCGACAGTTGCGAATGCAACTCGAAGCAGCACTGGTGCAACTCGCTAAAGTTTCCCAACTCCCGTCTGAACTTAATACCGGCCTCAAGGCTCGATGCATCTTAGCCGAGGCGGTGTTTGAGCCAGCCAAAGCGGAGCGTCACGTGGAAACTGAGACGGTCTTGCGAGGCATGCGCGAACCAGCTGGAGACGCCGATTTGGTGAATGACTCTTCACCAAATGCTGCCGGCAGCTATATCCGCCAGATTCACATTGTGGCTGAGGGATTGAAGCTGCACACAGCTGAATCGCTTGCGTTACGCTTGCGCACAGGGTTGGATGCATTGCCAAAAGAGGTAGACGTTGAACTCCCCTCCGCCGAGCGCGCCCGGCGGCTGATTCAGGAGCTGAGCAAAGACCGGGATTGCGGTGCGGTGGCGCGAGCAGCCAGGGAACTGCTCGCGGCCGTACGATTGCCTCGACGCCTTGGTGAACACGAACAATTGTCCCTCGGCGGTGTGGCAGACATCACCAATCGCGGTCCGCTGGATCGGCTGCTGTTGAGTGAACTCGCACATGATGATCTTACGCTCGCAACCCGCGTAGCGCTTAATGAGGCGCTTTATCTCCGTCGCGAGCCGCCGATGCGCGAGCCCCCGGGCACGTTGGCGTTGCTGCTTGATTCAGGCGTGAGGCTCTGGGGCATCCCGCGCGTGTTGGCTACCGCCGTAGCCCTGGCTTTGATTGCTCGCGACAAGCAACATAGTCAGGTGTTGAGCTGGCGGGCTCATGGCAAGGAGTTGAAATCGCTTGATCTGCTTTCCCGCAATGGGTTGACCCAGCATCTGGGAACGCTGGAAACCGATGCACATCCTGGTGCGAGTCTGCCAGCCTTTGCCGAAGCCATTGAAGAAGGCGCACGACATCAATCTGTGCTGATCACACATCATGATTGCCTCGATGACCCAGAGTTCCGTCGGTCGCTGGCAGCACATCCTGCCGTCCCAGGATTTGTAGCCACTGTGGATCGCGTCGGGCACTTTGAGCTGCACGCTTTGCCACTTGCGCGCCGTCCGGCAATTTGCGAGGCCGACCTCGACTTGGCTGATGTCTTTGACGAAACCACCGGAACATCTCTGGTGCGAGCCGATCTTGATCCGAGCCTGCCGGCGATTTTCGGCATCCATCCGCTTCCGTTTCTGTTGCCGATTGCTGGCAAGATGGATTTTTGGCATCTAGGCATGGATGGATTTGTTTGTGCCACCCTTAACGATCGGCGGTTGATCCGGTTTCGCGATCAGCAAACTGGAGCTCGCATTCTAGCGGCCGAATTGCCGGGTGGCCGCACTGTTTGGATGGATTGCGTGGACGGGGTGGTGCATGTGATCAAATCCGTTGCCAGTCAACGGCCAGCGCGATTACTTTCATATCCCTTGCCTGATGGTCCGCTGCAAGTGGTGGATCTTGTCGCGGGAGAAGATGTATTAGCCGTTCACCGTTACGGCGGCGTGATCCTTTTGATTCGCAGGACGGATGTTCGTGCCTACGCTTTGAGTGATGGCCAAATGGTGGGGAAGGTTCTTAATCCGCATCGGTGGGCAAACGGAAGGTTTTTTCGTGGAGAAAAGCACTATTACTTCGCTGCCTGGGATGGGCAGATGATCAAGTTCGAAGCAATACAGGCTGTTACGTCTCTTTATCATGCAACAGTTCTGATTTTTGACCGCGAGGGGATGGAAGGACCTTTTGTGTTGTTACGAGTTGGTGAAGTTCTCAACACTGCAACTGGCGATCAGACTGCACTCAAACATCCAATCAACACTTTAAACTTCAGCCAGACTGCCGCCTCACGTACCGGACACCACCTTGCTGTGGCGAGCCGCCCCAAAGACTCCAGCGGGACTCCATCTGGGCCAGCGCGGATGTTTGATTTGCGGAACGGACAGTCTTTTGAGTTTAGAATATTTCCTCCGCAAGATTTTCCGGGCACTCCGGGACTGCCGGTCTGGAACGTTTTCCGCGTCGTCGAATCCTTGGCACGACTCGATGATGGTTTGGCGATTTGTGGTCGCCGGGGCCGCTGGCGAAAGCTTACTTTGGATAGCGACGCGAAGCTAAAAATTACGGAACTGCGAGAGCGTGGTTCTGAATTATTGTCCAAAGTTTCATTCACAGGGCAGCCAAAGCCTACTCAGCAAATATGCACCTTGCAAACCGCCGAGTGGCCATGCGGCAGCAAGGCATTCCTCGATAATCGCGGATTGTTGCATCTCAAGAGCCATGATCCGCAGCTCCCTGAAATCTCGTTGGTGCTGGCTGACGGTGAAGTCGCCGCTTGGACATCCGATGGGTTTGTCTGTGGTCCGGCATTTTTCTTTGAGGATGCTCATCGTTTCGAACCGGAACGCGTGTTCGAACAACTCATCCAATTTTTGGTGAAATTGTGACGATTCAACTCCAACTCCGTCATGCTTCGCAGTCTGCCACCGAGCCGACCGCCTGGTTTCTGCCCGGAGATTCTGTCGCCGTCTGGCTGGAGGAACTCACCCGCTGTCACTTGGCCACCGCCGAAACGAGATTGTTCATCGTTCCCAAATCGGTGACGGATCGCGCTCCTGCCGGGTTATTGATTTTGCCGGGAAAACAACAGAGCAGCCACCTCCGTCCTGGGGGTTTGGCGTGCCGGATGATTGCCGACCGACTGGCCATTCCAAATGAGGCAGCATTACATCCACCCCTTACCGATGCTGAACTGCGCGGGCTTTGTCTATTGCCGGTATCATTCTTTCACCCAGTCTTTGGATTGAGTGCCTTTGAGCCAGAAGCAACGCTGCGGGTCTGGGATTTGTTGGAAATGCCCGACGAGCAACCTGCCGACTGGAATCAAGCGCGACCCGGAGCGCCACGGCTTCCAGAATTGGCGACCATCATCTTCGCACAACCACCTTCCATTGATGAAATCTTCGGCGGGGCACAAGACGAGATCGGCTCGGAGCCACCACTGGATTTGCCGCCTGCTCCGGGCGAACCATCCGATAATCCGATAACGAAAGCCGGGCGTAGCTTCCGGCACCTGTTCGCCAAAGGGGTTGCCGGCATGATGCGTCAGATTCCGCACGCAGGATTCCGCCGCACCTGGGCCAATGACGTTGAAGACTGGGCGAACCGCCAGTTGCATAACGTGCGCGGCGACCTGGAAAAAATTCGTAACAAGGAACTCCACCGTTTGCTAAATCTGTTCGATACCGATCCGGAGTCAGCCCTCCGACATGCGATTCCGATGAATGCCTTTGCCCATCGCGGTCTTGCGCCTCCCGGAGGCTTGCTGGGGACTCACTCATTGAATTTTGATTTAAGCCGGTTAGGCGGGCGGGCCGCGGATTTCTGGAACGTGCCGTTTGATGTTCAAGAGCAGTTGCGACGGCGATATCGGCAGATGGCGGATCGAGAAATGCAATTGGGACGGTGTCGGCGGGCAGCATTCATCTATGCGGAATTGCTCGGCGACTTGGTTTCCGCCGCCAACGCCCTCAAACAAGGCCGACACTTTCGCGAAGCAGCTTTGCTATATGAGGAGCACCTGAAGAATCCACTTGAAGCCGCTCGCTGTCTTGCTGCGGGTGGCTTATACGCCGAAGCCATCGAGCGTTACGAGAAGCTGGAACGGTGGATGGATATTGCGGACCTGCAAGAACGACTCGGAGACAGCGCGGCAGCCCAAAAAACGATCCGCCACGTGATCAGTACACGCATCAGTCAGGATGACTTGCTTGGTGCGGCGCAGTTGTTCGAGGAACGGCTGCATGAGCCTGATGAGGCCTTACAATTATTGCTTCGGGCTTGGCCTTCGTCGCGACAAGCCGCGGCATGTGTTGGAGCAGCGTTCCAACTACTGGGCCGATTAGGGCAGCACGAACAAGCCTTGGAATTGGTGGGGCGCTTCAGCCGCGATACAACGCCTCTACTGGTAATGCCTTTGCTCCAGTCTTTGAACGGCCCGGCTCGTGAGTATCCCGATGCCCGGGTTCGCCATCGGGCGGCGGATCTGTCCCGAGTATTGATCGGAAAAAAATTAGAACGCCCACAGATCGCTCCGGAAGAGGTCGGACGGCTACTGGAGTTTCTAACGCGCCTTGCGCCCGAGGACCGGCTGTTGCCTCGCGATGCCAATCGTTACATGAACACTCGTCGCGAGACAGCGACACGAGTGCGTCGAATTACAGCAACCCCGGAGCGCAGCGCTGATCTGGTAGTGGTCCGCCGTTTTGATTTACCGCGACAAGTCGAATGGATTCGCCTGCGTCAGGAAGCGAACTGGTTTTATGCCGTCGGGGTTAGCAATAAACGCCTTACCCTTATCCGGGGCATCTGGGGAAGGAGAGTTGCAGAGCAACTCATGGAATTGTGCCGCTGGCGTGGCCAAAAACGGAGCGCTGATTTTTGAAACAACCGAAGAACAGGGGAAATCACTCGCTCTAGCCTTGCCGGGCATGGCGCGTCTGGAGTTACACAAATTTCCGGCCACCGATTTATTCTTTAGTCAGGAATGCTTTGCGGGAACACCATCTTGGTTAACTGAAGGGCACTATCCCGTCGCGTTTGGCCCAAGCACCATCTGGACAGCCCATGTCGCAGCGGGACGTGCCGTGCTTTCAAATCATGACAAGTATGGTCGGTTGCAGCATACCCTAGATATCACCGACGACTTGCTGGGTGACGCCGAACGAAGTGAAAACACCCGCCTTTGTCTTACGGTCGTGGGAAACAATGCCGCCATTGCGATGGGGAATCGCGCTGTGCTGACTCGTAGCGACGGTGGGGTTACCAAACTAGCCCTACCCGGACAAGTGATGGGACTTTGCGTGACGCTACCCCACACAAGAGCCGGGGTGGTCTTCTCGTTGGAGCATGGAGCTTCCCTACATTGGATTGGCACGCCCGGATTGATCGAGTTGGACCGCGATATCAACGCACCGATTGCTACATTTGTTGGCGGTGGTCCACTGGTTTTAGTGTCCGCCTCCCAAATGCTGCTATTGGACGTAGACTCGCGCGGAGTTCAAAAAATAGCGCGCCCCGAATGGAAGGGACTGCGCCCCGTTGGTGTATGCGCCATTTCAAGTCCGGGCCAGTTTGCCATCTTAGAAGCAAACGGTGTGGTAACTGTCTATCGCCAACCGCAATGACCGCGCCGAGGGAGTCGGATGCCTAAATATCAGTTAATTGGCCTTTCAGCAAATAGCACCATGTTCGTCGGTGGCCAGGTGAGTGGTTGGCAGAGCACATCACTTAAAGCTACATGCGATTGGTAACGATGCTGGATTACCCATGGATTAGAGTAGGCGTGCGAAGCTTCGGGTCGCTCGTTGGAACTATTCACAATTGTGAAGCCGATTTCGCGTAATACTGACTTCCATTTCGTGTAACTCCAAAAACAAAATTCCTCGCCCATCTCGGACTTCCAATTGTCGATGTAGTCTTTCTTTGAGAGGAACTCAGCGGCTTGACGCCATGTCAGGCGGAAAAGCGTGTCCCCTGCCTGTTGCAATTCGGCAAATTCAAAAGTTTTTTTGCCGCCGAGAAAGTCCTTGGCAAATAGCAGAAAGCGACTGCGGGTGGAGAGGCTTGCCAACCATGCAGCCTCCCGACTTTGATGCTTCCACAAGTCCGTTGCGGGGAGATTTTCGCCGTCGGTGGTGGAGCACCAGAGCAAAACTTCCTTATCACCGTCTTCCGGACCAACAACATCGCGGATGATGAGCCGGCCACCCGGGCGAAGCTGCTTGAATTTTTCGGCTAGGTAAGCACGAACGGATTTCTCGCCCTCGCCGTAACTCCATAGTTCATGCAGCGTGCTGTTGCAAATGGTGGTGTCAATGGATTCGGGTTCAAAGATGCGATCCAGCAAATTGCGATGAAAGAAATGGACGTATGCTCCCCCGAATTCTCCCGCACGCTGGCGCTCGTGAAATCTCCCGGCGAACTCCGCGGACAAATCAATGCCAAACAAGTCTGAGTCAGGGAAATCACGGCTGATCTCCGCGAGCAGCGCTCCATCCGCACAACCTTCGTCCACAATCCGTCCGCCTTTGATTCCAGCACGGATGTCGAGATACTTGAGGCGGATGATTTCGTTCATCCCGCGTGCGTAGGTGCTGTAATTGCGAGTCTCGGTGAGACTACCTTCCTGATTGGTCAACGGATCTTGATAAAGTCGAGCGATGCGTTGCGGAACTTCCGGCAAATCTTCAAACAGACTGCAATGGCTGTTTGCCAGGTGTGCTTTGACTAATGCTCCGTTGGACCAAACGGCATCGCTCGCGCCAATTTCACGAATGATTTCGATGGGGGCAACTGGCTTTGGGTCAGTCTCCTTCAGTTCTGCCGGCGCAATCGTGAAACCCAACGCCTGATAAAGTCGAATCACCTCGGGCGTAGAGCAAAGCACGATGCAGTTTTCCGGCGACAGCTTGATTGCCTGCTCACTTTGATTCGCAATTTCTTTGATCGTGAACTCGGCGAAGTTTGTCGTATGGCCATAGTGCGGGATACCCATCACGCGAAAGCGAAATGACCGCACTTGGCGCAATTCCCGCGCGAAGCGATCCACGCCCATCGCGCGGATATGAAACGGAATCGGATTGAACCGCGAGTTCTCCTGATTGGCAGACGTGATAGCAAAGATGATTTCGCGCGGTGCACTAACAGGCACGCTGCGACCGGGCATTATCCCGGACAAATCCTTTGGCGCCGTAATCAACAGTTTTTGCAGATAGGCGGCTTGAAAGCGGGTGTTGACCAGATGTCGGCCGGGAAAAAGCAGATAGCTCATGCGTGTCCGTATTTCGGTTTGGAAAGCCCGTCCCCACGCCATTTCAATTTTTCCGCGAGAACATCGTAGTAATTGATCTCTGGAAGAAACGCGATTGGGACGGAATCCGCTGATGTTTTCACTTCGATGGTGCTGCTAGGCGTCAACATCGCCAGCGTCATCCCATCCACCTGAATTTCAGCCGGGCCGGAGGTGGCATTCAATTGCATCTGAATCGGTTCGTTGGAATTAACCACCACCGAACGATTGGTCAACGATTGCGGGCAAATCGGAGTGACGGTCAAAACATGGCACTCTGGGCTGATGATTGGTCCACCTGCCGCCAGCGAATACGCCGTCGAGCCGGTAAGTTCAACGATAAGACCGTCGCAGCGGTAGCTGGTAAGCCGCCGTTGCCCGATGCGCGCCTCGATGCCAATCAGATGCGGGTTGCTGCCGCGGGTAAGCAATGCGTCATTCAAAGCCCAGCCCTCAGTTCGTATTCGGCCATGCTGAATCTCTAGGTCAAGTGCGGTTCTCTGGCTGATGACAAACTCTGCGTTGAGCACCCGCTTCATCTCTTGCTGGATGCGATCGCCATGAATGGAAGTGATGAACCCGAGGTAGCCGATATTGATCCCGAGAATCGGGATTCCCGAACTGCGAAACCGGTGCGCGGCTTGAAGGAGCGTTCCATCTCCGCCCACCGCAAGAATCAGATCCGCCTGGTGCTCGCGCAGGTCAGCCATCTTGCGATAGAGGTGCTTTTGTGGCGGCAATGTCTCAATCCACTCCTGCTGCACCTTTTCACGCCTAAGGAAGGTCTTTAACGCGCTCGCCGTTTGGTCCGCGTGCGATTTGGTACGATTGATGACAATGATGACCTTGCAAATTTTCATACGCCTGCGAATTTTCGGGGACCATGCTGAACCCTTGAACAATGGACCAAACACGCGCTTCGCGCAAACGCTTTTCATGTGAACCACGCAAAATGTGCCAGGGCGCTGCCTGTGCGGCAAGCGCTTCCTCAAACCAACAATGCATCTTGTGACGGATGTGTTCCCCATCCCGAAGGCCATCTTGCACAAAAGGAATCTCATCGCCCAGTCAGGAGATAAAGGTCACAATTACCGCGACTGGCGATCTCCGCCACCGCCGAGCTGTGGCTTTCCATGTAGCGGCGATGCCAGAGGACGGTGGCGAAGGCGTTGGTATCACACATCAAAACCCTATTTGCTCTGCCGGCAGCCAAATCTTCGCGACTAGTTTGCTCCTCGGCAATCGGCAGTGAACTCATCCGTGCGCCAGATCGGGGTCATTCTTCGCCAGCTTCACCTCGGAATACTCCCGACCGTCCTTCTCCACCCAGGCAGTCTGAAAATGTTCTGCCAGACCTTTAGCCAGAGTGGTCGAACCAGTGGACTCTGCGCCGAGGACACAAACCCGCTTGGCAAAACCACCCGCGCACTGGAGGTTCGATGAAATCCCAGTGCGCATACGGATCACGCCGCACTGCTGTTCCTGAAATCGGCACTTTTCCGCGCGGTTTGTCCACCGCGATATGCTTTGATCCCATCAATTCGGCGTAGCGATCCCCATAATCCTCCGAAGTGAAGACTGGCATCAGGGCGCACGACCCAACCAGCGCATGGTGTTCTCCGCCCAGCATCCGCGAATCGTTTTCGTCGTATCGATCATCAATGACCATGACGCGTGCGGTCAGGATGGATCTCTTGCAACCATTTGCCCGCGAAGCTCACCGGGAATGCGGTCAGTTGGTTTGGCGCATACAATGACCACCGTCTGCTCCGATTGCGCCGTCGCTGTGTCGATGAGCAGCTTATGCCCCCGATGCGGCGGATAGAACTTCCCAATGACGAGACCCAAGGCCATGCTTCATGCCGTGATCACTCCCTTCTGCATACTGCGATTCCACTCGCGCACCCCAACAAGGCACATGGCCAGAAATACGGCATAGAGCACGGCGGTCAGCGGCAGTTGTCGGCTGAAATAGAGCGGGATGTAAATGATGTCCGCCGCGATCCAAAAGAACCAATTTTCAAAACGCTTCCGGCAGAGAAGATACTGCGCCGCGAGACTCAGACACCGTGGTTAACGAATCCCAGAAAGGGCGCCGCACCATTCACGGCGATCAGGATTTCCCGAAGTCCCCATGTGCTGAGCGGAATCGCTCGCAAGGAGCAGCTAACCATTCAGTTTCGCGTGGTGCAGACTGATCTTCAAGACAGAGCTGATTGTCGCCGCCAAACGAGCCAGTTCAACCATCCATAAACGCCGAGTCCGAAGTAAACCACTTGCAATCCCATATCGGCGAACAATCGCCCATGAAGAAAAAGCACGAAGAAGAAAACGTTGTTTGCGAACCCGATCGGCCAGTTCCAGAGGTGTTCCCGGACCACCAGCCAGACGCAAATCCCACCAGTCACAAATCCCCACGCCTCCGTGACGTTGATCGCCCACCAAGCGCGATAGGAAGCCAGCAGGACAAGCACTGATGAAACCAGCAAACATGGCAACGACCTCGAACTGGTTTGAGCCCAAACCAAATCGTGGTCGGGTCTCAGGGCGAACCCGTCGCAGGGCCTGTTGTCGTCGCTGGCTCGGAAATCACGGGCGGAAAGGCTACCAAGGTCTCGGTCAATTTCACCTTTTTCAGATTCCCGCTTGACATAGTGTTAATGTGACACTATCTATAGAACGTGTAAAGAGAACACTTAGACATATGAGCGAAGGAAACGATCATCATGTATCGCCCGGTCGGGCCCCGTGCGGAGGAATTGGCGGCGTTCAACGAAAACATCGTCGGACTGATTGAAATAATTGCCGAATTCAAATCAGTCACTTGTTAATGAACAAAATCCTATTCTATCGCCAGAACGATTCTTACGGTGAGTTCTCCAACTTCTCGGCGCACCCGTTCAAGCTGAACGGGGGAGATTGGCCGACGTCGGAGCACTATTTCCAAGCCCAGAAGTTTGCTGGCACGGAGCACGAGGAGACAGTGCGTCTGGCAAAGACACCTGTCCATGGCCGCCAAGCTCGGGACGAGTCGCTCCCTACCGCTTACGCGCGCGATTGGGAAACGGTGAAAGGAGGATGTCATGCGCGCCGCCCTGCGGGCCAAGTTCGAACAACACCCCAAACTCAAAACGCTACTGCTCTCAACTGGTGACGCGGAATTGATCGAGCACACCCGGAACGACAGCTATTGGGCTGATGGTGGTGATGGCACGGGTAAGAACCGATTGGGGATTTTGCTCATGGAACTTCGCGCTGAACTGGCTTCAAACATCTGAAGCGACCGTCGAAGCTCAACAACCCGATTAAACGCTTATGCCTCACACCTACCAATATCCTCGAGCCGCCCTGACGGTGGACTGCGTGGTCTTCGGCCTGGACGACAGCGAACTGAAAGTGCTGCTGATTGAGCGCGCTCTCGAACCCGTTCAAAGGCAAATGGGCGTTCCCGGCGGCTTCGTGCGCGTGGATGAAACCATTGATGACGCCGCGCGCCGCGAGCTGGAGGAAGAGGCGGGATTAAAAGACGTTTTCCTAGAGCAGCTCTACACATTTGGTGAAGTGAAGCGCGATCCTCGCGAGCGCGTCGTGAGCGTGGCCCACTACGCTCTCGTCAAACTGGCCGCGCACGACACCAAAGCCGCCACGGACGCCGGCAGACGCACGTTGGTTTCCCGTCTCCAAAGTGCCGAAGCTAGCATTTGATCACGGGGATATTCTCGCTACCGCCTTGGCGCGGTTGAAAGGCAAAGTTCGCTACCAGCCGATCGGCTTTGAGTTGCTGCCGCCGAAGTTCACACTGTCGCAACTCCAGCATCTTTATGAGGCCGTGCTGGAAACCGAATTGGACAAGCGCAACTTCCGCAAGAAAGTCCTGGGCTTCGGCCTGCTTGTTCCCGCTCGATGAAACCCAAATGACGGTCGGCATCGTCCCGGCGCAATTGTTCCGCTTTGACGCGGACAAATACGAGAAGCTCAAGAAGCGCGGGTTCAATTTTGAGCTGTAAGTGAAAAATTGCCATGAGCATCAAATACGTAATAGGTGACGCCACTCAACCCGTTGGTAGCGGTCCGAAAATCATCGTGCATGTGTGCAACGATATCGGCGGATGGGGACGAGGCTTCGTGGTGGCGCTTTCAAAGCGCTGGCCTGAACCGGAGCAACGCTATCGTGCTTGGCATCAAGGAGAGGAGGCCGTGCCATTTACTCTTGGCGAAGTGCAGTTCGTGCAAGTGACCGACGACATCTGGGTCGCGAACTTAATTGGACAGCGAGATGTCCGGACAGTCGGTGGCATTCCGCCCGTGCGCTACGAGGCCATTCGGAAAGGGCTGCGGCGCGTGACCGAAGAGGCGGAGAGGTTAGAGGCATCTGTTCACATGCCTCGTATTGGTTGCGGATTGGCAGGAGGTAACTGGGAGGAGGTCGGCAAGATCGTGGAAGACGAACTCGTGAATAGAGACGTGTCGGTCACGGTGTATGACCTCCCGAGCTGAACTTAGCCGGAAACTTTAATGAACATCCCATTTTTCAACAAACTGGAAGGCGCAAAGAACATCCTCATCGCCGGAACGGGCGGAGGCTTTGATATCTTTTGCGGACTGCCGCTTTACTTCGTGCTGAAACAGGCAGGCAAGACTGTGCATCTGGCCAACCTATCTTCTGGAGCGCTTGGCTTTTGCGACGCGGAGAATCCCGCGCCAGCACTCTCGCGCATTACCGCCCCAGACTGCCGCAACCAAGTATTTCCCGGAGATGCACCTTTCTGCATGGCTGACGGAACGCTTCGGCGAGACCCCCATCTTTGCCATTGAACCCACAGGAGCACGGCGAGTCAGAGCAGCCTACGAATGGTTGGCGCGCACGCTCAAGCCGGACGCCATTGTGCTTGTAGATGGAGGCACGGACAGTCTCATGCGTGGAGACGAAGCCGGACTCGCCACCCCAGAGGGCGACGCTGTCAGTTTGCTAGCGGTTCATGGTCTTGAAGACATCCCAATCAAGCTGCTCGGCTTGTCTTGGATTCGGAGTGGATACCCATCATGGCGTCTGCCACGCGCACTTCCTAGAAAACGTGGCGGCTCTTTCTCACGAGGATGCTTACCTAGGCGCATGGAGCTTAGGGCACGACTCCGATGAATTCAGATTCTATCAAGATGCCTGTGAATTCGCCTTCGCTCGACTGCCACAACAACCGAGCATTGTGAACACGAGCATCATCGCCGCAGTTGCGGGAAGCTTCGGTGATGTTCACTCAACCAAGCGAACTGAAGGTTCAAAACTCTTTATCAATCCATTGATGGGGCTTTACTGGAGTTTTTATTTGGCGAATGTCGCACGCCGAAATCTTTATCTCGAGCAAATCCGCAATACCGACACCGCCGAAGAAGTGGCAATAATTATCGAGAAGTTTCGCGACTCACTGCCCAGCACCAGACCGTGGGCGACTATTCCTTGTTGATCCCGCCATGACAAACCATCCTCATTCTTGAAGACAACGACGAGCGCATCGCGGCGTTTCAAAAAACAGTCGCAGCGTGGGGGGGTGGCTTTGAACTGAAGATCTGGCGCGATGCCACTTCGATGATCGCCGAGTGCGAACCGTTCTTTCCAACGACCGTGTTGATTTCACTCGATCACGATCTGAACCCCATGCCGGGAGCGACGGTTGATCCCGGCACGGGCGTGGATGTCGCCCAGTTTCTGGGCGATCTTCATGCCGGTGTGTCCGGTGTTGATCCATTCATCGAACACGGATCGTGTTTACTCGATGCACAATGAGCTACGGTTTGCGGGCTGGATAGTGGATCGAGTCGGACCAATCGGCACGGATTGGATTGAAACGTCGTGGCTGCGCTGTGCGCAGAGGTTACTTGCCGAGCACGGCAACACTTGGAAGACCAAACTATCCGCCAGACCACGTCAATCGAGATCGAGCGAATGAATTTGTCGCTGGATGGCCTTGGTTTGGGCGATGCGCTGGGTGAAATGCTGAGTTATCAGGCGCAAGCAGCCCCGCGCCGATTGGCCAGCAACGAGCTTCCCGCTGGACCGTGGTTTCATACCGGACGACACGGAGATGGCGATTCCGATTGTTCAAAGTTCTCAAGTCGTTACGGTTACGTAGATCAGGATGCGCTAGCGAAGCGTTTTGCCCGTCGACTTCGAACGCGATCCTGAGCGCGGCTACGGCCGCATGACGCGCATTCAGATGCGAGAGATCAACACCGGGGCGAAATGGCGTGACACCGCTCGCAACATGCATTCGGCGGACAAGGTTCGATGGGCAATGGCAGCGCCATGCGTGTCGCCCCGCTGGGGCATACTTTGCCGATGACTTGGAACAATGTGTGGCGGAGGCACGCGCTTCGTCACTTGTTACTCACACGCATCCCGAAGGCGTGGCGGGTACGATTGCGGTAGCGATTGCGGCCGCAATGGCTTGGCAACTGAAGGACAACTCAATCGCTGACCGCGCCCGCCAATTGTTTGATGCAGTGCTCCGTCACACGCCAGAAAGCACAGTGCGTCGCAGCATTCTGTTGGCAAGCACCACTCCCGTCGAGATTCCTGAACGAGAGGTTGCTCGTTCACTTGGCAATGGTTCGCTGGTAACCGCACCTGACACCGTCCCTTTTTGCATCTGGATGGCGGCTCATCATCTCGACCGATTCATTGAAGCGATGGGCAAAACAATCAGTGTTGGCGGGGATTGCGATACCAACGCGGCCATTGTGTGCGGCATCGTTGCTTTAAGCGCGGGGCGAGAATGCATTCCAGGAGAGTGGTTGAAGGCGAGAGAACCAATTCACATTTGATGAAACCGATATTGCGGACAGCCGCTGGAAATCCAGAGAACCAAGATCGTGGACTGGTCGTCATCGATGGCCTGCGAATCGTGCTTTGCGTTGCCGACGGGGCTGGGGGGCGAGGTGGCGGGGCTGAGGCGGCCACCATGGCAGTTGAGTTGATCCGCCAAAATACCAGCCTGCTGATCAATGCTGAGTCGTGCGCAGAAGCACTACGCAAGATAGACGCGGATATTGCTAAGGACGCGGTCGCTGGGGAAACAACTTGCGCAATTGCGGTGGTTACACCGGAGGAGATTTTTGGCGCAAGCGTAGGCGATTCTGGTGTCTGGCTGATTCCGGAAACCGGGAATCACCTAGATCTCACCCATGCACAGGAGCGGAAACCATTCATTGGTTTTGGCAGCGCATGGCCGGTTTCATTTCAGCGTCCGCGACAAGCCGGTTGCCTTCTTCTCGCGACGGATGGGTTACTCAAATACACGTCAGCAGAACGAATCAACGCAGGGTGCGGTGAACACCCAGTCGATGTTGCGGCACAGCGATTGATTGAACTGGTGCGATATCCATCGGGCGCATTGCCGGACGATGTGACCGTCATCGTCAGTAAAATGTGAAAGGATCAGCTTTATGACAGACAAAGAAATTGTCAGAACCAGCAAGTTCCTCAGCCTGATTCTCCGGCACGAGCCGGAGCGGGTAGGATTAAAGCTGGGTGAAGCGGGTTGGGTAAGCGTCGATGAACTGTTGCAAGCAGTGAATGCCAATGGTGTGGCGCTCACACTTGAACAGCTTCAACACATCGTCGCCACCAGCGATAAGAAGCGCTATGCGTTTAGCGAGGACGGGCAACGCATTCGCGCCAGCCAGGGCCATTCGGTCGAGGTGGACCTGCAATATCCGTCACAGACGCCGCCAGAGGTTTTGTATCACGGCACAGCGACACGTTTTCTCGATGGCATCCGCAAAGATGGCTTGCAGAGAATGGAGCGCCATGACGTTCACCTCTCAGCGGAAACGAAGGTCACGCTTCAAGTCGGTGAGAGACATGGCAAGCCGGTCTTGCTGACGATTCGCGCGGGCGAAATGCATCGGGCCGGTCATGTCTTCCGCCGTTCAGCCAACGGCGTCTGGCTCGTCGATCAAGTCCCACCTCAGTTTATTGATTTCCCATGAAAGCACTCATCCTTGTTGATATCCAAAACGATTTCCTGCCGGGCGGGGCGTTGGCCGTGCCCAATGGCGATCAGGTGATTCCCCTAGCGAACCAGCTTCAAGCGGCGTTTCCGCTGGTGATTGCCACGCAGGATTGGCATCCGGCAAATCACAGCAGCTTCGCGGCGAGTCATCTAGGCAAGAACGTGTTCGAGCAAATCGAACTGAACGGCTTGCCACAGACCCTGTGGCCGGTGCATTGCGTGCAGCACACCAAGGGCGCAGAACTCGCCACCGCGCTGAACCATGATCGCATCGCCAAAGTGTTCCCCAAAGGCACAGACGTTGGAATTGATAGTTACAGCGGACTCTTCGACAACGGCCATCGCAAGTCCACCGGCCTCGGCGAATGGCTCAAGGCACAAGGCGTCACGGAGGTGTTCGTTTGTGGACTCGCGACGGATTATTGCGTGAAATTCACGGCGCTCGACGCCGTGCAGATGGGTTTCAAGACCCACTTCATCGAAGACGCCAGCCGCGGCGTGAACCTGCGCCCAGACGACGTGAACAATGCGATTGAAGAGATGCGACGCGCTGGAATCGCGATCGTGCCGAGCGCGGAACTACTCAAAGGCGGAGGAAATATATGAATCGAGTTATTACTGCCCCTGAGCCGTTACCGACACAATTTGAAAACCCGGCGGTATTCCTCGCGGGCTCAATCGATGACGGCACGGCCGTCCACTGGCAAAAACAGTTTCTCGTAGCGCTTCAATCGGAAGACCTGACCCTATTGAATCCACGCCGTGATCAGTGGCGTTCAACCGTAGTTCAGGCAGCGAACGTGCCGGAGTTTCGTGAACAAGTGGATTGGGAACTGACGGGCTTAGAACGAGCAGATCTCATTGCGCTCCATTTTGCCCCAGAATCGCGAGCGCCCATCTCTTTGCTGGAACTTGGCCTGTTCGCTCGCACAGGCAAATTGATTGTGTCCTGCCCGGAGGGTTATTGGCGGAAGGGTAACGTGGAGATGGTTTGCCAGCGATATGGAGTCGCTCTGGTCGGCAGCTTGGATGAGTTGATTCAAACCGTGCGCAACCGCTTGGCCAACCACCGGGAAAACAAACGGGGGCAGACTCTTTTTGCTGGCAAGTTCCTCGCCTTGATCAAGGAAGGGCATTGGGAATACGCCCATCGCACCAACGCCACCGGCGCAGCCATCATCGCGGCGGTGACGGACGAAAAGAAAATCCTGCTGGTCGAGCAGTATCGGATTCCGGTTCACGCCCGGACCATCGAATTGCCTGCAGGCATCATCGGAGATGAGCCAGGCAGCAGCGATGAATCCCACGCTGAGGCAGCCCGGCGAGAATTGGTGGAGGAAACCGGATACGAGGCCGGACAAATCGAAGCACTGACTCATGGCCCGGCTTCGGCAGGGCTGGGGTCGGAAGTGCTCACCCTATTTCTCGCTTCCAAGCTTCGACGCGTTGGTGCTGGCGGCGGCGTGGCGCACGAAGACATCACCGTCCATGAAGTAGCGCTGAGCGAAATCGATTCCTGGCTGGAGGCGAAGGCCAAGGCCGGTGTGTTGATTGATCCGAAGGTTTACGCTGGGCTTTATTTCATCAGTAAAAACAAATGAAGACATCCATTTCCAAACGGGAGCGAATCTTGGGCGGCCTTTGGGGCTCGCTCGTCGGTGATGCTTTGGGTGTTCCCGTTGAATTCAAAGATCGTGCTACCTGTACAGGCCGATCCGGTCAAGGACATGCGCGAGTACGGAACACATCACCAACCTCGCGGCACTTGGTCGGATGATGGCGCTTTGATTCTATGCACCACTGACAGCCTGCTGAACCACGAATTCAACTCGAACGATATGGGCGAACGATTTGTCCGTTGGATGAAGGACGGCCTTTGGACTGCAAACGGAGATGTGTTTGATATCGGTGGAGCTACGACTTCTGCATTGCTTCGCATCGCGAAAGGCGTGCCCGCTGATCAAGCCGGAGGCCGTTCTGAAGAAAGCAATGGCAATGGTTCTTTAATGCGGATTCTTCCGGTCGCATTACGCTTTTCACACCAACCATCGGATGTCATTGCCAGCCGTCTGGAAACCGCCTCGGCCATTACCCACGGTCACCAACGGTCAAAAATGGCCTGTGTATTCTTTGGCTTCGTTGTCAGCCGGCTACAGCATGGCTGGAAACCAAACGACGCTATCAAAGCTGCCCGCGCTGAATTTATCAGGCTTTACGAAACGACAGCAGAATTCGGTCGATTTAAACATGTTTTGAGTGACGATTTGGTTTCTTTGCCCGAAGGCGAGATTGTTTCCACCGGATATGTGTTGCACACACTTCACGCCAGCTTGTGGTGTCTGCTGACCACTTCAAGTTTTGAGGAGTGCGGTACCTCAAAGCTGTCAATCTGGGCGGCGATACAGATACGACTGGCTGCGTCGCTGGTGGACTAGCCGGGGTGCATTACGGCCTGGAATCGATCCCACAGAAATGGATTCAAATCCTGGCGCAGCGCGAGGAGGTCGAGTCTCTATTCAATCGCTTTGCAGACCTGACGTCCTCCCTTGAATGAAACCCCTGGAGAACAGTGATCGGTTAAGCGAGGTGTTCGCTGGCGTGCTGGTCGGCACAGCGGTGGGCGACGCGCTTGGACTGCCGGCCGAGAATTTATCGCCGGAGCGCATCCGCAAACGCTGGAACGGCGAATGGCGCATGCGCTTCGTATTCGGACGCGGCATGTTCAGCGATGACACCGAGCACACTTTGCTGGTTGCCCAAGCGTTGCTAGCACAACCGTCCGATGCTGCCGCGTTCCAACGGGCGCTCGCTTGGAAGTTGCGCGGGTGGTTCGCTGGCTTACCGGGAGGTGTCGGACTCGACCACAGCCAAAGCATGCTTGAAGTTGTGGTTCGGGTTTCCCGTCAGCCGAGCTGCGGTCGCATCAGGCGGCAGTGGTCCGGCCATGCGTAGCGCGATCATCGGCGCATACTTTGCAGAAGACGAAAAACGGCGGCGCGAATTCGTTTCCGCCTCTTCACGACTAACTCATCGCGGTTGGCAAGCTGAGGCGGCCGCCTTGGCCGTGACGGAATGTGTGGCGCTCACAGTGCGATCGCCGCGACCGATAGAGAATAAGGAAACCATCAATCTGCTGCGTTCACTCGCCACAGAAACAGATTGGCAGTTTGTTATTTCACAAATCGAAGCCCATCTCGCCGAGCAGCGTTCGGTAGAGGAATTCGCTCGGGCGCTGGGTTTGACACGAGGTGTTTCCGGTTACTCATTGCACGTCGTGCCAGTGGCGATTTATGCCTGGCTGCGGCATCCGGATGATTTTCGCCGTGCCATGATTTCAGCCTTGGAGTGCGGCGGCGACACCGACACGGTGGGGGCAATTCTTGGTGCGCTCATGGGAGCAAACCTTGGCAAGTCAGGGATTCCACTGGATTGGCGCGACCACCTCTGGGAGTGGCCGCGCTCGGTTGGATTTGTAAAGCAAGTGGCGACTAATTTAGCTGCGCGGCAACGCGGGCTCTCATTTGGTAGGTCCAGTGCGATACTTCTGGCCGGGAGTAATTCTGCGGAATCTGTTTTTCCTAGTGGTCGTGTTGCTGCACGGTTTTCGCCGGCTCGCCCCACCGTATTGACCCCGTTTGCAACGCATCGGGCACGGAAAAAGCTCGTGACAGACATCAGCGATGCGACTCAAACGATTGGGTGTAGGGCACAGATATTTGCTGCCGAGCATTTCTTTTCCGTCGGTTAGCTGATTCGCATCATTGTAAAGAGAAGCTTCAGACAAGCGGGGAATTGGCTTTGTGCCAATAAAATTGCAGCCGGATACGTCCCATCCAGTTTTACCAAAAGCAAAAACTTTCGCAAGCTGCACGCGGTTGCAAGGTTACGCAAACGACCGCAGAAAAGTTGTGGATTTGATTCCCATCACCCGCTCCAATACTTGCGACAAAAATCAAGGAGTTCCGAGCAGTGCAACCACTATCTCTCAAATCTTGGGACGGGTTTTCACCACGGGCTAAGACGACCTCAATCACACTTCAAAGCCCACTAGCCTGCACTTCAACAATCGTTGCGCATTCCAACATTTTCTTTTCCGCCGGCTCTGCGACACTGCGCGGCTCAATGCTGACACTCTCGGGCATCACCAAAGCATACGGCGGCCGGACCTTGTTCGCCGACGTCACGTTGCAATAGAATAGCGAAGACCGCGTCGGCCTCGTCGGGCCAAATGGCGCCGGCAAATCCACGCTCTTTTCCCATCATCCTTGGCGAGGAGAGACGCGGACGACGGCGAGATCATCACCGAACGCAACGTGAACATCGGCTATCTGCCGCAGGAAAGTTCTCCTGCCGGTGACGAGACGGTCATCGAGATTGCCACGGCCATTTCCCCGGAGTTCGTGAAACTGCGGCGCGTCATCAAGGCGTGGGAACACGATCATCCGATCGAAGCCAGCGCATCCCGAGGACGTCCACGACGACGTACATGACAAATACAACGAACTGAATGGCTACCAAATCGAGGCCAAGGCCAAGCAGATCCTCGCCGGCCTCAGCTTCCGGGAAAAAGATTTTGACCGCCCGGCGCGCGAGATGAGCGGTGGCTGGGTGATGCGGGCAACATCTGGCCCGTTTGCTCACGCAGGGGCCGACCTGTTGATGCTCGACGAACCGACGAACCATCTCGACCTCGAGGCATTGCTCTGGTTTCAGGAAATATCTGCAGGGTTATCCCGGTGCGATCCTCGTCATCTCCCACGACCGCGAATTTCTCGAACTCGCTCATCAATCACACTGTCGAGATCCGCATGAGCAAGCTGCTCCGCTATCGTGGCAACTACGATTCCGATCCAACAGCGTGAAGCGAACGAAGCCCAACTGCTCGCCGCCTACAAAAATCAACAGCGCGAGATCGCGAGCTTGCAGGAGTTCGGCGGACCGTTTCTGTGCCGAAGGCATCCAAGGCATCGCAGGCGCAAAGCAAGCTGAAGCAGATCGAGCGCATGAAAAAAATTGAAGCGCCGACCAGCGACGACAAGAAAGTTAGCTTTTCCTCTCCCGCAGCCGCAACGCAGCGGCCAGCGCGTCATCCGGCTCAGAACATAGGTGCTGTTCGGATTCTATCGTGTTTCCCTATTAACCTTAGCAATACGGTAATCTAACCCAACAACGAGCACAT
>JASGKY010000053.1:0-112963 GCA_049840435.1 Verrucomicrobiota bacterium | reverse complement strand
CTTACACGGAGTAAGCAGGGTGTAAAAATCCTCTTTCGATTCGTTACCTGCTTACCTCCAGATTTTCCATACTCGCTTCGGGGCTCTGCCCGCGATACGACCTGGATAGCCCAAGGCTAAACGCACAACCTTGGCTTAACCGGCTATGACGAGTCGCTTTCGCGACCGACAGAGTCGGCCAAATCGTGGCTGTTATGTTCATGCAGTTTCTCATCGAACGTGCGTAGGTTGTAACATCGAAGTACAAAAGCGCCAACTTATACTTTCGGGGGTGGCACAATTTTAAATTTAAATATCCACATTGATTGATGGAAAAGTATCGCCACACACACGTCCGTCAGATTGAAGGTGAGCGTCAAGGCCACTCCCAACCAGCATGCCACCGCTGAACCCCAGTTCGCCGTTGGCCTGACCTATTAAAGCCCCCTCACACTCCCATGAATTTGTACCGGGCGAGTGTGGGCATTCTTTCCAAGTCCAACAGAGTAAGAAAATCAATCGTCTTGAACTGGCGATCGAGCGCGGGCGGACCACAGATTTTTGCGCCCAGCGAAAGATACGCGCGGAGCAGTTTTGGAATTTTCACCGGCTCAGCCACGAGATGGCTCAGCGAACAATCGTATGCCACGCACGGTCGCGTACGCCACTGCGGCTCGGCGAGATGCCGGCGACATAATTCAGCATATGCAGCCGCGCCGACCGCTGGATCTTGCGAAGTGATCGAGCTGCATCCAATCAAATAGCGGCCTTGGCGGGCGCTGGCATAATCTGCAATCCCTTTCCAAAGCATCCCCAGCACGACCAGATTACGGTGCTGCGGATGAACGCACGCTCGGCCTAGTTCGATCAGCTCCGCGCGCCACGGCTCGAAAATCTGGAACTCAAATTCCTGCGCGCAGTAATAGCCACGGTGGGCCGCCGCATTCGATCCAGTTTGCAATCGATAAGTGCCTACGATGTTCGCCGACGGCAGATGTTCAACTATGAGATGATCGCAAACTGCATCGAATGAATCTTCGTCCAGGCCTGTCGCGTAGGATTGCTCCAACCCCTCGTTCAGTTCGAGATTGAAGACTTGAAAGCGCAGCGACTGAGCCGCGCGGACTTCAGCTTTGTTGCGAGCCAGTCGCGTGACATAATGAGCCGGCAAACTCACCAGCAACCGGATAGATTCCAGCGGCGTATTCATAGCGTGCGCACACTGCCATGTGATTATGTCAACGCGGTGACGGCTTGGTTAATTCTTCACGATTCGCGATGAGCCGACCGACATCGACCACGCGAGCATTTTTATGTGCCACGGATGACACTGGAGCTGGAATTTAAAACCAGCGGCTGACGAGCCAAACAGACGTAGCTACTGCGGCGTTGTCGCCGGAGTAGTTGGCGGTTGTCCTGATGGAGTCTGAGCCGAAGGGTGACGAAATATTTTCCGCAAGAAAACAACCCAATAAATCGGAACGAACAACATATATTCAGCAAGTGAGAACAACATGAACCCAAGAATCGTCAGGGGCGTTCGTTTGAATTCACCACTTGTTCCAGCGCGCAGCACATGACCAATCGAAAACAACTGAGGGAACGGCAACCAGTTTGTGTATTGACCTACGGGCGTTCCGCATTCAGGACAAAAATCTGCCGAATTGTTATGCGGACAAAGGCAGTGGTGGCAAAGTGGTGTGGCGTCAGCCTGTTCGATTTCGGCAGCAATGGTTTCGTCCCACGGATCAGGTGTGGGTTTAGCCTGAATCAACCACCGCACCAATCTCCAAACCGCGACACCCAGCAAGCCAACAATGGCCAATACCGCCACCAACGTTTCTTGTCCATGCGCACTCGAAGTGATTTCGCCCAAGGTAGTCATACTAGCGCTGACTTGAAGCTAAGCGGGTTTTAGCCCTTGGCAAACAATCGTTCGCAGAACTTCATTGCGATAAGCATCATGACTCCAGCTTGCATGGCTCCATGCATGATCAGCATGACATTGCCTCGCGCACGCAACGCAAGCATTGTGAGCGCAAGACACGCATGATTGCCGAACACAGCATCAACATGTTAAGGTCATACCATCCCGAACGGGTCGCCAACAATCTGACGCGCCCGCACGGATGGGACCAATACCAAAGCCCGCCCACAACTTGATATGGAAACCACTGAAAGCAAACGTCTCGCTGACACCACCGCCCACAAGGCGCGCTGGAAAATGTGGGGGCCATATCTGAGCGAACGCCAATGGGGCACAGTGCGCGAGGACTATTCACCAGACGGCATGGCGTGGGAATACTTTCCGCACGACCACGCGCGCAGCCGCGCGTATCGTTGGGGTGAGGATGGCATTGCCGGGATTAGCGACGAGCAATGTCGCCTTTGCCTTTCGCTGGCATTGTGGAACGGGCAAGACCCGATTCTTAAGGAGCGTTTCTTTGGTCTCACGAATTCCGAAGGCAACCACGGCGAGGACGTGAAGGAACTTTACTACTACCTCGATGCCACGCCGACGCACAGCTACTTGAAGATGCTCTACAAGTATCCGCAGCGCGCGTTTCCGTATGGCCAGCTCGTGGAGGAAAATTCGCGCTGCAAAGTTGGCGCGAGTCAGCCGGAATACGAACTGCTCGACACGGGCATCTTCGACGACGATCGCTACTGGGATGTGTTCGTCGAATACGCGAAAGCTGCGCCTGACGACATCCTCATGCGCGTGACAGTTCACAATCGCGGGCCGGAGGAAGCGACAATCCATCTGCTACCGCAACTGTGGTTTCGCAACACGTGGTCATGGAAAACCAACAGCGCGAAGCCTGAGCTTTCGCTCTCGAATCGCGGTGCTATCTCCGCCAAGCATGAAGCGCTTGGCGAATACACGCTGCATCTCGACAGCCATGACGAAGTCTTGTTCAGCGAGAATGAAACCAATGGCCGTCGCATTTTCGACATCGCGAATGCAAAAGGCCATTTCAAAGACGCATTCGATGAATATCTCGTCCACGGCAATCACGCTGCAGTAAACCCCGAGCAAGTCGGCACGAAGGCGGGTGTGTTGCACAAGCTGACCGTTGGCGCAAGCAAGTCAGCGCAGATTCGGTTGCGACTTGCGAAGAAAACTTCCGGCAAACCTTTCGCCGCGTTCGAGGCGATGTTTGCCCAACGCTTCGAGGAGGCTGACGCGTTTTATGCCGCCTTGCAGGGCGGTCTTGACGATGACGATGCCCGCAATGTCCAGCGCCAAGCGTTCGCCGGAATGATCTGGTCGAAGCAGTTCTTTTATTACGACGTTGCCGAATGGCTCAAGGGCGACCCGAAATGTCCGCCGCCACCCGTGGACCGCAAGTGGGGGCGCAACACCGACTGGCAGCATCTTAACAATGCCGACATCATCTCGATGCCTGACAAGTGGGAGTATCCGTGGTATGCGGCGTGGGATTTGGCGTTCCATTGCATCCCGCTCGCGCTCGTGGACGCCGATTTTGCCAAGCAGCAACTCGTCCTGCTCACCCGCGAATGGTACATGCATCCCAACGGCCAGTTGCCCGCGTACGAGTGGGCGTTCGGTGATGTGAATCCACCGGTTCACGCGTGGGCCACGTGGCGCGTGTTCCAGATGGATCGCAAGCAACGCCGCGAAATTGATGCGAAGGACAAAGGCGACCTCGCATTTCTGGAACGCGTGTTTCACAAGTTGATGCTCAACTTCACCTGGTGGGTGAATCGTAAAGACGCGCAGGGCCGTAACATCTTCCAAGGCGGTTTTCTTGGTCTCGACAACATCGGTGTCTTCGACCGCAGCGCGCCGTTGCCGACGGGCGGGTTCATCAATCAAGCCGACGGCACGAGCTGGATGGCGATGTATTGCCTGAACCTCATGCGCATCGCGATGGAACTGGCGCGACACAACAAGGTCTATGAGGACATCGCGACCAAGTTCTACGAACACTTCCTGCACATCGCCGAAGCGATGAACAACATCGGCGATGAGGGCATCGGCCTCTGGAACGAGCAGGATGAATTCTATTACGATGTGCTCAACTTGCCGAACGGCGAGAGCGTGCCACTTAAGGTACGTTCGATGGTCGGGTTGATTCCGTTGTTCGCGGTCGAGACGCTTGAGCCGGAGTTGTTGGCGGAACTTCCCGCTTTCGCCGGACGCTTGGAGTGGTTTCTCAAGTACCCGCCCGATCTGGCAAAACTCGTCTCGCGCTGGAAGGAGTGCGGCGATTGCGAGCGTCACCTGCTCTCGCTCTTGCGCGGGCATCGCATGAAGTGCCTCCTGCGCCGGATGCTCGACGAGACGGAATTCCTCAGTGACTACGGCGTGCGGGCGCTTTCAAAAGTTCACGAGCGCGAGCCGTATCAATTCCGCACCAACGGTCACGTGCAGGAAGTCGGCTACTGGCCTGCGGAATCCAAGAGCGAGCTCTTTGGCGGCAACTCCAACTGGCGCGGTCCGATCTGGATGCCGGTGAACTATCTCCTCATCGAGTCGCTGCAAAGGTTTCATCACTATTACGGCGACGATTTTAAGATCGAATGTCCGGTTGGCTCCGGCAAGTTTGTCACCCTCAACGAGGCTGCGAATGAAATTTCTCGCCGTCTCATGCGCTTGTTCCTGAAAGGCGATGACGGCCAGCGCCCCGTACTGAAGTACCACTCGAAGCTCGCGAGCGATCCGCACTTCAAGGACTATGTGTTGTTCCACGAATACTTCCACGGCGACACCGGGCGCGGCGTGGGCGCCTCACATCAAACCGGCTGGACGGGCCTGATCGCCAAGCTGCTCATGCCGCGCAAGGAATCGAAGCAGATTGACGACACGACCTTTCACCCACGTCATAATCCTGCCACAAAGGAATCCAAGCGTGCTCCAGCTGTTGCGTAATTGGAACGGGGGGCATCGACTTGCCCATGACAGCAAGCGCTCCTCGTGCGAACGCAAGCCGGTTATCCATTCACAGATTTGATGGACGCGGCAAGGGCTTAGGCATACAACTTCCCCATGATCGTCATCATCAGTGGAACAAACCGGCCTGGCAGCAACACCCGTAAAGTCACCGGGCGCGTCGAAGCGGGCTACAAAGCGCTCGGCGTCAAAACGCAGTTGCTCGATCTGGCCGAGATGCCGCCGGAAATCTTCGCGCCAACGTCCTACGCGGAAAAGCCCGCCGGCTTCAAGAAGTTCACCGATACGATCCTCACGGCGGATGGCGTGGTCATCGTGACGCCGGAATACAACGGCGGCGTGCCGGGGGTGTTGAAGTATTTCATCGATATGCTGCCGTTTCCGGAAAGTTTTGAGCAACGGCCCGTGTGTTTTGTCGGCCTCGCGATGGGCATCTGGGGCGCGTTACGTCCGGTGGAGCAGTTGCAAGCGATTTTCGGTTATCGTAACGCGCTGATCTATCCCGAGCGCGTCTTTATGCCCGGCATCGGGAAGTTGCTGGATGCATCAGGTAATTTCTCCAGCGATGACCTGCCCAAGCGCCTCGACAAACAGGCAGCTGGCTTCGTGGATTTCGTCGAGAAGTTACGCGGGAAGAAATTGAAATAGCTCACCGCGTCGGTGAAGTCTCGGCGAGGCGCGCTTCTTCCAGATCGAGTTCGTGCTCCAGTCTGTGGAGCAACTCCTTGCTCAGCTTGTGCTCGCGGTGCATTGCGATGAGTTGCTTGCGCTCAGCCTCAACAGCAGTCCGGCGGAGTCGTCGGGTTTCAATCGAGTGTTGTCGCTCTGGACTCCATCCCAGCGTATCGGCGATTTCATCGCCAAAATGATGCAACCGCTCTTGATACAAGGATTCCACGCGCTTGATGGCTTCCGGCGTAAATTTTTCCTCAGCCGCAAATGTTTCAATCCGCGCTAAAGCTGCGTGCGTGGCGGCGGTGCGCGCTTCGCGTTCCTGATGTTCATCACTGTGTCCGGTTTGGACTTTTAATTTGCGGATGACCCACGGCAGCGAGAGCCCTTGCCCCACGAGCGTGATGAGGATGATGCAGAACGTGAAGAACAGGATGAGGTCACGTTCGGGAAAGGTTTTGCCAGGGGCGATGATGTGCGGAATCGCCAGCGCGGCGGCGAGTGAAACCACGCCGCGCATGCCGCACCACGCAATGACGGCAATGTTGCTCATGGGGGGCATCGGGTCGCGGGCGCGAATGCGCGCGCTCCATTTGCGCGGCAGGATCGCGCCCGGAAAGACCCAGATGATGCGCGTGAGAATGACCACGCCACCGAGGATGGCGGCGTGGCACAACAGCATTGGCCAGGATCGTTCGGACAGATTACTGACGACCCGGGGGAGCTGCAGGCCGATGAGCATGAACACCACGCCGTTCAGCAGGAACACCAGCGTATTCCAGAACGCGGTAGCGGTGAGCCGGGTGGAAGCAGAAAGCATTTCCGGACTGCGCGCGCCAAGCCAGATGCCAGCGGTCACGGTCGCCAGCACCCCAGATACGTGGAGGCGTTCGGCACCGATATAAGCGGCGTACAGTGCCACCAACGACAGCACGATGTCGATGAGATCGTCCCGAATCCAGCGCAGCAACAGATGGAAAATCCAGGCGACCACCAACCCGACCACAACCCCGCCGACCGCCACGAGGAGAAATTGTCCGCTGGCGTGTGCGAGGGAAAAACTGCCGGTGGCCACGGCTGCCAAGGCGAATTTGTAGGCCACGAGACCAGTGGCGTCGTTCACCAAGCTCTCGCCTTCGAGGATGGTGACCATCTTTTTGGGCAGCTTGAGGCGTTGGGCAATGGCCGAAGCCGCGACGGCATCCGGTGGTGAAATGATCGCCCCAAGGACGAAACATGCAGCCAACGGCATCGTGGGCACCAGCGCATGGGCCACCAAGGCGACCGCCGTGGTGGTCGCGAGGACCAATCCGACGGCCAACATGGAGATGGAACGAAGATTATCGCAGAAATCTTTCCAAGAGGTGAACCACGCTTGGGCGTAAAGCAGCGGGGGCAAGACGATGAGAAAGACGTATTCGGGCTGCAGTTCCACCTCGGGCAAACCCGGGATGAGGCTCAAAACTAGCCCGCCCAGCACGAGAATGATGGGCTCGGGTACTCGCAACCGCTTGGCGAGCAGGCCAAAGCCCGCCAGCGAAATCAGCAGCAAGATGAGGAGTTCAGCCTGTTCCACGCGCGGGAAGCTAGTGGATGCGTCCTCGTTCTGCACGCATGGAGTGTAAGGTTTGCCGCCAATCAACGACCAACCCGTCAGTCGCGGGGTCGTTAATCCGCGGCTCTGTTATTGCCATGATCGCTGCCATCATCCTTAGGGCATCACCAGACGCAAAATAAACCTTTCCGCTGCTTTACCTGCGACGCGCCCCTATCTCGACAAATTGTTGCTGAAGCGCGCTACATGTCACCAGCACCGCTGTGACCCATCTTCCATGATCGAAGGAGTAGTTCACAGTTCACCCATGTCCGAATACCGTCACAACGTGGCCCAAACGCGCATAGAAACAGCTAAACATTTCTGCAAAATTTCCTGATTCAGCTAAACCAGACCATTCCCACAAAACCAAAAAGCAAAGTGATTGCTACTTACGCGCGAGGGGCAAAATCAGATAATTGTTAGAAATATGAAAACTGCAAATAAACTGTTGCTGGGGCTCATTTCTGCAGGAGTTATTGCTGGAGGACTTCCAGCCGAAGGAACTGTGCAAATTGTAACCAACCCAACAGGCGTCTACACAAATCCTAGCGGCTCAAATTCAGGCGACGCACCAGCCTTGGGCATCTGGCTTAGAACTAATGTAAGAAACAATGGCACAGTCGGCATCACCACAGATTACGCCCGTTCAGGGAATGGTTCTGCTTATTTCAGCGGACCAAACGCAGCTACTCCCAGTTCATCGAAAGCAGATTTTGAGTACTTTTTCAGTGATTTGACAGGAAAGACCTTGGGCAATTTGAGCGCACTAAGTTATGACTGGTACCGAGACTCAAGCAGCACGGCAGCCAGTCATTTGCATCCTGCACTTAGGCTGTACTTTGACGCAGATGGAAACGCGCTAACGACAGGAGATCGAGGTTATTTGGTTTATGAAATCGGAATCACTTCAGTCGGCAGCCTAACCAGCCGGCCTGCACCTTATCAATCCACGTTCTATAATACCCAAGGTCGTCAACATGCCCTCTCGGGCGGGGCAGGATCCGTAGTTTCTGCCGATCTATATATTCCGGCGTCATGGGCGAATCCACTGAACGGCAGTGTGCGCACCGACATGTGGGGCGTGTTACCTTACCCTCCGTCCGTTAACGACCCCGACCCACGTGAGTATCCCATTATCGGGTTCTCCAATTATGGCGGGGCGTCTCGCTTGAGAGTCTGAGATGGCGACATCGGTTGGATCAACCTAGGAACTTCTATCAACTACGATTCTTGGAACTCGCTCGCTATTGAATTCACCGGTTCCACGTTCGTTTTTTGGGTCAGTGGCAGTCAAGTACACACAGATTTAACGACCTCGGGAGCGACTGGGTTCAGTGCGATAATCATGCAAGCGTATAATTTTGCAGACCCCTCTATTTCGGGCGCAACACTTGTCGATTACACAGCGAATTGGTCCAACACGCCAGTCCCCGAACCTTCCACCTATGTCGCCGGCGCATTGTTGCTGTTGCCCTTTGGTGCGCATACGCTGCGTGTCTTGCGCAAGAATTGTGCGGCGTAACCAAAACGATTACTTTCAGAGACCAGCCGTGGCTTTCAAAGCCGGCTCTTCTCTGATAACCAAAATTGATTATCGGAGTCTTCCAGACAATAACTCCTGCAACAATTCACAACGCTCTGCCTTCCATGTCCCAAAAGTGAATCACGATGGCCGATAGGACCATAGTCCCCAGCCGCCAAAATGATAGGGTTCAGGCGCTAGGAAATCCGGTTGAAACTCAGTATCGCTCTAGAAACAACAGCCATATGAAGGCGTATTTTCCAGGAAAACCAATACTGCTCTTAGTTATTACGATGGCGGTGCTTGGAAGCGCCCATGCGGCGATGGTGACTTACACCGGTGGCTTGCTTGGGGTCAGTGCTAATAATGCAACCACAGCCGGGGTGGTAGGAACCAGCTATGGAAATATCGGAAAGGGTCAAGGGAACTGGGCATACGAATCGGGCGCTGCAAATGCAATTTTAGCTCTTGCGCTTGGCGGGAGTGGAACATACGAGGGTCAAACCGCTAACGCGAATAATGTGTACGACTACGTCGGGAGCTATGATGGGAAACAAACCACCAGTGGTACGACCACCACTACCATTCCGGCTGGGTGGGACTTTGTGATTGCCAAGTATGACGGCAAAAATGCCGGCTACGTCCTGTACTACTTGGGCGGCACATCGCAAACCATCCCGGCCTACCCCGCCGACTATTGGACGGCCAATCCCAACAAATGGATGATATCAGGTTGGACTGGGTTCAATTCCTCGTCCGATAGCGTCAATTCTGGCAGCGTAACCAGCAGCGTTGCTGTTCCAGAACAGAGCACCATTATTGCCGGAAACCTTTTACTATTACCTTTGGGAGCGAGCGTATTTCGCATTCTCCGCAAAACTCGTGGCGCATACCTCAATTTGAGCTTGGTTCAAAAGTGAGCAAGGACGTCCGGTTCGGGAATAGATGGGTAGTCTGTAAATCTGCATCATTCTACCGTCGAAGAATACTTGGCGCACATTGCTGATGCGGACCAAAAAAACAAACTATTCTATGAATTGGTTAGCTACACGAGTGATCCTCAAGCGGAACAGACCTGCCTCCCAGCAATCCTCCTGTGCCTCCTGTCGGCAATCTGATTACAGTGATATTAAGTTATTCATTTGTGGCGACGCACAGTTTGACCAAACTGACTTTTATGAATGTAATGGGCATCGATAGCAATGCTGGCTGGATTAATAATGTGTCCATCACTGCCGTTCCGGAACCAACAACCACCATCGCAGCTACGCTGCTCCTCCTACCCTTTGGAGCAAGCACTTTTCGGATATTGCGCGCGGCCGCCTAGCATAATCGAAGGCGCTTAGAGCGGAGCACACCAGCCTTTTCTTCGCTCTTCGACCGCCAATTACCGCGGCGTATCCACACGACTCCGCGAGGCAGGGTATCCAGATAGCCTTCATGAAAAGTGCACCGGGAGGTGATGCACCGCGCTTCCGCTTTGCGCCGGCAAACCTCCAACATTGGAGCGGAAGGTTCGACGACCGCAAAGCGCCATTGGGGAAATTTCTCCGCGAGATAAATCAGCTCCGCTCCCGTCCCTGCTCCGACACAAAGAATCCGGGCGTCCGTGGGCAGATCAGCAAGCACCGCGCTGATGAGCAGGTGCAGCGCGTCGCGCAGGGGCGCGAGTTTGGCGTAACGCTGGTCGTACGCGGCGGCGTGTTCCGGCCCGAAGGCCGCAAGTGGTTCTGGGCGTTGCATGGTGAACAGTGAGTATGAAAGTCTCTTACCTTAGTTTGGCGCGCGCATCAGGCCCGTAAGATTTTTTCCATCGCCTTTCCCTTGGCCAGTTCGTCCACCAATTTGTCCAGATAGCGGATCTCGCGCATCTTCGGCTCTTGAATATCTTCGACGCGCACACCGCAAATCACGCCTTTGATCAGCGTGCGGGCGGGATTCATTTGAGGCGCTTTCTGGAAGAAGGTTTCGAAGGCGGTCTGCTTTTTCAATTGCGCTTCCAACTCGCGCTGCGTGTAGCCAGTCAGCCAGCAAATGATGGCATCCACTTCCGCTTTCGTGCGCCCTTTCTTCTCCGCCTTGGCGAGGTAGTAAGGATAAACGCTCGCGACGCTCGTCGTAAAAATCCGGTGCTTGGTAGTCATGGTAACAACGTGCGAGGATTCAACCATAGCCAACCTCAAGGCACAACCGCCGGCTCACACCATCATTGTTTGTAGTTTGGTCCGAGCGCGGCGCCCGCTGAAATTATAGTCCTGGCGAAAATGCCGCCGAAAAATTTGCCAACGTCACTAAATTGCTCTACTGGTCTGTCTTAACGTTTTGACCTCAAGGATCACGATTATGACGACGACCAACACTAAAGCTTACGCCGCGCAAAGCGCGACTGCTCCCCTCGCCTCCACCACCATCCAACGTCGCACGCCCACTGCAAGTGATGTGCAGATTGAAATCCAATATTGCGGTGTCTGTCATTCGGATCTCCACTTCGCCCGCAATGAATGGGGCTTCACCCAATATCCCGCCGTGCCGGGGCACGAGATTGTCGGTCGCGTGACGGCAGTGGGTAGTGGCGTGAAGAAGTTCAAAGTCGGCGATACCGTCGGTGTGGGTTGTCTTGTGGATTCGTGCCGCACCTGTCCCGATTGTCGCGCGGGTCTGGAGCAGTTCTGCCCGGAAATGATCATGACGTATGGCAGCATGGACAAGCATCTCAAAGCGCCGACGCTCGGTGGCTATTCGACGAGCATCGTGGTGACGGAGGAGTTCGTGTTGCGCATGCCGGCCAATCTCAATCTCGCGGCGGCGGCGCCGCTGTTGTGCGCGGGCATCACCACGTATTCGCCGTTGCGTCATTGGAAGGTCGGGCCGGGTCAGAAAGTCGGCATCGTCGGGCTCGGCGGGCTGGGGCACATGGGCGTGAAGTTCGCGAAGGCGTTCGGCGCGCATGTCGTGTTGTTCACCACGTCCCCGAGCAAGGTGGCGGACGGCAAACGGCTCGGCGCGCATGAAGTCGTCATCTCCAAGGACGACGCGCAGATGGCCGCGCACGCAAACAGTTTTGATTTCATCCTCGATGCCGTCTCCGCCACGCATGACATCAATGCGTATCTGAACCTGTTGAAACGTGACGGCAACCTGACGCTGGTCGGCGCGCCGGAGAAGCCGTTGCCGGTGGCGTCGTTCCCATTGATCTTCCGGCGTCGTTCGTTCTCCGGGTCGCTCATCGGCGGATTGCCCGAGACACAGGAGATGCTGGATTTCTGCGGTCAGCACAACATCACGTGCGACATCGAAATGATCCGCATGGACGAGATCAACACCGCCTACGAGCGCATGCTCAAGAGTGATGTGAAGTATCGGTTCGTGATTGATATGGCGTCGCTGAAGGGGGCGTGAGTGGCGACCGTCGCTTGACCGGAGGTGTGGTTGCGGCACAATTCCGCCATGCCGACGAATGTATTGGGCGGAGAATTACAATGCTGCTGTCAATCGCCCGTGACCGGGTTTTATCGCGATGGTTATTGTCGCACCGGACCGGAAGATCGCGGTCTGCACACGATCTGTTGCCAGGTCACCCAGCCGTTTCTGGATTATCTGGAGCTGCAAGGCAATGATCTCATCACGCCGCGCCCCGAATACGATTTTCCCGGTCTGACGCCCGGCGACCGCTGGTGCGTTTGCGTGCGAAGTTGGGTGCAGGCCTTTGAAGCCGGGCAAGCCTGTCCGGTGGTGCTAGAGGCGAGCCACATCTCAGTGCTGGAGTTCGTGGATCTGGAATCGCTAAAAGCCCACGCGGTCCAAGACTGAGGCTTGAGTGCTAGCACTGGTGTCTTAGTTCAGCAAGCCAGCGCCAAAGGAAAAACTGAATCTCACCCCTAGCGGGGTGCGCTTTGACGGAAAAAGATCAACCGCCCCGCTTTGGAGGGATGCAGATCAACATGTCTTCCGTGCAGATGAATTCCAAACTATCTTCACACCCGCTGCGAATCCGCACCGCATAAAGGCCGCCATTGGAATCCGACAAAGCCAGGCAACGGATGGCATCCGCCGTCCAACCGAAGACGGCGCGGACGTGATTGCAAAGCCGGATTTCTTCCGGCGATTGCGGCTGGTGCGACGAGATACACGTCGTTTCTGGGCGACGGGCCATGGCTTGGTTACGACTGGTCAAAAACCGGCGGGACACTAAGCCCAGTTGCCATCGTCGTCAACTGACGGGCCGCCTAAGGCGGGGGGCGCGCACGCTGCAATCGCGCGGAAGACTTATAATCGCTAGCGCTTTGGCTTTGCCCCATACCAAGCCCATGAAGATCAAAAATTGCTCGCTTTGCCAACTGAGCCTCATCGGATTGTTGCTCTATAATTCATGCCTGCTGCTGCTGGCGGAGGAAATCGCCACCAACGCTCCCGCAGCTCCGCTGGTTTGCGAAGCCTGTCACGGTTCGGGGCGCTGCGCGAAGTGTGCAGGCAGCGGGAATGCGGAGTGCCATCGTTGCCACGGTATAGGCAAGCAACGGGACCGCTGTTCCCGTTGCTCGGGACGCGGTCGCCGCACGGAATCGTACCGGCGCGATGGCAAATCGCGGACGCGGAGTGTCACGTGCGCCACTTGTAGCGGACACGGTTATCGGGAAAAAAGCTGCTCTGAGTGCGGCGGCGACGGAAAGCTGGATTGCCCCAAATGCAACGGGACAAAACTTTGTCCGGCTTGCAAAAGAGCCGCAATTGAGAATTCTCCAAGCACGGAAAACCAATCCGGGTCTGGGACGGTATTTGTCCAACCATGATTGTTAGGTTGAGCGCATGAAATTTCGTCGCTTACAGTTTCTCACCGCGCTCACCACGTTGGCCACCTTCCCCATCCGGTGGCTGGCCCAGCCGTTCAAAAACCGGCCTGAATCCGGTTCAATTATGCAGGCAGATACCGATGCCATGCGGGATGGTCCTTGGCTCGGAGATTGGCGGCAGAGCCATTGGGTAACCGTGACCAAGTCCGTTCATCCCATCGCCCAACGATTAATCCTGGCAGCGCGACGCGGTGAAATGTTAACGGTCCGTTACTGGGGTGGCAGCGCGCCGGGACAGACGCGTAAGATCACCCCGGAGCTGGTCTTTCAATTGGATGGTGCAGGCCCAATGTATGTGGCGGCCTATTGCCATCTACGTTGCACCGAACGCGTGTTTAATATAGGCCGTGTGGAATTGATGGAAGATACCGAGGCACACATCTGCATCACGGAGTAAGAACCAGAACGCCAGCGTTTCTAGCCACCTGCTTTTGGCCTGAACACGCTTCCGGTCTCCTTGGCGCGCAACAAAAACAGAACGCCCCGCAGTTAGCTGCGGGGCGTTGCCATAGTCAGGGCCTCCCAACTTCAGGCCCGAACGCGGCAAAAACGCCGGAGGAGCAGCAAACTCCCCACCCCAAACAATGCGCCCACCGTCGGTTCAGGCACGGCTTGAATCGTATTGGACAGGACGTTGGCGCCGGAGTTGTAGGCGTCGCCCCAGCCCGCAATGGTCTGGGCGGAATTACCCGCCGCATCAATCGCCCCATCCCCACCGCCGCCGCCGGATGTGTAAACGTCAAAGGTAAACGAACTGCCTGCGGTAAGACCGAGTCCAACGAAATTGAAAGTGAAGGTCACGGAAGACGTATCTTTGCTGATGCCCAGCGCGTCGGGATTTGGATTGTAGGTAGCGGATTGCAATCCCCAGCTGGAGCCTGTCCAATTCCGTACTTCCGCGCCATTCCCCCAGTCCACCCAACCAGCCACAAAGTAATCCATCCCGGAACTCATGCTGATGGGTCGCACCCATCCATTACCCGCCGGATCGCCACCTGCAGAGGCATCAATGCCAATCATGTATTTGCCCCAATCGGTCACAACGGGATCGCCGGCCAAGTTGATCTTGAACGTGAGCGCAGTGGCGGTGTTGTTCACATCCACAGACGTGATGTCGAGGATGCCACCATTGATGGTTTCGCCAGTGGCATCCAGGTAATTGGTCGCAAAGGCACATGGAGTCGCCAAGACAGAAACGACCAGCAGAGGTACTGATAGGTTGCTTCATAAGAATACGAATGACCGTTGGTTGTTGGGTTCTCTGCCATCATGCAGTTACTGCCTATCCTGCCCAGCCTCACAAATGTATGGTTTTGGCCCGCGCACCGGTTTGTTGATGCAATCCGGGGAGCAGCCCGGATACAGTGCGGCATGCTCCTAACCCATTATCTCCGTTTGCCAGCCTTGTGGCTGGTCTGCGGATTAGGGCTGAGGCACGGCGGTATCGGCAGCTTCGCCCAGACAGAAGCCCCGCCAGTGACCACGGTGGCGCAACTGCGAGCGAACGTTGAGCAAAGCGCGACAACGGCACAACGGGTCAGGTTGGAAGGTGAGGTTTGGTGGGCCAACGCCGCGCAGGGGCGGCTGGTGTTACGCGATGCCACAGCAACAACTGCGCTGGAACTGGAGTTGCCCGGAACGTTCCCGACCGCAGGACAACGCGTGCGGTTGGAAGGAACAACCACGGTGACGCGCCGGGGGTATGCGTTGCGACTCGGAACGCGTGGTCCGATAGTGGACAACAACGGCGTTCATGCACTCGTCGAAAAATCTGGTACCGTCATTTCTCGAATCGGGCCGACAACCAATCCGCTTGGAGTGGTTCAACGGCGTCGAAGGTTACGGCCTCGAAGTGGAATATGAAGGCCCGGACATAGCGCGACAAACCATCCCTGACACCGTTCTATTCCGGTCCGCAACGAATGCGTTAAGTGAATCCAGCCACAACGGACTGAATGTCGCTTATCACGAATTTAGTGGCAACGTCTTACCGGATCATTTTGCTATATCCTCAACACGCACTGGCACGACGACCAACTTTTCCGTCATTGCCCTACCTTGGCGCGAACACATCGCGGCGGTCTTCACTGGTTCACTGGCTGTGAAGCAAGCTGGTATCTACACCTTTCACCTCAAATCCGATGACGGCAGCCGGCTCTTCGTTGGCGAACCGACGCTCCATTTGACGACGCTTGGTCCGGCCACACCGCCACCACCAAAACGGATCACCGTCGGGCAAATTCTTCCGGCGTCCGATGACACAACGTGGGGCGAGGTCGAAGGCAAAGTTACTTTGGTGAGGTCAACACCCAGCGGTTGTCAGTTGGAACTCACGGCCGGCGCGGGTCAGATGCAGGTAGAATTCGGTGTCGCCCCAGACCTGACCACCGCCACGAATTGGTTGCACGCGCGAATTCGGGCCACCGGTTTTTGCCATGGGGTGCAGACCGACGACGGCCAGAATGTTGCAGGCATTCTACTCGTGCCCGGCGCAAAGGAGATTCAACTGCTTGAATCTCCGCCCAACCCACAACCCCCAACGACAATAGCAACGGATACGAACGCTCTTCCGATCCTGATCACCGCCGGCGAAGTGCATCGGTTGAAACGCGAGGAAGCGCAACGGGCGTACCAGTGAAACTTCGTGGGGTGGTAACGTGCGTCTTGCCCGAGCACCAGGCCTTCACCATTCAGGACGCAACACGCGGCATCTACGTGGAAGATCGCGCGCCCGAACGGCCCGAAGCACCGCAAGTCGGTGAATTTCTCGAGGTAGAAGGTACGACCGATCCAAGTTTGTTTGCACCCATCGTCGCCGCCCAACGCATCAACCGAGTGGGCGCCGGACGGCTGCCTGATCCAGTCCAACCGACGTGGGATCAACTCATCAACGGCAGCCTCGACGCGCAACGCATCGAATTGCAGGGCATTGTCACCGCCGTGCACACCAATGAACTCACTTTGCTGATGCGAGGCGGCGTCGTGAAGGTCGAATTACGACTGGCGGGCCAACCGGCGCTCGGGTTGCAACCTTTCGCCAACGCGCTGGTGCGAATTCGTGGCTGTCTGTTTGCGTCATGGGATTATGTAACACATCAAGTACGGATGGGCGACGTGCGGATCTACGCGGCAGACCTTGTGACCGAACAAGCGGCGCCACAGGATTTATTTTCCAGTCCCCGCAAGACCGCCAGCGAGCTGTTGCTCTTCGATCCGCAGGCAGGCGTGTTTCAACGGGTCAAAGTTGCCGGGCAAATCGTCTTTCGCCGTGAACTGGAATATTTTGTCATGGACAGCGAACGTGGGTTGCGTTTCACCACCAAGCAACCTATCACCCTCGAAACCGGCGATACAGTGGAAGTAGTTGGCTTTCCCGATTTGCTCGGCAGCGCGGCGCCAGTGCTACGAGAAGCGGTCGTCCGCAAAACCGGGCACGCTCCGCTGCCCGCCGCGCGAATGCTGACCACCACCAATTTGATTCAAGCCGATCACGACGCCACCCGTGTGAAAGTCGAAGGCTTGCTCGTCAACGTCCGACGCACAAAACCAGATACCGTGTTGGAAATGCAAAACGGCGTGCGGACCTTCATCGTGCACCTGAACGAAACAACCGACGCCCTGCCCTCGCTGGCTAACGGCAGCCGGCTGGAATTGACCGGAGTTTACACCGGTTTGGGTGGCAACCGCGCCGCGGGCCAGGACATTGCAGCGTTTGAATTATTGCTGAGTTCGGCCGCAGATATCCAAGTACTGGCCCGGCCGCCGTGGTGGACGTTGAAGCGGCTGTTATTCATCGTCGGCGCGCTGGCGTGCGTGCTGGCGGCCGCGGCGTTATGGATCACGCAATTGCACCGGCAGGTTGAGGAACGCACCGCCGAGCTCGGCGCACAGATCCAAGAACGCCAGCGGGTCGAACATCAACGGGCCATGGAAGCCGAACGTACACGCATCGCTCAAGACCTGCACGATGAACTCGGCAGCGGCATCACCGAAATAAGCATGTTGGCCGCCCGCGCCAAGTCTGCCGCGTCACCCAACGAAAAGCGCGGCCTGTATCTGGATCAGGTCGGCGGCAAGGCGCGCGAACTCGTCACCGGACTCGACGAAATCGTCTGGGCCATGAACCCGCGCCACGACTCCCTGTCATCGCTGGTAAGCTATTTCGGTTTGTATGCGGATCGGTTTCTTGGACTGGCCAACATCGCGTGGCGGCTGGAAGATCCGGCTGAACAACCGGATCGCGCCATTGATTCTCGGCGCCGGCATCAGCTGTTTCTCGCTTTCAAAGAAGCGCTCACCAATGTGGTGAGGCATTCGGGTGCGACCGAAGTCCGGCTCGGAATCCGCTGCGAAGGAAAGCGGTTAAAATTGTCGATCACCGACAACGGCCGCGGCTTCCCCAAAAACGCGTTTGAAACGGGGATGGATGGCTTGACCAACATGCGAACCCGCATTGAGAAACTGGGCGGCCAATTTGAAATCAGCAGCCGGGCCGGGAGCGGCACGACATTACGCTTCGACGTGCCGATGGAGTATCAATCATGACCAAGATCGCCATTGTGGAAGACAGCCGCGTCATTCGCGAAAGTTTGACGGAATTTGTAAACGCAGATCAGGATTGCACCTGCGTCTGCACCTGCGCCACGGGCGAGGAAGCATTGAAACAGATCCCCAAGCATCAACCCGACATCGTGCTGATGGACGTGCAATTACCCAACATGTCCGGCATTGAATGCACAGCGCAACTCAAGCAACTGCTGCCCGGCCTGCACATCATCATGGTGACGGTGTACGAGGACACCGAGCGCATCTTCAAGGCGTTGCGCGCCGGCGCGTGCGGCTATCTGCTCAAGCGTTGCACGCCCGATGAACTCATTGCCGCCGTGCGTGAAGTGCGACAAGGCGGCGCACCGATGTCCCGGGAGATTGCGCGCAAAGTCATCTCATCCTTTCAAGAACCGATCACCGCCGCGGCCGAAGTGGAAGAGCTTTCACCACGGGAACGGGAGATCTTGGAACTGTTGGCCGCCGGACATCCGAACAAACAGATTGCCGATCGACTCGGTCTAACGGATGGCACGGTACGCTGGCACTTGCGACACGTTTATAACAAGTTGCACGTCCGCTCCCGCACCGAGGCAGCGTTGAAGTTCCGCTCCAGCCAGACGGCGTAGCTGTAATCCCACTGCAGTCCTAAAAAAGCGGCGTGGCTCGCATAAAACCACGCCGCGCTTTCAACCAGCTCCAGCCCTCAGCCTGCCATCCACTCTCTCCAACTTTGGACCTTAGGCCGTGGACTTAGGACCGATCAGGTGGCCATGTGCGACACTGGATCACTCCAATCCGAGTAACCCGTGCTGCCACCCACGCCGCGACCTTGCAGGTCATACGTCGCCCCCGGCGTGAATCCGCCGAGGATGACCTTCCGCGCCTTCGTCGAGATGGCGACCGTCTTCCAATCGCCATCGCCGACGCGCGCGCGGAACTCATACGACCGCGCATTGTCCAGCGGTGGCATGGACACCATCAACTGCGTACTCGCGAAGTTGTCGATGTCTGTGATCACCGGCTTGGGCAACGGCCGCCGCGTGCGGTCCGTCTTGTTCACTGTGAACCCGGAGGACAAGATGATCGTCAGATCATTCTTACCTTGGGATTGCACGTAGTGGAAGGCGTGGTCAGGGGATTCCGGCGGGCGGTCCTGGAAAACCAGCCGCGTCATTACAAACCGTGGACACCGAAAAATACAAAATGGGTTGGCTAGTCGTCACCTTTGATCTGCCCGTCGGAACGAAGAAGCAGCGTAAAGCAGCTACAGACTTCCGAAACTTTCTCATTGATGACGGCTACCAGATGATCCAGTTCAGTGTCTATGCCCGGGCCTGTGTTTCCTTTGCCCGCCAGGAAACCCACATTGACCGCCTGAAAAAGAGCCTTCCCCCCGAAGGCAGTGTCCGGGGAATCTTCGTTACCCGTGCTCAATGGGAACGATCTTACGTCATCCAAGGCTCTCCCGCCGCCGAAGGGGAGGCGGAAGACATGCCCGAACAGATTCAACTCTGGTAGCCCGCTTTGTAAACAAGGAGGGCAAACTCAGAGGCTTACGCCCACCGAGTTTGCTCCCCCCGTTTTTGGAATCAAGGCAAAGCCTCCACCTCCAAATCCCATCCACTCGACGTAGTTTGCTCCCCCCGTTTTTGGAATCAAGGCAAAGCGAGACACGTGAGACGGTGATAGTTTGCTTGAGTTTGCTCCCCCCGTTTTTGGAATCAAGGCAAAGCTACGTTGAAACATGGGTTGAACAAGAGCCGAGTTTGCTCCCCCCGTTTTTGGAATCAAGGCAAAGCCCAGCACGGAGCGCATTGATTGCAGTTTGCAGTTTGCTCCCCCCGTTTTTGGAATCAAGGCAAAGCTGCCGGGACGTTTTGCAATGGCATTATCTGATTTGGCTTTCCATTTCCAGAGTCTGATTCGAGACGGGCGGAGTTTTAGTAGAGAGTTTCAGAGTTTCGGAAAGGATTTTGGTGGGAGCGAAAATGGTTTCCGTCGGAGGGGAAAACAGGGACGGAGCTTTGCTCGGGAGGGAATTGATTTCTGGCGATGGTTTCGGAGTAGCCGGGCGCGTTTCCGAAACTTCTTTTATCATTTCCGGAGTTTAGTTTGCCGTAAAAGGAGTTTAGCCCGGCGGCATTTTTGGTTCGGAAACGGTTGCTGTTCCTTCCTGAGACACAATCGAAACTCCGAACATGCCTCCGATGACTACTTCCCTAACAATCGAATGTCCAAAATTTCTTACCGAAACTCCGGAAGCCTTAAACTAAACTCCGTTTGTCTTAAAAGTTGTTTCGGAAATCATTTCCGAAACAACTTTGGAGATAAAAGAATATTAGTTAAGGACGAAAGTTGTTTAGGTAAACGCTTTTTAAGGAGCTTTTCGCGCCGTTGGGACACGGTTTCGCGGTTCTGAGACAAAATCGGGCATTCGGACGGGGCTTCCAGTCTGATTTGGCTGAGCGGGCTGAAAGCAGATTGTTCCCTACATTTGTGAGGCTAGGCGAATCGTGGTGGCGCAGCGATGCTGGCAGCATCACATGATTACCCCTCGCCCCACGCTGCGCGCATTCACACTGATTGAATTGCTTGTGGTCATTGCGATCATTGCCATCCTCGCCGCCATGCTCCTGCCTGCACTGGGCCGGGCGAAATTCAAGGCCAAGGTCATCAGCTGCACCTCGAATTACCGGCAATGGGGCATCGTGAACAACCTTTACGCGAATGACAATCCACGCGGATTGTTGCCGTCCTTCCCCATGAGCGGCACTGGGCGTAATGCTTGGGATGTCGCACCAGAAATGGTCCCCGCTCTCGCCCCATACGGCTTGACGGTCCCGATGTGGTTCTGCCCGGTGCGTCCGCAAGAGTTAAGCGAGGCCAACACTTGGTCCGTGGCCAACCTCTCCCGCAGCTTGAGCCACACGGATGACCTGAACAAATACTTCATCGCGCGGTACTCCGGCGGGTTTGCCATTCTGAATCACGCCTGGTGGGTCCCGCGCAAGGCTGGGCTCACCAGCCTCACGTTTCCCGGAGTCAATTACGGCTTGCGCGCCCGTGGCACTAATGGCTGGCCCACGCGTGTGGACGATCCGCTGGGCGCAATCCAACCCGTCATCACGGACTACTGCAACGCCGCCGGTATCCAGACCAGCATCACCAAGGCCCGGAACGGCCATGCCAACGGCCAGGAGGTGCGCTCCGTCAATGCCGGCTATGTGGACGGCCACGTCGAGAGCCGTCAACGCAGCATCATCGAGTGGCAATACAGCGGCGTGGACACGGCCTATTACTAAGGACAGGCCGAATCCTCACATTTGTGAGGCTAGGCCAACCCAGCCGTTTACAGGCAACTTAATCTCAGCCCCAACCAACCCATCGTTACCACAACCATGAAATCAAAAACCATCCTCTCCGGCCTGAGCGCGGCCTGCGGTCTCGCCCTGACAACCAGCCTGACGGCGACAGCAAATCAGGTGACTTATCAAGTGGACATGAGCGTCCAGATCGCCTTGGGCAATTTTAATCCCGCCAACGGCGACACTGTCCGTGTCGCCGGCACATTCACCCCCACAGACTGGACTACGGGCAGCGTTCTGACGCCGAGTTCTGGTAATCCCAACATCTACGAAGGCACATTCGCCAATGACGTCGCCGCCTCGGGTTGGGTGAATTACCGGTTCATCCGCGATACGGGCGGGACAGGAACGGCCTTGAACTGGGAGACCAGCGCTCAGCGCTTTTATCAGGTCGCAGCGAGTGACCAAACCCAGCCAGTTGTCTTTTACAATGACGTCAGCAGCGCGAACAATCTCGTCATCACCCAGGTGACATTCGCCGTGAACATGGGCGTGCAGGCCACGTTGGGAAACTTCAACCCCGCGACGGATTCTGTTTATGTGGCAGGCGATGTTTTTAATAATAACTGGGCCGTCGGCGCGCAGACCCTCACCAACAGCATCAGCGATCCCAACGTGTGGCAAGGCACGTTCAACACGACGAATACAGTCGGCAGCACGGTGAACTACAAGTTCGTCATGCTGACAACCCTCACTGGAGAGACTTGGGAAAACAACGGGGTTGGCCCGAACGGCGCCCAGAATCGGCAATACACCTACACCAACGTGGCCGCAACGTTGCCCACTGTTTATTTCAACAACATTACCAGTTCCACCAGCTTGGTTGGCACACAGGTCACATTCAAAGTGAACCTCGCGGCAGAAGTGGCGCGCGGCACGTTTGACCCCATTGCTGGCACGGTGACTGTGGCTGGCGACGTCTTTAACAATACGTGGAGTCCGGTCGCGCAGGTGCTGACGCAGACGCCGACCAATTTCTACGTGTGGAGCGGCACATTCACGATCACCAACACCGTCGGCAGCGCGGTGAATTACAAGTTCGTCCTCGAAAATGGCGGCAACTGGGAGACCAATGGGGTCGGGCCGAATCTCGCCAACGACCGGCAATTCATCTTCACCAACATGGCAACGGTGTTGCCGGATGTGTACCACAACAACCAAGGTCACCTCGGTACCGTATCCTTGACGCCTCCGAGCGGTGGACAGGTCACGGCAAACTGGACTGCGGGACCGCTGATTCGATTGCAGACGAATGCACCGGTGACGGGCGTCTGGGGCGATGTCCCCAACACACTCGGCGTCAGCACAGCTACCGTAAACATCGACGGCAACCAAAAGTATTTCCGGCTGATCGGTCCGTGATTCAAGAAGCCGATCACACTTATGTGTTTCTGCGACGCACCGCACTGCGTCACAGGACTGTATTCAGGCGCGACAGCAAACAACGTTTGAGCCAAAGTGAGGCATGAGCCTGACATCACCCCAGAATCTTTATTGCCGCCGCCGGATCACCCGGATCGTGGCAGGATTCTTACTAACTCATACGGTGACGGCTTGGAGTAACCAAGTCACATATCAGGTGAACCTGGGCGTGCAGCGGGCGCTCGGAAATTTTCTCCCCTCGTCCGGCGATACTGTGATCGTCTCCGGCACATTTTCCACGACGGACTGGGCCACGACTTCAATACTCACGCCCAGCACGAGTGACTCCAACATTTACGTCGGCACGTTCAACAACAACGTCGCCACCGGCGGCACGGAACAGCATAAGTTCATCATCAATCCGGGCGGCAACAGCGCGGCAGGACAATTGATCTGGGAAGCTGGCGCGAATCGCTCTTTTCAAGTCACCGCAGGCAATCAGACGTTGCCGGTGGCTTACTTCGACAACATCACCAATGCTCCGGCCATCACGAACGGCATCAGCCCAGCGGAGTTCACTGCGGGAGTGGACATGTCGCATCTGGCGTTCTTCGAGAATCGCGGCATCACCTATCGCGTCAACGGACAGGCGCAGGATGCGCTGACCATCCTGAAAGATCGGGGCGTCAATTGCGTCCGCCTCCGGCTGTTCACCAGCAGCGCGGTGCAGGCGCAAGCGAACGCCTACAATTACACCAACAACCTCACCTACACCCTGCCCCTCGCCGTGCGCGTGAAGAACGCCGGACTCAAACTACTGCTCGACTTTCATTACTCCGATACGTGGGCCGATCCTGGCAAGCAAACCAAGCCCGCTGCGTGGACGAACCTGACCTTCGCTCAACTAAAAGCACAGATCCGCGACTACAGCAGCAACACCATCGCCGCGTTCCAGGCGGCGGGCGCGATGCCGGATTACGTGCAGACCGGCAACGAGATCACGCCCGGAATGCTCTGGGACGAAGGCCGCGTCGGCGGCAGCTTCGACAACGCCACGCAATGGTCGCAACTCGCACAACTGCTCACGAATGCCATCCAAGGCGTGAAGGATGCCGCTGGCACGAACGCGCCGAAGTTTATCATCCATCTGGATCGCGGTGGCGATTGGACCGCAACCCAATGGTATTTCGATAATCTTGCCGCGCAGCAGGTGACCTTCGATATCATCGGCCAGAGTTATTATCCGTGGTGGCATGGCGACTTCGATGCGTTGCGCACCTGCCTCAACAACGCCACCGCACGTTATCGCAAGCCAGTGATGGTGATGGAAACTGCGTTCCCCCGTGCAAATTCGACGAACATCTTCGGCATCCCCGCCACGACCAACGGCCAAGTGCAGTTCACCATCGAACTCGCCAAGATCGTCAAAGGTGTGCCCAACGGACTGGGCGCAGGAATTTTCTGGTGGGGTACGGATAACCAACAGTTATCCGGGCAAGGACTCGCAGGCTTCGATCAACGCTCCATGTTCGGCAGCGGCGGTAACGTGCTGCCCGTCGCGGACGCTTTCGGAAAATTGACGCGCCGGTTAATCTCTCGCCCAGCGTCAGCAATAATCTACTCATCCTCAAATGGCCCGTCAGCGGCGCAGGCCTCGCGCTCGCGTCCACCACCAATCTGACTTCGCCGGTCTGGACCAATACCACCAATGCCGTGCTGGACACCAATCCCGTCTTCAGCACGAGTATTCCAGTGGACGGCACAACGTCACGGTTCTTCCGATTGCAAGCCCCCTGAGTTTTCATGAAACATCGTATTCCAATCTTCTGCCTCTTGCTGGCGCTGTCTATCACGGCAAGATGGGACGCAGCCGCGGTCACACTTCCTTTTTCCGACGGCTGGCGATTTCTCCGCGCGGATGAACCACAAGCCGTCGCCCCCGGTTTCGACGATACAAAATGGGAAAACGTCACCCTGCCCCACACTGCACGGCTCGAAGCGCTCGTTGCCGGCAAAGAAAATCCCCAGTGGCAGGGTCTCTGTTGGTATCGCAAAACTTTTAATCTCCCCAAGGACGCGGCTGAAAAAACCATCATTCTGCGTTTCGACGGTGCGATGAACGTTGCGGAAATCTGGGTGAACGGTCAGTCCGCCGGAAATTTTATGGGCGGTTACCTACCCTATGTCATGGACATCACGCCGCTGGTGAATCCCAGCGCGAAGAATGTGGTCACCGTACGTCTCGACAATCGCGACAACCCCATCACCGGTCCGAAGCCACTGGCCGATTTAGACTTCAACCTCTACGGTGGCCTCTATCGTCACGCCCAACTCATCATCAAAGACAAGTTGCACATCACCGAACCCATCCTTGCCAACAAGGTCGCTGGTGGCGGTGTCTTCGTGACGTTCCCGGAAGTTTCAAAGGATAGCGCCACGGTCAAAGTGCAGACGCACCTCAAGAACACTGGAACTAACATCCGAAAGTTCATGGTGAAAACCACCCTCCTTGACACCGACGGCAAGACTGTGACGGCGATGGATTCTCCTCTAACCGAACTATCCGCCAACACTGACCGCGAAGTCGTCCATGAAATGCGTGTGACCAAGCCGAGCCTTTGGTCTCCGAATTCGCCCTACCTTTATCGCGTGCGCACCGAGTTGCTCGCGAACGGGAAGGTCATTCGACTCGGAAGAAACCCGCATCGGCATCCGGCACATCGAGATCACGGTGGACGGTTTCCGCATCAATGGTGAAAAGATGTTCTTGCGCGGCTGCAATCGACACCAAGAATATCCCTATATCGGCAACGCACTCTCCGACGCGGCGCAGTATCGCGACGCGCTCAAAATCAAGGAGGCAGGCTTTGACTACGTCCGCCTCTCGCACTATCCGCAGTCACCAGCCTTCCTCGACGCTTGCGATGAACTTGGCCTCGTGGTGATGAACTGCCTGATGGGCTGGCAATACTTCGGCAAAGACCCGGCATTCGCGGAATTGAAGTATCAGGAAACCCGACAACTCATCCGCCGCGATCGGAATCATCCCAGCGTCATTCTCTGGGAGGTTTCGCTCAACGAAAGCGATATGCCAAAGTCGTTCATCGCGAAGACCCACGCCATCGCGCACGAGGAATTTCCCGGCGGCCAGATGTTCACCTGCGGCTGGACAAAAGGTTACGACGTGTTCATCCAAGCGCGACAACACGGCGGTTGTACCAAGGTTAAAGACCTACCGTGTGTGGTAAGCGAGTACGGGGATTGGGAATACTTCGCACAGAATGCCGGTCTCGAACAAAGCAAGTGGAAAGACCTCCAGCCCGCCGAGCGAAACAGCCGGCAGTTGCGCGGCGACGGCGAAGTGCGACTGCTGCAACAAACATTGAATTTTCAGGAAGCGCACAACGACAATCTCAAGACCCGCGCCTTCGCCGACGGCATCTGGGTGATGTTCGACTACAATCGCGGCTACGCGCCCGATATTGAGGCGTCCGGCGTCATGGATATCTTCCGCCTGCCGAAGTTCGGCTACTGGTTCTTCCGTAGCCAGCGCGATGCTGGCGAACTTGTCGCCGGAAAACCCGTCGGGCCGATAGTGTTCATCGCAAATTACTGGACGCCGGATTCACCGCGCGAAGTCCGCGTGTTCAGCAACTGCGAAGAAGTCGAACTGCGCCTCAACGGAAAAACCATCGCGCGACAAAAACCTGATGTCTCCCGCCTCACGACGCATCTCAAACATGCACCGTTCACGTTTCAAGTGGTGGAATTTTCTCCGGGCAAACTGGAAGCCATCGGCTACCGCAACGATCGCGCGGTTGCAAAGCATGAGCGCAACACTCCCGGCACAGTCACCGCCCTGCAATTGACGCTGGCCTTGCAAAGCCGACCATTTGGTGCAGGTGAAAAGGACACTGTGCTCTGTCACGCGGACTTGGTAGATGCGCACGAAACAATCATTCCCACCGGTCGCATCCCGGTTTTCTTCGGCACAGACGGCGGCACGACTTTGATTGGCCAAAACCCCATCGCTGCTGAGGCAGGCACGGCTACTATTTTTTTGGATGGCAACAACCCTTCGCCCGCTGCCACTGTATTTGCATTGAGCCTGATTCCCGAGGGCAACTCCATACGCGTCGTGTCAGCGGCAATCACAGTTACCGGCAAACCAGTCACCGACTACACGATCCGCTACACGCTCGACAACAGTGTTCCTACGGCAAATTCTGCGGAATATCAAAGGCCGTTGCCCCACGACCCACAATTGCGCGTGGCCCTGATTGCAGAGGGCAAAGTTGTTGCAGGCGTGAAAGCCAGCGCGTTTGCCAGTTTGCCGCCAGAAGCAGCACTGCGCCAAACCGCGCAGAACTCTGCCTCGGACTAACCGATTTGCCCCTTCCCCCCAGCACGAATCGCCCATTCGTCACTCAATTGCCCAGGATTGTGAATAACAATTCCTTTACGCTCCCACGCGCATGTGGCTTCTATCAGACATCAGTTGCTCGCGACCATGTCTTGCCGGTCGCCCAGTTTTTCACGTCGTAAGTCGTAAATACGGAACGCATCTCGGGTGGTTGTTACGCAAAGCTGTTCCAAACGAAACCGGAAGCAGCGGTCGCTTCCCCAAATCAACACGCACCATGAACTACGATTATTCCATCTGCACACGCGGCATCAAAAACGGCAGTTTTACCAATGAACCCGGCAAGGTGCGTTATCTCAAGTCACCCCGTCAGGACGGCATCAGACCGCAACCCGACCACGAAATCCCCGTCAGCACGTGGGTTGCAGAAGTGCGCGACATCGCCGATGGCATCGCGGACAGTCGCGTGACCGATGGCGGCGACGTGCTGGTCTTCGTGCATGGCTACAACAATACCCTCGACACCATCGCGCGCCGGCAGCGTTATCTGACCGAAGATCTGGCTGCGGAAGGATTCAAGGGCCTGGTCATCGCGTTCGATTGGCCGTGCGCCGACGCCACCTTGAATTACCTCGAAGACCGCTGGGACGCCGCACAGGTGGCGGATCAACTCGTCACCAAAGGAATTCAACTCATCGCCCGCGGCCAATCCACCGGCTGTGAAACAAACATCCATCTGCTCGGCCATTCCACTGGCGCGTATCTCATCATGGAAGCGTGCGCACAGGCGCAGAAGAAAGGCAGCTTGTTCAAACAGGACTGGCGCATTGGCCAGGTTGCCTTCATTGGTGGGGATGTGTCATCCAGCGCGCTCGCCGCCGACAGTGCGTGGGGCAGCTCGATGTTTGAACATGCACTGCGGATCACGAACTATTCTAATCCCTATGACTCCGTACTCGCCGTCTCCAATGCCAAACGCCTCGGCACTGCTCCGCGCGCCGGCCGCGTCGGCACACCCAAAAACAACACACATCCCAAGGTGGCGAACGTGGATTGCGGCGATTACTTCAAGACCCTCAACCCAAAACAGCAACGTTTCGAGGGCACATTTTGTCATTCGTGGCACATCGGCAATCGCGTCTTTGCGCGCGATCTCGCCCTGACGCTGACCGGGGGAATTGATCGCAATGCCATCCCGACACGACTGCTCCGAGGTGACGGCACGTTGAGCCTGCAGGACAAGCCAGCTCCCGAATTTTTCAAGGACTGGATGTTGGAATCAGGGAAGAATGCTTAACTAGCAAATCAATCCTTAACCCATCAGCACGCATGCACCACGGGCCTGTCACTCCCCAGATTGCCAAAGGACTGCTCGCACTTAAGAAACGCATCACCGCCGCCAAGATTCCGCCATCCAAAATTGACGAAACCATCAACGTCGCCATCTGGAACATCCGCGAGTTCGGCAAAGTCCCGCGCACCGAGGCAGCCATCCATTATATCGCCGAAATTCTCGGCCAGTTCGATCTCGTGGCCTTGGTGGAACTGCGTGACGCCCTGGCTGACTTGGGCAAGGTCTTGCCCATCCTCGGTCCAAGCTGGCACGTGGTTTACTCCGATTGGATTGACGACAGCGGCGGCAACGACGAACGCACGGCGTTCTTGTATGACAATCGCGCGGTGCAATTCAACGGTCTCGCCGCAGAGGTGGACGCGCCGCGGAAAAAATCTGCTACGGAATGGCTCACCACCCAGTCCTTTTGGCGTGCGCCCTATCTGTGCTCGTTCCGGGCGGGCAACTTTGATTTCCTCGCGCTCGCCACCCACACGCGGTGGGGTGACAGCCTTCAAGGCCGGCAGCAAGAATTGCAGATGCTCGCCGACTGGATTGACTTGCGGATGAAATCCAAAACCGTCGAGGACAAGGATCTCATCGTCATGGGCGACTTCAACATCCCGAAGATTAAAGACAGCCTGTTCAATGCTCTGACGAGCCGGGGACTGCAAATCCCGGATTCGCTCGTCACGCTCAAAGCGGGCGACCAAATAGTTGGCGGCGCGAATCTGGGCAAAGATGCGCGCTATGATCAGATTCTCCATCAGCCCACGCTCAAGGACCGGTTCAGTGACAAAGGCGGCACACTCGACTTCTTTGTGGATGACTCCCGCATCGCGGAATTGTTCCCGACTGAAAACTACTCGCGCGAAGAATTCAGTTTTCAGCTCTCCGACCATTTCCCTGTCTGGGTGCAAATCAAAACCGACATCGAAGGTCAGCGCCTGAACCAGATCATCCAGAACGCCCGCAAGGCTTCTGCCTGAACCGGCGCGCCAGTTGACGGCCTGGCTGAACTTTCATCTTTCATCATAAGCGCGCTCGCGCCAACATTCGCGCGTGCCTGTTGTAAGTTACATCATCGTGGCCGTCGTTGGTTATCTGTTGGGCTCGATCCCGACCGGTTATCTCGTGGCCAAAGCGCGCGGCATTGACATCCGCACCGTTGGCAGCAAGAACATGGGGGCGACCAACGTCTTCCGCACGCTCGGCAAAGGTCCGGGCATCTTCGTGCTGTTCATGGACGCGCTAAAAGGCTACGCCGCCAGCGCCTGGGTCGCGGATGCAGTGCTCAAGTTATTTAATCAACCCAACCCCGAACTACACACAACCCATCTCATCGCCGGCATCGCGGCCGTGCTCGGCCACAACTACACCTGCTGGCTGCAATTCAAAGGTGGCAAAGGCATCGCCACCTCGGCGGGCGTCTTCCTCGCGCTAGCCCCGGCAGCGGTGGGCATCGCCATCGTGGTCTGGATCGTGGCTTTTGTTGCGACGCGTTACGTGTCCATCGCTTCCATTCTTGCGTCGATTGCGTTGCCTACGGCAGTCTGGTTTACGCAGGAGAATCTGGCTTTGCGCGTCATCGCCATCATTCTCGGCGTACTCGCAATTTACAAGCATCGGGCTAACATCCAACGCCTGCGCAACGGCACCGAAAACCGTATCCATTTCGGCAAGAAACCGGAGGCGGCAAAATGAACATCACTGTTCTCGGCGCGGGCGCGTGGGGCACAGCACTCGCCGCCTTGCTGCAACGCGGCGGTCACACTGTGACTATCTGGGGACACGACGCAACGCACGTAGAAGACATGCGCCGGACCGGCTGCAATGAACGCTACCTGCCGGGTGTGGCCTTGCCAACTGACTGGCGTTTGGAGGCCGACATCGCCACCGCTATCCAAGGCGCGGAATGCATTGTCGTTGCCGTACCGTCCAAGGCCCTGCGTGAAGTTACCAAGGCGCTCGGTGATTTTTCGGGCATTATTGTCAGCGTCACGAAGGGCATCGAACATCAGACCGGACTGACCATGTGCGGCATTCTCGCCGCCAACGCACCGCGCGCCAAACTTGCGGCATTGTCCGGCCCATCGCTCGCACTCGAAGTCGCCCGCGGCATCCCCACCGCCATCGTGGCCGCGAGCGAAACTGCCGTCGTGGCAGCCGAGGTGCAAAAACTTTTCCATCGACCGGCCTTTCGGGTTTACACCAGCACCGACCTCAACGGCGTGGAACTGGGCGGCGCTTTGAAGAACGTCATCGCCATTGCAGCGGGCGTATGCGACGGCCTCGGATTTGGCGACAATTCCAAGGCATCTCTGGTCACCCGGGGCATCGTGGAGATGCGCCGACTTGGAGTCGCGTGCGGCGCACAGGCGGAAACCTTCGCCGGTCTCAGCGGCATGGGTGACCTGATGGTGACGTGCTTCTCGAAGTTAAGCCGCAATCGCGGTTTCGGTGAACGTGTGGGCCGGGGCGAAAAACCTGACGCTGTCCTCGCCACCATGACTTCCGTTGCCGAGGGTTTTCCCACCGCTCGTTCCGCTCGCGATCTGGCCCGCAAGCTCGGCATCTGCACGCCGATCATTGACGAGGTTTACGCCATGCTCTACGAGGGCAAAAACGTCCGCCAGGCCGTTCAGGATTTAACCACGCGCGAGTCGAAGGCGGAGGATTGATTGGGTGACGAAAGCAGGAAGAGAATATGCAGCAGGTTTCCCTGAGTTTCCGACTTCCAAATCAACTCAGGCCAGCGCCGCCTTGATCAACTTCATCAAGTCGGCGTGCGATTCCACGGCTTTGAGTTGCGGGAACTCACGCTTCACATTCTCCGGCGCGTGAATCAAGAAGCCCAGGTTCGCTTCAAGCAACATCGCAGTGTCGTTGTAGGAGTCTCCGGCGGAAACGACGTGGTAGTTCAGCGATTTCAGCGCGGCGACGGACTTCTGCTTCTGGTTCGGCTGACGCAGTTGATAGCCTTTAATGCGGTCGTTCTCGACGATGAGCCGGTGACAGAACAACGTCGGCCAGTTCAGCCCGCGCATCAGTGGCTGGGCGAACTGCTCGAACGTGTCCGACAGGATGATGACCTGCACGATGGTGCGCAGTTCATCGAGAAACTCCTTGCCGCCGGGCAACGGTTTCAGCGTGCCAATAACGTTCTGGATGTCAGAAAGCTTGATGTCGTGTTTGTCGAGAATGCCGATGCGGTAATTCATCAGCTTGTCATAATCCGGCTCATCGCGCGTCGTGCGCCGCAATTCTTTGATGCCAGTCTTCTCAGCGACGGCGATCCAGATTTCTGGCGTCAGCACGCCTTCCATGTCCAAAGTGACGATTGATTGTTTCACGCGCGCGCAGTTTTCCAAAAGCGGCAGCAAGTGTCCAGCACGCCGCCTGACAGAACATTCCCCGACGTAACACTTTTGAGCTTCAACTCTTTCTACGCGCCTGACACATTTCTCACATGGACGCGGCATCAGAACCCGAACACATTCGCCAGCTTCGCGAAGCAGCGCGACTTTCCCCCGACAATGTTCCCCTCCGCCAGGCTTTGGCGGACGCATTACTCGCGGCTGGCCTGAGCGCAGACGCGGTCACGGCTTATCGCGCGGCACTTGCTTTGGCACCGCATCAAGCCGCGCTCAAGTTCGGCCTCGCTCGCGCTTTCCACGCTGATGGCAAAAGCAGTCATGCCCTCGTCGTATTGGAAGATCTGGTGAAATCCCCCGACGCCCCCGGACGCGCCTTTGTTTTGCATGCTAAAATTCTCGCCGGCATCGGCGAAATCCAACAAGCCGTCGAACAATACAAAGCGGGCGTAGCCAAAGATCGTTCCACCGCAGATCTTGATTTCGCCAAGCGCCTCGGCATTCGCAGCGCGCCCGAACCTGAACCAGAAACCGCGGCGCCCAGCTTCACCTCCCCGGCTACTGAAGATGAAGTTTCTGACGGTCGCGTCCGCGAATCCTGGCAGGGCTCAGCTGAAGAAGCTCCGGCGGAAATCGAACGCCCGAAAATCACTTTTGCCGACGTCGGCGGCATGGAGGCGCTCAAGGAAGAGATCCGGTTGAAGATCATTTATCCGCTGACTCACGCGGACATGTTCAAAGCCTACGGCAAAAGTGTCGGCGGCGGCATCCTGATGTATGGCCCGCCGGGCTGCGGCAAAACGCATCTTGCCCGCGCCACCGCTGGTGAGGTGAAAGCTGGCTTTATCGCCGTTGGCATCCATGACGTGCTCGATATGTGGATCGGCAATAGCGAGCGCAACCTGCATCAACTCTTCGAGCAAGCCCGCCGTAACGCTCCTTGTGTTCTATTTTTCGACGAAGTGGATGCATTGGGCGCCAGCCGCACGGATATGAAAACCAGTGCGGGTCGTCATCTCATCAATCAATTTCTCTCTGAACTTGATGGCGTAAAAGCCGCCAACGACGGCGTGTTGATTCTGGGCGCAACCAATGCCCCGTGGCATCTCGACAGCGCCTTCCGCCGCCCGGGACGATTTGATCGTATCCTGTTCGTGCCGCCGCCAGATGTTCCGGCCCGCGCTGGTGTGTTGCGACTCCAATTACGCGGCAAGCCCTCTGAAGATGTGGACTACGATGCGGTGGCCAAAAAGTGCGACAGCTTTTCCGGTGCGGACCTTAAAGCGGTGGTGGACATCGCCGTGGAAAATAAACTCCGTGAAGCGATGAAGACTGGCGTGCCCACTCCCATTCGCACCAAGAATCTCATCACCGCTGCTGGCAGCCAGAAACCCACCACGCGGGAATGGTTCGCCACTGCCAAGAACTACGCCCTCTATTCCAACCAAGGCGGGGTGTACGACGACATCCTGAAGTATCTCAAGGTTTAACCGGGTCAAAGCAAATCAGCATGGAACAATCGCCTCAACTCCAGCGCGCCCTCGTACTGCATCAACAAGGTCGCCACGATCTCGCCGAAAAAGAATTGCGCCAACACCTGGCCTCCGAGCCGCACGATGGTTTTGCACATGCGCTACTCGCAATCAGCGCATTGGAACAGGAGCGCTTAAATGACGCGGAACAGTCCGCGCGTGAAGCAATTGGTGTGTCCCCTGATTTTGCCTTCTCGCATTACGCCTTGGCGCGCGTGCTTTCCAAACGTAATCGGGAAGCTGAAGCGGCCACGGCGATTCAAGAAGCCATCCGCTTGGAGCCCACCGACGCCGATTATCATGGCATGTTGGCGGGAATTGAATTCGATCGTCGCCAATGGCAAGCCGCCTTGCATGCCGCGGAAACCGGCTTGCAATTCGATCCCGAGCACGTCGCGTGTAACAATCTGCGGGCGATGGCGCTTGTGAAACTTGGCCGCAAAGCGGAAGCCGGCGCCACCATCGAGCGCACGCTCGCACGCGATCCCGATGATGCCTTCTCGCACGCGAACCAAGGCTGGACATTGCTGGAGCAAGGCCAGCGCAAGAAAGCGATGGAGCATTTCCGCGAAAGTTTGCGGCTCGATCCAACAAATGAATGGGCCCAAGCCGGCCTCGTAGAAGCCATCAAGGCAGGCAATCCAATCTATGCGGTAATGTTGAAATACTTTCTATGGATGCAAAAGCTCTCCGACAGGGCCCGCTGGGGAATTTTGCTCGGCGGATATTTCGGCAATCGGCTGCTGGCAACCGCCGCCGCTTCCAGCCCGGAGTTAGCGCCCTGGGTGCTGCCCATCCGGGGGCTCTACATCACGTTCGCCTTGCTGACCTGGCTGGCACATCCATTTTTCAACCTGACACTCTTCCTCCATCCGTACGGACGGCACGCTTTGAACAAGGATCAACGCGGCCAAGCAATGTGGGTGGGACTATGCCTCGCGCTGGCCTTGAGCACACTCGGCATCTGGCTCGTCTCGGGTCGCCATGGTAATTACTTGATTCCGCCGCTGGTTTTCGGACTCCTGACCATTCCGACCTCTGCAGTCTTTGGCTGCGCCAAAGGTTGGCCTCGTACCACCATGACACTGATTACTCTTGGCTTGGCGACAGCAGGACTGATCTCAGTAGCAATCATCGGGTTCTTGCAGCCCGCGAAGAATTCGGACTTGGCTACGCTTGGCGCAGGCGCCATTGGACTCTTCCTCCTCGGCAGCTTTCTTTCACAATGGCTTGCTAATTGGCTTGCGACACAGCGGCCACAACGTTGATTTGCACTTGAAGCGCCCCTAGTTTCTGCAACGAAGAGTACCGCAGGTTGGACTTCCAAAAGACTCTGCCGATCACCCCATCTGCAAAACAGCACTCAACTGGTTCGAATCTGTTGCAGCAGAGTGTGGCTTGCACAATGGAATCTCCAACGTGAACGTTGCTCCCAGCCCCAGCCCGGCGCTGTGAACCACCAGCGAGCCGCCGAGTTGTTGCGCGGCAATGGCCGCACTATGCAGACCAAAACCGTGGCCGTTGGTCTTCGTCGTAAATCCGTGTGTGAAGATGCGCGGCAAATGTTCCGGGCCGATTCCAACACCATTGTCGGCAACTTCGATGGACACCCGCTCTGCGGCCACCGTCCGAATAGACACGATGACTTGCTTGTCCGTGCGTCCGGATTGGTCGCAGGCGTATTTGGCATTGTGCAGAATGTTGACGAGAATCTGGAGCACCTTGTGTTTGTCGAGCGTCACTTCGGGCGTAATGGCAAAATCACGCATCAGTGTGACGCCATGCCGCACGTAAGCCGCCGCGTGCATGCGGATGGCACTCTCCACCAGATCAGCGAGGGCCACGGTTTCCTCCACCCCGGCCACGCGCGCATAATTCTGCTGCATCGCCACGATGGTCTTGATGTGTTCGATGTTACCCGCCAAGTCTCCGACTTCCGTCAGCAACTTCGATCGTTCTTCGGTCAAATGAAGACCGAGCTTTTCAAAATAATCAGGCAGCTTGCGTCCTTTAGCGTCTTCACTCAGGAAGCGGCCCAGGTCCGGCTGATTTTCGCGCAGCAATTGCACCGCCTTGCTCAGATTGTCCAAGCGCAGCCCGCGCAACCGGTCCGTCAACACCGTGGTGGAGACGTTCACGCTGTTGAGCACGTTGCCGACATTATGCAAAACGCTCGATGCCACCTCCGCCTGTCCAGCCTGCCGCGAGGCATCTACTAATTGCCTGTGAATCCGCTCGACTTCGGCCTCGGCACGTTTGCGTTCCTCGATCTCGTTGTGCAACGAATGATTAGTCGCAGCCAGTTCGGCGGTGCGCTCTTGGACTTTGACCTCCAACAGGTCACGGGATTCTTGCAACTGCTGTTGCTTGCGACGCAGATGCCGCATGCGTCCGGCATAAAGGAGAAATACCAGCACCACGCTGCAACCGCCAAGCAACACTTTGAACCACGCCGTCTGATAATAGTGCGGCTGCAATTTTACTGTGAAACAGGCCGAAACGTCGTTCCAAACGCCGTCCGCATTGCATGCCTCGACGAGAAATTCATACTGGCCCGGCTTGAGGTTGGCGTAGTTCGCATTGCGCCGCGCGCCGGCGTTGACCCAGTTTTTGTCGTAGCCGCTCAGTTGATAGCGATACTGAACTTTTTGCGGCGAGGCGTAATTCAAACCGCGATAGTTGAATTCCAGACTACCTTCCCCGGGCGGAATGACCGCTGCTTGAGTCAAATTCAGTTCCTTGCCGTTGGCGCGCACACTCTGGAGATGCACCGGCGTCACCACCAGATTCGTCCGGATTTTTTGCGGCTCAATCATGGCCATGCCACAAACCGTCGGAAACCAAAGCCGGCCATCAGGAGTTTTAGCGGCGGAATGCTCCTGCCCAAAGTGTTCGGACACCTTGACTGCTTCCGGTCCGTTGAACGGAATGCTCACGATCTGATTCGTCCCACCAGCAGCGTAATCATTCAACGCCTGTTGGCTGACGCGATACAGCCCCGAACCGGAATCCACCCACAAATACCCTAATTCATCCGCCAGCACAGCGTGGATGTTTCCATCTAGGAGTCCATCCTCGCGCCGGAAGTTGAAAATCTTCCCGTCCTTCAACCGGCTCAATCCCGTTGCCATACCGCCCCACATGACGCCCGTTTCATCCTCCATCAGCCAGCGACAATGGTAATCCCCCAAACCTTCCGCCACGGTCCATTGCTGGAATTGACCATCTTTGACCCGACAAATGCCATTCACACACGCCACCCAGATCGCGCCATCCCGACTAGTGGTCAGGTTATATACCCAATACAACGGCGGCTTGGTGTCATTGACGAAAGCGTAGGGCTCTAATTTCTCCCGGCTCACGCGGAACAATTCGCCACCAATGGAAACCACAACGCCCACGGTATCCTCCGTCAGTGCCACCGGCATGGCCCGCGTCGGATGTGCCGCCACCACCCGGCCATCCACCATGATTTCGATCAAATTTTTGCCGCTGACGACATAAACTTCACCTTTTGCCGTCTCTAGAACCCGCTTCACATAACGCTCCCCCAACCCAGCCTCTTTGGAGAACAGCGTAAAATGGCGATCGGAAAAATAGTTCAGGCCCTGATCGGTGCAAACCCACAACCCGCCCCGCGGCGAAGCGTTCACGGATTGGACTGTGCGCCCGACCATGCCATCCGCCGCTGTGAACATTGGCAGTTTTACATCGGACAATTGCGTCAGGCCATCCCGCGTACCGACCCAGACGTTGCCCTCGTGATCTTCCGCCAGCGATAACACGTGGTCACCAGCCAGTCCGCTCACCTTGTTCAACCAGGTGAAGTTTTCTCCTTCACGTCGCGCCAATCCCTCGGTGGTCGTCCCCACCCAGAGTTGCCCGCTTTGGTCCACCAGCAATGCGCTGACCGCGAACCCCGGGAACGGCGCTTCGTGCAACTGCCATTGTGCATCCAGCCAATACAATCCAATGTGCGTGCCGATCCAGATGTTCCCCGCCCGATCTTCCGCCAACGCCGAAATAATGCGTGGCTCGGAAAAAAGATTCGGCAAGGACACTGGCAGACCATTTGTCACGACAAACAAACCGCGCTCGGTTGTCCCCAGCCAAGTCCGCCCGCGTGAATCGGCCAGCAGACTGACCACATGCGGACGCTGTACTTCATTCGTGAATATCAGACGCAGTTCAGCATTGGTAACGGCCCGGGTGCTGGCCCAGCTTCCACCGATCCATAATTTCTGGTCAGCGGTTTCCATCAGCGACTGCACATTCCACTCCACCGCCCCATCCGGACGCCGCAGCAATTCCCACCCCTGCTCGCCGTCGAAGTGACCATACGAACTGTTCTGTAATCCGAACCACAAACCGCGCGGACCGGAGGGGCATAGGCAATTGATGATCATGCTCCGCGCCTGCGGCAGCGTGGGCATCCCGACCTGCCGGAATTCCTCGCCATCAAAACACACCAACCCGCGACTCGTCCCCAGCCACAGATATCCGTCCCGCGTCTGAGTAATCGCGTTGATGCCATTAACGGGCAGCCCGTTTTGATAGCTCCAAGTACGGCAGTTGTATTGAAACACCGTTCGGGACGGATCCAACGCCAGCGCATCAGCCGCCGCCCAAGCCCAAAGCATCAGCCCCGCAATGAATGCGTAGCCGGCCCCGGTCGGTCTGGTGACTAAACCTTTCACTTCTGAAAACCTGTGAGCAAATTGTATTCATGAGGTTTATCGGCAAAATTCGACTACGGATTGATCCATGAAGCACTAAGCCATTGGTTTGTAATGGAATCCAAAGCACACCAACGGCTCTTGGTTGGAAATAAACAAGCCGCTCCAGTTTCCCGGAGCGGCTTGTTGTAGCGTCGCTTTGTGAGCGACGAAAGTCCTTGCGGACAGTCATAAGCGACGGTCACAGACCGCCGCTACAATTACCTCTTCTTCACGACCTTCGCCTTGCGCTTCTCTTCGATGGCAGCTTGTGCAGCAGCCAAACGAGCGACGGGCACGCGATACGGCGAGCAACTCACGTAGGTGAGACCGACGCGATGGCAGAACTTGACGGAATCAGGATCGCCGCCGTGTTCACCGCAGATGCCGAGCTTGATGCCAGGGCGGGTCTTGTTGCCCTTCTCGGCCGCGATCTGCACGAGCTGGCCGACGCCAGTCTGGTCAATGGACGCGAACGGATTCTTCTTCACGATTTCGTTCTCGGTGTAAGCACCGAGGAACGAACCGGAGTCGTCACGGCTCATGCCCAAGCAGGTCTGGGTGAGGTCGTTCGTGCCGAAGCTGAAGAACTCCGCCGTCTGTGCAATCTCGTCAGCCGTGAGCGCGCCACGAGGAATTTCAATCATCGTGCCGACGCTATAGGCAATCTTGACCTTCTTTTCCTTCTGCACTTGCGCAGCGACTTCGTGAACGATCGCGACCTGAAGGTCGAGTTCCTTCTTGAAGCCGACAAGCGGGATCATGATTTCAGGCTTGGCCTTGAAACCTTGCTTGGTCGCGTCAGCCGCCGCTTCGAGCACCGCGCGGGCTTGCATGCGGGTGATTTCCGGATACTTGATGCCGAGACGGCAGCCGCGGAAACCGAGCATCGGATTGAACTCGTGCAGTTCGTGCACGCGGTTCATGATCTTCTCGACCGGCACACCGAGTTTCTTGGCGAGATCGAGCTGCGCTTCCTTGGTGTGCGGCAGGAATTCATGCAAGGGCGGATCGAGGAAACGGATCGTGGCTGGATAACCCTTCAGCGCCTTGAAGATGCCGTGGAAGTCATCGCGTTGGTACGGGAGCAACTTGGCCAAGGCTTCTTCACGAGCCGTGAGGTTGTCAGCGAGAATCATTTCGCGCATCGCATCGATGCGGTCACCTTCGAAGAACATGTGTTCCGTGCGGGTCAAACCGATGCCCACCGCTCCGAACGCAATCGCCTGCGCAGTTTGCTCAGGCGTGTCGGCGTTGGTGCGAACAGACAAGCGCGTGGCCTTGGAGCACCAGTTCATCAACTGCACGTAGTTCTTATACTTCTCGGTCTTCTGCGCTTCTTTGTCGTTGTTCAGGAGGCCGGTGATGATTTCCGACGGAGCAGTCTTGATCTGGCCGGCATAAACCGAGCCGGACGTGCCGTCGATCGAGAGAAAGTCGCCTTCGTTGAAGGTCGTGCCATCAATCGTAGTCGTCTTCTTGTCGTAATCAATCGCGACGCCAGCAGCGCCGCACACGCAAACCTTACCCATCTGCCGGGCTACAAGTGCCGCATGCGAGGATACACCACCGCGAGCGGTGAGAATACCTTCCGCCGCGATCATGCCGCGCAAGTCTTCCGGAGAGGTTTCGACGCGAACGAGGAGAACCTTTTCGCCCTTCTCCGCCGCCACAACCGCGCGATCCGCGTTGAAATAGATTTTGCCAGTAGCCGCGCCAGGACCAGCCGGAAGACCGGTGGCAATGACTTTGGCTTTCTTGACTTCGCTCAGGTCGAAGATCGGCGCGAGCAATTGTTCGAGCTGATCGGCTGGGTTGCGGAGAATCGCCGTTTCCCAATCAATCAACTTTTCCTTCACCATGTCGGCCGCGAACTTGAGCGCCGCTGCCGCGGTGCGCTTGCCGTTACGCGTCTGGAGCATGAACAGCTTGCCTTCTGGACGGTGAACTCGATGTCCTGCACGTCCTTGAAATGTTTTTCCAAGGTCTTGCGGACCGCCATGAGTTCCGCGTAGCTCTTGCGGCATCTGCGCCTTGAGCTTGAGCACGGGTTCTGGCGTGCGGACGCCGGCAACGACGTCTTCACCCTGCGCGTTGATCAGGAATTCACCGTAGAATTCATTCGCGCCGTTCGCGGGATTGCGAGTAAACGCCACGCCGGAACCGGAATCTTCACCAGTGTTACCGAACACCATCGCCTGCACGTTGACGGCCGTGCCCCATTCCGTCGGGATGTTATATTTGCGACGATAAACGATCGCGCGATCATTCATCCAGGAGCCGAACACCGCGCCGGCCGCGCCGCGCAATTGATCCCACGGATCGTTCGGGAACACCTTGCCGGTGCGTTCCTTGACGAGTGCTTTGAAGCGCTTGACGAGTTCCGCCTGATCTTCAGCTGTCAATTCGGAGTCAACGATGTCCTTGTGATACTTCTCGTGCTTGAACTCGTGGATGACGGTTTCAAACGGCTCGTGATCTTCGCCTTCACGCTTCTGCACGCCGAGCACGACGTCGCCATACATCTGGATGAATCGGCGGTAGCAGTCCCACGCAAAGCGCGGATTGCTGGTCGCCTTTTCGAGCGCGATGACCGATTGGTCATTGAGCCCGAGGTTCAAAATCGTATCCATCATGCCGGGCATGGAATCACGCGCACCGGAACGAACAGCCACGAGCAAAGGCATGCCGCTGGTCGAACCGAACTTCGTGCCCATGATCTTTTCCATATTGGCGACACCAGCTTCCATCTGCGCTTGGAGTTCCTTCGGATAAGTGCGCTTGTGGGCGTAGAAATAAGTGCAGACCTCGGTGGTGACGGTGAAGCCCGGAGGCACGGGCAGACCGATGCGGGTCATCTCGGCAAGGTTCGCGCCCTTGCCGCCGAGGAGCGGCTTTCATGCTGCCGTCGCCGTCAGCTTTCTTGTTGCCCCAAGTATAAACGTATTTGGTGGATTTTGATTTGGCCATAAATGAGTTGGTGTTCAGTGCTATCGCAAAACTAACCGTGAAAACGGGCGCTCAGACTATCAAACGAAGTTTTGGAGTCAATGAATGAACCAGGGAAAAGCTGATGCAATCAGCTGATTAAGTGAGGGGAATGTGGTGCCAGAGGCAGGAATTGAACCTGCGACCAAAGGCTTATGAGTCCTCTGCTCTACCCCTGAGCTACTCTGGCAAAATTACCACAAACATTGCTCGCCGGTCGGTTTCGGCATCTTCGCCGCTGCTCCGGCCTTCTTTTCAGGCCTTCTTTTGCGCGGATAAAACGCTAAAGAACGTCGAAGAATATCTCGGAACAAACCTCTTCCGTGTATGAACAAGTGTTCAACGCAGACGGCGTGCGCGGGCGCGGACTTTTAAATCAAACCCAGCGTCAATTACGCACCACTGAACGCCAACGACGGCAACCAGTCTCGCTACCGGCTGCAGGCGGAAACAGTGCCACAAGCCGCACTTGCCCGGCAAGCCCTAAAATCCAAACAACGGCTCACCTGTCCCCTTTTTACCCAGAATAAAACCTGAAGTGTGGCCCTAAAATTTCCAACTTGGTGTAAACTATTCCAGCACCTTCAATTTCTCATTCAGCCGGACAATCTCACCAAGCCTCATTTTAAGCGCAACCGTTCGATCGCCATAACGCACACTACAGGAAGTTCCTGCAGTGCTTTTAATCTCCACGCTCAACAACTTCCCTTCCTTCCAATCGAGACTGACTTCGAATCCGCCGCGGGCCCGCAAACCTTTGACAGTGCCAGTCGGCCACGCTGATGGCAGCGCCGGCAAGAATTCAATCTCGTCATTTTGACTCTGCAAGAGCATTTCGATCATCCCGGATGTGCCGCCGAAGTTGCCGTCGATCTGAAAAGGAGGATGCGCATCAAACATGTTTGGATACGTCCGCGACGGAGTGATAAGCGCCTTGATGATGTTATACGTGCGGTCGCCTTGGTGCAGCCGCGCCCAACAATTGATACGCCACGCAATCGCCCATCCGGTTGAAATATCACCCCGGGTGTTCAACGAAACGGCGGCAGCAGCAGCAAGGTCCGGCGTTTTGCGAAGGTCAATCTGGCCACTTGGGAAAAGCCCATAGAGATGGGAGATGTGCCGATGTCTCGGATCAACTCCAGGCTTGTTATCCAAATCCTCCAACCATTCCTGCAATTGGCCTTTCGAACCAACTTGCATGGGCGCGAGCCGGGCACGCGCCGCCGCAACCTGGACAGCAAACTCCTTGTCCTGTCCCAAAATTTCTGACGCCTGAATACAATTGGAAAAAAGATCCCGCACAATCTGCGTGTCCATCGCTGGGCCAGCACACACGCTCGTGCGTCCCTCTGGATGGCCATTCTCTGGCGAAAGCGATGGATTGGTCACGAGCCATTTGTGCTTGGGTTCTTCCACCAGGGTATCGAGAAAGAATTCCGCTGCTCCCTTGATTGCAGGATATAGACGCCTCAAGAATTGTTCATCCTTGGTGAACAGGTAGTGATCCCACAAATTCTGACAGAGCCATGCGCCCCCCGTCGGCCACACACCGTAAAAGGCGCCATCAATGGGTGCAGTGGCTCGCCACAAATCCGTGTTGTGATGCACCACCCAACCGCGGGCGTTGTACATGGTTTTGGCGGTTCGCGAGCCGGTCTTGGTCAGATCTTCGACCATGCTCATGAGCGGTTCGACGCACTCGCTCATGTTTCCCGAATCCACCGGCCAGTAATTCATCTCCGTGTTGATGTTGATAGTGTATTTGCTGCCCCATGGCGGAGTCATCATGTCGTTCCAGATACCTTGCAGATTCGCAGGCTGGCTTCCGGGGCGGGAACTGGAAATCAACAGATACCGGCCATATTGAAAATAGAGCGCCGCCAGTTGTGGGTCATTGCCTTCGGCAAAGCGCTTGATCCGTTCGTCGGTGGGCAATTTCATCGCATCGGTTTCACCCACGTTCAATTGCACCCGCCGAAACAGACGTTGATGTTCGACAACATGAGTCTCAAGCAGTTTGTTGAAGGATTTCCCGCTTGCGGCGGCAATCTGTCCCTTGGCGATGACTTCAGGATCGCCACTGACATCTTCAAAATTTTTGTAGCTGGTCGCTGCCGCCACAAATATCGTCACCGCATCAGCGCCGCTGACGGAAATGGCATCGGTTGTTGGCGCAACACTCCCGCCCTGCGCCAGCACACGGACCGGGCCTGGAATTTTAACGCCCCCTTGACGCCATTGGCCGAACCGTTGACTCCATTCATGACCAAAGTGTCAGCACCTTCAGTAGACACCTCAGCCTTTTGCGGCGTCTTCATAGTGGCCCGGAAGGAAATCTGCCCGGGCTTGCTGGCCGTTAAGCGCACAACAATGACCTGATCCACCGGGCTGGAGAATACCTGCCGCGTGAACGCCGTGCCGTCACTGCTGAAGCTGGTTGTGCTAACCGCCGTATCGAGATTCAAATCGCGCCGATAATTTTCCACGGCGTTGGTCGTTGAAAAATCAAGGTAGAGATCGCCGACCGTCTGGTATTGCATCTGGCCCATCGGCTTGCCCAGCAGTTTGCTGGCAATCAGTTTGTCGGCGTCATTGTATTTGCCTTCAAAAATCAAACGCCGCACTTCGGGTAGTGCCGCCAACGCGTCCGGATTCACCGGATTGTAAGGCCCACCCGCCCATAAAGTATCCTCGTTGAGTTGAAGGCGCTCGCGCTGAACCTGCCCAAAGACCATCGCGCCAAGACGACCGTTGCCGATGGGCAACGCTTCATTCCATTCTTTTGCGGGTTGTAGATACCACAAGCTCAATGGCTCAACGGGCTGATTCGTCGCGCCCGTTCCGGCGATTAACGAAGCCAGGAGCATCACCAACGCAGGTATTTGGAACTTATTCATTGAATGATTTTAATGTATTGGTTGCTGCAACCGTTGAGCTTTCATCAGGAAACAAACTGAACGCAAGACAAGAGCGGCAACTGCCTTGCTCTGATTTTGCGTATCTTTATCAAGACTAGGAAAGACCTCCGCAAGCAAGTATCCCCTAAAGCGGGTAGGCGCATGTTCACGCTTGTATTCGACACCAAGGGATGCGAAATGGCATTCCGCCAACCATCAACACGCTCCAAGCCACAATCTACGCACGTTCGGCAACTGATGCGTTGGCAGGAATGAAGTCAAAACACAATTTGAAGTTACGCGCGTTTACATTGCTGGAACTGTTGCTGGTGATTGCGATCCTGGCAATGTTGGCGGCGCTGCTGCTTTCCACGCTGGCACAAAGCAAAGCCAAATCCTATCGAGTTACCTGCACTTCGCAGCTTCGACAGATCGGCGTTGCTTTTGCGCTGTACTTGGATGACGAGGTGCGCTTTCCCGATAGTCGCGACCTGAAAGCAGCGCTCGGCTATCGACCATGGACGGCTTGGCCTCCGTCAGACCCGCGCGGTGGCTGGGCAGCATCCAGCTTGAGCAATTATCTGCCCAGCTCAATGGTTTGGTTATGTCCATCACTGGCGCAACGACAGTTGCTGGACGTGATTCAATGCGTGCAACCCACTTCACTTTCCAACTCGAATTTAATGGTCGGATATTGGCTCTGGCGATTTGACCGTTTAGACAATCCGGTCTCCCTCGACAATTTCTGGAATAAAACCATAGACCAATCAGTCCTGGATCTTCGGACGGCTAATACGCCTCAAGCCGGGTTACCTTCCGGCCCGGTCGACGTTGAACTTGCAGTCGATTCATACTTCCCCGCCACCATTCCCAGCGTAACGCCAGAACTGCGCGGACGCGCGGCTCACAGGGGTGGACGCAATCGTCTCATGCTTGATTTCCGCGTCGAATATCTTCGGGATGCGCGACTGAATTGACCTTTAAGCAGTCGTAATTAAAACCCTCGCACGTCCACTCCTCGGCAGGTTTTCTTCGAAACCGCCACGTCTGCCCGGAATCGGGGATATAACGATCTCATTGCTTGGCCTAAAGTTCTTTCTGGCTTGGTATCCGCCCTTCCAAAGGAGAGCGCTGCTTTGCTGGATCGTAACAAACACCATCGTGATTAATATTTATACCACCCTGTTGACGTTCGCATTGGTTGCACCCCTCATTACCAACGCCGCAACTAATGACTGGAGCGATCTGGATAAAATGACTCGCGTGGAAGTCATTGACCGCACGCTCCGTCCCTTCAGCGGCGCCAGCAATCCCGGCGTGGACACCAAAACTCTCACTGGCAAAGTCATGAGTGGTTATCAGGGATGGTTCAACACGCCCGACGATGGCGCAGGTCGCGGCTGGGTGCATTGGAGTTCTCGCGGAAAATTTGAACCAGGGGCTTGCAAGATCGATCTGTGGCCGGACGTCAGCGAACTCGACACAGACGAGCGCTATGGAACACCGTTCGTTCACGAAGATGGTCGCAAGGCGGAAGTGTTCAGTTCGTTCAATCGCAAAACGGTCTTGCGCCATTTCAAGTGGATGCAGGACTACGGCCTTGATGGCGTATTCGTGCAACGCTTCATCACTTCCACGCGGGACACCAAGACGCTTCGACACGTCAACGTAGTGCTGAACAATTGCCGTGAAGGTGCGAACCTCTACGGCCGCACCTATGCCGTGATGTATGATTTGTCGGGCTTGGGCGCAGATCAGATGTCGCGCGTGATGGACGATTGGAAACTGCTCGTGGACCGGATGCAAATCACGAAAGACCCGGCGTATCTGCAGCACAACGGCAAACCGGTCGTCACCGTGTGGGGCATCGGCTTTAACGACAATCGTAAATACACGCTGCCGGAGTGTCTGGAACTGGTGAAGTTCCTGAAGGACGATCCCAAGTATGGTGGCAATACCGTGATGCTGGGCGTGCCGACGCATTGGCGCACGCTGAGTCAGGATTGCCTCGGCGACCAGATGCTGCACGACATCATTCTCAAGGCCGACATTGTCAGCCCGTGGACGGTGGGCCGCTATTCCAACCCGGATCAAGTTACGCGCTACGCACAACGGACCATGAAGCCGGACCTCGACTGGTGTCGCGAACGGAACAAGGAGTTTTTGCCAGTCGTGTTCCCCGGCTTCAGCTGGCACAACATGTATTCCCGCTCCCCGCTCAACCAGATTCCCCGGTTGAAAGGAAAGTTTCTCTGGACGCAATATACTGAAGCGAAGAAAGTCGGCGCCACGATGGTCTATCAGGCCATGTTTGACGAAGTGGACGAAGGCACGGCCATCTTCAAATGCACTGATGATCCACCGATCGGTGCATCGCGGTTTGTCGATTTTGAAGGACTGCCGAGTGACTTTTACCTGAAGCTCGTCGGACAGGCGACCCGGATGATCCGTGGGGACTCTTATAGCGTGGAAAGCTATTTGAAGGAAGGTGGCAACCGAGCCGCCTTGACGCCGACTTCAATGCGAAATTGACAGGGCAAGTGGATCACCCGCTGGCAAAATCGACGCTGCCCGCTTTCGGGGATTTAAGCCACCAAATTTTTCGCGCATGATTGCGCTTCCAAACGATTCACACCTATGAAATCCAAACGCGCTTCTTCCCACCTTTCCCGGCGGGAATTCCTTTCCGTCACCGCACTCGCCGCCGCGGCCGCTCCGACTATTCTGACCAGCCGTGTCTTCGGACAGGAGAATCGTCCCGCACCGTCGGAGCGCATCAACATGGGCATGATCGGCGTGGGTTGGCAGGGCGGCGGCAACATGGGAAATTTTCTCAACCACAAGGCTTGTCAGGTCGTGGCGGTGTGTGACGTGGACCAAAAGCATCTCGATGCAGCGGTCAACATCGTTAACAACCGCTACAAGAACCAGGACTGCAAAGCCTATCGTGATTTCCGTGAAATGCTGGCCCGTCCAGACATTGACGCGGTGATGATCGCCACGCCGGACCATTGGCATGCATTAGCGGCGATCGAAGCGGCGCGCCAGGGCAAGGATATCTTCGGCGAGAAACCACTGGCACATTCGATCGCGGAACAGCAAGCGATCGTAAAAGCGGTGCAGCAAAACAAACGCATCTGGCAGACGGGTTCATGGCAGCGTTCAGAAAAACATTTCCATTACGCGGCGGAAGTCGTCCGCAACGGTTTGATAGGCAAACTCACGCGCGTGGAAGTCGGGCTACCGGGCGGCCACGCCGACTTCAACCGCAACAAGAACAAGACAGCGATCACCGAACCACCAGCGGAACTGGATTATGATTTCTGGTGTGGGCCAGCGGAGAAGCTGCCTTACATCGAATCGCGCATTCACAAGAACTGGCGCTGGAACTACAACACGGGTGGCGGACAGTTGTTGGACTGGATCGGGCATCATTGCGATATTGCGCACTGGGGCATGGACTGTGACAACAGCGGGCCGTTGGAGATCGAAGGCGTGGGCGAATTTCCGGCGAAGGACGCCGTGTGGAACACCTGCACCAAGTATCGGCTGACGGCAAAATACCCGAACGATATCGAAATGGTGATTGCCGGCGGACACAACGATATCAAGGGCGGCACGAAGTGGATCGGTACGGACGGCTGGGTCTGGGTGGATCGCAGCAACGCGTTTGCATCGTCCAAGACCGAGTTGGAGGATGCGCGGCGTCTCCCCGAGGAATTACGCAAAGTAAAGCTTTACGAGTCGCGTGATCATTTCGGCAACTTCCTCGATTGCGTGAAATCGCGGAAGCCTACCATCACGCCCGTTGAAGTTGCTCATCATTCGGCGATTCCCGGCCATCTCGGCCTCATCGCCCTGCTCACAGGTCGCAAAGTCAAATGGGACGCTCAGAAAGAAGTCATCCTTGGCGATACCGACGCCAGCAAGTTACTCGCACATCAGTATCGTGATCCGTGGAAACTGAGCTGAGCACGACAATCACTATCACTATTCAGTCGCAAACTCGTGCCGATGCTTGGCAATGGCTTCGAGGCGGTTCCGGACGTGAAGCTTGTGACAAATATTCTTCACATGCGTTCGGACCGTTTCGGCCGCAATTTTCATTTCTTCGCCGATTTCCTTGTAAATGTAACCTTCCGCCAACAACGAGAGCACCTTCTGCTCCTTAGGGGAGAGAGAGCTTTTTTCCCGGTTACGGGCAGAGACATCATGGAAATGCTGAACCACCTTGCGCGCAATCTGACTGGACATGGGGGCGCCGCCGGATTCCAAATCCCGTACTGCATTCAGCAGATGTTCTGTCGATTTTGACTTCACCAGATAGCCGTTTGCACCGGACATCAACGCCTTAAAAATGCGCTCGCTGTCTTCGTAAACCGTCACCATGATGATCTGGAGCGCTGGGTTCTTGTGTTTCAACTCACTCACACAATCAATCCCGGACATGCCCGGCAGACCGATGTCCATGAGCACAACATCCGGCCAGCGCTCCGGAATCCGTTTCAACGCTTCTTCCGCAGAGGCGAAAGCCCCAATGCAATCAATGTCCGACGCGCTGCTTAAAAGATTGATCAATTCATCCCGCAAACCGCGATCGTCTTCAACTACTACAACAGATTTGATCATATTTACTCAGTCCGCTAATTGGATTTCTTTGGCTCGGTCGAAACTCTACCCGTTTTGGGTGCCGTTTTGAAGTCCAGTTGCAGCTGGATGGAAGTACCGTTGCCGACTCCATTTTTGACTTCACAAGTGCCTCCGATGTCGCTCATCCGCCGGTGCATATTCGTCAGGCCATAACCTCGCGTGGCCACCACTTCTTTTGGAAAGCCACAACCGTTATCCGCAATCACCACCATCAAGACGCTATCCTCAAACGTGATCTTAACAGTCACCAACGTCGCGTTGGCGTGCTTGATCACATTGTGCACGGCTTCATTGGCCACCATGCTCAAATTGTGCCGGGCCCGACTGGAAATCTCGACATTGCGCGGCAAGGACGAAACATTGAGCCGACAACGCAACCCCGCCTGGACACATAACTCATTGATGCGCTGGCAAAGATAGCTACCCACGGCTTCCACATTGTCGTTTTCGGGATTCACGGCCCAGACAGTTTCGTACAGCGCCGAGACGAGGTCGCGAGACATCATGGAAATCCGGTCGAACTCCGTGCGGGCCTTGTCGGAAACCGTTCCATCCTTCTGCGCCATACCACTAACGATTGAAATCTGCGTGATCCGCGCCCCCAGATCGTCGTGAATGTCTTGGGCGATGCGAAGCCGCTCCTGCTCCAATGCGTGCTGTTGCTGCAGTTTTGCCACCGCCTGCTGCACCCGCCGCCAGCTGTAATAGCGAAAGGCCCCCACAAAGGCCAATGTGACAACTACAAAGGTTACGCTCCAAAACCAAGAGGTCCGCCAATACGGCAAGGCTACTCTCACATTCACCATCAACTCTTGCCCCACTGGCATCCCAAAGACGCTTAACTCAGATAATCGAAAACGATAGGAGCCGGCCTCCAATTGGTGATAGGCCTGTTCCCGAAAATCGCTCACCCCCATGCTGAACATCTCATTCCATTCGATCACCAGCCGGTCATTGGGCATGACTCGCGGCGCTATTGATTTGATATTATGCCACTCCGCATGCCCCAAAGGATCGTCATCGATGATCGCAAACCCTCGGGTCCGGTCTTCGCCCACTTCCACCACCTTGGCCATTGTCGGCCGGGTCCCGTCGCGTTCCCAACGTTTCGGCGCTTCATCCAGATTGCCCTCGATTGGCTCTAAAAGCGGCGCCATCACGATGGATTCCGGATCGGAGGGGTTCACGCCACGTTTTGAAATCGTCAATCCTTGGACCACATACACACCGATTGTCGCGGGCGGACCAGCTGAAGAAAGCACCACCATGACACGCGACGAATTTGTCGGAACAACGATTGTTTCGCGCCGATGAGCGAGTGGCGATGTCTGCAGTGACCCCGTCCAACCAGGACTCGCGCCGCGCACAGTATATTTGATTTGATCAATGTTATCTCCGGCCTCGTTATAAAAGCGGACGATGAAATACATTTCTCCTCCACCCTCATGCCAGACTTGCTCATGCCCATCCAGTTGACAGCGCATACGCATGGGCTGGTGCTCTGGCTTTTCCACTGGCCTAAAATAGAAAATAGTTTCTCCGGGAAAGGCTCCAAGATTTACTTCACTGGCAAACGGTGGATCGATTCGATTACCCGAGACCGTGATGGTGCTTATCTGCAAGACGTCATTGGAAACGGCCAAAGCCATGGATTCCCAACTAAAGAGCAAACTCAGCACAACAAGGAACGCGAAGCGTTTCCGCAGCAGATTTGCCGACAGCCATTGGCTGGACTTTGTAGCGATAGGTTTGGGATAGCGCACCAGTTTTTCCAACAAGGGTGGAAATCCCGGGACCGGAAATTGCAACGTCTTGCGCTTCACAACGATGATATCAGGCCAAAACCAGGCTCTAATTATATTGGAGTGCGATCCAAACTTTAATGACCACACTTTAAACCACAAGGGTTTGTTCTCAACCCAAGTCGAACAGTGGCTTTGCCAGTACCATTGTCTGGCGCGCCGAGGGAAGCACCATCCCCGTTTTCGGGTAGTGAATTGCGAAAGTTGAAGAAATCCGGCGATTTTAACGAGCTTAACAGGGTTATTCAGAAGAAGTTGACGTGAGCGCCGGCCGCCACGATTGGTAAAAGGCCATTCGCCCAAGATGCAGCACAGCATGATCGCGGGTCTGGCTCTCAGGGAATTGATTGACCCATTCGATCGCCGCCGCAAAGTCGCTCCGCGCCCATTGATCCACGACCGACAAAGCCGCGGTGGCTTGAATCACTCCGGGCGAAATATGTGCCACGGTGATTTGTGCGGCCTGAGCCGGGTCGGATTTGGCAGCCACCAAAACCATTTCGAGAAGCAACCTGTCGCGGTTTTCATCCGGAGTGCGCGCCTGCGCCCAGGTCAATGCTTCATCCAAATTTTGCGCCGCCCACTGTCGCCCGATCTCCTGAAACATTATTTCCCGTTGTTCGCCATCAAAGAGTTGCTCCGTCATCGCAACAGCCTTCGCCGGATCTGATGCCGCCAATCCCGTCAACCCAGAACGCGACGCCAGGCTACGTTCGGAAGGATCGGAACACTGCGCAGCCCAATTAAGCGCATTCGTCACATCAAATTTTACCCATTCCTTCAACAGCAACTGCAGCACTTGTTCCCGTTGCGATCGATCCACAACCTCCTCAAACAATTTCAGCGCCGAGAAAGAATCTGCGCTTAGCAATTCCACCCATTCATTACTACTGACCAGTTCCGTTGCCGAATCATCCTGGGAAGTCAATCCTTCGCGAATCAACCGCTTCAACCGTTCGGTATTTGATTCTGCCATCCCGCTCCCTCCAGACTTCGGTGGCAGTTCAGGAGAAACAACACTGGCGGCATCGGATGACACTAACTCGATAGCTGTCGCCTTTTCTGACGCGGCGTCGGCAGTGCGCAGAATTTTCGTAAGACCCAGCACACAAAAACCAAGCCCCGCTAGCACAACAAAGATCAGCTCTTTTCGCGTTTTGCCACAACTCTGTTGTTGATGGTTCATTAATTTTGTCCGGTTCGTGTCGGCGAATTTCGTGATCATTGCTGGCTCAAGCGGAAAAAGGCGCTACCCGCTGCCGGATCAACCGACACAATCGTGCGATTGGTGTTTTGCGAGTTGGGGATCGCCACCCAGTTCGTTCCTAGCCCCTGCCCCGCTGCATTCGTTTGCGCCTCCAACCGCCAGCCGAGATGACTATCCGGCCATGTGAACTGCACCTGTTCCCCCTGTAACGCAACACCAAGCACGGGAGCAGAGCTGGCAATCGGTCGGACACTGGATTGAGCGGATGGCAATCCTTCTCCAAACATGTTCGTCCCCGACACCACAAAATAATAAATCGTCCCATTGGTCAGGTCAGTGTTCAGATAGCTCGTCGCCGCAACATTGCTAGCCACCGTCAGGTAAGGTCCGCCCGTCACGAGCGACCGCTTCACCTCGTAGCCCGTAGCACCAGCGGAAGCGGGCCAGCTCAAGGCCGCTTGTCCATCTCCGGCCGTGGTATTTAATCCCGCCGGCGCAGGCGGCGTCGCACCATAAACATTCAGCTCGTGAATGCTCCAGTAGTTACCCCCCGCGCTCCCGGTCTGCGTGATGCGGAGGTAACGCGCACTTTGCGTCGCGTTCAGTTGAATCGTGGTCACCGAAGAATTACCGCTACCGGTTGCAACCGGACTGCCCCAGTTGACGCCGTCGTTGGATACTTGGACCACATAACCACGCGGATAATCATTCGCCGACGGCGTGGTATCCAAAACGATCTTACGGAACGTCCGAACCGCGAGCATGTCCACCTGAAACCATTGACCGTTCACCTGTAGCGCATCCGTGGACCAACGCGTGCTGATATTCCCGTCTATCGCATTGCTCCTTGGCGAACCTCCGCTCGAAGCCGTCGCAATCCAACCCACCCGATTCAATGCGATGTTCGCACTAGGCGTGGCACTGACCTGCACAGAGTTCGTGCTCTCTCCGTCCGGACTAATCGCCGAAACCACGTAATAATAGGTCGTGTCGTTGACCACGCCGACGTCGGTGAAACTGGGACTGCTCGAGCTGCCAATCAAAACATGCGGCCCGCCATCCACAAGACTGCGCTTCACGTTGTAGTTCGTTGCCCCGGCTGACGCGGACCAATTCAATATGACCTGCACATTGGTCGCGGCAGCCGTCAAACCATTGACCGACGGGGGCGGCTGCGGCTGCGTCGTCGCGCTGACCTCGATGGACTCGGCACTCTCCATCGCTGCATTGACGGCAGAGACCTTGTAGTAATGGGTTTTGTTCGGCTTCAAACCGCCATCCCAGAAAAATGGCGCAACGATATTCGTGGCAACCGTTGTGAAAGGTCCGCCCGGCGAGTCGGCGCGTTTGATGTTGTAGGCCGTCGCACCCGCGGCTGGCGTCCAGTTCAACACGATCTGACTGCTGGAAAAGGACACAGCCGTGAGGTCTTCAGGCGTCAGCGCAGCATAAACAAATGCCAGCTCCGCCAACTGAATGCCTGTCGCGTTGCCATTGTTGGCCGTGATGTTCAGCCGATAAAACCCGTAAGCGGTTGTGTTGGCAAACGCGTAATACTTGCTGGAGAAAAATCCGGGGAACATTTCGCCTGTCCTTGTGTCGAGCGTCGTCCACGCGTTGCCGTCCTGCGAGCCTTGAAACTGCCAGTTCTTGGGATTGCGATCCGCCGCGTCATTGGCGCTGGTCAGGGTGTAGCCGATGACCACTTTCTGCGCTCCACCGAAGGAGTATTGTAACCAACCCGTGTTGCCACTGCCGCCATTGAACCATTTGGTAGCCGTTGAGCCGTCGAACGCTTTAGCCGCGCCTTCATTCGGCAGATTCTGGCTCGAAGCCGACGCAACGCCGCTGAAGGGCGTTCCCGCTGCCTCCTTGGAGTTTGCGCTTTCGCCGAGTGAATTCACCGCGCTGACCACGTAGTAATAGGTCGTGCCATTAACGAGTCCGGTATCGGTGTAGCCGACATTTCCCACGTTGGTCGCAATCACCGTGTAGCCACTGCCGCTTACGGTGGATCGCTTGACATTGTAGCTGGTCGCACCCGAAACGGCGCTCCAGTTGAGGATCACCTGCCCGCTCCCAGCAAATGTCGTAAGCCCGACCGGAGCAACCGGCGCTGGAATCGGCAACATCGGCGCGGTTGGCTTGCTTGCTGTGTAGGGCCGCAATCCTTTGATCATTTCCCCACCATCCTTCACGAGCCGCAGATAGAAATCCGAAGAACAAAGCGTCCCCTCAGCGTCCAGTGCGAGAAACCAGTTGTTCGTTGGATTCATGGAAACGGTCTCGGCGGACTTGAAGATCTGCGTTGCCTCGTTGAGTTCGTCGAACATCGCGATGAAAACACTCGGCGCACCGATGGAGCGCATGCTAGCCATCTGCGTCCAGAGAAAGTTGCCCGCGTTACGCGGAAACTGATTCGTGGGCGAGCCAGCGTTGGAATTGTGGAACGACGTGCCCGGATACGCGTTGGGCAAATAATCCATTCCGTTGGTCACACAGTTCGCAAAATCTGCCGTCAGATACGGCAGATAACTGCCATCCGTCGCCCGGCCAACCGCCCACGGCCCGATGGCATCAATCGCCCGATACACTTCGGTGAAGTCACTGCGCGAATCGCCATTGCCACTGCGCCATTGTCCCGGCACACCACCCATGATGTAGCACCCCTGCGCTTTCAGAAAGTTGATCACGTCCAGGCAGTCATTCGTCGAGCCCGGACCGGGAATCGGCCCGGCGGCGTAACCCATCCCGTAAATCCCCACGATCGGTTTGCCGTTCTGCCGCGCGTAAGCGGGAGACGAAGTCAGGCGAAGCGCGCCCGTGATCGTGTTCGTCCAATCCTGCAGAATGTCAGTCTTCATCGCAGCGCGCCCCGACGCATCGTATTCGATAAAGAACTTCCGCCCAGTGGCCATCGCGGCGTTCATCACCTTGAGCGCGATGCCGTCGCGTTGCGCCTTGATGTTGCTGCCGGGACTGATCTCGTTGGCAAAGCGCTGTAACGCCACACAATCAATGTTGTGCTCCGCCATCCAGCGGAAGTGCGTGTTCACCACCTGCTGATCGTAGGAGGAAAACATCTTCGCCGGCTGACCGTTGCCGAGGCTGCCGTAGAAATTGGGTTGCGTCACACCCGCCTGTGAAAATGGTGTGCCGGCATAAGTGTTGGCGTATTCACGAATATCGGGCCACATCTCCAAGTTCGAGTGACCCCAGTTGTTGACCGGCGATCCGTCGCCCGCCGCGGAGAACCAGCCTTGGTAACCCACCGTGACCTTGCCTACAAGATCACCGCCGAGATACGGCGACAGAACAAACTTCAGCCGGTTTGCGATTTTGATCTGTCCCGTCGCGCTCGGATGCACGCCGTCGCCGGGCGTATAATCAGAAGTTCCGCTGGTGATCCAACCAGTCGTATCCACGTAATGCACCTTGGTATCGCCCGCAGCGATCCGCGCGTTCACCGCGGCTTGCACCTGTGCTGCACCAAAGCCGAGCAACACGCGCATGGCGAAGATTTCCGCGTTCGGATACTTCGCGCGGACATTGGCGAGGAATGTCGTGTAGTTGGTTTGATACACGCCCAACGGCACGCCGTTCGCGCCAATGTCATTTTGCCCGAGGTTGATGACGACGATCTTGGGCGTGTAGTTGGTGAACCCCCAATCAGGCGCAGCGGGATAATTCAGCGACTGGCTTTTGAAAAAGTGCGTATCCATGCCCGTGCCGGAATAACCGCTGACCAGATTCACCCCCGGATAGGCGATTTGCGTGTGCTCAGCATTCAACTTCTCGGCGCAAACCCAGGCGTAATCGGAAACGTTCGCCTGCGGATCGGTGTAGCCAGTGGTGATCGAATCGCCGATGAACTCAATCAACGTATCCGACACCGCCGGAAAGCTCGTGGTCGCGCCAACGTCGAGGAGCAGCCCTTGAAAGTTAAACACGTAATCGTAGTCTTTGCCCTGTGCCACGCTCAAGGAATGCCCCCCCACAGCCAGCGGCGTCGGTGTCAAATTGATCGTGCCATTCGCATTGGTCAGCGTGATCCACGGTCCATTGTCGATCTTGTAATAGTAATTGCTGGCGCGACCGAACTTGACCCGCACGGTCGTGCCGGAGAAGTTCACCTTGATGTAAGCCCCGCCCCAGTAACTCACGTATTGCGACGGACTGCTGAAATCCCAACGGCCGAAGTATTGGATGTTGGTGTCGCCCAACGAACCATCCGGCGCGGCTGAAGCCAGTCTCAAACCAGCAGCAAGCACGGCGAACATCAGGCCGAATCTTGCGCGACAAAATAACTTCATAACATCTTACTCGGCTTTGCCCCAGTTGGGATTCGGCAGGATTCCCATTTCCAACTCCAGCGTCCCGCCGCCTGCCAGCTGCTCGTGAGTGATCCACGGTTGGTTCAACGCTTGACCGTTCAGTTTCGCGGACTGCACGTAGATGTTCTGGTTAGAGACATTGCGCGCGACGACCGTGAACGTTCCGCCTTTGTAATATTTCGGATCGAGCCGGATTGTCGCCTTCTCCACGATCGGACCGCCGATGACGTAAACTCCATTCGCCGGATTCACCGGATACAAGCCCAGCGCGCTCCAGACATACCACGCGGACATCTGGCCGCAGTCGTCGTTGCCGCAGATGCCGCCCGTCGTGTTGTCGTAGTGCATGGCCAGAATCTGACGCACGCGCAGCGCGGTCTTGTGCGGCACGCCTGCCAGCGCGTAGAGATAGGCCACGTGATGACACGGCTCATTCCCGTGCGAAAACTCCGAAGCCAGCCGCTCCGCCGTGAGCGGCCGATAATTCCCGCCTTCTTGCAACTCGCCGGTAACCGGCATCACGGAAATGTCACCCAGATCGCCGATGCCTGTTCCCGACAGGTGCGTGTGACTGAAGCCAAGAATCTTTGAATCAGAATAGTGATAGCCGGAGCAACCATCCCAACCCTTCATCGGTGTATCCGGACTCAACTGCACCATTCCAAACGGCGTCGTTGCCCCCGGATACGTGTGCCCGTGCGCACCCGTGCCGTTGAACACGTTCACGGATTCGACCGGGCTGGGTGTCGCCGCCGTTGCAGTCAAGGCCGCGAACAGCACCGCGCCAGCCACAACTTTTGTGCGTCGCACACCAAGCTTTAATGAGATGAAAGTCTTCAAGGATTTCAGAACCAGTTGCATGTGATCAATCTTGAGAGGGTAAAACGCGAGGTGGTCCGGAAATATCCCCGAAAACGGGTAGCCTGTCCTGATTCAATCGCCCGCCCCGTCGGTTAAACAGGGCGGGCGTGAGCTTGATTGATGATTCCTGCTGTTATTGCACCCGCACGGACGACACCACGTCGTTCGCATTCGGGCTCAACGTCGAGAGGTTCGGCGTGTCCGCAGTCCGTGTCCATGAATTCCCACTGAAGTTATCGTCGGAATACATGATCACCGTGCGGCCCGCCGGCACGCGCACTGACGACGCCCAATCGTTCGGCATGCCGCGCGCCGCAAGTTGCGACAGCGTGTAATTGCCGACCGGCAACACCTGACTCGCCGCGCCGCCGTAATTGAAGTCGGCGTAGAACGTCACGCCGCTCGGCGCACTACCTCCCGTGGTTTGCCACCAGTTGAAGTTCACGCCACCGGTGTCAAATACGAGCCGCACGGTGTTATAGGAATTGTTGAACGTGCCTGCTGTGCCGAGATCCACCGTGGTCCACGTCTGCCAGCCGCCGGTGTTCGGCAGGTTCACGATCGGCTGGGCAACACCGTTGATGACAAGATGCACCCGCGCGCCAGTGTTCGGCGTCGCGATGCGGACCTGGAAGCGTGGCGTTCCGTTCAACGGCACGCGTTGCCATTCGAACCATTCGCCGTTCGCCATCCAGCCGACATTGAAACCGCCCAACGTATCGGTGGTGGCTTGGATCGCGATATTGCCATTGCGATAGAAGTTCACGAGCCCGTTGCCACCAGCAGCACCACCAAAGGTATCGCAACCTTCAGCTTCGAACTTCATCTGTGCGGGGAAACGGGCTCTGGCTGAACTCCCGCAGAATGCCGATGCGTTGATTCGGGAAATCATACAACGTCTGGCTGTAATTGAGCGCCGCGCCGCTCGCATTCAGGTTGCGCACGCGCCACATCGCCGCGTCTTCCTCGTAATCCGTGAATCCCTCGCACAACGTCAGCAACGCACCTGCTTTGACGGTCTGGGTCAGGCCGTTGCGGAACAACGTCCCGTGGTTCGGATCAAGGAAACCGTTCTGGCCCGTGTGCTGGAACTCCGGAACAGCGACGCCGATCTTCACACCGTTAAACGTGGAGAGCGTGTAAGGATCAGACGGTGGCCCAAACCAACGATGCGTGGCATCAACGATCGCCGGGTTGTTGCAGGTGGTGTCCTGCTGCAGCATGTCTTCGTTGGCGATGATGTAAGGATTGAATCCAAACTCCGCCTGCGCGCGTTGGCGGACGTAGGTCAGCGCTCGCGACAGATTCCCCTGCTCGTTGGCGACGAAGAAAGGATTCCCCGTCCAGATCATGATGACCGGCCGGCCATTGATCTTGAAGCGATTCGCATCGGGAATCGTTTGATAGAACCGCCGGTAGTTGTAATCCCACAGGTACACCCAGTTGTTCGAGTTCGCGATGTCGAACGGTTGCGCGTAACCGAAACCACGTCCGTTGGCTTGATTCCATTGCGCCGTCCACGACGCCGCATTGTCGTCGAAGATGGCGAACTTGATCGTGCTGCCCAGGCCGCGATTATTGATGGCGTTTAGCATTCCGATCATTTGCTGCGGTGGATTGTTGGTCTGCGGCCACGAACCGGTCAGATTCGGACAAATGAAATCCACGCCGGCTTGTTCCAATTGCTCCGCCCAGACGCCCCAGGTCGGATTGTTGGGATCATACTGGCTGCCGCCATTGGGATTGTACATCGAGATGTTGAACTGGTTCGGATACGTCGGCGGTCCGGTGAGTTGGGCGCTGTATTGGTATCCGAGGGTGACGCCGACGTATTGCGCGTGCGCTTGGTCGGATAGCGACGCAATGCCAATAGCTGCAGCAAGCAGCGACGAGACATACGCCGATGGAATGGTTCTTAACGTGCGAGGACTTCGCATGGTTGGGCCTTTCATTTTGGTGTTTGCGCCCGTTGTATCCCGCCAAGCACTCAACCTGTATTAGACATACGACAGGAAGATTGAGCGATGGTTTCTGCTCTGAGCAGTGGATATGGGCGTGCGACTACTAAACCAATTCAACTCCTCGTTGAACATACCCGGAAGCGGTTAGTGCGACGCTTTTGTCACGCCTTGTCACCGAAAGTCAGCACGCGAAAAAAAAATCTCAACCCCACGAGTTATCCCGATGCGCTTAAGATTTGGAAAATTACTGGCAACAGGATCGCCTTGAACCTGAACAGAAGCGGTCGGAGCTTTCGGACGCGAAATTCCTGCAACAAAATCCGGCGGCAACTGGCTCGGCGCGGACGCCCAGTTCGTATTTGCCACCGATCCCATGACGAGTTCCAACTCACCACCCGCGGCGATTTCATCGTAACGCAGCCATGCACGATCCAATGGCGTGCCATTCAGCTTCGCCGATTGCACGTAGAGATTTTCCGCGGAATTATTTCGCGCCAGCACAGTGAATTGCTTTCCACTGTGATACTTCGGATCAAGCCGCACCGTGGCTTTCGGAAACAACGGACTGCCAATCACGTAAATGCCGTCCACCGGCGAAACTGGATGCAGCCCGATCGCGCTGAGGACATACCACGCTGACATCTGGCCGACATCTTCATTGCCGCACAACCCTTTCACGCCAGCGCCGTAGGCGTGATCCATGATGAAGCGCGCCCATTTCTGAGTAAGCCACGGCTTGCCGGCGTAAGTGAACAGGTAAGGCACATGATGCACCGGTTCGTTCGCGTGGTTGTAATAATCATTCCACTTGAAGCTTGGCGGCGTGTTCTCGAAGAACTCCGTTAGGTAACGCACGAAATAATCGTGCCCCATCACATCCATCAACCCAGCAACATCATGCGGCACAAACCAGCCTTGCTGGAACGGATTGCTCTCCACGCAGCCCTGCCCGTGCGTCGTCGCGCCGCGCCACCGCATCCATCCACCGTCCCGCGTCCGCGCCCGCATGTTGCCGACTGTGGCGTCGTAGATATTCACGTAGTTCAAGGAGCGCTGCAGCAGACGCTGCGCGTCATTGGTTTTGCCCAAGGCTGCCGCAAATTTCCCGGCGCAATAGTCGAAGTAGGCGTTCTCCAACGTTTCCGAGACATTGTCCGACACGTAGCCGCGTTCGATGTATTCCCCGCGATTGCTGCGGCGAGGATTATCCACCGTTTGACGGCACTGTTCATAAGCCTTCTCCACATCGAAACCACGAATCCCTTTCAAATAGGCTTCAGCAAATACCGACACCGCTGGATCGCCCACCATGCAGCCGGACTCCGCGGCGACAATTTCCCAGCGCGAGAGATAGCCATTTCGACTCAGCTCCATCTGTTGCATGAGCGAATTCACCGTGTCATTGACGACATCCGGACGGATGATGGAAAGTAACGGATACTGACTACGAAACACATCCCAGCCGCTGAAGATCGTGCGATAAACAAATCCGGTGGTCTGATGCGTTTTGCCGTCTGCCCCCGTGTAGAGACCGTTCACGTCTGAAAACGCCCGCGGATCAATCATGAGATGATACAACGACGTTGCGAACGCCTCGCGTTGTGCATCCGTGCCGCCCTCAATCGCCACCCCGGCGAGCGCTTCGGTCCATAGCTCGCGCGCCCGTGTCTGAACTTTCTCAAAGTCCCAGTCATTGATGTCGTGCTTCAAATTCTCCTGCGCGCCGTCCACGCTCACAAAGGAAACGCCACACTTCACCAAGACCTGTTCGCCTTCAGTCGTGGCAAACTCGGAATAGAAACCAAGATGATCGCCTTCCAGCTCGCGGCAACCATCGAATACTTTTGCAGCGGCAACGACATCGCGATAACGCTGACTCGAAATATCCTCCAGCTTTCGCGTCCAACCGGAAGGAATCTCCGCTGACCAGACGCCAAACTTCTTCAACGGCTTGCTGAATTGCGCGGAAAAATAAACGGTGTAGTTCGCGTTGCCTGCGCCATTCCCCCAACCACCACCCGCCGGCGGACATTTCATCCATCCCTCGATCGTGTGCTCGTCAACCACCTTCGCATATTGCCGGGTGGAAGTGCCACCGATGCGGCGCGCCAGGTCAATTTGCACCCGTGCCTGTTCGGATTTGGGAAAGGTGAATCGCAAGATGCCCGCCCGGGCGCCGCCGTGAGTTCGGCCTGAACCTTATAATCGTCCAGCGTGACAGCATAATAGCCAGCCTTGGCCACTTCAGTTTCATGACGAAAACGCGACCGGAATCCGTCTTCCGAACCATTGCGACCGCGCTCAGTTTTGAGCGGCCCAATGGTCGGCATCACTTGAAAGTTTCCGAAATCCCCGTACCACCCCACCCCGCTCATGTGGATGAAGCTGAATCCCTCGATCGTCTTGTGTTCCCAAGAATAGCCCGGACCGTTGTCGCCGCCCGTGATGGTGTCTGGACTCAATTGCACCAGTCCAAATGGCGTCGCTGCCCCGGGAAACGTTTTGCCCTCACCGAACTCCATGCTCGTGCTGCAACCGATCATCGGATTGATGTTGTCCACCAACGGCGCGGCGCTAATTGGCGCGACTGCCAACCCCAAGCCAAGGCCGACACTGAAAATAATAGGCCGAAGTATTCCAGATAGTTTCGCCCACCTCATTTTACTTTTGAATTGCTCCACGGATTTTGGCTCGCAGCCTCTCATGATCTCCAGCAAATCATGACTCGGCATTTTATTGCAAGGAAACAGCTCCGCCGACTTTATGGCACTGAAAGCCGATAGAAAGCCGCTGGCACATTTGGGTTCGCGGGAACGGTGAATTGAAATGCACCTGAGCTATCAAACGTATTGGTGTAAATCGGCATCCATTCTGGCAGCGGCGCAGTTACTGTTGGCGCACTCAATAATCGGAATGTGCCATTGGCCGGTCCATTCGTGCCGGCGAACGAAATCGTCCCGCCAACTGAATTGAAAGTGATCTGCTGGAAAGACGGATAATAAACAGGTGTCATCACTTGGAACGGTTGCGTAATCGCTTCGGACAAACCGGTCAGCCACTTGTTGGCCAGATACTCCTGAAGATTCGTTTGGTCGCTGGCGCTGAGCGATGTGTTGTAAACGAGGATTTCCGCGATGTTTCCTAGATAATTATTATACCCCACCGTGCCATTGGCTAGGAACGTGCCGGTCAAAAATCCGCTGCTGGCAGTGCCGACGAGCGCCGAGTTCAAATAGAGTCGCTTGGTAACGCTGGGGCTTCCGCTCAGATTCATCGTCCATTGTCGCGGGATGACACTCGTGAACGAAGCATTGTAATTCAGATCGTCAGCATATTGTTGCCACCGGAATTGCGAGGAGGTTTGGTAACCAATTCCCAACGTGAGCCCCGTGCTGAACCCGCCATTGTTGCCGATGAAATAGCTGTTCCCGCTCGGCTTGCTGCCCCCCACTTCCATGACCAGGATTGTGTAAGGCGAATTGCTCAGGCTCGACAGGTTCATCGTCATCTGCTGGCTGCCGTTGAAACGCACCGCTTGGGCGCGCCCGGGGCTGGTTGCGGTCAACAGCGAATCCGTCACCAGTGCGGCGCTACCCACCGCATCATTGGTCCGCCCACTCTTGTCATTCCAGCGCGACACCGCCGAGCCAGCCGGAGTGAGCGTTGAATTGTCGGCAGCGTCCAACCACAAGCGGCAATTTGCGGCTGCCGAAATATTGGACGGGTTAAAGCCGTTACCAAGATCGCGCGCGATAAGTTGGAAAGTGCCTGTGGCATTGATGCTCAATCCCGGAAAAGCCACCGCCCCATTGCCGCCAGTCGTGCCGATGTTGGTCAAAGCCGATCCCATCAGCGTGCCATTGCCTGAATAGATTGAAACGGCCACATACTTGATTGCTGGCAATCCTGAGACCGTCAGATTGCCACCCGCATCAACGATGCGCAGAACGGGACTCACGCCAAACGGAAAACCATTCGTCGCACCCGCCGGCTGGGTCGCCCAAACCAATCGTTCACCGTTGCCAATATCGACCAGAATATTGGCGGATTGAGCGGTGGTCGTGCCTGCCGTGAATGTCAGACTGCTCAGTCCCATATTGGTGAGATACAAACCAGTAAAGGTCGCAACGCCGTTGACCGGCATGATCGCGACTCCGTTGGGATTACGATTCACATTACCTCCGCCTCCGGTTCTAGTGGCAGTGACCAATGAAGCCGACACGTTTCCATATACATCTGTTTGCGTTACGACAGGTTGTTGCGCGAAAGGAAGCCCGGCTTTGGCCGTAGGCGATGGTTGTTGTGTGATCAACAAATTGGCCGCCGGACCGCCGATGATCGTCTGGATGGCAGATTGGTAAGTGAAGCCCGCGACGGCCCGGATTCTGGCTGTGCCCACGATGTGCCCTGTTAAGACCGCGCTGCGGGAATCACCGTCAGGAACTAAATCGCCAGCCACCACACCACCAGTGACATTCACCAGCGACCAAGTAGCGGCGACGTTAGTGACATAATTCCCGAGGGCATCACGATAAATCGCATGCGCCTGGATCAAACTGCCGGCAGGAATATTTTGAGCCGTCAATGCGCTACCAGTGCCGTCCGGCTGCGTTTCAATCGTCAACGCGCTGGCTGGTCCGGCAGTGATGTTGAAATCACTGGAGGTCGTTGCGACAAATGCGCTGCTGGAGGCGCGCAGTTTTTTGACGCCAATCTTATCAATTCTCAGATTGGTAAAATGGGCGATGCCGTTTACGTCTGTCACAGCTGCGTTACCAGTGATTGCTCCGGCGCCACTGCCGATGGCGACATTGATCGTGACGTTAGTAACAGGGTTATTGTTTGCGTCCCGCGCCTGAACCTGAACTTCACCTAAACCTCCTGCAGTTATGGCGGTCGCCACAGTGGTTTCATTTGGCTGTGCCACAAACGATAGCGTGTTCGACGAAACCAGACTCACGGCAAAATTTTGCGAAGTGCCGGGATTCCGATCCGATTTGGTACCAGCGGGAAGGTGGCGGGGTTATTGGTCGCTGTAATCGTCTTCATGTTGGCCAGCGCGCGCAAAGTGATTGTGCCGTCGGCGTTATCCGTCCACTGGAATAGTTCCGCCGGTCCGATGTTGGTCGCCGTAGCGCTGAGCGGCGCAACGCCATTCGTATCAGCCGTAATAAATCTGCTGTTGGCCAACGATTGCAGCGCCACATGTCCGTAGCTGTAGGCGCTGCCGGCGTCCACGATGGTAAACAGCTCGGACGTTCCCGGAACGGTGGCCGTAGCGTTGAGCGTCGTGGTGGCCGCAGAAACCCATTTGTCATTTGCCTTAGCCTGCAGACGGACATTCACGCCAATCGGGATGGCAGTCTGATACTGCCAGTAATTCAAATTGAATCCGCCCGTGTCACTGACAACGCGAACGGTATGGCGACCATTCTTGGCAAAAGTGAACGGACCACATTCCACCGTGGCCCAGTTCTGAAATGTGCCCGTATTGGGAATGGCCATTGCGGGATAATTCGTGCCATCGACAACGAAGTGCATTTGGCAATTATTGTTCGCGGTCGCCACGCGCGCCTGCAGCCAGACTTGTCCGCCCTGCATCGGCACTTCCTGCCATTCCAACCATTGCCCCGGCTGCAGCCAGCCAACGTCGTGTCCGCCGCCGATATCGTTGGCCGGTTCGATGGCGATATTGCCATTACGATAATAATTGGTTTTGCCGTTGCCCCCAGCCGCGCCGCCGAACGTGTCGCAGCCTTCCGCTTCGAACTTCAACTGCGGCGGAAATGGCCAGTTGCTGTGCTTGCGCAGAATGTTGATGCGTTGGTTGGGATAATCGTAACCGGTCTGGGCATAGCCCAACGCTCCGCCGGTGGAATCAATATTTCGCGCCCGCCACATCGCAGCGTCTTCTTCGTAATCGGTGAAGCCTTCGCACAGCGTCAACAGTGCATTCGCGCCCACGGTATTTGAAAGACCAGTCTCAAATCGCAATCCATGATTGGGATCAAGATAACCACCTGCTCCGGGATGTTGAAATTGCGGCACCGCGACGCCGATGCGGACCCCATTCTTCGTCGTCAACGTGTAGGAAGGACCGCTTGGACCAGCGATGAACCAGCTTTCCGAGGCATCCGCCACGCCGGCATTATTGCAGGTCGTGTCGTTGGAAAAGAAATCCTGAGACAAGACGATGTAGGGATTAAATCCAAAATCCGCCTGGCAACGTTGTCGCACATACAGCAAAGCCTGGGAGGCGTTGCCCTGCATGTTCGTCATGAACGTGACGGTGTTGCCAGTCCAGATGATGATCAATGGTCGTCCGTTGATCTTAAAACGGTTTTCGTCCGGGATCGTCTGATAAAAGACCTTGTAGTTGTAATCGTAGATGTAGCGCCAGTTGTTCGTATCAGACATGTCGAACTTCTGGGCGTAACCGTAACCGCGCCCATTCGCCGCGTTCCACTGTGCCGTCCACGAAGCGGCATTGTCATCAAAGGCGGCGAATTTGATTTGGTTTGTGAGCCCGCGATTCCGCAGCGCGGTCAACAACGGCAACATTCCCGTCGGCGATCCGCCGGTGTTGGGTTGAGAGCCAGTGAGATTGGGGCAAACAAAATCCACTCCTGATTGCGCCAGTTGTTCGGCCCAGCTGTCCCAAGTCGCATTCGGATTAGAGGGATCAGGATTATAGAGTGAGATATTCTGCTGGTTGGGCATGGACGGCGGCCCGGAGAGCTGCGCGCTGTATTGCCAACCACAGGTGACCCCGAGGTATTGAGCATTGGCTGAAACTACAGCAAGGCACAGCGTGAGCAGCATCGTGAACCATGCTGCACTTCGGGTAAGACAAATCATACAGCGAATAACTTCAGGGTTGGCTCACGCAGAAATAGCGCTCTGATTCCGCAAGGTTGATGGGTAGCGCATTCGAAAAGCCTCCCGTCATGAGATCAAAAACGCCATTGGCGCTGATGGCCCAGATTGCCACTGGCAGCGCGAGATTAGTGGTGGAAAGAATTTTGTAAGTGCCGCCAGGCAACCCATTGGTACACTGACTACAAGATTATTTCCCGCAACCGCGACATTGCTGACAATCGGTGGTTGATAGGCCAAGACCGGGGCAAACTTTTCCCATGGTCCAGCAGTGGTGCGATTGGCGATCAACGGCGAAGCCCCGGCATTTTCAGCGCAGACAAACAAGCCCGTCGTCAGACTGCGCAACGAAATCGTGCCATCCTGATTATCGCTCCAATGATAGATTTGCGGTTGTCCCATGGATGTTGCCGATGGGATCAGCGATGATGCAGAGTTTGCCGCGGTCACGTACCGGTTATTGATTTGCGCTTGGAGCGCGATGTAGCCGTAACCATAAAAGCTGCTGGCATCCACCACCCGGAATGTTTCCACGTATCCGGGCACGGCCTTGTTCGCAATCACGGGTGAATTTCCGTTGTTGGTGGCAGACACCCATAGGCCATTTATTTCCGATTGCAATTGAATGACTCCACCCGGTCGGCACATCGGTTGTCGCCGCCGTGCCAAGTTTCACCTCGCTGTATTGCACGGCATCGGCGTTGTTGCCGGTGATGGCGGTGATCAAGACCCGGTAGCTGGCGTAGGCCGTGGAATTGTTGAACGGCAACACCTGCCCCCACGCATTGCGGCCCGGATCATTGTCCAAGCCAGCAGTTCCCTCGTATAACAAAACAAAACTCGCCCCTCCACCGACCTGTCCGGCATCGGCCGCATTCGAACCTTCAACAGTGATGCTGTAAGGATCGCGGCTCGGCGAATCATTCGCGGTCGCGAACTGGATGCCATTGACCACTCGTGCGCCACCGCCCAGCGTCACCACGAATCCCGAGTTCGCTCCCGGCGAACCGCCGCCCACTTGCTGCGCCTTGTTGAAGTATTTCGAGTTGAGATTGCGGTCAATGCAATTGCCCACAAGTTCTCCCGTGCCACCAGCCCCGCCAAAATCTCCGGACACAGCAATCGTGTTCGTGCCGCCTTTCACGGTTTGTTTCAACGGCACGATCGGGTCGGAAGCGGAAAGAAAGCTTCCCAAGCTGACTTTCGAGGCGATTTGATTCGTGAATAGATTGATGACATCCGCCATCCGTTCCGGTGGTGTCACAACCAAGTTCGTCAGTTGTCCGTTTCGGATCGCGCCTTCGACCGTCGTCTGAAACGGGGCACGCAACCTGAAATCTGCGTTCCAGCCTGCAGGCCACGCCCCCAGCATCATGATCTTCCGACCGTCCGTTTGCATGATCATCTGCTGTAACGCGTGCTCAGCGTTCCCTCCGTTATCTTGATCCGGCGCGTAATCGTTCTTCTTGGCCCAGAACGCCGGGAACTTCAGCCCGGGTTCTTTGTTAGTAAGATTGTAAACCAGATAACTGCGCGCTGTGCCCGCCTGACCAACCATCGCTGCTTGAATCGGGTCTTGTACCCAACAGCCCATCTGCGTGAAGATGCGTGATTTGAATGACGAAGCTGCGAGCTGCAGGTTTGATTTGCCCAACCCATAGAGCCGGAACGGATAAATCGCATACAATTCAGGGTTCTCGCCGTTCTTGATCTGATTCGTTTGCGGACCGGTATAAGGCAGCAAAACCTGTTTTCCATTTTTCGTTCCGATGGGTAGCGGCGGGACTTCCGCCAACATCCGCGTCCAGTCGGCACGATTGGTTGCCGGAATGGAAATGTTCGTCAGCGCAATCATCCGCGGCAACACGGCCAGCAGTCCAGCGATGTCGGGCGCAGGATTGTGCGTCTTCCAATAGGTTTCGATCGAGTTGACCGGATCGAGCAGAATCTTGCCCTGCGCATCACGGGTGAAGTGTTGGTCGTAGAACTTGAGCCCCGCAGTGACCGACGGCAGCAGCGTGTTTTGCGCGAAGTTTGTATCGCCGGTGAACTCGACGTAATCGAGCATCATCATGCTCAGTTCGAGAACCGGCACGAAGTAGTGTCGCGTCCAATCCTCGGGCAGTCTGGACCGGCATTGTTGAGCCCGCCCCAGAACGGCGCAGTCTCCATGAAATAAGCCCCTTGATGCCCGTAGAACGAAGTCACCTGAGCCGCATTGCGATTCAAAATGTCGGCATACATCCGGAACAACGGCAGCATCACGTCGAAATCCCCCGCCGCGAGTCGCGGCCAATACATCGCCCGCGTGTTTTGAAACCAATATTGCCCACCCCAATCCCGCGTGTCGGCGTTCTTCGACAGTGACGGATTATCCACTACGAAGAGCGAACCGTTGAATTTGACCGGATAAGCACCGCGTCCGGCGCACGCCGTAATGAAACGCTGCAAGATGTATCCTTGCGTTACCTTGGTTGCATCGGCGTCGCCCTCAACAAAGACCCAACTCCGATTCCAAAAGTTTTGCCACCAATTCTGATGCGCCTGCCGCGTTTGCTCCAAGTTCAAGGTCTCGATCTGCGTCAGCTGTGTCTGAAGCTGGGTTTGCCACAGGCTTGCCGTGGCCGTTTTCGCCGTCAGCGGCGAAATTAAGATGGTATGCGACGTCGCCGCCCCCACGGAAACGAGGTTGGTGGAGCTGGCATTGGTGAAGCTGCCGCCCTTGATAACCGCGCCAAAGGTCAGGTTCGCTACATTAGAATTCGCGCCAGAACTATTGCGGTGATACCAGACGATTCGATTCGTCTGTCCGCTCACCACCACATCCGGATTGCCACCGCTCAGCCGCCAATTGAGTAACTTAGCCGAAGTGGTGACGGGCTGATTGCTGCTCGTCACTTCGACACGGATGACTGGAATATTGGCGTCCACCCAGATGCGGATGCTGGCCTGATTCGTCGCATAGCCCTGCTGAATGACGATTTCTCCCTCGGGCAGCTTGAGTGTCTGTTGGAATGGTGCGCCGGCGATTAACGGACTCGGGCTCAAAGAAAGTCGCATGCCACCGACCTTCATCAAACCTTGATCACCGTTGACATCTTGATTCCACGCGTCTGCCTTCCCAATGTAGAATGCAATGTCGCCATTCGTTTCCGCCCAGACATTGAGGCCGATATCGCCGTTGCCGATGGGCATGGACTGAGACGAAGTCGGTCCTGGCGTTGTCCAAACGACATTGTTGCTGGCCAGCGCAGAGCTAACAGTGAAACCCCACCCATGAGTGGTGATGCCTAGGGACACCACTAGCGCCAAGCCAAGCGCCAAAATAAATCGAGACGGCCCGCCAATCATTTTACTCCTTTAATGACACAATGCTGATTTTTAAACTCGAACCCAATTTCAGTGCATCCTTTCGTTTCGTGATCAAGGAGTGTACGTCAGGTGGATAGCCAGCCATTTGGAATCAGCTTTGACGAATCCTGGATTGTTAGGGCGCAAAAAGACATCGAGCCACTTCTTGAGTTCGACATGGCCATCAACAAAAGATATGGAACTGGCATTGCCGTGATTGACGGCCGGGCGGTCATTAACCCCGGCCCCGGTGGGATCGGCACTCCCCAGAAAGAATCCATCGTTGATGCTCGTGGGATTTTCATCCAAGAAAGTGATCGCGTCCGAACTACCCAAGCGGAAACCGAACTCGCTGTTTTTTTTGAATTTCTTGTAGCCATCCCCTCCGACATTAGATTCTCCAGGCACCGTGCCCATATAACAATTGGCGGATACCGACCGCACCCGCTGGGACTGCGAGTCTGGATCGATGAATTTGTCCGCCGGACAACGATAGACTCCGGCAGACTTGGCATAGCTTCCAATTGAACCGGCCAATTTGTTCCCCAAAGAATCGGTATCTCCCAGCACCCCCAGCAAACTTACATTTGTGCCGGACCCGACAGGAGTCGAACCGCTAGCAGGGCCAGCCATCCAGCCCGCCACCCAATTAGGATAACCGGCCGCCGCCCCGATATACGGCGCACCAAGCGATCTTCCGCCCGCATTCCCTGGCAACAAATCATCGTTGTCGCCCGAATACAGGATACTGGCCAACTGCAATTGCTTCATGTTGTTCACACAAGAAATCCCTTGCGCGCGGATTTTGGCCTTGGCCAAGGCGGGCAGGAGCATAGCGGCCAAGATGGCAATGATGGCAATGACCACCAACAGTTCAATCAACGTGAACCCTTTCACGGTCGAACAATCAGACTTGGATGTTTTGCGGTTGCTTTTCATCAGAAAAATTTTGAATTGTTTGCGCGGTTGCCGGGGGAGACTTAACCATCCCCCGGCAATGTCGTGCTACGATTACGGCGTCACGGCGCGGTAATACCGGGTCGATTGAGCGGTGGAATCGTTAAACTGCCAGAAGCCACTTCCGCCGAGAACGTTGGGTGCCAATCGGGGTCCAAGCCGCAAGCGGAGTTTCCGCACTGCCGGTTGCCAGAAGGCGATAGGTTCTGCCGGGTACGCCCGTCACTGTTAACGTCGCCCCCACCCCATTCTTGGTGATGGATAAGGTCGGCGTGATGCTCGTCACCGCAAACGGAACAGAGAGCGCCCGGCTGGAGGACAGCCATTTATGGGTCAGATATTTCTCCACCGCCGCCCGCTCGGCGTCATCCAACCCGCGTTCATAAACGACGACTTCAGCCAGATCGCCGCGATAGCTGCCGCCAGAACCCTGTCCGACGAAGCCTTGCAACAGTACGCCTGGTGCTCCCAAAGGCGCGCGCGGGAGGAACGTTGCACACCATTCAGATAAATGGTTTGCGTCGCCCCGGCATCCAACCGCATCGTCCAGAGTCTTGGCGTTCCAAAAGCAAACGGCGCCGGCGCATCCCAATTCAGATCATCGGCGTACTGCGCCAACGTGAATGAATCCGCATCGCGATAACCAAAGTGCAGAGAGGCGTCCACGCCGTTAAACAGGCTCCCCATGAAATAGGTCGCCGAGGGGATTTCCCGCACTACATCAACAATGAAGATCGTGTAGCCCTCAAACCCGGTGAGCGGGGTCAGATCCACGTTCAGCCAATTGGTGCCGAAGAAGTCAACCGTCTCCTGTCCGCCGTAGGCGAATTGCGAGATGGAGGTGGTCAGATTCGTTTTGGGGAAATTCGCGCTATTGGTCGCATTATTTCCCAAACCGCTCTTGTCCGCCCAAGTCACAACATTGTCGCTCTGGACATTCAACGTGTTGCGATCATACGAATCGAGCCACAAGATGCTGTTGGGAACGTTCGTCGGTGCGATTTCCGCTCCGACGTAATCCCTGCTGCCAATACATACCCAGAACCAGACACAGACGTGTCAATCTGCAGATCCGTGAAGTTGATCACGCCGTTATAGCCGTCTGTTCCAATATTGAATGTTCGGCGACTGCCGGCCAATCCGTTGCCAGACACTAGATGGACCACCACCAGATTGGTCGGCGTCAAGCCTTGGGTGGTGACGTTGCCCGCCGCATCAACAGTCTTCAAAACCGGTTGCTGGCCAAACGGTGAACCGGACACAACCGCGCCGGGCTGCGTCGTCCACGCAACCGTCGTTGCCGGACCAGCACTGACAGCGATAGCACTGGAGTTTGCTGAGGCCACGCCTGCAGCAAAGGTCAACGTCACATTTCCGGTGTTGGTGACATAAAGTCCGGTAAACGTCGCCACGCCAGCCACAGTGCCAGCGGCGGTTGCTGGACCTTGCAGTGTGCCGACCGACGACGAAGCGGAGATGATGGTGTTGTTTGCAACGGTGTTTCCGAAGGCGTCCGTCACAAAAACTATCGGTTGTGTATCGAAGACGACCCCAACCTGAGCCGTGGCAGACGGTTGTTGCTGCATCGTGATCAATGCCGCCGCCCCGGGAGCGACCGCAATGTTGCCCGAGTTGATGGTTGGAAAGACGCCCGACGAGAAGGTCAGCGTGGAAGTCCCAGCATTGGTGATATTGAGTCCTGCAAAAGTGGCCACCCCATTAACCGCCGCCACAGAAACACTGTTCGCCGGCGTTTGACTAAGAGTTCCACCAGCCGTCTGTGAAGCGACGATAACGTCCGTGCCGGAAACTGTATTGCCGTACGCATCCCGGATGGAAACGACGGGCTGCGCCGGAAAGGCGATACCTGCAATCGCGTTCGCTGAGGGCTGCGTATTAATCACCAATTGCGAAGCCGCCGCAGGAATGATGTTGAAGGTCGCGCTCGTGTTAGTTGCCGCACCGGTGATCAAAGCGCGCAACGACTTCGTTCCCGCCTCGATCATGTTGAGATCAGCAAAAGTAGCAACACCACTTCCATCCGTGAGCTGCGTCACCGTTCCATTCAATGTGCCACTCCCGCTGGCCAGCGAGAGCGCCACCGGAATGCCCGCCACTCCAGCTCCGCTCGAATTTGTCACCAACAGCGTCACACTCGGACTGATAATGACGCCTGCAACGGTATCAGAAGGCTGCTGCAAAAACTTCTGCCCCGCTATAGACGGCCCTACAAAAACCGGCACGCTGGTTACCGCGCCGGAAAACTGGCCCATCCATTTGTTTAGCAAATAGTTTTCCACCCCTACCCGCTGGAGTTCGGTGAGATTCGTACTGTAAACGATGACTTCCGCAATATCGCCACGGAAATTTCCCCCATTACCTTGACCAATGTTGCCTTGCGCAGTCCCCGACAAATGGTTTGCACCGCCCTGCGATCCAGCCAAAGCTCCATTGAAATAAATCTGCCGCTGTCCAGTTGCATGAATGTGCGAGGCAATCAAGCCACCAGTGCCAACAAAGGCAGCCACGTTGAGATCCCCAGCATATTGCGCAAAGGTATACTGAGCAGCGTTGCGGTAACCGATGTGAAGCACTCGATCAACACCACCGCCACTGAAAGGCGCGCCGATGTAATAGTCATTATTCGCAGTCACCGCCGGATCCAGCAACGTTAGTGCGATGATGGAATAAGTGCTATTGGTGATGCTCGTCAGATCTATGTTGAGCCGATCTGTCCCATAGAACTTCACCGTGCGCTGACCGCCATAAGCTGTCGCCGCCAAATTCACATTAAGGTTTGTGAACGGGGCATTCGCCTCAATGTTTCCAGCGTTGATATTCGTCGCATTATTGCTAATACCACTCTTGTCGAGCCAATTGAACAGGTGGTTGCCTGGACTGATGGTAAGCGTGGACGCATCACTGGCATCTAACCAAAGTTTGCAGGCGGGCAAACCTGAGACTGGCGAGAAAACGCAGTTTGTTCCGTTGCCTGTCTTCGCCACAATTGTGTAACCACCGGCATCATTGATCTGCAAGCCACTCAAAGCAGCCACACCATTTAAGGTGCCAGTGCCAAGGTCCACCACAATCGGCCCGCCACTCAAGTGCCCTGCAGGCTCGGTATCAATGGTGACCATCACCGAACTTGCCAATCCGACCGTCGAAGCCGCTCCGGTAGAATCTGCAGTAACGGTACTGGTTGCTGACCAAAAGGTGCGCCGACAGTAGCCGAGCCGGGCTGTGTTGACCAACGTAGCTGCACGGCCGGGCCGGCCGCGAACGCGGTCATTTGTGCAAGTGAGCTGACGATCGCCAGTGTTTTCAGCAGTGATATCCTCCAGCCTGATTTGCCGCTTCGCGGCAAGCACGAGTGTGTAGATGAGTTTGGGTGGAATTGCATGATGTTGGGTTGATTTGATGGTTACTGTCTCGACCAAGACACGGAACACATGGATTCGGCGCGTCAGATAGCCGGGAACAATTCCTAGACTACCTTGCGTTCGAATCACCCAACATCCCGAAACCGGGCAGCGAAGAATTTTGCCGACTAAAATAAATCCAAGCAAACATCTGAGCATAGAAACTCCTCCGAGTCAGCACTCACCCCAACAACATGTAAACACCCTTTATTTACAGGTGTTTCACTATCAAACACAGAAGACACACACACCATAATCTGACTGAGAAGAATGCAGTAAAAACCACCTGAGCCAGGAATCACTACCCGCTTTTGGGGAGGCTTTGCATGGATTTTCTTGGCCTCTTTTAACCCTGAGCGAGGAGGTTACTGTCAAAAAAGAATCGAGCGCTGCCCCCACAGACAACGCTCGATTTACCCACTACCCATTCTCCTAAACAGAAGGAGAAAAATTTGGATTAGAGCCCCTAGCTTAACCCTTCATCTTCGGCTGAACATCCCCGATTTCGGGTAACATGTTTTGCGCTTCTATCTATTCGCTTGGGAAGAATTTGGCGTTCGCTCAGCATCTTTGAGTTTATTCCAAAAGATAAACGTCCCTCGGTCTGTAGAGGTTATCACGTCAATTGCGCCGTCCAGATTCAGGTCCACAGCTGACACATCTGATCCTGCCCCGGAACGATTGTGAATCAATTCAGGCACAAATGCAGCGCCGCCCGGCGCCGTTGAATTGCGCTTCGTCCTAAAGCAATAGAGCACAGGTGCGTTATAGGGATCGGGATCAAAGTAACTGTCGAGATGCGACCAGTAGCGCTTGCCAACGATGAAATCCAGCACGCCATCGCCATCCAGATCAGCGTATGTTGCTCCATGCGCTTGGGAGAAGGTCACACCACTCGCATTCGTTGATGCGTAATCGTCGGCAATCATGTGCCGCACAAAACTGATTGCTCCAGTGGCATCCCGCTTCTGCTCGAACCACGCCAGACCAAAACCATGCGCGTTTAAGCTGGTGACCACATCGTTCAATCCATCACCATTGACATCGTAAACGCCGATGACTGCCCCACCAGCACCAGAAGCTCGATGCCCGTAGCGGGCAAAAGCCACGGGATGATAAGCCCAAGGCGAATTCGTTGCGCTCGCGGCCGGTTGTTCCCACCACCCATTCAGATTCAGAATATCAATCCGCCCATCACCATTGATGTCCCCTGCCCCAATCCCGTGCGCCATCCCAAAACCTCGCTCTGACACTGCGTATTCCTTCCAAGTATTAGTTGGGTTCTGTGGGTCTGGTTTTGCGAAACGTACAGTTCCTTCCGCACAATAAACGAGCGCAGGGATACCACTGCCATCAATGTCCTTTAACACGGTGACCTCGCTTTGAATCTGCGGGATCACCACAAATTTGTCCCAGCGGCGCGGCTCGCCCTTTGGATTCAAGTAGAGTGTTGCGCGAGGCGGGCCCGTGACGATGTCAGGCCAGCCATCGCCGTTTGCATCGAAGGCATACTGACAGTTGATTTCAGGAAAGGCGCGCGACGGATTGAGCGTGGTTGCCGGAAAAATCTCGCGTGAACGCGCAAAGTCCGGACCGAAATAAATGTAAGGCCCGGCAACAACATCTGTTTGCCCATCGCGATTAAAATCCCCTGCCGCCGCCGCCCACGAGTAAAACATGTCGCTGATTCTCTGCACCGTGAAGCGTTCGGAACTTTGTTCACGCGGCAGCTCTCTCACTGCCGCATCGCGAAAGGCGACATTCTTGAATCGCACTTCGCCCTCGCCCGCCACATAAAGCGCCAGCGGGCCGAAGCCAGTGCTGTCTGTTGCGCCCACAGCAGTTGGTGACCCGTCATTCAAGAAGGCTCGGAGTACGTTCACATCAAGAAACACTTCAAGTTCGTTCCAATTGTTCGTGCGAAACGCGGTATCCGGTCGCACCAGAGGTTTGGCGGGATCATTAGGACGTGAATCCCGACGATTGGAACGCGCCCCGGATTCGCGCCGGGGCGTATTTGCATCGGCGATGCGCACCAGCGGATCGCTGCCAATGGATCGTAACAACTCGCGCTTCGTCTCTTTTAATTGAGAATCAAAAGCGACTTGATAAGACTCCACTTCGCCATTCTTCACAGCGACAAGGACACTCTTGAAACCATCGGCTGTCGGCTCAAAACGCAACAGCACGCCAACTTCGACGGTTGGAATTGATTGGAATTCCAGGTGAATCGCAACGTCCTGCAATTTCTTTTCACTCAGCAACACACCCACCAGACCACCTTGCACCGCGCCAACAATCTCTCCCTCTCTGGCCAGCCATCGCGCCCCACCGAGCGGCTGCCATCCATCGAGCTTTGATCCTGTGAAGGTCTGTTGTGGTTGGAAAGTCAACCCAGCCGCACTGAGCGTTGGACATGTTGCTCCAAGCATAAACGCTACAACCGCGCGAACAAAGATGGTGTTCTTCATGACTCAAGCACTGATGTTTTGTTTCAAACGCGCAATGACCCAATCCGCCACCTTGGTGTAATCAAGGTCCTGAAATTTTGGACTGTATTGCGCGACCATGTAATAGCCTTTGAATCCCAGTCGCTCGCAAAGCCGGATACACGCATCAAAATCATAGGAGACATGCTCCATGCTGGCGTTAAAATCACAGACCTTGGCCGAAACGATGTAGGCATGAGGCACGATCTTTTCCAGTTTGGCCAGCAACTGGGCGTCGTGCGGGTAATTCCCAAAATCCGGCTCGGTGTAAACCGGCTTACCCGCCCCTTGCACAATCTGCACGTGTTTGTCCGGGTCCATTTCCAAACCGAAATGATTTGCCGTGATGACGATCAGATTCTTGCGCCGCGCGTACGCCCCAAGTTCTTTGAATGATTCAATACTTTTCTCGACTGAGCCACGGGGTCGTCCGGGATTGATGCGAATGCACTTTGAACCCAGAAACGAAACCGCATCCATCCATTCCTTCACATCCTTGATGCTCTTCAAGCGCTCCGCTTCATTGGTCGAGGCCAAATCATAGGAGATGCGATCAATCTGCACGTCGAGCAGTTCGCAATCCGCTGCGCGGATTTTGCTCTGTAACTCAGTCAGATAAGAAGTCTCCAGTGATTCGAAGTGCTCGTTCCAGAACTCCAGTTTGCGGATGCCAAACCGATCCCGATGGTGTTGCGGCACGTCCAGCAGCGTTAGCTCATTCTTTATTGTCGCCAACTCCTTCGGCTTGGTCTGTTTGAACTGATAACGGAACAGCAACGTGCCCAGCGCGATGCGGTCCAGCTTGTCGCGCCCAGATGAAACCACGGGCTGCGACCACGAAGGCAACGTCCAAGCAGTCAATGCAAGGCTTGACGTTTGGAAGAGAAAAGTGCGGCGGTTCATGGTTCAATTCGCGGTGGATTGGTTTTGTTTGGTTTGAGGCGGCAAAGCATAAACGATGTAGCCGGATGGAATCTTGGCGGCCATTTCCGCATCAAGCACCTTGCCCATGGCGCAAACGGCCAGATACTGCCGCCCTGCAACTTCATACATCGCCGGTAATCCTTCAGTGTTCCGCGGCAATGGCGTGCTCCAGAGTTTGTCCCCATTCTCCGTATCGTAGGCATAGATGTTTCCGTCCAGGCAGGTGGAGAAAAGCAGTCCGGTCGCCGTCACCACCATCCCCTTCCGCTGCGAACCGACGGGCATGCCGAGATCCTGACCGTTCTGCTGGGGGATTTTGGGGTCGTGCCCAAGCGGCCGACGCCACTTGATGATGCCTTGGTTCAAGTCATACGCGACCACCCACGACCATGGCGGTGCAAGCAGATCGGGAAACTCCATGCCATACCCGGAACTGAAGTTATGCGCCGGCCCTTTCACTCCGTCAGGATAACCTCGATTTTCGCTCCGCTCCCGCTGAGCGACAGGCCTGCCAGCCGTCTCGTCGAGCGAACCACCCAAGTAGACGTAAAGATCCCCCAAGGTGCGGGGGCCGACATGAGGAAAGCCCGGCATCACTCCTTTTCCAACTCCGATGAGCGTGCTGAAATCAGCGAAACTCAAACGCTTCCCCGCGCCGACTATTGAAGGAATGTTCGGCTTGCCGACCAGATCAGGACCGTGGCAAGCCACGCACAATTGACTGTAGGCATACTCAGCCCGTTCTGCCTGCGAGCCAGAAACCATTGGGGATGGAACGGTATTGGTGCTGGCAGGTATTTGCACAGTGGCACTCGAAATCGGCTTCTCAACTTTCAACCGCTGATACACCGAGGCGTAGTCCTGCGTGATGATGTAAACAATGCCCCGGTCCGGATCAGCGGCAGTATTGCCACGATTTGCCCCACCCACAGCGCCCGGCATGGCAATGACTTCGTGCTCGGTTGAAAGCGGAACGAACAGTCCGGTTCGCGCCGCAGCGATGCGCTTCAAGGTTTCTTCTCTTTTCTGCGGAGAATAGAATGGATTGATATCGTTGGTGCTGACGGATTGCCGCGTGAACGGCGGTGGCGTGGTGGGGAATGGCTGTGTGTGCGCAGCCAGTTCCTCCGGGACATCACTCGCGGTCACCGGTCGCTCTTCAATCGGCCAGAGCGGCTTGCCCGTCAGTCGCTCGAACACGTAAAGAAAGCCAATCTTCCCCGCAACCGCAACGGCCTCGATCTTTTTGCCCCCATGCTGCACGGTGATCAATTGCGGAGCGGAGCAGAGATCATAATCCCAAAGATCATGATGAACGGTTTGAAAGTGCCACACCCGTTTGCCCGTCCGCGCGTCGAGGGCGAGCAGGCAATCACCAAACAATCCGTCGCCATGCCGATCCGCACCGTAATAGTCGTATGTCGGCGAGCCGAGCGGAAAAAATGCGATGCCATTCTTCTCGTCCACGGTGATCTCCCCCCAACAGTTCACGCCACCGACGTACTTATAGGCATCAGGCGGCCAGGTTTCATACCCGAATTCGCCCGGTTGCGGAATGGTGCGAAATGTCCACACCTGCTTTCCCGTAATGACGTCGTAGGCCCGAAGATGGCCCGGCGCGGAAAAATAATTTTCACCTGGTGACGAACCGAGAATGATCAGGTTCTCAAAAATCTGCCCAGGCGTCGTGCTTTGCACCCGGCGGATCGTTTGCGGATCACGGTCCAACCCCTCCTTCAGGGAAACCGCTCCGTTCGTTCCGAAACTTAAAATCGGCTCGCCAGTTCGGGCATCCAGTGCTTCCAACCGGTTTTGCCGACACAACAACAGCCGGCGGCCCTTTCCATCATTGCTCTCCCAGTAGTTGATGCCGGTGCGAATGATTCCAGACAGATTTGGACGCACCCAAATCTCCTGACCGGTCGCAGCGTCCAAGGCCACCAACGACTCGTTCTTCCCGAGCACATACATCACCCCATCCACGACGATGGGATTGAACATGTAGCTGCCATCGCCCGCAGCATAGGTCCACGCTATCTCGAGTTGCTGGATATTTGATTTTGTAAGCTGAGAAAACTCGACGAACTTCGACTGGTCCGCACCGCCACCGTATTGATGCCAACTACGCCGCGACGATTTCTCAGCGGCAATTGACGGAACGGTCACCCAACCAAGAACCGACAGCCCCACCGCGAACAGTCCTCCCAAGCGAACGATTGAATTGGGCAACATTGCGACGGTTCAGATCGTGGTTATTCCGTGGGTTTGCTGGCGGCGAATTCCAGCTTCTGCAAGAAACCGTAGTCCGAACAACCAAAGCGCCCGGCAAATTTCCATTCACCCAGGTTTTGCACCACCTTGATCACGACCTGATTCCAGCCGAGTTTCAACAACATTGGGTTCTGTGTGAACATCTGCGGCTCCATCGGCCCGGTGCGTCGATGTGTGGCGAGCAGTTCTCCATTGAGCCAGATTTCGCAGCCATCATCCGATCCGTAAGTGAAGGTGAGTTTGGGCAGGTTCGGTTCGGACAACAGATCGTTGAGTGGCTTGGACGATTTCACCCAGAACGCCAGGGTACGCGACGGTATTATCCTGCTCGCTTCGGATGAAACTCTTGAAATCAAACACGCCCCCGGCATCCGCATCGCGCAAACTCCAGCGACGACCATCAAACCGCGCCCGCTCACCCACTTCACCGTCCGGGAGCTTGCCTGTGTAGGCTTGATTATCGTTCGTAAACACCGGCCCGCTGACCACCAGCGCCCGCATCAACTGGCCTGTGGAATCAACAAACCCCGACTGCAATGCGCCTTCGCCAAGCTGGATGCCCGCGTTGAGAAACAAGCGACGAACCAAGTCAGCCTTTCGTTCGGAACGAATCTCCGGGCTGAGATTGCAAAGGATCACCCGACCGTGTCGCACCGGGCAAACCACTACTGCGGCCAGCGCGCCCGGATTCTCCACTTCCGAACGAAATAACGCCGCCGTCTTCACTGGCTCGGCTTTATAATTCCACCGTCTCCACTCCGCCGGACACGCTTCAAGCAATACTTTTCCGCGATTCAAAAATTCGCCACCCAAGGTAAAGGAAACCTGCTGCCAGTCGTCGCCCTCGGCGAAATAGAGCGACGCATTATCCACTCCCGCGAGTAATGAGTCTGGTTGTTTCACCACCAGCGACGAAGCACTCCGCGTTTCGGCCACGACCTGTCCGCCGATCAATTGACTCAACATTTCAGCACCGCCCGCCTGCACATTCCACGCCCAAATTGTCCCGCCCTTTTCCAGAACCGCCTGCACAGCCTCCTTCACCACGCTCAACTGGTTGGTCCGTGCATCTAGTAACAGAAACTCCGCATCATCACTCGCATAAGGCTCAATCTTTGCCCCCGAGCGATTCAACTGCTGGGCCAGTCGTTCGCCATTCCCTAGAAGAAATCTGAGCATCGCCGTACCGTTGGTCTTTGCCGCCACTTCAGCCGCCTTGGCAAGCACCGGCATTTTGGCCCAGCGGGAGTTTGTATTTCCCGTGTTCGCATCACGAATGGCTTCAAGCATTGGCCACGGACGATACAGCGGCAGCTTGGAATCGAAGCCGGGATTCAGTGTCGTCGTGTAAGGGCCCAACCGCTCGGGCTGCAGGCCGGGAACACCTTCGCGATAGGCGGCGAAGAAAACGCCTTCATCGGAGGAAATGGATTTCGTTACGTTTTCTTTGCCGAGCGGCAATGGTTGGACGCCGTACCAAGCAATGTTGAAAACACTCTGATAATTGCCACCAAACCGCTGCTGATCGTGCAACAGGCTGTAGCATTCATACGCGAGGCCTTCCATGCGATCCAGTGGCGATTCATAGGCCCGATCACCATTGAACTTCGCGACCTGTTTCGGCGTGCCATAGTAGGCCATGCTGGTTTCGCCGACGCCCCAAGGCTTGCCCGAGTCCGCCGCGCGGCGGAGTTCGCCTTCGCCCCCGTAATGGATGTTGATGGTGGGAATGCGACCCTCTGCATCAAACTCGCCATCGCCAGAAATAAACCCGCGCGTCGGATCATTTGTCTCACAGATTTTGACCCAGCCGGACATCTCGCCCAAACAATCATCAATCATGTTCTTGGGCATATGCCAGACGTTGCGCATGACCGCGAGCACCTCGTTGCAGATGCTCCAACCAAACACCGATGGATGATTACGATCACGCCGCACCAGCGATTCCACATGCGTGCGACAGTTTTTCCAAAACAGTTCACTGTCCGCTTTCGGCCCGCCATCGCTCAGCCAGATGGCGCTCTCGGCAAGCACCATGATCCCCATTTCGTCAGCCATATCGTTGTAAAACGATGGGTAGATCGAAGCGTGCAGGCGGACGGAATTCGCGCCGGCATCCTTCAGCAATTGATACCAGGCATAGGCATAACGGCGCGTCATCTGCGGCACGCCCATGAAATGCCAGGAATCACCTTTCAGCGTGATTGGCTGTCCGTTCAGGAGAAAATCTTTGCCACGAACGGTGAACTGTCGCCACCCGAAGCGTTGATACCTGGCGTCAATTACCGTGTTCCCGTCTTGAACCTGCACAACGAGACCGTAGAGATTTGGCTCTGCCGGTCCCCCAAAGCTTGAGACGCTGGTTCACCGGAGCGCTCAACTGCACAATCCGCGTCTCTCCCGGCGCCAGTTCAATTGTTTGCGGTAGAAGTTCCATTGCCGGCTTGTCCGCCAGCCGCCATTTCACTTCGGGCGTTTCCACGACTGACTTGCCGACCAGGTTAATCCATTCATGCACCTTGCCTGAGACGCTTAACTTGACGGACTTGGTTTTGTGATTGCTCAAGGTAACTTCGGCCCGCAACTCATCGCGATCCACCCACGGCTGTACGAATACATCGCTGACGCTTGTTTTGGGTTGGGCAACTAGAAAAACATCCTGCCAGATACCTGCGATGTGCGTTCCCCAAAACGAACCCGAGAGATATTCGCGACTGCCGTAGCGCCCTCTTTTGTCAAAAACTTTTGGGCTGATGATTTTTATCAGGATTTGATTTTCCTCTCCCAGTTTCACCAATCGCGTCACATCGAACTCTTGCGCGAAGAAAATATCGAAGCCTTGACCGGAGCGCTTTCCATTCACATAAACGACCAAGTCGCCAGCCACGGCGTTGAAACGCAACACAATGCGCTTGTCGCCCCAGTTTTTTGGAATGCTCACAGTGTGAGCCATCCATGCAGCGCGTACGCTCTCCCATTCCTTCGGATAGGAGGGATAAGCCACGAAATCTCCGCCTTGGGCGTCGAGGTTCATGGAAAACGAGTTCACATTCCACGGGGATGGAATTTTTATCGCGGTTTTATCCCACTCACCGAGCAGTGGCACCGCCTCGCCCGGAGCGGCCACATCCTTGTCGGCCTGAAACTGCCAGTAACCGTTCAGGCACATCTCGTCGCGATACGGCTTCTCTGCTTGAACGACGATGCCGTCTTGCGGCGCAAACACCCGATCGAACTTCGTCGCGCCCGAAGCAGCCAGCATCGTGAACAGTAGAATCGAGGCGGCAAAAAGTCTGGATTGTGTATGCATTTATGAATGAGAACCGAATCAATCTAGGTGAATCTACTGGCCCCAAACATCCCCGAAAGCGGGCAATGCCTCGATTCCGAGTTCATGCGATTGGGTTTGGCGTGCCCCTTGAAACTGCGCCTAGAAACCAATCAGCCTTTGTCTCTTTGGGCTGACAAATTACTGCAACCCCGCAGCTTGATTGGATTTCCCGAACACTTCCGTTGCTATTTTGAGGAAGAGATCCCGTGCGGCCCATTGATCGCCGCTGGTGCATTGCACCATGAAGACGGCAATCATACCGGTCTTGGGATTCACGGACAGATCCGTGCCATAAGCACCATCGTGGCCAAACATACCGTTCCGCAAATGATAGCCGAGACTGTAATTGACCTTGGTTACGCCGGTCTGTTCTTTGCGCAGCTCGTCCATGGCAGCAGGCGAAAGGTAGCGCTTGCCGTGTAGTTCACCGTTGTTGGCCAGCATCATTCCGTAACGAAGCATATCATGAGTGGTGGAAAACAATCCGCCGCCGGCTTCCGGAAAACGATGGCCGCGATCGCTGTAAGGCTTGGTCAGGAAGAAGATGTCCCCTTTGGCAAATCCAGTCTTGTCCTTATTTGGCCCATAAGCATTAGCCAGTCGGTCCATCTGCGCCGGACCAGGCCAGAAGGTGGTATCCGTCATGCCCAGCGGATCAAAAAAGCGCATTTGTAGAAAATCTTCGTACGCCACGCCACTCACGATTTCGACCACCCGCGCGGCAATGTTCATGCCTTGGTTGCCATATTGATATTTGTCGCCCGGCTGCCACTGGAGTGGCCCCGTCACGGAACTGAGCGCCCGCGCTTTCAGTGAAATGGCATCCGCTCCCAAGGTTTGCTGCAACTCCGATTGCCCCACCAAGCCGCTCGTGTGGCTTAACAAATGGCGGATCGTGACCGGCCGCACCAATGGCTTGAGCAATACGTGATTCGTATCCTTCTCCTCAACCACCATCCATTTGCCGAGCTGGGGAATGAACTTTGTCACCGGATCATCGAGGCTTACCTTGCCTTCATCCACCAACATCATGATAGATGCCCCGGCAAACATCTTCGTCATGGACGCCACCCAGAAGACGTTGTTTTCGCTGATGGGCTTCCTGGCCTCCACATCCGCGTCTCCCATCAAATTTTTGTAAAGCACCTTCCCCTCCCGATTCGCAATGATCCCAATGACGCCAGCCATTTTATGACTCTCCAGATACGGGCGCATTGCCGCCGCCACCACTGGGCTGGCGGGTGGTTCGGCATCAGCCCCAAAACCGACCAATGCAATTGACACAAGCGTGAGGGCCAGCAGGAAGAACTGGAGTTTCCTGCGGATGAGTTTCAATGGCTTCATTGAAGCTATTCTAAGAATAGCTACTGCACCCAACATCCCCGAAAGCGGGTATAACAAAAACACCTCGGCAACTACTTGTTGCGAAACTATGAACGCCCAAGAATATGATGGCATTCCAACCTGCTTCCCTCTTTCATGGCGTGGCAAAGGCATGGCCACCACACTTAACCAAGAAGTTCTAAGTCATCTGGAACTCAGGGTTTTGACGGTCGCACGAACCGTGGCGGGCCGATGGTGGAATTTTCATCAGGTGATAAGTCCATACTCCCGCCTTTGGCTGATCCTCGATGGCCGCGCCACCGTCCGGCATCACAACCGGCAATTCGCCCTGACCCCGGGCAAGATCCATCTCGTTCCGCCCTTCACTCGACACGACTGCCACTGCACCCGGCAGTTTAATCACTACTACCTGCATTTCGTCTCGCGTCTCCAGACCGGCGTGGATCTGTTGTCGCTCCTCGATCATGAGTTTGAACTAGCAGCCGTACCGGATGCGCTGAAACAGTTTCAACGTCTTGAAACACTTTATCCCAATCGAAAACTGCCCTGCTTCGATCCATCGCAAGAAGAATATCGTCGCCAGCCACTGGCGGCAGAACAAGCCGACCGCACCATCCCCGCTGTGGATTGGTTTGAGGCGAAGGGCGTCTTGATCTCACTGTTGACGCCATTTTTGCGCACCGCCCGCGAACATCCCGGCGTCCACGCCCGAGCCACCCAACAATTTCTGGCCGTGCAGGAGTTCATCCACGCCCACATGGCGCGGAACATCCTGCTCGGCGACTTGGCGCGTATTGCGAAGCTGCATCCGACCTATTTTTCCGATCGCTTCCAAAAGCTCGTCGGCGTGCGACCACTCGAATATCTGATGCAACGCCGCATGGAACGTGCCCAATATCTCCTGCTTACGAGTCCCGCGCCGGTCAAGGAGATCGCCGCCGCGGTCGGCATCCCGGATGCCGCCTATTTCACCCGCGCATTCGCTCGCCATTGCAGTTGTTCCCCCTCGGATTATCGCGCCGCGCATTCACTTTGAATCGGCCTGCCCGGAACAATTCGGGCCAGACCCGTGATACGTCCAAATCTTTTGCATCGGAATCCAAGCGAATCCCCTCCACGCCCAAATGATTTCTGACAAACTGACTGAATCAATTTTGCCAAAACGAACCATGAAGCATTCCGCCTCCGCTACGAGTCTCAAAGTCAACCGCCCGGTCAACCGTCTGGTTGGCGACATGCCGAAGGTCGGCATCCGACCCACCATTGATGGCCGACTCGGCGGCGTCCGCGAATCGCTTGAAAAGACCACAATGAACATGGCGAAGAACGTCGCCAAGCTCATCGAATCCACGCTGCGCCATTCCAACGGCTTGCCCGTGGAATGCGTCATCGCCGACTCGTGCATCGGCGGCGTAACCGAAGCCGCCGCCACGGCGGAGAAATTCAAGAAGGCTGGCGTGGGCGTTTCGCTCACCGTGACGCCCTGCTGGTGCTACGGTTCGGAGACGATGGATATGGACGTGTCCATTCCAAAAGCGATCTGGGGTTTCAACGGCACGGAACGTCCCGGCGCGGTGTATCTCGCGGCGGTCAGCGCGGGTCACACACAGAAAGGTCTGCCGGCCTTTACGATTTACGGCCGCGACGTGCAGGACACCGGTTCAACCGAAATCCCAGCCGATGTGCAGGGCAAAATCTTGAGCTTCATCAAGGCTGGTCTCGCCGTCGCCACGATGCGCGGGAAGAGCTACCTGTCGGTTGGTGGTGTTTCGATGGGCATTGCTGGTTCCATAGTGAACCAAGATTTCTTCGAAGACACGTTCGGGATGCGCGTCGAGAGCGTTGACATGACCGAGATCGTGCGCCGCATTGAAGAAAAGATTTATGACGAGGCGGAGTTCAAACGCGCCCTCGCCTGGGTGAAACAAAACTGCCGCGAAGGCAAAGATTACAACGGCAAATCCCGCAGCCGCAAACGTAAGGACTGGGAGTGGGAGTTCGTGGTGAAGTCCGCGATGATCGTCCGCGATCTCATGCTCGGCAATCCGCGCCTCAAGCAGCTCGGCTTTGGCGAAGAAGCGCTCGGACACAACGCAATCCTCTCCGGCTTCCAAGGCCAGCGCCATTGGACGGATCATTATCCGAACGGCGACTTCCTCGAAGCGATGTTGAGCTCCTCGTTCGACTGGAACGGCATCCGCGAACCGATTCTAGTCGCGACGGAGAATGACGCGCTGAACGGCGTGTGCATGTTGCTCGGGCATCTGCTCACCAACACGGCACAGATTTTTGCCGACGTGCGGACGTATTGGAGTCCCGAGGCTGTGCAACGCGTCACGGGGCAGGCGCTCACCGGCGCTGCGGCGCCCGGTTTGTTGCATCTCATCAACTCCGGCGCCGCGGCGCTGGACGGTTGCGGCGAACAAAAGCGCAACGGCCAAGCGGTGATGAAGCCATTCTGGGAAATCACGCCCAAGGAGGCACAAGCCTGCCTGAATGCGACCACCTGGCCGCCGGCGATCTATGAATACTTCCGCGGCGGCGGTTTCTCGTCTGCCTACGGCACGCGCGCGACGATGCCCACCACAATGTTCCGCATCAACATGGTCAAGGGCCTCGGCCCGGCGTTGCAAATTGCCGAAGGCCACTTCCTTGATCTGCCAAAGGAAATTTATTCCGTGCTCGAAGAACGCACGAACCCTACTTGGCCATCGCACTGGTTTGTCCCCACGCTCACCGGTAAGGGCGTGTTCCGCGATGTCTATTCCGTCATGAACGCGTGGGGCGCGAACCACGGCACGATCAGCTATGGGCACATCGGCGCGGAACTCATCACACTCGCCGCCCTGCTGCGCATCCCGGTTTACATGCACAACGTGGCGGAAGAAAAAATTTTCCGCCCGAGCGCATGGACGGCGTTCGGCACGGCAGATTTGGAAGGCGCAGATTTTCGCGCCTGCGCAAACTTCGGCCCGCTCTACGGTAAGAATGTCCGTTGATCAGACTCTATGCTGAAAGGAATTGCCCCCTGCATTTCGCCTGATCTGCTGAAAGTTTTGGCGGAGATGGGTCATGGCGACGAAATCGACCTAACCAACGCGCATCTCAGATGGTCTGAAAAGCCGAGCTTGGTCGCCTGCTCTGGTTGCACAGCGCCCGTCCTCCGCAAAGCACGAATGGCAACGGACAGTTTAAAACCGATCACCTGAAGTGAACATTGCGTCGAAGTGTTTTGGGATTAGCATGCACAGGTATGCGTCTCTGCAACGCAAAGGCAATCAGTTTCGACGCTCACTTAAGAGTCCCGGATGATCGCGTCTGACGACTATTCCAATTAGCCGTGGGCGTACCCGTTTCCGCATCTGGAGTTGTGCACCACCCCCTGTTCGACCGAAAGATTGGTTTTACTTGCTTGAATTAGTCCGCCGGGGCTAAGCGGAAGAAGCGGCAGGTTTCAGTCAATGGATAATCGACATGATTCTTGTCACCAACGCCCTTTACGGGGTGATCCACAGTATTCCAGCTGTTGGATAAAATCGGGGTAGTGCTTGTTTCCAAACGGAACTTGCGACTTCGAGCCCAACTCACCCTGGCATTCGATTCTTTGGAATTGATGGCAAGCGAAACATCGGTTGGCTCAGCCATGAGCACAAAGTCGTCGAAGATGATCGCGGCATAATCGTACGGTGGTCGGGTGATCTGCACCCCGGCGAAGTGGGCGCCGGCGGGAGCGACCGCCGTGAGCTGAAAGGCCAGCATCGGGTCATCGGTAGTGAGGCGCGCAGGCAAGGTCAAATTCAAGTTGGTCTGGCCTACAGTGACGTTGTTATTTTGGTTTGGGTACCACATTAAACTAACAGTCATAGACGCTTCGCTCCACGAAACATCAGCACGAGCGAGAAACCAAAGCGTATAAACCTGGTCTTTTTCCACTGGCGCACGCGAGTCCGGTGCAGTCGCAAGAACTCCGGATGATCCGCTACCGCTGTAGATATAACCGAAATAGGCTCCTTCAAGGTCCAGCGGGGATTGGTTGGCGGCGGCGCCAGCATAGCCGTCACCAGCGGGGTCTAGCGTGATGATCCAACCAGGCAACACCTCAGGGCTACCTTGAGGAAAGCCCCATCCGGGGGTGTAATATCCGCTGCCCACCTCGAAGCCAGCGTTGTTGGTCAAAAGATTTTGCGCCCAAAGCGGTGACGCCGCTGATACGATGACCAGCAAGCATCCGGTTAACAGTACAGATCGAGTCATGAATTGAATCGGGACGTGGTTTCGCGAGTTTGAGTGATGTACAGGGCGGCCGCCTGTGAACGACGGGCAACTTGAAGTTTTTCGAGGGCGTTACTCAGATAGTTTTTGACAGTCTTATCGCTGAGCCCCATCTCGTGACCAATTTCTTTGTTGGTTTTGCCTTCGGCAACTAAAGCCACAACCCGTCGTTCCTGGGCAGACAGAAGATCGAGTTTATTTTGTATCAACGGAGAAGCGGGATTTTGCGCCCGGCTCATGACGCGACGCGTGACGGCAGGGTCCAAGATGGACTTGCCTTCAGCGACGTCTTGGATGGCTTGAATCAACTTGTCTCCGTGGATTTCTTTGAGCAAGTAGCCATCCGCGCCAGCCGCGATGGCCTCAAACAATAGATCATCGGAGCCGTAAGAAGTGAGCACCAGCACCTTGGTTTCGAGATCCAGTTTTTGAAGCCGCCGACAAACTTCAATGCCGCTGCCATCAGAAAGCCTGACATCAAGAAGCATGACATCGGGTTTGAGGCGAGTGACATCATCCATAGCTTCAGCAACGGTACCAGCTTCACCAGCCACCTCGAATTGCGGATAAGCCCTCAACAATGTGCATAATCCCAGCCGGGTGATCTGGTGGTCTTCGACAACAAGCAAGCGGATGATCTTGGTTTCAGTCATGGTTGAGGGGGTTTTGCTGCGGCACGACAATGAGAATACGACAACCTTGGCCGGGAGACGAGATGGTTCGCAGGTGGCCGCCAATTTCGCGCGCGCGGGTCGCCATATTGCGCAAGCCCTGTCCGGTCGGCACATCCGGAGCAAAACCGATTCCATCGTCCGCGATCTCCAACTGGATGCCTTCGTCAATCGTTTGCAGCGAGACCGTGACGTGCGATGCGTGAGCATGTCGCAGGCTGTTGCTCATGGCTTCCTTCGCGATATGAAGCAGTTGGGTGGCTTGCGTGGAGGTCAGGATGTTGGCCGCATTGGATTCGACGTGAAATTGGAACGGGGTGGGGACATCAGCGCTGGTGAGGGCGAGAGATTTGAGCGCGGTCTTTAGTTCGCGGCCATTAAGGACTTTGGTTTCCAACCCGGCGATGAACCCCCGCACGCCGCGAATAGTGTCGTTGAGAGTATGGATGGCGGCCCCCAAGCGCGTCTCGGCTTGATCGGGCGACTGACGAAGCAACCGCCGAGAGTCTTCGAGACTCAATCCGGCGGCATAAATGGATTGGATAATGTCGTCGTGCAAATCGCGCCCGATCCGCTCGCGCTCCTCCAAGGAGCGACGCAGCTGTTGCTCGCTTTGCCGCATTTCCGTCTGAAGTGTGGCATGGAGTTCGAGCACGTGTTCGATCCGTCGCCGTTGGCTCCGGATAAACCACAACACGGATATCAAGCCAATCCCACTCAGCAAAGCCGCTCCTGCGTACAGAATCATTTTAGACTCCTCCGATGCCGGAGGCGCACCAACAACCTTGAGGTCGGTGGCCCGAACGAAGCAGCAGAGTCGGGGCAGATAATTGTCCAATATCGGTTGGGGCGCGGTATACGCCTGTCAAACGCAGGCTACAGCCTGGTTTCAGATCAACCCTGCCTTGAGAAAACTGTGGCGCGTCCAGCAAGGCCGTCAAGTGATGATCACCAGTTTGCATCACAAGACTGACGACATTTGAAGCGCCGTTGACGTGCCCGAGATAAATACCAGTAAGTTCAATCAACTGGTTGTTATAGCGGCCTTGCAGCAGGTCCGCTGGCGAGGCTGTCACCGGTTGCACTCCGATTGGGAATTCCACCTTCCGAATCAATGCGTCCTCTAGCGTCGTAGGAGCTAGAATCGGGCCTGGATACCCGGCCACCTCCACGGTATCTCCGGGCACCAAGTCTTCCACAGTTGTCTGAGCAACCACTTCCGCGCCTCCAGTCGAGTCCTGAATAAAAATGCCACGGCCAGGCTGATTGAATGTTATCACGCCACGTATCGTAACCAGGCGCGGATCACTCATACGCAGATCATGCCGCTGTAAATCCCCAACCTGACAACGCGGCGCTGCAAACGGATCCAGCACCAGGCTGCGCTGTAGGACCGTTACATCTGAAGTTGAATTGGCATAGATCTGAAAGCCCTGCAATTGCCGCTGTGAACTGACTCGCGAACCGACAACTCCCCGGACTCGGACTTGACTGCCGAGAAGCCGCTGCTTCTCGTAACCACGACCATCAATAATCCAGAGACGAATGCGGTGTGCGGCATCTGCTAGTTCCATTTCGAGGTGTTGGCCGACCACATTTTCTTCCCGAACCACTCCAGTAACTTCGACCCATTGCGCATCAAGTCCGCCGTATTGAATCTGGGCGATTGAAACCGGGAGCGGATTTATGGTTGGCCCTATATCTTGAAGAACAATTGAGGCGGGAACGATTACCGGGGAATAAAGTCCCATTTTGGCAGTCCCGCTTACTTGAACCTGTTGCCCCGATGGTAGCGGGAGTCGGTCCCCAACGTAGTACACAAAAATGCCCGCAGTCTCATCTTGGACGAACAAGACATTGCCGTGGTCATAACAGGTCACAACACCTCGGATCTGCACGGGCAGATTCGACTTGGCCTGATCGGTGGTAAGCCGGAGGACTTGCGCGGTATTTGTGAGCACCAACGAGGGCTTGGTTTCCGTCGAATTTGCAGACTCAGAACAGGCAAAAAGACTCAACCCGATCACAAAAGCTCGAATCCAAAATCTGGAAACAGCCAACGCTTGGTGGATACACTTAGGGGCGAAAATCACAATGCACTAGACTGCGCATGGCAGTCAGTTCGTGATAAAAGGCTAGGCTATTCGGCTCTGCTTGCAAGCTTCATTCATCGTGATTGCCGTGCCAATTGGCGCTATTGATAGAGCCTTTAGATTATCGACTGGCTACACCGGCTGACGACTATGCTTTGATATCATAAGGCAGCGATTGCCGCTCCCATAGCTACTCCAAGCTGGTGCGATACAGCGCCAATTTCAGAAGATTGGGCTGGAGATAATGTCAGGTTGCAAAAGCTGGTGGGATTCCAAGTGACGCAATCCATCATCAATTCATCGCACAGAAGTTCAATAACGCTTTCAGAACGCGCCGGACCACCAGATACGTAAACTCGCGAAACCGGGTCCCCTTGCTGATTCTCAAAATAGTCGATGGAGGCGCGAAGCTCACGACTCAGGTTTGAAACAACCGTTTTCAACACGCTGTGAACTTCATTTGGCATTCCAACCTTGATGCCTTCCGCTTCGGCACAGCTGATATTGAGATTCTCGGCAATGGCTGCGGTCATTCGATTACCGCCAATCTGAATCACTCGATTCAGCACCAATTCGCCTTGTTGCAATATGCAGATGGTCGAATGCTTGAAGCCAATCTCAACCAGCGCGACAATCTGCTTATGAAATTCCTCTGGATGAGCCAATTCGAAAGCATTAATCGGACAGATCACACCAGGAATTATATGAGGAACGCTCAAGCCCGCAGCTTTACCTACAGCCGCCAAGTCATTGATGCACTGATCCCGTGCGCCCGCAACCACTAAGCGCTGTTGGGGGCTGGTCGGAGCACCTTTTTTCGACTGCGCAGGAACACCAAGTGGTACGGCTTGATAGATGACTTGATAATCAAATACATGATTTGGCAGATGCGTTTGAAAGTAAGTTCGTGTGTTATTCTTTAATACTGGGCGGATGGCGTCGCTCGGCATTCTCGGGATTTCCACATGCCGGACGAATGATTCTCCGTCCCAATCGCTAAGGCTATCGTCTTCGTGCGAGTGTTAAGGGCTTTGGTGATTTCTTTGAGCTGCTCACCAAGCGCTGCCGGCGGGAAAGTGGAGGAGTCAGGGTCAGGGGTATCAAGAAGTGCATACCCACTTAAGTTGAATCGGCCACCTTTGGACTCGCATAATACGGCTTTGGTGACGCGCGAGCCCAGGTCAACCGCGATGATCTGGTTGATTTTTTTGGAAATGGGGAAGGATAAAGCCATGGAAAACTCAAATTGTTAAGGTACGCGAGGTGTTCCGTTGATTAAGAATGATCAGGCACCGGGGGAAGTTTGATGGGGCCGTGTTTGTTTGTTTGAAGCGAACACAGCACAGCATGAAAATCATCAGAAGCTGCTTTCGCCTGCCGTGGATCCGCGAGCATCACAAATTCCACCAAGCCGGTTGCGGTTTGAATCAAGCCGATCCGGCCAACGCGATTCATTAATCCGTTGACGGGCCAATTAAAGTTGATCAGTTTGCAATCGCCCTCTCCGGTGGGTATAGAAAATTCCTCGGTGACGCTTGCACCAGGATAGTTTTCAAGCACCCAATCGGAGTCGAACTTAAGGGTTTCACCTTTCACTAGCCCCGATGGCGCGGGAATGATCCGGATCGATACGTAGTACGTAAGGTCACGGGCTACAAACGACACCTTGTCAGTCGCCGCCGTGTCGATACGGAGATCCTGTGGCGCGACTAACAACAGCTCGTTCGTGCCCTTAGTGATCAGGATTCGGCGCAACGGTTCGAGACTAGCCGTACGGATGGTTTGCACGCTTGTCGTCGTCGCTTCGGCGGCGTCTGAATTACTTGCTTGGTTATCAGCAGCGAAGCAACCAACACCGCCGCAAATATACAAAGCGATTAACCACAGGGGGCGGAAAGTATTTTTAAAATAATGAGTCACAAGCGGTGGCTTCATCACGGGCTCGGATTATTTGGGAGACCAACTAATTCGGGCCGCCACGAGTGCGGTCGGGATACCGGGTGGTTGACGATCCAGCCGATTAAAGTTGAGATCGTAGCTGAATTTGCGGGTGGGTGGGTTGTAATAAGGACCCGAAAGCCCCGGGTAGATGAATTTGTTCGTCGCTGTCTTACTGGTGAAGAGGTACAGGAGCGAGGTGTTTAGCCATAGCGAAGAACTCCCCCAATCCTCCAACATCCGAGGAAGGTTGTGAATGCCCCCACCAAAGGTACTTTGAGAAGTCCCGGTCGACGGCACCATCCCCGTGAGCACGCACGCGTTGATAGTGGTAGAACTCGAAGCGGAGCGGCTAGAGTAGCTCTTAGAACTGTCCGCATCTTTCCAACTAGATGACAAAATCGTTAACGCATCTGACATCAGTGCCGCAGGGACCGTTGATGAGGTATTGGTGGTAGCCAAGTGAATACTGTTGGTCACATTATAATTCCCCACCACGTAAAGGGGATTGGGGGTGGCAACTGAAAAGCCAGCTCCGCCATTGCTCGGAAGCGTAGTACCGTTGATGAGGCGAACCCCAGTCATCTGCGCGGAAGTAACAGTCCGTTTGTCGGCGACATACAGAACCGTGGGGTAAATCCCGGAGAATTTGGTTTGGACGCTGGAATTAGTTGTGAGCCAGGTCGCATATTTAGCAACATCAATCTGTGTCGTGAGCACCGTCTTGCTGGCTTCACGCTGGTCGGTGAATCTATTGGTTACGTTCAGAAACGAAAAATTTGTGGCTTTGGCGAGGGTGTTGGTCAGGATGACTGGATAGGGATCAGCCCCGGCAACATTTCCCGCACTATCCGGTGATTGAAGACGAACACTGACGCCAGCGTCGTCCACAAGTAAAACAATCTGGGCATTATTATAAACAAGTTGTTTACCTTCGGTCGATGTGGGAGTGACGCTGCTGGAGGGGATTTCAATGAAAGAGTGTGCATTGGTCATGTTAAAATTCAACGAGACCGTCGGACGATTTGTGATGTAGGGAGTGCTGAAGGAAGTATTCCAATCAGATCCCCAACTGTAACCAGCGTTGTTGGGAGCGTTCAAAGTGCCAACAGTTGTAACGGCGTCGAAGAATGTCAACGTCGCGGAGCCACTGGACCCGGACCCGGTGCCGACATAGATAGGTGCATTCGCATGCACTCGGCCGCGAACCTCCATGGTTGCGCACGTGCTGAATTCCAAAAGGTTGTTGGCAAAGATCGCCCATTGAGGGAGCGGTATTAGGGCAAGGAGCAAATCTTGTTGCACCGATGCGCTTACCGTGCTGCCGGCTTCCGTTTTGGTAGCTGTACACCTAATACGGTAAACTGGTCCAGCCATGGTGTTCAGACCGGGGAATTGGGAAGGCATTGGCCCCGTGTACTCAGTCACCTTTTCCACAGAAACGCGATTCGTGGTTGTTCCGTCCGAGAATGAAAACTTTGCCCACTGGGTGTCTTCGGTTGTGGTCGGGACGTAAGTTCGATACGTATTCAAGTTATAGATGACAGTCGCCAAACCATTGGCGTGAAAATCATACGACATCCGGGCAATCACCTTTTCTGTCGCAGCCTCCGCCGCATTTTGACAGTCAACGTAGAGATTGTTGCGTTTGTTTAAGCTGGCAACCGTCGCGGTCCGTTTTACCGCCACTGCGACAATTAGCAGGCTTACAGCGCAAACAACCAAGACCGTGACAAGCGCATAACCAGTCCGTTGCTTATTTTGACGAATGATAGTTGTATTCATGGGCCATCGGGAGCATGCGAGGTAACGCAAAACTCCATTTTGTAATAGTCATAGAGACATCCGTTGCCAACGCGGGTGAGCGGGTATTGATACTGCGCAAATTCTAAGCGAGTCCGGATCGTCGCCCGGTAAGTTGGCGTGATCTGGATATCGCCCCGGTAATTTTCCGCTTGAAAAAACATGTTGTTGGTCAGATCTCGAGCAACCAGTTGAAGCGCCGAGTCGTTTCCTCGCCGCCATAGTTCACCAGCACTTGGATTGAAGTGGTAGATGATGAAAATATTGGTGTTGATGACAAAGTTTGTCTTGGTGGTGGGATACAACTTCAGGGCGTTTCCCTTCTGTTGTGATCCAGAATTTATGGGTGTAAAGGACGTGTCAGTGCCATTGCCGATTGCCCACCCTTTCGCCGTCCGAATGTCATTACATAATTCGCTGTAGCTACGTCGCGACTGATCACTAGCACCAAGTTTGCTTTGGACTAGCTGATCTAATTTCAGGCCATAGATGTGAGTATAGATCAGGCCAATCATGGCGAAGCTGAACACACTCATCGCAACCATGATTTCTACCAAGGTCATGCCTTTTGACCCGTTCAGCTGCAAATTCAAATGCTGTCCTGCGATATTTTTGCGGAACTTCATATTGATTTTTATCGATCATCCGGGGCCACATAAGTGACCACGGTGTTTGTGTGAAGCTGGTTTCGTCTAAATGCTTTAAACGGCCAAACGGTGTCGACCTGGACCAGTTGAACCTGCACGGGAGGATTATTAGTGTTATTCAGATTTACCAACCGCACGGTTACAAAGTTTGTTGCAGACACCGCGTTCGTCCCAGAAATCGGAATATCGAGAATTGAAATCGAGTAACCGCGCATGGTTCTGGTGGAAGTGTTGTAGGTGCGAGATAGGAGGTTTAGGTTGGTGAGTTCGTTGCGGCTTCCATTCGGCTCCGAAACGCCCGAGCGCGCCTGTTCTAGTTGCTGAATGGCCAAGGCTTGCGCAGCCATGGAATAACCGGCCCACTGGGTCCGTTCTGCCGAGAACGTGTAGCACTGCAGTATTCCAGAAAAAACCAATCCACAAATTAGAACGGAAAGCACAACTTCCACGAGGGTAAACGCAGACCGGCTGCTAGCGTGCTTAGCACTTAACGAATGACATGTCAGCTTCATGATTGGTAGCCAGCACTTATCTGTAGGTGATGAATTTGTCCCAACACACATTCGCGAACGGTGAGAACAGGCAGTCTATGAAAGTCCAAGATCTTAAACGGAACGAGCATATATTGCGGCCTATTATCCATAACCATATAAACAGTTTTCATTGTCTGTCGCACCTGACTTCCCACCCAGAATCAGACATTTGCCCTAATCACACTCTAGTTCTTAATGTTTCGTAGCGTTCCAGTAGCAACCAATCGAATAGAGCCTCTTAGCCCTAGCACCAGTAGTGCCACTAGTTTGGTTAGTGCATAACCTATGATCCTTCTTTGCTTTTGGAGCAAAGATAAGAGGATTGTGCATTGAACAGAGTTCTGTGCGTCCACTTTTCATAGTTTTAGTGACTAACAGTGGAACAGTAGGAAGGCCTTAACATGCCAACTATTAGGGACATGATCACACTCAGTCCTTTCCTCCTAATCAGCGACACACACAGAAGTGGGTTGCTCGTGAGAGACCTTATACTCAAACAAATTCACTGGTTTTGCCTGCGGATCAGCAACAAAATGACCCGATTAAGAAATGCTGGTCATTGAGAATTAGCGGAGAATCACCTTAGCAATCTCTAAGAAAGGAGCGGAGCGTAACATGAAAAGCAGACAGTATTGCGATGAGCAAATCGCCTATGCTTTATAACGTGTAGCGAAAGTTACAGACCAGCGAAGCAGGCCGGCAAGGCATAGATGATTTCAAGGGGCCAGGAGCAAATACACCCACGCGCGCAGCAACAAAAAAGCCGGGCAAGCTTTCGCTCGCCCGGCTGAAATGACATAACTTATTAGGCTGCCGCAGCTGCCGCATCTTCGCCATCGAGGAAGCCTTGCATTTGGCGCATGCGGGTCGGATGCCGCAGCTTGCGCAACGCCTTCGCCTCAATCTGGCGGATGCGTTCGCGGGTAACGTTTACATCTTGCCAATCTCTTCGAGCGTGCGCTCGTAGCCATCGACAAGACCAAAGCGCATTTCGAGGATCTTACGTTCGCGTTCCGTCAAAGTGGTCAACACATCGCCCAATTTTTCCTTGAGCAATGAATAACTTGTCACGTCGGAGGGATTCTCTGCGCTCTTATCTTCGATGAAATCACCTACGCTCACGTCGCCATCATCGCCAACCGGTGCATGCAAGGAAACAGGCTGTTGCGCCATCTTGAGCAGCGAATTGATGCGGCTCACCGGCATGTGCATCTCGTCCGCCAGCTCTTCCGGAGTAGGTTCGCGACCAAGCTCTTGAGTGAGCTGCTTCTGCGCCCGCCAGAGCTTGTTCATGATCTCGATCATGTGGACCGGGATACGGATAGTGCGAGCCTGATCAGCAATAGACCGTGTGATGGCCTGCCGAATCCACCAAATGGCGTATGTCGAAAACTTGTAGCCGCGGCGATACTCAAATTTCTCGACCCCCTTCATGAGTCCAATGTTGCCTTCTTGAATCAAGTCGAGGAACGACTGACCACGATTCGTATATTTCTTGGCGACGGAAACGACGAGGCGCAAGTTCGCTTCTGCCATATGCGTCTTGGCACGATGCGCACGATCGGCGGCATCTTTTAAATCCGCAAACGCCTTGTGAAACTCCTCGCGAGACATGCGAACGAATTGCTCCATTGTCCGGATGCGAGCTTGTTCTGCATCAATCGCCGAGCGCCGATCGGAAGAACTGCGCAATCGTTCCAACTCTTGAATATGGCGGTGGCTCGTCTGGAATTTCTCGTGAATATTGCCAGCAACGACGATCATTTCTTCAATGACCTTCTGCTTATACGCGAACTTCGGGAACATCTCCTGAAGCTTGACGTTTAACTTTACGAATTCTTTAGCCAGCTTTTCCTTGCGACCTTTTTGGGCTGACTTTTGCCAAGCGGCATACTTCTCGTCAACCTTCTGGTCAAAAGCGCGAACTTTCTTAATCAGGATGCGTAAGTCCTTTAAGTGCCCCTCACGATTGGCAACCTTCTTGTCAATCACCACGCGATCAAAACGCTCTTTAGGCGGCTCTGACAAAAGCTTTTCCGCAATCGCAATGTGTTCCTTGGCGGTAAAACCCAAGCCACAGACGATTTGCTTCATGCCAATCTCGGCGTCTTCAATCCGTTTGCAAATCTCGACTTCCTGTTCGCGGGTGAGCAGCGGGACTTTGCCCATCTGGTTCATGTACATGCGAACCGGGTCATCCAGAATTTCCAGCCGGGAATCTTCTTCTGCCTCCTCAGGTTCATCCTTCTTGGCGGTGCGCTGCACCTCCGCTTGGTCCACAATCTCAACATCCAAGCTGCGGAGCTTGGTAAAGAGCGTGTCCAAATCCTCAGGATTCAAACCGTCAGGAAGAACATCGTTGATATCATCGTAAGTAACATAGCCGTGCTCTTGGGCAAGATGAAGCAGGGTTTTGACGGTTTCAGTCAAATCCACCGGTCCCGCCGTCGGATTCGTCAAAGCTGTGAGTTGCGCTGAAGCTACGGGCTTCTTTTCATCGGTCTTGGCCGCCTCCACGGAAGCAGGAGTGACCGGTTTGCCATTAGTGGTGGGCGTTTCTTCCGGGAGCCGCCTTACGCTTGGCGCTGGGCAAAACAAAGCGACGGCGCACCGCCAGGAGGTGTTTTGACAGAGGCGACTTTTTTGCGCTTCGCACGGTGCGGGAAGCCGCAGCGACACTGCGGGCTTGTTTACGTTTCAACATAGTGATAATTGACCGGGTGCAGGCCTTTCCGGTTCAGAAATAGTCTCGGGTTTTTCCCAACGACTACCTGTTTCGACGACGCTTCCGACCGACTCTTCAATCGGCCAGAGTTTTCCGGGGATACTCGACTCCAAAAGCCTGACGCGTGCTCAGGCTAGCGTAATCCCCCAAGAACTCAATGATAAAATGGCTCAACGCCAGGAAGAATTAGGTCTTTAAAAGCTATCCGGCAGATAACCTGATAATCAAAAGTCTCCTAACTCACTAGCCTGCAGGTCACTCTAGCTAGACTCAGTTTTTATTGCTGGCATTCGCCTTGATGCGTTCGAGATCTTCTGCAAGAAATTTGGTCACTTCCTTGAATCTTGCAACGTTATCGGGATTGATTTGCATCAATGTTTGATGCGCTTCCAAGCTAGCCCGAGTCAAAGCCTCCCGGGTCGGCTGACAAGGAGAAGAGTTAATTTGCTCGCAACAGGGCAATTCACCATTGCAGGTCTTGAAAAGATGAAGCACCCCAAGGTTTTCCAGAAGTTCAAGCAAACGTTCATTTGCATTCCGGAGTTCAATGGCTTGCTTGACGCAATCAACATTTTCAGGATTCATTCGGATGCCAGAAGCAGCCAGCACCCCCAAAAACGTGCTATCCATCAAAGGACACTCCGAAAGTTCGATTACCAGATAGGGATAGCCCTTGTTTTCCAACTCTGTGAGCACCGTTTTGAAGTCCACCGCCGTCGCAAAATTCGCCCGGCCAGCTACTTTGACACAAGCGAACTGTTCCCCCACCAGCACCAATAAATTGGCTTTCGAAGCGTTCATCTTCTAAATCACAACCAAATCCGGTTAAATCACCTTAACATTTCAGCCCAACTACCTGGTGGCGCGCCGAGACGTGGGCGCACCGACAATCTGCACCAAAGTTTGCTGCAAAACGATGCGCTCGTCCAGTGCACTGGAGACCAGCCGACGATTGGCTTGGAGTAACAGATACATGGCCTGCACCAGTTCAGCCTCAGAGTAATTCTTTGTCTGGGCTAAAGCTTTGAACAAAACGTAAGGATTCAAGGACAACGGATTGTATTTCTTGTCCGACGGCAACTTTGCGGCAGGCACACGGGCAAGTTGCAATTTGAAACTGTTGTAATCATGAGTTGCCTTGATCCAACCCTCCCGAATCATTTCTTTGAGCATGAGCAACGCTCGCACTTTGGAAATCAACCCGTAGAGCATTCCTATCTCACTCTTATCCTTGTCGAACTGCATCTCCCATAGTTCCTCATCCAGACACTTCAGCAGCACAGGCAAGTTGCGATTTCCGAGCGCATCACCTAACGCAAAGGCGCGCGCTTGCTTGTTCTTGATGCAAATCGCCGCCACGTTGGCCTCGGTGATCTCGCCACAATCCCCGACATAAAGACATACCTTTTCAACTTCGTTGGCAAGTTGCCGTGGCTGCGGTCCGATGCGCGCGACCAATTCACTCAGTGCAGCGCCACTGATTTTCTTTCCGCGTGACTGGATCAACTTGCCCGCCATCAACTCCGCCTGATCAGCCCAATCTTTGTCATCAACCGACCAACCGTCAAAGCTTTCAACCCGGCCTATTTTCTCCAGTGTTTTGTAACATGTCTTCCGCTTGTCCACCTTCCCCGCACTGACAAGCAGGCGCACGCTCTGCCACTGGAAATTTTTTAACTCCTGCGCGAGTTCCGCAAGGGTCTCGGTCACATCGCCGGAAGAGGCGGTGCGGTCGTCGCCAAGAAAATTGCAGTCGCGTAACCAGATGGCTTTGCCGCCGCCGAAGAATGGAAGCGTCTGTAAGGACTCCCGCAATTTGCCGATGGTCTTGAGCGCGTCGCCACTGTTAGCAACCGTGGCCTCGATGATCTCGTGATCTTCGCCGCCGAGTTCGCCGGACCATTTCTGATAAAGCTCCTTGGCGCGTTGTTTGACGGCGAAATCGTCCTCGCCACAAATCAACGCCACAGGAGCATCCGTCTTGGCTGCGCTCGTCGCCATGTCACTCTGGCTCGTCGCTGCTCTGGTTGATCTTGTTGAGGTGCTCCGTCATGTCCTCAACCTGTTCAAACAACGGCCGACTCACATAAATCTTGCACTTCTGCGCTGAAGCCAGCGCCAGGCAATCGCTCGGGCGCGCATCGATCTCCACCAGCTTCCGCGCCACCTCGTTGTTCTGGGAAAGGATCAGCCGCGCGTAATAGGTGGAATTCTTAAGTTCGGTGATGACGACGCGCTCGACGGCAATACCGAAACCCTTGAAAACGTTCTGCATGAGATCATGCGTCAGCGGGCGTTCCTTCGGGGTATCCCGCAGAAACATCCCGATGATCTGGCCCATCTGCGGTTCGACATTGATGACGAAGACCTTCTCGTCATTGCCCACGAACAGCGCACAGCCGCTGTTGACGGGGAGGATGCCGCGAATTTGAACGGGCACAACGTCGTTCTTCATGCCGCAAGATTATGCCGCTCGGACCAAAAAACAAGTGCGCTGTGCCTTAGGCCGACACCAAAAACACCTGCTCAATCATCCGCTCGTTGAGCACGTGCTCCTTGCGACCGTCGGGATGCAGCAGGAATACCGCATTCCCGTTGGTGTAAATCACCGTTCCATCCACGCCCACATCATACGCCAGCACCCCATTGGCCAATGGTCGCGTTTCCCCATTCAGAGCCCGCCGTAATAGTTGCCATGACTTCGGCACCAGATCCGCACTTTCATCCTCCACCTCACCCTGCTTGTGCGACCGGACGAGATTGCCCCAGATCATCATCTGTTTCATATCCATCTCGCGGGCCTTCGTCCCGCCACTCGGGGAAAGTTTTCGACCACTGAAGATGGCCGAGAAGAAATTCAAAAAGTTATAGATTGCGTGCGCCAACCGGAACGGGAACAACAAAAGATTTTTCACGGAGCTGAAGAACCCCGGAGTTTCGCGCTCCACATAGGGTCGTTGGATATAATAGAGACTACCATCCGCTGCATAATGCGGCGCCAAGCAATCCTGCCCCGACTCCTCCACCAGAGTCGTGATCTCGCCCGCCTCGGTATCAAGCTGTTGAATCGTGAACGGCCCGAACGCCAGAAACTGTCCTTCGCGATTCCGCCCCACTCCCGCCGATTGATAAACGATGTAGCGTTCCGCTCCGGGTTTCCAGCGCGGCGCGGTATCAAACGAATCACCCTCGGTAAGTTCCAAATAGCCACCCCGCCCAGCCCGCTTCACCCCGAGGTTCGCCGTGCCGTTCTGATGCAGAAGACTGAAGACCAAATCGCCCGTCTCCTTGGAAACCGTGACGTGGCGGATGCGCGTGTTGTTATCGTTCCAAAGCCGCTGCTCCTCCGCCCCTAGTTGCCGGACCTCCAGCAACGCGCATAAACTCCCGCTCTCCAACGAATAGATCAAGCTGCCCGGCTCTTTGCTCGCACAGAGACTAGTGATCATCAACGGGACTTCGCCGGTCTGCATCGCCTTATTCCCCCAAGCCGCCGCCGCGAAGGGCGAACTGTCCCCCTGCCCCTTCCATGAATGCCGCTGCGCCGCACGCACTGCTTTTTCGCGGATGGTATTACCGTAAACGCTCTCGACGGTGCGCGGCAACGCATCGCCTGACTTCAGGCGGATTTTCCCTTGGGCGAGATACGCGATGGTGGGTCGGCTGGAGGGGCTGCTCATTTGTCGCCTGCTGTTTTACCTTCCCCAGCCAAGTCCCGTCAACCCGCGTGATGGGTTACGTCAGCGAATAATTCAACCAAGGCCCGAGCCAGCGCTCGTCTTCCGCCACCGCAACATTCTTCCGCTTGGCATGATCTTCAATCTGATCTTTGCCCAGCTTGCCGACGGCAAAATACTTTGACTCTGGATGCGCGAAGTAGAGCCCGCTCACACTCGCGCCAGGATACATGGCGAAACTTTCCGTGAGTTTGATCCCCGTGTGCTGTTCCGCATCCAGCAAGTCCCAGAGAACCGCCTTCTCGGTATGATCCGGACATGCGGGATAACCCGCCGCCGGACGGATGCCGCGATACTTCTCCTGAATCAAATCTTCGCTGCTCAAGTTCTCGGCGCGACCAAAACCCCACTCGTCGCGAACCCGTTTGTGCAGGTATTCCGCAAACGCTTCAGCCAGCCGATCCGCAATCGCCTCAGCCATGATGGCATTGTAGTCGTCGTGCTTGGCTTTGAATCCCTCGACGATCTCCTTCAAGCCATGACCGCTCGTAACGGCGAAGGCGCCAATGTAATCCTGCGGCAATTGCCCGTTGGCGATCGCCGATTTCGGGGCGACAAAATCCGCCAGACACCAGTTCGGCGTGCCGTCGCCTTTTTCGATTTGCTGGCGCAGGAAGTGGAATGTCGTGCGCAGATGTTTACGCGAGCCATTGGTATAAACCTCCACGTCGTCACCGACGGAGTTCGCGGGGAACAAGCCGTAAGCAGCGCGAAGTTGCAGCGATTTGTTGGCGACAAATTCCGCCAACAACTTCTGCGCGTCGCCAAACAGCTTGGTCGCTTCTTCGCCATGCTTCTCGTGCTGGAGAATCTTCGGATAAACCCCACGCAGTTCCCACGTGTGGAAGAACGGCGTCCAGTCGATAAACGGCACGACTTCCTCCAGCGAGACGCTGAACGCCCCGGCATGACCGTGCGATGAACCACAATCGCATTTACCGGAATTGAACGCGCCGGACGACAATGTCCGCACGCCGACAAACTCCGGTTTCGGGAGGTCGTCGAATTTCAACTTCGGCGCATTGGCGCGAGCAGCTTCAAGCGACAGAAGTTTTGCCGCCGAGCCGGCATGCTGGGTGCGAAGTTTTTCGTAATCTTCGCGCAACTGTTTTACGAACGACTCTTTGCCATCCTTGCTTAGCAAACTCGTCATCACCGGCACCGCTCGCGAGGCGTCGAGCACATGAACGACCGGCTCGCTATAATGCTGCGCAACTTTCACCGCCGTATGCGCGCGGCTGGTAGTCGCACCACCGATGAGCAACGGGACTTTAAAGCCGGTGCGTTCCATCTCGCGGGCGACGTGAACCATTTCATCCAGTGATGGCGTGATGAGCCCGCTCAAGCCGATGATATCGGCGTCCTCCTGCTTGGCGCGCTCGAGAATCTTCTCGCACGGCACCATGACCCCCATGTCGATCACTTCGTAATTATTACATGCCAGCACGACGCCAACGATGTTCTTGCCAATGTCGTGTACGTCGCCCTTCACGGTGGCGAGAACGATTTTCCCCTGCGCCTTCACGGATTCGCCACGGGCGGCCATGGCAGCTTTCTCAGCCTCCATGAACGGCGTAAGATACGCGACGGATTTTTTCATCACGCGCGCCGACTTCACGACTTGTGGCAAAAACATCTTGCCCGCGCCAAACAGATCGCCAACAACGCTCATGCCCGCCATCAACGGTCCCTCGATGACCGTGAGTGGCTTGCCGTATTTCTTCAGCGCTTCCTCAGTGTCGGCATCAATGTAGAGATCAATCCCCTTCACCAACGAGTGCGAAAGACGTTCCTCGACCGTGCCTTTGCGCCACTCTTCTTCAATCTTCTTGTCGGCGACAGTTGTGCCCGCGCTGGCAGCTTTGAGTTTTTCGCCAAAGTTCACAAGCCGCTCGGTCGCATCGGGACGGCGATTGAGCAATACGTCCTCGACGAGCTCCTTCAGCTCCGGCTCGATCTCTTCGTAAACTTCCAGCATGCCCGCGTTCACGATGGCCATGTCCATGCCGGCTTTGATGGCGTGGAACAGGAACGCGCTGTGCATCGCCTCGCGCACGGGATTGTTGCCGCGGAAGCTGAACGACACGTTCGACAAACCGCCGCTAACTTTCGCGTGCGGCAAATTGTCTTTGATCCAACGCGTAGCCTCGATGAAGTCCACGGCGTAGTTGTTGTGCTCTTCGATGCCCGTGCCGACGGTGAGGATATTCGGATCGAAAATGATATCCTCCGGCGGGAAACCGACTTCATCCACAAGAATGCGATAGGCGCGTTCGCAGATGCGAATCTTGTCCGCGAGCGTCGCGGCCTGGCCTTGTTCGTCGAACGCCATCACGACCACTGCCGCGCCGTATTTCAAAACTTTCGCGGCATGTTCGCGGAACTTCGCTTCGCCTTCCTTGAGCGAAATGGAGTTCACGATGCCTTTACCTTGAAGACATTTCAGACCGGCTTCGATGACTTCCCACTTCGACGAGTCCACCATGAACGGAACCTTGGCGACTTCAGGTTCACTGCCGAGGAGTTGCAGGAAGCGGCCCATCGCGGCAACGCCATCAATCATCCCTTCGTCCATGCAGATGTCGATGATGTTCGCACCGTTCTCGACCTGCTGCCGCGCGACGGCGACGGCTTCCTCGTATTTGTTTTCCTTGATGAGTTTTGCGAACTTCGGTGAACCGGCGACGTTCGTGCGCTCGCCGATCATGATGAACTGTCCGATCTGCTGCGTGAATGGCTGCGAGCCGGAGAGTCGCAACGGAATCGCCGCGCCCGTTGAAAACTTCGTCTCGGTGTTTGGCTGACGCGGCGGCTTATTCTCCAGCGCTTTCGCAATCGCAGCGATGTGTTCGGGCGTATTGCCACAGCATCCACCAGCGATATTCACCAAACCATCGTTTGCAAAGCCACCCAGGAACTTGCCCATGTCTTCCGGCTTCAAATCAAAGCCGGTCGGCGACAACGGATTCGGCAGGCCTGCGTTCGGATAGCACGAGATGGCTGTGTTGGATTTCTCTGCGAGTTCCGCGAGGAATGGCCTCATCAAATCCGGGCCGAGCGAACAGTTCAATCCGATGGCGATTGGGTTCACATGCTTCATCGCGTTCCAATACGCCTCGACCGTCTGTGCAGAAATCATCGTCTCGCCGCCACGACCCACAGCGGCAGAAATCATGATGGGCAAAATCTTTTTGTCCTGCGCGAAGACTTCTTGGATCGCCACGAGCGCGGCCTTGGCGTTAAGCGAATCGAAAATCGTTTCAACCAACAGGATGTCCGAGCCGCCTGCGATGAGCGCGCGAACCTGATTGATGTATGCCGCCTTGACCTGATCAAACGTACAGACGCGAAAACCGGCGTCGTCGGCATCGGGAGAGTTGGAGAGTGAAACGGTCAACGGTCCGATCGCGCCAGCGACGAAACGCGGACGACCGGTTTTGTCCGCAATACGGTCGCACCATTCGCGGCATTGCTTGGCGGATTGCTCGTTGATCTCCCACGCGAGGTCGTTGAGAAATTTGTTCTCGATGACGGTTTGATAGAATGCCGGATCTTTGCGCCCGCCGTGTTCACGTGGGTCGTCCACAAAGAATTCGCTCTGACCAATACTCGTGGCGGAAAACGTGTTCGTCTCGATGATGTCCGCACCCGCTTCAAGGAAGCGGCGATGTATGTCGCAAATCGTCGCGGCCTGCGTCAGGGAGTAGAGGTCGCCGTTGTTCTTCAGATCCTTCTTAGAATCCGCAAACCGCTCCCCACGAATCTCCTTCTCGCCCAGCCCGTAGGTGCGGATGGTTGTGCCCATCGCGCCGTCAATGATGACGATGCGTTCCTTGAGAGCTTTGAGCAGCAATTGCGCGTGCGGACTGAAAGATTCGGCCTTATTCACGAGCGCACACTATCTCAAGCACAGCCCCTTGCCAAATTAAAAATCAACGCATCTGGATACGAAGATATGAAAATAAAATAACCGGTAGCTACGGCAACATGACCAGGCGATAGAAGCGTTGCGGCTGGCCGGAGATCGGATCATGAACCACGAACTGGTTGCTGTTGATCAACACTGGCGAACCCAGCGGAAGCCAGTCGCCGAGGGAAAGGTTGGTGCGGTATTGCAATTGATAGGTACCGCCCAACGCGACCGGGAATGTCAGCCGCACAACACTGCCGCCGAGCAACGTCGCCGTTCCGATGGATGACGCGGGACTCACAGTTGCGCTGCCTGCCGTGGGCGATGCCGCCTTCCAGTTCACGGGATCGTTGCCGTAATTGGCGGCGACCAAGCGTTGCAGTGAGTCCCCTGCTCCGTCGGCATTGGTCGGCCACGGTGAAAGATCGGAATACGCTACGCGCTCCACGAGCAGTTGCGGGACGAATCCCGCGTCCGGATGCGGCGCGGCCTGTGGATTGTCGGGGCGCCAGAGTTCAACAGCCTCGCCCATGTTATCAAGCTTGCCAGCGTACGGGCCGACGAGCGCGGCGTTCGTACCGTAGCGGGCACGAAAGTTCGTCAGCGCCGCGGCGTCCGTAGTGGGATTGAACGGCACAACTACGAGTCGTCCGTTTGCCGGAATGCTAAGCGCCGACGGGAAATCAAAATTCACGGCATTGGCTAATCGCCAGACATTGGTGGCGTGAGCAGGATCAAAGAGCGCCACGTTCGTAGCGGTGATGTTTTGCAACTCGATGAACTCCTCCAAGTCCGGCGTATTCGTGCCGTAGTCCGGTGGGTGATACATGATTTCACTGATGATCACGGGACCGACAAGCGGATAGGCATTCGTCACGCCGCCGCCCGTGCGGAACTGCGTCAGTGTTATCGGATTGTCCGCGCCGAAGGTGCGCTGACTTAGGGCAACAAAATCCACGCCCACGCTGGTCTGGTAGCGTCCGAATGAAGCTCCGTTCGCCGCCGCGTCGAATAAAACACCCGTGCGATATCCGGTCAGATTACCGCTGCCATCGGCCTGGGAAAGATAAGCGGTGTCGCCATGCGCGGAGTTGAAGGTAAAGAGTGGTGGCATATCGGATTCACCGTCCGCCGGGCCGAATTGATTTTGATAGAACACCTTGAACCCACCGGCAGGAATAACCGTTCCGCTAGGAATCTGGTAACGCTTCAAATCGCTTTGACTGTCGCTCAAGTTACCAGCCGCCGATGTTGACGCTGCTCACGGTCGGATTGAACAGTTCAATCGCGTCTTCCAGCGGCGGATCGGTATGCGTGAGAATCTCGTTGATGACTATGGTCGTGATGGGGAGATAATTTGCGTCGCCCGGCGTGGGGGTCGTGGGAAAAGTGGCGACGGTCGTTGCGCCGTCGGGCAAACGGCCTTGCGACACACCGGCGTCTTGAATCGCGAAATCCACAGCGTCGATGAGATTGGTGTTCGCGTCGTATAACCGAAGCGTTTCCCCGGCGCCATCAAGGCTGAAGCCGACGTGGTTGCGGCCATTGCTCGGATGACCGGCAGCCTCCCAGCGCAACCATTTGCGGCCGCCGATGAAACTGAGCGGCGCCACCGGCGATCTCACGACGCCGATACTGGATGGATCGTCTGTGAGAAACATTCCGCCGATGGCAACCGGCAGCGCGTTCGTGTTATAAAGTTCAAACCAATCATCACCAGTGAGCGGCGCGGCCATCCATTCGTTGATGCGCAGGCTGCTGACCTGGCCCAACGCAGTAGGAACGGAATTGGCAGCGCCCGGTGTCGGCGCAGCAAGCAACTGCCACTGCCCACCGCTCGAGCCGATGGAGACATCCGACAGTTGAAAACCGTAGCTAACCGAGTCCACGACCTGACCAGCGGCGTTGAAGAGATAAACGTCACCGCTGTCGCCGGAGATCGAGAAGCCGGTGTTCAAAGCCGCAGTAGAATTACTGGAGGCAGCATGCGAACTATCGCACCAGACCCGCAGATAACCGAATGCGGGGATAGTGACACCAGCCGGGAAAACCCAGCGCGCAGCAGCGGTTGAAGATTTACTCAAGCCCAGTCCCGCGAGATTGGCCATGCCGTTGCTTGGATTGTAGATCTCGATCCAGTCTGCGTAATTATTCCACGGCGCAAGCTCCGATCGCTCGTTGCGCGCCAAAACCTCATTCAACAGCGGGCCAGACCAAGCGAGCAAATAGTTCGTCGCGCCAGGACTTGCGCTGCCAGGAAACGCGCTGAAGCTAGTGTCACCATCGGGCCAGCGCCCCTCCGACACGGACTGGGTTTGCGTCTCGTAAACAATGCGCTGCAACTCCACTCCCGTTTCATCCGCCAAGGCGATCGCCCCACCCGTCGCCGGCAGTTTGAAACCGAGATGCGCCACGCCGGGCAATTCATCGGCCAGCAGTTGCACGTATCCACGCGGAGGTAGAAATGAATAGTTGCGAATTTGGAACAACGCGTTGCTTGTGGACAAATACAATCCCCGCAAAGCCACAGGGGCGACCGTCGAGCGATTCAAGAGTTCAACCCAATCCTCACTCCCCGGCGGCGCATCGGCGAGCCATTCGTTGATGGATAGATTTGTGACTGAAGCGAGCGGCGCCGCGACGTTCGCGGTACCGGGCGTGGGTTGCGTAAGCCGCCATTCGTTGGCGACGCGCCCGAGCGTGCGATCAGTGATTTGCAGGCCGAAGGAAATGGCATCTACGCGATTCGTATTCGCGTCGTAGAGGAAAAGATTTTCGCCATTCTTGCCAAGCGCAAAACCAGTGTGTAAGCCGGAGGCGTTGGTCGCATTGTCGCACCATACCACCAGATAGCTGCCAGCGGCCAGATTAGTGCCGGGCAGAATGAATTTCCGCGGGCTGCCATCATCGCTAAGACTCCAGTTCGCCAGATTCACCGGACTGCCACTGCGGTTGTAGAGTTCAACCCAATCGGGGAAAGCACCGCCGTTGGTCACACTACCCCCGTTGTCGGCGGCGACTTCGTTAATCACGACATTGCCCTGCACCGGTGCGACTAGTGGCAGACCAGGTGTTCCGTTCACGAGCGAACTGGCGCGCCAGTTCGCTGGCGCATCCGGATCATCACGTGGGTCAATCACCTCCAACGAATAACCGCCGCCATCAGGGGAAGTGGGCCAACCATTTTCGTCGTCGTAATTGACCGCGGTGACAATCGCACCGCTGAGATCGAGGATGGCAACGCGCTCACCTCCGTTGGACAGATTGCCACCGAAGTAACCGAACACGACCACGCCGGGATAACGAGCGGCGAATTGCGTCGGGTTGGCTGAGCTGGCTAACAGCAACGCCGCACCGGGAGCGATGACAGTGTTAGCGGGAAAGGTGTAAGTCAGCCCTTCAAACGTGTATCCCCCGATGTTCAACGGCAGCGCGCCAACATTTTGGATCTCGATAAATTCTGGGCGCATCGCCACCGACCGGATCTGGACATCAACTCTGTGATGCGCAACGGCACGCCGAGTTCGCCGACGGTGAAAGTAGCCTCGTTCAACGCGCTCCACGTTGCGCCATTCCATACCCGAGACTTGAGCGTCACCGTTGCGTTGAGTTGGAACGCCGTGGGATTCGTCAACGCCGTCGCGGCTATAGCGCCGGAATAATAAACCCGCGGGTCAACTCCGTTGGTGGTGCAATAAATCGCACCGCTGCCATTGGGATTAGCCAGCGCGACAACAGCGCCTGCTCCCAATTTTTGGCTGCCAATAATCGAGCCTGAAGTTGAACCCAGCCGATATTCTGGCGCGTCAATGGCGGGATACAATCCCGCGGTGCGCAGCTGCCCCATGACGATGGCTGGGCGATTGACGAAATAGGAATTCACCATGCGGTCCATTTCTGTCAGCCACTGGTTTTCTCGCGTGTAGAGATCGTAAACGCCGTTGACGTATTGATGCACGTCGCGGCGATAGTCGCCCCACCGGCAGGATTCAGCGACGATGGGCTTATCAAGTTTGGCTTGCCAACCTTGCCACCGAGCGGTGACGGCTTCACGCGTCAGTGCGCCGCCGGGCGACACCATGTGCTTGTGAACGCGGTCGGCAAAATCGAGCCGGTATTGCGCGTTGTCGTCGAGTTTGGTGAATATACCGCTCGGCACGTCCGTGCTTCCGCCGCCGTTCGGCACGCGATTAATCGTTTCGTCCAGCAGCACATTTTCGCCGTCCCAAACAGTATATCGGAACGTTCCCTCCGGCCCGGCAACTCGCGGGCGGACGGCGTACCAGTTCTTGTTGTTTCCCCAATCCTGTGCGCCCGCCCAGAAGCAGAGCAGCATGTAGTCAGAAAACTCCGGGACGTTGAGATACTGCTTCATCGTTTCGTAGCTGGAGTTGTTGCCCAGACTCGTAACGGCGAGCATGGCATTGTAGACGACCGCATTACCGCCGGCATTCGTTACCACGCCACCTTGATCGTAGATGTCGTAGCCATTGGTTGAGGCCGGAAGATAATTTTCCGCGAACTGGCCAACCGGCTGTTCGGAAATGTCATATGTGCCCCAATAGAGACCATTGATGAAGAGGTGGACGTAGCGATTGTAGCTCGCGAGACCGCCCATGTCGCGTTGCGTCTCCTTCATCCAGGCATCCCGGAAGCGCGCCGCGCGACTGCGTTGATAGTTTCCCAAGCCCTCCGTCCCGACATCTGTCTGATGCCGCCAGCTCACGCCGAAATCCGGGCGGAGAATCAAATCATCAAACTTTTCCGCTGGGGAATCCGGGAACAATTTGTAGTCGAGCGACGTTTCACCATAGTCGCCTTTGAAGTTTACCTTAAAACCATGCTTGGGATTTTTGAACGGATCGCGGCTCGCATTGCCATGAAGGTCCAACCCGCCGGAGATGACAAATCCCGTGCTGCCATCCGGCAATAGCATCTCCAGCGAGATGGGTTTTTCGTTGGGCGACTTATCCCCGGACTTGGATTTCGGATAGAGCCCGTTCGTACCGAACATATCGTCGCGGTTCAGCACCAAGGAGACGATGGGCAGTTCTCGCAGGCCATCCTGGAAGCGCTGCAATTTGACTGGATCCAACGCACTGCCAGAGTCGTAGGGGTTCACACGCAACGGATCAGAATCCATTTCGTAATCGGCTGGAACGATGTTGCCCGGAAAATTTGCCGCCGTGCCCCACGTGCTGGGAAAACCCGGTGGATTGTTCGGTTGGGCGAGCACGGCGTTGAGATAAAGATAGCTGTGCGTCTGAGAACGCGACGGGAGGTAGCCAGTCAGGAACGAAGCCGCGCGAACAATAGTGGTGTTCGTGATGGATAATGGTGTGGAATATACCAGACCGTTGGTGAGGGTCGGTTCGCTGCCATCAGTGGTGTAGCGGATGATTGCTCCCGGCAATGAGGTGGTGAGCAGCAACGTGAATGGCATGTCAAAGCATCCTCGGGTGACACTGAAATGCGGTGATGGCGCAATGCCAACGATGCTACTATTCCCATTTGCTGTGCCCGGCGTGGGAGTCTGATAATAGCCCCAGACATTTGCGCCGCTGCGACCATAGGAATAATCATTCCTCTGTTCGGGGTATTCGGCGGCGAGCTCGGAAACCGCCACGCGGGGCGACTCGGCATTATACAACCCGAGATACTCGCCGAAGAGATCGAGCTTGAAGTTGGTGTGCAGTGGCGCGCCCGCCACGCGACGGTTTTTCTCAGAAGCAAACACGACGAGAAATTGTCCAGGCGCAAGATTGGTGGCGGGAAACACCCATTTGCCAGGCACTTTGACATCATCCGTCAATGACCAACCAAGCAGATTCACGGCATTGCTGCCTCGATTGTAGATCTCAATCCAATCCTGCGCCTGTCCATCGGCATCCAGCAAACCATTCAGGTTTCCTGCGACAAACTCGTTGATGATCACGTCGCCAAGAAACACGCCGGGATTGAGCGACACCGACCAACCACCTCCAGCAAACGCATTTGGAAACTCCGCCAAGTCCGTGATGCCATGCCCCGCCGCCCACGTAAACGATACCAAACCCGGCGGCGGTTGAGGGAATTGAAACACATACGGCCCGGCTCCCGCTCCAGTGACGCTGACTGCGGGAGCGCCGTTGATGAGCAAATCGGTAGCGCTTACACCGGTCACCGGCTCACTGAAGGTGATTTCCACCTGCGTCAATTGACTGACCTGCGCATCCGCTACCGGAACACGCTCACCGATTGTTGGCGCAACGGTATCTGTCAGGGTGTAGCTCCAAGTTGCGCCCGCTGCGTTTGCATCAAATGGATTGCCCAATAGTCCCGTGATGTCGTGGCTTTCATCCCAGTCCACCGCGACCGCGCCGGAAAATTGTGAGTGAAGGTGAAGGTGAACGATTCGTGCCTACCCCACCACTTACCGCAACCGCTGGTTGGCCGTTAATCTGTAAATCTGCAGCATCCACGCCATAGACAGGCTGATTGAACGTGACGGTCATTTGTGTCAACGCGCTGACTGTCGCGCCCTGCGTTGGAATGACGTTGGTGACGGCAATTGGCGTCTGGCGAAAGATCTGCAGAGCGGTGTCAAAACGGAAATCCGATCCGGTGAGGCTTTGATTGAAGGCCTGCACCGCGAGGACGTTTGTCCTTCGACGAGGTAAGTTTGCGGCAGAGCGGCGAAGGCGAAAGTGTTCGTGCGTGAGGGCTCGATGGAAACGGTCGCGTTGGTGAGGTTAGTCGGCTGGCCGTTGACATTGGTGCGGGCGATTTCCACGCCATTGATCCACGCGATGAAACCGTCATCGTAATCTGCGACCAACTGCACGTTAGCAACAGTT
>JASGKY010000052.1:0-47054 GCA_049840435.1 Verrucomicrobiota bacterium | reverse complement strand
AAGGTTAATAGGGAAACACGATAGAATCCGAACAGCACCTACTGGTCGTCGTCCCCCACCACGCAGATGTTCTCATACCCGCCCGGCCAGCGTAGAGGCCAGAAGGTACTGGAGGTTATTGGTGTCCTGATACTCATCGATGAGCACATAGCGGAACTTGCGCTGGTAATACGTCCGCACCTCCTCAAAGCCCTGGAGCGCAGGCGGACGGTGTGGAGAATGATGTCGTCAAAATCCAGGGCGTTGGCGTCGCTTGAGCCGCTTCATACTCGGCGTACACCCGGGCGATCTTGGTGAGGCGGAAATCCCCCGTCTTTTCGCATTCGTTTACATAATCGGCGCCCAGCTTCATGGCATCCTTCGCCCGGGAAATATAGCCCAAGATGGTGCGGGGCGGGAAAGCCTTGTCGTCCAGGTTGAAAAATCCTTCACAATGTCCTTCACCACCCGCTCGGCGTCGGCGCTGTCGTAGATGGTAAAGCTCCTACAAAAGCCCAGGCGCTCGATGTCCCGGCGCAGAATGCGCACGCAGGACGAGTGGAAGGTGCAGGCCCACACATCGTTAGCGGCAGAGCCGCAGCATCCGCTCCAGGCGCTCCTTCAGCTCCCCGGCGGCCTTGTTGGTGAAGGTGATGGCGATGATGGACCAGGGCACGGCGGGGTCCAGTTTACATAAATTTTCCTGTCTGCCCTTGACACCGGTCTTCCCGCCGGAGGCGGCATACTCCTCCAGAAAGCTTAGGTCCTCCTCGGTGATATAGTCGGGCACCTCGTCGCTGTCGGCTCCCCTGCCGTACTTCATCAGGTTTGCCACCCGGCTGATGAGCACGGTGGTCTTTCCGCTGCCCGCTCCCGCCAGAAGGAGAAGGGGGCCTTCGGTGGCGAGCACCGCCTTGCGCTGCTCTTCGTTGAGATGGGCGAAGTTCAGCGCAATGGCCCCACGGCGGGCCCTGCAAAAACGCAGCTCCTGTTCGTGATTGAGCATTCCATCAAATCCTTTTTATCATTCAAGTGTGACCATATTGTACCACAATCGACCGCTGGGGTAAAGGATGGCAGGAACCTTTTCCCGCTCCTTCGTCCAAGAGAATCACACCCTGTACAAACCCGCTGCCATGGTCTATACTGATACAGCGCCACTGCGGCGCCTCAAAACGCATCCCGACTTCAAGATGGAAGGTGTATGGCTTGCTTTTCTCCAGTCCGTATTTTTTGTTTCTTTATCTACCCGTTGTATTGTTTCTCTACTACATCACACCTCTACACTGGCGCAATCCGGTCCTGATGGTCTTCAACCTGATTTTCTACGGCTGGGGAGAGCCTCGCTATATCCTCGTCATGCTCGTATCCATCGTGCTGGACTACACCCACGGAATCCTGGTGTCCCACTTCAAGGCAAAGGGCAACGACAAACTGGCCCGGCTCGCGGTGGCCTCCTCCATGATAATCAACCTATCCATCCTCTTCTTCTTTAAATACTGGGATTTCGCCCGCCCGCTCCCTGGCCTCCATCGGCCTTGACGTGCTGCCCATACGCAACGTACGCCTGCCCATCGGAATCTCCTTTTCTACCTTCCAGACCATGAGCTATACGAATTGGGGATATATACCGGGGCGACTCCCGCTGTCAGCGTAACATCATCAACTTCGGTCTCTTCGTCACCCTCTTCCCCCAGTTGATCGCGGGGCCGATCATCAAATTCAAAGACTTGGACGACCAGTTGGCGGTGCGCACCCACTCCGCCGAGCAATTTGCCCTTGGCGTGCGTACCTTCATTGTGGGCCTGTCCAAAAAAGTGCTGCTGGCCAACAACTTCGGCACCCTCTGGGACGCCTATCTGGGCCATGCCCACGGCGCAATTGACCACCGCGGGGGCGTGGCTTGGCATCGTGGGGTTTGCCCTGCAGCTCTATTTCGACTTCTCCGGCTATTCCGACATGGCCATCGGCCTTGGCCGCATGTTTGGCTTTGAGTTCATTGAAAACTTCAACTACCCCTATATCTCCAAGTCCATCACCGAATTTTGGCGGCGGTGGCACATGTCCCTTGGCACCTGGTTTCGCGAGTATTTATACATCCCCCTGGGAGGCAACCGGGTGGGCAAGAAACGTCTGGTGTTCAATCTTCTCGTCGTGTGGGCCGCCACCGGTATCTGGCACGGGGCAAGCTGGAACTACCTGATTTGGGGCCTCTACTTTGCCGTTATCCTCATCGCGGAGAAATTCTTCCTCCTCCGCCTTCTAAAGCGCCTTCCATCCGCCCTTCAGCACCTCTACGCCCTGGTTCTCATTCTCATCAGCTGGGCCATCTTCGCGCTGGAGGATGTGAACCACATGACGGCCTCATTTGTGTGCCCTGCTGGGCGCGGCGGACAGCGGCCTTTCCGATGCCGCCTTCCAGCTACTGACCTGCGCTCCTACCTCCCCATTCTGTTGGTGGGCATCGTTGCCTCCCTCCCGCTGGGCGCACGGTACTGGCACGCTTTGGAAGGGCGGAAAAAGCGGCTCTGCGCCGTTGTGCTTCCTATTTTACTGGTTCTGGGTCTCTTTTTCTCCACCGCCTATCTGGTGGACGCCACCTAATCCCTTCCTCTCCTTTCCGCTTCTAAGGGGGCTTTTGTATGTCGAAAAAATACTCCCGTTTTATCACCGCCCTCTTCTGTCTGCTGATCTTCGGCGGCATGGCGGCCATCCTCTTTACCCCCAAGCGCACCTTTTCCCCCATCGAAAACCGGGCCCTGCAGCCATTCCCCACCCTGAGTGTGAACGCCATCCTCAGCGGAGCATTCATGTCCCAATTTGAGACCTACATCACCGACCAATTCCCCGCGCGGGATGTGTGGGTGGATATAAAGGCCCGCACCCAACGCCTCAGTGGCAGGAGCGAGAACAACGGCGTCTATTTTGCCAAGCAGGACACCCTTATCCCCCACTTTGAGGCGCCCGACTACGATTTGATCACACAAAACCTGGGCCATGTGGAGGGGTTTTCCGCCCGCGTGGACGTCCCGGTCTACTTTGCCCTCATCCCCGGCGCGGCGGAGATTTGGGCCGACCGCCTGCCCGAGGGCGCGCCCAGCGCCCCCAGCGTCCATGTGGGAGCGGGCCGCCGAGACACTCCGTCCCCCATCCTCTGCGACACCTGGCCTGCCTTTACCGCCCACAAGGACGAATACCTCTATTATCGTACCGACCATCACTGGACAAGCCTTGGCGCCTACTATGGCTATGCCGCCCTGATCGAGGCAGTCGGGCTATGAGGCCGTCCCCCTCTCCGCCTATGAAAAAACAACCGTGTCCAACACCTTTTACGGCACGGCCTACTCCTCCTCGGGCGTCCGCTCGGTTCCCCGATTCCATCGACACCTATGTAACGGAAGACGGCATTTCCGTCGCCTCCCACACCTTTGACGCCACGGGCCGCCCTGTGGCGCAGGAGCGGCCGCTCTACGACCGGTCCTTTCTCCAGCAGGAAGATCAATCTCCCCATGTTCCTCGGCGGCAACCAGGCCCTCTGCGTGGTGAAAGGCCCGCGCGCCAATGGACCCAAACTCTTAATCCTGCGCGATTCCTATGCCGACAGCATGGCCCCCTTCCTCACCGCCCACTTCTCCGAAATCCACCTCATCGACCTGCGCTACTATAAATTCTCGGTTGCCGACTATATCAAAGAGCAGGGCATCGACCAAGCGCTTGTCCTCTACAGCGCATCCAATTCGCCAGCGATAAGAATCTCACCTGGCTGGACCGGTAAGAAAAGGGTGGCCGTCACAAAATTTGTGACGGCCACCCTTTTGCTTACTTATGGGTGTCCCGCTGGGCACGGTAAGCCTCATACTGGGCTTCCCACACCGGGTCCTCCGATTCACTGTGCAATTCCTCATAGCGCTTTCCCATCTCATAGGCAAAGTACTCGGTGAATTTGGCCGCGCCGATGCCGGTGAGGTGGCGCTGGTCATAGAAATCGGCCACACTCAAATCCATCGCTTCATAGCTGTGGTTGAAGTCGTCAAATTCCACGCCGTTACAGCAGCCAATGCAGCCACCTCCTCCATGCGCAACCGCTGGGTCTGCTCCAGCGCGGTGTTGGATGGGCTCTTGATGAGCCACAGCTTCACCCCGCGCTCCTTGCACAGCTCGATGATTTTCTCCAGCCAAGCCACATTTTTCTCCAGAAGCGCACTGCTCTCCCCTTCCTTGGGCGGGATGAGAACGGGAGTTTCCGCCTGCCGGTCGGGCAGGAGGACATAGCCCTTGAGCGGGTCATGGAGGTCGGCACGGTTGATCCAATCCCGGTCCTCCAACTCATGCCAGCGGCCGTGGTACTTCATAAAATTCCAGATCAGGGGGGCCTGCTGCCCCTCGGGCGCGGACACCCGCGCCAGGGACAGTTTCTCCATGGAAAAGGGGAGATTGTCCATATAGGAGAAGTTGACGCCGTCGTCGTAATACTCCTGGTCATCGCCCATCATGTGACACTCCAACACCACAAGCTGGGGCGCTTGGTGCTTGAATGCCTCCTTCAGATAGGTGTAGGTGGGCAGGACATCGGCTGGCGCTGGGTGGCAAACACATAGCTCACCCCGGTGTTGTGCCAGAGCTCCAGCGGCGAGAGGGCGGCGTACATATGGGAAGAGCCAAAGAACATCACGGAAAACTGTCCCGGGGCTCGTTGTAGAACCCGCGGATTTTGGTGGTCATATCCCAAGGCTTGTCCAGCTCCTTGTAGGAAAAGATCCAACTGATTGGCCCAAAGGAGGCCACAAAAAGGACAGCCAGCACCAAAGCCGACAGCAGAAATTTTTTGGTCTGGGACATGATTGTCACCTCCTAAAACTGAAAATAGATAAATTGGGATTGGGCGAAGCCGGGGCCGTACACGCCAAAGAGCAGGAGTGTATAGACAAACACCAGATAGGCCGCCCAGCGCACCGGCAGGGGCAGGCGCACCACATGGGGCCGGATGGCATGCCCCGTGTTGTGGATGACGTCCACCAACAGCAACAGAGCCATCGAGCCAAAGGCCACCACATTCCCACCGGCCAAGACCCAGGGCCAAATCGCCCCCTGTCCCGCTGCCCGGAAGGTGTACAAAATCATATCCATGGCGACTCCCAGCGAGGGCGCACGGAAGAAGAGCCATGCAAAGTCAATGAGGACAAAGGTGAGGGCGATTTGAACCATCGCCGGGCAGGCTCTTCTGGTTGATGTGCAGCACACTGCACACCCTGCCCCGCAGAGGCTTCAGCCATCCACCCAACACCTGGTAGATGCCGTTTAAGCCACCCAGATGACAAAATTCCAGCTGGCCCCATGCCAAAGGCCCGACACCAAAAAGGTGATGAGGACATTGGCGTCCCAGGCGCAGCCTGCCCTTGCGGTTGCCTCCCAGGGGGATGTACAGATAGTCCCGAAACCAGGTGGACAGAGATGTGCCACCGCCGCCAAAATTCCCCGCAGGAGCGGGCCAAATAGGGCTGACGGAAGTTTTCCATCAGCGAAAAGCCCATCACCTGGGCTGCGCCGATGGCCACGCTGGAATACCGGCGAAATCGCAGTAAATCTGCACCGCAAAAAGGGCCGTCCCCGCCAAAATGGCCCAGGGAGGCAAGGTCCATATCCCTCGTACACGGCATTCACCGCCACCGCCACACGGTCGAGGGACCACCACCATCTTTTGAAAGAGGCCCCAAAGCATCAAAAGCAGGCCGTCCCGGGCGCGACCCGCGTGAAAGACATGCCGCTCGTGGACTTGACACGAGCAGATTGGGCGAGCGCTCGATGGGCCCCGCCACCAACTGGGGAAAGAACGAGACGAACAGCGCGTATTTAAAGAAATTCCCTTCGGCATCCATGTCACCGCGGTACACGTCCATGGTATAGCTGAGGGCCTGAAAACGTGTAGAAGGAGATGCCCACGGGCAGAATAATATCAAAGACCGGCTGGTGGAGGGCGATGCCTCCAAGGGCAAAGATGGCCTCCAGACTGTCCCAGAAAAAGTCCCAGTATTTGAAGAAGAACAAAATGGCCAGGTTGGAGACAAAGCTCAGCGCCACCCACAGCTTGCGCTGCCGCGTCCGCCTGGTTCCCGTCGCGGTTCGGTTCGTCCAGGAGAGAAGCAGTCCACTCACATAGGTAATACCGGTGGACAGGGCCATCAAAAGGGCGTACCGGGGATTCCAGCACATGTAAAAATAATAGCTGGTGACCAACAGCCAAATCCAGCGCACACGGTGGGGCAGCAGGAAATAACAGAGAGTCACGATGGGGAAAAACACCAAAAAATCCAACGAATTAAATAACATGACTTCCTCCAGCGGTGCGGGCAATGGGCCCATTTCCCCCGAACGCGGGGCACTTTTTGTCAGATGCACCCAGTATAGCACAGCAACGCGTCCCTTGCACCTATTTTTTCCTTGCCACTGCCCCACCCAAAATGGTAAGATAGACCCAAAGTCCCACAGAGGAGGCGAGTGGCGTTGACGCGCGCGCAGGCATTTGAATTTTTAGACCGGACGGCCAGAGGCGTTGCGGAGATGTTTGGCTCCTCCTGCGAAACGCTGGTCCACGACATGGGCGACCCCAGGCACCCTATTTTATCCATCTACAACGGCCACGTCTCAGGCCGCACCGTGGGCTCGACCCTGGACATCTTGGGCACAGCCAAAGAGCTTGACTCCACCGCCCTCATGACGGATTTCGTCAACCTCTACGCCACCACCCCGGCGGGGCAGCAGATTAAAAGCAGCACCTTCCACCTGATGCAGGAGGGGGCGGATGGATACAACCTGGCCCTGGGCATTAATTTTGAATTCACCTCACTGGTCTACGCCAACCGCATCCTGGTCGACCTCATGAACGCCGAGGCCGATTTGCAAAGCGCCATGTGGCAGGGGGGCGACAGCCGCCTCAGCGACCTGTTCGACGCCTGCCTCGCCGCGGTAGGAAAACCGGTGAACGCGCTCAACAAGCGTGACCGCATGAAGATTATTGCCCTTTTGGATCAAAAAAACGCCTTTTCCTTTCGCAAATCCGTTCCCTTCGTCTCCCGGCAGCTGCAGGTCTCCCGCTACACCATCTATAAATACCTGGGCGAGTTGGCCGAGGGCGGCGGAGAAAATCCGGAGGAAGAATAAAGGCCCCCAAAGATAGAAACGGCGGTTCAATGAACCGCCGTTTCTATCTTTCATCATTTCGATTCCGAGGTCAACCATTTGGCTGTCTTCTGAGCGTTGCATACACTTTATTCTAACCGTGATAGAGCTTATTGCTCTCATACTGCGGCTCAGAGGTCAGGCGGATGCCCAATTTGCTGATGGTCACCTGATCCACCTGCGAGAGGATGACACTGGAATGGCCCTCGCACCCCCGCAGGGCGGACAGCGCCCCCAGGGCCTTCGCGGCGTTCTCATTGGTGGCCGCCGAGATGGCAAGGGCGATGAGGGTCTCGTCACTGTGGAGCCTCGGATTGGCCGAGCCCAGATGTTTGACCTTGAGGGTCTGGATGGGCTCGATGGCCTCGGGAGAGATGACCTGAACCGCGTGGTCAATCCCCGCCAATGCCTTCAGGGCATTGAGCAGCGCCGCAGAGCAGGAACCCAAAAGCTCCGAGGTCTTTCCCGTCACCAGCGTGCCGTCGGAAAGTTCAAGGGCAAAGGCGGGGTTGCCGGTCTTCTCCGCCCGGGTCAAAGCGGCGTCGATGACCGGGCGCTGGTCGGCGCCGGCGCCGGACTGCTGCATGAGAAGTTCCAGCTTGTACACCAGCGCGTCGTCCGCCTTCCCCTGGCGGTGGTCGCTCGGCCGCTATAATACCGGCGGATGATTTCCTGCTCGGAAGCTCGGCGGCACCGCCTCGTCGTCAATGATGCAGTTGCCCGCCATGTTGACGCCCATATCGGTGGGAGAGCGGTAGGGGCTCTCGCCCGCAATGCGCTCTAAAATGGTGCTTACCACTGGGAACACCTCAACGTCCCGGTTGTAGTTGACCGTTGTGACGCCATAGGCTTCGAGATGGAAGGGATCGATCATGTTGATGTCGTTTAAGTCGGCGGTGGCCGCCTCATAGGCAAGATTCACCGGATGCTTGAGGGGGAGATTCCAAATGGGGAAGGTTTCAAATTTGGCATAGCCCGCCTGCACCCTCCGCTTGTGTTCGTGATACAGCTGAGACAGACAAACGGCGAGCTTTCCGCTGCCCGGTCCTGGGCGCGTGACCACGACCAGAGGACGTGAGGTTTCCACATACTGGTTTTTTCCGTAACCGTCGTCGCTCACGATGAGGGAGATGATTACCGGGATAACCGGCAATGGGATAATGCAGGTAAACGCGCATGCCCAGAGCCTCGAGTCGCGCCCGGAAGGTATCAGCCGCAGGTTGCCCGGCATACTGGGTAATGATCACGCTGCTGACGAAAAGGCCCCGCTCGCGAAAGGCGTCGATGAGGCGCAGGACGTCCATGTCATAAGTAATGCCCAGATCCCCTCGCACCTTGTTTTTTTCCATGTCCCCGGCGCAGATGGCAATGATGATCTCGGCCTGGGCCGCAAGCTCCATCAGCAGCCGAATTTTGCTGTCGGGCGCGAATCCCGGCAGCACCCGGGAGGCGTGGTAATCGTCAAACAGCTTACCGCCAAATTCCAGGTAAAGTTTGCCGCCAAACTGCGCAATGCGCTCCCTGATATGGGTGGACTGCATGTCCAGATATTTGCTGTTATCAAAACCAATCCGGCTCATAGGCCAACTCCTTCTCCATCACCATTCATTCTATATTGACACAACGCTGTATTATAGCACATCGCTCCCACAAAGGAAAGTCCCGGCGGTGAATCACCGCCGGGACTTTTGAAACAATCCAAGTCGTTATATCGCTTCCGGAAATTACTTTAAGTTGAAAAACGCCTTGCGCCCCGGATACTGCGCCACATCGCCCAGCTCTTCCTCAATGCGCAAAAGCTGGTTGTACTTGGCCACGCGGTCGGTGCGGCTGGGCGCGCCGGTCTTGATCTGGCCGGCGTTGAGGGCCACGGCCAAATCGGCGATGGTGGCGTCCTCCGTTTCACCCGAGCGGTGGGAGACCACGGCGGTATAGCCCGCGCGGTTGGCCATCTGGATGGCGTCCAGCGTCTCGGTGAGGGTGCCGATCTGGTTGACCTTAATGAGGATGGAGTTGGCCACACCGCTCTCGATGCCGGTGCGCAGGCGCTCCACATTGGTGACAAACAGATCATCGCCCACCAGCTGCACCTTGTCGCCGATGGCCTTGGTCAGCATGGCCCAGCCCTCCCAATCGGTCTCGCCCATGCCGTCCTCCAGCGAAATGATGGGATAGTTGTCCACAAACTTCTTCCACATGTTGACCATCTGCTGGCGGGTCATTGTCTTCTTGGCCTTGGGCAAATCATAAGCGCCCGTCTCCTCGTTGAACCCACAGCAGCTTTCCCTTGTGGCCCAACAATTCGACGCGCTTGACGGTTTGACCAACGAGAGATTTTACGAGTAGTTGCCGGCTCTGTGGCCAGGCGAGCGCGATGGCGTAGAGCGTCTTGCCATCGCCGCTGGTCGTAAAGCGGAAGTCATTGCCGGTAAATTCCTCTGGCGCTTCACATCGGCGAACGAGCCGGCGACGACCTGCGTTGGGCCTTCGCCGAAGATTTGTCCATGGGCGACGTAGCCGTAGATCGCTTCGCCGTTGATGGCGAGCCAGGCGCCGACTTCGCGGAGCATTTTCTCTTCGGGCTCAGGGATCGTGCCGTCGGCCTTCGGGCCGATATTGAGCAGCATCGTGCCATTCTTGCTAGACGATGTCGACTAAGTCGTCCACGATTCTCGTTCACTTCTTTATAGTCGTGATTCGTCGATGTAACCCCACGAGTTCTTCGAAACGCGAGGTGCGGTTTGCCAAAAGTCGGGGCGGATCATCGGCTGATCTGCCCGCGTTCGATGTCGAACACACCCGCGCCTCGCCGGGAAACGATACTGCCTTCCCATTCCTTGAAATTGATCGCCACCGGACTTGCCCCACTCGACACCGCGATTGTAGTAGTACGCCGCGAAGGTCTTCAGATAGGGCTGAAACACTGGCTGGCAAATCCACCAGTCGAAGTAGATGACTTCCGGGCGATACTTGTCCACGATCTCGCACGAACGGAGCAGCCAGTCGTCGAGGAATTCCTTATCAGGCGGCTCGGCCTGCGCTTCAGCGATGCGCTTGTTGACCGCCGGGCCATAAAGCGAAGCATTGTTGGTATCCTGCACATCCGAGTCTGCATACATCCCGTTGTCAAAGAAGAACCAATGCTCCGCGCGATGAGACGATGCGCCGAACATGATTCCCGCTTTGCGAAACGCCTTCGCCTCCTCGCCAATAACGTCCCGCATCGGGCCCTATCTTCACCGCCGACCAATCGCGTCACGTCGCTTGCATACATCGGGAAACCATCGTGATGTTCCGCGACGGGGACCACATATTTCACACCCGCCTCCTTGAACAACTTGGCCCACTCTGTCGCGTCGAACTTCTCAGCCTTGAACTGCGGGAAGAAATCCTTGTAACCAAATTTCGTTTGCGGGCCATAGGTCGCGACATGATGCTTGAACTCGTTCTGATCGGCTCACATACATGTCGCGTGGATACCACTCGCTGCCGAAGGCCGGCACGGCGTACACACCCCAATGGATGAACAGACCGAACTTCGCATCCCGATACCACTTAGGTGTCTTGAAGTTATTCGTAATGGAATCCCACGTCCGGCTTGAACGGGCCACGCTTGGCCACTGCATCAATCTCCGCGAGCCGCTTCTCGATCTCGCGCTGTGAAACGACTTCGAGGCGAACTGGCCGCACGTTGGTGACCTGCTGAGTGCTGACTTTGTACGAGATAATCCAAGTCCTTGCTGCGTGGCCGATGAAGGCTGTGCCGTGCTTCAAGCCGAGCGGGAACGTCATCTCTGACGTCACGTCAGTGAACGTTTTGAAGTCGCGCGTCTTCATCGAGCTGTAATGCTTTGCTTGATACGGAGTCGTAGTAGATCAGCCAATCGTCGCCGACTTTAAGCCCGCACGGGCCTTCGGTCAATTTTGTCGGTGAAGTTGGTGCGAGATGTCGTGCCACGGGCCGAGCGCGGTCTTGCCGAACGCGACATGGATGTTTCGTTGTGGGCGGGTGTTGTCTTTGAGCACCAGCACGTAGGCGTGTCGCGCATCCTTTGAACAATCGTGGCAGTCAATCATCGATGAAGTCCGGATCGAGAAATAGTTTCGTCGGCGCGAAGGTTTTGAAGTCGTGTGTAGTGGTGTAGTACATCCGGTGATTGTTGTCGTGCGGCTCCGAGATGATCTGGGAAGCGGCCCGGAATCGTCGAAGCCCAGCAGATGATGAACTGCTTCTGTTTCGTCGTCGTAGAACAACTCTGGCGCCCAGACATTGACAGCCGCCGGCTCATGCTCCATCACAGGAATGAAGTTCTGCTCCCACCAATGGACGAGGTCCTTGCTGTGTGCATAACCGAAACCGAATCGTTGCCTTTCCAGCCGAGTAGTCCATACGAGATGCAATGTGCCGTCAGGTCCGCGCATGATGCTCGGATCGCGCATGATCTTGCCGTTGCCCACGTGCGGTTTCAAGAAGACCCCGGGAATGTCGTCCAGTTGTAACCATCATAGCTGAACGCAAAGCGCAATCCGTCCTGTGCACCTTCCTTGAAGGTGCTGAACAAGTAAACCGGGTCGGTCGCATTCGTCGGATGGGCGCAAGCTGGCCGCAGGGCGACACCAAGGATCAGCGTGCCGAGTGCAACTGCCAAGCGGGCTTTGGTCATGGGCAAAGATTTTCAGATTGGCCGGTTGAAATCACGCGAGATTTCATTGGGCAAACGCCCGGAAGTAACGGGGTGATTGGTTGGTCAGTCCGTGGAGTGGAAGCAATTGCAACGCGCCGCTTCCGGTGACATTCGTCCAGTCGAGCCATGCGTCGCTCTGGTTGGTTTTGCTTTGCACGGTGAGCGGGCGGCTGGTTTCGCCGGTGAGTTCGATCTGCAACAGGCCGCTTTGATTGCGGATGCCGAGCACGGGTGGTTGTGCGGGTGCAGCTGCGGTGATAAAGCGCAGGTTTATTGTGTTGGTCAAGTTGTAACCCTGCGCGTCCACGACGCTGAATCGAAAGCTGCCCAGCGCGTTCGTGCTGACGGTGGAGGTGAATCGCGCGATGCGATTGTTGCCGACGAGCGTGACTGTGCCGTTGGTTGGCGCGCTTATGAAATACACCGGGCTGTTATTCGTGAAGCCGCGGGTGAACTGCGTGAGATCAATGTCAATCGGCGTGCCGTTCGGGGCATCAAAGTGCGGTAAGGCGAGCCAGTTCAAATAATCCTCGAGGTTCGTATATTCGTCGCCGTCAGGATCGCCGTTGTGGTTGGCGATATTAGGATTCGAGCCATTGATCTGTTCCCACCAGTTAGGCATGCCGTCGTTGTCCGTGTCCCAATTCGCCGGGCGGGTATGGTTGCCATAATCTTCCCAGCCGCCGACGTCGTCAGTTGTGTTGGGCATGCCTTTGCGGCCGCCATAAGGGCCAGTGCCGGTGTAGGTATACGTCCCGGTGATGGTTTCGCGGATGATGCGACTGTCGTGATCGTCCACCATCGGTTGGTTGCAGCCCACATCGGACAAGACGCGTTTGTAGGCGTTGGTGACTTCATCGATTGTTGCATACGAAGGAAAGAACGGTGCGTTGACCCAAGTGCTGTAATTCGTCGGGGTGTAACCATTGCTGTCGCGAGCGCTGGCTTGTTGATTAGTTTGGTAGTAGCCGGGCATTACGTTGCCGACAAAGTAATACTGCTGCGTACCCGGGAAGTTATCGTAGTTGGCGGTGAGAATCTTGAAGTGGGTCGTGCCCGCGCCGGGTTTGTAGTAGTTGTTTACGAAATTACAGCGGTGCGTTCCGCCGTCAGTAGTACGGCCGCCCCAGTTGTAAACGACGTTGTTGAAGATATCCATGCTGCCGGAAAAATTTCCATTAGCATCCAAGCCTCCAGCCAGACTCCAGTTTCGTCCTTCGTTGTGCGCCAGCAGATTGTGGTGGAATGTGGCGATTTCGCCACCGATGCTCGCGGCGTAACCGTGTTCCGTGCCGGGGTCATAATTTTTGTGCCCGGCGATGTTCAGCATCTCCGAGATGAAGCAACGTTGGAGAGTGATGTTCTTGGCTGTGCGCGAACTGAAGGCTTCATCAATGCCCCAGCCGAAGGAACAGTGATCCATGATACAATGATCCACTCCAGACATGCCGGTGGCGTTCTGGGTGTCGCCGCTTTCCTTGCCGACGAAGATGCGGATGAAGCGGCAGATGACATCACGTGCCCCGCTCATGCCGAACTGTTGTTTCTTTACACAGATGCCTTTTCCCGGGGCGGTCTGTCCGGCAATCGTGATATAGGGACGCGTGCTGCCGACAATGATGTCATCTTCCAATGTGATGAGCCCGCCGACGTCGAAAATGACAGTGCGTGGACCGTAATCACCTTCAATGGCATCGCGGAAACTGCCCGGTCCACTGTTGTTCAGATTCGTAACTTTCACGACTACTCCGCCCCGGCCGCCCCGGGCGAATTGCCCATAACCTTCCGCGCCGGGAAAGGCCAGATGCCGCGTGCGAAAGGTCCAGAGGTCACCTTTGGTAACAATATTATTAGAATCCACCTGATCCACCCGCCAGTAGTAGGTGAGCAAACTGGAAAGATTCGTGACCAGGAGGTTGGTTGTGATTTGCGTCCCTTTGAATTCCGGTGAAGCGGTGGTCGCGTTCTTCACCTCGTTGCTGCCCGTGCCGAAAAAAACGCAGTTCGACACGGCAATCGCGGCTTTAGTCCAATAGAGCAAAACGCTTTTCGTTGCGTCCGCATCCACATGCTCGTCGCCATTTGCCGGGGCGGGTTTGTTGGCTTTGAATTTGAAGTTGGGGGTATCGAGTTCAAAACCATCAATGCATGGCTGCGCGTCTGTGACGGTGAAATCCGTGCTGGCCTCATAGGCAATGACGGTGTTGTTCACGCCATCGGAGAAAAATTCGACGTAAGAATAGGCGGCGTCGGCGTTGTTCGTGACGCGATTGCTGGCCGGGAGGTTGGTGATGATCTGCACGCCGTTGAGATAAATGTGCAGCGGACTAAACGTGTAGTTCGCCGGGTTCTGCCAGGTGTTGTGCCACGCCAGCAGACTGTGCGGGCCAGCGGGCAGATTGCTGATCGTGAGTTCAATGCGGACGCCGGGAGTGCCGCTGCCGGCGGTGTTATTCAGGTGCAGTGGGGCGATGGTGATGCCGTCATTGACCAGTTTGGTGGTCCAGCCAGCCGTGGTCAGGCCAGCAGCATAGCGGTCCGTGGTCAATCCTGTGCCCATCGGCCCGGCTTGGCGGAAGGTGAAGGTCACGCCGTTGAAGGTGGCGGTGATCAGGTTCGTGCTGGAGAACCAGCTCTGGTTGGTGGACCAAGGGATGTAGCTGGTGTCCCACGTTTCAGAGAGCGGCCGTCCACTCGCGTTGAAATCCACTTTTAGTTCCTGGGCCTGGCCGGGAAGAATACTAACAAGTACGACGACAGGACAGAGAAACAGCTTTGGAATCATCGGGAAAATCATACGCCAGTTAATCGGCCCGCACGATTGAGGATTCTTGCAGTTTAGATTGAAAAATGAGCGGTTTGTGAGGAAGTGCTGGACCTGGATGCTATCGCGTCTGGTGTGCTTGAGCGAGTAAAGGAAAGCGGCGCTCACAGAGCGCCGCTACAGCGCCAATTAATTATGAAGCCAGGATCTGATGATCTGATGCGGGCTGGCTCAATTCACAGCAATTCGATAGAGGCGTTGCGGGGCGGTCGCGCCGCTGGGATGCGTGAAGTTCATCGGAATACCCGCTCCGTTGACTGGCCCGCCAACGTTCTGCCACGTGCCGTTTGTGAAATCATCGCGATACTGCAATTGATAGGTGTGGCCGACGTAACCCTGGATGGTTGCGGTGAAGTTTGCGCCACTTAGTCCGTAGCTCGTAATCACGATCAAGTTGCGATCGAGCACAGTGCCGAGGTTCACCAGTCCGGCAGGCAGAGTGCCGTTCCACGTCATGACATCGAGCGTGCCGGTGTTGGTGAATGTGCCGCTGATATTCAAGCCCGCGTTGCCAGTCAAGCGGAGCGTGCCAGTGTTCAGTAAAATACTGGTGGCCAGGCTGCCAGTGCTGCTGACGGTGGTGGTGCAACCGGTGCTGTTTTCAAAGCGAGTTGCAATTTTGAGCCAGCCGTTCGTGATGCTGAGTGCGGCGTTGCTAGTGAGTTTGAGAATGCCGGCGTTTTGGCCGACGGCATCCACAAAGACAGTTTTATTGCTGATAAGTGCTGTATCGTAACGGCTCGGCTGCCAGAAGGAGAAGGTCGTGGTGTTGCCGAGTCCGGTGATATCGACGGACGCACCTGTCACACGCCAATTGAAGATGCGGGCGAAACGATTGTTTTCGTCTCCAGTAAAATAGATTGTGCCGGGCGCAGGCCACGCGGCGAGTTCGTTCAAGTATTCTTCGAGATCGGTGTAGCCGTCAGTGTCGAAGTCAGCATTGTTGTTCGCCACGTTTGGATTCAAACCGTGCACTATTTCCCACGTGTCAGGCATGCCGTCGTTATCGGTGTCCCAGTTCGCGGATCGGTTGAACGGCGCGGCGCCATTGCTGTCGGGCCTGAGCGCCCACAGCGCCCGCCATTCAGCCCCTTCAATCGCAGGATTGGCGTTGTAGGTGCCGCTGACATCATATGGGTCATCAGCCCAGGCCTGCAGCCGTCCCGAGCCGGTGATTACGTCGTAGATGATCCGCTCGCCGATCGTGTTGATGGCATTCACATTTCCCAAGGCAAAATCATAATCCCGCTCCCACCAGCGTGCCCCGACATGTCGCAGCACATTCGTAAAAGCGGCACTGGCACTCAGTGTCAGGCCGATGTCGATGTCGTAGGCGCTCGCTTGCAACGCGCTGTTCTGATAGTTCGCGCTGCCGTCGGCGGAAACGGCGTCGTTCGGGATCCGCCATCCTTGTTGGTATCTTTGACATTGCCCGCTGCGTAAATAGAGGTGTAGCCGGTAGAACCGCTGAAGATGCCGGTACCGCCTGCTTCCGTGTTAGCCCAGTCGGAATCACCGCCGTTGCCAGCGAGGTAAAAGTTATTAATGAAATTGTTCTTACTGTATTGCTCCGCGCCCGAATACCCCGGGCCGCTGCCCAGCCAGTTGTATTGTACGTTGTTTCGGAAATCATTTAATGAACCGATGCCGACTTCGCTGCCGACACGGGGCAGCCGCGCGCGGATGTGCGCATCCAGATTGTGGATGAAGCTGAGCTTGTTATCGGAGTTGGGTTGCAATAGATGGCCGTAGCCGTGTTGCTGATAATTTTGCGCCAGCGCGTTGTTGCAATATTGAATGGTCACTTTGTTCGCTTGCTCGTTGCAGGAGATCAATTCGTCCGAACCGAAAAAGGCGTCCACGTGATCAATCATGATGTTCTGCCCGGAAATATCCATGGCATCCATGGTGAACGAAGTGGGCAATGTGCCCAACGCGGGCGGGGGCGACATCGCCGGTTCCCAAAATGCCCGCATCCCATAGCCCGCTGCGATGGTGATGTTGCGGATGACGATGTTGTTGCCGGACGGCTTGAGCGTGCCGCCCATGACGATCACCGGGCCGGGCGCGGTCTGACCGGCGATGGTGAGATTGTTGGCGTTGATGCTTTGGCGCGAAGTCGAATCCCACGCGTGTCCGCCGGAAGTCCAATTCGTCGTATCCATCATCCCGAGGTGAAGCACCCCCGCGACATCGAACACGATGGTGCGCGGGCCGGCGGGGAAGTTGCCGCTGTTCAAACCGTAGAGCAAGGTGCCGGGTGCGTTGCGTTGCGGGTCATCCAGCGCGCTGTTCAATTTGGTGACGTGATAAACAATACCGCCGCGTCCACCAGAAGCCAGTTTGGCCGCGCCGTCCGCACCGGGGAAGGCGGGCAGTTGCGCTGCGCCGAACGCACTGACAGTGAGCGTGGCGACGGCGCTGGTCGCCGAACCAAATTTGTTCGAGACGATTACAGCGTAAGCACCGGCGTTGTTGGTGGCGGTAATGATGAACGACAAGGTCGAGTTGGTTTGGTTTGCGAGCGGCGTGCTGGTGTTGAAATACCATTGATAGCTCAATGGCGTGGAGCCATTGGCGCTCACGGTAAAAGCGGTGGGGAAACCAATGGCGTTGGTGGTGTGCTGTGGTTGGACGGTGATGGCCGGCAGCAATGGCGCCAAGACCGTCAACGTTACGGCGGAGCTGGTAACTGCGCCGCCGGCGTTGGTCACAACGCAGAGATAATTACCCGCATCACCAGGTTGGATGCTGACGATGGTCATGGAAGCATTCGTCTGATTGGCGAGCGGCGTGCTCGTGTTGAAATACCATTGGTAATGAAACGGAGCTGTGCCAAGCGCGGTTAACGAGAAGGTGGCGGGATAAGTTTCGGTGGCGGTGACATTCACAGGCTGGATCGTGATGGTCGGTGGCTGCACTGAACCGGAGGAAAATGGCGTGACATCGGCGAAGGAGTTTCCCAAGCGGAACTCGTCCACGGCGAGCACGGTATTTGTGCCAGTAGCATTCCCGCCGTTTGCATCAAACCGGATGTTATTCCAGCCGTCGTTATTTGCGGTGTTATTGGTGGTGCTGGCGGCGGCGAGCGTCGGTTCAACACTGAGGTTCGTCCAGTTCAACCAGGTGTAAACCGTGTCGTTGCCCGGGCCGCCATCCAGATCAATGCGCAACAACACCAATGTCGGCGTTTTCAACGGTGCGCTGCTGGCGGCGAGTCCGGTGTTTTGCGTGCCCGCGGCTGCGTCGTTGCCGCTCCAAGTGGTCCAGGTATCCACGGTCGTGCCGAGGCGGTTCGCGGCATTTGGACTACCAACTGTGAACGTCGCTGTGCCGGTGCTGGTGGCATTGGTCAACGCGCCCGTGCGGAACGTGAGATCGCCTTTACGCACGTATTGGTTGGTGGGACTGCTCGCCGTGACCGGACCGACCCACTGCATGACGAAACTGACCCAGTAAGTGCCCGGTCCGGTGAGTCCACTGTAAGTCGTCCCGGTTAGCGTGCCAAAATTGAAACTGCGGCTAGGCTGTGAGTTGGCCGTGTTTCCACTGGGCGCACCAATGATGACGCTGCCTCCGTTGGTGACGAGAATGTTTCCTGCCGCATCTGTGTAGAACAGACTGGTGGCGGCATTGGTGGCATTGGCAGTGTTTGCGCCAGCCCAGCGTCCACCCCAACCGAAACTGCCATCGCTGCCTTGAGCAGAGGCATTGGTAAGGCTGTCACCAGCCGGATAAGCAAAACCATCATAAGCCAACGGTGTGGCATTCAACTTAAGGCTTCCCAAACACGTCAGCATCAAGCATGCGCTGAAGCATTGCTGCAAAAGTGAACACTTCATGGCTTATTTTAGGTTAGGTCGGGGTTTATATCGCGCACGTTTGAATTCCTGAAAACCAGTATGAATGAAGTGTAGCTCAAGGTTGCGTCCGTGGTAACCACACGCTCATTTCGCCCGGCCCGCGATTGGCCCAGACGGAGTAGGGGATGAGACGCAGTTTGATGGGCTGGGGTTTCGCCGGCTGCAGTTCGCGATAGAGCTGGGCATTCCAGTTGGCGTTGGTGCGGGCGATGGCTGTGCCTTCAAGCACTGCAACACCGCCAAGCAAGCGTTGATCATAGCGGGCGCGCAATTTGATGTCGGGCGGCAACGAAACGTCGAGCGGCTTCACGCCTTTGGGCAGATCAACGGATTCAAGGCAATAGACAATCGGCCCGCGCTTCACGGCGACTTGGCCAAGCGTTTCTTCCACCAGTGGGTTGGCTTCAATCAGCTCCGTGTCCATTTGCAGGTCGAGATCCACAATATCGTCGCGGTTCCAGATGCGCCGGATTTCGTGATAGCCGCCAGGCTTTAGCGAAGTATTAGCTGGACGGCGATTGGTGCGAATTGAGGCTGATTTTGCCCAACTGGGAATGCGGAGTTTGAGTGCGAGCTCCTTTTCCGGTGGGGAAACAATCTTGATACGCACATGTCCGTTCCACGGGTATTCGGTTTCTTGCGCGAGCTTCACTTTGCCGATACCGGGCAACTCGGTTTCTAGTTCACTCGCGCCGTAGAGGTTCACCCAGATCGTATCTTTAGACTTTGCATAGGTGAATTGCGCTGAGCCGGCGATGGTGCGGACGAGATTTGGCGGACAGCAGAAAGAGCTGACGTAAGGTACGCGCTGATGTTGCCAGCGGAGTTCGACGGGTAGGGGATCGGTGGTGCGGAGCGGATTGACGTAAAAGAAATTCGTTCCATCGAGACTCATGCCGGAGAGGACGCTATTGTAGAGCGCGAGTTCGGCGACGTCCACGAAACGCGCTTCGCCGGTGGCGAGGAACATGCGCCAGTTCCAGAGCACGTTGCCGATGTTGGCGCAGGTTTCGTTGTGCGCGGTGGTGTTGGGCAGTTCGTAGTTGTGGCCGTAAGCCTGATGGGTGCGCGTGATGTTCTTCTGGTCTTTTGCACCGTACGGTGACGCGCCATCGAACAACGCGCCGCAGCCACCGGTGATGTACATCTTCTTCTCGGTCAGATCACGCCAGATGGGTTCGAGTGGTCGCCAGAGATTCGTGTCGCCGGTTTCCATGAACAGGTCCGTCGCGCCGGCGTAGAGATAATTCGCCCGCACGGCGTGGCCCATCGCCGTGGTTTGTTTCTCAAAAGAGATGCGGTCTTGGTTGTCGTCGCCACCATCGGTGGTTTGCGAACGAACTTCAAAAAACTTCTTGGCGAGATCGAGATAACGTTGGTCGCCGGTTTCGCGATAGAGGTCAATAATGCCCATGTAGTGCGATGGGCAGACCGAACTCCGTGCGGCTTCCGGTGTGGATTCGGCGAAGGTGCGATACAAGAAATCTGCTGCCCTGATGGCCACGGCGAGAAGATTGGTTTGTCCGGTAGCTTGATGATGCACGCAGGCCGTGGTGAAGAGATGACCCATGTTGTACATCTCGAAGTTTTGGCGGTCTTGGAATGGTGCGGCGTTGGTATCGCCGTTGAGTTGGCGCACCAGAACCGGCGTGTGAATGTAGCCGTCTTCGCGTTGGGCTTTGGCGATGATGTCGATGACGCGGTCCAGATTGCGGCGGAAGTATTCGCTTGGTGCGATAGCATACGCTGCGCTGGCCGCCTGCATGAGTTTGTAAAGTTCGCCGTCGTTGAATGAAGCGCCGCGATAGCGTCCTTCAGCGAGTCCGGCGGCGATTTCAAAGTTACGGAGGAAGTGCGAGTAGTTCGTGCCTTCCATCAAGCGGCCCATGCTTGGGAGCATGTTGGTGCGGCAGAGTTCAAAGCGATCAAACCAAAAGCTGGAGGTCCAGTGCGCTTCAGCAAGAGCGATGGGTTGCACCTTGGCAAAGGGTCGCATGGAATCAGCGGCAAGACTGCCCCAGCAGGCAAATAGACTGGCGAGGAAGGCGAAGGCTCTCATTTGATTCCCAGTTTGGCGTCGCGTTTCTTGAGTTCAACTGATTGCGGCACGACGCCGAGGACGACGAAACTGCCTTTGCCGATCAACTCCAATTTGTAGCGGCCTGGTTCGTAGCGGAAGGCGTGGACATTCACGTTCGGGCATTCGTCAATGGCGACGGCGTTGCGGAGCACTGGGTCAACTCCGCCGCGTTCGTCGGCGTGCGAGGCGAAATCGAGGTTGGGCACTTGCAACCAGAGGTCGCGTTCGTTTTGGAAGTAGCCGATCAACACGCGCACGGGTTCGGTGACTTCAAACTCAACGGGCACGTAGCGACCATTCTTGGCTTCTTCGTGCGAGAAGCGGATGCCGGTCAGGCCGTTCAACTCCGGCGCGAGTTCAGTGATGGTGTATTTGCGGTCGGCAAAGGGGCGCGCGCTGAGTTTGACTTCGTAGGTTTCGGCGTTGGTGCTGATGAGTTTGAATTTAGCGGCGGGCCAAGCGGCTGGAGCGCCGGTCTCCGCTCCGGCGAGTTTCGGATTCTTCAACTCGGCGACTTGCGCACGAAAGTCTACCAGTTCTTTTTTGTAAAGCGGCAGCACTTGCGTCCAGTGATAGTTTGTGCCGAAACCGTTGGCTGCGCCTGGGAAAGGAATCTTCCGGTGACCGGTTTGCATCGAGTTGGCGAAATGGTAGGCATGCATGGTGCGGTTGGTGAGTATCTGGAAGTATTGGTAGCTAAGGTGCATGTGCCAGGCTGCGTTTTCCATGTCTTTGATGTCTTTGCTGTAGTCGTATCGCAGAACCAGTTCTGCCGCGCTTGTTTTTTGGCGGTAATATGTGGCCATCTCTCGAATTGCATCCAGGTCATTTGAGAAGCGTTCGAATTCCGTGCGGTTCTTCGTAACCCTTGATTCGGCGTCCGACGCTAACGCGATGGCGTTCATGGAGAAATTCAGACAATCTGTAACCACTGACTCCGGTGTCTCACCGACGTGCGGCTCTTTGTTCCACTCTTTGCGAACGTATTCGTCTAGGCGCTCGCCGGGTGGGGCTTGGGATTCCCAGAGTTCGGAAATGGCGTTGTAGCGCTTCGGATTCACCAATTGATCAAGCGTCATGCCAAGCGAGAGTGTCTGGCGATTGCCTTCGGTGATGCCGAAGCGACGGATGAGCATGGGCGCGACTTCGCCCGCGTCGTTGTAGGCGTCGAGGATTTTGCCGGCGGCATTGGTGTCGCAGCCGTAGAAGTCACCAAGGCGGCCAACCCAGTAGGCGCGGTCTTCGGCGGCGGGCACGTCGGGATTCCACGCGTAACGTCCCCATGCTTCAAACCAAATCCAGTCGCGCTCCCATTGCTTGAGCGGTGGATTCGCGATGTCTGGCGCGTAAGGCCAGTTCCAGTAGGCAAGGGGATAAAGGTGTAGCCCGCTCGCGCCGAGTTTGTCGCGGGAGGCGAGCATGGATTTGCGGATGAACTCCGTCGCGCCGTAGCGGAACGGTTCGAGATTCGAGAGGATGTGGACGTTGACGAGGTGCGGGCCGAGCTTTGCCATGTTGCGATGCGTCTCGGCTGCTTTGCCACGCGGTTCGTAGGTGGTGAGGGATTCACCGTTGTATTTGGTTTCCGTGAATAGGTTGGAATAGACGGTGAAACACGCGGGCATGATGGCCTCGGGATTCATCGCGTGCGTGCGGATGACCACGGGTGGTTGTTCCTTCAATCCGGCGGCCTTCATGCCGTCGAGTACGCCCGGCAGAATTGTGTTCGTGGCCCAGTTGATTTGATTTTCTGTGCCTTGCAAGGCTTCGCCAAGGCAGATCATCAGGCCGACGTTTGGATATTGCTTCACGAACTCTGCGATGGATTTGCGCGTGTAATCTGAGGCGAGCGGGGTGGGGGCGGCGAGTTGTGTTGAGATGTCGTGCTTATCAGCGAGCGGTTTCGGCAGGAAGATGTTGTAGAACATCTGCACGAGCCAGATGCCGCGTTTGTCGCATTCGCTCGTGAGCCAGTGGAACATCTCGGCGTTCTGCGCGAACACTTCGGGCGAGACTTCCACCGCTTCGGGATAATCCTTCAGCTTCACCAGCGACGCGAATGGGTGGCCGTTCCAGAGGTAAAGCGTGTTCATGCGGTTCGCAACGAGCGAATCGAGATACTCGGTCCAAAGCGTCTTGTCGTAGAACCACGGGAACAACTCCGGCGTGTAGGGGTATTCGTAAACTTTGCGGCCGGGCAGGATGTAAGTCTTCTGCATCCCGACACACGTGCCGCGTAACTTCATTTTGGGAGAATCAACAATATGGAGTGATCGCGGGAGTGCTTTCGTGGACCGGATGATGTTAGCCAGTTCTAAGGCGCCATAGAGTGATCCGGAATCGTCGTTCGCCATAATGACGATCCTGTTAGGGCCGACTGTTCCAACTATGTAGCCCTCGTGAGGAAGCTCACCGCCGGCGCTGCGTCCAAAACTGATTGAAAAGTCAGCTGACTGGATTTGTCCGTGAGGGATGACTTGGTGACCTATGCTGATGACCGCCTCCACCAATTTATCTGCCGCGAATTTAACTCGCGGTGACGCGTTGGTCGCCGTGCTAACTGAGACATTCAGTGCGAATGCAGGATTTAACAAAAAGGCAAACGCAGTGAGCGCAGCAAGAGCGGCTTTGGCGACGGAACGGGGGCGCATATTTTTGAGTATATGAATTGAGGGGCTGACGTGAAATGAAAACTGAAAATTCAGTGCCGCGAGATAAGACTAGGATTCCAACAATTATCACGGCGGCGATATTATTTAGGTGGATTCGTAAAATTTGCATCGAGTTGAGAAATCAAGTTTTTCACCATCATCGTTGCCATGCAGATTTTGCGGTGAATAACTCGGGGTTGCAGGATTGCAAACAGTGATTTGTCGCGGGATTTTCCAGTTCGAGAAAATGAAGGCGGAGAATAACTCGGTGGATAAGGTTTGATAGGCAGATTGCGAAATTGGGATAAGATGTTCCCAGTTCATTGAAAGAACTGAATCAACGGCGCATCAATAGATGCTGACGCAGATTCAAGGATAATCCCAGGTGACTGGGGAAAGGTCGGGTCAGGCTGGTTGGCGCGACCCCTCTCAAGCCGGAGCGCAAGTTCCGGGAGCGGAGGCAGAATTCACCAGTTCCTCTGGCGAGGTTCGCGCCTCGTCAGTACACGCGAAAAAGGAACTTGGCGATAAGGAACGATTAGAAACTGTTCCGAGTCGAGTCAAGTAGCTCAGGAAAGTTTCGAGCCTGAGTGAAACGCAGTTACCCAGAGGGTAGTTGGTTGCTACTGTGCATCAGCACGGGGCGGACGACTCTGGCGGATTCAATCAACCGTTTGAAACCGCCCAAGTAAAACCGGTGAAAGCCGGACAAACAGAGCGGTCGCACCGGGAAGCACCCGCAGATCAGGCAAATCGCGGGAAAAACTTCCGAACGTCGGCGATGATCAAAACTCACCGCTGACCTGTGAACGAAAGCAACCTGAGAGTTAAGAGGCGAGACCCGTGACGCGGGCCAACGCACCGGCAGAACCGGTGGCCGTCCAGCGTCAAGTGGTTCAGACGCGGCAGTTAAAATCACGGACGTGTCTGAACCTGGTTCGCAAGCCGGTGGCGCAACCACCAGCTGAAGCAAGCTGAAAAGCCTCACTCGAAATCTGAAGTCGCAAGATTTCGGACGGCCCTGCTACGAGGCCGGAAACTCCGTTTGCCCGGAGAATAGCGTCGGGAAGCCGGCAGCCGCTGAGAAGTGAGCGCCAAATGTCGGCACGGGAAAGAGAGTGTGGCGAGCTCCCATCCCCAGAATTGTCCCTGTTCCACTGCGAGGTGGGGCAGGGACTTTTTGTTTTTCGCCTCTGGGTTGTAGTAGTTGATTTCCGGCTTCACTTGTTTCACTACGCGAAAGTCACTTAAGCCATGCGCCAGGCCGCCGATGAATACTCAGCGGATGGCCGAATGGATTCGACCTGACGCGGGCGCAAAGATCGCGCCTTAAGTCGGTAATCATTGAGCGAAATGGATTTCGAGCATGGGCTTGTTCGACACATTTAAGAAAGCCGCCAAGGGCCCGGGCGCAGTTCTGGCTTCCGAAAAGAAACCCACCCCCGTTGCCGCTAACCTCGCTGAGGTGGATTCTCGCGAGGCTATCATTCCATCCGCAGCATTGCCTCAAGGGAGAAAGCATTTGCTGTTCATCAACGTGCCTTCAGCTTGGTTTCAAACCGTCCAAACCGCTTTGATCAGTCTCGTGCCGGAATGGGATGCGCGGCTGGTGAAAGACGTCGCAACGGCGGTGACGGTGTTAGGCAAAGAATCTTACCAGGCAGTTGTGCTGAGCAGCGAAAGTGCAGCCCATCCAGCAATTGAGTCTGCGCTCCACCGTCCAGTCCTCCTTGCTCCTGCGAATTGTTTTAGGTGATGTTAACGATTGCATGGCACTGGCACGTTGGCGGGCGACGGGCGTGCATTATCTGCCGGCAGCCATTAGTGCGACGGGGTTCGCAGGGCATCTGAAGCGTATCGCTCAAGTGCAAGAGTGGTTGACGAATTCCGGCGTAAAAAAGCTCTCGGCGCAATGCCGCAAACTCCCGGTGATGCCCAAGCTTTACAAAGGAGTCGCGGCGGAACTGGAATCGCCCACTGGTTCGCTGGATAAAGTGGCGCATTTTGTCGCCAAAGACCCGTTGATGACGGCAAAGATTTTACAGGTCATTAACTCCGCCAGCTTCGCACTGGACCGCCAGATCAACGATGTCTGTGAAGCGGTGATGCATCTCGGCATGGGCCGGACGCGCGCGTTGATCCTGATGGCGGGAACTTTTCCCAGTTCGAGAATGTAAACGTGCCGGGATTTTCGCCCGAGCTGATTTGGAATCACAGCCTGCAAGTTGCCACACTGGCGCAGATCATTTCCCTCGAAGAAACCAAGGATGCCAAGCTCGGTGAAGCCGCGTTCACCTCCGGCTTGATGACGACAACATGGGCAAATTCAGATCCTCGCGGCGAAGCGTGCCGGCTATGTGCGCCTCCGTGGAGCAATTGCAGCAGCATAAACAACTTTCTTTATCGCGAGGGCTGAGCTGCAGGTGCTCGGTACGACGCACGCGGAGCTGGCGGCCTGTTTGCTCGGCACTTGGGGGTTGCCATTGCCGGTGCTGGAATCAGTCGCTTGGCATCATTGCCCTTCGCGGGGACGAGCGATACTCGTTTTCACGCTCGTCTGTCACGGCGGTCCATACGGCGAATGTTTTTTCTTACCGAAATGGGTTACGGCAAAAAAGAGACGGCGGAGCGGTTTGATCACGAATATCTCCTCCAGATCGGCTTGGGTGATCGCCGGAATCACTGGCGGGAAACCTGTGGGCTTCCCGAAAAGGAAGACGAAGAAGCCGAACATAAACGCGCGCGCTTGCGCCGCGAATCGAAAATGAATTGAGCGCTTAAGGCGCTAGCGAGCTTAGAGGTTGGTGGGGACGTGCTGCCGCACGAGGAGGCTGACCGGCAGGTCAGCCTCCCCAACCTCCCTGAATTTTAAGTGACAGGCCGACGGGTGGCGGGGCACGTGCATGAAAATCACGTTCCACGTCACCCATTACAGTATTTCCATAAAAGACTTGCCCTTGTTTTGGTCTTCCCGCCCAAACTCCACTCCTAATTTAACCGCAACTATTCCTAAAAATTATGGGACGCATTTACAACAACATCGTCGAAACCGTCGGCCGCACTCCGCTGGTACAGACTGAACAAAGTCACGGCGGGTGTGCCCGCCACCGTTCTGCTCAAGTGCGAATTCTTCAATCCGCTCGGCAGCGTCAAGGACCGTATCGGCATGGCGATGATCGAGGACGCGGAGAAGCGCGGAGTGCTGAAGAAGGACACCGTCATCATCGAACCCACGAGCGGCAACACCGGTATCGCGCTGGCGTTCGTGGCCGCCGCGAAGGGTTATCAATTGATCCTCACGATGCCGGAAACGATGTCGCTGGAACGCCGCACGCTTGCTGGCGATGCTGGGCGCGAAGCTCGTGTTGACGCCCGGCACCGAAGGCATGAAGGGCGCCATCGCCAAGGCGGAACAACTCGCCAAGGAAACGCCGAACGCGTGGATTCCGCAACAGTTCGAAAACCCGGCCAATCCGGAAATTCATCGCAAGACGACAGCAGTAGAAATCTGGGATGATACGGACGGCAAGATAGATATTCTTGTCGCGGCGGTCGGCACGGGCGGCACGATCACCGGTGTGCTGCGAAGTGATCAAGCCCAAGAAGGCGTCGTTCCAAGCCATCGCAGTCGAACCGAAGGATTCTCCCGTCATTTCGCAGACGCTCGCCGGTCAGCCGGTGAAGCCCGGTCCGCACAAGATTCAAGGCACCGGGCGCGGGCTTCGTGCCCAAGAACTTCCACCTGAAGGATACCGCCGGGAAACCACAAATCGTCGAATGCGTCCAAGTCACGCAACGATGACGCTTTTGCCATGGCCCGGCGTTTGGCCAAGGAAGAAGGCCTGCTGGTCGGTATTTCCACCGGCGCGAACGTCGTGGCGGCGCATCGAAGTCGCAAAACGTCCGGAGAACAAGGGTAAGACTGATTGTTACGGTAGCGTGCTCCACCGGCGAACGTTACCTTAGCACCGCGCTGGCGGCTGAAGCCCGGGCTGCGGTGGGAGGCTGATTAATTCGCAATTTCCAACCGCCAAACTGCCAGTTGAAGCACTTGGCGGTTTGCGGTTTTTGTTTTTTGAGTCGGGCAAGATAATGAAAAAATTCTATGAAAAAAACAGTTGCGCTCAGGTTGATTTGCCCCTAATTAGCGGCGAATCAAAGGTCTGATTGCCGTGTCGAGGAATTGTTTCCCCTAAGTTTGGTTTACAGCAATCACCCGGCAGCTTCCCAACCATTCAAAGTTCTAAATGTTGGTTAATCGGGGCATTTTCCAACCTTCGACGAACATCGACAGGTATGAACAAGCAACATAGAAACGACTATCAAAACGCTGGGGCGCCCGGAAACACAGCCGCGTGGATTATGGCTCCGGCTATCTGGAAATCTCTGAAAAGGGCTTTGGCTTCCTCCGCACCGCCGCCGCCCATTTTCATCCCAAGCCTTCCGACATTTTTGTGACCCCGGACACCATCAAACGCAGTTTCCTGCGCGAGGGCAGCTTGGTCGAAGGTCCGACGCAGCCGCCGCATCGTGGCACCAGCCCGCAGCTTCGTTCGGTCGAGAAAGTCAACGGCATGACGTTCGATGAGTACACCAAAGCGGTGCGCTTTGAGAACCTCACCACCATTGACCCGATTGAGAAATACAATCTCGAAACGACGCCGGATCTCATCGAGACGCGCGTCATCGATCTCGTCACGCCCATCGGCAAAGGCACGCGCGGCCTGATCGTCGCGCCGCCGCGCACCGGCAAGACTACCATTTGAAGCAAATCGCCAATGCTGTCACGGCGAACCATCCTGAAGTTCACGTCATGGTGCTGTTGATTGACGAACGGCCCGAAGAAGTCACGGACTTCCAGCGTTCCGTCAAAGCCGAAGTCGTCGCCTCTTCGAACGATCAAGATTTGGAAACCCACGTTCGCCTCTCGCGCTTCATGATTGAGCGCTGCCGCCGCATGGTGGAATCCGGCAAGGACGTCTTCGTATTGCTCGATTCGCTCACCCGCGTCGCCCGCGCTTACAACAGCGTGCACGGCGGCAGCGGTCGCACGATGACTGGCGGTGTGGATGCCCGCGCGTTGGAAATTCCGCGCAAGATGTTCGCCTCGGCGCGAAAGATCGAACACGGCGGTTCGCTGACGATTCTCGCCACGGCGCTTGTGGACACCGGTTCGCGCATGGATGAACTCATCTTCCAGGAATTCAAGGGCACGGGTAACATGGAATTGATCCTTGATCGTAAGCTTTCGGATCGCCGCCTGTATCCCGCAATCGACATCCCGAAGAGCGGCACGCGCAAAGAGGAAAAACTATTTGCCGCTAAGAACATCGAATCGCTGCGCAAGCTGCGCCGCATGATGGTGGATCTGAATCCCATCGAAGCGATGGAAACGCTCACCGCCGCGCTCAAGAAACACAAGACCAACGACGAGTTGCTCGCTAAGTTGGGCTAAGGCGCTTAGGCTAATTCACTCCCCAGCTTCTAGGTGAGGCTGGGGATTTTTTTGCACCAACCTAGGTCGCGATTGTCTGAAATCGTGACGCTGATGGCGATGGAAACAATTCAGGAAAAATACTAGGCGAATGCTTCTAAAGCGCCGCGCTCCGGCCGCCGATTAGGTTGGCGAAGAAAAGGAGTTTGGTGTTGTCATGAAGTTGTTGAGCCGTTCGTTTTGTCAGGTCGTATTGTTGTGCCCAGTCCTCTTGATTGCCTCCTGTGCGACGCAGAGTTCCAAGCATGCCGCCGCCGCGGACGTGGAGCTTCGTTTCTATCGCTGGGATTCGATCTACATTGCCAAACCGGTGGTGCGGGAAAATGGGTTTGCTACCGTGTTTGATACGAGCGGAGCGCTCGCTCATCTCCAGCAGTTGACCACCGGTCGCGATGTGGCGGCAGTGGTCGTGGGCTTGAACTATGACACTCAGCAAACCCGTGACATCGGGGCGCAATGGTTTGCAAAACTGGCTCCGTTGGGGTTTCAGCGCGTGATTGTTTTCCGGGGTACGGAACAATGGCCAATTGCCAAGTTGCCGATTGTCTATGACTCCGCTATTTCATCGGTGAATGATACGCGAGGCCTCAGCCGTCCCAATGCCCAAGCACCGTCCGCCCCTCGAGCGGATGCTGCGCATCCATCAATCGCTGCAATCCGGTAAGTTTCCCAATGCCACCACGCTCGCTCGCGAGCTGGAGGTCAGCACGAAATCCATCCAGCGCGATCTGGATTTCATGCGCGACCGGCTGGAGTTGCCGATTGAATATCACCCGCAACGCTTCGGCTACCATTATACTGGTGAAGTTACATCGTTTCCGACGATGCATATCACCGAGGGCGAACTGGTCGCCCTAGTCATCGCAGAAAAGGCGTTGGAGCAATATCGCGGCACACAATTCGAGAAACCACTGCTCAGTGCCATCCGCAAGATCGAGCAGTCGTTGCCCGACACCATCTCGCTCAATCTCGCAGACATCGAGCAGACGATTTCCTTTCGGACCCGCGCCGAGCCGGTGTTGAATCTGGAAATTTTCGACGTGCTGGCCAAAGCCACGGCGCAACGCAAACAACTAGAGCTCACTTATCGCAAGGCCGGCAACCGGGAAGGGGAGGTGCGGCTGATTGATCCCTACCATCTCGCGAACATCAATGGCGAATGGTATCTCTTCGCCTTCGACCATGCGCGCAAAGACATCCGCACGTTTGTTCCCGCCCGCGTGTTGTCTGTGAAACAAACCGGGAAACACTTTCCCCGTCCGCAAAAATTCTCGCTGGAAAAACGCCTGCGCGACAGCTTTGGAGTGCATTCGGGTGAAGGCGAATTTGAAGTCGTCCTGCGCTTCAATGATCGCGTGGCTGATTACATCCGCGAAAAGAAGTGGCACGATTCCCAGCAGCTCAAGGAACTCAAAGGGGGCGGCGTGGAGTTGCGCCTGACGCTGTCGAGTCTTGTTGAAATACAGCGTTGGGTGTTGGGCTGGGGCAGTGATGTCGTGGTCCTCAAGCCGCGTCAGTTGCAGGATGCTGTGCAACAAACTGCCCGGGAAATTCTGGCTCAAGCCGCTACGACCGGTTGAGGTGCGCGCCGGGGACAAATGGCTTGAACCTTTCTACCCATGACCGAAATCAGGATCAAAACCCCAACGCCACGCTCCAAAACGTGGCGACGCAAATTATTTCGTGCGGCGGTCATTTCGATCCTGCTGTTGGTCGGGCTGTATTTCATTGTCACCAGTTCGTTTTTTTTCAAGAAGGTTGTCCTCCCTCAACTCGGCCAAGCGTTGAAGGCTGAGATTACGGTGTCGGATTTAGATGTCAGTCCATTCCGTAAAGTGGTGCTGCGCGATTTGCTGATCCAGCCGCCGGGCAATGAGCCGGTGTTGACCGTCAAAGAACTGCGAGCGCGCTACAATTTGTGGAGCATTCTGTGTGGTAAGATAGAAATCGCGGAATTTGAGCTGGAGTTGCCGAATTTAACGGTGATTCAAGACCCCGACGGCCGCAGCAATTTAGACTTCCTTGCCAGGTTGAGTGGCGGAAAGCCTGATCGGACGGCCACAAACCAACCGGCATCCGGTAGCGTTCCGCAATTGAATCTCCAGTCCGTGCAAATTCACAATGGCACCATACGCTGGGTCAAAAAGCATTTGAGTGGTGCTCCCGACTTTACCGAAGTTTCCGGCCTGAACTTCAAGCTGCAAAATTTGGGGAACGGGCAGGCGGGCAAGGTGGAGTTTGCGTTGAATTTCTCGGATGCAAAAACCAACCTGGCGGCGACAAACGCGAGCTCGCTCCAGGCATCACTAGGCGGTGCGTTCGGGTTCACGCTTGCGCCTGATCTGAACCCCATCGAAGTCAATGGGCAATTGGATTGCTCCGCGTCGAACGCCACCGGTGAGTTTGGGCACCTCGCCGAGCTTGCCGCGCGATTAGAGTGCGACATTTCGGCCGAGGAGATCAAGCGGCTCGCGGTAAGCTTGACGCGGGCGAATGCGACGTTGGGGGAGGTTCTGGTGGCCGGTCCCTTCAATCTTGCCAAGCGCGAAGGCAAACTGCACTTGGAAGCCTTGAGGCTGGATCGTCGCGCGTTGAATCTGCTGGGCGCGGCCAGTGGGTTGGATTTCGGCGCGACGACCGTTAATGCCAGTGCCGATGTGGAATTGTCAGAAGGCGGCAAGGCGCTTTCGTTGGCGGGTAGGGTGGAGGCGGCGCAATTTCAATTGCTTCAACAAGGGCGAGCATCTCCAACGCTGGAGCTGCGCTGTGATTTTGCCGGGGCGATTGACTGCATAGCGCGCAGTGCCGAGGTGCGTTTCATGAATTTGACGGCGCAGCAGAATTCCCAGCTCGTGCTGCAAAGCGAGTTGCCGCAGTCGTTCACCATGGCGTGGGGGGGAGTGGCAGGGAACGCAAGTGACGCTAAGCTTTCCTTGGTGTTATCTGCCTTCGATCTGGGAGAGTGGCGGCAGTTTCTTGGTATCGAAGCGCTCGCAGGTAAGTTATCGGGAAAACTGGAGCTGGCCTCGACTGAGAAGGGTAAAAAGTTGCGAGCCGAATTGGCTGCGGCTACCCAGGATTTCTCCATAACCACAGGCAGTAACCGCGTCGCTGGCATGGACGTCCGACTGAACGGATCTGTTGCCGTCGTGGATTTGCGCGACCTGACGGTGGAGAGACTACAATTTGAGCTGTTACGCGAGGGGCTGCCGGCGTTTCAAGCGACGGCAACGGGAGCAGCGCAGTGCAATGGATCAGCCGCAGACTTGCAAATGAAAGTGGAAGCGCAGCTGGGACGGTGGGTGACGGATATCGGAATCGCGGGGGTGAACATATCAAACAGCACTGCGACGGTCGCGGCACGTTTTCAACACCAAGATGGGAGGCAAATTGCTTCCGGCAAGCTGACGTTAGGCGAAATTAAGTTACCATCGGATAAGCGCGAAGCAGTGCCGGTGAGTGCAGATTTTGATTTTGAGATCGGTAACAAACGTCGGTTGCTGGAAATTCGCAGGCTCTCTGGCTTGGTGCGTGTGGATGATCAACCGAGCGGGCGAGTGGCTGGTAGTGGGAATATCGAATGGCTTCAAGATGCTTCGGTGGGACAATTTCGCTTCAAGCTTTCCGATGTGAATCAAGACCTGCTTCGCCCGCTGTTGGCGGTGGCTTTGGGCGATAAGCATCTGGAGTCAGTGACGTTGGGGGCAGAATTGACGGCGGAGTGGGACGCGTATCAGAAGTTCAAGTTCACGACTGATACGCACGTAAAAAATCTCGTGGTGCGCGATGCGCGCTATCCTGCCTTGGCTACGCCGCTGCAACTGCGAGTGCAGGCGGATGTTGGCATGGCAAAGCAAGTCGCTCAGATTCGGCAGTGTCGCCTGACGCTGACGCCGACAGAGCGCGCCAAGAATGAACTGACTTTGGCGGGTGAAATAGACGTCGCGCAAACGACCGCAGTAAAAGGGCGTTTGAAACTCAGCGCCGAGTCGTTGGACTTTACCCGTTACTATGAATTGCTGCTTACGGAAGTGGCCACCAATAGCGCCGCTCAAACGCAGAATGAGGCTGAGCCCCCAACCTCCAGTGAACCTGCCGCCATTGCATTACCGGTGGGGGATGTGAAGTGCGATGTGAAGATCGGGCGTTTATATCTTCACGAAGCAGGATTTTCGGATTGGCGAGCCGCTGTGAGCGTGGCTGGCAGCCGGATCAAACTCGATCCTTGCCAGTTTAAACTTAACGGCGGGCCGGTGACGTTGCGCGGAGATTTGGATTTGGGCGTGCCGGGGTATCGCTATCAATTAGGACTCCAAGCTCAATCTGTTCCAGTGCCGCCAGTGTTGAATACCTTCACGAGTTTGCGTGGAAATCAGATCGGTGGGCGATTTAACGGCAGTCTGGAACTGAGCGGCGCGGGCCTGACCTATCTCAGTTGGCGCACCAACTTCAACGCGCAGTTCAATCTGATGACCACCAACATGAACTTGGCGCTCGGCAACGTGCGGACGCCGGTGTTAAATCTGGTCGTCAATACCGTGCTGGCATTGCCGGATTTGATTTCAATGTTGAAGGGGCGTTTGGACGCGGGGCAATTGCGTTGGGCGGAGGAAATCACGGCACGACCGATTGAGGTCTTGGTCGCGAATGGTCGGATGACCAACGGCGTGCTGGAACTGCAGGAAGCGTTGGTTCAGACTGCGGCCTTCCAGGTCCAGAGCACAGGCGCAATCGGCTGGACTGAAGCAGTCACGAATTCCACGGTGCATTTTCCGCTACGCACTTCGCTGGGCCGCTCTTACGCCGAGAAGTTGGGCATGGTTTATTTTAATACGCCGACGAACGCGGCTTATATCGCGTTACCACACTTCCTGACGCTCAAGGGCTCATTCAGCGGAGTAAAATCGGATTTCAGCGAGACGGGATTGCTATTGCTGACAGGAAAATCTCTCGTTGGTGGTGTGGGATTGGGAACAGGCAAAGCCATCGGCGAAGTCGGATTAGAGGCGGGTAAACTGATCGGCTCGGCTGGGAAGACGTTGTATGGAACAACTGCGGAGCTGTTCAAGTTCCGGCTTGGCGGTTCGGCGACGAACACTGTTAGTGGCAACACAAATGCCGTAGCGGAGCCAAAGAAACGCTTGCGGTTGCTTGACCTGTTCAAGCGTGATGCAAAGCCGTAGGACGTAAACGGCTTGGCTTTCGGCGCGCTTTCCTAATACTTCGCGCATGGATTCTGTTTTGAAATATCTGGAGCGCCATCAGGCGCGCTTCGTGGAAGAGCTTCGTCACTACGTCCGCTTTCGCAGCGTGTCGGCGCAGCCGCAGCACGCCACTGATATGAAAGCTTGCGCGGATTGGTTGGTGAAGCATTGCCGTGAAATCGGCTTGGAGGCAGAGGCGCGTCAAACTGAGGGCAATCCCATTGTTATCGCCAAGACGCCGCGCAAGAAAGGCGCGAAAGGTCGCAAGCACTTCATGGTTTATGGCCACTACGATGTGCAGCCGCCTGAGCCGTTTGATTTGTGGAAGACACCGCCGTTCCAGCCGACGATTCGTGGCAGTTCGTTGTTCGGTCGCGGCGCGAGCGATAACAAGGGCCAGAACCTCGCGCATCTCAAGGCGGTCGAAGCTTATCTCAAGACCGGAAACGAACTCCCGTGTGATTTGACCTTCGTCATCGAAGGCGAGGAGGAGGTCGGCAGCAAGAGTCTCGCGGGTTTCTTGCAAAAGAACCGCGCCGAATTGCAGTGCGATGCAGTGGTGGTTTCAGACACGGGCATTCCTGGCCCGAAACATCCAGCGCTGACGTATGGGTTACGAGGCATTGCCGCTTGTGAAATCATCTTGCACGGTCCGTCGCGCGACTTGCACTCCGGCATGTTTGGTGGCTCGGTGGAAAATCCGGCCATGGCGCTGAGCCGCTTGCTTGCCAAGGTTCATGATGCCAAGGGGCGCGTCCTTATTCCGCACTTTCATGACGGCATTGTGCCGCTGACAAAATATGAGCGCAAACAGATGGCGCGTGTTCCATTTAGCCGAACGGCGTATCGGAAATTTCTTGGCGTGCCGGAATTACACGGCGAACACGGCTTCACGCCGGATGAACAACGCACCGCGCGTCCGACGTTCGAGATCAACGGTCTGACCAGCGGCTATCAGGGCGAAGGCAGCAAGACCATCGTGCCGTCGTGGGCGCGGGCGAAGATCACCATGCGCCTCGTGCCCGGTCAGCAGCCAGCCAAAGTCATCGAGGCCGTGCGACGCCTTTCTGCAGAAGCATTGTCCACCGACCGTGACAATCGGAGATCAAGACCGGTCACGGAGCGGAGGCCTATCATGGTGTCGCCGACGAGTCGGCAGGCGCAGGCGGCCTTGCGCGGCTGAAGACCTCGTTCGGTCACGAGCCGGTGTTGTTGCGCGAGGGTGGCTCGATTCCCATCGTGAACCAGTTCAAAAAGATTTCTGGGTGCGGATACGTTGCTGCTGGGGCTGGCGCTGCCGGATGACAATGCGCATTCGCCCGAATGAGAAGTTTGACCTGAACATCTTCGCTCAAGGCCAGCGTCTGAGTGCGTTTCTCTGGCAAGAACTGGCAAAGTAACGACATTGCCCGCATGAGCGAAACTCCCCGTCGCAAATCACTGCGCCGCCGCGTTGGCATCGCGTGCATCGCGGCGGCAATTTTGATGCTAGTGACGGGGGAGACGGTGTTGCGGCAGGCACTCGCCAACAATCCGGTGTGGCTTATCGTCTATTGGATGCTTTGCTTTGTTCTGACGGCGTTGGCGGCTATGGCGGCGATTGTGGACGCCGCCGCCGTCCGGATGGAAAGCCAAGAGGAACAACGGTCTTTGCTGGAGAAAACGCTACTGGAAGTTGAGCGGGAGAAACAAGAACGCCAGAAGCCCAAGCGCTGAAGGGGCGCTAGCCTGCAAAAAATCGTACCGGACACCAGATTTTTTACTGCCAAAGTTGCCCGACAAGCCCCAAGGTTTCCCCGGGATTCTTATCCGAACCACACTGAATTGTGGACTTTGTGATTTTGCGGTCTATTGGTGGCACAAACTGAAATGCAAAGCACGACACTTACAGACAAGATTTCAAACGGGGCGAACGTTGAATTGCCGGAGCAACAACGCAGCGCATTGATCCGACTTTTGGCGACGAAGATCCGACGGTTTATCAGGCGGTGGAAACAGAAGATCATCTCGCTCGGTAGCGACACCCAGATCTGGCTCAAGCCATGCCAGTTGAGCGGCGACCCGATGGTCCGCCGGCACGCGCAGGAGATTGTTCGCCACTTCGACCGTGAACTGGCTGACACGCGCTCTATGGCTTATTGCCTGCAGGACGAGGCGCTGATCGAACTCGAGAAGGGCGCATTGCTGATGGCGCAGACCGAGTATCCGGACGCCAACCCCGCCGCTTACAGCGCGATCCTCGACGATCTCGCCGGTGAATTGCGCGAATGGCTGGCGGCGGGCGATCAGCAGGAACGCCTGTTGGTCCGCGTGAATAAATTCCTGTTCGAGGAGAAAGGTTTCACGGGCAACATGGAAAATTATTACGACCCGGAGAACACCTTCCTCAATCGCGTGCTGGATCGTCGCACGGGCAATCCGGTTTCGCTTTGCTTGATCTACACGCTGTTGATGCGCCGTTTGGGCTTCCCGGTTTCGGGCGTCGGTCTGCCTGGACATTCGGTGTGCCGTTTCCAATCCGGTGTGGAAGAAGTTTACGTGGACGCGTTCAACCTCGGGAAATTGCTCACACGGAATGACTGCATCGAGCATCTCACCCGTTGCAAACACGAGATGCGCGAGGAATATCTCCAGCCGATGAGCGCCCGCCGAATGCTCGCCCGCATGTGCGGCAACCTGGAGCAGATCTACATCGAATTGAAGCGGGACGCGGACGCCTCGCGCGTGCAGCGGTACCTGTTTGCTTTGACGCGCTGATCAGCAGCGCGGATTGCGTCGCAACTCAGAACCCAGCCCGAAACGTCCGTCACCATCCAGTGGCGGACGTTTTGTTTTATCGGGGATCAATCCGGCAAGGCCTTCCATTGCCGCCGGGCAACGTGGGGATCAATGCGCGCCAGAAAATAATAGGCGCAACGCTCCTTGAACCGCGTCCACAGGGTGCGCGAGCGTTTCCATGCTGCGAGTTCCACCACCTTACTGTGCTTAAGCGCGTCGGTAAAAATTTCCCGTGCTTCAGCGACCATCTGCGGGTTTTCGAAGCGCACCATCAGCTCGTAATTGATGCTCAGGCTGCGCGGGTCGAGGTTTGCCGAACCGACGTAGAGCGCGTCGTCGAAGATCAGCAGCTTGGCGTGCAGGATTTGCGGCTGATACTCATAAATCTGCGTGCCGGCCTTCAGCAAGCGGCGGTAAAGACTGCGCGCAGCAAGCTGGGAAAGTGCAACGTCGGACTTGCCTGCGAGAATCAATTTCACCTCGCTACCTTTTCGTGCGATGCGGTTCAAAGCCCGGCGGATTCGCCACATCGGGAGGAAATAGGCTTCAATGATCTGAGTGTTGCGGGCGTGCTGCAGGTCTTTATACAACGCCTTACGAATGGGATTCGAACCCCGGCCTGGTCCGCCGAGCAACAACTGTTCTCGACCAGAGGTGGGAATGCGCTTTTGTTTGGCTTGTCGCAATCGGATCAGGCGCTTATGGCGAAAATCCGCCAGCGCGAACATTACCTCGAACGACTCCGCCAGGTCTCTGGCCAGATCGCCCTCAAAACGCAGTCCCAAGTCGCGCCAGCCGCGTTCAACGCCATCGCCGGCGTATTCCTGCGAAATGTTAAAGCCACCGATAAAGGCTAGCTGATCGTCGCAGACGAGCAATTTGCGATGGTTGCGGATAGTGGCGCGCTTTAGGGCTAACGGATTGAAAATCTTGGCTTCTCCACCAGCGGCTGTAAGGGTTGAGAAAAAATCACCCGGCAATCCGAGCGAGCCGATGCCATCAGCTAGCACGCGAACTTTTACGCCGCGTTGTTGGGCGCGAAGCAAGGCCGCAAGGAAGGTGCGCCCAATTTCATCATTGGAAAATATGTAAGTCTCCAGTTGGATGGAGCTCCGCGCTACATCAATTGCCCCAAGCATGGAGGCAAACGCTTCATCTCCGGTGCGCAACCAGTGCCAAGCCGTGATGCGGGATGCTGCCATGCGGCAGATTAGTGATTTAGGAAGTGATTGGCAAATGACCTGCCAGCCAAAATTTGCGGGCGATGCCGCATGTCTCGCAGGTGCCGGATGAGTCGTGGCCGTTTCCTGCACGCACGGCTTGAAGGTTTTAAGCGTTGAGGGAAAGCTTTGACAACTTTTAGACTTCGGTTGTCGTTGCAGTTTGTTGCTCTTCTCTACTGGATTCGGGCAAAGCGGGCCGACGTGTTTCTCCTCCAAGTTCACCATCGGCCCGCTCTCGCACTGCCCGTCTGAGACTCCGCTAAAACCGAAGATCAATTTCTAACAACCAACCGCGAGGACAGAGTAGCCCAAGTCAGCGTTCTCTCAATTCCGCCGAACTCCCGACCACAACCCAGTGGTTTCACCGGGGGCTGGATTCATCGGCGAATCTTTGGCTAAATCATTCTGTGCCGCGTCATTCTCATTTCCGACTGCCGACCGAAGGTCTCGGCGCGGGGAGGGTTTTCCTCTGGTTATTCTTGGGTACTGGTCATCGCCATTGTCGGTGTGGTTTGGTGGACTTCGCGCCGGCCGGCGGCTAAGCCGGCTCCGCAAAAACGTCCCCGTGCCGTTGTGGTGACGAATGCGCCAGTTCCGCCTAAACTAACGCCAGTTGTATTGCCAAAACCAACTGAAGTGGTGCGATCAAATCTTGCCCTGCCTGTTCCACCGCCCGCAACCAACCGGCTGGCGACTCAAGTTGTGGCAGTGACAAATCCTCCGCCCATCAAACCCGTCACCAAATCCGAACCACCCCTGGCCTTGGTGCAACCGAAAGGCTTTCCACGTTCGCCTCGTGGCCCATTGGAAATTCAGGTGGTTCTGGCGCGGCGGGCAATTTCTTCCGGCTCGATTGATGGGGTGAACGGCTCACAGACGCGGGCGGCGTTGCAAGCGTTTCAGCGAGCGAATGACTTGCCGGCGACGGGTGAGTTGGATGCGGCCACTGGGGCAATGTTGGTATTAGATGCTGAGCCGCTAGCGACATACACCGTCACAAGCAACGATCTGGCTCGCTTGCAGCCCATCAGCAAGACGTGGTTGGGTAAATCACAACAGAGCGCACTGGACTACGAGACGTTGCTGGAATTGGTGGCAGAAAAAGGCCATGCCTCGCCAACGTTGACGCGCAAATTGAATCCCGGCGTGATCTGGACGAATGTCAGTGAAGGGATGGAGTTGAAGATTCCCGCGGTCGAGTATCCAGCGCCGAAAAAGAAGGCGGCGTTTGTCCGCATCAGCCTGGCAGAGCGGACGCTCCAAGCCTTCGATGAAAGCACAAACTTGCTCGCGCACTTTCCGTGCAGCATCGCGGCCAAGTTCGAGAAACGCCCGGTGGGCGAGCTTCATGTGGTCGCCGTCGCGCCGAATCCCGATTACACCTTCAATCCCGAGGTGTTTCCCGAATCCGAGGAGGCGCGGCAGTTGAAATCGAAGCTGATCTTGCCGCCCGGCCCAAACAATCCCGTTGGCACGGCTTGGATCAGCTTGGACAAGCCCGGCTATGGCATGCACGGTACGCCAAGCCCAGAGCAGGTGGGCCGCACCGAGTCGCACGGGTGTTTTCGCTTGGCGAACTGGAACGCGGAATACTTGATCCAGCTGGTCTCGATCGGAATGCCGGTATTGGTCGAACCTTAATCAGAGCGGCAACGAATGGGATTTACGCCCGGCGAAAGCGCGGGTTTCCCGATACCCGACACTGCGCGTCAACTCAATGGCAGCGGTAAAATCCATCCCGACTTCCTCGGGCTTGTGCGCGTCCGAGCCGAATGTGATCGGCACGCCCTTCGCAAACGCGATTTCCAGAATTTGTCGGCTGGGATAAATCTCTTTGCAGTCCTTGCGTAGCCCAGCGGTGTTGAGTTCGATGGCGCAGTTGTGCTTCTTGGCGGCGGTAAGGAAGCGATCGTAAAGCGGTGCGCAATCCTGGGTCGGGCGGTGGCCGAATTTTTTCGGCAGATCGGCGTGGCCGATGATTTCAAACAAACCCGTTTCCGCCGCGCGCGTGAGCCAGTCAAAATAGACTGACCAGACTTCAAACGTGTCGCGCTCCTTCCACTTGGCGAGTTGGAAGGGACTGTCGATCGCCCAATCCTCGGAGACGTAGTGGACTGAGCCGATGAAATAATCCCACGGATGCCGGGCGGCGAGATCGCGAATCCATTCCTCCTGGCCGGGCAGATAGTCCACTTCCAGCGCGAGACGGATGGTGAGTTGCGGGAACTCGCGTTGTGCGCGCCGGACCTTCTCCACGTATTCGTCAAGCTGGCGATTGAACATGCGCCAGTCATCGAAATCATCACGGGCCATCGGCGAGTGATCTGAGAAACCGATCTCGGTGAAGCCGAGTTCCACGGCGCGACGGGCGTATTCCACCGGCTCGCCGCTGGCGTGGCGGCAAAGCGGCGTGTGCATGTGATAATCGGGCGGCAACTTCACTGTTGGCAGTGTTGAAGTTTGCGCTAGCCCTGTCGAATCAAAACCATGCTCGGGCTGGATCGTCAGGATTGTGTGAATTGCCCGGCAAATTCATCCGCCGCCATGGCATGCAGTGCCTCGCCGGATTCGAACATTGAAAGAATCTCTGTCGCTTGCATGCTTGGAAAACAGGTTGCGGCGGCGGTTCTGAACTTTTCCACCAGCAGCGGAATACCTTCAGCGCGGCGGCGGCGGTGGCCGACGGGGTATTCCACTTCCACCTTTTCCGTGGCGCTGCCATCGCGGAAGAAGATTTGCACGGCGTTGGCGATGGAACGTTTGTCGGCTTCGAGATATTCGCGGGTGTAACGTGGTTCTTCATTCACGACCATCTTGGCGCGCAGGGCGTCAATGCGCGGGTCGGCGGCGGTCGCGTCTTCGTAATGATCGGCAGTGAGCGCGCCAAAGATGAGGCCGATGGCGGTCATGTATTGCAGGCAATGATCGCGGTCGGCGGGATTATGCAGCGGGCCGGTCTTGTCGATGATGCGGATGGCAGACTCGTGCGTGTGCATCTCGATACGTTCGATCTGGTCGAGCCGGTCGCGCACTTGTGGATAAAGTTTGAATGCAGCTTCAACAGCGGTCTGCGCGTGAAACTCGGCGGGGAAGGAAATCTTGAAGAGCACATTTTCCATCACGTAACAACCGAACGGGCGCGCGAGTTTAATGGGCTGGCCTTTGAACAACACGTCGCTAAAGCCCCACTTGGGCGCGGAGAGTGCAGAGGGATAACCCATCTCGCCTTTGACGGCCATCAGAGCGTGCTGCACGGCGCGGGCGGTGGCATCACCAGCGGCCCAAGACTTTCGCGAACCGGTGTTGGGCGCATGGCGATAGGTGCGGAGCGCGCCGCCGTCGAGCCAGGCATTGGAGACGGCGTTCATGATCTGCTCCCGTGTGCCGCCGAGCAGATGCGTGGCAACTGCAGTCGAGGCGATGCGTACGAGCAGGACGTGATCGAGGCCGACGCGGTTGAAACTGTTTTCGAGCGCGAGGATACCTTGGATTTCGTGCGCTTTGATCATCGCGAGCAGGATGTCGCGCACGGTGAAGCTTCGCATGCCACGCCCGGCGTTGCGCGTTGAGTAATCAGCGAGGGCAAGAATCGCGCCGAGATTATCGGACGGATGTCCCCATTCGGCGGCAAGCCAAGTGTCGTTGAAATCCAGCCACCGCACGAGCGTGCCAATGTTGAATGCTGCAGCGATGGGATCGAGTACGTAGTTTGTTCCGGGCACGCGGGCGCCGTTGGGGACGATTGTTCCGGGCACGACTGGCCCGAGCAGCTTGGTGCAGGCGGGATATTTCAACGCCAGCAGACCGCAGCCGAGCGTGTCGAGCAAGCAAAAGCGCGCCGTGTTGAGCGCTTCTTCACTCGGTGAATCATAGTCGCAGACGTAATCGGCGATCTGGCGGAGCAGGGGATCGAACGGTGGGCGATGAGTGGTGTTGAGGTGCGAGGACATGATGCGGAAAACTATTTTGCCGTGACCATGTGCCAGCCATAGAGCGCCACGCCGGTCACGGGTAAAAGTCCGCCAATGATGCCGCCAACGACGCCGGCGGTTTTTGGGCGGAGAAATTTTTCCAGAAGGTGCGTGATGTAACCGCCGGCAAACCAACCCACCGGGGTGCAGACCAAAAAGCTGATGAGGCCAAAATTCCTGGCGGCGGAGAGATTTTGAAAGTTCCGCGTTAGAATGGCGTAAGGGATGGCAATGGCCACCAATCCACCGACGGCACCGACCACTGCACCAATGACGGCGCCCAGGTTCTCTTTCCCAATACTTGGTTCGTTGTAATCGTTCATCAATAGGGACAGGCAAATTAACGTTGTGCAAGCGGCACAAACGGACGTGGTTGTGGGCCGGTGTATTCAGCGGTGGGGCGGATGAGGCGGTTGTGCTCGCGTTGTTCGGCGACGTGCGCTGACCAGCCGGCCGTGCGCGCGATGACGAAGATGGGCGTGAACATCGGCGTCGGGATGCCGCAGAAGTGGTAGGCCAGCGCGCTGTAAAAATCCAGATTGGGGAACAGTTGCTTCTCCCGCCACATCACCGCTTCGATGCGTTCAGCGATGGCGAGCAAGTTCCTGTTCGCGTCGGTGGTGGCGAGTTTTTTCGCCAGTTCCTTGATGGGCGCGGTGCGTGGGTCGCAGGTTTTATAGACGCGATGGCCAAAGCCCATGATAAGAGCCTTTTTTTCCAGCATTGCGAGCAGGCCAGCTTCAGCATCGGCGGGAGATTTGAATTTTTGGATCAGTTGCATCGCGGCTTCGTTGGCCCCGCCATGGAGCGGGCCGCGTAACGCGCCGATGCCGGAGCAGATGGCTGAGTAATAGTCCGCCAGCGTTGATGTGGTGACACGGGCGGCAAAGGTGGAGGCGTTGAATTCGTGCTCGGCGTAAAGAATCAGCGAAGCATCGAGCGCGCGGATGCGGGTTTCATCCGCAGGTTGGCCCAGCAACAGATGCAGGAAATGAGCGGCCATACCCGGGGCATTGACGGCGGTTTCAATCCGCTTGCCAGCGTGATGAAATTGATGCCAGTAGAGGAGAATCGACGGAAACGCGGCGAGCATCCGGTTGGCGACCGCGTGCAAATCACGGTGGCCACCCTCGGGCTCGATACAGCCTAGCGCTGAGCATCCGGTGCGCAACACATCCATCGGATGCGTGCTGGCCGGGAGTTGCTCCAGCACGGTCTTGAGCGGAGTAGGCAGTCCGCGCAGTGAAGCGAGTTTGTGCTGATAACTTTCCAGCTCGCTCCGCTTGGGGAGGTGGCCGTAGAGAAGTAGAAAGGCAACCTCCTCGAACGTAGCATTGGCTGCGAGTTCACCAATGGCATAGCCGCGATAGGTAAGGCCGAGGTCTTCCTTGCCGACGGTGGAGATGCTGGTTTCTCCTGCGACGATGCCGGCGAGTCCACCGGATTTTTTGTCGGCACTCACGGTTTCGCTCCTTTCTTCAAGGCGTCGTAGCCGAGGAACTCATAAAGCTCGGTGCGCGTTTGCATCTGGGGGACGACCTGCTTTTGCGTGCCGTTGTTGCGAATCGTCTGAAAAGTCTTCAGCGCCGCGGCGTTCATGGCCCGGAAGGCGGAGAGCGGATAGAGCACGAGACGCGCGCCGGCGGATTTTAGTTCGCGAGTGGTGAACAGCGGCGTTTTGCCGAACTCGGTGATGTTAGCGAGCACAGGGATCTTCACGGCGGCAGTGAACCTCCGGTATTCCGCCAGCGTGGTCAGGGCTTCGGCAAAGATCATGTCAGCGCCCGCTTTGTGGTACAGCTTGGCGCGTTCGATGGCAGCGTCAATTCCTTCCACCCCGGCGGCATCGGTGCGCGCCATGATGACGAATTGCGGATCGGTTTTACCGGCGGTGGCGGCTTTGAGGCGCGCGACCATTTCCTGGGCGGAGACAAGTTGTTTGCCCGGCAGGTGGCCACAACGTTTGGCTTCGACTTGGTCTTCGAGATGAATTCCCGCTGCGCCTTCGCGGATCATTTCGCGTACGGTGAGTTTGGGATTGTCCCAGCCGGTGTCGGCGTCCACGAGGAGCGGGAGCTTGGTCGCACTGGTGATGCGGCGGACATCAATCAGCACATCGTCCAATGTCGTGAGGCCGATGTCCGGCACACCATAGCTGGCATTGGCGACGCCCGCCCCCGAAAGATACAACGCCCGGAAACCCGCACTCTCGGCGAGGATGGCTGCGTAGGCGTGAATCACCCCGGCGAGTTGCAGCGGGCGTTCGGTGCGCAAAGCGGCGCGGAGTCGTGCCCCGGCGGAGTCAGATTGAGTTTTCCCTTTGCGACGAGATGCCTTCACGTGCCCGCTAGCTTCCTCCGAGAAAACAGCTTCGGCAAGACGAAGTTTAATCCGTCCGCTTATGCCGAGGATTAAACGGAGAGGACGTGAATTTGACAATTAACGCACATACTTGACGCTTGCCCCCTCTCCGCTCGTATTTAAGCTGATGACCGTGGATTGGTTCACTGGCACAAATTCTGACCGGCATTTGTTTCTGCTGGCCGTAATGGTTTACGGCATCAGCATGATTTACTCGGTTTTCCTGTGGCGAAAGGGGTTTCGCCGTGATGACCGGGTGAACTATATCCTGCTGCTGGTCGCCTTCGCCTTTCACGCGGCGGCGTTATTCAAACGGGGGTTCTCATTGAACCGTTGTCCGGTCAATAACCTATTCGAGGCGACGATGTTCTTCACCTGGGTCACGACCCTGACGTACCTGTTGATCGGTTTGCTGCCACGCTTTCGGTTTGTGGGAGCGTTTGCAGCGCCGGGGTTGTTTGCCGTGGGGGTGTTCGCTCTGATGCCGTCGTTGGACCCACCGCATGGGCCGAAACCTGAATTTTCCGGCGCGCTGACGAGTCTGCACGCGGCGACGATCATGCTGGCCTACGGCGCCTTCGGTTTAGGCGCGGTCGCGGCGGCGATGCTGCTGACGCAGCAGCATAATCTGAAGTTCAACAAACTGCGCGCGGTGCTAACGCTGTTGCCGCCGGTGGAACGACTGGATGTGGTGGCGTCGCGGGTGGCGCTGATCGGATTTGTCTTGCTGACGATTGGGCTGGCGGCGGGCGGACATCTGCCCCGTCCGGCGGGAGTGGCGTATTGGAGTGATTCCAAGGTGATGTGGTCGGCGTTGCTTTGGGTTTTGTACGCGGGGCTGTTGTTCGGGCACATGCGCTCCTTTTTCACCGGGCGCCGGTTTGCGTTCGGATTGATCGGCATTTTTGTTTTCCTGCTGCTGACGTTCTGGGGGACGAACCTGTTGTCCACGCTGCACCAACAACCATGAGTATCGTCGTCATCGGCCTGAGCCATCGCACGTCGCCCGTGGAGTTGCGGGAGCGGTTCGCCTTTGCGGAAACGAAGATTCCCGAGGCGTTGCAACAGCTCCGGAGCGCCGGGCTCGCGCACGAAGCGGTGATTCTTTCGACCTGCAACCGGGTGGAGCTGTATGTCTCGACGCCGTTGGAGCCGGCGAAGGCTGGCGGCGAGTTGAAAAAATTCCTGGGGCAGATCCATGCGCAGAATCCGCCGGAGGGCAACGAACTTTATTCCTTCCTCGAGCCCCACAGCGTCCACCACCTGTTCAAGGTTGCCTGCGGTCTCGACTCGATGGTGCTCGGCGAAACGGAGATTCTAGGCCAACTTAAGAAGGCGTACGATCTCGCACTTCAGAACGGTCACACCGGGGCGCGGTTGAACAAGGCGTTTCAGCGGGCGTTCAATGTCGCCAAACAGGTCCGCACGGAAACCAACATCCAACGCGGCAGCATTTCCGTGGCATCGGTGGCGGTGGAATTGTCGGAGAAGATATTCAGTTCGCTGGCGGGCCATGACGTCATGGTGATCGGCGCCGGGGACACGAGCGAAAAAACAGCACGGGCTTTGTTGTCCCGTGGGGCGAAGAGCATCGTGGTGGCAAACCGGTCTTACGATCGGGCCGAGGCGCTGGCGAAAGAGTTAGGCGGGCGCGCAGTGCAATTCGATGATTGGGCGCGCGAGTTCGAGAAGGTGGACATCGCCATCAGCAGCACGTCGGCCCCGCATTATATTCTGGATTGCGCCCGGCTAGAACCTTTGATGAAGCTGCGGCGGCATCGCCCGCTGCTGTTGATTGATATCGCCGTGCCGCGCGACATTGATCCAGCAGTGAACCAGATGGATAACGTCTATTTGTATAACGTGGACGATCTGCAAAGCATCGCGACGGATTACCTCGACCAACGGAAAGAAGAGATCGCCAAGTGTGAGGCGATCATTCATGAGAAGGCCAGGCCGTTGCTGGAGCAACGTGCTGGCGGCGGCTTTACGGCCCACGTCACGGCGAACCCGCAAAGCGTCATTTGATTTCATGGCAACTGAACGTCCCATCCTCATCGCCACCCGGGGCAGTGCGCTGGCACTGGCGCAAACCCACCTGATTCTGGCGCAATGCCGGCAGGCGTTTCCGGAATTGAAGTTTGATTTTCACGTCATCAAGACCACCGGCGACAAATTGCAGACGGCTTCGATGTCGAAGACCGACCCGAGTCTGCCAAAAGGATTGTTCACCAAGGAGCTTGAGGTGGCGTTGCTGAACGGGCAGGCCGATCTCGCGGTGCATAGCTTGAAGGACTTGCCGACCGAATTGCCGGCGGGGCTGATGCTCGCGGCGACGCCGCAACGGGAAAATGTGCGGGACGTTTTGATTTATCGCACGGCAGGGCACGGAAAGTTTCGTGGGTTCAAGGCGAACGCCAGGCTTTCGGATTTTCCGCAAGTCGCCACCATCGCCACCAGCAGCACGCGACGGAAGGCGCAGTTGCTCGTCGCCCGGCCTGACCTGAACGTGGTGGAGATTCGCGGCAACGTTGCCACGCGTATGATCAAAGTGGCGGAGCGCGAGGAACTGGACGCGACCATTCTCGCTTTGGCGGGAATCACCCGGTTAAAATTTACGATCGATGCCGATGGCCAATTGCATGGTGATGGCGTGCCCGCGAGTATGTCGGCTTCGATCATCGATGTGGAAACGATGCTCCCGTGCGTAGGGCAGGCGGCTATTGGCATCGAAATCCGCGCCAATGACGAACGCTTGAGCAAGA
>JASGKY010000051.1:0-173727 GCA_049840435.1 Verrucomicrobiota bacterium | reverse complement strand
ACGTATTGCTAAGGTTAATAGGGAAACACGATAGAATCCGAACAGCACCTAAATCATGCCGATGACCTTCTTTTTGTCCGCGTCCCAGATGGGTTCGTAGGCGGTGGCGTAATAAGCGTTCACGACAAACGCGCGGCCGCGATAGACTTCGCCTTTGAGCACGGTTTCCAAAACCGCATTGGGTGAACCGTCGGGGCTGACGCGCGGAATGAACGTGCCGATGGCGCGATTGCCGTTCGTTCCCAAAATGCTCGTGGCAACGCGGATCATGTCACCCTGTTCGTTCATGCGCTGGAAGATCGTGCATTCGTCGCGCGTGAGATGTTTCACCTCATCTACGACCGGCGAGGTTTTATCGGCGGCATAATTTTGCCCGAGCCAATTTGTGCCGAGCAAGAGTTGCGGCAGCGCGAGCGTCTGAGCTTCGCGCGTCAATTGGTTCACGGCTTTCCACGAAACCGATTCGCCGCCGAACGAAACCGCGCCGTGACGGGTGACGACTTCCCGCGCGATACTGAGATCGTGGGTCAGGCGGCTTTGATTGCGACGATCGGTCGCCTCGCAATTCACGTACAGTGTCTCAATGATCTTGCTGGCTTCACTCAAGGCTTGCTGCTGGATTACAGCTTCCATCTGGTACGCACCCGGCTGCGTTGCACCAACGTGGTCACGAGAAAGGTGGTTGCCGCCAGCGCCACTAACGCAAGGCAGGCGATGATGATTTTAGTGCTGATTTTCATACAAGACAACTTGAGGCGGAACGACAGCGATCCAGCCTTAAGGGCCATCGGCACAATGTCCTGTCGCTTAAAGACTCAAAGCCAAGGTATCGCCGGTGGTAATCACTGCCCGGAAACAAACTGATAAACACCCTCGCCAACGCATGGTCTTGGCAGCCTGTGGATTAAATCCTCAAGCGCGCGGAAGTGTGAAGCAGGGCGCGAGAAAGCCGAATAATTAAACACTGGTGAGCTGAAGTTTTCGGCCCGGCGACGCACTGCTCTTGCCTAGCGATGCGACTCTGTTATCCAGAGCGAGCGGCGGGTGTTTTCCGAGGTGTGAAACGGGTGGATGGCCGTTGCTCTGACTGGAAGAAGAACGTTGGCAGGAGCCATGAATCAAAGCGCGCAACTCGATCACGGCCTCGGTCAGCGTGGTCGCTTGTGATTTCAATTGCTGTGCAGCGGTCGCGCCTTCTTCCGAGGCGGCAGCGTTGTGTTGTGTCACCCGGTCCAGCGCGGTGACGGCTTGGTTGACCTGGTCTATCCCGGCGCTTTGTTCCTTCGACGCGTGAGCGACATCATTGGCGAGCTCCTGTAACCCGTGCGCGTGGGTGACGATGCCATCGAGCAGCGTCGCCGTCTTCTGGCACAAGGTGGCGCATTGATTCGTGTTGGTCAGTGTCGAGGCAATCCGGTCCGCCGTTTCCTTGGCCGCGCTCGCGCTGCGCTTGGACAACTCGCGCACTTCATCTGCCACCACGGCGAAGCCAGCTCCCGCCTCACCCGCGCGCGCCGCTTCAACGGCCGCGTTCAACGCGAGCAGATTGGTTTGGAAGGCAATGTCGTCAATCGTCTTGATGATTTTTGCCACCTCGGCACTCGACGCTTGCAGGGTTTGCATCGAACCGCGCATTTGTCTCATGCTCGATACACCTTCATCCGCCGAGGTGGTCGTTTGGTGTGCGAGGCCGCTGGCGCGATCGGCGTGATCGGTGTTCCGGCGCGTCATGGCCAGCAACTCTTCCATTGAGGCGCTCGTTTCTTCGAGCGACGAGGCTTGATGTGAGGCGTCTTGCGCGATGGATTGGCTGCTGTCCTCGACCGCATGCGCAGCCTCGCTCACTTGTTGTGCTTGTTCGGATAAAACCTTGGTCAACCGCGTCAACGGGCGGGCCATGAAATAGCGCAACGCCAGCAGCACCAGTAAAATGATCACCACAGTCAGCACGATCGTAATCAGCGCCGTGGTAAAGAGATTCTTCCGGTTGAAATCCCCCTGAAACGTCACCCACGATTGTTCCGCGCGTTGCAAAGGCGTGGTGGAAAATTCCAGATGCGTGATGCCACAAAACTCGTTGAGTTTCCAATTCACATGGCAATCGAGACAGGCTTTCTCCGCATAAATCGGGCGATAAAATTGGAACGCATCTGTTGACCGAATTTTGATGCTGTCCTTGGTGGTGCTGAGTTGCTTCTGGATCTCCAACGGAAATGATTCTTTGACCCGCTTCGGCACGGAGGAATATGCGATCTTGCCCGTACGATCGGCCAGCGACAGTTCGTGCAGGTCGGGAACGCTCCGTTGCGCGGTGAGGATCTGGTTGAACTTATCCATTTCTCCCGCCGCCATGGCGTCGTCCAGCGCGGCAAAGACCGCGTGATGCAGCCGATCGATCCATTGCCATTCGCGCTCGACTTCGCCGGTCAGGTTGTGTTGGGAAAATGTGCCGATGTCGGCAAGACTGGCGTGACGTTGGAACAGGGTGGCGGCGAGATAGACACTGAGCAATCCGACCAGTAACACCAGCAACAGTTTTGTTTGCAATTTCACGATACCCTCCTAGCGACGAACCCCCCAGAGGCGACCCGATCCACCGGGCCATAGCGGGACCGGTTTACAGGCAACCCCACCGCTACGCCTGTGAAACCGGCCCTCAACCCCAGAGGAACATCGGCAACCGGCCGCATTTTTGAATCGGTCGCGGGCAGGTATTGGAAGTGATAATGACGACTGTGCGGGGGCTAATCCTGTCAGCCGTAAACCGTTCAGACCTCGAAGAAACGCATCACACTATCGCCATGCTTCAACTGCTTCACCTCTCGCCATGGGGTGGGAATTTCCAATTTGTCGCGAGACGCGTGGCCAAGTGCGAAACGTCCGCTAGGTGCGAGGAGTTTTGGCAGGTTCGGATCGTCGAGCAGTTTTTGGGCGAAGGACGTCGAACGCTTGCCGACGTTCTTTTCGCCATAAGGCGGGTCAGCCAGAATCAGGTCAAAGGTCTGGCCTGTGGTGACAAGTTGCGGTAACGCGGCAAAGACATCCTGCGTGCGGACGTCCAGCGCGGTGACGGGGAGATTGGCGGCGGCGACATTGCTGCGGATGAAGTCGGCGTGCCGCGGCGACAATTCCACGCACACTGCCAGCTTCGCCCCGCGACTCAGGCTTTCGAGGCTCAAAGCCCCACTGCCCGCGAACAGTTCCAACACGCGCGCGTCCACGACGCGTTCGCCCAGCGAATTGAACAACGCCTGCTTGACGCGATCAATCGTGGGTCGCACCGCCATGCCTTTCGGCACTTTGAGAAACCGTCCGCCTGCCTGTCCGCCGGTGATACGCATGAAATAAAATCAGTTTGATGTGGCGAAAGTTTTCTTGGCGATACGGCCCGTCCAACTGGAAGCGATCTGCGTCAGCACCACCGAGGCGCAGAAAAGTAATAGGCCGTCCTGCGCTTTGATGGTTGCCAGCCCACCAGAACGGATCAGCACCACCAGCACGGCGACAACAAACACATCCAACATCGACCAGCGGCCCAAATGTGCTACGAAGTCATGAACGCGAGCCATTTGTTGCAACGTCAATCCTGGTTTGAGCCATAACACCAGCAGCGCGGTGATTTTAATGAACGGAAATATCACGGTGAAGATAAACAGGATGCCGAACAAAAACAGCTCGCGCTCTTGGTAAAGCGTGATGAGACCGTTATAAACGGAAACATCATTATCAAACAACCAGAGCTTGGTGACTTGCGTAAACGGACGAAACAACCCAGCGAGAAACAGCGCCAATGACAACAGGAGCATCAAGACGATCGGCATGCGTTCGCCTTGATGAATTTCTCCGAGCGATTTGTTGGAACTGGCGACCATGTCACCGTACTCAGTGGAACAGCTCGCCGAGGAATTGCTTCATCGCTTCCCACGAACGCAGGTCGGCGGCTTTGTTGTAGGCTGCGCCTTTGGAATTGTCGTCGCCTGCCATCGGCTGTGTAAAGCTGTGTACCGCGCCGCCGTAGGAGATGAGTTGCCAATCCACCTTGTTGTCGCGCATCTCGCTCTCGAACGCTGCGATGTCTTTCGCCGGAACAAACGGATCATCGGCGCCATGACAAGCAAGGATTTTGCCTTTGATGTTCTTGCCGTCCGCAGGCGTCGGCGAATCCAGACCGCCGTGAAAACTCACAACTCCCGTGACCTCCGCGCCGCTGCGGGCAAGTTCCAGCACCGTTGTGCCGCCGAAACAATAGCCGATGGCTGCAACGTGCTTGGCGTCCACGAGTTCATGCTTCTTAATCTCGGCAAAGCCTGCGTTTACCCGGGCGCGGAGCAGGGCGCGGTCGGATTTATATTTGGTCGCCTCGGCCCCAGCCTCTTTGGTGTCTTTCGGACGGATGCCTTTGCCGTAGATGTCAGCACAGAACGCCACGTAGCCCAGCTTGGCAAGCATGGTGGCGCGAGTCTTTTCGTATTCGGTGATACCCATCCACTGATGGACGATGAGCACGCCGGGGCGTTTGCCTTTCACGGCATCGTCATAAACAACGACGCCTTCGAGCGTGATGTCTCCTTGTTTATATTCGATGGTCTTGGTTTGGATCGCCGCGCGAGCAACCACCGCGCAAGCCAACACGAGTGAGGTAAACAGTAACTTTTTCATGGCGCGTCATTCTTACGACGCTTCGGGGCGGAAAAGCAAAGCCAATTTGTTTTACTTCACAGCCAGAAATCCCGCGATGGTGCACAGGATGGCGATGATGGCGGCGATGAGCGATTCGCCCGCCACCAAGCCGGAGGCGACCGGGATGTTGAAGGCTTCCCCGGATTTGCGGTGTACGCGTACCCATAGTTCGGAGATCACTGCGCCGATGGCAAACGCGAAGACGTTGGAAAACGGCATGACCCACGCGAGTCCCAACCCCATGGCTGACGGCAGATAGGCTCGGATTTTTGGGAATAATTTTTCCAGCAACGGCAACAAAACACCCAACAACGCGCCAATGACAATGGCATAACGGGCCGTGGTCGGCAGCATGTGCACACCCTGCGTCAACAAGTCGGCCACGGCTTTCCACATGTTGGTGGCCGGTGGGTTGAACGCCTCCAAGGCTTGCTTGTCCGGCACCATCGCATACCAAGCTGGCACGACGGCCAAGGTGCCGAAGAATACACCGATGAATTGGGCAATGAATTGTTTGCGCGGATTTGCGCCCAGCAGATAACCACTTTTGAGATCCGTCAGCAAATCTGCCGAACTACCGCCCGCGCCAGCCGTCGTGCCCGCCGACATGAGATTGGTGGTGACATTGCCTTTGGCGAGCATGGCATAAAGCAACTGCGTGACTTTGCCCATCGCCCCGATGGGCGTCGTGTCCGTTTCGCCCGTGGCGCGACAACACACGAGGGAAATCACAAAAGACAACGCGATGGCAATCGCGCCCAACAGGAACGAAATCTGAAAAGCAAAATACTGCACCAATAACATGCCAATGCTGATGGGGATCAAGCCCGCGACCAACCAGGCGGTAGGCACTTCGATGCTGTCCAAGGCATTGCTGTGCGCGGAAACTTTTCGTTTGCCGAACAGACTAAAGGCCCGGGCCAAGGTCCGCCATTGCAGCGCGACCGAGGTCAGGCTGGAGAAAACCATGATGGCGGTGCCACACCAGAGCGCCCAACGCACCGGGTAAAAATTACCTGCTGCATTCACCGTGAACGACGGCACCCAGCCCGCGACTCCTGCATTGCTGGTATCCAAAGCAAGCAATTGCGGCGCGACCACATAGTAAAGCAGCACTCCGCCCAGCAGCATCGAGAGTGATACCCGCAGTCCCACGATCATTCCCGCGCCGATCAACACCACGCTTGGCTCGAAGGCCAGCCCTTGCATGTGCCCACGACTGAGTGGATTTAAAAAGCCGTTGAAGACAATTTCCTCCGGGATGCGAAGCACGGACTGAATTTTTTCGAGCCAAGCCTGTGGCCGGCCCGTGTTTCGCAATTGTTCGATCAACGCTCCCCAAGTGCGGAAGAGCCCGATCAAACCACCGATGGCAAGGGCGATGATCAAAGAGTAGGCCTTGTGCAACGCCTCTTTGCCGTGTGAGTAGAGACTGCGCAACGTCTCAGCCGCGGCAATTCCGCTGGGAAACTTCAACTGCTCGTAGTTGATCATCTGCCGCTTCATCGGGATGGCCAGAAAGACTCCCAGCGCGGCGGTAAAAAACACAAACCCGAGGACAATGTACCAGGGTTGGTGCTGGCCGGTGATCAGCAACAACGCGCCAAAAGCGGTTCCCAATGTGCCCCCGGTGGAATAGCCTGCCGCCGAAGCGGTGGATTGCATGCAGTTGTTTTCAAGGATGGTCATCTGGGACAGCCTGCCACCTGAGAGCGCCCGGAAGGCATTCCATACAACGAAGGAAATCACGCACGCCGTGATGGCGACACCGAAGCTCCACCCCAGCTTGAGTGTGGTGTAGAGGTTGGAGATGGCCATGAACATCCCGAGAATCCCGCCCATGATCACCGAGCGCACGGTGAGCTGGGCCATCGAATCGCCGCGCCCTTTATAAATCTGCTCGTACCACTGCTGGTCGATTTCGTCAGGCGTACCTTGGAAGCCAGCGAGCGGAAGCCCGGAGTGATGACTTTCAGATTTGGCGGCAACGGACTGCGATGGCACGTCAGACATGGGCACTTCGTTTGACCGTTTTTACGCAGAAGGTCAAGTCTGACGGCTAAACGAAGCCGAATTATTTACCGCTTACATCTACGCAGGCCACATCACCCGGGCCGGTGCGGACGTAAATTTTTCCGTTGGCCAAGGTGGGTGCAGTCCAACATTTGCCACCGATCACCTGGGCGCGGACGATGGGCTTGAAGCCAGCGGGTGAGGGATTAGCCACCAGCAATTCGCCGCGTTCCGATAGGATGACCAACTTGCCGTCCGCCAGAATCAACGAACCTTTGCCCGAAACCTTGTCGGTCCACTTTACCTGGCCGGTCTCAAACTCTACACAGCGTAATTGATTCTCATCTATGCCATAGAGATGGCCCTCCCAAAGCACCGAACTGGCCATGTGATTACGCAGGTTCTTGTTCTCCCAAACCTTTTCTGCTGGCGACTTGCTGATGTCGAACACGCCGGCGCCGCGATTGTAGCCCGAGGAGATAAACACCTTGCTACCCGACAAGATGGGGGCGGCGGCATTGACGTCATATTGGGTTTTCCATGGGAAACGCCAGAGTTCTTTGCCGTCTTTGACTTTGACGGCGATGACCTCGCTCTTGGCGGCCAGCATCACAGCGTGTTCGCCACTGGCATCGAACGGGACTGGCGTCGCATATCCAGACGCATCTGTGCCGGAGGACCAAACCACTTTACCGGTTTTTTTGTCCAACGCCGTGCCTGCGGAACCAAGATTCAGAAGCGCGAGGTCACCTTCGATGAGGAATGAGCCGGCAAACCCCCATTCAGGAATCTTCGCGCTGAGTTCCTCTTGGAGATTCTTGGTCCAAACCACCTTCCCATCAGCAGCATTGAGGCAATGCACAATGCCGCGCTTGCTGATGGTGTAAACGCGGTCGCCGTCCACTGTGGGCGTGGCGCTGGTGCCGCCTTCGTAATATTTGGCGTCCAGCGGCGCGGCATAGGTGTGTTTCCACTTTGTGTCACCGGTGTTCGCATCAAAACAGAAGATCGTGTCTTCATCGTTGGCATTGCCTTGGGTATAGGCCCGGCCATTCGCAACTACCACCCCCGAAAAACCAAGACCAACCTTTGCCTTCCACAGAACCTTCGGGCCGTTGGCGGGCCACTCCGTCGTCCAGCCGGTTTCTTTGGAGATGCCATCATGGTTCGGGCCGCGGTAGTTTGGCCAATCGGCCGCGGTGGCGGTGACAAGGCTCAACGCGAGCGAAACAAGGCTGGAGGCGATTTTCATGATGGCAGAGTTAGCTGAGGCAACGATTAGTGTCAACGCGCGGCACGGCCGCTTTTGGGTCTTAACCCCGGCCTTTCCGGCTGGAAAGATTGAGAGTAAGACCAGAGCATTGACCTTGGGACGCTAAAATCTATTCAAACGCTTTGCGCTCCGCTACAGTCCAACCCAGCAACGATGCAGGCTGAAGCCCAGCTCCTGATGCGGTGTCGTCAGGGTGAAGCTGCTGCGTGGGACGAGTTGTTCGATCGCCACTACGCGGCGGCGGGACGTTTCGTCTTCCAACTCGCCTCTGATTTCACCCGCGAGGACGTCGAGGAGATCTGTCAGGAAGTGTTCCTCAATGTTATTCGCAACTTGAATTCCTTCCACGGCGAAAGCCAGTTTCAGACCTGGCTCTTTCGCATCGCTACAAACAAAGCCCGCGACTTTCGTGAGAAGCGCAATGCCGCCAAGCGTGGCGGCGGCCAAATGCCGCTCTCGCTCCAAGCCGAAGATGACGAAACCGGCCTCACGCTGGACCCACCCAGCCCCGCCCCGGCCCCCGACGTGGATTTGCTCAACGTGGAACGGGCCGAACTGGTGCGCGATGCGTTGGACCAAATGGGCGAACCCTGCCGCGAAATCATTGAGCTGCGATACTTTGGCGACTTGAGTTACGACGATTTGAGCCGTGAACTGCAGTTGAATCCCAAGACCGTCAGTTCGCGCCTTAGTAAATGTCTCGATAAACTGGAGGGGATCGCTAAACGCATATTTTCCGGGGAAAAATCGCAGAGTCCCGTCTAATGTGATGTGAGCAGATGAACGACGAACGGCCCATCGAAAAACTGCTACGCCGCGCTGCCCAAAAGCGGAGCGACGCAAGTGGTACGCCGCCCGAATTGCACCCCGCCAACCGGCGGCTGTTGCAAGCCGAGGTGGCCCGGCAGTTTCCACCGGCGAAAGCAACACCGCGGGAAGCAGCGCCGCCATTCTGGGTGGCGTTGACCCGCCGCTGGGCCTACGCGCTGGCGCTGATTCCTGTCATCGGCATTGTGGCCTTGGTGGTGTTGCCGACGTTGTCGAAACCAAAATCAAAGTCGCAGATGGAATTGGCGAAGAACGTGCCGTTGGAATTTGCCCCCGCCCCCGCCACGCTGACAGATGAATCAATTACACCAGCGGCAAGCGCTGTGGTCGCCGTAGTTACGGATTCGGCTCAGCCCATCCAACCCGGCTCGTTTAGCGCCGTTGGTAGTGGCAATTTGAAGAGTGCGAATTACTCCGATCTACCTGCCGTCGCGGCGGCGCCACCGTCGGTCTTGCCCCAAGCCCGCACTGATCGCCTTGGCTTCGCGGGGTCGGAGCCGACGGGGGGTGCGACGATCATGACTAACAGTGCCAGTTTCAATCGCGAGAACGAGCGGGTTGCTTACCAGTATGAGAGGCGGGCCGAACCAGCACCGAAGCGTGCCCAGACCGAATCGTTCAGTCGCGCCGCGGTCCCTGCCAGCGTGGCGACTGGTGCTACACTGGCGCGTAACAATGCCGTGACGAGTAACCCAGGGGCGGCAGCGGCTGGCTCCGTCGCATCCGGCCTCGAAAAGGTGGCGAAGCTTGAAGAGCAAACTTTGGTAAACGATTCGGTTGCCCGAGGGAAAGAGTTCGATGCGTCGTCGGCGCTCGGAGCAAAAGACAGGGCGGAAGCAGTTGCTGTGACCGGAGTGGCTCAGGACGGATACAATGCGGACAAGTCGTGGATTGCGCGCGGCGGTGGCGCGGAGCGACAGCAGACAGTTTTGAATTCACAAGCCTTCTCCAATCTTGGGGTGAGCCAATCGGAATCGAAACGAAATTATTCACGAGGCAACGGGCTGACCCCACCAGTATTGCTGAAGTTCAAAGTAGAACAGGCCGGGCGCGACCTGCGCGTGGTGGACGGCGACGGCTCGATTTACAAAGGCGTGGTGGACGAGGAAAATACGCTCTACAAACAGATTTCCGCGCGCCAGGAACAAAAGCTGGCCATCGCCAACGACAGCAAGTTCAACCTGAAGACGCCCAAACAAACCGAGGCGGTTTCGGCAATGAAGAAGCTCGAGGCGGAGACTTACTATCTCTATCGCGTTGAAGGGACGAATCGGACGTTAAACCAGAACGTTGTGTTTGCTTGGAATTTCATGGATACCAATGCACTGGCTGCAGGGACTCTGAATTACCAGAACACCGCGCAAAAACTCGACGCTACCAAACAGCCGTCGCCGTTTCCCGCTCTGCTGCAAAATTCCTTCATCAATGGCCGCGCGCAATTTGGTGAAGGCAGGACGATCGAAGTCAACGCCGTGCCGGTGCAGCCATAAGTCTGATCCGGTGTGATCACGATTGACTAGGGGGTTATCCCAAGGCTATGAACACTGCCTGTGAAGCTTGCCAAGATCAGTCTTTTTTTCGCTCTGCTGGTTTTTGCTGTCATAACCTCATTGCCCGCCGCCAGTCTTGGCGATCCCGCTCCCCAACCAGTCGTGGAGCGTTGGGTCAAAGGGAGCCCGGTTCGCATCGCGCCTGGCACGAACATTTTTGTCCTGGAATTTTGGGCAACCTGGTGCGGCCCCTGTCGGAAGACGATTCCGCATCTGAGTGAACTTCAGAAAAAGTACGCGGACAAGGGCGTCATCATCATTGGCTTTAGCGATGAAAAGCTGGAAACCGTTCAACCGTTTGTCACTGCTCAAGGTGGGAACATGGATTATCGGGTCGTGATAGATTCTTCCAAACGCACGTTCAACAATTTTATGAATACTTACGGGGAATCCAGTATTCCGCATGCTTTCATTGTCGGGACCAACGGCGCGGTTCTCTGGCACGATCATCCGGCCAGCGGGTTGGACCAGGCGCTGGAGCGCATCACTCAAGGCACTTATGATCTCGAACGCGCCAAGAAATTTGAAGCCGGTGATCGCAGCGTACAGCAATACGCTTTTCAAGTGCGGCAGGCTAATGCCACGGCTAAGGCGGCACCGATCGGAGAGAAAATTCTGACGGAATATGCCCAGGACTGGCGGATTCCCAACCGGCTGGCCCGGGCCATTTTGACGGACCCTCAGATTCGGTCCCGCGACTTGCCGCTGGCGTTACGGGCCGCCACTTTGTCCACCGAAATGACCCACCGCCGCGCCGCCGATGCCTTGGAAATGTTGGCCCGCGCTCAATTCGCGACGGGTAGCAAGGAGGCAGCGCTAGTGACTGTCAAGGAAGCCTTGGCGGTGTGTCAAAATGCAGATGATCGGAAGGAGTTGGAAAAATTGACTGCGATGTATCAGAAGGCTGGCGTAGCCGCTCAGAAATAGTCTTTATCCGCTCCATCAGAGTTAACAGCCGAATTCCTAGCTCGTCGCACGTTTACCGGCTCGCTATGCTTGGCGCATGATTTCGCGGGCCAAATCCGAAGCGCTCTTCGCCACGGCGCTAAATTACATCCCGGGTGGCGTCAATTCCCCTGTACGCGCCTTCCGCGCGGTGGGCGGCAAACCGTTCTTCGTTCACAAAGCCAGCGGTTGCCGCGTCACCGACGTGGACGACAATGAATACATCGATTATGTCGGCACGTGGGGGCCGGCCATCCTTGGCCACACACATCCCAAGATTATTGCTGCCGTGAAGGCTGCCGCCGATTTCGGCACCAGCTTCGGCATCCCGAATCCGCGCGAAGTCACGATGGCCGAACGCATCTGCCAGCTCGTGCCCAGCGTGCAAAAGGTCCGCATGACCAATTCCGGTACGGAAGCGTGCATGAGCGCTATCCGTCTCGCGCGCGGCTTCACGAAGCGCGACAAGATCATCAAGTTCGACGGCTGTTATCACGGCCATGCGGATTCGTTGCTCGTCAAAGCTGGCAGCGGTGCGCTCACCTTCGGTAATCCGGACAGCGCAGGTGTCCCGGCGGATTTCGCCAAGCACACGCTGGTGCTGCCTTACAACGAAACCGAGCCGCTCAAGGCTGCGTTTGCCGCGAATAAAGATCAGATCGCGTGTATCATCGTCGAGCCGGTCGCGGGTAACGCAGGTCTGTTCATTCCGAAACCTGGCTGGTTGGAATTTCTCCGCGAAGTCACCAAAGCCAACGGCGCGCTACTCATTTTCGACGAAGTGATGACCGGTTTCCGCCTCGCTCCTGGTGGCGCGCAGGAAAAGTTTGGCATCACGCCGGACCTTTCCACGTTCGGTAAAATCATCGGCGCGGGTCTGCCGGTCGGCGCGTTTGGTGGCCGTGCGGACATCATGGATTATCTCGCGCCGCTCGGCCCGGTCTATCAAGCCGGCACGCTCAGCGGCAATCCCCTCGCGATGGCCGCGGGTCTTGCGAATCTCGACGAACTCGCTTCCGGGAAAAATTACGACCGGCTCGAAACCCTCGGCGCGCAACTCGAAGCCGGAATGCGCGATGCCACCAAGTCCGCAGGCATTCCAGTGGTGTTCAATCGCTGCGGCTCGATGTTCTGCGGCTACTTCACCAGTGAGCCGGTTTGGAATCTCGCCGATGCGATGAAGGCCGATCGTGAGCGCTTCAAGAAATTCTTCCATGGCATGTTGGAAGCGGGCATTTATCTCGCGCCGTCGCAGTTCGAGGCGGGGTTTATTTCCACCGCGCACAGCGAAGCGGACATTGAGAAAACCGCGAGTGCGGCCGCAAAAGTGTTGGCGACTTTGTAAACCAAACCGTTCCACCATGCGGAAGGCCCGGACATGGATGGTAGCTGCGCTAGTGGTCGTCGCGTTGGTCGTGATCTGGCGGGCCTACGATCGGCGCGAGCCGGACTACCTTGGGCATCCGATTTCCTACTGGATTGAACCCTGGCAACATCACGGAACTGAACCGGCTGAAAGAGAAACCGCTGCCTTTGCCGAATTCGATGATCGGGCCGTGCGTTGGCTGGCCCGCCAACTCGAATGGAAACCGTCCAAGCTGAAAGAGGGCTTGGCGCGTTTGATAAACCGGCTCGGTGATTTCACCAGTGACCGCGATTACGATGGCGGGCGCCGTGCTGCTGCCGGTACGGGCATTGACCCGACTTGGGCCGCGAGCGAAAGCCGCCATTCCGGAGCTTGAAGCGCTCAGCCAGACCAAGGTGGAGTTGCATCAAGATCAATTGCGCATCGCCGCGATGGCCGCACTGGTGCGCATCCGCGAGGAGCCGTTACAGCCGTACCTAGAGAAGTTGCCGAACGCGAGCGGCGAGGAATGGGGACGGTTAGCGACCATTCTCGGTCTGCAAGGAACAAACGCCGCCGCGGCAACGCCGATCCTGGTGGCGGGGTTGATGCAAACCAACCGCGTGGTTTGGGTGGCGCCGACCGTGATCGCGCTCGGCAGCATTCATAGTCATCCCGAATTGAGCGTGCCCGCGCTGTTACAGCAACTGGGAAAAACCAACTTGCGCCGGAGTATCAGGTGTTCAGCGCCATTGCGAGTTTTGGGCCTGAAGCCAAGGCTGCCTGGCCAGATTTGATCGCACGTATAGCTACGACGCCAACCAACAGCTATGAGATGCAGGCGCTGCGGCTCGCGCTCAAATCTATTGATCCGATTGCTTTCGAGGCGTTGGACAAACAGTGAGGCCTCTTGTCAGCCACGAACAAGCGATTAGTTGGCGTTCGTAATCGCGGGCAGCACTTCAGCACGCGCCCGCTCGACGTCGCCAGGGAAATCAATTTCCGTCCACGGCAGACCGGTGACGTCCACGTGGCCGAATCGCCCGGCTTGCACGAGCTGGCGCAGGACGTCGTCGTAGGAAGCTTTACGGTTGGCGGCGCTCATCTGCTGTGTGAGTGCAATCAACTCCAGCAGGTCCGCCCCCGCCACCTTGAAGAAGCCGATGGATTCGCCGATCTGCTCGGCTTGGCCCTGCCATTTCTTCACGAAGTCAAACGGGCGGCCGCTCGCAATCGGGACGAGCACCGGATCGTCATCAGCGGTGGAATATTCGCGATCAATCAACAGCGCAGTGCGTTGGGGCGTGTTTACCAACCGCCGCAAAAACGCGGACGGATACAATACATCGCCGTCCATCAACAACACTCGGTCGCCTGCCCCGATGGTTTGCAGCACGGGAATGGATGCGGCAAAACTCAGCACACTGCCTTCGGTGAAATCCGGGTTGATGAGTTGTTGGATGGCAATGCCGTAACGCTCACTCAACGTCGGCAGCAAGGCAGCGATCTGTTGCTGCTGATAACCCGCGACGATGGTGAGCTGTTTGACACCCACTTCGCGGAGACGCTGCAGATGGCGCTCGAGCAAGGATTGTCCGCCGAACTCGAGGAGGATTTTGGGGCGTTCGCCGAAGGTGGACTTCAGGCGCATTCCGATTCCGGCGGCGTAGATGATGGCTTGCATGAATTGATTGAAAACTTGTCAGTCAGTGCGGGCTTCTTGCGCGGCGTGTTCGAGCGTCCCTTTGAGCGACGTCTCTTCCGTGTAGAGCAGAATGCCGCCGACGAGCACGTAAAACAATTCCCGCCCGCGGCGCAGGATGGCGTAGGTCACCGCAATCGGCGCCGGCAGCGCAAAGATTTTGAAGAGCAACACCACGCCCGACTCTTGCACACCCAACGCTGCGGGAACAAAAATGCCCATCGCTTTTGCCACGCTGATGAACGCTTCAATCGTGACCGCTTCCGCGACGGACAACGGCAGCCCGAGCAGATGGCACACGACATAGATCTCCAGCGCGTCCGCCAGCCAGCCAAGGAAATAGACGAAGGTGGTCTGGAAAAACCGCAGCCGGTCCGTGTGGTAAAACTGATAAACCTGATCGTCGAGCTTGCGGAAACTGGCTTCGTGTTTCTCAATCGCTTTGAAACGGAGATTAAAGCGTTTCAACACGCCCTGCACGGTGCTGAACATGCCTCGCCGTTGCAGCAACAGCAGCAAGCCCACGACCCCGAACGCTGCGACCGTGATCACCATCATGCCCTGACGTGCGCCGGAATCCGCCGGCAGAATCGGCAACGCCAGCAATGCGCCGAGTCCGATGAACGCCACTTGGGCAATGACCTGACAAGTCTTCGACGCTACCACGCTCGTGCCGCATGTCAGCCCTGGCACGCCGCGTTTGTGCAGTAGGTAAGCCTTCACCGCTTCGCCACCGACGTAACCGGAGGGGATGACGTTGTTCACCGCCTCGCCGGCCCAGCGCACGCGGAACAGGGTGAGAAACTTTGGCTTCATCGCGGCGTATTTGCCGAACGCGAGATACCAGCCCCATGTGTCGAACAAATAGACCACCAGATATGGCAGCACGATGACGGGAGCGAGCCAGCCGAGTTTTTGGACGTTGGTCCAGATCTCCGCCGGCCCGGCGCGCTGGATGAACCAACCGAACAGCCCCAGCCCGAGCAGAAATAAAATCCAGCGCAGCGCGATTTTCATCAACGCGATTCCTTTGCACCCGCCGGAGTGGCGCGATTGAATTGCAGACTCAGCGCCAACACCCAGAACACATGTACGCCGATGGCCGTGAGCCAGAGAAACCATTCCAGCTTGCCGACGAAGGCGAGGATGAGCAGCAGTACGGAGAAGTCGCGATTTGTGGTCGCATCAATCAATTTTTGCAGCCGCGAATTACGTTGCGACTCCGGCTGCATCAGTCCGCGCATCACGATGATGAAGGAAATTACCACGCCAATCGCCGCGCTCGTTGCCAGCAGTAAGACCGGCGCAACGCTGCCGACGCGATACAGGCCAATGCCGATGCAGGCGAACACGCTGATATGCACGATTTGATCGCCTACGATATCAAGCCATTTACCGAGCGGCGATTCCTTGAATAACACGCGAGCGAGATCGCCGTCCACGCAATCCACGATGGCGGAAAGTTGCAGCAAAATTGCCCCCCAGATGGCTGTCTTTGCGCTGCCTTCCGCAAAACACGCGGCTGAAAGCAATCCAATCAAAGTTGCAACGACCGAGACCTGATTCGGCGAAATCGGCGTGTGGATGAGCAACTTCGAGAACAGCGCGCGCCCAACAGGCCGATTGAAATACTTGTCCACCAATCCATCAGCGGACGATGTGAGGGAAGCCCAGAGTTGACGCGTCGCATTTGCGGCGGAGACGGCATCGCGGATCGGTTCGGCAACGCCCACGGCTGTAACTGTAGGGAGCTTTGCGAGCTGTGAATCAAGCGGTGCGGCGGAAATGGAATCGAGCACACCAGCCGGCAACAAAGCGCCGTCTGGTTTTGCTAAACGTCCGCGTTGTTCGATGACGCGCTTCAAATCAGCAGTTTGAACCAGCGCGTCGGTCGAAAGCACTAACACCGGACTACTTGCCTCCGGCAAATGCGCCGCCCTTTGAAAAGTGATACCGAGTGCGGGTGCGCGTTTTAATTGAGGCAAAGACGTTGTAGAAACGACTGTGATATTTGTCGCACCTGCTCGATGTGCAGCGACGAGTAATCTGTCCAACACGCACAAGCCCGCTATGCGTTGAGACGCGGAGTTCGCTTCGCAAAAGATGACGGCGGGAAAACTCATGACAGGCGGAAACAATCTGGTCCGCGAAACTCCGCGAGGTCTTGGACTGTGGCAGCCCCCTGCCGATTTGGAATCACAGGCTCACGCTGGAAGAGCGACAGAGGGCTGCCGCAGTCCAAGACGCTGCCGCGCCACATCTCGTTTTCGGACCTAAGCCTATCGCTGCAATAGCTGTTCCTCACCGTGCCACACCTATTTCTTCTTTTTCCCACCGAGGAAGACTTGTTTGAGGCCGAAGTAGGCGATGGAGTCCTTCATGTTCGACACGAAACGCATGAACGGATTCATATCGCCGGACGTGACGTATTGCATCGAAACCATGAAGCGCTCCTCGTTCGCCTTGGTGGGCGTGACGGCGTGATAAACCTTGTCGCCGTTGAACAACACGAGCGTGCCGGGCGAAACTTTCAGGACGAGATCCACGTGCTGGTGGCCGGGATTCTTCGTGTGCAACTTGCAGACGAGACGCGCGCTGGAGTTGTCCTGGAAACCCACAAGCAGCGTCCAGCGACGATCTTTGTAATACGATGTGTCGTAATGCCAGCCGATGTGATCACCTTCCTCGGTGTAGGCGTAGAGCGCGCAACGATGCAGATCCGAGTCCGGGCATTCCTTCATCTCCGCGTCGGTGATTTTCTTGAGCAAGCCAAGCAGTGCCTTGCTCTGGTAGACGGCGTTCATTGCCGGGCCGAGTTCACAAACGGTATCGTAAGCGACGCTGCCGCCCTTCTTATGCTTCGGAATGAAGCTGCGATGCAAATGCGGCTTCAACGCCACGAGCTGCTGGTCCCATTGCGACATGATTTCCGCTGGCAGAAAGTTTTCGAGGATGAGGAACTCGTCCTGATCGTAATAGGTCTTGCGCAGTTGATTCGCATCCAGCGCGGCGACTTGCCGGGCGATGACGCTTTCGATGTCAGCGGTGGTCTTGGTTTTTTCGGGGGCAACAGCCGTTTGCATGGCTAATGGCTAGACAACCCGAGGGGTTGGTTCAAGTCGAATCACCACCAACTTGTTCGCGCCCATAAATGAGATTGCGTCCCGCGCGGGTTGCGGGCCAAGCTCACGGGCTTTTGATGAAGAAAACGACGCAATTCCGCCAACTGCTGAAGGCCGGCCCGATTCAATTCCTGATGGAAGCGCACAATGGTCTGAGCGCCACCATCGTCGCGGAAGCCGGCTTCAAGGGTATCTGGGCCAGCGGGCTCTCGATCTCCGCCGCGCTCGGCGTGCGCGACAACAACGAAGCCAGCTGGACGCAGGTGCTCGAGGTCGTCGAGTTCATGAGCGACGCCACGAATATTCCCATCCTGCTCGATGGTGACACTGGCTTCGGCAATTTCAATAACGCCCGGCGACTCGTGCAAAAGCTCGAGCAACGCGGTGTCGCGGCGGTCTGTATTGAGGATAAACTTTTTCCCAAGACGAACTCGTTCATTGACGGCGAGAAGCAGGCGTTGGCGGACGTGGATGAATTCGCTGGCAAGATCAAATCAATGAAGGACGCGCAAAGCGACCCAGATTTTTGCGTCGTGGCACGACTGGAGGCGTTCATCGCAGGTTGGGGCTTGGACGAGATGTTGCGGCGCGCGGAGGCGTATCATGCGGCTGGTGCAGACGCGTTGCTCATCCACAGCAAAAAGAAAACGCCCGACCAGGTGCTCGCCTTCGGCAAAGCTTGGGGCGGCAAATGCCCGCTCATCTGCGTGCCGACGACGTATTACTCCACGCCCGTTGAGTTGTTCGAGCAGGCGGGATACAACTTGGTCATCTGGGCTAATCACAATTGCCGCGCGGCGATCACCGCGATGCAGAACGTGACGCGCACGATTTTCCAGGAACGTTCACTCGTGAGCATCGAAGACAAGGTGGCGACGGTGAAAGAAGTGTTCCGCCTGCAGCGCGCTGATGAACTGGCCGAGGCGGAGGACCGCTATCTGCCGCGGAAGAACGAGTTCGCCCGCGCCGTCATTCTCGCGGCGTCGCAAGGTGCGGAGTTGGGCGAGGTCACACGCAAGTTGCCCAAGGCGATGGTGCGCATCGGGAACGCGCCGCTGCTACACAAACTCGTCGCAGATCTGCGCACCGAACGCATCAAGGAAGTGGTCGTCGTCCGTGGCTTTGCGAAAAACGAAGTCCAAGCGCCCGACGTGACCTTTGTGGACAACGACGAATTCGCCAGCACGGCGGAGTTGGCGTCACTGAAAAAGGCCGCGCAATGGCTCGATGGCGAAGTGGTTTTGACGTTCGGCGACATCCTGTTCCGCCGCTACGTCCTGAGCAATCTGCTTTCAGACTCGCACGACATTGTGGTCGTCGTGGATGCCGGTTGGGAGCAGCGCAAGCCGGTGGGTCAGGTGGATTACGTGACGACGACGCGACCTTTCTCGCTGAAGTATTCCGAGGACGACGTGATGCTCAAGGCCATGAGCGCGGATCTGTCCAAGGCGCAGATCAATGGCGAATGGATTGGCTTGGTGAAGACCAACGCGCGCGGTTCAGCACAGTTGAAGCAGGCGCTCGAAGAACTTTCACAACGCGCGGATTTCAACCGGTTGCGTTTCGATGATCTATTCCGTCATCTGCTCGCGCAAGGCACGCCGATCAAGGTGCATTTCATCACCGGCCACTGGCTCGACGTGGACAACGCCGAGACGCTGCTCGAAGCTCAAAATTTCTGACCATGCTCAACGCCGCTTCTTTCATTGAACATCTGCGCGGGCTGAATTACTCGCAATACGCCGGCGTGCCGTGCTCGTTCCTCAAGCCCTTCATCAATTACGTCATTGATGACGCGTCGCTGGATTACGTCGGCGCGGCAAGCGAGGGCGAGGCGGTTGGTTTCACGCTCGGCGCGTATCTGGGCGGGCGCAAAACTGTGACGATGTGCCAGAACTCCGGCCTCGGCAACATGGTCAATCCGCTCACGTCGCTGAATTATCCATTCCGCGTGCCGACGCTGCTCATCACGACGTGGCGCGGTGAACCCGGCGTCGCCGACGAGCCGCAACACGAACAGATGGGCCGCATCATGCATCAGTTGCTGGACGCCATCGAAATCCCGTGGCTGCCGTTCCCGACGACGGAAGCAGAAATCCCCGGCGTGATGGCGCAAGCGGAAGCAAGCATGGCTGAGCGACAACGTCCCTTTGCGCTCATCATGAGCAAGGACACGGTCGCGCCGCACAAACTCACGCGCAAACCGGAGATCACCGTGGTAAAGACGACCACGCAGCTTTGTCCAACCGTACTGCGTGCGGAGCGATTGTCCCGCACCCAGGCGATTCAACTCATCATGGGTGAACTCACTGGCCGCGAAGCAATCATCGCGACTACCGGCATGACGGGCCGAGAATTGTTCACCGTGGCGGATCGCGCCAATCATCTCTACGTCGTGGGCGGCATGGGCACAGCTTCGGCTATCGGTTTTGGCGTCGCACACGCGTTGCCCGAGCAGCCCGTAGTGGTGCTCGATGGCGATGGCGCGGCTTTGATGAAGTTGGGGTCATTGGCGACCATCGGTTATTACCAACCAAAGAACCTGCTGCACATCGTGCTCGATAACGAAACACACGACTCGACCGGCGGGCAAGCCACGTCATCACCTATCACACGCTTTGCGGAAATCGCTGCGGCAACAAACTATCAAAACGCGTTCTCGGCTGACCGTGCCGAAGATATCCGCGCCAGCATCCAACAACTCCGGCGCGCAAAAGGGCCGTCGCTGTTGCATGTGAAGATTCAGCCTGGTTCGCCGAAGGAAATCGGCCGTCCGACGGTCAAACCGCATGAGGTGAAGGAGCGGTTCATGGATTTCCTGCGTTCGAATCAGGCTAAGCCATTGGCTGCTGCAACGGTGTAATTTCCATGAACAATGCGCCCGACAAACTGCTGTTCACGCCCGGCCCGCTGACCACAAGCCTCACGGTCAAGCAGGCCATGTTGCACGACGCGGGCTCGCGTGACCCGCAATTCATCGCGCTGGTCCGCAGCATCCGCGAGCGTCTGCTGCAACTCAGCGGCGTGAGCCGCGAGGCGGGTTACGAGGCGGTCCTGATGCAGGGCAGCGGAACATTCGGTGTTGAGTCCGTCATCAGTTCAGTGCTGCCACGCGAGGGAAAGTTGCTTGTCATCATCAACGGCGCGTATGGCGAACGCATCGCCACAATAGCCGCGCGGCACAACATCGCGACCACCATCCTGCGCTCGGATGAAAATCAGTTACCCGATCTGGCTGCGATTGATCGCGCGTTGGGTGCGGACACGGCAATCACTCACGTCGTCGCGGTGCATTGTGAAACAACGGCCGGCATCCTGAATCCCGTCGAGCGCATGGGCGAAATTGTGAAGCGGCACGGACGCGAGTTCATCGTGGATGCCATGAGCAGCTTCGGGGCAATTCCGTTGCAACTCGCGACGGCAGGCATTGATTACCTGATTTCGTCAGCGAACAAGTGCATCGAAGGCGTGCCGGGTTTTGCCTTCGTGCTCGCGCGCCGCGAAGCCTTGCTTAAGACCTCAGGCCGCGCGCGGACATTAAGCCTTGATTTGCTGGCGCAATGGCAAGGCTTGGAGAAGGACGGCCAATTCCGCTTCACGCCACCGACGCACGCACTGCTCGCTTTTGATCAGGCGTTGAAAGAATTGGAAGCCGAAGGCGGCGTGATGGGTCGTGGCAAGCGCTACGCAGAGAATCATCGAACGCTGCTTGAAGGCATGAAGGCGCTGGGCTTCCGTCCCTATCTCGCGCCAGAAGTGCAGAGTTACATCATCACGACGTTCCATTATCCGGCAGACCCAAAGTTCGCCTTCGCTGATTTTTATCAGCGCCTGTTCGACAAAGGCTTCATCATTTATCCCGGCAAGCTGACCAAGCTGGACTGCTTCCGCATCGGGAACATCGGACGGCTTTATGCCAAGGATATGTCAGCGTTGGTGAGTGCCGTTGGCGCGGTGCTCAAGGACATGGGAGTCCGTGAAGTCGGCAAAAAGGGCTAGGGGTATCATGATTTTGCCGGGTAGGACTGTCCAGAATCGCTGGTTTTGGCCTGAATTAAATGGGAACGAGCCGGAAACAAGCCTTGACCGGTTGGCAGCGATTTAGCTACGATTCGCCCTGTAAATGAACGGCAATCTTCGACAAGTAGCGCTGGTAGTCCTCGTAGTAGTACGCGAGGCCGTCGGTGCTTGTCGAAATTGAGAAGATTTTAACAAGAACCCACGGCTGGAAACGGCTGTGGGTTTTTTGTTGTCCATACGCCGAACCGGTCATTAACCAAAGAAAGTATGAGTAAAACATCCGAAACCGCGAAAGCGAAAGCCACGAAACCCACCGCCACCAAGCGCAACGAGGTTGGCAAGGCCATGTTTGGCCGCGACATCTTCGTCGAAGCGCTCGAACGCGAAGGCGTGGAAGTCATTTTTGCCTATCCCGGCGGCGCGAGCATGGAAATCCACCAGTCGCTCACCAAATCCAAGATCCGCACCATCCTGCCGCGTCATGAACAGGGCGGGTCGTTCGCGGCGGAAGGTTATGCGCGCGTGACCGGCAAGGCGGGTGTGTGCATGGGCACGAGTGGTCCGGGCGCGACGAATCTTGTTACGGCTATCGCCGATGCTTACATGGATTCGTGTCCGCTGATCGCGATCACCGGTCAGGTGACGCAGGCGATGATCGGTCGCGGTGCGTTTCAGGAAACCGACATGATCGGTGTCACGTTGCCCATCGTGAAGCACAGCTATCTCGTCACGGACATCAACGACATCCCGCGCATCGTGAAGGAAGCTTTTTACATCGCGCAATCCGGTCGCCCTGGGCCGGTGGTGATTGATTTCCCAAAAGACGTGCAACAAGCCAAGGCGCAGCCGGTGTGGCCGACACTCGAGCAGATCAAGAAAGGTATGCGCGGTTACAAACAGCCGGAACTCAAGGCCGACGATCTCGCATTGAACGAGATCATGGGCTTGATTGAAAAGGCCGAACGGCCCGTGCTTTATTGCGGCGGCGGTATCATCACCAGCGGTGCGGCGGCGGAACTGAAAAAGTTCGCCGAGGCTTGCAACATTCCCGTGACCACCACGTTGATGGGCTTGGGCGGCTTCCCGGAAACCAGCCCGTTGTCGTTGCGCTGGTTGGGTATGCACGGTTCGGCTGTGGCCAACTGGGCGGTGAACGGCGAATACGAAAAGCGAAAGACCTTCAACGATCCGATGGTGAAGTTGAAGGACGGTGCAGATTTGTTGCTCGCGTTTGGTGTGCGTTTCGATGACCGCGTGACCGGCAAGTTCGATGAATTCTGCAAGACCGGCACGATCGTCCACGTGGACATTGATGCGTCGGAGTTGAACAAGAATCGCAAGGCGCATCTGCCTGTGGTTGGCGACATCAAGGACGCGTTGACGCGCTTGAACAAGATGATCGCCAAGCGGCCGCTGGCCAAGAAGCACACCGCGTGGCTCGCGCAGATCGAAGAATGGAAGAAGAAGGCGCCGTTCAACTACCGCATCACGCCGGAGATCGCAAACAGCGATCACATGATCGACCACATGCAGGGCAAGGAAAGTGAAGTCATCTTGCAGCAGATGGTAATTGAGGAGCTTTACGATCTGACCAAGGGTGATGCGTACATCACCACGGGCGTCGGTCAGCATCAAATGTGGGCCGGCGCAGTGGTACAAATACAAGTTCCCGCGTCAGTATGTCAGCAGCTTGGGCCTCGGCTCGATGGGTTACGGTTTCCCCGCCGCGCTCGGCGTGAAGGTGGCGTTCCCCGACAAGCAGGTCATCGATATCGACGGTGACGGTTCGTTCCTGATGAACATCCAGGAACTCGCTACGGCGAAGGTCGAGAAGATCGCCGCGAAAGCGATCATCTTGAACAACCAGCACCTTGGCATGGTGGTGCAATGGGAAGACAACTTCTACGCGGGGAACCGTGGTCACACGTATCTCGGCAATCCCGAGAGCCGCGCAGAGATTTATCCCGACTACGTGAAGCGTTTGCACGTCGTTCGGCGTGAAGTGTGAACGTGTGATGTTCAAGAAGGACCTTCGCGCCGCGATCCAACGCATGTTGGATGCCGATGAGCCGTATGTGCTCGACGTGGTGGTGCCCTATAGCACGCACGTCATTCCGTTTATCCCCGCAGGCAAAACCGTGGCGGACATGATCTGGAAGCAATAAGCTAGCGAAGTTTCAAAACACAAGAGCCGGGCGGGGGAAACCTTGTCCGGCTTTTTTATTTTTGCGAAGACTAGGAAATTCGCGGCAAGGGAATCAGGGAAAAATTCAATTATGGGGCAAAGCGACACGCGATGCCAAAGCTTGGTTCGCGTAAATACGGACTCGCCAAAGCACCACCAGCCATAGCACCAGCGCCAAGCCACTCGTGACGAAGGTCGCTTGATAGGCGAAGAGCAGGAAGTCATACAAGCCGTGCAGTAACATGGCGAGCAGGACGCTGCCAAGCTGCCATGCGCCGCGCCACCACGAGCGCGGCAGATGAAAATGCGCGTAGCTGATGCCGAGTCCCCAGACCGCGCTGAACAGTACGTGTGTGAGCGGCAGCGCGATTGCGCGGGCCAGTTGTTCGGGCCAGTTCAAATGCGTAGAGTTGAGTAGATTTTCCACGCTGGCAAAACCGAGCGCGATGGCGGCGGAATAGACAAAGCCATCCATCGGCTCATCGTATTCACGCCAGCGGAACACGAACCATCGGGCGGGCAGCAGTTTCGCCAGTTCTTCAATCGGTCCGATCAGCAGGAAGCAATACACCGCAGTCCACCGGTGATCAGTGGGATTCAGACCGGGCACACCTAATCGTTCGAGTGTGAAAAAGGCGAGCCAGGCCAGGCCGCAGGCGAAAACACCAAACAGGAATGCGAGCAGAATACGGCGGCGGGGTTCGGGTTGGTGTCGATCCTTAAGTTGCACATAATGCAGCCATAGCAGCGTGCTGATTATGCCGATTCCGCCCAGTTGCCAGAGGTTCAAGGAAGCCGGCATGAAGGGATTATTTGGCAGGCGCGCTGTTCGGATCGGGAAGACCTTCGCGAATCAGCTTGGAGAAATTCTCGTTCTGGTCAGCGGCGCGGGCGCGGGCGTTGATGTGGCCGAGCTCCTTCACTTGCGGGAGTGGCAGGTTAGTGGCGATGCGGCCGCGCGTGTAGAGCAGTTCATTGCCCAGGCCATTGACCAAGATGCGCCAATTCCACGGCGCGCGATCGGCCGCAGCGCGCTGAGTGCGGATGCCGGTGGTGCAGTTGTCGGTGACGGCATTGTACCACTCCGGCTGAATGCGCAGGCTGTTGGCGCGGTGGATGTATTCGAGGAAGAACTGGCGTGCGGCCTCCGGTGTGACTTTCAGGCGATAGAGATACGCGTCCTCGCCCTGTCGGTAATTGGTGCGCAAACGCACGACGTCGCGTTCATCGGCGATGACGTAGGTGAGCTCAAACTGACGGAACAAACCTTTCACCGCGGAGTAACCTTCGCCCTGCTCCTTGCGGGTTTCGATGGAGAAGCAGACGTATTGGTCATCACCAAAGCCAAAGCTCACCATCGTGTGCGCCATCAGCGGCGAGCCCCAGTAAACCATGTAGAGATCTACGGTTTTCAGGTCGGAGAGATTGAACGTCCGATCGTAATGGCGCACATCGAAATCGGTTTCAGAGCGGTAATCGCAGTTGCGGATGTTATGGATGGTGACACGGTCGCCGCTGAATTCGGCATAGGGCAAGACGGCAAGGTCCGGTATCCAGTTGCGGTCGTTGGAGGGTTTCAGCAGCAGCCACCAGCCCAGCACAAGGATGAATGCAGTACTGGTCAGTAGCGCGGCGCGCCAGCGCGGCTTGATCACGACCCAAAGAGTGACAATCACGCCAAGATAAGCCCCGGCCAGCGGACCACGCAGCCAGGCGATGCGGACATCGAAGTAGAGTGCTGCTGTCGCCCAAAGCGTGATGGCTACCAACCCGCCCAGCGCCACGAGCATGACCAACGCCTGCAACAGGCGTCGCCCCCATTTGCCCTTGGCTGCCGCAGCGGCGGTCATGGGTTTCGTTGCGAGATTATAACTGCGCCCGCCCGCCGGTTTTCTGGCTGACCAGATTCGCGGCTTCCGCCATCGCGGTGGCCCAACCGGGTGGCGTTACTTTCGCGCCTTGGATTTCATCGTAGATGCGGGTGAACTCGCCGGCATCCAGCCAGACGCCGCCGCATTGCGGGCATTGATCAATCTCGACCTTCTGCCGATCGGAAAACCATTTGCGGTCGAGCACCTGATCGGGACAACGCGGACAGACGCGCGGTTCGGTCTGGTTCACCGTGCCGACCGGTACCTGCCAGATGGTGTGCAACGCAGTCGCGGTCTTGGCGCTGACGCGCTGCAGTTCATTTGCATCGAACCAGATGCCGCCGCAGCCGCCGTAACAAACATCGAGAGTCATGCCGCTTGCACCTTTTTCGCGCAACGGACTTTTACATGCCGGACATTTCATAAGCAGTCTCTTTAGTTTGGTAGTCTCGGACTGAGCGCGTCTCCAGCGCTCGGAGTTTGTCTCGTTACAGCGATGGTGCCGGGGAATTTTTTCGACGCAAGATTGCAATGATTGGCAAAAACCAGCTTTCGGGAAAACGAAAAAATTCCACCATCTGACGGGGGCGGTGACGAAGGAACAAACTTTAGAAACCGGCGATCAACGGAGGTAATCCAACAACGACAGATTCAGCGTCTGCGCGCCGCTTTGCAGGGCGGCTTCGTAGGCGGTTTGAGTCTGACTGAGCTTTACCAAAGTCTGAGCGAGATCGGCGTCCACTTCAGTGGAGACCTGGCTCTGGAGCGCAGTGCTGCGTTCGCCCAAGAAAGATCGCGTCGTTTCCAACCGCGATTGGATGGCGCCGTTGGAACTGATGTGATAAATCAGGTTATCCTCGTCGCTGGCGAGATTGACGCGATCGGTGGCTACCCCGGCGATATTGCCGCTGAGCAGATTGTTCTGCAACTGGATCAGGTGATTGAACAGGTCGGCCCTGAGCGCGAATCGGTGATCAATCTGCGGGGGCCGGTGCCGGTGCTGTTTTCCCCAACAATCTGTGAGGTGAGCGTGATGTTCTCGGAGATTTCCGCTTCTGCCTGCTCGGTATTGCCCTGAATACGTGACGCTGACAATGTTGCCATTGGCGTCGAGGGTCATGGCATAGGGCGGCTGGTTCGTGACCGTGCTGCCGAAGATGGAATCGCCGCGGTTCGTGGAATTCATCACGCGTACCGCCTGCTTGATCATTTCGGTAACTTCTTTTGCGAGCGATTGCAGTTCCTGGGGAGACTTCAGGTCGTCCACCTGCGTGGCGATTTCCGAGGCGCGGTCGTTGATGGTTTTGACGGATTTGAGACCGCTGTAGGAATCCTGTGCCAGTTCGAGCATCCGGGCGATGTTGCGGGCATACTGGTTGTTGCTGGAGGATTCGGTCTGCAATCCAGGTACGCGGCGTAATGCGACGGGATCGTCCTCCGGCAACCGACCCGTTGGCCGGTGGCGGCCTGGCTTTGCAAGCGTGCCTGCTTCGTAGCCAAGTTGCCCAATTGCGTAATGAGCGTGGCGGAGAAGGTGTTGGCGGAGACGCGCATGGAATGTTTCGTTAAGGGTTAGGGCTGGCGCAAAGGTGGTTCATCGTTTCAGGTTCACCACGGTATCCAGCATCTCGTCCACCGTAGTGATCAGCCGGGCCGAGGCCGCGAACGCCTTTTGGAACCGGGTCAGATCCGTCATTTCTTCGTCGAGCGACACGCCGCCGATGGAATCACGCTGCCGCATCAACATGCTTTCCACGGTTTGCTGATCTGAAAGTTTGGTGTTTACCGAGGACAATTCCTGCCCGAACGCCGCCACGGTCTGACCGTAGGACTGGTTGAAGGTCTGATTGTTGAGGGCGGCATAGGTTGTCTGGGCGATTTGCGCCAGGGCCAGCGCCGTCTGGTTATTGCCGGAAGCGCCACCTGGCGCTGGCTGCTTGCAACAAAGTGGGATCATTGACCAAGGCAGCATTGACGCCAATATCGGCCGCGTTAGAGCCGGTAAAGAAAGCGGCGCCAGCGTGCTCGCTCAAACTGATCCCGGCTGCGTGAACGTTGTTCACTTCCGTGATCAACAGAGAGGCCAATGAATTGATCTTGCTGTTTAGATCGCTGATGGCGCCATCCCGGGCATCAATAGTGCCGGCAATACTGCCGCCGGTCAGTGTCAGTGGGTGGCCGGCGGTCGTCGTCCGCAAGAGGTATTGCCCACCACCGGCGTCGTATGCTTCCACTGTATCCGTAACCTGGGTGGAACTGACCATGGTAACGCCGCCGATAGAGATGTTGATCGAGCTGCCGTTGCCGGGAGCGAGATCTAGGTTGACGTATTTGGCCAGCTCTTCGAGGCGGGCCTGCCGCGTGTCACGCAGATCGTTAGCGTTGGCGCCGGCGGCCGATTCTGCCGTGGTGATCTTCTGGTTCAGCGAGGCAATGTCTGTGAGCAACTGGTTCACCACGCTTACTTCGGATTGGATGGTGGCGTTGAGCGAGTCGTTCAGGTTGTCGAGCCGGGTGTCGAGTTGATTGAATTGCAACGCGAGACTAGAAGCCTTCATCAGCAACGTCTGGCGTTCGGCCATGGAGGTCGGATTCGTGGACCAGCTTTGGAAGGCGCTGAATAGTTCACTCAAGCTGTCGGACAAACTGTGCGCACCACCTACACCTTGCGCGGCAGTGCTGCCTTCGGCGTTGGTGGTCGTTGTGTCAATCTGTGTGCCGAGCGCCGCCTGGGCGTATTGCAACGCGAGCTGGACGGATTCGAGCAACCCGCGATTGCTGGCTTCGGCCTGGATCTGGTCGTCCAGCACGGCGCTGCGCATACTGGTGATCGCCACCGCGTCCGCGCCGGTTCCCTGCTGCCCCATCTCGCTCTGGATGGCGATAGCCGACTGGATGGAGACGCGTTGGCGGGCGTAAGCGGGATTGTTGACGTTGGCCAGATTTTGACCCGCCACTTCCACGCCGGCCCGCTGGGCGTTCATCGCCCGCGCTCCCATGCCTAATGTGCCGAAAAGACCGAGCATAACTCAAAAACTCAACCCATCGCCTGATAGATCGCGTGTGCCGGGAACGTCCCGGAATTGACGCTGCCCTTGTCCGTGTAAACCGGACTGGTGTTGCTGCCGGGGACGAGATTGCCGATCAACCGGCTCATCATCTCGAGCGAGCGACAGAGCATGATGTGATTTTGCCGCGAACGCTGATGGATGCGCCCGAGCGATTCGTTGTTTTCCTGGATCAACGCCTGCACCAGCGGGCGGTAATTTTCCGGCAGCTTGGGGATGATGTCCGCGAACGGCGCATCGCCGGGCAACCCAACCGCGCGGGCCACCTCGGCCTGCAACTCCACCCGGCTGTGGCGGGACGAGTGCATCGCCTGGCTCTGGACCTCGATGCCGCCGGTGGCTTCGAGCAATTCCTCGGAGCGGCGGGTCATCACACATTCCTGCTGCTGATCCAAGCGCGCCAGCATCTCGCCGTATTGCTGGAGCTCTTCGCGCAGGGCTTGAATCAATTTTTCAAGGGCGTCATTCATACTTTGGGGGTGGCTTCCGCCTTGGAATCCGTCTTAAGTTCGTGCTGCAATTGCTGGTTCAAAACCCGGCTCAACCCGATGCCGCCCGCGCGGCTCATCTGGTCGGCCAGATTGTTCGTGATCATGTCCTGGTAAATTCCGGTGCTCGACGACTCGGGGTTCATCGTGGATTTGAAAGCCGTCTTCGTTGCTTCCGTCAAAATCTGGCGCAACAGCATGGCCTCAAACTGCCGGCCTGCTTCGGAGACCTTCTCCGTCTCGCTGAACTTGGGGTTCTTCGCGAGCTGATCGAACGGCGTGTCCGCCGCCTGAAGGTGCGATTGGGATTGGAGGGCAGAAATGTTCATATCAACGCATGATCAATTCCGCCTGCAACGCGCCGGCCTGTTTCATCGCTTGAAAAATCGCCATCATGTCGCGCGGCGTGACGCCGATCGCATTCAAACCCGCCGCAACCTTTTCGATGGTCGGCATCTCACCCAACGTCACGAAGTGCGCCTTCTTCTCCTGCACGTTGGTATCCGTGCGGGTCGTCGTAGCCGTGTTGCCGGTCTGGCTGAAAGCGTTCGGCTGGGAAACCTCGTCGGTGTTCGCGATGGAAATCGTGAGTTCGCCATGTGACACCGCGCAAGGGGCGATGCGGATGCGGGCCGTGGCAATGATCGTGCCGGTGCGTTCGTTCACGATGATGCGGGCCGGCACGTCCGGCTGCACTTCGATGGACTCAACCAACGAGATGAACGCGACGGGCGAACCTTGATGACCTTCCGGCACGCGAACTTTAACTGATGTGGAATCCACGGCTTCGGCAGCATTGGTAAACACCGTGTTCACCGCAGTAGCGATGCGGGCGGCAGAGGTAAAATCAGGTTCGCGCAGCAACAGTTCGACAAAGTTGTTATGAACGATCTGCGTGGGGACTTCATTTTCCACCAACGCTCCGCCGGAAATCTGCGCCACGGTCGGATGATTCTTTTGCACGCTGCCGCCGCTGTTACCGCCGATGAAACCACCGACCGCAATCGTACCTTGCGCCACGGCGTAAACCTTGCCGTCCGCGCCGAGCAACGGCGTCTGCATCAGCACGCCGCCTTGCAAACTCTTCGCGTCGCCCATCGCCGAAATGGTGACATCGAGTCGCGTGCCGTTCTTCACAAACGCCGGAATGTCCGCCGTGACCATGACCGCGGCGACGTTCTTCGAGGAGAGCGACGCGGCGGGCACCGTGATGCCGAAGCGTTGCAGCATGTTCGCGATGCTTTGGATCGTGTAAGTCGGGTTCTTGTCTCCATCGCCGGCCAGACCGGTGACGAGGCCGTAACCGATGAGCTGGTTGTCCCGCGCGCCGGCAAGGATGGTCAGATCCTTGATGCGGGAGCTGACCGCGCTTGCGTCAACGACCGCGAGCAACAAAGCCAACAAGATTAAGATGAAAGAATGACGTCGCATGGCCCTAGATCAAAACGGAGTGAGTTTTTCCCAGATGCGGGTGAACCAACCTTTGCGCTGGTTGTCGGTGATGGTGCCAGACGAGACGTATTTGATCGTCGCGTCGCCCACGTTGTAGCTGTAAATCGTGTTGTTGGGCGCGATGTCATCGGGGCGGATCACGCCGCGCAGTACGGCTTCCTGCGTTTCGCCGGAGAACGACGTGGTGCGCTTGCCTTCGATGACGAGATTGTTGTTCGGCAACACGTCCACGATGCGCACGCTGATGCGGGCGGTGATCTTCTCGGAGTTGCTGATCTTACCACCGCCGTCGAAACTTTGAGCGGAATTCATCTTGATGGCCGGCATCTGGCCGTTGTGCGTTAACATCCCGCTGCCCGCCGGGCTGTAGAGAAACGACGCGATGCTCGCGTCAATGCCCGTGCTCTTCGCGGTGGAAGTCGTGTTGTCCTTGGACGCCGTATTGTTTTCCTGCACGAGAATCGTGACGAGGTCACCAACCGCCCGAGCTTTGCGATCCGCCACCAGGTTTTGGGAAGACTCGGATTTCCAGAGTGATTGGGCCGAAGCGACGTTCAACGACGCAAGCAGGGCGATGAGGCCGAAGGCCCGGCTCAACCGCACCGCGCCAGAGCTAGCCGCGCGTTTCATCGAGCGCAGCGCCAAGCCGCCACCGATGGAGTTCAGGCCGCTCAGGTCGAAATGAATCACCGTCGGAGCTGCCGAGGCAGTGCCGAGGTTGGGCCAGAGCGTCGCCTTGTCCGGCGCACCGGCGTTAGAGAGTGACGTAGATGGTTTCTTCATTTTGAACAGTGCCGCGAAATTCGCGTTTGGATTTAAGGTTGCGTACTCGGATGGATTGGCCAGGCACTCCGTCTTCAAGAACTTCGACTTTTACCGCGATGGTCATGCCGCCGTCACGAACCAGCGCTTCGGTGACCTTGCCGCGATGCACGACCGGGCGGAGGCGCAGTGAGCGGTTTGAGAGCGGCATGCCCGCAGTAATGTTTTCACCAATCATCAAGGCCGGATTTTGCACGTCCAGATCGGTGACAAAGTCGCGCAAGCCGAGCAGGTCCCGGCGTTCGCGGGAAATATTAGCGTCGCGTACCAATTGACCGCGGCGCAGTGTTTCACCGGCGACATAAACCTCGCGCCAGATGCTGGCTTGAACCGGGATTTGCCAAGTGCCGGCGACCTCATCTCCAGCACGCAATTCAAAACGCGCGATGAAGTTTGCGGTGACGCCAGCAGTCGGCAAATCGAGAATCTTAACCGTCAGTGGCTCGTCAATGACGCTGGCTGGCGCCACGGGGCGGGAGAAACGCAGTTCGAGTTCGCCCCGGTCTTTCACGTAATCCTGCTGCAAGGCCACAGTGAGCATTTCCTTGAGATCGCTTTCAGCGAGCAGCCGCATTTTGCGAGTGACGCGGATCTGTTTCGCGCCGCTCCAGTTGGTGTTGACCAATTCCGGGGCGGTCTGTTGCAGCAGATCATTAAGTTGGGTCGGGGTGAAAATCACCGCCCGACCGACAGTCGGCGCGGGCGCGAGCCGGAGGTGGGGAGTTTCCGGAGTCGCGCCCGCTACGACTTGGTCTAAATAGATTCCCGTCGCATCAACTTGTACCGCGGGGAGCAGTGACCACCCAGGAGTTCTCAGAGGCCGCAAGGGCCGAGCAGACAAAGCCTAGTGACAGGCAGGGCAGCGTTAATAATTTTGCGACGGGAAATTTCATGTTAATCAGCGGATGAGATTGTTGCTCATTTGCATCATCTCATCGGCGGCCTGGACCGCCTTGGAGTTCACTTCGTAGGCGCGTTGCGCCGTGATCATATTTACCATTTCTTCGACGACCTTGACATTCGACATTTCCAACATGCCTTGTTGGAGCTGGCCGAAACCGTCTTCGCCGGGATTGCCGGTTTCCGCGGTGCCGGAGGCTTCAGTTTCGCGATACAGATTTTTACCGAGCGCTTCCATGCCAGCTGGATTGGCGAAGCGAGATAACTGCACGCGGAACGACGAGGTGCCGGAAGAACCGGTGGTGGTGACTTCGCCGGTGGGAGAAATGGTAATGCTGGTCGTGCCAGCGGGGATCGGTTGCCAGCCGCCTTGCAGGATGTAACCGTCGTTGGTGGCGACGCGACCGTCGGACATGAGCTTCAACGAACCGTCGCGGGTGAATGCGCGCGAGCCGTCGCTCATCTGCACTTCAAAAAAACCGTCGCCTTCGATGGCCACGTCAAGCTGGGCGTCAGTCTTCGTCAATTCACCCTGCGTGAATACCTTGGCGGTGGAGATGAGACGCGAGCCGTGACCGATCTGGATGCCGGTGGGAATCTGATTGCCGCCGCCTGCATCGGCGCCTGCCGCGCGGCCGTTCGAGTAGAGTAAATCTTGGAACTCCGCCTTGTTCTTCTTGAAACCGGTGGTGCTGACGTTTGCCAGGTTGTTGGCAATGACGTCGAGATTCGTCTGTTGCGACTGCATCCCGGAGGCGGAGGAGTAAAGGGCGCGAATCATAGTTCAGGGAATCAAGAGGGGTTGCCGAGTTCAGAGATCGCCTTGCCAAGGCGGTCATTATGGACCTGCATGGTGCGCTGATTGGATTCAAAATTGCGCATCACACGGATGAGATTGGCCATCTCGGTCGTGACCGAGACGTTTGAACCTTCCAGAAAACCAGAACGAACTGACACCGCTGTGGCCTCCGATCCCAACATGCCGGGGTCGTTGTTGGTGAAGAAGCCGCCGCTGATCTGAGTCAGTTGCTCAGGCTTCGCGAAATCCATGACTTTCAGTTTGCCGCGCACTTCGGTGCCCTGACTGATCTCACCCGTAGCGGCGATGGTGATTTTTCCGCCCAGATTGGGATCGAGTTGAATCGTGCCAGAATCACCGAGCACGGGATAACCTTGCTTAGTGACGAGCTGGCCAGAGGCACTGAGGTGAAACTCGCCGTCGCGGGTATAAGCGGTTGAGCCCGACGGTAATTGAACTTCAAAGAAGCCTTTACCATCAATCGCCACATCGGTTGGCACACCGGTCTGGCGTAGCACGCCTTGGGAGAAATTGGTTGTTCCCACGAACTTAGGAAGGAGGAACTGGGTCTGGGCATTCGGGGCCGCTTGGGACATGAGTCCGGCTTGCACCGCCTCGAAACTGACGTCCTGTTTCTTGTAACCCGGCAGATTAGCGGCTGCGAGGTTATCAGAAATGGACTCCTGCCAACGCGCTTGGGCGTTCATCGCGGCGGCAGCTTGGTACAGACTTACGTTCACGCTGGGTTGCCAAGCAGTGTCAGTGCCACGAGCAAAAATCGTTGAAATCATTGGGGTTTTGAGAATTCGAATTTGACCCCGGGAAAAAAATGCCGTGCGCCGGAGCGGGAAGGTTGCAATTTTTGCCCCGGGGCTTGGGAGGTGGCGAAATCGTAATCCCCGACGACTTAGGTTGGGTTAAGACAAACACCGTGATTAACACCAAGAATCGAGCAAGACCGCGCCATCCTCCCGGCTCGACTCATCTTCCTGCCGTCGCTAACTTGTTTGCTGCATGGACGTAAACGCCCTGATTGATGGTTTGATCCGCTATTTGAGCTTGGTGATTCTGCTGACGTTTCACGAGTTCGGCCATGCTTGGATGGCTTCCAAATGTGGCGATGACACCGCTAAACACGAAGGCCGCTGTTCCTTGAATCCGCTTGTACACATTGACCCACTGGGTACAGTGCTGATTCCATTGATGCAGATTTTCTTCCCGGTGGTGGGCTCGATTCTCATTGGCTGGGCTAAACCGGTGCCGGTCAACCCCTACAACCTGCGCAACGAAAAGGTGGATGACATCCTCATTTCCATGGCCGGGCCGTGGATGAATCTATTGCTGGCAGTCTTGTTCATTGGCTTGGCCAAGGTCGGCACAATACTAGGTCAGCCCAATCTGATCGATTTCGCCATGATGACGGCTTGTATCAGCTTGGTACTCTGTTTTTTCAACCTGCTGCCCATCCCACCGCTTGATGGTTCCCATGTGATGCGGGTTCTGACTGGGATGAGCCGGGAGACTTACCACCAACTGGCCCGCTATGGTTTCATCATCTTGATTGTGGTCATCAACCTTACCCCTGTGCCGCGTTTGGTTGGCAAGGTGGTTTTGGCTTCGGCGAGCATCATTGCCGGTTGGTTTGGGATGGTGTGAAGGCGAAGTTTTCCGAGTGCCACCCGGCAGGAGTCAACGCTGTAGCAACTGCTTCACTAGCGCTGTGAGTTCTGTGGCGGAATACGGCTTGGCGAGAAAAGCATCCGGGCGGTGCGGGGAGTTGAGATACACCGATTCGTCCACGGTACCGCTGACCATCAAGATTTTTTGTTCCGGGTGAATCACCCGGCAATCACGGATCAGATCCAGTCCGTTCATGCGGTGCATCGCGAAATCAGTGACGATCAGCGCTGGCAACGGATTGGCGAGTGAAAAGGCGCGCACGGCAGCCAACGGGTCACGAAACGTTTCCACGCGAAACCCCTGCGGCTGGAGAATCATCGTGGCGAGTTCGAGCAACATCGGTTCGTCGTCCACGGCAAAGATGAGCGGGCGGGAATCATTGGCTTGACCGTTTTTGTTTGCGGGCGACGCGCTCATACCGATTGGTGCGGCCATTAAACGCCCGCCGCCCCTGTCGTGGCAAGCCCGTAACTATGACAAACTTACCGGGTCAATGTCCGTAGTCAGCGCGACATCCTCGGGCAGTTCCAGCAGGGTGGTAATCCGGGCTAGTTCGCGACTTAACCGCGTCATTGCCCGGGTGCGGAGCATGAGTTGATAGCGGTAAAATGTTTCCGCCCGGAGCAGCGGGGCGGGGGCGGGACCGGCGATGATCAAATCCGAAAAGCCGGTGTTGGTTTCTGCGGCGACGGGGGCTGCGACGCTGGATTCAGTGGCAAACAATTCGCCCACGGCCGCAACTTTTTCCCGCAACTTTTTGCCGCCGGTGATCAAAGCGCCCAATTCCTTGCGCACATGTTCCGCCGCAAGTTCCACCTTCTTTTCGTTGCGTCCCTTCAGTGTGAGCAACGCCACGCGCGCCGCCGGCGGATATTTGAGTTGCTCGCGGAACTCCAATTCCTGCTCGTAAAACCCGATGAAGTCATGTCGCCGCGCGTATTGGATCGCGGGATGAAACGGGGCGAAGGCTTGCACAAATACCTCACCCTCCACATCACCACGTCCGGCGCGACCGGCGACCTGCGTGAGTAATTGAAACGTCCGCTCGCCTGCGCGAAAGTCCGGCATGTTCAACGACAGATCCGCGTAAATGATCCCCACCAGCGTCACGTTCGGAAAATGCAGCCCCTTTGCGATCATCTGGGTGCCGATGAGGATGTCAATTTTCCCGGTGCGGAAATCACCGAGTACCTTGCGATAATCATCCTTGCGCTTCATCACGTCGGCATCCATGCGCTTGACGCGTGCCTGCGGGAATAGCTTTCCCAATACCTCCTCAACTTTCTGGGTACCGAGGCCGGAATAGCGGATGGCGGGGTTCTTGCACTTGTCGTTGGGGCAAATCTTCGGGACGCGTTCGTTATAGCCGCAGAGATGGCAACGCAACAAATTCTCCGGGCGATGATAGGTCAGTGACAACGAACAGTTCGGACACTCACAAACGTGCCCGCACTGTTCGCATTGCAACGATGACGAATATCCGCGGCGATTGAGAAACAGAATCGTCTGCTCACCTTTCTCGAGGCGTTTGGTGATGGCTTCCTTGAGTTGCGGAGAGAAAACCAGCGTGCCCTTCTCCTTGCGCGCGGCTTGCCGCATGTCTACCACGCGCACCAGGGGCATTTTCTGGTCATCCACCCGTTCGGGCATTTCAAGCAAGGCGTATTTGCCTTTTTTGCAATTATGATAGCTCTCCAGCGACGGGGTTGCTGAGCCCAGCACCACGACCGCGCCTTCCATCTGCCCGCGCATGATGGCGACGTCGCGAGCGTGGTAGCGCGGGGCTTCCTCCTGTTTGTAGGTGTGTTCGTGCTCCTCATCCACGATGATGAGGCCCAGCGGCTCGACCGGCGCAAAGATCGCGGAACGCGCTCCGATCACGATGCGTGCTCGCCCTTGTCGGATCTTGTGCCATTCATCGTGCCGCTCGCCGGCGCTCAAATGCGAATGCAATACCGCGACGAGCGTCTGCAATTTCCCTGAACTGAACCGTGCCTTGAACCGCTCGACTGTCTGCGGCGTCAGTGATATTTCCGGCACCAACACAATGGCGCCTTTGCCTTGTTCCAAGGCGTATGCAATGGCTTGGAGATAAACTTCGGTCTTACCTGAACCCGTGACGCCATGAAGCAGAAATGTTGAGGATGTTGAGCCAGTGTTGGCAGCAACAGGCTGTGCTTCCAACCTGCCCAAGCTCATCGCTGCTTTAATTTTTTCCAAGGCTACGGCTTGGGTTGGGTTCAAGGTCAACGGCTGCGTCGCCAAGATTTGCTCACCCGCGTAGGGGTCGCGCTCGGATATCTCGTTGGTGATGGAAACAAGGCCGCGATCTTCCAGTTTACGCACTGTAGCTGCTGTGGTTTCCGCGAGTGTGACCAGTTCTGATAACAACATCTCGCGCCGCTCCTCAATGATATTCCAGACTTCTTGTTGCCGCTTGGGGAGCTTCGGAAATTCACTGCTCTGCGGCAGCGCGCGCACAAACAACCGCTCGCGCCAGCCAGCTTCCTCATGGCGCACCGCTTCAGGTAAAACGGACTTGAGCGCGATTTCTGGCGCGCAGCAGTAATAGTCCGCGATCCAGCGCGCGAGTCGGAGCACCTTGGGCGTGACGAGTGTCTGTGCGCCGATGACTTTGAGGATGGGTTTGAGTTTGGCGTGTGCGGATTCCTCGGCGACAGCGGTGACGACGCCCATGACTTTGCGCGGGCCGAACGGGACTTGCACGCGGCTGCCCACGTCCACCTGGTCCGCCAGTTCCGGCGGAATGGCGTAATCGAACTCCTTGCGGAGGGCGATTTCGAGGGTGACGCGCGCAATCATGCGCGGCGAGGTTCGGGAGTCAGCGGCAAAGAGTCAAGCGGCGCGCTGACGCACCGTTCTGGATGAAGAAGGAACTCAAGAAATCAGGAGGGCGTTTGACCACTTCTGGCTTTCCTGAGTTTCTCCTAAAACTGTCCCGCGATTGCGGCGGTAATCTTTCGGTTCAAACCAACCCCTGCAGGATCGAAGGCAACCGTTCCAAGCTGCGGCGCAGGGCGGCGCAGGCAATGGCGCGTTCGGCCTCGCGTTTTTCCGGAAAGAGAATTTCCCAGCCGCTTGCCCCGGTCCAGATCTCCGGGGTGACGACGGAGGTTTCACCGCTATTGCCAATCTTCGCGTGCCGGACCAGCAGATTGGCAATTTGCACGGCCGCGATGATCTGAGTGTGATGACTGGCGCGCTCCGGCTCGTGATGAAACCGCGCCGTTTCAATCATGATGTCAGGGAGATTGTGGTTCTGGAGATAGATGGCACCAAGTTCGGTATGTTGGATGCCGAGCACTTCGGATTCGATGTCGAGCAAGGGCCGCAACTCCAGCGCGGCGCGGCGTTGGACTTCCACGAAGTGATCCGGGAATGTGGCGGCCATGACAATCTTGCCCATGTCGTGGATCAAGCCAGCGACGTAATCAGAGTCATCCGCCGGCGTTTGCACGCAACTGATGACTTCGCGTGTCATTATCGCCACGCCAATGCAATGTTGCCAGAAACCACGCCACGGGAACGGGGTGTTGCCCGCCATGCGGGTAAAGTCTTCGATCACCGGCGTGACCATCGCAAGCTGCCGAATCTGTCGGATGCCCAGGTAGAACACCGCTTCCTCAATATTATTGATGGGGGTGGTGAGGCCGAAGTGCACGGAGTTGACTAGGCGCAGCAATCGCGCGGTGAGGCTGGGATCGCGGCGGATGATTTCAGAAATCTGATGGGTATAACGGCGGTCGCTGTTGAGCAGTTCGCGCAAGGAGCTGTCAATGCTGCGCAAGGAAGGCAGTCGCGCGCAGCCTTTGACACGTTCATCAATTAGCGCGCGGCTGACAGGCGCAAGCCCGAGGCGCGGCGGCTCAAATTGAATGTCGGTCAGTACAGCAGTGCTACTCATGCGCCCTTGTATCGTCAGAATGCGCGCTGGAGTGAAGGTGTGGGCTGCGCATTTTTTAACACGACCATCAGTAGCAAACGCACCAGCCAGTTTTTGGAAATTAAGATTATGATTCAGAGTAAGATAAAGATATGGGCTGCAGTTGCCCGGGATGGTTTTGTTCTTAAGTCGGCCCGTTTGAGTGCCGATACCACCGTGAGTTGTTAGCTGCGGGCAAGGAAGTCCGCAATGATATGCGCACGAAAGGATTCATCTTCATCGCTCTGGGCGTTACCGCTGCCGCACTGGCCGGGTCGCCCGGCTATTTACCTAGCGTTGGGCCAATCGGCCTGGAATTTGCCCCCCGCCCCAAACCGGCGGCGGCGATACCGTTGCCTGTGTTACCGGTTACGCCCGATTCGGTGGCCGATAACCCAGCTCCGGCCGTCCAGCCGGTTGCCGATATTCCAGTGCCCGATTCGGCGGCAGAGCCAACTACGAATGCGCCAGTCCAAAATCCACCCGAGGTGGTGCTGGTCGTCCCGTCAGGCTCGGTCACCAATACGGCCGAGCCGTTGATCGGGCCGATGGTTGAAACGCACCAAGCGGTGACGCCGCAGATGTTTCTGCGTTTCTTTTCCCCCAATCGGCAAGGCGCGTCGCAAGAGGCCATCATCGCCGTGCCGCCGGGTTTTAATCCCGCGCTGCCACCCACATCATCGCCGGCATCGAGCACGGTGAACTACTCGCAACCGAAGCCATGAGCCTGCGCCGCAATCATTTTATTGTCCTCGGCCTCGGGTTGCTGGGGCTGAGTCTGGTTTGCCAAAGTGTGTGGGCCAGTGAAGCCCATGCCCCGGCTTCTGCTCCGGCGGCGCCGGCGGAAGCCAAGGCGTCCGGCCCACAGGCCAAACCGGCCAATCCGCTTTCAACCGTTCCCTCGCCGAAGGAAATCGATCCCGCGCTGCGTGAAACCGCGGATACGCTCGCATCCACCAACATCATTGAAGAACAGCCCACTGCGCCGGGTTCTTCTTTGCAGGCGGACTTGGACGCGATGTTGGATTGGGGGCGCCGGATGCGGCGGGAGAAGAATTTTGATGCCGCCGAAGCCTCCTTTGCCAACATCATGAAGGCCAATGCACCCGAGGCGATGCATCGCTCGGCGTTGTTGGAGCTCGCCATGATCGCGCAGGAAAAACAGCTGCCCGGACGCGCGCAGCAGATCTATACACAGTATCTCGAACGCTACCCGGACGATCCCAGCGCCGCTGAGGTTTATCTACGGCAGGGGCTGTTGTATCGCCAGATGGGCGCGCCGAACTTGGCGCTCTCGAAATTTTACGCCGTGATGACCACGTCATTGCGGCTCAAGCTGGATCGGTTGGATTACTACCAACGCCTGGTGTTGCAGGCGCAGACGGAGATTGCGGATACCTACTATCTGCAAGGCAAATATGGTGATGCCGCGGAGTTCCTTGGGCGTCTGTTGAAGCTGGAGAATCCGCAACTCAACCAAGCTCAGATCATATACAAGGTGATTCGCTCGCAGTCCGCCATGAACAAGCATGTGGAAGTGGTGGCGCAGGCGGAGTTTTTCATCGGAAAGTATCCCCAGGCGCCCGAGATCGCCGAAGTCCGCTTTCTGTTGGCTGATTCATTGAAGAAACTCGGACGCGCTCGCGATGCCACCCAACAAGTGCTCGTGCTGTTGGAATCGCAGCAGTCCAGCGCCACGAACCAGCCCGGCAACTGGATTTACTGGCAGCAACGCACCGGCAACGAGATTGCCAATCAGCTCTATAAAGAAGGTGATTACCTCAATGCGCTGGAGATTTATCAAAGCCTTGCGGAGTTGAGCAAGGCGGCCGCGTGGCAATTGCCGGTCTGGTATCAAATGGGGTTGGTGTATGAACGACTCATGCAGCCGGTGAAAGCGGCCGAGTTTTACACGCGTATTCTCGACCGCGAGAAAGAACTGGACTCCAACTCGCGAACCCCCAGTCTGAGTGCCGTGCTCGACATGGCCCGCTGGCGCAAAGAGCAGTTGCAATGGCAATTGAAGACCGAGGCGGTCAACGCCGCGTTTTACAGCGGACCGACCAACCATGTCGCGCTTGGCGCGAAATGAATTCTCTCAACTCCTTGGAAGCCGACCTGCGCGGGCATCTCGCCCTGTGCCAGGAAATCCTGACGCTCGTCGAAAAGGAAAGCCACACCCTCCATCATACCGAAGAAGGACTGGCATTTGAGGCCTATCAGGCCAAAAAAAACTTGCTTCCCCGTCTCAACCAGTCGCTAAATCAAATCCGCCAACACCGCGCCACCTGGCAAAAGCTCAGTCCGGCTGAACGCGCACCGTTCCCTGAAGTGCCGGGCTTGCTGCGCCAGAATCAGGATTTGATCATGAAGATCATTGTCCTTGACCGCGAAAATGAGCAGGCATTGCTGCGTAAAGGCCTCGTGCCCCCGCGCCAACTGCCTTCGGCTCAACGGCAGCGACCGCATTTTGTCGCTGACCTGTATCGTCGTCAGGGACGGTAACCCGGTTGCACGGACGCAACCCGCCGGTGCTGGCATTGACGCAATGCCGATCGAAAAAATCATTGTCTTGGAGGACGACGCCCTCGTTCGCAAAAGCTTGGAGCAACAACTCCGCAACCGCCGGTATGACGTCGCCGGCGTCGGCACCATCGCTGCCGCGACTGAATACCTGAACAAGGACAACTTCGACCTGATCTTCTGTGACGTCCGCCTGCCGGATGGCGACGGGACGGAGTTCCTCAAGCAAATCCAGGCCCGCCCGAGCAAACCGCTCGTTATCATGATGACCGGGTTCGGCTCCGTGGAATCCGCCGTCACCTGCATGAAGGACGGGGCGTTTGACTACATGCTCAAGCCGTTTTCGAGCGAGCAGATTGATGTCACGCTTAAGAAGGCGGATGAATTTACCCAGCTCATCAAGGTCAACCGTTTCCTGACCCAGGATGATGGCGATGAGAGCGGCTATGAACTGTTGGGCCGCAGCCCGGCAATGGATCAAGTCCGGCAGCTCATCCGCAAAGTCGCACGCACGCAGGCCACGGTTTTGATCCACGGCGAAAGCGGTACCGGTAAAGAACTTGTCGCGCGCGCCATCTATCGGGAAAGTCCACGCGCCGGCACCCCGTTCATCCGGGTGAATTGTGCCGCAGTCCCGGAGAACCTGATCGAAAGCGAATTCTTCGGGCACGAAAAGGGCGCGTTTACCGGCGCGATGAACAAGCGGGAAGGCCGCTTTGAACTCGCGCATGGCGGCACGATCCTCCTAGACGAAATCAGCGAAATCTCGCCCCAGGTGCAGGCCAAGCTGCTTCGCGTCTTGCAGGAGCGCGAACTCGAACGTGTCGGCGGTTCCCGCACCATCAAGGTGGATGTGCGCGTCATCGCCACGACCAACCGCGACCTCGAACAAAGCGTCGAGAAGAAGGAATTTCGTCAAGACTTGTATTTTCGTTTGAATGTTGTCCCCGTGTTCGTTCCGCCCCTGCGCGAGCGGCGCGAGGACGTGCTCTTTCTGGCCGAACAGTTCATGCACCGGTTTGCGCGGAAGCATGGCGTCAAGCCTAGCGGCATGTCACCTGCGTGTCGCGCCGCTCTCGAAGCTCATTCCTGGCCGGGTAATGTTCGCGAATTGCAGAACGTCATCGAGCGCGCGGTGATTCTTTGCGCCGATGGCGAACAACTTCAACCCGCGCATCTTGGCTTTGGCGGCGGCGCACTGGCTGCAGCCGCAGCGGCGGCCCCGGCTGCCAGCTCCACGGCTAATTCCAACTCCTCAAACGATGACGTCGTGTCGCTGGGGGATCTGGAAAAGAATCACATCCTGACCACGCTCGACAAATGCGGCGGCAACCGCACTCACGCTGCGCGCAAGCTCGGCATCAGCATCCGCACATTGCGCAACAAGCTCAACGAGTACGGCCTGGGCGGCAAAGGTGACGGTGAAGCGGAAGAAGCGGGTGAAGCGGCCGCGGATTGATGGGGCGCATTTCCTTGTCCGGTTCGTTTTGGTTTGTCACTCTCCTCGGGATGATTTCTAGGTGTCTCGTCGTGCTATCGTTGCTGCTCGCTTTTCGCGCGAGCGCCGCGGAGGTGGTCTTGGATTTTGGGGCTGTTGGTCGGGACGAGTCTCCTGCTGGTTTCACCAATGTCTTGGTGGGTAGCGGTCGACCAGGCCGTTGGCGGGCAGTCCATGACGATTTGCCGGGTGTTACTAACCAGATCGTTCTCGCCCAGACCAGCGTGGATGTGAAGGACGAACGCTTTCCTGTCCTGATTTATACCAAGCAGGAGTTCGACGATTTCACGCTGACGACGAAGTTCAAGATTGTGGACGGCGTGACCGAACAGATGGCCGGCGTGGTGTTCCGATATCAAGACGAGAAGAGTTTCTACGTCGTCCGCGCCAGTGCGCTGGGGAGCAATGTGCGGTTTTACAAGGTCGTCGGTGGTATCCGCGGGCAACCGATTGGGCCGTCGTTGCCCATTGAAAAAGGCGTCTGGTACGAATTGAAGGTCGCCTGCAATAAGAACAAAATTCGTATTGCGCTCAACGGGGTGGACATCATTCCAGAGTTGACCGACACGAGTTTTGCGAAGGGCAAGGTCGGATTTTGGACCAAGTCGGATTCGTTGAGCCGGTTTGCCGAGACGCGGATTGAATACATCCAACGTGAGCCGTTCGCGCAGGTGATCGTGAACGACGCGCTCAAAGAGTATAACCAGTTGCTGGGTTTGAAGATTTACCTCGCAGACGAACAGGGCGTTCCCCGGGTGGTTGCCAGCAAGGAGCCGCAGGATTTGGGGACGGAGGGTGGAAAATCTGAACAGGGCGCTCTTACAAAGGGGCAGATTTTTTACGGCAAGGAAAAGACGGTGACGTCTGTGGTGCAACCGTTGCGGGATCGCAATGGTGAGCCCATCGCGGCGGTTCGCGTGATGATGAAGCCGTATCCGGGCCAGACGGAGCAGGCGGTGTTGCAGCGGGCGTTACCCGTGGTGCGGTCTTTGCAGGCGCGGGTCCAGTCCTTGGAGGATTTGCGCTAGCGCTGCGCCGGGCTTCAGAATTTGAGGCCGATGGAGGTGCGGATCTGCAATTCATTCTGATCCACCTTCGGGGCGGGGTCGGTATCAAAATAATCCACGACACTCAGGTTCAGTGAGAGGTTGTCAATCAGTTGGAAACGGAGGTTGGAATCCAGCCGCAGCCGGAATTTCTCTACATCCTCGACATTGAAGAAGTATTCCAATTTCTTGGTGAAGGAGATGCGCGAAGAAATTTTCCACGTAATGCTGTCACCCAACCGGCCATAGACGCTGGACGTATCCTCACCCGCGCTACGATCCTGCGCCTGGTAATCCAGGCCGGATTCCAGATCGAGTTCAAAGCGGGACAACCGCAGGGCATGATATCCTACGCCCGGGCCCGCGCCATATTGCAGGTTGATCTTGCGGATCTGGTCGAAGCCAGAGGAGAAGACATTGTAAACGTAAGCGTTCGTGCCGTAGTCGAAGTCGGTCTTGAAACTGCCGAGCAGGCGATTGGCGGATTCGACGCTTTCTGTTTCGCCATAGTCCGCGGAGATATCAAGGATGCTGCGGAAAAATTCCTTCGGATTGCTTTCGTAGGGTTGGGAATAATTTACCTTCAGTCGGCCATACAATAACTCTTGATCCTTTGCGCCAAAATTCAGGTTCGAGCCGAATTGCAGGTCAGTCTGGATCTTTTTTGTCGGGCCGGGTCGCGGGGGCGTTGTGGTGCCGCTTGGCTTGGCTGGTGGGGTGGGTGGTTTGGCGGCCACGCCGTTCAAAGGGATTAATTTTTCGCCGCTCGTTGTTTGGACGCCGCCGATAGCATTTAAGGGAATCGCTAGTGTGCCGGCCCAGCCTGTGGCGATGATGACATGATTGGTTTCCTGTGCGAGCAATTCTCCGGTGATCCGGTCGCCGTTGCGGAGCTGAGCGACAACGGGGGTTGCGGCGCGGTTCAGGCCCGGGCAAAGCAGCAGGACGCCGCCCAGCAGGACGCTACCCCAACTTCTAAGGATAAATTCAAGGTTCTTCCGGCAAAGCATTGGTATCAGAGGTGACTGGGGCCGGCAGATCACTGCTGGCGATGCGGCGTGTGCCGCCCACCACGGTGAAGCCGCCCGCTTCATCGAGTTGCAAGCGGGGCCGGTTGGACGCGATTTCGTGGGTCTGGCGGACGACCAGTTCGCCATCCGGCGTGATGACAGAATAGAGATAAGTGCGGGCGCCGTATTGATACAAAATGTGCAGGCGATTGCCTCGATCCACCTGATGCTCCGGGTCGCTGATGGACACCATCGGGCCGAGATGCAGCACTTTGAACACCCGTGTCTCGCCAGGGTCGGTCACGCGCAGATACATCCGCAGCTTGCCGCGCAAGTAATTGGCCTGTTCCAGCGTGTAACGGCGCACCTCTGGCGCCTGGTTCGTTACACCGGCCGGCTGTGGCATGCCGAAATCCTGCGACCAGATCTTGGCGGCATTGATGATCTCAAAACCTTTGGGCTTGGCGGTCACGGCCGCATCCCAATCCTTGATGCGCACATGGGCGTTGAGTTGATAGCGCCCGACGCGATTGAGCAGGAAATAGGAGGACACTTCCACCCGGCGGATCGCGGTCTTGCCGGAGGCGAGTTCAAAGGGTTTTTGCACGGGCACATCCCCGTTCTTGGCGACGACTTCTCCGGCGCGAGATTCAACGGAGAAGGTCAACCAATCGGCTTCTTCTCCGAGATGCAAGGTCTGGCCTGAACGATTCGTGATGCGGACCTCGACGGGGATTTCTTCGCCGTTCAGGAAAAATTCCTGCTCCATGACGACCTCGGCTGTGACCTGCGCCTGCAACGCCGGCAAGGCGGTGAGCAACAACGCAAAGGCTAACGCGATTTTTTTCATGGATTAACTTTAAGTGGCCCTCCTCCACAGGCAAGCCGCAAAACCGCAGGACTGACGGGCCGACCCCGCCGGATATTCATGGGAATTGCCCCCAATCATGACGCGCGGCTAAAAAGATTCTTCCCGCTCGCGCCGTGCTTCATTACCGTCTGGCTGCGCTGAATGGCAGCGCGCAGCGATGACAGCACCAAATCCGCAACCAACCACAGAGTCCCTTTCCACCCGCCGCTGGCGCCGGCTGCTGGTTTATATCAAGCCGGCGAAGTGGCACTTCTTGGGTGGCATCCTAGCGGGATTGATTTACGCGGCAGTCAGTGGTTTGGGATTTCCCATGATGTTGGGTGTGGTCACGCCAGTCATCTTTGAACAGGCAAAAAGCCCGGGAAACACCGCCGCCACCCCATCCACGGGGAGGGCCGGAAGCACTGGGATAGAAACAAGCAATGCGCCAACAGCAATCTCGGGCTTGGCGACTACCAATGCCGCACCGACCACCCAGGCCGCACCAGATAAAATCAAAGCCGCACAGGAAAAACTCACGGAATGGGCGAAGCATTACTTTGGCGCACACTACCAAGACAAACTGTTGCTGGTCGCGTGCTTGGTGATGCCGTTGGTCTTTCTGGTGCGCGGGGTGACGGCGTTTTTGAACCGTTACTGGATCAACCATGCCGGCTTCCTCATGCTCGAGGCGTTGCGCACGAGCGTCTTCCAGCGCCTGCAACAACTCCCGCTCGCGTTTTATCAACGCCACAAGACCGGCGATCTGTCCGCCCGCTTGATGACGGATACCGAGCAGTTGAAAAACGTGGTGGTCATGTTCAGCACTGATGCATTCAAGCAACCCTTCGTCCTGATCAGCTCGCTGGTGAGCCTGCTCTATTTCGCGTTGAGCTACCGCAGCGCCAGCTTTTTCCTCGTCACCCTCTTGAGCATCCCGCTGTGCATCGTGCCGATTCGCATGGCCGCCCGGCGGCTCATCAAGAAATCCCGGTTGCTGGCTTCCCAGACCGGCGAACTGTCCGCAGTCGTCACCGAGGGATTGCAGTCGCCGATGGAAATCCAGGCCTACAATCTCCAACCCCGCCTCATCGAACGGTTCGTCAACAATGTCCGCAATATCTTCCGCCTTTCGATGAAGACGGTGAAATATCAGGCCTTCGTCAATCCGGTGATCGAATTTATCTCCGTCTGTGGTTTCATGATAGCGCTGTACTTCAGCTTCAAGCACGGCATGGAGCCGGGGGTCTTTCTGGGAATGGGCGGCGCGCTCTACATGGCTTACGAACCAGTAAAAAAACTCAGCGTCCTGAACGCCGTCTGGAAAATGGGCGTGGCCTCGTTCGAACGCTTGGAACAAATCCTCGATGCCGAAGACACGGTGCCACAACCCACCCAGCCGATGGACTTGCCAGCCGGCGCAAAGGAAATCGTGTTTGAAAACGTCGGCTTCACCTATCAACCACGCGAAACCGGCAGCCAGCCCTCCGTGGCGTTGGTGGACGTGAACGTGCGCTTCCAACCGGGCGAAGTCGTGGCGCTCGTCGGTAAGAGTGGTGCGGGTAAATCCACGTTCATCGCGATGATCCCGCGCTTTTACGATCCAACCGCGGGGCGTGTCACCCTCGGTGGCGTAGACGTGCGGCAGGCAGATAAGACCGCGCTCCGCGATCGCATTGCGCTGGTGCCTCAGATGCCGGTGCTTTTTAATGCCAGCATTGCCGAGAACATCCGCATGGGCCGGCTCAATGCCACTGACGATGAAGTGCGGGCGGCGGCGCAAAAGGCGTACGTCGCTGATTTCATTGAAACGCTACCGCAGGGTTATGACACGATTGTTGGCGAACGCGGGGCGTCCTTGTCCGGCGGTCAACGACAGCGCATCGCCATCGCCCGGGCTTTCTTGAAGAACGCCCCGATCTTGATTCTCGACGAAGCAATCAGCGCGTTGGATTCCGAGAGTGAAGCGAAGATTCAGCAAGCTTTAGAGAAACTCGTGCAAGGCCGCACCACTTTCATGATTACGCATCGGTTCAGCTCGCTGAGCATGGCGACCCGCGTCCTCATCTTCGAGGATGGCCGCATCACCGGCGACGGCTCGGCGGAGGAATTGAAGCGCACTCATGCCACCTTCCGCCGCATGACGGAGTTGCAGCAACTCAAGTGAGCTTCAACCAGCGGCGTAGTCTTTTGCGGAAGCGATCCCAAATCTTCTGCGCGCCCGTCGGCTGCGGCAACGGTAGTTCAGGATAGCCCGCTTCCGGATACAGCTTCGCCAGTGCCCGGAGTGTTGGTGGCAGGGCGCGTTGCGACAGGTGGATAGCATCGAAGAAAAACCACGACTCGGTTTTGTCCTGCGCATTGACTAGTCCTAAGTAGTTTTCCAGAAATTTTACGCCACACTCCTGACAACGCTGTTTGGCGCCGGCATTGAACAACCGAACGGCAGCGTTGCGTTCCTGCCATGAACCCACGGCGATGTAGTCATCCTCACGTTTGGTTTTACGTGGAGTGCTGAGGCGGGTGGGCACGGCATTGTAAACGATGACTTCATAACCGCGCGCTTGCACTTCTTGAACGGTTTGAAAATACGAATCTAGACAAGCCGCCACAATGTCAGCCACGGGCCGCCCTTGCTTGGCCGCCTGTTTCAAGATGTGCGCCCGGCAGTCAATTTCTCCAAAACACAACAACACTCGCGCACCCGCCGGCACAGCTTTCGTGAGCGCTTCAAACAGCCGCTCGCGTCCCTGCGTCGTCGTGTTCGGCTTGGACAGGCTGAAGGCGAGCGTAGGTCCAAGGTGAAAGACCCGAAACCATGGCAACCGGTCCGCCGCCGGTTGCGGCCAGCCGGGTTGCACCGCATCTTCGCCGGCGAAAAAACTCACGTGACTGTCGCCGAGGCAATACATCGGAGCGATTGCGGCGACGGTTGTTGGTGCGGAGCTGCGGTTGTTCATCACGCCAGACAGGGTTGAACTTACAATGAGCGCGCGGCAGTGGGCGATGGAAAATTGCCCCAGCCGTCCCGAAAAAGACTTTGACGCACTCCGCCGCGGGTTGTCACCCTGTCACGACATGAACGTCCGTAAAATGTTGTTGGGCCTGATCCTGCCGCCGCCTGTGCCGACGAATCATCGGTTGTATTCCATGACCATCCCGCCGGATGCGTGGAAGAGCCGGCCCAGTGATCGGCTCGTGGATTTGGCGGTGCGGACGGCGGCCCGCGCCCAACGGATGGAAATCAATGCTACGGATGAGCGCACCAAAGCGGCGTTTGCCGCCTGGCCGTCGGAACACTATCGCTTGATCGCGGCGGTCGTTGCAGAGCTTGGCGCAAAGCGGGTGGTGGAAATCGGCACGTTCCAAGGCATGGCTTCACTGGCGATGCTCACCCAATTGCCTGCCGATGGCCAGATGACCACGTTCGATGTGATTCCCTGGCAGAAGATCCAGCCGAATATGTTGCGGGAAGCTGATTTTGCCGATGGTCGGTTAAAGCAGGAGATCGCCGATCTGCAGGACTTCGCGACGATGGAAAAATATCGCGCTGTTTTCCAAGCCGCCGATTTTATCTTCGTGGATGCCGCCAAGGATGGCGTGATGGAACAGCGGTTTATCGAAAACTTCCGGCACCTCGGCCTGCCCAAAGGACCGCTGGTGATGTTCGACGACATCCGCGAGTGGAAGATGTTGCGCATCTGGAACGACATCACTGAACCCAAACTGGACATCACTTCGTTCGGGCACTGGACCGGCAGCGGCTGGGTGGATTGGCCGGCGGGCAAATAGAGGCTGGTGGCTACACGCGATTGGTATCAGTCCTGGAAATTGGCTTTCATTTTTGGCGGCATCTTGTCATCCTAAGCTGGCCTTTTTGGCAGATTTCCTCGGCCTTGTTAGACTGAACTATGAGTAAGAAAACGTTGTGGCAGCGTCTCAGCCGGCTATTTAATCCTGGCCCCAAACTGCCGACTCATGCCCAAAAGCAAGCGGTGGTCCGCCAGTTCGCGCAGAAGTATCACACCCCTTATCTCGTCGAAACCGGCACGTGTCACGGCGACATGGTGGCTGCGATGCAATCGGAGTTCAAAAAGATCATCTCCATCGAACTGTGTGAACCATTTTATCGCGGAGTCTGCGAACGTTTCAAAGGCGTGGCCAATGTGGAATTGATTCATGGCGATAGCGGCAAAGAATTGCCGAAGGTTGTGGCGCGGCTGGATGCGCCGACGTTGTTCTGGTTGGATGGCCATTATTCTGGGGGCGATACGGCCCGGGGCGACAGCGATACTCCGGTGAACGAAGAACTCCGCACGGTCTTCCAACCCGGCCAGCCGGAGCATATCATCTTGATTGACGACGCCCGTTGCTTCGGAACGCACCCGGCCTATCCCACGCTGGATCAAGTCCGCGAACTGGTGCAGCGTCTGCGGCCCGGATGGCGCGTGGAACTGGAAACGGACATCATCCGCATTTTCCCGGGCTGAAACACACAGTAATGGATGCTCTCCCGGTAGTTTCTGCGGCGGTGCTTCAGGAAATCACAAAGCTTGAAGCGGACATTTTAACGCGTCTGAACGAGCCCTCGGCCACCGCCCCAAAATTCCCCGCAGACCTAGCGGAACGACGGCTGCAACTACTGGCCGCCCATTTGGGTTATCAACCCCAGACACCTGTTCCCGTGCTTCACGTGTTGGGAGATAGTCACACCGCATTTTTCTCAGGCGTTGAGGGGTTAAAATTTTATTCTGGTCGGGGAATTTTTACCGGTTTTTTCCGGCGCCGTTTTATCAGCGCCTATACGGAACTACTGCCAGTCTTTCGCGTTTTTCACACCGGTGCCTCCACTGCTTGGAGCGCTGACGTGTACGGCTTCGCCAGCCGGACGCGGGAAAAGATCGAGGCCTTGTTGCGCAAAGATATTCCCGTCCGAGGTTCGGTGCTGTTGGTTTATGGGGAGATTGATTGTCGCTGGCATATCCCGAGGTCGGTGCTGGCCGGCAAAACCATCGCCGCCGCCGTTGGTGAAACTGTCACACGCTTTCTGCCCTTGCCGGTGCGGCTGGCCCGGGCCGGCTACGATGTCACCGTGTGGCAACCGCCCGGCGTCACCGTTGCCGAGCCGACTCCGCCCGAGGCCAACCACCCACTCCCCACTTCCGGCCCACAACAACTCCGACTCGACATCACTCGCGCCTACTGCGAGCAACTCGCCGCCGCGTGTGCCCGCGAAAACATTCGTTGCACTGGCATCGTCGGCAAATATCACGGTTGGAATGAAACTGCGCCATTGGATTGCTTCCTCGATCAATGCCATCTCTCCCAACGGATGATGCCGCTCACCTTGCGCACGTTGGTGGAAGCGGGTGCACTCCCGCTGAAGCCTCCCACGGGTGCTTCAAGTCCGCTTGCCGGTTAACCGCGCACTTGCGAGACTCTCCGCCATGTCCGACCCGGTCAACATTCTCTGCATCAAATGGGGCACGCGCTATCCCGCCGCCTACGTGAACTTTTTGTATGCCGGAGTGCGCCGGCATTTGCGGCGTCCCTTTCGCTTCGTTTGCTGCACGGATGATCCCCGCAATCTGGTCGGCGGCGTGGACACGATTCCATTTCCCGCAAACCCCGGTCTGAAACGCGGCTGGCCGGACGTGCTCGTCAAATTGATGGTCACCCAGGATGGCTTCGGCAATCTGCGCGGCCCGACGTTGTTCCTCGATCTCGACGTGGCCATCATGGATTCGCTCGATTGCTTTTTTGATTACGAGCTCGGGATGAATTGCATCATCCACAACTGGGTCAATCCGCGCAAAGAACTCATCGGGCGACGCCCCGCGGTGGGCAACTCCTCCGTTTTCCGCTTCGAGGCTGGCAAATCGAATTACATCTACGAAACCTTCATGCGCGAGATGGCGCAAGCGGAAGACTTGAGTGTGTGGAACACGGAGCAAGCCTTTCTCACCCACGCGATGCGCATGGTCCGCTGGTGGCCGGAGGAATGGACGCGGAGCTACAAACGGCATTGCCGTCCGATATTCCCGCTAAATCTGCTCTGCACGCCGAAAGCGCCGCGCAATTGTCGCATCCTCGTATTCCACGGGCGGCCTGATCCCGACGAGGCCATCAGGGGTTACGAGGGGAAAAAGATTCACCATCACATGAAACCCGCACCGTGGATCGCGGAGCATTGGCACGCGTAAACGTGGGCATGCAACCGTCCACACCCAATCCATTCTGGTCGTTGATTGATGGCGTCTTCGTCATCAACCTGGACCAACGCCCGGATCGGTGGACCCAATTTCAAACCATGGCGCGCGACATCATTCCTGCGGAAAAGCTGCATCACTTTTCGGCCTGCCTTGGTCGCGAACTGCCCGGCTTCAGCCAGCGCCCTTGGTTTCGCGGTGGCAAACGTGATCGTACCTGGGCGGGTCGCGCGGGTTGTCTGTTGTCGCACCGGCGCGCGCTGCTGAAGGCCCGCGATCTGGGCTGGCGCACGACGTTGTTGCTGGAGGATGACGCGGTCTTTGCACCCGACTTTGCACGGCTCGCTGACGCCCTCGCTACGGCGTTACGCGATAACGATTGGGACGTCTGCTATCTCGGCTTCACAGAGCCGTGGTCGCCTGGAAGACAACTCACAAAATTGGGCGAGCGCCATGCGCTGCATCAAATCCACGGCGCGACCACTACGCACGCCTATTTGGTACGCGAACCCGCGCGCGACTGGATTCTGGCGCAACTGCCCGACGAATCTCACATCTGGCCGTGGCTGGCGACACACCGCGCGATTGATCGGTGGTATCAACGCCGACTTGGACTGGAGTTTCGCGTGGTCTGCGTGACGCCGAGTCTCGTGAACCAGGATGACAGCACTTCAGACATCGTGATCGCGGCGAGCCCCGCCGGATTGAGCGAAGCCGCGATTGCCCCCGCTTCCGGCTCAGCCGCATACTATCTCGGCCATGCGTTCCGCCGCGTTTCCGTGCGCCTGGGTCTGGCTGGCGATGCGTTGCGCGGTTGGACTCGGCGACTAAACGGCTTTTGATTTTCGATGAGCGACCCCAACCAACCAATCCGCGTCAAATTCCTCACCAAACATCCCAACAAGGATGTAACGGCTGGATGGAAGCGCTTTTTCCCTGGGGAGAAAACGGTGTGGAATCGTTGTCAGTTCATTTTTGATCGCGACGAACGGAACTATGATTGGATCGCAGTTTATGACGATCTGCCTTCCTCTCAAGGTGAACGCCATTCCTTGTGGGAAGAAGTGCTGGCGTGTCCGCGTGAACACACGCTTCTGCTGACCAGTGAGCCGGCGACCGTGAAGGTTTACGGGCGCGGTTTCCTGAATCAGTTTGGCTGGGTGTTGACCAGTCAGGAGCCGTGGGTGATTCCGCACCCGGGCGCGATCTATTGCCAGACGGGGCTGATCTGGTTTTATCACGGCACTTACGATCACATCGCGAAGCACCCGCCAGAAAATAAGACTGCGACCATCTCCACCGTTTGTTCCAGCAAGCAGCAGACGCACACGCTCCATAAATATCGGTATCAATTCACCCAAAAGTTGAAACAGGCGTTGCCGGAACTGGAAATTTTCGGACACGGCGTGCGCTACATCGAACACAAGAACGAGGCGCTGGATTCGTTCCGCTACCACGTAGCGATCGAGAATCACGTCTATCAGCATCACTGGACGGAAAAGCTTTCGGATTCGTTTCTAGGAATGTGCCTACCGTTCTATCACGGCGCGCCCAATGCCGCGGAGTATTTCCCCCCGGAGAGCTTTATCCCGATCAACATCCATAATTTCGAGGAAAGCTTTGCTCGCATCCAGCAAGCCATTCGCGACAACGAATATGAGCGGCGCCTGCCCGCGATCCGCGAAGCACGCCGACTGGTGCTGGAGCGTTACTCAACTTTCCCGCAACTGGCGCGGTTGATCGCCGAACGGCACAACACTCGGACGATGGCGACGGTCACCGGCCCGCAAGTGATCCAGAGCCGGCACTTGTGGCGGCGGAAACATCCCGTCGGCTCGCTGGCTTTTGGGTTGGAAAAAATGCGCGTTGCGTTAGGCTTCGCGCTGCAGCGTCACAACCGCTGAAAAATCAGAGATGACCCCACGGCTCTATCATCAGGTCGAGAAGGCCTTCAAACAGGCTTATCTCGTTCCGCTCACTTTTTTGCGCTACGGCTCGACCCGCCCGACGCGAGCCAAACTCCACGGTTGCGACAATTGGATCTACATTGATCCGACCGATCCTTGCGCCATCAAAAAAGTCGTCCACGAACCGTTGCGCGGGAAAGTGTCCACCAACCTGATCTTTTGGCGGGAACTCGTCGCCCATCTCCAGCCGCAGCTCGCCGTGGATGTTGGCTTGAATTACGGCGAATGTCTGTTCGGCACAAATTATCCAGCGGGCACGCGACTCTTTGGCTTTGAAGCGAATCCCCGCCTGCAAGCGCACCTTGAACTCAGCCGGACCCATCATCCCAACGGCGAACGTATGGTCCTCACGAACTGCTTGGTGGCGGATGTCCCGGCGGAGGGCGTTCCATTCATGGTCAATCCGCAGTGGAGCGGCCAATCCTCGGCCTTAACCCAGGTGGCTGGGGCGGGAAATCTGGAATCAAACTTCCAGCCCGACCGCTTGACGCCATCATCCTGCCCGCCCTGCAGAACGAAACCGTGCTGTTGTTCAAGATGGACATCGAAGGCTACGAAAGCCGGGCACTCCGCGGGTTTCAACAAACCCTGGCCCGCATGAGCTGTGCGGTCGGCATGATCGAGTTCACGTCCCGCTTCATCCGGTTGGCAGGCGAAGACCCGGCGGCCTATTTCAACCAGCTGATCGAACGGTTCCGCGTCTATCGCTTTGCGGATGTGAAGCAGCGGCAGCTCACCGCGGTTGATCGTTATCAGGACATTCCTCACAAACATAACGACCCGAATTGCGCGGACGCTGATCTGGTGCTCGCCAACCGGACCGCGAGGGAACAATGGTTGCCACGGCATTGGACATTGCTGCGCGCGTGATGAAGGCCTTGAAGAATGCTCTTAAACTGGCCGCGCTGAGTTTGCGGGCACCGCGTGATGTCTGTTGGTTTCTGTCCACTTACCGGCAATGGCAACGCACTGCCACTCCTGAGTGGCGCGCGCGACTTGCCGAAATCAAACCACGTTTGAAGGATCGGCATGAATCCGCTGGCGCGGCCCGTGGACATTATTTCCTGCAAGACATCTGGGCCGCACAATCGGTCCATCGCCACTCTGCGGCAGAGCACGTTGATGTGGGCAGCCGCGTGGACGGTTTCGTGGCTCACGTCGCCAGCTTCAAGCCGGTGCAATACGTGGACATTCGTCCCTTGGCAACGCAAGTGCCCGGCCTGACCTCCGTGGCGGGCAATGTCTGTGCGCTACCCTTCGCGGATCGGAGCGTGGCAAGCTTAAGCTGCCTGCATGTTATTGAGCACATCGGCTTGGGGCGTTACGGCGACCCGCTAGATCCAAATGGTTGGCTGAGCGGCTTGCGCGAACTGCAGCGCGTGTTGGCCCCTGGCGGGCAATTGTTAATTGGTACCCCCTGTGGTCGCTCTCGTGTTGTATTTCATGCCCATCGAGTTTTTTCTCCCGCGCAAATCGTCGCGGCCCTGCCTGAACTCAAGTTGCAGGAATTTTCTCTGATTCAAGACGACGGCGCGACTGGCTGGACAGCTAATGCCTCCCTCACGGCGGCGGATGGGCTGAGCTATGGTTGCGGTCTGTTCCGTTTCACGCGATAATCCGCCCCGTTTCATGGCGTCGTTTGGCACCCAAGACCAGTTCATCGTTTACTCGGACATTCCGCCGCTCGGCAACGAAGGCGTCAGTATGGCCGTGCTGGCGCATCGCATCATTGCCAGCCTCGAACCCAATGTGGCGCAGGTCATCACCCGCGTCGCCTCACGCAAATACCCGCGCGAACTCATCGGCACAAAACTGCAGGCGCCGACGTTGCTATCCTGGGATTGCGGGCGGTGGCTGCGCTTTTTGCGCGGGGAAGCCCGCGTGCAAGCTGATGCCTTGCTGTTGCGCGCTTGGGTGCGCCTTGCCTATCGGCGTCCTGCTACATCGCGCCCGGTGGAAGTGCTCGGATTGTCGGGCCCACACTGGCAGTTCCTGCCGCGGTTGCGTGATCTAGCCCAAGGGCTCGGCCTGCCGTACTCGGTTTACGTGGTGGATGACTATGAAGTAACGGCTGATCATTCCGGGGTGGATTCAGCCGCCATGCAGACCACACAACGCGGCATCCGAGACTGCTTACAGCAAGCCCGCCGCGTCTTCTCGATTTGTCCCGGGATGGCGGAACGACTACAGATCCGCTACGGCGTGAGCTCGCAAATCTTGTATCCGGTGGCGGATGATGTGATCCAAACCCAAGTCGCCACCATTACGACTTCGCAAGAATCTAGCCTACGTTGGCTCGCTCGGCGGCAGCTATCTGGATGTGCTGCAGGCCGTGGCAGAAATGCTCGCTGCCGGAGGCGCGCCCGGATGGCGTTTGAAAGTCATTTCACAGGATCGTCGCACGTTTGAGCGGGTGTTTGGCGGAAACCAAAACGTGGTGGGCCGACATGATTGCGACAGGGAACAATTGCGCCAGGAAATCGCCGCCGCTGAAGCGGTATCCAGTGCCCTACTCATTCGATGCACGCTGGAAAACTACGGCGGAAACCTCGTTCCCGTCGAAGTTCATGGATGCCATCGTCAGCGGAAAACCGATTGTCGTGTTTGCGCCGACTTATGCTTCCATCAGCCGACATATGAAAGATGCTGGGTGTGGTTTTTGCGTTCAGACGAGTGATGCGTGTGGCCAGTTGTTACGTAATTCACCGTGGGGGCAGGCTAAGCATTGGGTTGACCAATATCACGCGCTATTGGGACACCATCACACGCCCGCGGCTGCCCGAAGGATTTTATTTTCTGATGCGGTTGTTCCCAAAGGAATCAGCCCTCGACAGGAATTCGGCTCCAAATAGTATCGTTTAAAAATGGGTGCGCTGACCTGCATTTGAATGTGAATGTCGATAAAATCATAACATGGAACCAACCACCCGAAAAATTCTTACACTTTGCATTCCGACGTACCAGCGAGCCAGTTATCTGCGGGATTTGCTGGTCTCCATCGAAATAAGTTATAGGAACGTTTCTAATCCAACTGAAATTGACATCTTGATTGCGGACAACGCTTCCCAAGATGAGACTAAACAAGTTGTCGCTGAATTCCAAAAAAGGCTCCCGATTCAATATCAGCAAAATGCAGCCAACATAGGTGCCGATCGGAATTTTCATCATCTGGTTAAGCAAGTGAAGTCGGACTATTTCTGGCTTATTGGTGATGACGAAACACTGGCGGTTGAAGCTTTGAATCATGTGCTAACGTTGCTTCAAACTGAACAGCCCAACCTCTTGATCTTGCGCAGTTTTCTTCGAGGCAAAGATTGGTATGAGCCGGATGTGGAACTGCCGTTTGTCTTTGAGAATTACCAAAAGTTTGTAGCCTACTACGCGACTCGGAATGTATGGCCGGTTTTAGGGCATTCCCTTATCTCACTAAATATTGTTAAATTGAGTTGCTTTGATCTGTGCAAGCAGGAGCAAATATTGGAAACGATGGATGTTCATTATGCCCACATGTATGGGCTTGTAAGTGGTCTGAAAAAAGACAAAGGGAAAGTGATGCTGGATGCATTGCCTGTGGTTTTGATTCGTGATAGACGGGCGCCAGTTGATATGAATGGGCTAGTCACTCTTCATCTATGGAGCCGCTATTTGACATGGGTGGGGGAAGAGTTCAATCAACCACCGATTGTCAGATACGGGCGAAGAATGTATGGGCCGGGTAAGAAGTTTAAGGCTTGGCGGCGGAGGCTTTGGGCAAACATTAAGACTTGGTTTACTTAACTGGGGACTAAATCCAGTTAGAAGCTGGCGGATTTATTTTTTGATTGCTGAAATTGCTGGTCGGACTAACAAAGAGCGCAGAATTCTTGCCGGCCAAGCCCGTTTCCGAAAATACTTATAACTCCGAATCGCCACCTGATTTTTCGGACTTTGCACGTAGTGCCTTCGCGCTAAAGCTGCACAGCGAAAAATCATGTGGTAGTCCTTTAGAATTTGCCCTCTAGCAAATCGCACCGCTTCGATTTCTTGTGAGCCTTCTGGTGTGGCCAGGAGGCTGCGGATCAATTCGATGGCTTGTCGTGGCTTGTTCAGGTCGACTCTCCGAAAAGCGTTTGGATCGAAATAAGATTCCAAGTTTAGGCAGCCAGCATACAAAGGAAATCCCCAGCCGAGGTAAGCGTCAGCAAGTTTTTCCGTCCAATAATGGTCGCTTACGCAATTTTCCAAAACCAATTGAAATCGATACGGTAAAATGCCGTCCAGTTTGTTTTCAATCGGTTTGAACCCTCTTCCAAAGTGAACGAGATCGCCTCCAAGTGATGCTTTTAGTTGCGCCAGAAATTTTAGACGGAGTTTTTGTCCGGAAGTTTGTGCGGTGCTCGAACAGATCACGCCTACGCGGTTGATTTTGGACGGACGCAACAGTTCTGCAAAGTAATTATAGCGACCGTTAACCCCCCACCCGAGACAAGAGGCGTGCAATTCCAGATTTGGGTGGTTTGATTGGTTGTGCGTATCTACCACGTGGCCAAACTGGGCATAAAATCCGAGCGGATACTTTTTCTTTTCCAATGGCTCGCCATTAATGAACAACGTGTTTTGCGGAGCAACAACAGCCATTTCATGTTCCTGAGCATAGGCGCAGACGATCCAGAAATCACAAGGATCATCCGCTGGTGGATTTACTACAAATTCGCAATCTTGCCAGACGTTGCCGCCGCCAGGTATGCGCAGATCGCAGTCGCTAGGTATTAGTGGCAGAGTCAGTCGCACGCGCAAGCGAGGTGCCGGTGGCGTATTTAGTGAGGCCGAGTCTGTCATAATCATCTAGTTTACCCGGCTTTCGTTTCGATGCTGTTGGCGATGCGTTGCCAGCGGTCACACATGACGACATCCCAGCCAACTTGCGTCGGAGCCAAGACGAGCCGGTTAGGCGTCGCGTCACCGAGCCAGGCACCCCACCAGCTGAACGAACTGTTGGCCACGATGGCGTGGCGGCACCGGCTCATCAGCCACAGATCGGCGAGTTCATCGTCGGAGTTATGAGCAACGAGTTCGACGTTTGCGCCGCGAAAATCCAAGTTTTGCTGCGGCCAGTTCAGATCATCACCGAACAAGACAAAGAGTGGGCGGGAAAACTTTGCCACCGCTGCATCAATCGCTGCCTGATAATAATCGCGACCCAACAAGTTCCAGTAACGCACGCGGCGGAAGTGTAAAAAGACAGATTCGCGTGCGGCGAACTTTTCACCCAGGGCGCGGTTCTTGTCGTCAGCGGGCGCAGGCGGCGCAAGTTCCGTTCGGATTGCAGCCGCATGATCGGTGAAGTACGCCTCGTTTTGCCAATAACCTAGCAGCGTGATGCGGTTGCGGTTCGGTTGAAGTGTGGTGAGTTGGGAGGGCGGTGCAGTGCGGCGTTCGGCGAGATAGGAACGTGTGTTGCGGGGCATCAACTTGTTAAGAGTCCGGATTATTTTGTGACGCGGGTGCTTCAGCGTCGGCGCAATGCGCCAAGCTTCTGGCATCGCTTCGGCCTGAATGGGAAACCGATCCAACCGATAGCTGCGTCCGTAGTCATCGTTCGCATAGCCGCGCGTGGCGTCGAGATAGAGTGTGCGCCCCGTCCGCAGCGCCATTGCGCGCGCTGTCGCGTAGATGAAGAGCTGGTTACCCAACCCTCCTTTGACGATGGCGATGACAGCGGACGACATGGCGGCTCAGCGACGCGAAGCTTGCAACAACTCTCGGTAAACGTCGAGCGTGCTGCGGCACATTGCGTCGAGTGTGAAAGGTTCTTGCACTGGCGTTGGACTCGAATGCAACGCAAGCAATTGTTGCGTGGTGGTGAGCAACGCGGCCTCATCGCGCAACGGCACGCATCCCGTTGGATACAGCTTGTGCAAAAGTTCGCCCACGCCGCCATGATCATAGCCGATCACCGGCCGGCCCAGGGCGAGCGCTTCCAGCGTGGTGAGTCCGAACGATTCCGGGCTGGTGGATAGCGAGCAGATCACCTGCGCCATCGCCATGATTTCGCGCAGGTCGGAGCGGTGGCCGACGAAGGTGACGGCGCTTGCGAGCCCCAGTTGTTGGACGAGCTGCTTGAGTTCGTCGAGGTAAGCGCGTTTGCGTGGGTGCGTATCGCCGACGATGACGCCGTGGATTTGCGGGTTCGTTTTAAACAGGGCGGCGATGAGGTGCAGGAAATCTTCATGCCCTTTCAAGCGCGTGATGCGGCCCGGCAGCAGGAGCAGTTGTTTGCCGGTGAATTGCGGAAAATCCTTTAGCCAACGCTCACGCCAAGTGACATCGGGCTGGAAGCCGCGCGGGTAATCGGCGAGGGCAAGCCCATGGCGCACGAGGCGAAGGGCGGCGGGCGGTGTTTGGGGGAAATTTTTTGCCACGTAATCGCGGATACATTCGGAAACGGCAATGATGCGTTCGCCGCGGGTCATGATAGCCGAGTAAGCGTTCACGGAATAAAAACCATGCACCGTGCTAGCGAGACGCGGGCGCGTCTGCGGATTCATTTTCCGCCACGCCAGCCACGCAATCCAGCCGGGTACGCGGGAGTGGAGGTGCAGGATGTCCGGGCGCTCCTGTTCCAAAACTTGGCGCATTGGTCGCACTTGGAAGAGCGAGCCGAGACTTTTGCGGTGCACGGGTAACGCGATGTGCCGGGCGCCAGATTTTTCCAACGAGGCAACCTGCCGTCCGCCATTGGAGACAACAATCGACTGATGTCCGTTTGCCACCAGATAATCTGACAGCACCATCACGACGCGCTCGACGCCGCCGGCGTTCAGCTCGGGAAGGATTTGCAGAACTTTCATGGCGTCGCGCCAGGGTATAGCTTTTCCAGCACCTGCGCCGCGCAGCGACCGGTTTCGTGCAACGGTTTGGGCGCAGGCAACTGCCGGCCGTTGCGCGCCCATGTTTCATAACTCGTTGCGTATCCTTCGTGCATCAATTTTTGCACGGCGCGGACGGGATCGGCATCGGGCTTTGTGGCGGGGACAGGCAGGACTCCAGTGCGCGCGCCGGCGGTGACGGCTTCAAAGATCATCGAAACACTGTCCTCGGTGGCCCAAGCTTCCTCGGCGGCCATCAGATGAGTCGGCACCCAGTCCGGTTTTGTCTGCTGGTGCGAAATAATTTCTGCGCGGAGTCCGTGCGTTCGCAATTGCTCCAGGAACTCCGGCGGCGTGCGACGTGAATCCGTGATGGCCCAAGTAACTTCCGGGCGCGAGTCGACTACTGCGACGATAGCGCTTGCAGTACGGTGCGAATCCCAACTGTGCGATTTGGAGGGACCGCCGATGAGCACGACGCCCTGTGGTTGCTTGGCTGGACTCGTTTCGGGGACGCGATTCAAGGCGCCGAGCGTGGTGATGAGGCGGGGATTGCCGTTGCCTGGCTCGGAATCGTGTTGCGGCAGGACGCAGAGATCGAACCAACGCTTGGGCCAGGTTGGTTTCATGATGACGACCGAGCGGGCATTGAATTTTCGGGCGGCAAAGCACAACGGCAGATGCACCTTGTGGCCGGCTCCAATGACGAGTTGAGGGACGCCGGTTTGGATAATGAGGGCAGCCCGGCGGCGGGCGAACAAATTCCACGTGGCGGGGATGCGGACAACTTCGACTGCTGCGCCAGTGCGGCGGGCAAGGGCTTCGGCGAGGCCGATGCTCTGGTTTTGATGGCCGGGGCGACCCTCAGAAATGACGCGAATCAGTTTCAAGGGATGGCTCATGGATTCTGCGTCTTCATCTTAATCATAATCCTTCCTCCCGTCGAAGGCGATTAAGATTATGATCAAGAACTGAGAGGATCAGCGCCCGTAGGCCAGACGTTCCGCCAACCGTTCCGGCAAACCGGCGGCCAGAATCTTCTTCTGTGCAGCCGCGATGTCGTAATCCAAACGGCGGATTTCAATCGTGCCGTCTACGGTGTCGTAAATGACATAGGCAGCCTTGGGATTGTTATCACGCGGCTGCCCAACGGCGCCAACGTTAACAAAATACTTCTTACCGGGCTCGGTTTTGAATTTCGAGTAGGTGCCGCCACGGACTACGCTGTCCTTCATAAAGGCCACAGGTACGTGCGTGTGACCGAAAAAGCAGACGGAGGTATTCTGATACGTGAAGCTCGCGGCGGCTGCCAGCTTGTCAAACACGTAACCCCAGCGTTGTGGACCGTCGAGCGTGGCATGGACGATGGTGAAGTTGGTCACCATCCGGGTGTATTTCAGGTCGCGCAACCACTGGCGATCATCATCGGTGAGTTGCGTGCGCGTCCAGTTGACAGCTTCGGCGGCGGCGGGATTGAAACCTTCGAGATGTTCCTCGCTGGAGCAGTATTCGTCGTGATTGCCCTTCACACAGGGCATGTTCATCGCGCGAACGATGTCGAGGCATTCCTTCGGATTGGCGTTGTATCCGACAACGTCTCCCAAACAGGCGTAATGGGTCACCTGTTGTTTTTTGGCATCGTCCAGCACCACTTGAAACGCGTCCAAGTTGCCGTGGATGTCGGCTATGATCGCAAACTTCATCTTAAAAATTATCGCTCGATGGCAAACCCAGTGAATCCGCCCTTGGCGTCGTCCCAATGAGCTTCTTCATTGCGGATATTGGCCGCCAATCCGGCCTCATGAATGGCTTCGCGGAACGCTTCGAGTTCCTTTTTCTGGCCTTCGGCGGTCAATTCCACGCGCCCATCGGCCAGATTACGGACTGCGCCAGTGACTTCATACCCAGCCGCCAAAGTCCGAACCGCATAACGAAAGCCGACTCCCTGCACGCGACCAGAATACAATATTTGCATCCGGCGGCGTTCGGTTGGCGACGAACCCTGTTTCCCTGCGGCCTGTGCCATAACCCGCAAATGAAGCCAAACCCTAGGCAGAGAGGCAATGTTTTTGTTCGTTGCGGACGACTCTTTTCGCAGACAATTCCCCGTTTTTGAGGATTTTTTAGAGGCGTACGGGGATATTTTGTTTCGATAGATATTGCTTCACATCGCCCACGGTGTAAGTGCCGAAGTGAAAAATACTCGCCGCCAGTACGGCGTCCGCTTTGCCTTCCAGTAAAACCTCGGCCATGTGCTCCAACTTGCCCGCACCGCCGCTGGCTACGACGGGTACGCCGACGGATTCGCTGATGTGCCGGGTGATGACGAGGTCAAAGCCTGCTTTTGTGCCGTCGGCATCAATGGAGTTCAATACAATCTCACCTGCGCCGAGCGACACAGCTTTCTTCGCCCATTCCACTGCATCAAGGCCGGTGTCCTTGCGGCCGCCGTGGGAGAACACGCCCCATTTGTCCACGCCGGGAGCGATGCGTTTGGCGTCAATTGAAACGACGATGCACTGACTGCCGAATTTCTCTGCTCCTTCGCGGATGAGTTCAGGCCGGGCGAGCGCGCTGGAGTTGATGCTGATCTTGTCCGCGCCGGCGCGGAGCATCGTGTACATGTCGTCCACGGATTTGATGCCGCCACCGACCGTGAGCGGCATGAAGCATTGATCCGCCGCTCGTTCGATCACGTCCACCATCGTGCCGCGACCATGCGCGGTGGCGGTGATGTCGAAGAACACCATTTCGTCCGCGCCCTGCTCGTTGTAACGGAGCGCGAGCTCCACGGGATCACCGACGTTCTTCAGGCCGCCCTTCTCAGCGACGCCGAATTGTACGCCGCGGGTGACTTTGCCGTCATGAACGTCGAGGCACGGAATGACACGTTTAGCCATCATCGCGACACATTGAACCGTCGCGCCGGGCGTGACGCAATCAATTTGGTGAACTGTAGCAGCGGTCTGTGCCCGCTGTTCTGAGCCAACGGCGGTCACAGACCGCCGCTACAGAGTTACTTGGTCATCGCCGGGCGGGGGCGGGGCTTGTGCAAGGCGAAGACATCCGTTTGATGCCGCAAGCCCGCGCGACTCATGCGAAAGCCGCTGCTCGCCTCGCTGATTTCCGGCAGCAATTCAGCAGGTTTGCCGGTTTTGATCTCTTCGGTGAGTTCCGCCACACTGCGCAACACGCGCGTGGGTTGATAGACGTAATCCGCCACATCCTCGAACTTCGTCGAGCCGCTGAGCACGAGATACGAATGCATCCCCGCCTCGAACGCACCCCGGATGTCCGTTTCCATCGTGTCGCCGATCATTACCACTTCCTCCGGCGTGCCGAGCGCGAGATCGGAGAGTTTGCGCCGCGCGCGGTGGAACATGTAGCCGTTCGGCTTCCCGAGGTAATAGGCGCGCCGCCCGCTGCTGGCTTCGAGGTAGGCTGCCGTGGCGCCGGCGCCCGGACGCGTCTTGCTGCTGGAGACGGGACACCAATTATCAGGATTCGTTGCCAGCAACCGCGCGCCCTGCTCGATGCACTCATGCGCTTTAGTCAACCGATCCATCGTCGTCGTGCCTTCACCCACCACGACGTAGCGCGGATGGATGGAGTCGTTGGCGATCTTGCGCTCGTGCAACGCCGTGAGCAGCCCGCCTTCGCCGATGACGAACACCGTGCAACCCGGATCAGTCTCGCAGAGGAAATCCGCCGTGTTCATCGCCGAGGTGTAGAAGTGACGCGCGGACAAGCCAGGAATGCCGAGATGTTTCAAGCGCACCGCCAAGTCTTCCGGCGTGGGCGCGGAGTTGTTGGTCAGAAACAAGAACGGTGTGCCCGTGGCGATCAGTGCTTGGATGAATTCCGTGACGCCCGGGATCAACTGGTTCTCCCGGTAAATCACGCCGTCCATATCGATCAAATAGCCTGTCTTCATAATTACGAGTGAGTAATTCCTTGGCCGCCCCAAAGTCGTTTGAGTGAGGAGCATTGGGGGGAGTTTGTAGCCGGGATCTGGCTACACCGTCCTTTAAGCATGTGCGTTGCCAGCCTGGATTTCCCACGAAAACCAAATAAATCAGCCCGGTTTCCATCTTTGTGCGGGAACGAAAAACAGCACCTTGCCTAAAAAAACACAAAGCCACCTGCTGGGTGTGAATAACTTTCCAACAAGAAAATTTCGGCTCTACCAGCGTTCGGTGTCCGTCCTGCTTAACACCCTTAGATATGTACAGAGAAACCCGCTCAACCCGCCCCGAAAACCTTGGAAGTCTTGCTCGATGGCCATCCGATTCAGCTCCCGGCTGAACGCCGTTCCCTGAGTGCCATAAGGACTTACCTTGAAACCCTCGCCCTTGAGAGCGAGCGGGTGTTGTGCGCGTTCAGCGTGGATGGTCTCCCGGAAAAAGTTGCCGCCGTTGTCCCAAACGTGGAAAAAACTACCTTCTCCAAGATCGAGGGCACGACGGTCGGGTTGACGGAAATCCCATTCCGCATGTTGGACACCGCCTTGAACGAGACGGCTCAGGCGCGCATCGCCGTGCAACAAGCGGTCACGCTCGTGCTCATCAACGACGGCATCGTCGCCCGGGAACTGTGGTGGGATTTGGCGCGGAAGCTCAAAGAGCCGTTGCTCACGTTGAGCCTGCTGCCCGAAACGATTTATCAGACGCCCGCTGGCTGCGCATCGCTGACGCAGATGCGCAAGTGGCAGCTTCAGCAACTCGCCGTCATCATGAAGGAGGTGGACGAAGCTTGCTGGTCCACCGATCCGGCGGCGCTGTCCAACGCGCTTGAAAACCGTGCGTTGCCGTGGCTCAACAAATTGCATCAGAACATCCTGCTCTGGCGCGAAACCGTCCTTGCGGGCTCCCGCGTGCGGAATGAATGGGATCGCGACATCGAGAAGTGCGCGATGTGATTGATTGTCGGTAGAAGTGCGGCTCGCCGCCCACTGTCGTGAGTAAGAGTGAAGTGGGTTTAATTTTCGATTGCCTTGACCCGCGCGGCGTGACGCCCGCCGGTGAATTCCGTCGTCAACCACACGCGCACAATTTCCAGCGCCTGTTCCGCCGAAATCGTTCGCTCGCCGATCGCCAGCACGTTTGCGTCATTGTGTTCCCGCGCCCAGCGTGCCGTATCGAGACTCCAGCACAGCGCGCACCGCACGCCACGCACCTTGTTCGCCACGATGGCTTCACCATTGCCTGAACCGCCCAGCACGATGCCGCGCTCGCATTCGCCGCGCGCCACCGCTTCTGCTGCGGGACGGATGAACGTGGGGTAATCCACCGGCGCGGCGCTGTCCGTGCCGAAGTCGCGGACCTCATGGCCGAGTTGGGTGAGCAAAGCTTTGATCTGCTCCTTGTAAGCGAACCCCGCGTGATCCGATCCGATGGCAATCTTCATACGCCGCCAAGTTGACGGACTTCTCCGATGAGAGCGAAACATTTTTGGGATTGCCGATTGTGCCGCCGCCAAGTTTCTTGAGGGCCGATGAAAATTGCCGTGGTCGGGTGCGGAGCAGTCGGGAGTTATTACGGCGCGATGTTGAGTCGCGCCGGACAGGACGTGCATTTCCTGCTGCGCTCAGATTACGACGTCGTGCGCCGAGACGGCGTGAACATCCGCAGCCCGAAAGGCGATTTCAACGCCCGTCCCCGTGCCGCGCGCACACCGCAGGAAATCGGCCCGTGCGATCTCGTGCTGATCGCGCTCAAAACCACGGCCAACAGTGAATTTCCCAAGCTGCTCCCACCGCTGGTCGGCCCACACACCGCTGTGCTTACGTTGCAAAACGGCCTCGGCAATGAAGAAGCACTGGCGAAACTCTTCCCGCCCGCGCAAATCCTCGGCGGCCTGTGTTTCGTGTGTTTGAACCGCATCGCCCCCGGTGTCATCCAACACCTTGACCACGGCCTCGTCATGCTTGGCGAGTTTCAACGCTGGCCCGAGCCACGCACCCACGACATCGCCGCAATGTTCAAGCACGCCGGCATTGTGTGCAAAGTTTCGGACAACCTCGCTTACGCGCACTGGGAAAAACTCGTCTGGAACATCCCATTCAACGGTCTCGGCGTTGCCAGTACGGCGGGCTACGAAGCGTTACACATGCCTTCGTCCGTCTTGCCCAAAACTCGCCAGCCTTGTCTAACAACGAACCAACTTCTCGACGCCGGCAAATGGGAAGCGCTCGTCCGCGAATTGATGCTTGAAGTTATTGCCACTGCGAACGCATTGGGCCATAAACTAGATGTTGCGCTAGCCGACAAGATGATCGAACGCACCCGTTCCATGGGCGCATATCAAGCCTCCACGCTTCTCGATTTTGAGCGGGGGCAGGCGTTGGAATTGGAGAGCCTATTTCTCGAGCCGCTGCGTCAGGCCCAGCAGGCAAAGGTAACCACATCGTGTCTCGAGACGTTGTGCTCGGTCCTGCACAAACTCAATCCGGCTTGAACAGCGTGCTGAGTGGTCTGTGGCGATGCGCAGCTCCGTAGCGCACCAGCAGAATTACGCCTAGACTTGAGGTGGAGGTGAAGATCGAAACGCCGCTAAGATTGCGGGCCGAAACATGAAAATAAGCAACAGAATCGGATATATCAGTCCAAAACAGCCGCCGATGCTGCTGCCGATCGCACCGCCGATGGCCCCCGCTGCTTCCGGCCCGCCTTTTTCCTTGGCTTGCTCCAGCATGGGACGAACGAGAAACAGAAAGTTGACCCCCATGCCGATCAAACCAAAGGCGATGGCATAGATGGCATAGCCGATCGAGAGCAGTCGCCCCCAAGGCTTGACTAGCATCAAGCCAATGCCCCCGGCCAGCAAGACGCCGCAACTCAATAAACCCAGCGGAATGCAAAGCTTGAACCAAAGCGCATATCTGGGACTTTCTTGCATCACTTTGATGACCGGATTGTCCGAGTGCGACGCCATCATCAGCAAGCCGATGGAGGCGATGATGCCAAACAAACCAAAGGCGGCGAATACCATGTTGAGGATGCCGAATACGGTTGCGGAGGTGGGGCGTTGCATGTTGCGGCAGGCTATGCTGCAAGGCGCGAAACGACAAGTGCGGATGCGTGGCGCGTCAACAACCTTGCCACGTAATGGCGCGGCGAAATGCTACTTCGCCGTCAGCACCTTTGGAATCAACGCATCCCGGATCGGCTTCACCCAGGCATTTTGTTTTACATCGTAGAGGATGAAATCGCTGTCGAATTGCCAGTAAGCCCAGCTCCAGCCGCGCGCTTCGGCGGCCCGCGTCACCGCAGCGGTCCAGCGGGCTCGTGAATCCATCGGCGCGCGATCATAGGCCCCGAACTCGCCGAGCAGCAAGGGCCGCCGGTTCGTTTTGCACCAGGCATCCGCTGTATCGAAGACCCGATTCAACGCTGCCATTTCTTCTGCCGTTCCTTTCCACTCAAACCCCAGCTTGTCCTTCTGATTCGTCCAACTCGCGCCCTGATGCGTGAAGTCGAACGGTTCATAAAAATGCACGGTGACGATGAGTCGCCGATCATTTTCCGGCAGCTTCAGTTTCTCCAAATGACTAATGGCGTTCCAATGTCCCGGGCCAACAATCACGCCGCGCGTCGGATTGGTCGCGCGGATGACCGCAAGTGCTTCGGCAAAATACTCATTCCACAATTCCGGTGTGAGTTTGTCGAACGGCTCGTTCAGCACCTCGAAGAAAACACTGTCGGGCGCATTCTGATACCGCGTTGCCATCTGCCGCCAGAACGCGAGCAGTTTTTCCTTGTTGCCCGCCGGGTCGCTGCCGAATGCATGGAACTCGTGCAAGTCGAGAATGACCGCCAGCCCTTGGCGCTGCGCCTCGGTCACCGCCCAGTCCAAAGTCCCCAACCATGCCGGACGCAACACCCAATCGTTCGTGGCGACCATGTACCGGAAGGGATGCAGGTTGATCCGCACAGAATTGAAACCCGCTTCCTTGAGTTTCTGAAAATACTCCGTTTTGAATCGCGCCTGATCACGTAAACGCCAGATCGGGTCGTAGCCAAGGATGTTCACGCCGCGCCCGAGTTTTTGATTCAGAACAAATGCGTCTGGCCCGGCTGGGGTATTGGTATGAGTTTCCGCCCGGAGCGAACCACAGAGGAATATCGTGATGGCTCCAAACGACACCCACAATTTCAGCGACTTCATAGGAGGGTTCGATATTAACCGTCTTGCCGTACTTGGCTATTCGCAAAAACTCATGACAAGCAGCGTGGCTAAACAGCACCGTTAGCGGCGTCCTCCTGGCGCCGATTACGGTTGTGGTGCCGGTGTGTGGCCGATCAGCTTGCTGGCCCAGGCGATGAAGTATTTCATGTTCGTGCGATCTTCGTGTCCGCCATCGTGCTGCCGCCACGCCAGTTCACCATCGAGCAGGCCGGCGTTCACCGGCGGCTTGATGGCGAACCGATAGTCGTTCGTGTCGCCGATATCTTTTGCGCCCAGAAGGCGGAAGACCGGTCCTGCCGCTACCGTCGCCATGTAACTGCCCTGTTGATCAAGCCAGTTGGCGTCGCCTTTCTCGGGAATGCCGTAACTGATGAATGTCGGCCGTGGGGCGCATAACGCAATCAATTGATGTGCATCCACGGGAATATCACCGGCGTTCTTGCTGCCGAATTTGGATTCCGCCGCGCCATACTTCAAAAAGTTCCCTGCCATCCAATGGTAGCCGCCCTGGCCGGTGAGGTTCTCGACCGACTCGCCAAAATCGCGGCGATGCGGCTTGGCCCCACCTTCGCCCGATGAACCAACCAACACCATCGCGAAGCGCGGCTCGAAGGCCATCGTGACCAAGGCCGCTTTACCAAAACGCGAAACACCTTCGATGCCGACCTTCTTCGCCGCCACCGTTGCGTCAGTTTCGAGATAATCCAGCCCCCGCGCTGCGCCCCAGGCCCAGGCTCGCAACGAACCCCAATCATCGGGCTGGCGTGGTTGGCCTTTGTTGCATAATCCGATGATTCCCTTGGTCAGACCCGCGCCGGTGTCGGCCTGGATGCTGTTCGGAATGATCGTGGCATAACCCCAACCCGCGGCGATCAGCATCTCTTGGGAGCTTGGACCAGACGTCGGCCCACCAAACGTTCGGAACTGGTTCGTCGGCTCTGGCTCGCCGGGGCGGCGGGGAAATCCGCCGCCACCAAACCCACCAAACATCATCAATACGGGCACTGGTCGCTTGGCGTCCCTTGGGGTCACCAAGGTCATCTGGATATCCACGCTGATGGATGGACAGGCGGAATTGTCCACGTGCCCCACGAGTTGCTTTGCGACCACGGGCAGTTCGCCTACCACGCGGTCAGTCGCTTGAGTCGTGATGGTCCATGTCACTTTGGGAACATGCTTGGGCACGCGCCCGTAGATTTCGCGTTCAAAGTTCTCGGCGATTTCGAGCCGACGTTGTTTCCACCACATTTCCGCCGTGGCGACTTTCTGCCCGCTCTTAAGCGTGAGCGCATCCGGCCAATCAGGGAATGGGTTCGCCCTCTCGGGATCGTAATTGGCCGGGTTATTGGTCGCGTTGGGGTTTCCGTTGCGCCCAGGCCGCAATTTCGTGATGCCCAACTGATCCATCATGTTGCGATGGTCTTGTCCGGTCGTCCAACCCGCCGGCGCGTTGGTCGTGCGCGCCGTTGGGGCAGGATCGGCCTGACCGAATACAGTTCCGGTTGAAATCAAAAAAGCACAGCCGATGGCAAAGCTGTTGCGTGAAACGATTCTGTTACTGAAGCGATGGTTCATGGTTCTGGATTGGTGGTGAGCATTCGACGGAGCGCCCGCCGACTTTATTGCCCGCCACGCAACAAAACCCGGGGAATTGCATGGACAATCCTTCTATATGATGGGCCTCACAGCCGTGGCGCCGCCGGCTTCACCGGCGCGGCCCACGCGTGAACCCCCACGGTCTTGACCTTGCGTTTATAGACCTTGTCCACGCACGTTGCGTAGAGCGTGTCGAACTTCTCGCCGCCGAAGCATAGGTTCGTGATGCGTCGATTCGGCGTGGGGATGATACAGTTCACGCGACCGGCTTGATCACACACCTGGATGCCGAGGCTTGTCGCGACGTAGAGCCGGCCATCCCGATCGACGCGCAGACCATCCGCCGCGCTGTCGTCTGATTCATCCGGGCAGTGTAGCCAATAGTAACGCTGTTTCGCGCCCAGCGTGCCGTCGGGTTGGATCTGGTAGCTGTAAACCCAATGCGACCAATAATCCGCCACGTAGAGCAACGTCTGATCCGGTGACAACATCACGCCGTTCGCGTAACGCAGGCCGCTGTCCACTTCCACCTTCGCGCCGCCAGGTCGGATGAGCCACACGCGACTCGGCGAGCGATTGTTCGCCGCAGGATGCGTGACGTAGATGTTGCCGTTGTGCGCCACCACGATGTCGTTACCCGCAATGCCCTCGGCGATAACCGCCGCTTTTCCCTCGGCATCGTACGCGAGAATTTTTTGCTCGCCCGTCGCCACGGAATAAAGTTTTCCATCCGGCCCGAACGCCTGACCATTCGCGCGCTTCGTGTCTGCGATGAACTCGCTCACCTTGCCGTCGAGACTGATCTTGTAACTCTTGCTCGCGGGAATGTCGGTGAAGAACACCTCGCCCTTCGCGCTGGCCACCGGCCCTTCCGTGAGCCGATAACCTTCCGCCACCAACTCCCATTCCGCGCCCGGAATCAGGATGTCCTGGAGCTGCGGCGAGCCCGCGCCCTTGCCGACTGGCTTGGGCCAATCCTTCCACAACCACCGCATCGCGTCCGGGAAAACCTTCGTGCCGTCGGTCCCGTTGTGACCGTTCGTGCCCCACACATGCGTCACCTCATAACCGGCGAACGTCAGCGCGCGCTCCATCGTTTGATTCGCCATCCACCAGTCGCCGCCATAGATGTTCAAGTCATTCGAACCGTCCTGCAGAAACACGCGGATCGCGCGCGGCTCGGTCTTGCGGATGAGCGTGGGATAACGATCCCCGCCACGCAGCCCGACATACGTGCCGATGGCGCTGAACACGCGACTGAACGCCTCAGGCCGTTCCCACGCCGCCGTGAACGCGCAGATCGCGCCGCTGCTCGAACCGCCGATGGCGCGATCCGTCGCGTTGGTGGAAAGCCGGATCGCGCGACCATCGGAAGTTTTCCGTGACTCCACATCTGGCAACAATTCTTCGAGCAGGAAGCGCGCGTAATTGTCGCCCAGGCCGTCGTATTCAAAACTGCGATTGAACCGGTCCAACGCACTGTTCGTGTCCGTCGCGCGCACGCGCCCGTGCATGACGAACACGCCGATGGTCACCGGCATTTCCTTCGCGTGGATGAGCTGATCGAACACCTTCGGCGCCTGCCACTGGATGCCGTCCTGATTCACGTAAACGCAGGCGGGCTGGTTCGGTGAATATTGCACCGGCACATACACCCAGTAATCCCGGAACGTGCCCGGAAAAATCTTCGAGTCCGCAAAACTGAACTTGAGCACCTCGCCCTTGGGGACGCCAGCGTCATCTGTTGGCGGCGTCTGCCCGCTGAGGTTTGATAAGAACGCGACCACGACCGCAAGGATGCCGGCAGCAAAGCGGAAATTCATAGGATGCGGCGAGGGTAGTCACAGCCGAACTGCCGTCAAGCCGCGCGCTGATATGCCGATCTTGACGCTCGTATCACTTGTGATTTGCGAGCCACGCCTTTAATTCCGAAAGAATACGACGATTTTCTGCGAGTTCCTCCGGCGAGCCATCACGATTCGGATCGTGTTGCCACTTGTAGTAGTATTTCAGACCGTCGTGGTCTTCGATGTATTGTAGCAGGTAGAAATTATACCAATCTTTCACCGAGGGATTGCCAAAATCCAAACAACTTACCAAACCTGGCGCGACTTGCTTGCCACCAGATAGGGCCATGAGCACGATAGCTTCATGGTAGGTTCGGAAATTGGCCTCATTATTGTGGGCGGCCCGAATGATTGGCGTAAGCCAATCGGTTTGGAATGGACAGTTAAGAGCGACCAAGCCTTTCACCGCAGCGAGCCGCAGGCGATGATCTGGGTCCGTTAGTAAGTTCGTCAAAGTTACGTAAGACCGCTTACTTCCCAATCGACCGATGGCATGTGCAGCGGCGTAACGAACCGAATTGCTCTTGTCTTGCAAAAGAGAATTAAGCGGTTCAAAGGCAAGTTCCGAACCTGTCCAACTAATAGCCTGCGCGGTCTGAATGCGAATGTCTGAATCTGTATTTGTGAGGCCAGAAAGCAGCTTGCTCGCAGCTCGGTCGGATTGGTGGAAGCCGCGAAGCGCAGTGCTGGCAACTTGAGGCACGTACGTCATGTGCTCATCACCGTTTTTCAGCGCATCAGTCAACGCATCAGCAGCAGCCAGATTGTTGGTAAAGCGAGCAAGAGCATGAACCGCAATGTAGTTGATGTCAGAACCCTTCATGACCAAAAGAGCCAGATAAGGAATTGTGCGCGGGTCGTTAATTGCAGCCATCGCTAGGGCAGCTTCGTGAAGCGGGCCGTTGGTTTCAACAACTCGCCCCCATGACTCAATAATCTCTGTAATCCGCTTGGGATCGGTTGGCAAAACCGTAAGTTTGAATGCGGTAATAATCTTAGGGCCAAAAAAACCCCAGCCGCTGGAGTGGTCCCGGAATGTATATCGGCAAGTGATGGTATAGTCGTCAGGTTGGTCGAAGCCGCACCATTTATTCAAAAACACGCGCTCGTAATATGGCTGAATACTCGAGACGGAAACATGAGTCCCGCCGCCACTATAACCGCCGCCTAGATTGAGGTTTTTTACCGGCTTGCCAATTGAGTTAGTGGCAACAATTTCGAAGTTGCTGTCTGCAAAAAATCTGAACTGGAACAGTTTGTCTGTATGGTTGCTAACGACAAACGTCAGAAACAACGGTTCGCCAACGATGATGCTCGAAGTGTCAGGAATAAATCCGGACGTGATGGAAAACCCATTCGTACGGTCGGTATATCGGTTTACCAAGGGGTCACCATAGGTAAGACAGACGGAAACGCCAAGAACCAGCAATCCGTAGAGGTATTGTTTCATTGTGTGACGGATGAGAAATTGCCGATGTTCGTCGCGCGTTTCAAAGACATTCTCGGTCAATTTGACATCTCCCCCTTCCCGCTCTCTGTTGGCTCAGCTGTTTGAGTGGTTGAGCTGTTATGAAAACAACCGAGACAAATTTCATCGTGTCGCCAGTGCTGAACGGGTGGGGCGAGGCTACTGACCTGCCGCGACAGGGCGCGAGCCCGGCGGGCGAGCCTTCGTCGCAACCATCTGGTCAGTCACCCCAAGCTCGCGAGGACGCCCGCCCCACCTAGAAATGTAAATCGGGACGTTACCCCCCAGAGCGCGGCGTTTGACTCCGCCCGCCCGGAGGAGTAAAAGACTAGCGTGACAATTGAGCTGCCAGACGTTCCCCCTGGCGAACGGTTGACCGCCGAAGAGATTCGGTTGGAACTGGCCTGCGCGTTGTATGCGCGCGGGCGCATCGGCAAGGTCACGGCCACGGAAATGGCGGGCGTGGATTTCTTCACCTTTCAGCGCGCGTTGAGTGAACGGGGCGTGCCGCTCTACACCCAGCAGATGCTCACGTCAGACCTCCAGTCGCTCAACGAATCCTTTCCCAAGTGATCGTCGTCGCGGACACCTCGGTGCTCATCAATCTCTGCCGGGTCGGGCAAGGCGGTTTGTTTCAGCAGTTGTTTCAAGAGGTGTTCATTCCGCCGGAAGTTGCGGCAGAATTTGATCGGCTGGCGGGCAAGACCACGCGCTTTGCCGGACTGAAACTTCCACCCGAGATCAAACAGCAATCGCCTTCGAGCCAGCCGACCGCCGTGCGTGACGCCACGGGTTTGGATTCTGGAGAAGCAGCGGCATTGTCGCTGGCGGTGGAGATCCATGCGGACGCAGTGCTGATTGATGAGCGACGTGGTTACGAGGTGGCCGTGCAACTGGGCCTGCGCACGATTGGAATTCTTGGAATCCTGCTGCGCTCAAAATCCGTCGGCGTGTTGCCCGCGGTGAAACCGGTTCTGGATGCGTTGCAACGTGACGCTGGTTTCTGGCTTTCTGAACCCCTGCGAAAACAAGTGCTCCAAGCTGCCGGTGAAAGCTGAACTGCTGGTCCGTGAGGTTTCTTTCCTGCGCCCGCCCGTAATTTGACATCTCTCCCATCCCGCTCTCTGTTGGCTCAGCTGTTTGAGTGGTTGAGCTGTTATGAAAACAACCGAAACGAATTTCAACGTGTCGCCCGTGCTAAACGGGTGGGGCGAGGCTACTGACGAGCCTTCGTCGCAATCATCTGGTCAGTCAGGCCAGGCTCGCGAGGACGCTCGCCCCACCAACCCCACCAATGATGCGCCGTTGCTGGACGCGTATTCCAATGCGGTCGTCACGGCGGCGGATGCGGTCAGTCCGTCGGTCGTGAAGATTGACGTTTTTAAGAAAAGTGGCGGCCAGCGTGGTTCGCGCGAGGGCGGCGGCTCGGGCTCAGGTTTCATCATCACGCCGGATGGATTTATTCTCACGAACAGTCACGTGGTCCACGGCGCGGAGCGGATTGAAGTCACGCTCGCCGACGGGCGCCGGCCCGATGCGCATCTGGTCGGCACAGACCCGGACACGGACCTGGCGGTGATCCGCATTTACGCGCCGAATCTGAAGCCGGTGCGCCTCGGGGATTCCAACCAGTTGCGCGTGGGCCAGCTCGCCATCGCCATCGGCAATCCCTACGGCTTCCAATACACGGTGACGGCGGGCGTGGTGAGCGCGTTGGGCCGGTCGTTCCGCGCGGAGTCGGGCCGGCTCATAGATAACATCATCCAGACGGACGCGGCGTTGAACCCGGGGAACTCGGGCGGGCCGCTGGTCAATTCGCGCGGCGAAGTCATCGGTGTGAACACGGCGGTGATTTTGCCGGCGCAAGGCTTGTGCTTCGCCATCGCGATCAACACGGCGAAAACCATCGCGGGCTGGTTGATCAAAGACGGCGTGGTGCGGCGCAGTTACATCGGCGTGGGCGGGCAGACGGCGAAGATCCATCGGCGCGTGGTGCGGCACTTCCAACTGCCGCACGGACACCGGCCTGCTCGTGCTCGGCGTCGAGCCGGGCAGCCCGGCGAGCCGCGCGGGTCTGCGCGAGGGCGACATCGTGGTGGAGTTCGACAACCACGCCATCGCGGGCATTGATGATCTGCACAAGCAACTCACCGGCGCGCAGGTCGGCGTGCGTTCACCGCTCACGATCATCCGGCACAATGAGAAGCTAGCGCTAGAGATCACGCCGGAGGAGTCGGCGAAGCGGAAGTGAGGAACAACTGACAGGATTAACAGGATGCACAGGATTAAACCGAATCCTGTAAATCTTGTTAATCCTGTCTCCAATTGCAGCTTCGGTCTGTGACCGATGGTCCTTGCGGACAGCCACCGCAGCGCTGACACAGCGCCGCTACAGGGAAAGCAGAGTTCCATCTTGCGAATCGGAGGAGCGGCTGACAATTTGCGCGCATGATTCGCGTTTCGCGTCGCGTCGCACGCCTCATCCTGTTCGGCACCGCGGTGGTGCTTTCCCGACCAGCTTCCGCCGAAGACAAACCGGCGGACACAAACGCCGTCTGGCTCGCGGAGCATTACACCAAATACGAGTATCGCATCCCGATGCGTGATGGGGTCCGGCTGTTCACGCGGGTTTATGTGCCCAAGGACGATTCGCAGCAGTGGCCGATTTTATTGACGCGTACGCCGTATGCGCTGAAGCCGTACGGCGCGGATAATTATACCGATCCCTCCGGCTCGTTCCGCACGTTGGCCAAAGACAAGTTCATCATGGTCGCGCAGGATGTGCGCGGGCGTTACGGTTCGGAAGGGGAATACATGCACGTGCGCCCCTTCAATTCTAACAAGAAGGGCAAAGAGACTGATGAAAGTTCGGATGCATGGGACACGATCGACTGGCTGGTGAAGAGCGTGCCGAACAACAACGGCAAAGTCGGCATGTTCGGCATTTCTTATCCCGGCTTCTACACTTCAATGGGAATGATTGACAGTCATCCGACGCTCAAAGCCGCGTCGCCCCAGGCGCCCATCACCGACTGGTTCATCGGCGATGATGAACATCACAACGGCGCATTCTTTCTGACGCAAAGCTTTGGTTTCGGCTTTTGGTTCGCGCAAAAACTAGACGATCCCTTGCACGAGAAGGCGCGGGATTTTCCATTTGGCACACCGGACGGCTACGACTTCTTTCTGCGGATGGGGCCACTGGCCAATGCCGACAAAGTGCATCTGAAAGGCCGCGTGCCGGAATGGAACGAGTTCCGCGCCCATCCAACCTACGACGCTTATTGGCAGGCGCGCAACATCCGGCCGCATCTCAAGAATATCCGCTGTGCCGTGTTGACCGTAGGTGGGTGGTTCGATGCGGAAGATCTGTTCGGCACGCTGGAAACCTATCGCTGGACGGAGCGGCAAAATCCCGGCATCACCAACCTGTTGGTCATGGGCCCGTGGACGCATGGCGGTTGGAGCCGGAGCGATGGCGATAAGCTGGGGCAGATCACCTTTCACGCGAAGACCGCCGAGTTTTACCGCGAGAAGATCGAGTTGCCGTTTTTCCGCCATTTTCTGAAAAGCGATACCAATCAGGTTGCCACCGAAGCCTACATTTTTGAAACCGGTACGGACCAATGGCGGCGCTTTGAAACCTGGCCTCCGAAGCAGGCGGTTGAGCGTGTGATGTATCTGAAGCACGGTGGATTGGGCTTCGAGCGTCCAGCGAGTTCCGAAGCTTCGTTCGATGAGTATGTGAGCGATCCGATGAAGCCTGTGCCTTACACTAGCGAAAAATCCACCTCATATCCGCGCGGCTATCCCCTGGAAGACCAGCGTTTCGTCGCCTCGCGGACCGATGTGTTGGTTTTTGAAACCGAGCCGCTGGAGGAGGATTTGACGTTCGCCGGGCCACTGAAGACAACGCTGCATGTTTCCACCACGGGCACGGATTCAGATTGGATCGTAAAAGTGATCGATGTTTATCCGGGCGATTTTCCCGATCCCGATCCCAATCCGGCCGAAGTGAAGCTGGGCGGCTATCAACAACTCCTCCGGGGTGAAGTATTCCGTGGAAAATTTCGCAACAGCTTCGAGAAGCCCGAACCGTTCGAGCCAGGCAAGGTCACGAAGATCGAGTTCACGCTGCCTGATGTATGTCACACGTTCCGCAGCGGTCATCGCGTGATGGTCCAGGTGCAAAGCTCGTGGTTTCCCTTGGTGGATCGCAACCCACAAACCTTTGTGAACATCCCCACAGCCAAGCCGGAGGATTTCAAGAAGGCGACGCAGCGGATCTATTTCTCGCCGCAAACCTCGTCGCTGACTGTTCACGTGTTGCCAGCGGCCAAACCGTGAATCGTCGCCTCACGCGTTTTGGTTCTACCGAAAACCGCGACTGACAAACACCCGGACGCACAATTAGTCTGCGTACATGGTGAATGTCGTAACGGAGGCGCTGAAACCCACCAGTAGACTGGCACGACTGCCGTTTTACTACGGCTGGATCATGCTGGCTTTGGCTGCACTCGCAATGGTGGGAACGTTGCCGGGACGCACGCAAGGGCTGGGGCTGATCACGGAATCGTTGCTTGCTGATCTCAAGCTCGACCGCGTCACGTTCGCGCAGATGAACCTATGGGCGACGCTGCTCGGCGCGTTGTTCTGTCTGGGCTTCGGACGACTGCAGGACCAGCTCGGCAGTCGCTCGGTGCTGACGTTCCTGGCGCTGTCGCTCGGCGGTGTTGTGCTCGCGATGAGTACCCACCACCAACGTGACGATGTTGTTCGTGCTGTTGACGCTGACACGCGGGTTGGGGCAAAGCGCGTTGTCTATCACGAGCCTCACGATGATGGGTCAGTGGTTCAATCGCCGGCTCAATCTGGCGATGGGGATTTATTCCGTGCTGCTGAGCATGGGTTTCATGACGGTGTTTCCGCTCGTGGGCTACGTGGTGAAAGAACAAGGTTGGCGGCCTGCGTGGGCAGGCATCGGTTGGGCGCTCGTAATTGGATTGGCGCCGCTCGCATGGCTGTTGGCACGACGAAGCCCCGCAGCGATCGGAGTGGAGCTGGAACATCAGCCGGCCAAAAAAGAGGATTCGAGCAGCCAAGACTTCACCTGGCAGGAAGCGTTGCGTTCCCCGGCGTTCTGGGTCTTTGCGCTGGCGAGTGCGGCCTACAATCTCGTCGCTTCAGGCATCGGCCTGTTCAACGAATCCATTTTGGCAGAGCGTGGCTTTGAAGCAGGCATCTACTATCGCAGCTTGGTGATCACAGCGCTGACGTCGTTGCTCGGCAATTTCCTCGGCGGCTGGCTGGCGGAGAAATGGTCCATGCAAAAGCTTCTCACGTTGGCGATGGCATTGCTGGCCGGCGCGCTGCTGAGTCTGCCTTGGCTACGTGCGGTCTGGCAGGTGGATATCTTCGCCATTGTCATGGGCGTGGCGGGTGGGTTTGTCATCGTGATCTTCTTCAGCTTCTGGGCGCGCACATTCGGACGGGCTCAGCTCGGACGCATCCAAGGCGCGGCGCAGATGTTGACCGTGCTGGCTTCGGCGCTCGGACCGTTGGTGCTGGCGAAGTGCCATGCTTGGACGGGCTCGTATGCAACGGTGTTCTACGCATTGGCCGCCGTGGTAATGTTGCTTGGAGGTGCTGCGTGGTTCGTGCCGTTGCCGCGATGCGGTCAGGTTGCGGGGAAATGATTTTACAGCGGGAGGTCGGCGCGATACCGTCGAGCGCGTGAGACGAAATTCTACAATCGTCGCTACCCCCAGCAGAAGGGGAAAGGGTTCTATGAAGGCAATTCCAATGGTAAAGGGCGCATTACTCACGATGGTCGTCGCGTTAGGCTTGGCCGGTTGCGCGACAGAATCCCATCAAGCTGTTCAAGTTCATCAAGTGCCGTCTGCGGCCACGACTTACACCGGGGCGAAGAGTGCCTTGATGGTGGGCAAGTTTGATAATCGGTCCAGCTACATGCGCGGGCTGTTCTCCGACGGCGTGGACCGGTTGGGCGGGCAGGCCAAAACGATTCTGATCAGTCACCTTCAGCAAACCGGCCGATTCAAAGTGGTGGACCGTGATAACATGGAGGAGATCGCGCGCGAGGCGAAGCTCAAGGGCCAGGAACAACAGCTCAAGGGCGCGGACATCACCGTGACCGGCGATGTGACGGAATTCGGACGCAAGGAAGTTGGTGATGTTCAGTTGTTCGGCATTCTAGGCAGCGGCAAAAAGCAGGTCGCGTACGCCAAGGTGACCTTGAACGTGGTGGATGTGCTCACGTCGGAGGTGATTTATTCCGTGCAAGGCGCGGGCGAGTATGCGTTGAACAATCGCGAGGTGGTCGGCTTCGGCAGTACCGCCAGCTACGATTCGACGTTGAACGGGAAGGTGCTGGATCTCGCAGTGCGCGAAGCGGTCAATCGCTTGGTGGAAGGTTTGGAAGCAGGAAAGTGGAAACCGATCAAGGAATAGCGATGAGGGCTCTGGGTTTATTGTTGGCGCTGGCGGCGCTGCTCACAGGCTGCGGGACGCCGACCATCTATTCGTGGGGTAAGTATGAGCCGATGATTTACACCATGTACGCGCAACCGGGCAAAGCCACGCCCGAGGTGCAGGTGATCGCGTTGGAAGAAGATTTTCAGAAGGCTCGCGCTGAAAACAAACCCGTCCCGCCCGGATTCCACGCGCACCTCGGCCATCTTTATTATCAACTCGGTAAATTCGACCAAGCGCGTCAGGAGTTTGAAACCGAGAAAGCCAATTTCCCGGAGTCCGCGGTGTTCATGGACCGGTTGCTGGCCAGTTTGAACAAGCCATGATTGCACGATTCCTCAACCTGCGGGGCTGGTGTTTTTTGACGCTGACATTGCTTGTCGCTGGCTGTGCTGCACCACCACCCGATTATACGAATTTCCGCGCGCACCGGCCCCGTTCCATCCTAGTGCTGCCGCCGCTCAACCAGAGCACGACGGTGGAAGCCACTTACGGATATCTCTCCACCGTCACGTTCCCGCTGGCGGAGATGGGCTATTATGTTTTTCCAGTCGCGGTAGTGGATCAGTTTCTCAAGGAGAACGGCATGCCGACCGCGGGCGAGATGCATCAGATTCCGCTGAACAAGGTCCACGAAATCATCGGGGCAGATGCCGTCTTGTACACTACGTTGGTGGAGTACGGCACGCGATATCAGGTGCTCAACAGCAAGACCGAAGTGAACGTCAAAGGGAAACTCGTGGACACAAGGACCGGGATCACGTTGTGGGAGGGCACGGGCGTGGCCCGGCAGGATTCCAGCGGCTCCGGCAACATTATTGCCGACCTTGTCGCTGCGGCCGTCACGCAAGTCGTGAACTCCAGCACGGACACCGCGCATGAGGTGTCCCGGAGCGCGAATGCGAATCTGCTTCAGCTCAAAGGCCGGGGAATTTTGTACGGCCCTTACCATCCCGAGTACGAAAAGGAGAAGCCCTAGCCACAAAAGAGTGGAAATGTGGAGGCGTTGGTCGTAATCCAGAGCGTGCCGCCTTCCACCTGCCACGCATCGCCTTTTGCAGGCGATTCCGCTAAGGTGGTCTCGCCATGCCGCAAAAACTTTTGCCGCCGAAACCAAATCGCTTCCGTCGTCTCTGGGGACTCAAGCCCGGCACGGTGTTCTTGAATCACGGTTCGTTCGGCGCGTGCCCGAAGCCCATCCTTGAACTCCAAACCAAGCTTCGGCATGAGCTGGAAGCAGAGCCGGTGCAATTCCTCTGGCGCCGTTACGAGGAACGTCTCGAACCAGCGCGCCGGGCATTGGCTAAATTTGTCGGCGCACCCGCCAAAGATATCGTATTCACGACCAATGCGACCACGGGGGTGAATGCCGTGTTGCGTTCGTTGAGATTGAAACGTGGCGATGAGCTTCTGACAACGAGCGTGGATTACAACGCTTGCCGCAACGTGCTAAACGAAGTGGCGCGACAGACCGGCGCAAAACTCATCGTGGCGGAGATTCCGTTTCCGCTCGAATCTGCCGATCAGATGACGAACGCCATTCTGCAAGCCGTGACGAAGCGCATGCGGCTGGCATTACTGGATCACGTTACGAGCAATACGGCTCTCGTGCTGCCGTTGCGGGAAATCATCCGAGGGTTGGAAGCGTGCGGGGTCGAGACGCTGGTGGACGGAGCGCATGCTCCCGGAATGCTGCCGCTCAATTTGCGCGAATTGCGGCCGACCTATTACGCGGCTAACCTGCACAAGTGGATTTGCGCGCCGAAAGGTGCGGCGTTTCTTTACGTGCGACCGGATCGTCAGGATCAGTTGCAGCCGGCGGTCATCAGCCATGGCAACAACCGGACACGTCCCGGCTTCACGCTGTTCCAAGATCGTTTTGACTGGGCGGGCACGTTTGATCCGACGGCGTGGTTGTGTGTGCCGGAAGCGATCCGTTGGATGGGGCAACTGTTGCCCGGGGGCTGGAACGAGCTACGCGAACGGAATCATCAACTTGTGGTTAAAGCGCGAAAACTTTTGTGCGAGCGATTTGAAGTCGAACCACCCTGTCCGGAAGAACTGCTTGGTTCGATGGCGACTATTCCGTTGCCAGCGCGGTTTCAAAATCGCAAGGCCGTTGGGAAAATCGACCGCGAGCAACTCGCGCTTTATGACCGCTTCGGCATTGAAGTGCCGCTGAATCGCTTCGGCACGCCAGCGCAACGCTGGTTGCGCGTCTCGGCACAGATTTACAATTCACCGGCTGACTACGCGTATCTGGCAGCCGCGTTAAGCAAGATCTGAGCTGTCTGCTTCTGCAAGCGGAGGCTTGGGATGGTGGGTCAAGCGTTTTGCAGTGGCACTCTTATTGGGATGGCTTCCGCATGTCTTCTGCAGCCGCGGAGCGGCGGTAGAAATTAGCCCACGGCGTGAGCCGTGGGTTGTGCAGTCCAAAAAATAAGCCCCGAAGGGGCGGCAGAACCCGCCGCCACGAGTCATTCCCACAAATACCGTTCGTCGTATTCGATCTCGTGTCGTTTTAGGAATGCCTCAAACTCCTCTCTGAACGAGAGTTTACGATGATGTTCTTCCTGATTACGGATGTATTCCTGCACCGAATCCAGATTTGAATGACTGACCGCAAACGCGCCGTAACCCGTTTGCCATGCAAAATCTCGCCGCGAGGCAAATTCTTTGTGAACCCAGCCGGAGGAGTTGGCTTTGAGATCACGCATGAAGTCGGAGAGGGAGATTCGGGCGGGGATGGTCGTCAGAATGTGGACATGGTCGGTCGGGCCGTTGATCAACACGACTTGACCGCCGAGTTCGCGAATGATGCCGCCCATGTAGGCAAAGAGTCGTGGTTTGAGGTCGGCATCGAGGAGTGGGGCGCGATCTTTCGTGCTGAAAACGATGTGCATCAGCAGATGCGTGAAGGTGTGGGCCATGGTTGGTATCGCCCCTCCGGGGCTTGGTTTGTTTTGTCTTTTACCCACGGCTGGCGCCGTGGGCTAAATTCTAGCGCTGCTCCGCAGCGCTGGTTGCAGTGTGCGCTGAGGGATTTCGGCGATTGTCTGGCCTGAATCAGTTTTTTACCGCCCGAACATCCCCGGCATCCCGCCGCCCATTTTCCCCATCATCTTCGAGAACTTGCCCATCTTTTTCATCATCTGCTGCATCTGGCCGAACTTGTTCAGCATGGTGTTGAGCTCGGTCACGCTTACGCCGCTGCCTTTGGCGATGCGGATGCGACGCTTGGCGTTGAGGATCTGCGGACTCTTGCGTTCCTTGGGCGTCATGCCGCAGATCATCGCTTCCATGTGCTTGAACTCGCGTTCCTGCTTGTTGATGTCCACCTGTTTCAACGCCTCCGCGCCGCCGGGCAACATCTTCATGATGCTGTCGAGCGGCCCGAGTTTTTTCATCTGACGCAATTGCTCGAGGAAATCCTCCAGCGTGAACTCGCCCTTGCGCATCTTTTCTTCCATGCGCTTGGCGTCTTCCAAGTCTACGGCCTCGGCGGCTTTCTCGACGAGGCTGACCACGTCGCCCATGCCGAGAATCCGCGAGGCCATGCGCTCGGGATGAAACGGCTCGAAGTCCTCGAGCTTTTCGCCGATACCCATGAACTTGATCGGCTTGCCGGTCACCGACTTCATGCTGAGGGCCGCACCGCCGCGCGCGTCGCCGTCGAGTTTGGTAAGGATTGAACCGGTGATGTTCAACGCCTGATCGAAATGCGTGGCGACATTTACCGCTTCCTGACCGGTGGCGGCGTCGAGCACGAGCAGGATTTCCTGCGGCTTTACGAGGTCGCGCAGACGGACGAGTTCCTGCACGAGCGGTTCGTCAATCTGCAGGCGGCCTGCCGTGTCGAAGATGATCGTGTTGCGGCTGTTCGCTTCGGCGAAGGCCATGGCCTCGCGCGCGATCTTCAACACATCCGTTTCGCCGCGCTTCACGAACACCGGCAAGTTGAGTTGCTTGCCGAGCGTTTCCAATTGATCCATCGCCGCCGGGCGATACACGTCCGCCGCGACGAGCAACGGTTGCCGTCCCTGCTTCTGGATGAGCCGTGCGAGCTTGCCGCTGGAGGTGGTCTTACCCGCGCCATGCAGACCGACCATCATGATGCAGCTCGGACTTTTGTCGAGATTGAGACCGGCATTCTGCGAGCCGAGCAACTCCGTCAGTTCGTCCGCGATGATCTTGATAATCTGCTGACCGGGCTGGACGTTCTGGATGACCTCCGCGCCGATGGATTTGGTTTTGACGCGTTCGATGAAATCGCGCGCCACCTTGAAATTCACGTCGGCTTCAAGCAAGGCCATGCGCACGTCGCGGAGCGCATCGGTCACGTTGCTCTCGGAAATCTTGCCCAGGCCGCGCAGGTTGCGGAACGCGTTCTGGAGCTTGCTGCTGAGTGAATCGAACATCTTAGCAGGCTAGATTTTTCCACGCACCGGCGCAAGGTGGGCTTTGCTGCCCTGCGACTTGGCGTGGACAATTTTTCCGTTATGCCTATCCTCCCGCCCGCTATGGCAAAGACGAATTTGATCACCGCACAATCGCCCGCTGAACTTGGTTACAGCATGCCCGCTGAATGGGAAAAACATTCTGCGACGTGGCTCGGCTGGCCGCACAACGAGTCCGATTGGCCGGACAAGATCGACACCATCCGCTGGGTTTACGGCGAGATGGTGCGGAAGATTTCTCAGAGTGAAACAGTGCGTATCCTCGTGCGCAGCAAGGCGGAAGCGAAGTTCGCCGCCAGCTATCTCAAGCGCGCGGCGTGCGATCTGAAGCGCGTGCAATTCGTCGTGCATCCCACGAATCGCGGCTGGACGCGCGACAGCGGGCCGATCCACGTGCGTCGCGGCAAAGGCAGCAAGGCGGAGTTGGCCGTCGTGCATTTCCATTTCAACGCCTGGGCCAAATACAAGAACTGGCAGCTCGACACAAAAGTGCCCGAGACGGCGTCCAAGGTTCTCAAGCGCCCGCTGTTTAACGCGCAGTTCAACGGGAAGAATTTCATCATCGAAGGCGGCGGCATCGAGGTTAACGGTCGCGGCACGCTGCTCACTACGGAAGAATGTTATCAGCATCCGACGGTGCAGGTGCGCAATCCGGGCATGACCAAGGCGCAGTATGATGCGCAGTTCAAAAAGTATCTCGGCGTGACGAATGTCTTGTGGCTCGTGGCAGGTCCGGTCGGCGACGACACGCACGGTCACATCGATGACATCTGCCGCTTCACGGATCACAAGACGCTGGTGCTCATCAAGGAGAGCAACAAGCGCGACATCAATTACAAGCCGCTCGAAGAAAACTGGGAGCGTGTGCAGGACTTCCGGCTCGAAGACGGGTCGAAGCCCGAGGTCATCGCGTTGCCGATGCCGGCGCCCGTGTTTTACAAGGACTGGCGGTTGCCGGCGAGCTACGCGAATTTCTACATCAGCAATTCCTGCGTCATCGTGCCGACGTTCAACGATGTGAACGACCGCGTGGCGCTAGGCATTTTGGGCGAGTTGTTCAAGGATCGACCGGTGGTGGGTATCCACGCGGTGGATCTGGTGCTGGGCTTCGGCTCGCTCCACTGTCTTACGCAGCAAGAGCCGGTCTAGACACGCATAGACATGGACAATTGCCGGGTTGCGGCGGGGCGCAAAGAATGTCATTTTTGCGCTACCGGACCAGCCCATGAGCGAGTTCAAATTTGCCTGCCCAGTCTGCGGCCAGCACATCACGTGCGATTCCGAAAGTGCCGGCACGCAAATGGGATGTCCGACCTGCTTTCGTAAACTCGTCGTGCCTCAAGCGCCTTCGCCCGGCGCCAAAAGCTTTGTGCTCACGGCGGCGTTGGTCCAGGAACGGCCGGCGACCTCGCTGGAGAATGGCAAGAGCGGCACGCCAGTTGCGCCCGCGCCTGCCAAGAGATTTCCTGTCGCAGCCATCGCGGTGGGCGTGTTGCTCTGCGGTGCGGCAGCAGGAGCGACGGTCTTTTTCCTCGTGAAGCAGGGCAAGAGTTCTTCCCCCAAGCCAGATGAGCCGGATTCGGCCAAGATTGTGGCCACGAATGCGCCTCCGAAGTTGGTCTTGTTGCCGCCGCCTGCAACGGCAACCAATTGGACGCTCAATCTGGCTGAGGCGAGGATTCCCGATGCCCCGGCTCAGGGCGTGGTACGGGGATTCGGTTTCAAATTGGAACGAGCCGTCATTCAGGGCGGCAAACTGGATTTGCGGCAAGGACCCAAATGGCCGCCGGACGTGGGGGTGTCCATCCATCTGTTTGCAGATCGGGCCGAAGATCTGGCGGGCAAGGTTGTTGTATTGGAATCTGCCCGCACGAATTCACCGCGGGTTTTTCTCCGCTGGAAGAACGATCAGGACCAGGCGCAGACCAAGGAGTATCGCAAAGGCTACGCCGCACGAGTGGAATTTGGGTCGGTGACGAACAATCATTTGGCCGGGAAAATCTATCTCGCCACGCCAGACGATACGAAGAGCTACGCGGCTGGGACGTTCAGCGCGGAAATTCGCAAGCCGGCAAAAAAATAGTCTTCCAGTCATTGCGCTCTGTGCTGAGCCGCGGTTTGAGCCACTCAAATATGTCATGACGGCGTAGTGGACGGACATGGACGGCAGGGGCTTCGCTCGTTAACCTTCGATCAGTTCGCATTCACGATCATGCCGCTGCTCGAAGTTCAAAACCTCAAAGTCCACTTTCCGGTGAAACGCGGCGCCTTCCGGCGCGCGCAGGACTTTGTAAAAGCGGTGGATGATGTCAGTTTCGGCATTGCGCCGGGCGAAACGCTCGGACTGGTTGGCGAAAGCGGTTGCGGCAAAACAACGCTGGGTCGCGCGATTGTGCGGTTGATTGAACCAACGGCAGGCAGCGTGGTTTTTGCGGGCCAGGATTTGGCGCATCTGAGCGGCGCGGAACTGCGTGCGCAACGGCGGCAGTTGCAGATGATTTTTCAAGACCCTGTACGGCTCGCTCAATCCGCGCATGACGGTAGAGGACATCATCGGCGAAGCGTTGGATCTTCACGGCCTGGCGGACAACAACTCCGCGCGCTCAAAGCGGGTGGCTGATTTGCTCAAGGCCGTCGGGCTGGATGCCGCGTATGCGCAGCGTTACCCACATGAATTCAGCGGTGGGCAGCGGCAACGCATCGGTATTGCAAGAGCGCTGGCGGTCGAGCCGAAATTGATCGTTTGCGATGAACCGGTGAGTGCGTTGGATGTTTCGGTGCAGGCGCAGATCATCAACTTGCTCCAGGATTTGCAGCAACAGCACGGTATCGCTTACCTCTTTATCGCGCATGATCTCGCGGTGGTAGAACACATCAGTCAGCGTGTGATGGTGATGTATCTCGGCAAAGTGGTGGAACTGGCCGAAGCGAAAGAGGTCATCCGCGCGCCGAAGCATCCCTATACACAGGCGCTGATCTCCGCCGTGCCGGAGGTTGATCCTGATTCAAAGCGGCAACGCATCGTGTTGCCGGGCGATGTGCCGTCGCCCATCCACCCGCCGAGCGGTTGTCGGTTTCATCCGCGTTGTCCGGTGGTGGAGAAGCCGCGCTGCGAAGTCGAGCCGCCGGAATTTCGCCACCTCAACGGCAGTCATTGCGCCGCCTGTCATCTGGCGCGGTGAGGTGACGCAGGCTCAAGCCAGCTTCAGCGTCGTGGTCGCCTCACGGCAGAGTCGGACGAATTCTGCTTCGACAAGCGAGAGGGTGCGATCTTTGCCGTGCAGGATGCCCCATTCGCGACGCAGCTTCCGCCGTCCGAGGGGCAGGGCGACGAGTGAGCCGGCTTTGAGTTCCTCGCGGGCAATCCATGTGGCGAGCACGCTGATGCCCATGCCGATTTTTACGAGTTCCTTGATGGTATCAATGTTCCCGAGTTCCATGGCGGCGTTCAGCGTGATGCCTTCTTCACGGAAATAATTTTCCACGGCGCGGAACGTATGGCTGTTGCGGCTGTACAGGATGAAGCTTTGCCGGGAAATTTCCGGGCGCGCCACGCCGCCCGCCTCGACCCAGGGATGTTGCGGCGGGACAATGAACATGAGTTCGTCGGAGAACAGGCGTTGAAACTCCAGCGCGGGTTCGCGCTGGGGTGTGAGCGTGAGAGCCAAGTCCAGACGCTGTTCGCGCACGGCTTCAATCAGAACCGGCGTATCGCCGGGTTCGAGCGTGATACGGCATTTGGGATGGGTTTTTTTGAATTCGCGCAGCACGCCCGGTAGCAGATATTGACAGGCGGAGATGCTGGCGCCGACGCGTAAGCGCGTTTCGCCCCACTTGCCCAATTGATCGAGCGATTCCCGCGCGGCGTTCATGTCCGCGATGATGCGATTGGCATAGCGGAGCAACTGCTCGCCTTCCAAGGTGAGGGTGGTTCGCTTGCCGACGCGGTTGAGCAGGCGGCACCCGAGCTCGCTCTCCAGCGCGCGCATCGAATGGCTGACAGCCGATTGGGTGATGAACACCTCCTTGGCGGTGGCGGTGAAACTGCCCGTGCGGGCCAGCGAGACAAAGGTTCGCAATTGTCGGCTATCCAGTAATTCTTGCATGACTCAACTCTCACAGCGCCAGCCGGGCTGAACGCGATCAAAGGTTAAATTCCGTTTTGTGCCGCCGGTTTAAGCGTCGCGCGAAACGAGTGTCGAGGTTTGAGCAAGTAGAACACCAGATTCCACATCCGCATGAAAATGTTTCACGATGGAAGCTGCTCCTCACTTTGATGAATAGCCGTGGGCCGAGCTTCAGATTATTTCCGCTTTGGTATTCATGAATGCTGCGCTGGCGGATTTGCAGAGGCCAATAAAGGTTTCTTCGGCCAGCGACAGGCGTTTGCCGCGCCACTGTAGAATGCCCCAACGCCGTTGCAACTTGCGTCGGCCCAGCGGCAATGCCACGAGCGAACCATCCTCGATTTCCTTCCGCGCAATCCACGGCGCGAGAATGCTGACGCCGAGGCCGAGCTTCACAAGTTCCTTCGTAGCTTCCATGCTGCCGAGTTCGATCACGGTGTTAAGAACGACTTGTTCCTGGCGGAAATAATCCTGCACGAGCCGGAAGGTGATGCTGGTTTTGCTGTAAAGAATGTAATTGGCGCGGGGGATTTCGAGGCGCTCCACCTTTCCCGCCTTGGCCCACGGATGCATTGCGCCGACAATGAATTGCAGCTCATCGGTGAAGAGATGATGCGTCTCCAGTTGCGGATCATTGCCAGGATCGAGGCACATCGCGAGATCCACGCGATGATTCAACAGCGCGTTCACCAACTCCGGCGTGTCGCCAGGCTCAATCGTGATGCTGTGATCGGGAAAACTCTCTTTGAATTCGCGCAACACTGTTGGCAATAAGTGCTGACAAGCCGTGGTGCTAACACCGAGGCGCAGGCGACCTTGCCCCCATTTACCGAGTTGCCCGAGTGACTCCCGGGCGCTTTCCATTTCGTGCAAAATTTTTGTGGCGTGCTGCAAAAACTGTTCGCCGGCCTGCGTTAGTACAACTTTTTTGCCCAACCTGTCCAAAAGCCGACAGCCAATATCGGTCTCCAAAGCCTTGATGGAATGGCTCACGCCGGATTGCGTGAGATGAAGTTCACGTGCGGTTTGCGTAAAACTGCCAGTGCGCGCCAACACGCAAAACGCGCGCACCTGCCTGCTATCTAATGGCGGATTCATAAATGAGTGGCAGTCATGGCTGCCATTGGTGCAACGCGGAGCATTCATTGCGCCAGTCACTGATAATTGGCATCGCCGCCGCTAAAGGTCCGCCCGAAGGCCAAACCCGCCGGACGTTGAACGAAAAGAAACAATCAGTGAAATCGACCACGATCAACCGAATGCTGCGACTGGGATTTGTTCCATTGACGGACTGCGCGCCGCTCGTCATGGCGCAGGAATTGGGATTGTTCAAAAAGTACGGACTGCGTGTCACACTTAGCCGCGAACTTGGTTGGGCCACGATCCGAGACAAGGTCATCCACGGCGAACTCGACGCCGCTCACGCCGTGGCCGGTATGCCAGTGGCCGCGACGCTCGGATTGAACTCTGTGGCGTGCGATTGTCTCACGGCGCTCGTGCTGAATCTCAATGGCAACGCCATCACGCTTTCGCAGGACTTGTGGAATCGTGGTGTGCGCGATGGTGCAACGTTGCGCGCGGAGATGGCGCGGGCGCGCGGCAAAAAGGTTTTTACGTTTGGTATTGTCTATTCGTTTTCATCCCACCATTACCTGTTACGCAACTGGTTGACAGCGGCGGGAATTCAACCCGATCGTGATGTGCGCCTCGTTGTTGTCCCGCCGCCGCAAATGGTGACCAACCTCAAGGCGGGTCATCTCGACGGTTTCTGCGTTGGCGAGCCGTGGAATTCTGTCGCCATCCGCGCGGGCGAGGGCTCGGTGGTTTCGGTCAGCGCCGAGCTTGATCCGTATCACCCGGAAAAAGTGCTGATGGTGCGCAGTGAATTCGCCCAACAACGCGACCAGGAACACACCGCGTTGATCGCCGCACTGCTGGAAGCTTGTGCCTACTGTGACAACACCGCGAATCATGAGCACATCGTTTCAGTGCTCGCGCGACCGGAATTCGTCAATGTGCCCGCCGATGTGCTGCGTTGCGGCTTAAGCGGCAAATTCAATTTCACGCGCGGCGAGGGTCGGAGCATTTCCGACTTCTGCATCTTCCATCGCCACGACGCGAACGAACCCTCAGCTGACAAAGCTGGTTGGGTGTTGCGCAATCTCCGCACGAGCGGCCTGTGCAAAGACGCTGCGCTGCTCAACGCCGCGCTCGGGCGAAAAGTTTTCCGCACGGACATTTTTGCTGCGGCTCAAAAGCTTCAGAACAGCTCCAAACCTGACCATGAAAAAAACAATGACTCCCAAACCCACATCGCAACCTACTGAGTTTACCCGCCGCCAGTTCCTCGGCAAAGCGGCCAAGGGCGCCACGCTCACCGCGCTGTTCGCCGGTCTGCCCAAAGGCTGGCTCGGCACGGCTTACGCCAGCGACGCGCCTGAAACCACCAAGCTCCGCTGTGGCATCATCGCGCTGACGGACAATTCCCCGCTCGTCATCGCGGCGGAAAAAGGCTTCTTCAAGAAGTACGGCGTGGACGTGACCATCGCCAAGGGCGCGAACTGGGCGGCGATCCGCGATTCGCTTTCCTCCGGCGACAATCAACTCACGCACATGCTCATCGGGATGCCGATTGCGAGCACGATGGGTTTGCTCGGTTCGCCGAAGAAGCCGATGGTGATTCCGTGGTTGCTCAACCGCAATGGCCAGGCCATCACGCTCAAGCAGGAGTGGAAAGGCAAAGTTGCTGCGGACCCCAAAGCCCTCAAGCCTTTCGTCGAACAAGCTAAGAAACTGGGTGAGCCGCTCACCTTCGCGATGACTTTCCCGCCGGGCACGCACGCGATGTGGATGCGCTATTACCTCGCCGCTGGCGGCATCAATCCGGACAAGGACGTTTCGCTCATCACCATCCCCCCACCGCAAATGGTGGCCAACATGAAGATCGGCAAGATGGACGGCTTCTGCGTCGGGGAACCGTGGGGCGCGCGCGCCATCGCGGACAAGATTGGTTTCACCAGCGTTACCACGCAGGACATCTGGAAAGATCATCCGGAAAAAGTCTGCGCGTTTACTGCTGACTTCGCGGACAAGAATCCCAAGACGGTGAAAGCGGTGCTCAAAGCGTTGCATGAAGCCAGCGTGTGGCTCGACGACATGAATAACCGCCCCGAGCAATGCGAAATCGTTAGCAAGCCGACTTACATCAACTGCGACAAGGAAGTCATTCTTGGTCGCCTGCTCGGCAAGCTCGACTACGGCGATGGCCGTGCGATCACCGACGAATTCCCGATGCACTTCAGCAAGCGCAACTGCAATTTTCCGCAGCCGTCCTATTGCAAATGGTGGCTCACACAATTCCGCCGCTGGGGCATGGTCAGCGGCACGCCCGACTATGAAGGCGTCGCCAGCAAAGTCATGCGGGGCGACATCTACACCGAAGCGATGAAGGAAATCGGGGTCACGGATCGCACGCAGGATGATTCCGGCTGGGAGATGATGGATGGCGTAAAATTCGATCCGAAGGGCGATCTCGAAGCGTATGCGAAGGGCTTCGCGGTGAACTCGGTGAAAGGTTGAACCATTTAGGGCGCGTTGCGTGGGCCACCTCCACCTGCGCGACGCGCCATACGAAATATGATGACGACGCAACCAGCCTTGAATGCTATTCCGGCCGTTGCGCTTCCGAGTCGGCGAGAACTTTGGCGGATGGCTTTTCAGCAACGTTCGGTCTGGTTGCGCGCTGTGAAGCTTGGTCTCACGGTGGGGTTGCTGCAGGCGACGATCAATCAAGGCGACCACTGGTTGCGGGGCGAAATAACGCGTGCGGTCATCATCAAATCCATCGTCTCGCCGCTCATTGGGTTCACTCTGGTGCTGGTTTCTGCCGCCGAGACGTGGGTGCAACGAACTATTGAACAAAGAAAAGTATGAAAGAAAACTGGCTGAAGAAAATTGACTGGCTCTTGCTGCCGATGGTCGGATTGGTCGCAGTAATAGCGGCGTGGTACGCGTTAAGCGCGACATTCTCCAAGGAGCTCCCCAATCCGACGCAGACGTGGATTGCGGCCAAGCCCTATATAATGGAGCCGTTCGCAAAGCGCGGCGAACAGGACCAAGGCATCTTGCGTCTGGCTGGTTATTCGTTGCGGTTGGTAGCGTGCGGTTACTTCATCGCGTTGCTCATCGGTACGCCGCTGGGATTTTGCCTCGGCCTGTCCAAGACCTTCACCAAGATGGCCGACCCGATCATCCAAGTGCTGCGGCCCGTCTCGCCGCTGGCGTGGTTGCCGTTGGGATTGGCCTTGTTTCTCGGCGCGGGAAAGAACGCTCTGGAATACGGCGCGTTGTTCACCATCGCGATTTGTGCGATGTGGCCCACGGTGTTGAACACCGCCGTCGGCGTGCGCGCCATTCCGCAGGATTATCTCAACGTGGCAAAAGTGCTGAAGCTCTCCCGCACCAAGACGCTCTTCAAGGTGCTGATTCCTGCGACGCTGCCCTACATGTTCACAGGTTTTCGATTGAGCCTTGGCATTGCGTGGTTGGTAATCGTCGCTGCGGAAATGCTCACGGGCAAGACCGGCGTCGGCTCGTTCCTCTGGAACGAATATAACAACGCCAATTACGGCAACATCATCTTCTCAATCCTGACCATCGGCATCATTGGGTACGTGTTGGATCGCATCATGAGTGTGGTGGAGAAGCGTTTCAAAACGGCGTGAGTTATGGCTTTTCTCGAACTTAAAAACGTCAGCAAAAGTTTTGGCGAAACTTGCGTGCTCAAGAACATCAACTTGAGCATCGAGAAAGGCGAGTTTGTCGCCATCGTCGGATTCTCTGGCGCGGGCAAGACGACGCTCATGTCTCTGCTCGCCGGCTTGATCAAACCGGACACCGGCACGGTCCTGTTGGAAGGACAGGAGATGGACAAACCTGGTCCGGATCGCGGCTTGGTGTTTCAGAACTACTCGCTGTTGCCTTGGCTCACAGTGTTCGAGAATGTGAAGCTCGCGGTGGATCAGGTGTTCCCAGAACAGTCGGAGCAGGAGCGCACCGCGCACACAGAGGAGTTCATCCAGATGGTGAATCTCACCCCCGCCCGCGACAAACGCCCTAGCGAACTTTCCGGCGGCATGCGCCAACGCGTCAGTGTCGCCCGCACCTTGGCCATGCATCCCAAAGTGTTGCTCTGCGATGAACCACTGAGTGCTCTCGACGCTCTCACCCGCGCCAATCTCCAGGACGAAATCGCGCGCATCCGCGCGAAACACAACCAGACCGTGGTGCTCGTCACCAACGATCCAGACGAAGCGATCTTGCTGGCCGATCGGGTGATCCCGCTCACCGCCGGGCCGGGCGCGACTTTGGGAACATCGTTTCCCGTGGAAATCCCACATCCGCGCGATCGTAAGGCGATCAATCACGATGACCATTTCAAACAGATCCGCCGTGACATCACCGCTTTCATGCTGAACTCCAAGAAAGACCGGCACACGGCCATCACGAAGAAACTCGTGTTGCCGGACATTGAACCCGAGGACCTGAGCATCCCGCGCAGTATGACCGGCTGGCGTAAACATCCATTGCGCAAACGTGAAATGGAAGAAGTGAAAGTCGAGGTGAACAAGTGAGCAACTACGTCGAACTGTCCAATCTCGCCAAGATTTATCCGTCGCCCAAAGGCCCGGCGGTTGTCGTCAAAGATTTCAATCTCAACATCCAGAAAGGCGAGTTCATCACGCTCATCGGCCACTCGGGTTGCGGCAAGTCCACCGTGCTCTCGATGCTCGCGGGGCTGAGCGATATTTCCGGCGGCGGCATCATTCTCGCCGGTAAGGAACTCGTCGGGGCAGGCCCGGATCGGGGCGTGGTGTTTCAATCCCCCTCGTTGCTGCCGTGGTACACCGCGTTCGAAAATGTCATGCTCGGCGTGGAACAAGTCTTCTTCACCGCCAGCAAGGCAGAGCGGCGCGAAATTGTGGAGTATTACCTCACGGTCGTTGGCCTCGGCGATGCGATGCACAAGAAGCCCGCGGAGCTTTCCCAAGGGATGCGCCAGCGCGTCGGCATCGCCCGCGCGTTCGCGCTGAAACCCAAGATGCTGTTGCTCGACGAGCCGTTTGGCATGTTGGATTCGCTCACGCGTTATGAGCTGCAACAAGTGCTCGTGGATCTGTGGTCGAAGAACAACATCACTGCGTTGATGGTCACACATGACGTAGATGAAGCGTTGTTCCTCAGCGATCGCGTCGTGTGCATGACCGACGGCCCGGAAGCCGAGGTTGGCGATATTTTGCCTGTGAATTTCCCACGGCCGCGCGAGCGCAAAGCCGTGATGGAGCATCCTGATTATTACAAATTGCGCGAGCACCTGATCGAGTTTTTGGAAGTGCACGCGCATCGCAAGCATGCCAGCGCCAAACCCGCTGCGCCTGCCGCTCCCGTCGCTATGACCGAGGTCAAGGCGAAGGAAACCGTTTTGAACCCGGCTTGACCGGTGTCAAAGCTCATTGTCGGAAGAACCCTCAAACTCAAACCATGAAATTGAAACTAACCCCTGTACTCAGCGCGAGTGCCCTCGTGCTTGCCGCCGCCAACTGCGTTTACGCGCAATACACGCCGCCGGCTCCCATGCAGCCATTCCCCGGCTTCATCAACGATTTCCTCCGCAAACAAGATCCCTACTACGCGGTCTGGGATATCGGCGGCTCCGTGCGCGTGCGTTATGAAGGAAAGGAAGGCGCGCTGGGTCTGCCGGGGAACAACGACTTCCGTTCAACCACCGGCACGGGCACGCGCAACAACAACGATTACTTCAGCAGTAAGGTGCTGGCGAACATCGGGTACACCGACAAATGGTGGAGCGCTTTTGTGCAGGCGCGCAGCAGCGAGACGTGGAGTGATAGTCGCAGTGCCACCGGCGCTGGCACGGTGCCCGGGTTGGGCGGACGCGGCGGGCCGGAGCAGGATGGTCTCGTGGATTTGCACCAAGCCTATGTGACGGTCGGCAACCACAAGGAATTTCCGGTCTCCGCCAAAATCGGTCGCCAGGAATTGAGCTACGGTGACGAGCGTTTGGTGGGTGCCTTCGCGTGGAATAATATTGGACGCGTCTTTGACGCCGCGAAAGTCCGCTGGCAACACGAATGGTTCGCCGCCGAAGCGTTCACCAGCAAACTTGTTCTACCCAACGACAACAATCCCAACGTGTGGAATGACTATTCAGTCTTCTCTGGTTTGTATGTCACGACGAAGCAATTGCCGAAGAACATTACCGAGTTGTATTTCTTCGCACGCAATGAAAATGGCCAGGATGCAAACACCGGGCCTGGTACCGCCGACACCGGGGCCGTGTTGCCTTTCCAAACCCCTGCGCCTTACGAGCGCAATATCTACACGGTTGGAGGCCGGATAAAATCCAATCCAGGTGATTTTGGTGCCTTCGATTACACCGTTGAGGGGGCGTATCAGTTTGGTGACTGGCGGCAAACTTTCACGAGCGCAAAACTTGATCAAGATGCTTATGCCTTCGTGGCTAACGCCGGCTACACTTTCGGCGAAAGCGCCATGCAGCCTCGTTTCGCGCTGGAATACGCGTTTGGTTCTGGCGATGACAGTCCAACCGACGGTAAGCATGGAACTTTCGACCAACTTTATCCCACCGGTCATAAGCACTGGGGTTACATGGATATCGCCTCGTGGCAGAACATCCACGACGCCCGTGCGATCTTTACCATCAAGCCACATCCGCGCGTTTCCGTGGCGTTGGAAGGCCACTTGTTCTGGCTCGCGGATACGGGCGATAACTTTTATAACAAAGGCGGCGTCGCGCGCACCGGTGGCACGGTAGGCACAGGAACGGCTTCACCACCAATCCGAACTACGACAGCTTCGTGGGCAGCGAAATCGATCTCGTGATCGGTTACACGTTGACCAAGTTTGCGTCGCTCGAAGGCGGCTATGGTCATTTCTTTGCCGGCGATTACATCGATCAAACCTGGCAAAACACCCTGAATGGTTCGACCGATGCGGATTGGTTTTACCTTCAGACGGTAGTGCGGTTTTAGTGTGCGTTGTGTGTTGTGATCGGAACAGGTGACGTCCACGCCAGTTCCAGCGCGGTGCCGGGTGGGTCGCCCGGCACACGCGAAGTCTGAAGCGGGTTTGCGGGCGGCCTGAGTAAAGGTTCGTTTGGCTCGGTGTGAAACTAAACCTGCGCAGGTTGGGCAAAATGCGCCAGCAGTCCGCGCGGACCTCGTTCGCCAGTGGACGAATAAGTAATTTTTGTCGTGATGGGCAATCTCTTGCTCAGTGCGATGAATATGTGCGGTTTGAATGACTGCAAGCCATGCCATGACCTGTCTTCATGTGGCAAATGAGAGTCGCGAGGCGGAAATCCTGCTGACTTGGGCGGGTCTGGCACGGGTCTGGCATAGGGTTGCGCGAGTGCGGCTTCCGGTATTTCGGAGGCGCACCGCACAACCAAAAATGAGCACCAGCAAAGCATCGCAACTCCGCACCGCCGGACATTGGCCGACCCTCGTCAGCGCCTTCCTTTACTTCGATTACAGCTTCATGGTGTGGACGCTGCTGGGCGTGCTCGCCAACCAGATTGCCGCGCCAGAATCGCTGAACCTCACCACGCAGCAGCGGTTTTTCATGGTGTCGGTGCCGATCCTCTTCGGCGGAATGTTTCGTTTGGTGCTGGGCTTGTTGGTGGACCGCATCGGGGCGAAAACCACGGGCATCATTGCCCAGCTCGTTGTGATTACCGGTCTGCTGGCAGCTTGGAAGTTCGGGTTGAAGAACTATGAAGCCACCTTGCTCATGGGGATGGTATTGGGCGTGGCTGGCGCAAGCTTTGCCGTGGCCATTCCTCAAGCGGGCCGCTGGTATCCACCGCACATGCAAGGCTTGGTGATGGGCCTTGCCGGCGCGGGCAACATCGGCGTGGTGATTGACTCACTGCTTGCTCCCCGACTGGCAGCGGCTTACGGCTGGCCGGCAGTTTTCGGGTTTGCGCTGATTCCGGCGGTTATTGTGCTGGCAGTTTATATCATTGTTTCCAAAGAACCGCCAGTAGCAGCTGCGCCAAAAAAAGTTGGCGATTACTTCCGCATGTTCCGCGACAAGGACGTGCACTGGTTCTGCTTTTTCTACACCGTCACGTTTGGCGGCTTCGTCGGATTGGCCTACTCCCTCGGCATGTATTTCAAAGACCGTTTCGCGGTAACTCCGGCTCATGCGGGCGATCTCGTCGCGCTCTGCACGGCGGTGGGCGCGCTCGGACGTCCGATTGGCGGCGCGATCTCGGATCGCATCGGCGGCATCCGCTCGCTGTATGTCTATTACTCCGTGGCCTGCGTCGCGCTGATCTGCGGCGGCGTGATCAACAGCATGTGGCTGAACGTTGCAGCCTTCTTCATCGCGTGCGCCTCGTTCGGCATGGCGAATGGCTCGGTGTTCCAGTTGCTCCCGCAACGCTTCGGCAAGGAACTTGGCTTGATGACCGGACTCGTCGGTTGCGGCGGCGGTTTGGGCGGATTCCTGCTGGCCAACATGATGGGCCAGAGCAAACAGCACTTCGGCAATTACCTGTTCGGGCTGGTCGTGTTTGCCGTCTTGTGTCTGCTGGCGCTCGTTGGTTTGTCATTGGTCAAGAAACGCTGGCGCACCACGTGGGGCGCATTGTCAGCGGCTCGCATTTGAAGTCATGGTGGCGCACCAACCAACTGAATCGCGGATGAATCCGACCGGCAACAATCCTCAAGGCGCGGAGTTCGCCGCGCTGCCGGAGACGTTGCTTGGCCTGAAGACCCGCATCACGAGTTGTGCGATTGGTTGCGAGAAGGATCAGCCTTCCGCCGACGTCTGCGATGGCCGGCCGCATCACGACACCGTGATAGCAGCTCTTGCTGATGGCGTAGGTCGCGCCGAGATGGGGCGCGAAGCCGCGGAGAAAACTGTTCAAAACTTCATCGGCTACTTCAAGTCGCGCCCGCGCGGTTGGAGCATTCGCAAAGCGCTGGAGGAATTTGCCCGGCTCATCAATCGTTCGTTGCATCAGGAGTCCATGACGCGTTTCGAGCGCGTCGAACTGCTCTGCACCGCTGCTGTCGCGGTCATCGAAGGTGACCGATTACACGGCCTGAATGTGGGCGATTCGCGCGTTTATCTTCTGCGCGGCGACAAACTCACGCAACTCTCCGAAGATCACGCCGAGACGCAGCCCGGTTTCGAGCATGTCCTCAAACGCAGCATGGGCATGGAGGCGGAAGTCACGCCGCATTATTTTGAAACCGACGTCCGCGCCGGCGACACCGTCTTGCTCTGCTCCGACGGCATCACGGGCGTATTGACCGACGAGCAGATCCGCGCCCAACTCGCCACGCATAGCTCGGCGCGCACGCTCATCAGCCACGCGCGCGAACAGGTCAAGGAAGCTGACGAACTGGATGACATGTCCGCCGTCGTTATCGAAGTGGAAGCCGTTGATCCCTTCCGCGCCAGCAATCACGCGCGCCTGGAAATTCCCGAGAAACTTTCCTCCGGTCAGGTCGTGGACGGTTTTACACTGAAGCAATCCTTCAAGCATAGCGACCGCACCTGGGTCGCCACACGCAATGGTTCATCCTTCGTGCTGAAATTTGCGCCGCTGCAAGCCCGCGACACCGACGCCGTTCACAGCCAGTTCGTCCGCGAAATCTGGACGGCGACGCGCTTGCAGGCGGATTACTTCGCGCGCGCGTTCGTGCCGCAGGGCCAGCAACTGCTCTACTACGTTCAGGAATATCACGCTGTTCCCACGCTCAAACATTTCATCGCCGAGAAGCCGCTCGATGTTCCCGAAGCGCTTGCGCTGGCAAAATTTCTTCTGAGCGCCGGGCAATTCCTCCTGAGTCACGATCTCGTTCACGGTGACTTGAAACCGGAAAACATTCTGGTCTTCAAACGCAACGACCAGCTCGACTTCAAGCTGATTGACTTCGGCAGCATCGCTGGCGAGTTCACCGTCACGTCACGTGCTGGAACACCGAGTTACCTCGCACCGGAACGTTTCGTTGCCGCGCCGCTCTCCGAGCGCACTGAAGTATTTGCCGTCGGCGTGACCGTATTCGAGGCGCTCACCGGCAAATATCCTTACGGCGAAATCGAGCCGTTCCAGACGCCGGTGTTCCATGCCGCGCAAGCGCCGACCAAGCTGAATCAAAACATCCCCTCGTGGCTTGAAGCCATTTTGCTGCGCGCCGTGGCCACCGATCCGGAGGCGCGTTACCAGAATTACTCCGAGATGAAATACGATTTGGAACATCCCCAGACCGTGCGCCCGTTCTATCGTAAGAACGCCCGCCTGATCGAACGCAACCCGCTGTTGTTTTTCAAAATCGGATTCTTTGTCTTGTTCGTGATCAACCTCGTGCTGCTGGCGCTCCTCTTGAATCGCAAATGAGCCAACACCCCTCCAACTCAAACGGTCACAAACAGCGCACGCTGATTGATGACCTGTTGGCAGAGCAGCAAAAGCTCACGGCGGTGGATCGTTTCTCGCGACTGCATGACACCAACGGTCTGCCGGCGCAGGCGAAGTATTATCGCGACCTGATCCCGCTGACGAAACCGCAGCCCGGCCAGCAATACGCGTTTGAGGTGGACCTCGACAAATGTTCCGGCTGCAAAGCCTGCGTCACCGCCTGTCATTCGCTCAACGGGTTAGACGAGGCCGAGACTTGGCGCAGTGTGGGTCTGTTGTTTAACGACGACTGGCGCGCGCCGCAGCAACAGACCATCACGACTGCCTGTCATCATTGCGTTGAACCTGGCTGCCTCGAAGGTTGCCCGGTGCTGGCCTACGACAAAGACCCCGTCACCGGCATCGTGCGCCACCTTGATGACCAATGCATCGGCTGCCAGTACCTGCGTGATGAAGTGTCCATACGAAGTGCCGCAGTATTCCGCCAAGCGTGGCATCGTGCGCAAATGTGACATGTGTACGAACCGTCTCGCGGTCGGCGAAGCCCCTGCCTGCGTGCAAGCCTGTCCGCACGAAGCGATCAAGATCACCGTCGTTGACACCAGCGCGATCAAAAATAATTTCCGCCTCGTCAGCCCAACGCCTGTCACTGGCAACTTGTTTCTCCCTTCATCGCCCGCGCCGCAAATCACGCTCCCGACCACGCGCTACAAATCTACCAAGCCACTCCCCGCAACCTTGCTCGCAGCGGACCACGCGCGGGTCGCTCCGGCGCATTCGCATCTGCCGCTCGTGTTCATGCTGGTTCTGACGCAGCTCGCCGTCGGCGCCAGCGTCGCGGCAGTGTTCATGGAGACAGCCAAGTTGCTTGCGATGTTCGCAGCGGGCGTGGGTGCGGGCGCGTTGGGCATCGCCTCACTGCATCTCGGCAGACCGCTCAAGGCGTGGCGCGCGTTTCTCGGTTGGCGCAAATCGTGGTTTAGTCGCGAGGTCATCATGTTTGGTGGTTACGTTCCGTTGGCGATGACCGCCGCCGCTTCGTTCTGGCTTGCACGGCTCGCGCCGTTTCAAAAACTGCTCACGCTTGCTGCCGCTGCAACCGGACTGCTGGGCGTCGCTTGTTCGGCGATGATCTATGCAGACACCAAGCGCGAATTCTGGCGTGCATCGCAGTGTTTCGGAAAATTCTTCGGCACGACACTGCTGCTCGGCGCGGCGACGGTGTTGGCGATAACCAACGCGGCGAACTGGCTGGTGGTCACTGTGCTTCTTGCCGCCACCGTCGTGAAACTCGGTTTCGAGAATCGCATTTTTCAGCAGCTTGTGGACGTGGATACGTTCACGCTGACATCGCTGAACAAGACCGCCCGCTTGATGACCGATGAGCTTGGGTTGGTCGCGCGCTTTCGCGTGGCGTGCGGGCTGGCAGGAGGCGTGGCATTGCCGCTGTTCCTTCTGGTGAATCACGCCGGACTCGGACTGGCGTTGAGTGCGTTGGTTTTGTGTGTCGTGGGGGAATTGCTGGAGCGCTACCTGTTCTTTACGGCGGTCGCGCCCGCAAAAATGCCGGGAGGTTTTGCTGCATGAGTGCTGTGAAAGAAAACACGTTGCTGCGCCAATGGAACGGGGCGCTGACCCAGGACCTGGTGTTGCACCCCGGCGATTTTGGCTTGGGTCGCGTCCCCGCGAAGTTTGCCCCCACCGCTACCACACGCGCGACGTGCGGCTTTTGCTCCACCGGCTGCTCACTCGACATCCATCTCAAAGATGGCGTCGCTGTGAACCTCACGCCTACCACTGATTATCCGGTCAATCTCGGCATGGCGTGTCCGAAAGGCTGGGAAGCGCTGAATTGTTTGTCCGCGCCGGATCGCGCTACCGCGCCGCTGCTGCGTCAGCCGGATGGTTCGATGAAACCAGTGACGTGGGACGAGGCAATGAAGACTTTCGTTGCGAAGTTCAAAGGCATCATGGCCGAGCACGGTCCGGAGAGCGTGGCGTTCTTGAGCACCGGCCAGATTTGCACCGAGGAACTCGCGTTGCTCGGCACGCTCTGGAAATTCGGCATGGGCGCGCTGCATTGCGACTCGAACACGCGCCAGTGCATGGCCACCTCGCACGTTGCCTACAAACAAAGCCTCGGCTTTGACGCACCGCCGTTCACCTACGCCGATTTTGAGTTGAGCGACACGTTGATCTTCATCGGGGCAAATCCGTGCATTGCGCACCCAATCATGTGGCAACGCGTGCTGCGGAATAAAAACAATCCGCACATCATCGTCATTGATCCGCGCCGCACTGAAACGGCCACCTGCGCCACGCAACATCTCGCGCTCGCACCCAAGTCTGATCTCACGCTGCTCTACGGTCTCGCCAATCTGCTCGTGCAAAACGACTGGGTGAATCGCGCGTTCATCGCGCAAAGCACGACGGGCTACGCGGAGTTCGCCGAATTTGTGCGTCAGTTCACGCCGGACAAAGTCGCGGCGGAAACGGGTTTGACGGTCGGTGAGATTTATCGCTGTGCGGAGAGCATCCATCGCGGCAAGGCAGTTTCCTTCTGGTGGACGATGGGCGTGAATCAAAGCCATGAGAGCACCCGCACCGCACAGGCCATCATCAATCTCGCATTGATGACCGGCAACATCGGCAAACCCGGCACCGGCGCAAACAGCATCACCGGCCAATGCAACGCGATGGGCTCGCGGCTCTATGCGAATGTCACGAGCTTGATTGGCGGACGGGATTTCATGAAGGCGGAGCATCGCGCACAGGTTGCTGGATTGCTCAATATCCCGCTCGATGTCATCCCGACGAAAAATTCGTGGGCCTACGATCAAATCATTGACGGTATCCGCGATGGAAAGATCAAAGCGCTCTGGGTCATCGCCACGAATCCGACGCACTCTTGGGGTGCGAAGCACGGCAAAGATTCTTCGGGCACGAACGCGATCTTTGACAAGCTGGACTTCCTCGTCGTGCAAGACATGTTCACCACCACGGACACTGCGCAGCGTGCGGACTTGCTGTTGCCCGCCGCTGGTTGGGGTGAAAAGGAAGGCACGTTCATCAACAGCGAACGCCGCATCGGCCTGACGAAGAAAGTCTCCCGCGCGCCCGGCGAAGCCTTGACCGACTTCAACATTTTCCGGTTGCTCGCGCATTATTGGGGCTGTGGCGAGATGTTCACCGAGTGGAGTTCGCCGGAAGCGGCGTTCCAGATTCTCAAACGCCTCTCTGCCGGCCAGCCGTGCGACATCACGGGCATTGCGGATTACAAACATCTGGACGAGAGCGGCGGAGTCCAGTGGCCGCACAAACAAGACGCTGCCGCACAACCGGAACAAGAACGACGCCTGTTCGCTGACGGCAAGTTCTTCACACCCGACGGCAAAGCAAAGTTCCTGTTTGATGCGCCACGTCCTGTCGCCGAACCGACGAATGAAGAATTTCCGTTCGTCATGCTGACTGGTCGCGGCACGAGTGCTCAATGGCACACCAACACGCGCACCGGTAAGTCCGCCGTGCTCCGTACGCTGTATCCGGCGAATGCCTATGTGGAAATTAATCCATCCGATCTCTCGCGATTCGGCTTGGTGGTAAACAGGCCGGTTGCCGTGATCTCGCGTCGCGGGCGGATTGAATGCACCGCAGTTGCATCCTCGAGCGTCCAGCCCGGACACGTTTTCATCCCGATGCACTACGACGTGACGAACCAACTGACCCGCACCGAATACGATCCTCACTCGCGCCAACCAAGTTACAAATACTGTGCGGTGCGCCTCGAAAAAATTTCATGACGAACATTCCTTTCATCCCCGAATCCGCCCCATTCAACGCCGAACAACGCGCGTGGCTCAATGGTTTCCTTGCTGGTCTCTTCTCGCAAGTGCCCGGCGGCGCGCCCGCTCCGCAACTCAATGGCGCGCCACCCAAGGCAGGCGAACCACTCTTGATCCTCTTCGGCTCGCAGACTGGTAGCGCAGAAGGTCTCGCCAAGAAGCTCGCGAAGGAATCCGAGTCGCGGGGTTTCATGCCGAGGCTCGCGGCTTTGAATGATTTTGAATCTGCCGGTCTCGCTGCCGCAAACAAAGCCGTCATCATCTCCAGCACTTGGGGGGATGGCGAACCACCAGACAACGCGGTGAATTTCTGGAACTGGATCAAGGCCGACTCCGCGCCGCGCTTGGAGAGTTTGAATTTCGCGGTTCTGGGTCTTGGCGACAAAAACTATTCCGACTTCTGCGGCGCCTCGAAGAAGTTCGATGAACGCCTCGCCGCCCTCGGTGCGAAACGGGTAGCTCCGCGTGGTGAGTGCGATGTGGATTACGAAGGTCCGGCGAAAAGCTGGATTGATGGGTTGTGGGATAAACTCGGCAGCGCTGCTTCGACGAATGGCGCAGCGACTGGTGCAACCAATGGTAAGCCGGTCGAAGAAAAAAAGGGTTACGGCAAATCCAATCCGTTCCCGGCCAAGCTGCTCAAGAACGTGCTGCTCAACAAGGCCGGTTCAGGCAAAGAAGTGCGTCACTACGAAATCGCGCTCAATGGCAGCGGCCTGACCTACGAGGCGGGTGATGCCCTCGGCGTTGTGCCGGTGAATTGTCCCGAACTCGTGGACGATGTGCTCGAAGCGCTGAAAGCCAAGCCGGACGAGAATGTGAAATTTGGCGATAACATCATGTCGTTGCGCGAAGCGTTGACGCATTACTTCGACGTCAATAAGCCGTCGCAGGAATTGCTGGCCGCCGTGGCGAAGGCTGCACCGCAAAGCGAGCTCGCCGCGTTACTCGCACCGGAGAAACGCGATGACCTGAAAAAGTGGCTGTGGGGGCGGCACGTCATTGATTTGCTGGAACTGTTGCCTGCGCCAATGCCGGTGGCGGAATTTATTCCGTTGCTCAAGAGGCTCGCGCCACGGCTTTACTCGATTTCGTCGTCGCCCAAGGCGCATCCGGGTGAAGTGCATCTGACCGTGGGCGCGGTGCGCTACGAAAGTCACGGGCGCGTGCGCAAAGGCGTGGCGTCCACGTTCCTCGCGGATCGCGTCGGAGATGCGGAGTTTGTGAAAGTGTTCGTGCAGCCGTCGCACGGTTTCAAACCGCCAGGCAACGGCGATCTGCCGATGATCATGGTCGGGCCGGGGACGGGCATCGCACCGTTCCGCGCTTTTCTTGAAGAACGTCAGGCGACGAGTGCGAAGGGCAAGAATTGGCTGTTCTTCGGCGATCAGAAGAAGGACACGGATTTTCTCTACGACGAACTGCTCACGGACTGGCAGAAGTCCGGTTTTCTTACGCGGCTCGATCTCGCGTTTTCGCGCGATCAGGAAAAGAAAATCTACGTGCAGGATCGCATGATGGAAAACGCCATGGAGCTCTGGTCGTGGCTTGAAGCGGGCGCACACTTCTACGTGTGCGGCGATGCGAGTCGCATGGCCAAGGACGTGGACGCGGCATTGCACAAGATCGTGGAAACCGTGGGAGGCAAGAGTGCGGATGATGCGAAAGCTTACGTGGCGAAATTAAAATCCGACAAACGTTATCAACGCGACGTTTATTGAAATCTATGACCAAAGCGCAAATGACCGAAGCGATCCTCGCGGCGAAAGCCGCGAAGAAAACCACCTGGGCTGCCATCGCCAAAGCGGCGGGGCTGTCCGAAGTTTACGTCACGTCGGCCTGCTTGGGCGAGAACGCGCTCGACCAAAGCGAGGCACAGAAAGTCGCCAAGTTTTTGAAGCTGAAACCAGCAGTGGCAACGGCATTGACCGATTTTTGCACCAAGGGCGAAGCCGCGCCGACCGTGCCGAAAGAGCCGCTCGCGTATCGCTTTCAGGAAATCATTTACGTGTATGGCCGGACGATGAAGGAGTTGATCGAGGAGAAGTTTGGTCCGGGTATCATGAGTGCGATCGACTTCACGATGGATATCGAGCGTGTGCCCGATCCGAAGGGCGACCGCGTGAAGCTCACGATGAATGGAAAATTTCTTGGTTACAAAAAGTGGTAGTTCTTTATGAGTAACGTCACCTTGCCAGAACCCATCGCCAGTGCCGGTTTTAGCGCCGAACAGAAGGAGTATTTGACCGGACTATTCGCCGGAGCCGCCGCGCGAGGCAAGGCGTTTGCCGATGTCGAGCCGCTCCCCAAAGTTCGCGAAGATGAGATTGCGGAAGAGCGTATCAAGCGCGAGTTGCATCCGCTCGATGCCTACGAGCAGCTCGTTGAGAACGCCATCGGCAACAAGGCGCCGGACAAGGAGGATCTGTTCCGCTTCAAATGGCACGGGCTGTTTTTCCTGACGCCGGTGAAGGACGCGTTCATGTCGCGGCTGCGGATTCCCGGGGGCGTGTTGAAGTCGCCTCAGCTCCGCGAACTGGCGCGCATTGCACAGGAACTTACGAGCGGCTACGTGCAAGTGACGACGCGGGCGAATCTTCAGATGCGCCTTATCCAGCCGAAGGATGCGCCGGAATTTTTGCAACGTATCCAGGCCATCGGTTTGCATACGCGCGGTTCGGGCGCGGACAACATCCGCAACCTGACGATGAATCCGACGGCGGGCATTGATCCGGTGGAGTTGATTGATGTGCAGCCGTTCGTGCAACAGATCGGTCAGATTATCATCAACGACCGTTCGTTCTACGATTTACCGCGCAAGTTCAATATTGCCTACGACGGCGGTGGATTGATTGGTTCGGTGGAAGACACAAACGACATCGGCGTGAAGGCGGTGAAGATCGGGGACGAACTCTTGTTCCGCATCGCGCTTGGTGGGGCGACGGGGCACAAGTCGTTTGCGCGTGATATGGGTGTGGTTGTTCCTCCCGCAGAGATCAACAAGGTGGTCGTGGCCATCGTGCGTGTGTTCATCGAGAAGGGTTGTCGAACGAACCGCAAGAAGGCGCGCCTCAAACACCTGCTCGAGACGATGTCGATGGATGAATATCTGGCGCTCGTGGAGAAGAAGCTCGGCAAGCAGTTGCGTCGCGCGCCGTATGATTTGGCGCAGATGCGGTGGGCGTCGCAGGAACTAGCGCACTCGCACGTCGGCGATTATCCCCAGAAGCAAAAAGGTTTCAGCTACGTCGGGGCGGTTTGTCCGGTGGGCAATATCACGCCGAAGCAGATGTTGCGCGTGGCGGAACTCGCGGAGCTTTATGGCAACGGCGAGGTGCGATTGACGGTCTGGCAGAATTTCATCATCCCGAATGTGCCGGATGCATTCGTGCCGACGCTGAAGAAAGCGTTGGACAAAGCGGGCTTACCAACGAAGCAATCAAATCTCGCGAGCGGCGTCATCGCATGCACGGGAAATTCCTACTGCAAATTCGCGCAGGCGAATACTAAAGGCCACGCGCTCGAAGTCATCAAGCAACTGGAGAAGAGACTTGAACTGGATCAGCCCGTGAACATCCATGTCACCGGTTGTCCGAACTCGTGCGCCCAGCATTACATGGGCGACATCGGCTGTCTCGGGACGAAGACCAAGATCAACGGCGAGCGCCAGGATGCGTATCACGTGTTCGTCGGCGGGGGCTTTGCGCGGAATCAGGCAGTAGGACGACAAGTTTTCTCCGGTGTCACGGCTCAAGAGTTGCCGAACATTGTTGAAAAGATGCTGCGCACGTATCTCAAACATCGCACTGGTAAGGCAGAGACCTTCCAGCAGTTCACCACCCGGCACGAGGTGGGCAGATTGCAGGAGTTATTCGCAGAGTGACCAGCAAGATTGCGCTGTCGCCGCTATTCGTTAAATTGGCAGGTGTCTATGACCCGTGAGACGGCTGCGATTGTTGCGCCTGCGTTGCAGGTGACGGGCATCTTTATTTCGTCAGGCCATAATTTTTTTGGGCATCACGAGCAGCCGGCGGGAACACATCCGACGATTTCAGTGAATGAGGTGGAGTGTGTTGCGGGGCAGGGGTTGCGCGGCGACCGTTTCTTTGGCTTCAAGGAAAACTACAAGGGGCAGGTTACTTTTTTTTCGGCGGAGGTCTTTGATGCCGTTTGTGGTCAACTTGGTGTGAGCGACAAATCTCCCGGTGTGACGCGACGGAATGTCATCGCGCGCGGTATGGATCTGAATCTTCTCGTCGGGAAAAGATTTATTGTCCAAGGGGTCGAGTTCGAGGGGGTGGCGGAATGCAGTCCGTGTCACTGGATGAACGCAGCTATCGCGCCGGGTGCGGAAGCAGCGTTGCACGGGCGCGGCGGCTTGCGCGCGCGGATTTTAACCGACGGCGTACTGCGAGTGGACGCATGAACTTCAGCGCCGTCATTCTGGCCGGCGGCCAATCCTCGCGGATGGGTCGGGACAAGGCGCGGGTGGAAATCAGCGGGGAAACTTTGCTCGCACGACAGATCAAGCTGGTCCGGGTTGCGGGTGCAGCCGAGGTTTTGATTTCCGGGCGGGCGGATCGGGATGACACCCAATTCGGGCTGCGGGTGCTGACGGATAATTTTCCCAGCAGCGGTCCGCTGGCCGGGATCGAGAGCGCGCTGCGGGTGTGTCGAACACCGTTGTTGCTCGTCTTGGCCGTGGACATGCCGCACATGACCGCTGAGTTCTTGCAACAGCTCCAACGGCAATGTGGTGGCGGGAGCGGTATCTTGCCGCGCAGGGCCGGGCAACTGGAGCCGTTGGCGGCCTTTTATCCGCGAGCCGCAGCGCAGATTGCGACGGAACTGCTCTTGCAATCCAAAGCGAGCCCCGGGATTACGTCACCCGGCGTGGGTTTTTTTGCATCGCGTTGTGTAAGTGAAGCATTGGCCCATTTTTACGATCTGCCAGCGGATTGTGCAAAATATTTCACAAACTGGAACGAACCGCAGGATGTGTTGGGTTCTTCGGCGAGCGACGGGTTTTAGTCACTGGCTCGATGTGATGGTGAAGTCGTGTTGCGCTTCGATATTCTTGTCGGTTGCCACCATCAGGCGGTATGTGACCCCAGGTTGTAAGGCTTCGGGCCGCGAACCTTTGGCTTCCGGGTGCATGCCCTTGATGTAGCTACCGTAATTAAAACTAGAAGTTGGAACGGAGTTGGAATCGGAGATAATCCGCCAGACGGGCACGGCGTATTTGTTCGTTTCAATCTTGGTGCTTTCGAAGACGCGGACGCTGGTAAGCTTGTAGAAGCCATTCAGCATGAATGTGACCGGAACGCCGAGATCGTTGGCGCGGGCGTTAGGGCGCTTGTCACGCATCCATGGGCTGAAGCGGTGAGTAATTTGAATACCTTCGGTGCGGAAATAGTCTCTGTTCAGGTAAAGACTGAAGCCGATCAGTCCGATCAGCAGGATCGCAAGCGCGATTATTTTCGTTTTCGACATGTAGCGGAGTTGACGAGCAAGTCTGGCGGATTATTCGGCGGCTCAATTGAGATTACAATCATAGAGGTCATGAAAAGCTTAAACCTGCATAAACGTGTTGGGGGAGAACAATCCCTGCTGAGCGAGGCATTCACTTTGATCGAATTGCTGGTGGTCATCGCCATCATCGCCATCCTGGCCAGCATGCTGTTGCCGGCGCTCAGCAGCGCAAAAGCGAAGGCACACCGCATCAAGTGTGCGAGTAATCAGAAGCAACTTTCCTTGGCCGCAATCATGTATGCCGGGGATAACGATGGGTGCTTGCCGCCGCGGACCAATCAGAATCGCTGGCCGACTTTGTTTCAGGAGAACTATCAGAGCGTCGCCTTGCTGGTCTGCCCCACCGATGCGACGCGGGGAGTGCCGATGACGGATACCAGTTCGCTTACGCTGGCGGATCGTTCCCCGCGCAGCTATTTGATCAACGGCTGGAATGATTATTTCTGGCGGCAGACCGGTAATCCTGATCCGAACACATACAATGGAATGCGCATCAAAGAAAACGCGGTGCTCAAGCCGACCGATACGGTTTTGTTTGGCGAAAAGAAGAACCTCGAGACTGGCACCGGTGAGCGCATCGCCATGGACTACTTCATGGATATCCTTGAAGGTCGTGGCAATGATGCGGATCGGGTTGAGCGTGGTTGTCACGCAACCGTCCGGGCGGGGACGTCCAGTCGGTCTGGCAATTCCAACTTTGCTTTTGTGGATGGCAGCGTTCGCGCATTGAAGTTTGGTCGGGACGTCAATCCCGAGCACATGTGGGCTGTGGGCGATGAAGATCGTCGGACGCTGGCCTTTCAGCCCTGACGAAAACCCGGCAGTGCCGGGCGCTATTTTTCGGCGAGGACCAATTTCTCGGGCGGTCCGGAGAACTTTGGTTGCCGGTCCAAGATGTAGAGATCCAGCGCACACCAGGTCCGTGCCAGTGCTTCCCGCATTTTCACCCGAGCAGACCAGCGGGCGCTCAAGTCCGGCGCAGCGAAAGCCACCACGTTTAAGTCGTGGTATTGCGCAATCCATAGCGAACGGGGACAGTGAAACGCCTCCGTGACTATCGTGAAATTTGTCAGGCCAAAAACTGACTTAGCACGTCACGACGGAATCCAGGGTGCGAAAGCCCGCATAGTCGCAGGTGATGGCATTGGTGGGCACACCGGCCGCGATCAAGGCGTCGCGCATGTCGCTCGGCTCATCATAAGTTTTTACCGAATTGTCGCCGCTGACGATGAGGTGGCGAACTTTGCCGGATTTGAACAAATCCGCCGCGGCCTCGATGCGCTGCGTGAAGTGAAGGTTGAGGTTGCCTCGCGCGGTGAATTTCCCTGTGCCAAGGACGAGAGCAACGTCGTTCGCGGGAACTGAATCCGTGGTGCGAAAGATTCTTCCGGAGGCGGCCCTGCGACAGACAATATCGGCACTAACAACCGCCGCAACTCCCACCAACATCAGAATCGCCATCACGAACAACCATCGACGGAGTTTTTTCACGCGATTTTTCATAATGTTATCAGACCGCCACCGGCGCTTTGATGGCCGGATGCGGGTCATAGCCGATGAGTTCGATGTCCGCGAACGTGAAGTCGTGGATGTTCTTCACGGCGGGGTTCAGTTTGATTTGCGGCAACGGCCGCGGTTCGCGACTGAGTTGCAGTTTCGCCTGCTCCACATGGTTTGCGTAGAGGTGCAGGTCGCCGAAGGTGTGGACAAAATCGCCGGGCTTTAGATCGCAGACTTGCGCGACCATCAACGTGAGCAACGCATAGCTCGCGATGTTAAAGGGTACGCCTAGGAAGATGTCTGCGCTGCGTTGGTAAAGCTGGCAGCTCAGTTCGCCTTCGCTGACATAAAACTGGAACAGCGAATGACACGGCGGTAAGGCCATGCCTTGAATTTCTCCGGGATTCCACGCGCTGACGATCAGGCGGCGGCTGTCGGGATTCTTTTTGATCTGGGCGATGACGTCATCGATCTGGTTGATGCTGCGGCCATCAGCGGTGCGCCAGTCGCACCATTGCGCGCCATAGACGCGGCCGAGATCGCCGTTTTCATCGGCCCACTCGTCCCAGATGCTGACGCCGTTGTCCTTGAGATACTTGATATTTGTATCGCCCTTTAGAAACCAGAGCAGTTCGTGGATGATGGATTTGGTGTGAACCTTCTTGGTGGTGACGAGCGGAAAACCTTCGGTCAGCGGATAACGCGCCTGCGCCCCGAACAGGGAATAGGTGCCGGTGCCGGTGCGGTCGGCCTTGAACTTGCCATGCTCCATGACGTGCCGGAGCAGATCGAGATACTGAATCATGCCGGAGAAATTGAATCACGAAATGCCCGAAACACACGAAAGAATTGTTCACAAAACGATTCGTGGCGAGGCGAAGCTGGCTTTGAGAAAGAATTAACAAAATGAACAGAATTTAATTCTGCGTAATTCCGTTGATTCTGTCTGAAAAGGTAGTGTTTGTCTCACTTACACTGCGGGCGATTTATTTTCCGCAGGCGTAGCCGTTTCGGTTGGCTTGGGGAGTTCCACGCGCATCGGCGTGGGCTTGGTTTTAGTTGCAGTCGTGGGAGCGGGTGTCGGCGCGGGCGGCTCAACCGTCTGGCTGCTCGGAATCTTGATTAACTTCAGTTGCTTGGCTAGCTCGTCGAGGAAGGTGATGAACTGACTTTGAATCTGGCGTTTCTGGCGGGAGAGAAAATAAATGTAAGCGGGCAAGGTCACAGTCACAGTGCCCAAGGCCCACAACCAGCCTCCGACGAAACCGACCACGATGATTTCCAATGCCAGCAGCAACCACAGCGCGGCTTTGGCTTGCATGGACCAGTTGGCACGCAGGCGACAGCGGATGAGTTGTCGGCCGCGCGGATGATCCTCGGCGGCGGTGATAAGTTGCACGTGGCTCCAGCGATTGCCGAAGATTTCCGCATCGAACTCGCTCCAGCCGATGTCCGAGCGATGCGGCCAGCCGCGTTGTTCCAGCGCCCGCAAAACCTTGGCGACAAAATCCACGCGTTCAATTCGGCTCTCCGCCCAATAGCAGACTTCATCCAGCGATTCGCCGCTGTCGCGCAGGGTGACGGAGTCCAGCGATTCGCGGGCGTCATCGTGTGCAAGTCGTAAGGCGAGGCGGCTCTGGTGGCGCTCCCAGCCGCGCACGATGGGTTGCAGAAAGAACAGCAACGCGACCAACGGACGTGACCACCAGCGGCGTTTGTTTTTTTGCAAGGTCGCTTGGACGCCTGCAGCGACGCAAAACGCCACAGAGATCAACAGGCTGGCGCTAGCGACTGGCAGCAACCAATGGAACGTCACGCACAGCACCCACAACGGCAGGGTGATGAAGAGGTGATATTCCAGCGTCGTTGGCAGCATCAGCGTCAACGCCGGCTGCGCCGTGTAAAGCGTCTGGAATGGCGCGCTGCCGAAAACGCCGTGGTAGATGATCGGTTCGCGCTTCAGCAGGAGGCCGTATTTGGCCGGGGCGTAAATACGCCCACGCCACATGCTGTTGCCGAAGGCGTTGAAATACTCGGGATGTTTGCGGACGAGTAAGGCTTCTGCCTCGCCGTAACCACGCTGTTGTTTGAGATACGCGCGGACGGTCGAGCGGCGATAGTGCCACACGAACGCCGCGGCACTGAAGCCAATCTTGTAACCCGCCTGTTGCAATCGCCAGCAAAGGTCCACGTCGTCGCCTGCCTTCCAGAAGATCGGATCAAAGCCGCCGATGGCGTCCAGTGCGCTCTTGAGGAACGCCATGTTACAGCCGGGGATGTGCTCGGCTTCGCGGTCGGTCAACATTACATGTGCCGGGCCGCCAGGTGAAACCATGACCGCGCTCGCAGTTGGGGAATCGTCGGGGGGCAACAGGTTGTGTCCGCCAATGCCGGCGAATTCTCCGGTGATCAAATCGGCGACGAGATAGTACAGCCAGTCTTCATCCGCCCGGCAATCGGAGTCGGTGAACGCCACGATTTCGCCTTCGGCGGCGGTGATACCGGTGTTGCGGGCCGCGGAGAGGCCAAGGTTCGTATGATGCCGGAAGTAACGGAGGTGTGGAAACAATTGGGCAATTTGCGGCGTGGCATCCGTCGAACCGTCGTCCACGAGAATCACCTCGTAGTCGGAGTAGTTGAGGTTGCGCAGCGATTCGAGACAGGCCTTGAGCGTGCTGGCGCCGTTATAGCTGGCGACGACCACCGAAACTTTCGGTTTACGGGCGAGGGGAAATTTCGGCGCGATACCGAAGGCTTCTTTAACTGCGTGGAACGATGGTTTTCGTTCGCGGGTCACCGTGGTCAAACCCATCTGCCAGTCGGTGACTTGTTCGCCGCCGCGATGCCAGTCGTCCGTGAAGCTGAACACCACCGCACCTGCCAGCCCGCCACGGAACGCGAGTTCGATCTGCCACGCGAGCATTTCGCATTTGGCGGTTTCGCCTTCGCGATGGGAATCAACGCCAAATTCGCTCAACAACAGCGGCTTGGTGTCCGCGAGCATTTGTAAGCGCGCGAGGTAGCTCTTGAACGCGACCGGCTGATGCAGATAGACGTTGAAGCTGACAAAATCCAGCGTCTGTGGGTGCAGAAATTCTGTGGAGGGATAATTCGCGTAAGTGCAAAGGCATTCGGGGTCAATGCGCTTGGCCTCCGTCACTAGTTCATCAATGAAGTCTGCCATCCGCGCCGCGCCGCTCCAGCGAACAACATCAGGCGGAATTTCGTTCGCCACGCTGTAGGCGAGCACCGCCGGGTGATGTGCGCCCGCCAGTACGGCGTGGCAGACGGCTTGGCGGGCTTCGGCGCGGCGCACAGGATCGTCGAGGAAGACAAGGTGTTTGTTCCAGGGAATATCAATCAGAACGAGCAGATCGTGTTGCGCGGCGAGATCGAGAAACCAACGGGGCGGGACGTAGTAGACGCGAATCAGGTTGGCTCCCAGTTCCTGAATTAACGTAAAATCGGCGGCAGTTTGTTCTGGGGCGGCGAAGGGTTGTCCGTCTTTTCCCGGTGCGAACGGGCCATAGGAAACGCCCTTGAGATAGAGCTTCTCAGCGCCGCGGCGAAAAAATTTTCCGTCCACGGTGACGCGCGGACGCTTGGCGAACAAATCTGCCATGTTGTTCAGACGTTGGCCGGTTCTGATTTAATCACGCTGATTCGGATAACAAATGCTCCGCTCTGGGGCAAGCCGGGGAAGTTCGTATGGACAGGAGGAGCTCAGGAAATCAGGAGTTAAAACCAGATTTTTTACCATTTTCCCAAGTTCTATGAGTTCCTCCTTTAGCTCATGCTTGCTTCTTCAGCTTGGCGACATAAGCGCCGTCCACGCCGTCCACAAACGGAAGTAATTGCCGTTCGCGCTCCAGCTTGAAGTTAGGTTGCGTGGCGAGGAATTGTTTCACCAGTTTAGTGTTTTCCTCGGGTTCAAGGCTGCACGTGCTGTAAACCAGCGTGCCGCCGGGCTTCAATTGTTTGGCCGCCTTTTCCAACAATTCGTGTTGGGTGGCGCGGAGGCGCTCGAGTTCCGTCGGCTGGATGCGCCAACGCAGATCCACACGGCGACGCAGCACGCCGGTGTTGGAGCAGGGTGCATCAATCAAGATGCGGTCGAAGAGTGTGCTAATCGGGGTGAGGTGTGAGCTGATCTGCGCGCAGGTGATACCCAAGCGTTTGCAGTTTTCCTCAATCAACTTCAACCGGTCCGGCACATTGTCTTGCGCCACGACGCGGCCTGTGTTGTTCATCAATTGCGCTATGAACGTAGTCTTGCCACCGGGCGCGGCACAAAGGTCGAGGATGGTTTCACCGGGTCTTGGATCGAGTTCCCGCACTGCCAGCAACGTGCTCGGGTCTTGGATGTAAAACCAACCCTTCTGAAAGCTTTCGAGCGATGCGAGCGGTGGATGCGACTTCAACTCGAAGACCAAACCGTCGCCGGTCCAGTCGCGGGTCAAGAAGTCGTATTCCACGCCTTCATCGCGCCAGAAGGTGAGGAAATCGCCAATTTCCTGATTTTCTCCGGCACGCCCCGCCGGACGCGACGTTCATCGGGTGCCGCGGCGGGTTTGCCAAAGCTCAGCGCATTGATGCGCGCGTAGGTTTTTGGCGGCGTATTATTCCATTCCAAGAGTCGTGCGAGGGCGGCCTCACTGGTCGGAGTGCGGCCTTCAGGCCGTTTCACCGCCGCATAACCGGCAATTTGCGCTCCGGTCGCGCTGGGTAAGGCCGACGGTTGAAGCGCGCTCCAGCCCTCGCTCCATTGCCGCTGCTGCCAGCGCGTCACGAGCCACTCGGGATGCGAGTAACCGAGCGCGGGCTGTGTGGCCTTTAATTCCCCGAGCAAACGCCGCGTCTCGTCCGACTCCCGCAAATAACCGCGCAGGACCGCGTTGATGAAGCCCGCTTCGGCGCCATAACCGCCGCGCTTGGCCTGTTCCACCGTTTCGTGGACCGCGGCGTGGTCGGGGATGCGATCGAGCCAGAAAATCTGGTAAAGGCCGAGCCGCAGCAAATCCTGCAAGCCCTCCTTTTGCTTTCGGCCCTGCGTCTTGCGGTCAATGAGCCAGTCGAGAGTTTGTTGCCAGCGGATGACGCCGAAGACAAGCTCCTGCGTCAGGCCGCGATCCGCCGGTGAAAGCTTCGTGGGCAGCAGCGCACGTTCGAGCAAAGTCTCGGTGTATTCGTCGCTGTCGCGGCGTCTGCCGAGCACGCGCGCCGCAATTTCTCTTGGTTTTTGGCCAGTCACTTCGTTTAATGTTGGCAAGCAGACTGTAGTGACGCGAGGAAGAATCGAACTATGAAAGAAGAATTTGAAAAGCTGGCGGCGGCGGGAAAGATTGAGGGGCGTCAGGTAGAACCTCTCGTCCAACTCACCAACAGCGGCTTTTGTCAGCATCGCAGTTGGGGGTTCGGTCGGATCAAGACGGTGGACACGGTCTTCGCCCGGTTCACGATTGATTTTCCTGGCAAACCCGGTCACACGATGGACTTGGCCTTCGCGGCCGAATCCCTCAAACCCATTTCCAAAGACCACATCCTCGCCCGCAAATCCGTGGATCTCGAAGGGTTGCAAAAAACCGCAGCGCTGCATCATTTGGATCTCATCAAGATCGTCTTGAGCAGCTACGGCGGCAAAGCCACGCTCGATCAAGTGCAACAAGTCCTCGTGCCCGATGTCATCCGCGATGACTGGAAGAAATGGTGGGAAACCGCCCGTGCGGAAATGAAAAAGGACGGTCATTTTGTCATCCCGACGAAAAAGACCGAGCCGATTGTTTACGCGGCACAGGAGACATCTTTGCAGGACCGGTTGTTGGCGGATTTTCGGGCCGCCAAAGGGCTGAAAGCCAAGCTCACCATCGCGGCGGAGTTTGTGAAGAGCGCGGCGGACTTGTCCAACAAGGAAGCCGCCGCCAAGGAGGTCGTGGCCGCGTTGAATGCCGACATCCCGTCGCATATCCGTACCCAGACCGCTGTGGCCCTCGAAGCGATCTTTGCCCGCGAAGACGTCGCGGCCATCGCCAATCTCGCACCTGCGCCGGATGAAATTTCCGCCGTGCAGCTCTGGAATCAGGAAGGCGTGAAGTTCGGGCCGTTGCTGGAAGCAATCCCAGCCGCGAAGCACCGGCGCACGTTGGAATCCTTCAAGGCCGCGCAGCCGGATCGCTGGGTGGAAACCCTGCGCAGCGCGTTGAACATCGTTTCCGCCAAGCTGTGCAAGGAATTCGCCAGCATCCTCGCGCACAGCGGCAAGCTCGCCGAACTCAAGGAGACGCTCGCCCGCCTCATCAGCCAGCACGCCGCCAGCAGTGAATTGCTCCTCTGGCTCGGCAAGGAACGCAGCGATGATTTCGCCGACATCCTCGGACCGGAAGTCTTCCGCGCCATGCTCACCGCGATGGAGCGCGATCAGTTCAACGAGAAACGCTCCAATCGTCTGCGCGATTTCATGATGGCTGACCAGGAGTTGATCGCCGACCTCACCGGTTCGGCCGACATCGAAGTGGTTAAGGACCTCACCCGCGCGTTGCAGTTCTCGCCGGTGTTCGAGGACATGGATAAGCGCTCAATGCTCGCTCGCATCGTGAAGCGGCATCCGTCCGTCCAATCGCTCATCACGGGCGACCAGAGTAACAAGCAGGATTCCGCTATCTACGTCTCCTGGGAAAGCCTGGAACGGCGCCGGGCCGAATACACCGATCTGGTGCAGAAGCAGATCCCCGCGAATTCCAAGGAAATCGCCATTGCTCGCAGTTACGGCGACTTGCGCGAGAATCACGAATTCAAGGCTGCCAAGGAGATGCAGAAGGTGCTCATGCGCCGCAAAGACGAAATGGACGCGTTGTTGAACCGCGCGCGCGGCACCGACTTCAGCAATGCCAAGACGGACGTCGTGAGCATCGGCACGGTCGTTCACGCCACGGATCTCAACTCTGGCAAGGCAGAGACATTCACCGTGCTCGGCGCGTGGGATTTCGACGCGGAGAAAGGCATCATCAGCTACCTCACGCCCGTCGGCCAGGCGTTGCTCAACCGCAAGGTCGGCGACGAAGTCGAAGGCGAAGTGGACGGCGCGAAACATCGCCATCGTATCGAGAAGATCGAGGCCTACGTGCCGCCGACACCGCCCGCTGCTCCGGCGGCATAATGCGAGAATAGTTTCGAACCAAGGCGCATTCGGCAACGAGTGCGTCTTGTGTTTTTGGTCGCAACTAAAACTTCCTTGCTGGACGAGTGCGAAACCTCGCGCTAGCGTCCATCGCAATCAAATGGACCGCAATGTCGATCGTGAGATGAACATCCGAGAGCATCCATTGGCATGGCGTTGGACTGATCCCAAGTATGTCGAGTTTCCTCCGGACATTCTTGCTCAGATTATTCCACTCGATGCTGCTCGGGCAGCTGTAGTTCATGAGCGTTGGATGCCGTGCTTTGATAGATATGGGGAGATTATACGAAGTCGCTTTGCGCGTGTTGAGACGTGCTCCACTGAAGGCACGTGGAAAGGGGATGCCTGCAGCCGGGAGACGCCGCTGATAGAGCAAGTCGCTGACTGGTTGCGTGTCCGAGAGCTAAATCTCGCACTACCGGTCACGATTTAATGGCAGGGCGATTGTGCGGTGCAGACGACTTGGGGGATTTTTACGCGTTGCTGGGACGATTTCTGTTATCCGAGTTCTGATGATGCCTTTATTGTGGCGGACGCACCACATTGGTTTCTTGCGTTCCACCACGAAAACTTGTTCAGTTTTTGCTACAATCCGGTGGCTTAACCGGAGCGCTTCCTATTTCCCTCTCTTCTTCGCCAGTTCCTTCCGCAATTTATCCAACGGTAGCGTGTTGATGACATCCGCCTTGGTCAGCCACGCTTTGCGGGCGAGGCCGGCACCGATGCGGAGATAATCCGCGTCGCCGTTGCGATGCGCGTCGGGGTTGATGACGCATTTCACGCCTTTGCTCCGCGCGTAAAACCATTTGCGCCAGTCGAGGTCGAGCCGCCATGGATTGCAGTTTAGTTCGATCCATGTGCCCGTTTCGGCGCAGGCGTCAATCACCGCTTCCTGATTCACCGGATACGCCTCGCGTTCGAGCAACAGGCGGCCCGTCAGGTGGCCGAGCATGTGGACGTGTTTGTTTTCTGCAGCGCGGATGAGGCGTTTGGTGTTGTCGGCCTCGTTGTTCGACGGCACGTGCAAACTTGCAACGACGACATCCAGTTCGCCGAGTAAATCGTCGTCGAAATCCAGCTTGTCCTTGAGCACGTCCACTTCACTGCCGGTGAGCAGGCGGAAATCCTGGCCTTCGTCTGCGAGCTTCTTGTTCAACGCGGCGATGGCTTTGATCTGCTCGCGCAGGCGCGCTTCATCGAGACCTTTGGCCTGATAGGCCGCGCGCGAGTGATCGGTGACGGCCCAGTATTGCAGGCCGAGTTCGTCCATGTGCGCTGCGGTTTCTTCGAGCGTGTTGTGGCCGTCGCTCCACGTCGTGTGATTGTGCAACGCGCCTTTCAGGTCGGTCCATTCGATGAGCTTGGGCAGCTTGCCTTTCTCAGCGGCCTCGAATTCGCCGTGATCTTCGCGCATCTCGGGCGGGACGTAGGCGAGGTCAAGAGCGGCGAAAATGTCATCCTCGGTGGTGCAAGTGACGCGGAGCTTCGGGTCGCGGGTTTCCTCCTTGGACTTGAACAAGCCGTATTCGTTGAGGCGCAACCCGCGCGCGATGGCGCGTTGGCGCATCACGATGTTGTGCTCCTTGCTGCCGGTGAAATAGGCGAGCGCGAAGGGAAATTCCTCATCCGTCACGACGCGCAGGTCGGCTTGGATGCCGCCCGCGAGGATCACGCTGGCTTTGGTGTCGCCCTTGGCGCTGACGCTGAGGATGCCGGGTTGGGCGACGAAATACTCGATGATGTTCGCGGGCTTCTTGGACGAGACGAGAAAATCAATGTCACCGATCGTCTCGCGCCAGCGCCGCAAACTGCCCGCCGTGCTGCAGCGGATGACATCGGGATGCTGCCGCAAACTGTCGAGCACGGGCTCGGCCACGGCCAGCGCGTCGTCGAGGCGCGAGCGTTGCGCGTAGAGCCGACGATGCGCGATGCCTTCGAGCAACTTCGTCTGCGTTTTTTCGCCGAAGCCATCGAGTTTCGCGACCTTGCCGGCCTTGCACGCAGCTTCGAGTTTCTCGATGGAATCCACGCCGAGATGTTTGTTGAGCGCGATGATCTTCTTCGGGCCGAGACTGGGAATGTCGAGCATTGCCACGAGACCGGCAGGAACGGAAGCTTTCAGTTCATCGTAATACTTGAGCTTCCCGGTGGTGACGAGTTCGGTGATCTTTTGCTGGAGCGCGTCGCCGATGCCCTTGAGTTCGCCGAGACGTTCTTCCGCCACGAGCTTCTGCAGCGGTTCGTTCAGCCCTTCGATGATGCGGGCACCGTTCTGGTAGGCGCGGGTCTTGAAAGGATTCTCGCCCTTGAGTTCGAGCAGAGTGCCGATCTCGATCAGGATTTCCGCCACGCGTTCTTTGTCCATGTGCGGATTATTACAGGGAGCAAAGCTAAAGTCGCAATCGAATTGCAGGCGAACGGGCAATTGCAAACGTCCTCCCTCTCCCCGCAAAAATGGGGAGAGGGTTGGGGTGAGGGGATTTGGGTTTAGGAATAGATAGCCTAAACAACCTTGCCTCCTCACCCCAGCCCGCTCCTCCTTTGGGGAAGAGGGGGGAGTAACTGGCCCGCTGTGCGATTTTCGTCCGTAGTCGAATCGTTGCTGGCTTTAGGCTTTGAACTCGAAGCCCGAATCGTATCATTCGCGCTCGTATGGCGAATGACACTTTGTTGAACCTGGAACTGCCCGGCATCAAGAAGCTCAAAAGCGGCAAGGTCCGCGAAATCTTTGATCTGGGCGACGCGTTCCTGTTCGTCGCCAGCGACCGCATCTCGGCGTTCGATTGCGTGATGCCCAACGGCATTCCGCGCAAGGGCGAGGTGCTGACGCAGGTGTCGCATTTCTGGTTCGATCAAACCGAAAAACTCGTGCCGAACCACCGCCTCGTGAAGGCGGGGGAATCGTTTAACATTCCGGCCTTAGCTCACATCCCCACCGAGACGAAGGCCGCGCTCGCCAAGCGCGCGATGATCGTGAAAAAATCTAAACCGCTGGCCATCGAGTGCGTCGTGCGTGGTTATCTCGCCGGGTCGGGCTGGAAGGAATACAAAAAATCCCAGACGGTCTGTGGCGTTTCATTGCCGAGCGGATTACAGGAATCATCTGAGTTACCCGAGCCGATCTTCACGCCTTCCACCAAAGCTGAGACCGGTCACGACGAAAACATCTCGTTCGAGCAGGCAAAGAAAATTGAAGGCGAAGCCATCGCGAGTCAGGCGCGTGACTTGAGCCTGAAGATTTACAAGTTCGCCCGCGACTATGCCCGGCAGCGCGGCATCATTATCGCGGACACGAAATTCGAGTTCGGCCTGTTCGAGGGGAAGCTGATCCTGATTGATGAAGTGTTGACGCCGGATTCCTCGCGTTTCTGGCCCGCCAGCGAATACGTGCCCGGCAAAGGTCAGCCCAGCTTCGACAAGCAATTCGTCCGCGACTATCTCGAAACCTTGATGTGGGACAAGACTCCGCCCGCACCCGCGCTTCCGCCCGAAGTCGTTGCCAAGACGCAGGCGAAATATCTGGAAGCTTACGAGAAGCTGACGGGGAGAAAGCTCTAAGTTCCCTGCGTTGCGCCGGGGCAAGTTTCGTTTAGCATCTGGCCACGATGTTTGAACTCCTGAAGACAGACGCGCTGACGAAGGCGCGGTTGGGGCGATTGACGACAAAGCACGGCGTGGTGGACACGCCGGTGTTCATGTCCGTCGGCACGCAGGGCAGCGTGAAGGCGATTGATCCGCGCGAACTGACCGAGATGGGCACGCAGATCATCCTCGGCAACACGTATCATCTCAATATCCGCCCCGGCATGGAAATCATCAAAGCCGCGGGTGGCCTGCACAATTTCATCAACTGGCAGAAACCCATTCTTACCGACAGCGGCGGTTTTCAGGTGTTCAGTCTCGCCAAGATTCGCAAGGTCAAGACGCATGGCGTGGAATTTCGTTCGCATCTGGACGGCTCGAAGTTGTTTCTCGGGCCGAAGGAATCCATGGAGATTCAACGCATCCTCGGTTCGGACGTGGCGATGGTCTTCGATGAATGTCCAGCGCACGACGCTCCCGCGCGCGACCAACGGAATGCCGTCGAGCGCACGATCCGTTGGGCGAAGGAATGCCGCGAGCAGCCGCGCGCGGAAGGCCAGCTTGTGTTTGGCATCTGTCAGGGCGGCAGCAATCCGGAACTGCGCGAGCAGTGTGCGAAGGCACTTGTCGCGATGGAATTTGACGGTTACGCCATCGGCGGCGTGAGCGTGGGTGAACCTGAACCCGAGATGATGAAAGCGGTGGAGTTGGCCGAGCCACATCTGCCCGCGCACAAGGCGCGGTACGCGATGGGCCTCGGCACGCCGGCGCAGATGGTGGAGCTGGTCGCGCGCGGCGTGGACATGTTCGATTGCGTGTTGCCGACCCGTGTGGCGCGTAACGGCACGGCGTTCACGCGCAAAGGTCAGTATGGATTGAAAGGTGGCGCGTATAAGGCGGACTTCCGGCCGATCGAAGAAGGCTGCGAATGTTTCGCGTGCAAACATTTCACCCGCGCCTATCTGCGACATTTGCTGAACGTAAACGAGATCGTCGGCCTGCGCATGGTCAGCCTGCACAACACTTACATGTATGTGAAATTGATGGAAGATGTGCGCGCGGCACTGGCGGCGGGGACGTTCGCGGATTTCTATCGCGAATTCATCGCGAACTTTGTGCCTTCGAAGAAGATTCTGTCCGAGCGTGAAGTGGCGAAGCTGGAGCGGTGATCAGTTGGCTGGCGTTCGCACCCGGTAGAATTGTAGCCCACCGGCTGTCGGCGTGGTCAATACAACCGAACGATTTGTTGGCGCGGCAGCGATTTGCTGCCAGATTTGCCAGCCACCCGGGGTCAGAGAACTATTGGTCTGCACGGCGTAAGAGATTTGTGGTTGGGCTTCAAAGTTCAACCGCACGCCACCGCTAGAGATGTTTTCAACCTGCAACCGTAGCGCGCTGGCCGCGTCGTTTGGATTGGTGCGCGCGATAAATTCCTGTTGGTTGCTCAAACCGTCGCCGTCGCTGTCGAGGACGGCGTCATTAAGCAGCGGATTCAAGCCGTGGTTTGCTTCCCACCAGTCAGCCATGCCGTCGCCATCGGTATCTGGCATGGTCGCGCCCTGTGGCGGCAAAGCATGCCAGTAGGCGGGATCGTTAGCGAAGTCCGCATAAGAATTGCGTTGTAGTGCTGCGCCAAAGCCATCCGCACCCGACGGCCACGGCGCGGTATCCACATATTGCACCCGCTCCACGAGTATGAAGGGCACACTGCCGTCGAGATTGGGAGCGTCTGGACGTTCGAGTTTTACATCGTCAGCACTGTTGTCGAGTTTGCCGCTCCATGGGCCGAACACCGGAGTGCTTGCAGAAAGATTCCATTTCGCGCGGAACGCGGCGAGTTGCGCGGCATTGGTCGGATTGAAACCAACCACGAATACATTACTTCCGGCGGCGAGCGTTACGTTCGTCGGGAATGAGAAGTCCACCGCATCACGCAATCGCCAGGTGTTGGTCGGGGCGATCGTGCTGAAGAGCGGAACGTTGGTGCTCCCGGGATTGAGCAGCTCAATGAACTCATTCAAGTCGTCGTCCGTGGCGATGCTATTAGAGATCGCATCCGGTGGGTGATACATGATTGCGCGGATGATGACCGGACCGACGAGCGGGCCGGCGTTGTTCGTCCCAAGTGTGAGCGCGCGTTGCACCACGAAGTGTTCTTCTCCGACGCTGGTGAGATGGCGGCCAAAACTAGATCCATTGGCCGATGCGCCAAACTCTGCTCCGTGGTAGTAGCCGGTGAGATTGGTGTTCGCGTCGCCGCTGAAGAGCCAGACGTCGTCGCCGGTGGAACTGAGGCGGAAATTATTTGTGGCAACCGGTTGGTTGTTGAATTGATTCTCGTCGAACACGACGTAACCGCGCGGCGGAATCGTTGTGCCGTTCGGGATGCGATATTTCTTTGGCGTTAAAAAGTCGTCGGTGATGAACCAGCCGCCGAGGTTCACGACGTTGGTGGTGGGATTGAACAGTTCGATGCTGTCTACCTGCGGCAGATCGGTGTGGGCGAGGACTTCGTTGACCTTGATAGCGGCGAACGGCGTCAAGGTGTCGGCCGCACCCGGCGAACCGTGCAACGTTCCACTCGCGCGCCAGTTCGCTTTGGAATCCCATGCATCCGGCGCGGCGGCTTCATTCACGACTACTAGCGAGAACCCCAGTCCGTCGGTGATCGGATACCAAGAGTTGTTGTAACTGAAGTCGAGGATTTCCTCGCTCACCGCATCGATCAAGGTGAGCCGTTCGCCACCATTGTCGAGATAGCCGGTAAACGGACCGGCGACAGTGAAGCCATTGCCGTAGCGTTGCGCGAAGGCGGTCGGGTTACGGGTCAAAATCAGTGACTGCTGCGGCCCGAGCAGGGTGCTGTTCGTGAAGGCGAAGGTGATGCCGTTGGTGAAGCGAACGCCTTGCAGATTCAGCGTCGTGGTCGGGCTGATATTTCGCAACTCGATGAACTCGAACTCTTGCGCGTCATTGGTCGCGCCATTGAGCGGGGCGGGGTTGTACATCAGCTCGGTGATGCGCAGGAATTGTTGCGCGAGCGACGGTGCGCCGGCGTACATGGCGGAATTGATGGTGCGCCCCAGTTTGTCTGTGAGTACGACAGTTTCGCCGCGTGCGGAAAGCTGGCCAGAGTAAGGACCGGAGACGAGGCAAAATTGATTGCTGGTCGGGGCGACGGTGCGCTGGCGGAAGGCGTAAGGATCTTTGGCGACGAACAACAGGCCGACGTTGCCGCTGATGCCGCTGCCCGAGGGGATCACCGTGCCAGGCGGAAAGGTGTAATCAATCGCGCTGCTGAGTTTCCAACTGCTGAGATCCACCGCGAAGCTGTTGGTGTTGCGCAGGCGGACGTATTCCTGGGCTTGATTGCCGCCAGCGGGATTGAAGTCACCGATCTCGACGGCGACGTTGGCGTTCGTGCTTTGGCTGATCGGGATGAAACCGCCGGAACTGGTTGGGCCGGACGTCAGGAAAGAACGGCGTCCCGGCAGATAGTTGTCGATGATCCGCTGGGCTTGCGGGCGGATTTCCTGCGCCGGGTTGACGGAGACCTGGCGCGTGCTGTTGGTCCACCAGCCCCAATTGGTGAAGTCCTGGTCGGCATCGGAGGTGGCGACTCCGGGTGGGTCCATCAGGTTGAGCAGTTCCGCGATGCGGTTCTCATTGGTGCGCAGGTTTACCGGCGTAGTCCCGGGTTGCAGCACGTCGTCCATCAACGTGCGCAGGCGACGGAGAAAAATCTGGTTCAGTTCCGCGTTGTTGAAGATGACGTCCTTGAAGGTATTAAAGATGCCCAGTTGCAACGGTTGGTTCACGTAGATGTTGTCATCGAAGTAACCCGGGCCGCTGAGCCAATCGTGCCCGAACGTGAGGTCGGCATCCCACGGCAGGATGCGCCATTCGCGCGTGCCGTCGCTATCGCGGTATAAATAAAAATTTTTGTGCCCTTGGTCGGTGCAACTATTGATGACGACGGCGGCGAAATAATTGATTGAGGCGGCGATGTTGACGTTGTCATACACGTAGGCGCGGCGCTGGGCGGCGGTCAGCATATTGGCAATGCCGGCATTGAAGTCGGCCAGATCGGTGTTGCCTTCCTGTTTGCGAGATTTCTTCTCAACGGACCAGGTGCTGGTGCCGCTGTACGAGTCATAAACTTTGTAGAGCGCACCGTTGGGATCGAGCCCAACGCGTTCGAGATAGCGGTCGTCGCCGTCCTCCACCATATCAGCGATGGCGTGGAAAACACCGTTGCTTTGCACGCGGACCGGAAACGCCCAGTGCGCGAGCAGCCCGGCGCGATTGAACATTTCGTAGGCGAGCGTGTTGCGCACTTTGCTCTTGTCCGCCCAGTTGGAGAGCAGATTGATGTCCTTGGCCTCCTTTTCGCCTTCACGCCATTTGAAGCGATTGCCCGCGTTGAAGTCCAAGTCGTGACTCTTCTTTGGGAAGGCGGAGGTCGATTGCCCGTGCAACTTGGCGAAGATGTTGTCGTAAAACCGGTCGAGGTAATACAGCGAGCAGCGGCCACCAGATTCCGCACTGATGGCCCCATAGTTTTCCACAAACAAATGCACAATGGGTAGCAGGCTGTTGGTTTCGCCGGAGTTGAGGGCCAGAGTGCCGGTGTAACGGTCGTCGTCATTCGCATCGAGAAAGCGGGGCGCGGTGCCAGTGTTGGTGGAGGAATCCTTGGCTTCAATGCGCCAGCGCAACATTTGTCCAGCGTTCAATCCGGTAGTCGGAATCGAGGCCGTATAAAGTCCGCCAGTGCCTGCGGTCATTGTCACCGCGACTTCGTTGGAAAACATGACACGGTGATAGAGCGTGACGTTGGTGATTGGAAACAACGTCTGCGTGACCAGCGCGGTGATTGTGATGGATGGGCTCGTCGGGCCGCCGAGCGGCCGCCCGGGTTGGGTGGGCAATTCTACGCTGGGCGGCACGCTGCTCGAACCGGTGCCATTTGCTGAGCCGGGCGTCGGAACATTAAGGTAAGCTGCAGTGGTGGAGACGTTCGGCCGCAGCAGATCCAGCTCTGGCAACAACAGCAGGTCGCTGCTGGTCGCAGTGGTGTTGAAGGCTTGGATCGCTAGCAAATTGGTGCCTTCCACTGCGGCTGCAAGTGGTAAATCGAAAGAGGCCCAAGCAGCATTCAACGAGTCATCGCGGGTGCCGGTGGCCAAGGAATCCCACGATGGCGTGGCGGGGGCGAGATTGGATGCGACTAGAGTGCCGTTCAACCACGCGACGAAGCCGTCATCGAACCGCATCCGCAATTTGAGGCCGGCTGCACTGGCGACATTGGTCAGCACTGGCAGGAAGCGGGCGAACAACGCCCGGGATTGACCGGTGATGAGGCTGCGCGGATTTGCGTTGTTGCCGAAATACGAAGTGAAGTCCACCGGGGTCGCATTGTCATCCCAACCAAGCCCGCTTGTGCCATTGCTCCAGACCGTCGTGGCGTAATTGAGGTTGCTGTTCCAACCGGGGGACTGTGTATTGAAATCCGTGGCGTTGGTCCACACCTTCCATTTTACCGGCGACCCTTGCGCGAGGACCGTCAAGGTTTGCAGCGCCGGGAAGCCGTAACTTACATCGGTGACCTGGGCGGGATATTTCGGCGCGAATTGGGTGGCGATGGTCGTGCCGTTCGGTTGGACGAGGGCGAGATACTCCCCCGCGTCGCTGAGTTTGAAATTGGTGTGCAGCGGCGTTCCGGGACTGCGGCGGTCCTTGTCAGACGCAAACACTACAAGGAATTGGCCCGAGCCGATGTTGGTGTTGGGAAAGCGCCACTTGGTCAGGTCGGAGGCGTTGTCGGTCAGATACCAACCATCCAGTGACACAGCGCTGCCACCGTCGTTAAAGAGTTCAATCCAGTCCTCATGATTGCCGTCTTCGTCCGTCATACCCCGAAGATTGGAAGCCAGAAACTCGCTAATTCGCACTGCGCCAGAAGCCGGAAAAACAGCCGTGAAGGCAATCAAGGCAAATAGCAGCCGCACGGTGGAAAGTGACATTGTCAGAGATTGCCACCGGGTGACGCATCTAACAAGTCGCCGGTATTGAGGGGGATTACCAATTGCCCCTCGGTGTTTGCCTGGCGTCAGCACCGGTGTAATCCGGGTGGGCAGCTCAAGCCGCTGGAACATCCTGCCGCGGTTTGATCAGGAGCACCAGCAACACAGAGAGCAACGCGACGCCAGCGAAGGCGCCGAAGATGACGTTGAGCGGCACATGCCGGTCGCGCAACGCGCCGAAGGCCCAGTCGCCGAATCCTCCGCAACTGATGCTCACCAGATTCATGATTCCGTAACCGGTCGCGCGCCATTCCGGCCGCACGATCTGGCAGAGGATCGGCATGTTGTTACAGTCGAAGAATCCCCAGCCGAGACCAAAGACGATCAATCCCACCACCGCGATGGAAAGTGTTCCGGCATTTCCCACACTGAACAATGCAGGCAGAAACAACGCCATGCCGATGGCGCTGGTGAAGATGCGCCCACGATTGGTCTTGCGCATCCAGCGGTCGGCCAGAATTCCGCCCATGACCGCCCCGACGAGCGAGGCGGCCTGCACATAGACGATCGCTTTCACGCCTGCCTTGCCCTGACCGAGGCCGAACTTTTCCTTGAGGATGTCTGGCATCCAATCGCGCACCACCCAACCCGCAATGGCCGGCAGCGTGAAGTAGAGCACGAGCAGGATGAAGTTACGGTTGGTGAGGAGTTCGCGGAAGTTGCCCGGCGCGGAAGCGGTTTTAGTCGCCGTGTGGGCGGGCTTCACCGGATTGCGCAGAGTGGCCAGCAACGGCAGCGCGTAAATGATACCGATCATGCCACACGTGGAGAACGCCCAGCGCCAGCCATGATCGGGCGAATCCGCGATGTAGCCGGCGTAACCGCCGAGGATTTGGCCGATATAGATGCCCACTTGATGCGTTCCAACCGCGCGCGACCGGGTCAGTCCTGGATGATAATCTGCAATCAACGCCAATGCTGCCGGGATGTAAAACGCCTCGCTCACCCCCATCAATGCGCGCACAGCCATCAGTTCATGAAAACTGCTAACGTGGCCCGTCCACCAAGTCACGCATGACCAGATAAACAGGCTGGCACAGATGACATGCCGGCGACTGAAGCGATCGGCGATGAAACCGCCAAACGGGCTAAGCCCGGCATAGGTCCATTTGAAGCAGCCGAGGATGAGCCCCCAGTCCGCCTTGTTGGCGATGCTGGGGATGTCGCCGACCATGGAAGACTTCATCGTGGCGAGCATCTGCCGGTCGAGATAGTTAAGTAATGCGACAGGGACGAGCAAAGCAACGACGAGCCAAGCATAATTGCCGGGGCGGGACGCGGGAGGCTCGTGGTTCATGGGCGCAGAAGTTAGAGGAAGGATGGCGGCAGGGACAATTACCGAGTTTGCCCCTGAAAGCCCGGGAATGAGGTGGTTGCAATCGGTGGGGGGCAAGGTTGTGCCGCATTGATTGAACCGGAAAAGCCGGGAAAATTGATTGACGGTGCGGACTTCGACTTGTAGAGTTCGCGCCCTTACAAATTGGGTTCCAGAGTAGCTCAATGGTAGAGCACGCGGCTGTTAACCGTGTGGTTGAAGGTTCGAGTCCTTCCTCTGGAGCCATTATTTTTATCTCCCGGTTTGGGGCTTTCGTCAAAAAATTCAGCGGCAACCACGGCTGTCGACTGATAAATCCTTGCGCTGACCTTGGTAAATTCGCGGCTTGAATTGGGCGGGCAGCAAAATACCTTGTCCGGCGAGGCAGCGGTGCAGGTAACGGGAAGTAGGATGCTTGGCCGACCGCCGCAAGTAGTTTGGATATGCAATAATCGCTATGGCCAGCAACCGCAAAACTTGGGACAAGTTTGATGACATGCGCAAGGCGGCAGAAGAGGGGGACGCGCAGGCGCAATCCTATCTCGGCGTCGCCTATCACAATGGCCAGAGCGTGCCCCAGGATTCCGGCGAGGCGGTGCGGTGGTTTCGCAAGGCCGCTGATCAAAATGATCCGGTGGCGCAATGTTACCTCGGCTTCTGTTTTCTCTCCGGTCAGGGCGTGCCCCAGGAAATGGGTGAAGCGGCGCGTTGGTTTCGCGAAGCGGCCGAACAAGGCGATCCAGCGGCCCAATTCAACTTGGGCATGCTCTACGAAACCGGCCAGGGCGTGCCGCAGAATTATGCCGAAGCGGTGAAGTGGTATCATGCTGCCGCGGAACGAGGCGAGCCGCAGGCGCAGTTCAACCTGGGGGTTTATTACGAACAAGGCCATGTTGTGCCGCAGGATTTTGTTGAAGCGGTGAAATGGTATCGTGCGGCGGCGGAACAGGAAGTAGCCCCGGCGCAATGCAATTTGGGGTTGTGCTATCAAACCGGGCGGGGCGTTGAAACCAATCAACCCGAAGCGGTGCGCTGGTTCATCCGGGCCGCGCGTCAAGGTGACAAGACGGCGCAGCACAATCTCGGGGTTTATTATGCCATGAAGGAGGCTGAGCAACAGGCCGCCCAGGAAGCCGCGGCCGAGTCCGGCGAAAATACCCCTTAATCCGGCGGGGCCGACCGAGCCTTTCTAGCTTTTTCATTCCCATCACTACTGCTCTGCCGTAGTGTTCCGGGAACATTCGCCAAATGTCTGTGCCGAAAAAAGTCCTCATCATTGACGACGACGCCGAGTATCGGCAGTTGATTGGCGAAGTGCTTCAGATGGAAGGGTGGCGGGTGTTGGAAGCCGGCGACGGTGAAGCTGGCTTGGAACTCGTGAGCAAGGAGCGGCCTGATGTAGTCTTGTGCGATTTGCTCATGCCCCGCAGTAATGGCTTTCTGGTCTGTCGGAAAATTCGCGGTGACTTCACGCTGCGCCACACCAAAATCATCGTTACTTCGGGGCGCGACTACGACTCAGACCGGCTAGCCGCGCGGGAGGCCGGGGCTGATGATTATCTGACCAAGCCCATCAAACCGTATGATCTGCTGGCTCTGATTGCGCGGTTGACCGATGAGACAAGCCTCTTTCTGCAACAGAGTGTGGCGCAACCAGCCCGTCCGCCGCAGGCCGCGCGATTGAAATTTTGGGGCGTGCGGGGTTCGATTCCCTCACCCGGATCGGCCACTGTGCGCTATGGCGGCAACACCACTTGCATTGAAGTCCGCGCCGGCAGCGAAATCATCATCTTGGATGGCGGCACCGGGTTGCGTCCGCTGGGACGCGAACTGTTGGCCGAGTTCAAGAACCAGCCGCTCGACCTCACCCTGTTGTTGTCGCACACACACTGGGATCACATCCAGGGGTTGCCGTTCTTCACGCCGATCTATCAGCCCCGTTGCCGACTGCGCATTCTTGGTTTCGAAGGTGCGCGGCGCGGCTTGGTGAACGTGCTTACTGGCCAGATGGAATCGCCCTATTTTCCTGTTCCGTTTGGCGAACTGCCGGGCAACATCGAAGTAGATGAGTTGAAGGATTTGGAATTTTCCGTCGGTTCGCTCCGGGTGCAGGCGTGGTTTGCAAATCACCCCGGCATTTGCGTCGGCTACCGGATTCAGACCGATGATGGGGTGATTGTTTTCTTTCCCGATAATGAACCGCATTGCCGCTATGACGAGAACGGAGTCATGCACCCGACGCGCAAAGATGCCTCGCTTGAGTACGCGCGCAGCCAGGAAGCCAAGATGATTGAATTCATCCGGGGCGCAGATGTGGTGATTCTTGATGCCCAATACGACCGGGCTGAATACGAGCAACACATCGGCTGGGGGCATGGGTGCGTGGCCGATGTGGTGGTGCTCGCCATCAAAGCCGAAGTGAAACAACTCTTTCTATTCCATCACGACCCCGATCATGATGACACCAAGCTGGATCAGATGCTGGCCCAGGCCCGCGAAATTGTGACGCGGGCGAAATCCCCTCTCCGGGTTGAAAGTGCTACGGAAGGGCGCGTGGTGGAACTGGCGGCAGTAAAGGCCCAAGGTGGTGGACGCTGAGGGATTCGAACCCCCGACCCTCTCGGTGTAAACGAGATGCTCTAACCAACTGAGCTAAGCGTCCAAATCCGTAGGGGTTCAGCACCGACGGAGAGTGGAGCCAATGGTGAGGATTGAACTCACGACCTACGGTTTACGAAACCGTTGCTCTACCACTGAGCTACATTGGCCTCCAATGTGACGGGAAATTACCGTCTCCGGGGAATTGCGCCAAGCAAAAACTCCACCGCATCCAAGTCCGCCGTTGTGGCGGATAACTTGGGAAATGGTGTTACTTTTTCCTCATCTGATAGTAGATTGGCGGGCATGCCGATAAGTTCCATATCGTCCGGGGGAGACCAAGACTCGACCGGACGTTCGGAAAACGAGCTGCAAGCGACGAGCCCAGCGTCATTTGACGCGTTCGCGGCGTTGCTTGCTTCTCAAGGCAAAGCTGGAGTTGCCCCTGCACAGAAAAAAACGGGGGACGAATCCTCCGAGTCTTTGGCGACCGCCGACGAAGCAACGGTGCTGCCGCAGGCATTGCTTCCGATCGAGTCGGCCAGCGTCGTTTATATTTCCAATGCAGTCCAAGCGTCGGCGTTCCAAGCCACTGCAGCCGCAGCGATCACGACGGATACGCTCACGGATACCGAAGTCCGGAGTCTGAGCAGCACTCAGCTCGCCGAACTGACCACCACACAGATTGCCAGTCTGACGGTGGCACAGATCGGGTTGCTCACGGTCACGCAGATCAAGGGGTTGACCGGAGATCAAATCGCGACGTTGAATGTGGATCAGGTCGCCACGCTGAGTGCGGCGCAGATCACCGGGCTGACCAGCACGCAAATCGGCCAGCTGACTTCAACTCAAGTCGCGGCTCTGTCATCTGCCCAATTGGCCGGACTGAATAAGGTCAGCATCAGTGCGTTGAGCGACGAACAATTGGCAGCGTTGTCGCCCGCACAGATCGCTGCTTTGACCGTGGCGCAATTGTCCGGCCTGACGAGCGAAGACGTTGCGGCGCTGTCCCTCGCCCAATTTGCCGCCCTCTCCGCCACGCAACTGGCCGGTTTGACCACCACGCAGATCAAGGGGCTGACGCAGGAACAGGTGCAGGCATTGGCCGATACGCAGTTGGCGGCACTGACAACTTCAGAATTGAACGCCTTGGCCACGACCGCGATTGAAGCGCTCACTCCGGCGCAATTGGCGGCGTTGACGGCCACCCAGTTCACAGGATTGGCCAGCACCGCCATCGGTTCTCTCAGTGGTGAGCAATTGGCCGCGCTCACCACGACGCAATTTGCCGTCCTTACCAGCGCACAAGTCAAAGGATTGACGGGCGACCAGCTCACCGCGTTGAGTGCGGCGCAACTGGGAGCGATCACGGCCACCACGCTCAGCGGACTGACCACCACGCAAATCGGCCAGTTGCCGGTGGAACAATTGACGGCGCTGACCACCGCGCAATTACGCGGCTTGATCAGCAACCAGATCGCTGTGCTGGCCGACACCCAAATCGCTGGCTTGTCACTGGAACAATTCGCCGCGCTGACGACGACGCAGATCAAGGGCATCACTCGTACGCAATTGGGCGAATTGGGTGAAACCCAGCTCGCGGCGTTGACTTCAACACAGATCAGCGCTTTGACCATCACCACGATCGGCGGGCTGACCGAGGCGCAAATTCCGGTGCTGAGCAGCACGCAACTCAAAGGGCTGACTTCCACCCAGGTCGCCGCGTTGACCACGACGGTGGTGGACGAATTCAACGCGACCCAGCTCGCGGCACTAACCACGACGCAACTCAAAGGACTGACCGGGGCCGGGCTGAGTGAGATGACATCCACCCAGATCGAGGCGCTGTCCCGCACTCAGTTGGCGGCATTGACTGTGACCCAACTGCGCGGGTTGACGGCCAACGATGTTTCCGAGCTGACGGTGACGGAACTGGCGGTGTTGAGCCCGACCCAACTTTCCGCGTTGAGCGCCGCGGGGTTAAGCGGCCTCACGGTCGAGCAGGTGCAGGCCATGACGACGACCCAGCTCAAGGGTTTGAACAACGTTCAGATCGGAGCGTTGGCGCAAACCCAACTGGCCGCGTTGCAGCCGGCACAATGGCAGGCGCTGACCACCGTGCAGGTCAAAGGGCTGACTGCGACGCAACTCAAGGAAGTTTCAGAAATCCAGTTCGCGCAATTGACCACGACGCAGCTTGGAGCGCTGACCACTTCGGCTTTGGCGGGGTTGACCGACAGTCAGGTGGGCTTGCTGACGAGCACGCAAATCAAGAATCTACCGACCACGCTGCTGGCGGCGTTGACCGCGACGGCGGTGCAGGCGCTGTCGCTCGCGCAACTACAAGCGTTGACCACCACGCAACTGGGCAGTCTTTCCAGCGTGGCCATCGGGGCGTTGAGCACCGCGCAACTGGTCGGCTTGGGAGCGCGCCAGGTCGCCACGTTGACGGCGGCGCAGATCCGTGGGTTGACCGAAGACCAGATCGGGGAATTGACCGGAGAACAATTCGCCGCGTTGACCTCCAGTCAGTTCGCTGCGTTGACGGCGGCGCAATGGTCCTATTTCACCGCGACGCAGATCGCTTCATTGACCAGCGCGCAACTCAAAGGCATTACCATTACCGGGCTGGTCGCGTTGGCCGACACGCAGATGGCGGCGCTCAGTACCGACGCAACTGACCAGTCTGACCAGCACGCAAATTCGCGGTTTGACCCGGACGCAACTCTCCGCATTGACGCTGACCCAGTTGGGCGTCATGACGGCGACGCAGCTTGGCGCACTTTCCTCTGTCGCCTTGGCCGGGTTTTCTGCGGGGCAAATCGTCTCTTTAACTCGGACTCAATTGAGCGGCTTGACCAGCACCGCGATCGGAACACTGACCGCAACGGCGCTGGACGCCTTGACCACGACGCAGTTCAGCCAGTTGACCACGACGCAAATCCGGGGCCTGACCGCCACGGCAATCGGAGCGTTGGCGGATACTCAACTGGAGGCGATGCCGCTCACGCAATTCGCCGCGCTGACGGCGACGCAAATCCGCGGCCTGACCGCAGATCAGTTCGCGAATCTGACCACGACGCAGTGGGCGGAATTGCGGACCACGCAACTCTCCGCCCTGAGCGCCACGCAAGTGGGCTGGCTGGCGGACACGCAGATCGCGGCGCTGAGCTTGGCGCAATTTTCTGGATTGAGTTCCGTGCAGATGGCGGCCCTCACTGTGGATCAGATTGCCGCGCTGACGCCCGCTCAATTGCAGTCGTTGGCCACCACGCAGATGGCAAGTTTGACTTCGACCGCCGTCAGTCAACTGACCAGCAGCCAGCTTGCTTTGCTCAACGCGACGCAGATCGCGGCTTGGAGCGCGGCGGCGGTGGCGGGGCTGACCGCGAGCCAGATGAGCGTGTTGACTGCCACGCAACTCGCGGGCATGACCGGCGCAGAATTGGCGGGGCTGAGCCTCGACGCGCTGGGATCGTTGACCACGACGCAGATCGCGTCGCTGACCCGGAATCAATTGCGCGGCTTGAGCAGTGCGGGTCTGGAGAAATTGACCACCACTCAGCTTGCCGCGCTGGATGACGTGCAGTGGGCCGCGCTGGCCAGCAGCGCCATTCGCGGATTGACCTCCGAACAACTAGCCGCGCTGACCGTGACCCAGTTGGGGATGCTGACTTCCACCCAGATCAGTGGTTTGACGACCACCCAGATCGGCCAGCTTTCTGCGACGCAACTGGCCTCCTTCCAGACCGCGCAATTAAAAGGGCTGACCAGTGTGGCGGTTGCCGCGCTCACCACCGATCAACTCGCGGCCTTGACCACGACGCAACTCGCTGGCTTGACCGAGACGCAGCTCGGCGGTTTGACGCGCACGGAACTCAGTCAGTTGAGCAGCGAACAGTTCGCAGTGTTGACGCCAGCGCAACTCGCCGCGCTGACGCCCGCCGCCATTGCCGGCCTGACCACGACGCAACTTGCCACGCTGACCGTCGCACAATTGGCCGGCCTGACCGCCACGCAATTTGGGGCCATGACGTCCACCGCCGTGAGTGCGTTGAGTGCCGCGCAAATCGCTGTCGTCAGTGTGGGACAACTCAAGGGACTGACCGCCATGGGCGTCAGCGCGTTGACCCCGGAACAATTGACTGCGGTTACGCCGCGGCAACTGGCCGCATTGACCGTGACTGGGGTGGGCGGGCTGACTTCGACTCAGATGGCTGCGTTGAGCGTAGCCCAGTTTGCCGGTCTGACCTCCGCGCAACTCACCGGGCTCAGCACGACGGTTGTCAGTGCGTTGAGCGCTGATCAAATCACGGCGCTGACCACGACGCAAATGCGCGGCATGACCAGCACCAACGTCGGCGCGTTGACCACGGATCAAATTGGACTTCTGACCGTGGCCCAATTGTCTGCCTTGAGTCAGCGTCAGATCGCCGGGCTCACCGGTTCGGCCAGCGCGGTCTTGAGTGAAGCGCAGTTGCAGTCCCTCACGGCGACGCAGATCGCCGGACTGTCAGGCACGGCACTCAGCGGTTTGACGGTCACGGGACTGGCCACATTGAACGCGACGCAACTGGCGGCTTTGACCGCGACTCAATCCGCCGCGTTTACCACCGAACAGATTCAAGCGTTCAGCGCGGGTCAGTTGGCGAGTTTTACGACGACGGCCATGAGCGGGTTGATGGACACCCAACTGGCGACGTTGTCGCTGGCGCAATTGGGTGCTTTGTCAGCCCCGCAGATTGCGGCCTTGTCGGCCACGGCAGTGCCCGGGCTGACGGTGACTTCCATCGCCGCGCTCAACAACGCGCAGTTGCTGGCGCTGACCACCACAGAATTGCGCGCCTTGCAAGACACCCAGATCGGGGCGTTGACTGCGGATCAAATCGGCAGTTTGACCATGACGCAATTGCGGGGGATGACTACCACGGGATTGAGCCTGCTGAACGGCACGCAAATCGCCGCACTGTCGGCAGGACAACTGGCCGCGTTCACCACCACGGGAATTTCCAGTCTGACCTCGACTCAGATCGCGGGCCTGAATCCCGCGCAACTGGAAGCGTTGACGGCTACCCAGATCAGCGCGCTGACCACCACCGCGCTCGGTGGTCTGACGGTGACAGAAGTCGCTGCATTAAATGTCCGCCAGGTGGCCGCGTTGACGGCGGCGCAAGTGGGAACGCTGGCGCAAACTCAGATCGGTGCGTTGAGTGAAACTCAACTGACAGCATTGAGCACCACCGGGCTGGCGGGCTTGCGCGATACGCAGGTCGCTGCGTTGTCGCTGGCGCAACTGGCCGCGCTAACGACGAGCCAGATCGCGGCGTTGAGCGCCGGAGCGGTGACGGGCCTGAACACGACGGCGATGGCGGCTTTGACGAACCCGCAGTTGCAAGCCCTGACCGTGACGCAATTGGCCGCGCTCGCCTCCACCCAAGTTGCCGCGCTGCGCGTCGAACAGGTCGGCGTGTTGAGCGGAACACAAGTCGCGGCATTGAGCACGACTGCCATCGCGAGCCTGACGGCAGCAGAACTCGGCGCGTTGACCAACGAACAATTGAGCGCGCTGACCTCCCGGCAGGTCGGGGCGTTGACCGAAACTCAGGTGGCGATTTTGACAGCGACGCAACTGGCGAATCTCAGCATGACGCAGATCGGCGGCATGACGGAAACCCAGGTGGCGGCGCTCACCCCGGCGCAGATGAGCGCCTTGACCACCACGCAACTGGCCGGGTTATCGGTGGTCGGCATCGCCGGGTTCTCCACCGCGCGCATCGCGGCGTTGACGCTCACGCAGATCAGCGCGTTGAGCAGCACGCAACTCGGCAGCTTGACCGAAGAGCAGGTCGCCGCTTTGACCGCCACGCAACTGGCTAACCTGACCACTACTCAGATCGGAGGCTTTACCGCGACCGAAATCGCCGCGCTCACGGTCGAACAAGTGGGCGCATTGACCACCACGCAACTCAGCAGTTTGAGCGGTGCACAACTGAATGCTTTGACACGCACTGAAGTGGCGGCGCTGGCCAACACCCAATGGGCGGCTTTGACTCCGACGCAGATCGCAGCGTTGAGCACGGCGGGCGTGACGGCTCTGACGACGACCGCTTTTGCCGCGCTCACGACGCGCCAACTGAACGCTCTGACGGCGGCACAACTCGGCGCGTTGACCACGACGCAGATCAACCAGTTGACGACGGAACAATTGGCGGGCTTGACGACGTTTGCCCTGAACGGCCTGACGGAAACGCAGGTCGGCAACCTGACCGTCACGCAGATCGCCGCTTTCAACACCACGCAGATCGTTGCCTTGACCACCACGGCGATCAGCGGCCTGACGGTGGCGCAGCTCCAAGCTTTCCCGGAAAGCAAATGGCTCGAGTTGACGTCCACGGCGCTCGGTTCATTGAACACGACGCAACTGGGCGCACTCTCCACGACGCAACTGGGCGCGCTCAGCGTCACTCAAGTGCGGGGTTTGACCAGCACGGAAGTCGGGGCCATGACGGCGACGCAACTCGCGGCCTTCTCCGCCACGCAGCAGATCGCATTGACGGTGACCGCCATCAATGGATTGACGGCGACTCAGTTGACCACGTTGGCCGCCACACAACTCGCCGCGCTGACCGTCACACAGATTGCCGCACTCAGCACCACCGGCGTGACCGGCCTGACGCCGGCGGGTTTTGCGGCGCTAAGTACGAAACAGTTGATGGCCTTTGGCGCGACACAGATCGCCGCATTGACGACGAATCAGATCACCAACTTGACCACGACCCAACTTGGCGTCTGGACAGCAACCGAGATCAGCGGTTTGACCGCCACGGCGGTGACGGCGCTCAGCTTGGAACAGTTGGCGGCGTTAAACACAACGCAAGTTGCCGCGCTGGCTGCCACGGCGGTTTCCGGGCTGACGGCGAATCAAGTCGCCGCCTTGTCTGCGCGCCAGTTGAGCGCTTTGACTGCGCGTCAGTTGGGTTCACTGACCACAACCCAAATGGGGTATTGGTCGGAAACTCAGATCACGCAATTAACGGTCACCCAACTGCGCGGCCTGACGAGCACGGAAATGGGCGCGTTGACCACGACGCAACTCAACGTTCTTTCCTCGACGCAGCTCAATTCGCTCACCGCCACCATGCTGGTCGGATTGACCGCCTCGCAGGTCGCCGGGCTGTCCTTGACGCAACTCGGCGTCTTGACTTCAACGCAGGTCGCTTCGCTGTCCACCACCGCCATCACCGGTTTGACGAGCGCGGAGATCGGAGCGTTGTCCACGCGGCAATGGTCGGCTCTGACCCCGGTGCAATTGGGCAGCATGACGGTCACGCAACTCGCCGGCTTGAGCCGCACTCAGTTGGAATTGCTGACCACCACGGCAGGTTGGTGGCTTGCAAGACACGAGTATCGCCGCGCTGTCGCTGGAACAACTGGCCACGCTCTCGACGGCTCAAATTGCCGCGCTGTCCACCACTGGCGCGAGCGGCTTGACGGCGGCACAAATCGCGGCGCTGACGAACACACAACTCGGCGCGCTCACCGTGACCGCGATGGGCGCTTTGACCGGCACAGCAGCGGCCGGATTGACTTTGGCGGAATTGGGCGCGCTCACAACAACTCAACTCGCCAGCCTCTCAGGCACAGGCATGGCTGCGCTGACCACGACGCAACTGGCCAGTCTCACAACCACTCAGATGAGTGCGCTGTCGAACCGCGAACTAACGGCTTTGACGCGCACGCAACTGGCGAGTCTCACGACCACGCAGATCAACGCCTGGTCGGCGACGCAAATCTCCGCCTTGGGCGTGACGGGCTTGGAAGGCTTGACGGCAGCGCAACTGGCGGCGTTGACCACGACGCAATTAGCCGCGTTGACCGTTACGCAGATGTCCGCGCTGACTTCGACTGCAGTGGCTGGATTCTCGGCGACGCAAATCCGAGCTTTGACGACCGCGCAGTTCACCGGCTTGTCGGCGACTGGTTTTGCTGGCTTGTCCACGAACCAGATCGCTGGCCTGACCACGACGCAGATCGGATTGTTGACGGCGGAAGAATTCTACGGCCTGACGGCGGAACAGGTCGCAGTGCTGACGCCCGCGCAGTTCGACACGTTGACCGCCGCGCGGATCAGTTATCTTTCGACCCAGGGCGTCCGCGGCCTGACCACGACGCAGATCCAGCAATTGACGACCGCACAGATCAGTGGTTTGCAAGCCACGCAAATCAGCGCGCTATCGCCCGAGCAGATCGGCAACCTGAGCACGACGCAGATTCAAGATTTGTCTACGGAACAGATCAGCGGTTTGGTCCGCATGCAAATCCGGGCCTTGAGCGCGGCGCAATTCGCGGCATTGACGACGGAGCAGATCAGCGCGATGACCGGCACGCAAATCGGTGATTTCACGGCGACGGAATTCCAGAGCTTGAGTGAAGCGCAATTGAATGCGCTCTCGGCGGATCAGGTCGGCAGTCTCACGGCGACGCAACTTGGTTATCTGCTCTCGGTGCAGCCGGTCCTGGCGGCGACGCAGATGACGGCGATCACGACGACGACCATCGCTGCGTTGACGGCAAATGACATCGCTCAGTTCTCGACGACGGAATTGACCGCACTGAACGGCACGCAGTTGAGTGCCTTCGCCGCTGAACAATTGGCCAGCATGACGGCGGAACAGTTGGCGGCATATAACGAGGCCATGGTTTAAGGCGAGCTGAGCGGTTTGCGGCCAGCAATTTTTATTTTAGGGGGAAATGAAAGCACTCAGACATGACGAATGATGTATTCCCGACGGCAATGATTCCGACCATGGTCCGCGATTTGAGCGTGACCGATTTGATCCGCACCGCCGAGACGCTGAAAAGCAGCGGGCAGAACGGCTCGGTCGTGCAACTTTACGCCGCCTGGGTGCAAGCCAATGCCACGCATCCGTTGCTCTACGCGGGTACTGTTCAATTACTCGGTGGTGTTGACGGAGGTTGGTGCTTTGACCGGGGCGCGCGATGTATTGCAGCAGGCGTTGAAGATTAATCCCGAGTTCATGCCGGCTTACATCAACCTTGGCCGCGTGTATGAGCGGCTGGGACAGGTCGGGCCCGCGCTCGCAGAGTGGTCCGCCGCCTTGACGCGTCTCGCCCCGCTCACCGGTCAGGCGTTGAGTTACAAAACTACAGCGCTGAATCAGAGCGCGCGGTTGCTGGAGGCATTGAATCAAGATGAAGCGGCCGAAAATTTTTTGCGCCAGAGTTTGGAACTAGATCCCCAACAACGCGAAGTAGCGCAACATTTCCTGGCCCTGCGCCAGCGTCAGTGCGAATGGCCGGTGGTGGTGCCGTGGGAACGTGTGCCGGCAGAAACACTGCTCGCCGGCATGTCGCCCTTATCCGCTGCGGCGTACACGGATGATCCGCTGTTTCAACTCGCGCTGGCTTGGTTCTACAACAAGAAAGACGTGGGCTCGCCCGCCGGGGCGTACTCAGAGTGGCCATCGGCGTTGGTGAACAAGGGTCGTCTGCGCATCGGCTACCTGTGTTCGGATTTTCGTGAACATGCGCTGGGGCATCTGCTGGCCGAAGTGCCGGGATTGCATGATCGGCACAAGGTTGAAGTCTTCTTCTATTATTGCGGCCCCAAGGCACAAGACCCGTTGCACGAAAATTTCAAGGCCACGGTCGAACACTGGATAGATATTTCCGAATGGGATGACACGGCGGCGGCGAAGCGCATGGTAGCGGATGGCATCCAGATCTTGGTGGACCTCAACGGTTATACGCGCGAGGCCCGCACGAAGCTCCTCGCGTTGCGACCCGCTCCAGTCATTGTGAACTGGCTGGGTTATCCCGGGTACGATGGCCAGTCCGTATCATCATTACCTGATTGCTGATGACTGGATCATCCCGCCGGAAGCGGAGCGTTACTACACCGAACGCGTCGTGCGGTTGCCGTGTTATCAACCGAGCAATCGCCAGCGGGTGATTGCCAACCAGACGCCGAATCGGCGCGATGCGGGATTGCCGGAAGACGCTTTTGTGTTCTGCTGTTTCAATGGCGCGCACAAGATCACGCAATTTACGTTTGATCGCTGGCTCGCGATTTTGAATCGCGTGCCCCGTAGCGTGCTGTGGTTGTTGGGCAGCAACGAGGCGACAGAGAAACGTCTGCGGCAATACGCGGAGACGCGAGGCATCACTGCGGAGCGGATTATCTTCGCCGCCAAGTTAACCAATCCTCATCATCTCGCGCGTTATCCGTTGGCGGATTTGTTCCTCGATACCACGCCGTATGGCGCGCACACGACCAGTTCGGATGCGTTGTGGATGGGCGTGCCGGTGCTGACGGTGAGCGGGCGTTCCTTTGCCTCGCGGGTTTGTGGCAGCTTGGTCCGCGCAGCAGGACTGCCTGAACTGGTATGCGAGTCTGTGGGCGAATATGTCGAGCGCGCTGTGGCTTTGGCCAACGATCCCGCTCAAATCAAAGCGTTGCGGCAGAAGCTACGCGCCCAACGCGATCAGTGCGTGTTGTTCGATGTGCCGGGCCTGGTGCGGCGACTGGAGGAATTATACGAAGCCATGTGGCAGGATCATCAAGCCGGGCGTTTGCCGCGACCGGATCTGACCAATCTAGAGATCTATCTTGAAACGGGCACGCGTCTCAATCACGAAGCCGTCGAGACTCAATCTCGTGCTGATTATCACGATTGGTGGCGCAGCCAGTTGGAACAAGTCCATCGGCAACGTTCCATCCCATTTGATCAGCGTGCGTTCCCAGCCAAGCCTTGAAAGGCCTAGCGTGAATCAGGCGTTGACCAAACCGGGCGCAGTAGCTTTGGCCGGGGCGGCAGTGGGTTGCGCTGGCGCGTTGGCGAGTTCCGTGATGCGGATGCCAAGCTGATCTTCTACGACGACGACTTCGCCGCGGGCGACGAGCTTGTGATTGGCGCGCAGTTCTACGGGGGTGCCGGCAGCTTTGTCCAACTGGACGATCGAGCCAGCCGCCAGCGCCAGCACTTCGCGCATCGGCAACTGGGCGGAGCCCAATTCCACGGTGAGCGTCACGGGCACGTCGAGGAGAATGTCGAGGTTGGCGGGCACTTCAAGATTGTTGTTCATACCGGATCAAGATTTCAAAGCGTTGAGGACTTCCACGGCCCAATGTTCGTCGCGCATACCGAGACGCGCTTGGAAACGTGGAACACCACTGAGTTTCAATTGGATCAAATCCGCCGCGTTGGTGGGGAGCGGGAGGACGTCGCCGACTTTCAAAGCTTGCAACTGCCGCGCGGTGATGGTCGGCCCAGGCAATTCCGCGCTGGCGGGGATGTTCACGTGGTCGAGCGCAGGATTCCACGCGGTCGGCTTCGGCTTCGGTGCGGGAGTATTGGTGGGCGCTTCGGTCGGCGGCTGGAGCTCGGTGCGGATTTTTTGCAGCAACGGATCAATCGTCGCAAACGGCAGCGCGAGCCGGATCTGACCGGTGGCTTCGCCGATCTGCGCGTCGAAGCTGGCGACCAGCATAGAGCTGTCCGGCGGCGACGTCTGGAGATAGCGGGGATCGTTTTCGTTCCCGATTAAAGCGGATTTTAGTGGTTTCCAACCAGACCAATGCGTGCACCACGCTTCGGTGATGAGGTGCGTCACTTGACCGAGCAACGAGGTTTCGATCTCTGTCAGATCGCGGGTGGGCTGATTCGGTGCGCCCTGACCGCCCATCAATCGGTCGAGCAAAACCAAGGCGAGAGAAGGAGAAATTTCCAAGAGACCGATGCCACGCAAGGATTCGATTTTAAACAGCGTGACTTGGGTCGGGGTGCCGAGTTGGCTGACGAGTTGCCGGTATGTTGGCGTGGTGAGCGCGGTGAGTTTGAAATCAAACTCGGTACGGAACAACAAGGCCAGCCGCGCGGCGCAACTGCGGCGGATGGTATCGTAATCGGACTTCAGCCGGCGCAGTTCATGCGGATTGAACAGCGTGGGCTGGGAGAGCTCGTAAAGGCGCGGCCCAACGGTATTCGGGACCGCCGCAGCGGCTTCCGCAACAGGAGCAACAGATGGAGTTTCTGGGGACGCCATGAGCGGTTACTGGATGGCAAACTCAGTGAAATAGATTTCCTTCACGCGACCTTCTCCCAGCACGCCATTGAAGGCGGAGATGAGTTCGGTGCGGATCAAATTACGTGACCCGGGCTTGTCGAGGTCGTTGATGGTCTTGGTAGCGAGCACGCTGGCGGCGACATCGCGTAATTGGGCATCGCTTTTGTCTACGGCCTCCTTCAATTCGGCGTTGTTACCGACCAGGGTCAGCGAAGCGAGCAGGAAGCGCGTGCCGGCGGTGCCGGAAACATTGACGAGAACTTTGGCGCTCAGTGGGACGCTGGTTTTGCCGCCACCACCGCCACCATGTTTGCCGCCACTGCTGCCGCCTTCTTCCTTGGCCGCTTCACCGTGGCCGCCGGCCTCGGCGGCTTCGCCGTGCTCGGTCTTGGCTTGAGCGGTGACGCCAGCGGAATTGATCTTGGGGAGGAGCACAAATACCGTCATCACGTAGGCCATGACCGGCATGAGCACCACGTTGAGGATGAGCGGCAACATCGCTTTGATGCCGCCGCCGGACGGCGCTGCGCCATCGGCGGGCTTCGGAGCTTCAGCTTTTTTGTCGGACATAAATCAACGGATTAGCGTTTGAGGTTCACGAGTTCCTGGAGGACTTCGTCGCTCGTAGTGATGATGCGGGCGCTGGCCTGGAAACCGCGCTGGGTGACGATCAGATTTGCGAATTCATTCGCCAGGTCAACGTTGGACAACTCCAACGCGCTGGATTCGATGTTGCCGAGACCGTTTGTGCCCGCACTTTCCATCTGGCTTAATGGCCCGGCAGCGGCGAGACCAGAGTAGAGATTGTCGCCTTCTTTCAATAGGGCTTGCGGGTCGGTGAAGCGTTGGAGGAGGACTTGGCCGCGGGTGAACTCCGTGCCATCCGACATTTTTACCGCGACGGTCCCATCCCGCCCGATGCTAAAGGTAGTCATCGATGCCGTGGGATCGGTGGTGGCCGGCACAAAAGATTGATCATCAATTTGGATGTCGCCGCGGGTGCCATCCGGGAACAGACCTTGCACGCGCATTCCTTTGTTCGTGATCAGATAGCCGTTGCTATCGAGCCGAAAGTCACCGGCGCGCGTGGCGAATTCTTCACCGCTGATCGAGTCGCGGACGATGAAAAAGCCGTCGCCGTCAATTGCCAGGTCGGTGCCGACGCCCGTGCGGTTCAGTGCCCCTTGAGTGAACAGATTTTTCACCGCAGCGGTAACGACGCCCGAGCCAACCTGCATGCCAGCCTGACCGGAACCGCTCGAACTGGCGCTGGAAACCTGCAACGTCTGGCTGAACGCATCGGCAAAGTCAGTGCGCGCCGACTTGAAGGCGATGGTGTTGGAGTTGGCGATGTTATTGCCGATGACGTCGAGGCGGTTCTGGAATTGTTGAATACCGCTGACGCCGGAGGAGAGGGCTCGAAGCATGGGATGTTTTTGTTAAGGGTTGCGATTATGCCGGGGTGATCGTGAGTATCTGACGCACGTCATAACTCGACCGGCCGACTACGATACGCGGCTTCCCTGCCTCGGTTAACACGCCCGTGACCACTCCGTGCGTGATTTTTTTGCTGACTAAAAGATCGACGGACCGCCCCACCAGCGCATTGGCCATGTTGAGGCTGACGATGTTAGGCGCAAACTGCCGCCGTGGCAGACTCGCCCCGGTATGGGTATTGGTGTGTAGCATAGGTTTATGGTTTCGGATTAAAAGTGAGGCCATTAGTTGCTCGCGGTTTCGCTGCTTTCGGTGGTGGTAGGCGTGCTGGCGATGTTTTGAATCGTGCTGAGTTCATAGCGTTCGCCATTGATCAGCAGCTCCGGAGTGTTGCCGTTCATGAAGACGCCCTCGACGACGCCCGTGGTGTAGCCGTCGGCATTATTCTCGTCGGTCACCGTCACCGTGCTGCCCAGCAAGTTGCTGGCGCGCAGCGACGCCATGTCCTGCATCATCGCCTTGCTCTGTTCCAACGAGCTGAACTGCGCCATCTGCGCGATGAATTCCGCATCGGATTGCGGGTTCATCGGATCTTGATTGGACATCTGTGTCGTGAGCAGCTGGAGAAAATCCGCCTGATCCAAGGTCTGGCTCGGCACGCGCGAACTGCCGGAGCTGTTCTCGGTGCTGGAGCTGGAATAGGAACTGACGCTTGCGATGGTTGACATAAAATGTAGCGATGTTTCGTGTTGATTAAGCCCACGAGTCAAACCGTCCGCCGCCTCGCCGCACGATTGGCGTGGCGCTGAGTTTGCCGGCCGCCGGCAGTGTCGGAAGTGCCTCAGCGGTTCCGGCCGAGTGCTGAGATTGTTCTTCGCGACCGCGCTGTTGGGCGAAACTTGGATTGTTGAAAAATTCTGTGAAGCCGGTCGTCACGCGCTCGCTCAAGTGCGACAAGCGCACCCCGTGACTCGCGAGCGAGGATTGGAGCTGCGCCCACTGTGTGTTGAGCGATTGATAATCTCCCAGATCACACCGCGCCTGAACTTCCACCTGACCTTCGCGCCACTGGAGGCGCAATGAAATCTGCGTCTTTGCATCCGGCGTCAACACCACTTCAACGAGATCGTCTCCGCCGCGTTTGAACATCCGGATCTCGCGCGAAATGACCTCGCTGATGCGGGTCATCGGATTAGTGGAGCGGACGGACAAAACCTCGGTATCCGCGCCGCGGGCGTGTCGCCGTGGGCAACCCCGGCCGAAGTCTTCGCTGCTGCTTCCAGGGCTTCTGAGCCCGTTAATGCCGCACCAACCTTGCGGTTCAACTCACCCGGCAAGTTTCGCAGGGCGGAAAGCGCTTGGGGGGATGAAACCGGCAAAAATTGCTCGGCGCTCCCGGCAAGTTCTTCCTTTTTAATCACAGTTTTCATCGTCTCACTACTTTTAGCACCGCCTGTGCCAGCTGGGGTTTCGAGGGCTTCCAGCCGGGCGCGGCGGGCCGCCCGAACGGAGCGTCGCAATTCTTCTGGCGTGGTGTCGGGGGCATCGGTTGCGCCGGTGGCAGCCGCTACCGTCATTGTCGCTGTCGTGGGGCTTACCTCCGAGGTGTTGCCACTTACAGCGACTGCGGCGGACTTGGCTGACGTCGCAGCGAGTGGAGTGGTTGTCGGCGGCACGAGATTTTCCAATGACGAGAGCGGTGCCGACAGTTGAGTTGGGTCCAAAGAAATCTCGGCTTCCGTGGTCACGGGAGCGAGCGAGTCGCTTACCGGAAGGGCTGGCAATTCGGAGGCGGTCGGCTCTGGTGTATTCAGCGCCGCGCCAGAGACCTCCTTGGTTGCGGTCGGGGTAATTGTGTTGAGGAGGGAAACGGCTTCGGCATTGGTTGCCTCCGGTGTTGTGATCAAGCTCGCCAAATCCAAACCACTGCTTTCCGAGGTTTCTGTTGCAGTGGTGAGGAGTGATGTGCTGCCCGGTGTCGCAGTCTCTCCTTCCGCACTCTGACCTTCGATGGCGGTGGCTTCCACCGTCTCGGGGGTAGATTTTTCCTTGGTGCAAACCGGTTGTTCCGGCGGTGGCGTTGGGGTGGTCGGAGCCGCGGTGTTGCTTGCGCAGGCCGGATTTTCCGAGTCTTCGCGGTCGCGTTTGCTGTTCTTTACGCGCGGCGGTCGTGGCGTGGATTCCAAATTGGTTTCCGCGGCGGCGGTTTTATCAGGCGCGGCGGATTTAGATTCCTTGGGCGCGGGACGTTCGGTGGCGGCGGATTTATTATTTTTACGGTTCGGAGTTTCTCGAACCGCACGATCCAGCACCCGGCTAAACGGCGCGTCCGCTGAATTTTTCCCCGCGGCCGGTGCGGAGATTATTGCTTCCCCAGAATTCGCGGGTGAAGTCGTGGGGAAAAACGAAACTGTCGGGGTCATAATGAGGCTTTCTTTGCATCCTTGGGCTGGGAGAGATAGAAGCGGAGGCGTTCGGTGATGTTGGCGACGCGTTTGGCTTCATCCGGGCCGAGTTTGGACATGGCTTCAAGGATTGGTGCGCTCTCGGTCTCCTTCAGCAGGGCGAGGATTTTGGTCAATGTGGCTTCCTCCATCTCTTTCATGATGGGCGCGGCTCCTTCCGGCGACATCGCGGCATAGGTGCGAGAAAGCTTCTTAAGGTTGGTGGCTTCCTCGGCGTTGATGCGGACGATGCTGGCTTCGACCTGCTTTTGTAATTGGTAAACCGTCTGGGTGACGACGTTGATTTCCAGTCGTTCGACTCGCAATCGTTCTTCCAGGTCCTTGAGGTCCTTCTCACGCTTGGCCAAGGCCTCCTTTTCCGCCTTCAATTCGGTGATGAGCATGTCGGCCTCCTGACTCTTGAATTCCCACGACGGCGTGGCGGCGCGGGCTTGGGCGACGATCTCATCTTGCGCGGGATCGCTCTCGACGGCGCGGGCGGGTACTTTCCAGACCGCCACGGTGACGACGACGTAGAGCACCAGTCCGAGAATGGACGATACGAGTGGATTCTGGAGAATTTTCATGCGAGCGGATCAGCGGTGGTGCGCCAGGTTTGCGCGGGAGTCGCGCGTTGCGTGGCGAGTTCATCGAGAAATTTTTGCGTGTCGCGTTGCACGTCGAGGTTGTAGGCGGCGCGTTGTTTGCCGCGGAATTTTTCCACGGCTTCGCGTTGCTGGCGGGCGGCGAGCATTAGTTGGAGCGCGTGACTCACGCCGCGTTCGGCCTGGGTCAACGCTTCTTCGCGCGTCTTCCGCTCCTCTTCGAGAAAATGACTTTCCTGCCGCAAGCGGGTTGCGGCGGAGGCGGAACAACCGGATTCCAACGTCTGGCGCAGGCGCAACCAGGAATCTTCCAACTCGCGCTGGGTGGCTTCGAGTTGGGCCACGGCGTTCTGCCGCGCGAGCAAGGCTTGCGCGTATTTTTCCAAAGCCGTCTGTTCCTGTCGCCGCCGGGTAGTGGCGACTGCTTCGAGACTGAACTTGAACGGTTTCATAAATTATTTCGCGATGACGTTGCGCGTGGTAGCGACGGGTTGAACGGTCATGGCTTGTGCGAGCTTTTGCCAACTTTCGGCAGCGGAGAATCCATCGCGCACACCCTGGCGCAAAAAGTTTTTCAATGGCGTGTTCAGGCGAATGGCCAGATCAATCGCCGCATTGCTGCCGGCGGGATAGGCCCCGATGCTGATAAGATCTTGGTTGCGGCGATAGAGCGACAAGGCCTCGCGGGCGTGTCCAGCCAGCTCCATTTGATCTTGGGAACACAGGTCGCGGGACAAACGGCTCACGCTGTCGAGGATTTCGATGGCAGGATAATGATTCTGCGTCGCGAGTTCGCGCGTCAGGACGATGTGCCCGTCGAGAATCGAGCGCACGGCGTCCGCAATGGGATCATTCATGTCGTCCTGCTCGACGAGCGTGGTGAACAGGCCGGTGATCGAGCCGACCTCACCTGCGCCCGCCCGTTCGAGTAATTGCGGTAGGAGCGCGAAGACAGACGGTGTGTAACCGCGCGTCGCTGGTGGTTCGCCGACGGCGAGGCCAATTTCACGTTGTGCCATCGCAAAGCGCGTCACTGAATCCATCATCAGCATTACGTTCTTACCCTGATCACGGAAATGTTCGGCGATAGCCATGGCGGCAAACGCACCTTTCAAGCGGGCCAGCGCGGGCTCGTTGGACGTAGCTACAACGATCACAGATTTCTTGCGGCCGGCTTCGTCCAAATCTTTTTCGAGAAACTCGCGCACTTCGCGACCGCGTTCGCCGATCAGCGCGATGACGTTGACGTCAGATTCCGCGCGACTGGCGATCATGCCGAGCAAGGTGGATTTACCCACACCGCTGCCGGCGAAGATGCCGAGACGTTGACCACGCCCGCAGGGGATGAACGTATCAATCGCCTTCACGCCGGTCTGGAAGACCTGTTTGATGCGCTGGCGCTTGAGCGGATGTGGCGGGAGAAAATTCGTGCTGACCTGACGCTCGGCATTCAACGGGCCGAGTCCGTCAAGCGGCTGGCCAAGGCTGTCAATTACACGACCCATCAGCGCATTGCCAACAGGGACTTTCAGCGGTGCGCCAAGCGCGATGACTTCGCTGCCGGGATGAATGCCGTGGACTTCGCCCAACGGCATCAGAAGAACATGGTGATTGCGAAAGCCGACGACTTCCGCGAGCGTGCTGCCGTCGTGGCGGGCGGATTCGATGCGGCAAACTTCGCCGACGGCGCAGAGCGGGCCTTCAGATTCGATGACCAATCCGATGAGCTGCACGACGCGGCCGCGATTCTCCAGCACGCGCGTTTCCTTGGCGCGCTGGAAGGCTTGGGCGAGGCGGTGGCCCGGGCGGATGGTGGGTTGCGTCAGTGGCATGTGCTGGCGAGAGCTTGTTTAAGCGCTTCGAGCTTGGTTTCGCGGCGCGCGTCAATGACGCCAAAAGACGTCTGTACCATGCAGCCGCCGCGTGTGACCTGCGTCGAGGTTTGAAATTTCAACTGCTGGCCGCCGATTTCCGTCAATAGCACCGGCGCGTTGGTTTGCTGCAACAACTCGTAATCCATCGGATTCAGCAACACGGTGAGGTTGGTGTTCTGTTCGACATTCGCGAGCGCTTCGCGGACGGCGGCTTCGACCATTTCGCTGGAGATGGGCAGGTCGGCGACGAGCTTGCCGGCGATTTCGAGAGCGAGAGCGATCATTGCGCCTTCGCATTCGCGCGTGACCTGGCCGACGGCTTGGGTCAACGAATTCAAAACCCCGTTCTGCAATTCGATCAATTCGCCGCGCTGACGGATGAGTTGTTCGCTCAGGGCTTTTTCGCCATCGCGTTTGCCGCGTTCGTATTCGGCCTGCGCGTGCGCGGCGGAGACTGTCGCTGGAGCGGCAACGCTGACAGCACCAGCAAGGCGCACATCGCGGAGTGGCTGGCTCAATGAGATGACTTCACGCCGCGGCATCTGCGTTCTCCTCCTGCGGGTTGAGATCAATTTCGCCTTCGCCTTCGAGGCGGCGGACGATGTCCACGATGCGCGTCTGGGCGGCTTCGATTTCCTTGGCCTTGAGATTGCCGAGGAAGCTGATTTCTTCCTTCACCGTTTCGGCGGCGCGTTTCGAAATCGCGCCGAGCATCGCGGTCTTGACCGGGAAGCTGCACTTCTTGAGCGAGACGGCAAGGTCGCGCGTGTCCACTTCGCGCATGACCTTTTGCAAGGCGGCGTTGTCGAGGCGGATCATGTCTTCGAACGTGAACATTTTTGCGCGGATGGATTTACTGAGATCGGGATTGCGCTCCTCAATGGAGGTCAACACGGTCTTGCTCATCGTCCGATCCGAGGCGTTCAACAGGGCGGCGGCGGATTTGACGCCGCCGGTTTCGGTGATGGCGCGGGTCGCTTTGACGCCAAGCTTACGGCTGATGATGGTGGCGATCTGCTCGATGACTTCGATGGGCGTCGGTTGCAACATCGCGAGACGTTCGACGATCTGGTCGCGCAACTCCGGCGGGCATTGATTCAAAAACGCAGACGCTTGCTCGGGCGGCAGATGGCTTGTGAGCAACGCCATCGTTTGCGGGTGTTCGCTCTTGATGGCATTGAACAACTCGCGCGGGTCAGCCTCGACGATGGGGCGTAAAATTTCGTTGGAAACCGGCTCAGTGCCGTTGCCATTGCGATTGACGATGGACGCGGCGCGTTGCTGGCCGACGGCTTTTTCTAAAGTGAGACGAACAATTTCCTCGCCGCCGGCGACGGAGGTGCTGGCTTGGACGGCAACTTCAGCGAACTCGCGCAACACCTGGTTTTGCAACTCGTAGCTGATGAGTTCGAGTTTACCCATCTCGGTGATGATGGCTTCCATTTCGCGCTCGCTGAAATGCTTCAAAATTTGCGCGGCGCTGTCCGGCCCGAGCATGCAGAGCAGCACGGCCAGTTTTTGCTGACGCGTCAACTCGGTTGGGGCGCTGGGCGCGGCGTTTTCAGTGGCGGCGGCCATAAATTATTTCGTCTCCTTTGGTGCACCCACCCACGACCGGATCGCTTGGGTCATGTTGTGCGGGTTCTCGCGGATGAGCTGGTTCAACACTTCAACAGTGACGGTGTCAGAATCGCCGGGGCGCAGACCGCGCCCCCCACCGTTTGAACCGACGGGCACGCCGAGCGGGATGTTTTCCATGGGCGTGCTCTTCAACATGCGCCAGAAGACAAACAACACGATCAAGCCGAGCGCCGGATACAGCGCGGTCTTGGCGAGTTCCCACCAGAATTCCTTCTTCTGCTGCTGATCGAGCTGCTTGGTGATCTCCATCGCCGGCTCTTCGTTGAACGGCATTTCCTCGATGGTGATCTGGTCGGGGCGGGTGGCGTCCGGCCCTTCTTGAATGCCGAGTGCGCCCATGACGACGCGTTTGATCTTCTGCATCTCCTCGGGCGTACGTTGATTCACGACCCGGTTTGTGCCGCTGCCGGTGACGGTGGCGGCCACGAAGACGGCGGCGGAGACGCGCTTCACGCTGCCCGGCGTCTGCATGATGTTGCTGATCGTCTTGTTGATCTCGTAGGAAGTGTTCTGAACTTTCTTGTTCGTCTTGCTGGTGTTGGTTGGAATAGTGACGGCGTTCGTGGTTTCCGTGGAGGTGTTCGCCGCAACTCCAGCGGCGGCGCTGGAGGAAATCGTCGTGGTGACCGTATCCATCTTTTCTTCGGTCATTGTGGTGGTGCGGGGAATCTGTGCTTCCGGGTCAAATTTTTCTTCCACGCGGGAGAGGCTGTCGAAATTGATGTCGGCGGAAACGCGCACGACGGACTGCCCCGCGCCGAGCACGCGATTCAACATGTCTTCGGCTTTCTTCGCGTAATACTTTTCCAGATTCTGACGGGCGCTGAGCTGGGTGGCGGTGAGCCCGGCGACGGAATCATTCTCTGTGTTTTCGGAAAGCACGTTGCCCTGGTTGTCCACGACGCTGACGTTGTTGGCGGTGAGGCCTTCGACGGCGTTCGCGACGAGGAAGCGGATGGCATTGACGTTCTGCGGCGGGAGCATCGCATTGCCGCGCACGCGGATGAAGACCGACGCGGTGGGCTTCTTAGTGTTATCCACGAGCAAGCGATTTTCCGGCATCACGATCATGACGCGGGCGCTTTCGATGATGTCCACCTGACCGATGGTGCGGGACAATTCGCCCTGCACGGCGCGGAGATAATTGGCGCGCTGGACGAAGTCAGAGATGCCGAAGTTAGGTTTGTCAAAAATCTCGAAGCCGACGCCTTCGCCGCGGGGAATGCCTTTGGCGGCGAGTTGCATGCGGACTTGATGAACCTTGTCGCTCGGCACGGAAATCGTGCCACCACCGCGGCTGACTTGGTAAGGCGTATTGGATTCTCCGAGCGCGGCGATGACCTTGGCGGCTTCGGCGTCGTCGAGGCGACCGTAAAGCATTGCGTAATCCGGGCGGCTCGACCAGAAGACGAGCGCGCTCAACCCGACCGCCACCGCAGCGGCGGTGACGACGATGGTGAGGCGTTGGCCGACGCCGAGGTGCTTCCAGATGTTGAGAAGCTGAGTGCCGATTTGCGATAATCCGTTGTTCATTCGTTAACCCTTTACGACTTCTGATCAGACCTGCATCCGCATCAGTTCTTGATACGATTCCAAAAGTTTGTTGCGCACTTCGACCATGAGCTGGAAGGAAACGCTCGCTTCCTCCATCGCGATCACGGCCTGGTGCAACGGCACGCCGGCGTTCGTAGCGAGACCGGAAACGGCTTCGCTCGCGGCGGCTTGTTTGGCGCTCACGTCAGAGACGAGGCGGCCCAAAGTGCTTTCAAATCCCCCGCTGGCCGGCGTGATCGAACTGCCGAGTTGCAATGTTGCGGGCGCCGCGGTGGGAGCGAGTTTTCCGAGTTCGTATTGCGGAATGACCGGCTTGGCGAGATTAGCGCCCAGCCCGTTGGCTCCGGACATCATGTCCGGCGTCATCGGCAATCGAATGGCGGAAAGGGGATTCATTTAGTGCGAATTAAAATCAGCGTTTCCCGATCGCGAGCGTTTGCATCGCCATGCTGCGGGCATTGCGAACGACAGCAAGGTTCGCCTCGAAGGCGCGCGACGCAGTGATCAAGTCCGCCATTTCTTCGTGGGTATTGATATCCGGCAAGGCGACCATGCCCTTGGCGTCGGCGTGCGGATTGCCGGGTTGATACACCATGCGCGGCGGGCGATTGTCGGTTTCAATGCGCGCAGCAACGGTGCTGCCCGCTCCGCCCGTAACACCAATCTGATTGGCGTGTTCGTTGAGCAACGTCTCGAATACGACCTGCTGGCGTTGATACGGCTTGGCGCCGGGCGCGCGGGAAACTTCGGCGTTGGCGATGTTCTGCCCAATGACGTCCATGCGGATGCGTTCGGCTTCCAAGGCCGAAGCCGTCGTGTTGATGCCTGTAAGAACGTTGATCATGGTTCAGTTCAGGAAGAGCGTCCCGTGATGGCGAGTCGGAGGCGCAGGAGTTGACCGGTGATAAGCTGGGTTTCCAAGGCGTGGGAGATGGTGTTTTGATTCATCTTCATCATCTCGTTTTCGAGCTGGACCGTATTGCCGTCCTTGGTGTTGGCGATGGCGCTGGCATCCACCGTCAACGAAGGCTGGAGATTGGAGATCGCTGCCGTGTCCTGCGAGCCGAGGGCTTGTTTGAGTTCCGCTGCGAAGGACGGATTGACGTCCACGCGTTGATAGCCCGGCTTCTCGACATTGCCGAGATTGCTGGCGATGGCTTGATGCTGGAGCGCGGTGGCGTCCAACATCTTTTTCATCGCCGCATAATTTGGCTGGCTGAATAGTGCGTCTATCATGGCGTCCTCAGGACACTTTTACGGGTCACGCCAAGCAGTGGCAGTGCCATGAGTGGAAAAGCGAGATTTTACAGGGGTTTTGCCGAAGTGACCGGTTGGCTTGGGGAAAAAATTGCCGAACGAATCGGGGCGCACTAGGCAAGGAGTTACGGGGCGAACCTAATTATAGAATCTGGCCGCGTGGAATCATTGAAGTGGTTCGCGCTGAGGCTCAGTGCATGTCACAGAGTGAAATTTGGCGTGTGAATGAATAGCGGTGGTGCATTCCGCGAGGTCTTGGACTGCGGCAGCCCTCTGCCGCTTTGGCCCGCAGGCTCGCGATAGGAACGCGGCAGAGGGCTGCCGCACGCCAAGACGCTACCGCGCCACTTCTCGCCTCAAGCCAGCGGCCAGCAAACTTCAATTTGTTGCACGCTTTAAGAATGTCGCTACTCCGGAGGATTGAAATGGCCCGTTGGCAAACCTCTTTGTCGCCAGTGCAAAGCTTCAGCTAGTTGGTTCCTTCTACAGCAAACGGGCTTTAATCGCGGCCAGCGTGCTGGGGCAAGTTTGCCGGGTGTGGGTGGGTTTTTCCCGGCACTTTTTGCCGTCTGTGGTAGGCAAAAACAATAAAACCTCTGTGTTTATTGGTGTTTTTGTCGCTGGCATTGGCGTTGCTAAGAGGCGTTCGACATTTGCAAACATGAACACATGCGAAACAATTGAATCGGTGGAAGCGGTCGAGCTCGAACGGTTGACCGTGCAGAACGAGAACATCGTGCATCTGCCGCTGGGCTTGCTGGGCTTCGAAGACATCAAGCACTACGCCTTGCTCGAGAATCCCAGCGAAGCGCCGTTCTGTTGGTTGCAGGTGATCAATCAGACCAAACTCGCCTTCCTCGTGTTGCCCGGCCTCGAAGTCTTCCCCGACTACGAACCGGATGTTCCCGCGGAAGATGTGAAATTTCTCGGGCTCAACAGCCCGGACGATGCGCTGGTCTTCAACATCGTGACGCTCTCCGCCAAGGGCAGCGCCACGGCGAACTTGAAAGGCCCGGTCGTCGTGAACCGTTTTACTCTCAAAGGCAAGCAGGTCGTGCTCGCCAATGCGTCGCGTTATTCCATTCAGCATCCGTTACCACTGAGTCGTTGAACCCAACCTAGGACTAATTAACCACGGACGGCTATGCTCATTCTCTCCCGCAAAACCAACGAAAGCATCGTGATTGATGGACGGATCACGGTGAAGATCATCCGCGTCGAGGGCGACGTGGTGAAGTTGGGCGTCGAAGCGCCCATGGACGTGCCGGTGCATCGGCAGGAGGTTTACGACGAGATCCAGCGCAACAACAAGGAAGCGTTGACGCAGAACCGGCCCGCGCTGCCGCGCTTGCCGGAAGTGAAACCGAAACTGAAACCCAATTTGAAAGGACAGCAGGTGGCGGTAACGCCCGCCTGAACATGACAGGGATGTCACGTAACGCGAAACCCCAAAAGTAAGAAAGGTCAAAACATGGTCATCAATACTAACATCACCGCGCAGGTGTCCGCCAATCACCTGCAGACGAGCCAGGCAATGTTGAGCAAATCGCTCGCGCGCCTCAGCTCGGGTCAAAAAATCGTGAATCCCGCGGACGACGCCGCCGGTCTGGCTGTCGCTTCCCGTCTCGACGCGCAGGTGCAACGCACCAACGCCGCCAAGACGAACATCAGCAACGCGGTCTCCTTCACGCAAACCCAGGACGGCTATCTGAAGAAGATCGCCAAGGCGCTGGATCGCATGAGCGAACTGACGTTGCTCGCGCAGGACGTCACCAAGTCCAACGCGGATCGTAACCTGTATAATAACGAATATGGCCAGCTCGCGGCGTACATCGCCAACGCGGCGACCAAAGATTTCAACGGTGTGCCGCTGTTCTCCGCCAATAATCTCGACGTGACGATTGACTCGGAAGGCAACACCTTCACGATGGCTGGCGTGGATTTGGCAGCCGCCTCGGTACACGACGCTCGCCACGGACGACTTGAGCACCGTTGCCGGCGCGGCTGCCGCGCTCACCAACGTGCAAGGCGCGATCAATCAGCTCTCGATTGACCGTTCCAGCATTGGCGCTTACCAGACCCGCTTGAACTACACGGCGGAACAGTTGAGCGTCAGCGCAGAAAACCTCACGGCGGCCAGCTCCCGCATCATGGATGTGGACGTGGCCGAGGAAAGCACCAGTTATGCGAAAGCGAACATCTTGGTGCAATCCGGCACGGCGATGTTGGCCCAGGCCAACTCCATGCCGAACAGTGTGCTCCGCCTGCTCCAGCAATAACTGAGCAGTTAATGAATTGACCGGTTTCGCGTTCCCTGAGACCCCTCGTTGGCCCGTATGGCAGCGAGGGGTTTTTCTTTTTGAAACAAGCTGAGCAGGGAGATGATAGCGCCGCCTTACTGGGCGGGCAGGAGATTGAGCGAACTAAGAACTGCACGGACTTTCTCGCGCTCGGGTTCATTAAAACGGTCGAACGGCTCGGCCATTTGATCTTCGCAGAGTCCCAGCAAGGAACACGCGCATTTCATGCCTTTGACCACGGCGGACGCGTGTTTGCCGACGGAGTAAATCTGGCCCAATTGCAGTAGTTGTTTTTGCAATTCCTCGGCGCGCTTGGCGTCTCCGGATTTCACGGCCTGATATAATTCCACGAATAGGCGCGGGTAAAAATTTGCACCCCCGTTCACGCCACCGTCCCCGCCGCGTTGCACTGTTTCCATCAACAGATGTTCCGGCCCAACCAGCACCGACCAATCCGGACGCTCACGTTTTAGCGCCACCAGGTGATCGAAATAATTCAAGTTCGCGGAACTGTCCTTCAGGCCGGCAATTTTTCCGAGGTGCGTGAGTTGACGCAGCGTTTCCGGCTCGAAATGCACCTTCGTCAACTGCGGCATGTTGTAGATGAAGAGCGGTAACGGCAATTCGCGCACCAGTCGTTCAACGTAATCTACCAGTTCCGGTTGCGCGGCGGGCAGGTAATACGGCCCGGCGGTGACGACGGCTTGGGCACCAGCTTCGGCGGCGCACTGGGCCATCGCGATGGCTTCAGTGAACGCGGTATCCGTGATCCCCACCAGAATCGGCAGTCGCCCGCGCACTTGGCGGCAGGTGCGCTGAATGACTTCCCGACGCAGCCGATAACTCAATCCAGGCCCTTCCCCGCTCGTTCCCAAAATGAACAACCCCTGAACGCCACCCGCGACGATGTGTTCCACCAACCGCTCCAAACCTGCGACATCCAAAGTGTCCCCCGCCAACAAAGGCGTCACCATGGGAGGAACGATTCCGGTTAAACGCGACGAGGTTGTAGTAATCACCGGCAACGGCGCGGGAGTGAGCGCAGAGTTCTTTTCGGTTGGCAGAGCTGTAATCACAGAGCCCAAGGGGTATTGGCTGATAATTCGCGGCAGATGGTTGTGTATCTCTGAATATATTCACACAGGTCAGGCTTTAGGTAAACCAGATTTTTTACTGATGCCGAGCGGACGCATTCCTCGCTCGCTTGTGAAGTGCAGAGTCGCTAGGCTGCGCGACGTTTGATGCGCCCTCACGGTGCATTGCCCATTTACCTGTTGAAATGAAGATTCTTGGCATCATTCCGGCCCGCTACGCCTCGACCCGCTTTCCCGGCAAGCCCCTCCACCCCATCGCCGGCAAGCCGCTTATCCAGCACGTCGTGGAACAGTGCCAGAAAGCCAAATCTCTCAGCGAAGTCATTGTGGCGACGGACGACATCCGGATTGCCGAAGTCGCCAAGAAGTTTTGCCGGGTGGAAATGACCCGGGAAGATCATCCCAGCGGTTCAGATCGCATTGCGGAGGTGGCGACGCGCTGCCAATGCGATGCCGTGGTGAACATTCAGGGCGATGAACCGTTGATAGATCCCGCTGTGGTGGATGCTGTCGCGCGGGCCTTGAACGATTGCGAAATGTCCACCGCCGCGACCCCGATCAAGAACGTTGCCGAATATGACAACGCCAACGTCGTGAAAGTCGTTGTCAACGTCGCGGGCCGCGCCTTATATTTTTCACGTCGCACGATTCCGTATCTGCGTGAGGCCGCCAGTCGTTCCGCAAGCGAACAGTTGGCGGCGTTTCCTTTTTTGAAACACCTCGGCATTTACGGTTTCCGGCGGGACGCGTTGTTGCGACTGGTCAAATACCCGGTTTCCGCGCTGGAAAATGCGGGAGAAACTCGAGCAGTTGCGGGCGTTGGACAACGGCATTCCCATCGCGGTCGTGAAAGTGGATTATGACAGCGTGGGCGTGGATGTGCCCGAGGACGTCGCGCGGGTGGAAAATTTACTGAAGTAGGAACTCTGGAACTCGTGAAACTGGGAAAGAGAATTTTTCCCAGCATTCACGAAATTCTCCTTAACAAATGAAATTCATATTTGTCACTGGTGGCGTGGTCAGCTCGTTGGGCAAAGGTCTGACGGCGGCGGCGCTCGGCACGTTGCTGGAGAATCGCGGCCTCAAGGTCGCGCTGCAAAAATTTGACCCATATCTCAATGTAGACCCAGGCACGATGAGTCCGTTCCAACACGGTGAAGTCTATGTGCTCGATGACGGTGCGGAAACCGACCTCGACCTCGGGCATTACGAACGCTTCACCAGCACCAAGCTTTCCCGTCTGAACAACCTTACCAGCGGCCAGGTTTACCAGACGGTGCTCAACAATGAGCGCGAAGGCGTCTACCTCGGCAAGACCGTGCAGGTCATTCCGCATGTTACCGACGAAATCAAACGCCGCATCCATGTGCTCGCGGCGGAAAGCAAAGCGGACGTGGTTATTACCGAAATCGGCGGCACGACGGGCGACATTGAAGGGCTGCCATTCCTCGAAGCCATCCGCGAGTTCGCCCTTGAAGCCGGCATCGGCAACACCTGCTTCATCCACGTCACCTACGTGCCTTACATCAAGGCGGCGGGCGAATTGAAGACCAAGCCGACGCAGCAATCCGTCGCCAAGTTGCGCGAAATCGGCATCACGCCGCACCTCGTCGCGTGCCGTTGCGAAAAGCCGCTCGACAAAGACCTGCGCCAGAAAATTTCTTTATATTGCAGCGTGGCGACCGAGGCGGTCATCGAAGTCAAAGACGTGGATCATTCCATCTACGAGCTGCCGCTGGTGTTGCAACGCGAACGTGCTGACGAACTCGTTTGCCGCATCCTGCATCTCGATGGTGCGCCGGCAAAAATGGCGCATTGGCAGGAAATCATCCGCAAACTCATCGCCCCGCAACATCGCGTGCGTGTCGGTGTAGTCGGCAAATACATCGGCCTACAGGATGCCTACAAGTCTGTTTACGAAGCCATCATTCACGGCGGCATCGGCAATGATTGCGGCGTTGAAATCGTGCAGGTGGATGCCGAAGAGCTTGAAAAGGCGGGCGGGGAAAAGGTTTTGCAAGGACTCGGCGGCATTTGTGTGCCCGGCGGTTTTGGCGAACGCGGCATCGAAGGCAAAATCAAAGCCGCCAAGTATGCGCGCGAAAACAAAGTGCCGTACCTCGGCCTGTGTCTGGGCATGCAGATCGCCACGATTGAATTTGCCCGGCACGTGCTCAAGCTGGACAAGGCGCACTCGACGGAATTTGATCCTGACTCGCCGCATCCGGTCATCGCGTTGCTCGACGCGCAACGCAAGGTGACTAAGAAAGGCGGCACGATGCGGCTCGGCGCGCAGCCGTGCCAGTTGGCCGTCGGTTCACAGGCGGGCAAGCTTTACGGCTCGTTTGTCATCAATGAACGGCATCGCCATCGCTTTGAGTTCAACAACGCCTATCGCGAGAAATTTGAGAAAGGCTGGATTCATGTTCAGCGGCACGTCGCCGGACGGCAAACTCGTGGAAGTGATCGAACTGCCGGGACATCCGTTCTTCCTCGCGAGTCAGTTTCATCCGGAATTTCTGAGCAAGCCGCATCAGCCGCATCCGATGTTCAAAGGCTTCATCGCCGCCGCGCATCAGTTCATCCATCACAAGCCGCTGTGACGCGGCGTAAGCCGTGACTTACCCGGAAGCCATCAAGTTTTTGTACGGCCTGAGTTGGTTTGGGGCGCGATTTGGATTAGAACCCACCCGCGTTTTGGCGGAGCGGGTCGGCAATCCTCAAAATAGACTGCGCTTCATCCACGTTGCTGGGACTAATGGTAAAGGCTCGACCTGCGCGATGTTGGAAAGCATCTATCGCGCGGCGGGCTTGCGGGTGGGATTGTTCACCTCGCCACACTTGGTTTCCTTTCGCGAACGGATTCAAGTCAATCGCCAGCTCATCAGCCAGGCGGATGTGGTGCGGTTGGTGGCTGAGTTGCAGGTGCAGCTTCCTCATGATTCAACCACGCCCACCACACTATTCGAGTTCGTCACGGTGCTGGCGCTGCGCTACTTCGAGGAACAGAAGTGTGACCTCGTGATTTGGGAGACTGGCCTTGGGGGCCGCTTGGACGCCACGAACATCGTTACGCCATTGGCCAGTGTCATCACCAATATCGGTTACGATCACCAGCAATGGCTGGGCGATACGTTGGCGAGAATCGCAAGGGAAAAGGCAGGTATTATCAAACCCGGCGTGCCGGTGGTCACGGCGGTGGAACAATCGGAAGTTTTGCAAGTGCTCGAAGCGGTGGCATTAGAGCAGCGCGCCCCACTTTCCCACGTAACAGGGGAGATGAATTTGCGCGGGAAATCCGCTTTGCTCGGTGCGCACCAGAAAATTAACGCGGCATTGGCGTTGGCCACAGTTCAAATTTTACAACCACAGCTTCCGGTCACTGCTGCCACCAGCAAACACGGATTGGAGACCGTCCAATGGCCGGGGCGGTTGCAACTAATTACGCGCCCCAATGGCCAACGCTATCTGCTTGATGGAGCGCATAACGTTGCCGGGGTTGAGGTCTTGCGCACGGCGCTGCTCCAGGGCTATCTCACAGTGAAGCTGACTTTGATCATTGGCATGCTTGGTGACAAGGATTGGCGCGTTATGTGTCAGTTACTGGCGCCGCTGGCAGCACGGATTTTCGCGGTGCCAGTTAGCAGTGAGCGCACTGTTCTACCGCAGGACTTGGCTGAGGTTTGTCGCGCAGCAAATCCGAAAGCCGTTGTACAAAGTTATGCGACGTTGGTCGAAGCTTTGCGCGCAGCAGAGCAGGATTCTTTCGTGGTTATCGCAGGGTCGCTTTACCTGATAGGTGCGGCGTTGGCGTTGCTTGATCCGGAGTTTAGCACGGCAGGGGACGAGCGCGCGTTGAACGAGTGGAGTGGTCCAAAGGCCTCTGATTCGTCTGTCCGCTGAAGTCCTCTTGGCCATCTCCTTTCCTCCGGTACGTCTGGGCGTGATGGTGGGGCTGATGGTTCCTGCTTAGGTCTATTTGCCGCGATTTGCTACAACATCTGGTGGTGCTAAGGCGGCCTACGGAGCAAAAGTCCGTAAAGTCCGGCTTATCTGCCACTTGCTCGAATCTTCCAGACCGGAGATAAAGGTCACCTCAGGTTTTTTAGTATCAAACCAATGGGGGAATCTCCGGCCAGAGTGTGGATCCGGCAGCGGCGCGCTTTATCCGGCGCGTCAACCCTCGGGGTTTATCTGTTGGCCGTTTGCTTATTGGCAGGGGTGACCGTGCTGGCAGCCTCAGTGCAAGTAACGGGTAACTTGGCGTTCTTGCCGGATCAATCGGGTCAGTTGAAAACCAGCGCATTGGGCAATAGCACCAACGCTACCACGCTGGCCACATTCGGTGAATTGAGCGGTATCTCCGGGATTTCGGTGCACGAGCATTATGCCACAGTTTCCGTGACCAATGAGGGCCTGTTCATTTTTGATATCAGTGTCACTCCGCCGGCGCTGATTTTCGGCGGGCGCTATCTCACGGCTGGAATGGCTAGTGACGTGAAGGTTTCCGATCAAGTGGCCTATGTGGCAAATGGGGATGATTCCGTTGCGGTAGTAGATTTGTTTGATACGACGTTTCCGGTGGAATTGCCGACGCTGACGTTGACGGGGAGGGTGGTATCGCTGGACATCGAGGCGCATCGTCTTTATGCGGCGTGTTCGGAAGAGGGATTTGTACATCACTGAAATCACGAATGCGAGCAATCCAGTTTTGCTGGGTCATCGTTACACTGCCAGTGCCGCTCAGCGGGTTCGTGTGGCGGGGAATTACGCGTATACCCTTTGCGCGGGCGGACGATTAGAAATCATCAATATTCAAAATCCCGGTAATCCGACGCTGACTGGAACATTTTCGAGCACTAACGAGTGGGTGGATGTAGACGTCCGCAGCAATGTGGTGGTGCTGGCCAGCCCCAACGGGCGGGTTGCGGTTCTCAACGTCAGCAATCCCGCCGCGCCGGTCGTGCAGACCAATCTCACGGTGCCGAATGGGGCTTGGGGTGTTCGCCTCGCGGGAGCAAATGCCTATGTTCGGAACGGCGTGGGAGAGCTCGTTGTTCTACCGATTGCGTCTTTAGGTGCCACCGCCCCGCAACTGATTGCCCCGGTGGCTCCCAAACAGGCCGCAGTGGGACAGGCTGTGGTTCTGAGTGTGTTGGCTGCCGGGACGACGCCCATGACCTTTCAATGGTACCGGAACAACTTGCCCTTGGCTGACACCACCCGTTATAGCGGCACGACCAACGCATGGCTGACCATCACAACCGCGGAAGCAGCGGATAGCGGTGTCTATTCCGTCACGATCGCCAACGCTCTGGGGGCGTTGGTTAGTTCCAATGTGCTGACAGTGGTAACTCCAGGCACGCCGGTCTGGCGCGGGGCATTTCAACCGGGTGGCTCGGCGGAGGGGGTGGATGTCAACAATGCCATTGTTTATGTTGCCGCTGGAACCAACGGTCTGCAGATCTTCAATGCCATCAGTCCGCGTTTTTCTTACCAGACCGGGGGATATGCCGACGGTGGTTTTGCTGCTGGGATTCGCGTGTCTGATGCCTATGCCCATCTAGCAGGAGGCACCAACGGATTGCAGGTGTTTGATGCCGCTGAATATTGGGGGGAAAGCCAGTTGCTCGCAGCTACCAATACTCCCGGAACCACGCGGGCAGTATATCTCGCCAACGGGCTGGCGTACGTGGCGGATGGTGAAAGCGGTTTGGAAGTTTATCAGCTTAACGGGGCCGCCGAGCCACTTTGGCTGGGGGCTTATGACACGCCGGGCTATGCTTGGAATGTCAACGTGATTGGCGGGCTGGCTTATGTGGCTGATGGCACGAATGGTGTGGAAATCTTATCCGTTACCAATCCGGCCGCGATCACTCGTTTGGGCGGTTACAACACGCCGGGCGATGCCCGAAATGTGAAGGTGACTGGCACTACCGCTTATGTGGCGGATGGACCGGGTGGGTTATTGATTTTAAACGTGGAGAATCCTGCTGCCCCGCTGGTGTTGGGAAATCATCCTGTTGCACCAGTGCTGGATTTGGAACTCGCCGTTGGCCTGGCGGTACTGGCTTTGGATACCAACGGAATTGAAGTCATTGATGTGACTAGTCCCGCAGCCATCCTGTCAGTTGGGCATCATCTCGTTGCTCCTGCCCGGAGCCTGCGCTTGGAAGGTCCGCTGGTTTACATCGCTGCTGGAACCAACGGCGTGCAGATTGTAGAGTTGTTGGGGGCTCCGGTGGTTTATCCGACCGTGTTGATCACCCCTGGTGAGTTCATCTCGCTGCCGGGTGGCCCTGGACTGTTTTTGGCGAGTGCTCAAGGTGGCAAGCCCTTTACCTACCAATGGTATAAAGACGATCAACCCTTGTTGAGCACGACGAATCTGCACGGCGTTGGTACCGCCGCACTGTCGTTTGACAGCCTGACCCTCGCCGATTCCGGCAAGTATTCCGTGGTGGTGCATAACGGTTGGAATCTGGCGGCTCGTGCCGAAGCCACGCTTCACGTAGTGCCCGTTGGCACGCCGGTGTTCCGCTCGGGCTATTTCAATGAAGGCGATTCGCTGAATACCCATGTCGTCGGACAAATTGCATTTGTCGCCAGCCGGCTTGATGGGTTGCAGGCGATTGATTGTCGCGATCCATTAAACCCTGTGCTCGTTGGCCAAACCGCGACGTTGGGGTTGGCGCAGGACGTCTGTATCAAAGGCCGCTACGCTTTCGTTGCTGCCTGGGATGCCGGGCTGGAAATCTTTGATATCCTCGATCCGACGAACCTCGTGCGTGTCGGCCAATGTAACACTCCAGGCTTTGCGCATGCAGTCCGGTTGACGGGCCACTATGCGCACGTTGCTGATCGGGAGGGTGGCTACGCCATCATTGATGTTCGCCAACCGACACACCCTGTCATCGCCGGACGAGCTATTACCGGTGGGTTTGCAGAAGGGGTAGCGGTGGCGGGTTCGCAAGCCTATCTCGCGGCGTCAGACGCGGGGCTGGAAGTTTTTGACACCTCTAATCCGCTCGCCCCGACACGTGTCGCTCAACTCGATACGCCAGGCAACGCTGAGGCCGTCACCGTGTCTGGCACGCGTGCCTACATCTCGGATTACCATCGCGGTCTTTGCATTGCCGATGTGACTGACCCGCAGACCCCCACGGTGCTCGGTCGATTGGAAACCCTTGGTGATGCATTTCACGTCCAAGTGATAAGCAATCGCGCCTATATTGCTGAAGGCATCGGGAAAGTTGAACTTGCTGACCTCAGTGATCCGACGAGCCCTACCCACATCTCAACAAGTCTCGCCGGGGCCTCGGTGCGCAGCCTGCAAATCATCGGTCGGCATGCGTTCTTGGTTGATCGCGCGGAAGGTTTTGTTGTGGCTGAGTTGCTTGGTCTGCCGGCGCAAGCCCCGACCATCGTAGATTTCGCTTCCAGCACCACCAATGGTGTCGGCGACGAATTGGTTCTGAGTGTGGCGGCTGAAGCCACACCGCCGTTGGGTTACGTGTGGTATCGAAATGGTATCCCGCTGGCGCAAGCCAGCAATATCAGTGGGGTGACGGAGCCACATCTGCATTTTCCGAGTCTCGCGCTGACGAATGCTGGCAATTACACCGTCGTTATCACCAATGCGCAGGGCAGCGTCACGAGTGCAGTCGCCCAAGTCACTGTGAATCCCTTGGGTACGCCGATCGTCCGCGGGAGCTTGGATACGCCAGGCTTCGCAAATGCCGCGGCCGTTTTCGGCAATATCGCTTATATAGCTGACGGCTCCGGTGGATTGCGGTTGGTAAATCTGAGCAATCTGGACAATCTTGGTTCGCTCGGCACGTATGTGCCTACCGGCGCGGTCTTGGCAGTCAGCCTGCAGACCAATCTGTTGTACCTCGCGCTCGGCACCAACGGCGTCACCATCCTCGATGTCAGTCAGCCGACGCAGCCCAGTTTTGTCGGTGCTTTCGATACACCCGGCGCTGCGCTGAATCTGGCGGTGACCAACCAACGCGTTTTTGTGGCGGATGGTGCGGCGGGGTTACAAATTTGGAGTGTTACCAACCCGGCGCTGCCGATAATGCTGGGGCATCTGCCGACCACTGGGCACACGCGCGATGTTCAAGTGGCGGGCGACCTCGCTTTCCTCGCAGAAGGGACGGGCGGGCTGCGCATCGCCACGGTTACCAATCCTGCTGCACCCGTGGCTATTGGCAGTTACCCCGGCCCCGGTCAGGCCAATGCGGTTCGATTGCAAGGTTCGCGCGCTTACGTCGCCGCCGGTTCGGCGGGCTTGCTCATGTTTGATGTGCAAGATCCCACGATGCCGGTATTGCTCGGTACGTATCCAACCACGAATGCCACTGCGCTGGATGTGGTGGGGGATTTCGTTGTGCTGGCCGATGGTCCGAATGGCTATCTTTTCTTAAACGTGTCCAATCCCGCGAACGTCAATTTGCTTGGGGTGGTTACGAGCAGTGGCGTTGCCAGTGGTGCGATCGTGCTTGGCAATCAAGCCTTTCTTTCCACTGGCACCGCCGGCCTGCGCGTTGTGGAGCTATTTGGAGTTGCCCCGCGCCCGCCGGCCTTTCTCACCCAGCCTGCCAGCATCTCGGTGTTGTCTGGTGGCATCGCCCACTTTGGCGCCACACCAGTTGGGACGCCAGCATTGCTCTATCGTTGGTATCATAACGATCAGCCGGTATTCGATGGGGGCCATATTTCCGGGGCCGCCACCACCTTCCTAACCGTATCCAATGTCGCCTTTGCTGACGGCGGAAATTATCAACTCCGTGTGCTCGGTCCAGCAGGTGTGACGAATAGCAGTGTGGCGAAACTTACCTTCATCGGCCCGTTGCAGGCACAATTGAACGCGGCCACGAACGGCACAGTGATCTCGTTGCCCGCAGGGACGTATACGGAAAATCTCGTGTTGGATCGCGAGGTGACCTTGGTTGGTTCGTGGTGGAATAAACCCGTCCTGAGCGGCGGCCAAGTTGGTCCGGCGGTGCAGGTTCTGCCTGGAGCAACGGTGATCTTGCGAGGCATTGCAGTGCGGCACGGGGTCAGTACAGAGTTGGGCGGTGGCATTTACAATGAGGGCGCGCTGACGTTGGAACACTGTCTTCTAGCCGATAATACGGCGGCGTCCGGCGGCGGAATCGGGAATCTCGGCTCTTTGCGCATTTTTCAAAGTGTCATCAGTAACAACACTGCGACGGTATCTGGTGGGGGTTTTTACAATGGTCCCCAAGCCGCCGCATTCATCACCAATAGTCTTTTTATTGCCAACGAAGCTGATTCTGGCGGGGGTGTTTGTAATTACGGCACCAATATCCTGACGGGAGTGTTGCTGGCCTACAACAGCGCGCTTGGCTCGCTCGGCACCGGCGGTGGTCTCCGGCAGAGTTCCGGTTTCAGCCAATTACTCAACAGCACGCTCAGCGGCAATAGCGCTGCGGCTTGGGCCAGCCACAGTGGCACGGCGCGTGGCGGTGGTGCGCGAGTAGAGGGAGGCCGACTGGATTTTGTATTTGCCACGGTTGCCAATAACACTGCGGCTGCTGCTTTTGGTGGCGTTTCGGTCGCAGCTGCAGCCGAAGTGCACGCGCGTAATTCCGTTTTTGCCGGTAACACCGCGCCCATAACCCCGGATTTTGGCGGCACGCTGCGTTCCGAGGGTGGCAATCTGGTGCAACAAACCTCTGTGGCACTCACAGTTACTGGCATCACAATCGGGAATCAATTGGATGTGAATGCCCAGCTCGGACCGCTACGGGATAATGGCGGACCGACATGGACCCACGCTCCGACCGCAGACAGTCCCGTCATTGATGCCGGGATTTCGCCCGGACCAGCGACCGATGCGCGCGGCTTGGCGCGCCCGTTTGATCTTCCGTGGCGGGACAATACCCCGACGAGCTGGGATCTCGGCGCGTTCGAATACGTGGACCCGGCATTGTATCTCATCATGTCCAATCGAATCGCGACCGGCTTCACGCTCGCGTGGCCGACGAATGCTGTGCTGCAAAGATCCGCTTTCCCCGAAACAGGTTGGGTTGATCAGACCAACGTCAGCCCGTTGTTCGTAGCCACAGCCACAACGCAAAGTTTTTACCGGCTGTATGCGCCATACATTCCTTATGTTCTGAAGACGAACAATGAAACGAATCATGGCTTCGATCTTTCCTGGCCGGACTTTGGTATCTTGGAACATGGGCCCACTACCACCGGGCCTTGGGAGGCATTGACCGGCCTCAGTCCGTTCCACGTCACCATTGTTTCTGATCAGAACGAGTTTTTCCGCCTTCGCGTGGTCGAGCACTAAGGTGTATCGGTTCTCGTCTCTATCTTTTCGGTTCCCTCCTGTTTGTCTGGTATAACCGCCTCGACACTTTCCGTCGCGTTTGCTACCAAGCCCGGCGTGCGTTCGGAATTGCTCAAAAACGTCTCCCGCATCGTGGTCAAACTCGGCACCGGCGTCCTCACGGACAGCCGGAAGCAGATTGACCCCGCGCAGCTCGAACAGATTGTGGCGCAGGTTGCCGCGTTGCGCCGGGCGGGGAAGGAAGTCGTCGTTGTCACCAGTGGCGCGGTTGGTGCGGGCATGGGGGCGCTTGGATTCGACACGCGGCCCAGTGATCTCGCGGAAAAACAGGCCTGTGCTGCCGTCGGGCAATCACGGTTGATGTCCACGTACGAAAAGCTGTTTGCCAAACACCACCTTGTTGTCGCTCAGGTCCTGCTCACCCACGACGATCTCGAACACCACGAACGCCACCTGAACGCCCGCAATACGCTGGTCACGCTTTTAAGTCACGGAGTCGTCCCCATCATCAACGAGAACGACGCGGTGTCGTTTACGGAAATCAAGGTCGGGGACAACGACACCCTTTCTGCGCTCGTTGCCTCGCTATTGCCGGCGGACTTGCTGGTGATTCTTACCACCGTGGATGGAGTCATCCAAAACTTTGGCCAGCCGGATGCCAAGATCATTCCCGCCATCGAACAGATTGACGCGGGCTTGGAAAAAATCGCCGGCGGCACGACGAGCGAAACCGCCGTCGGCGGCATGGCCACCAAGATTCAAGCGGCGAAGATCGTGGTGCGCTCTGGCATACCGCTCGTTATCGCGTCCGGGCGCAAACATGACGCGCTGGCGAATATTTTGTCCGGTGTGGACGAAGGCACGCTGTTCATCGCGCAGGAAGGAAAGTTGCGCGGGCGCAAGCGATGGATTGCATTCTTTCATCATCCCAAAGGTGCGCTCTTTGTGGATGACGGGGCGAAGCACGCTTTGCGCGAGGCCGGTAAAAGTCTATTGCCACCGGGCGTCTCGCGTTGCGAAGGGAACTTTGCCGCCGGCGATGTCATCCGCATCTGCGACTTGAACGGCACGGAGTTCGCGCGCGGCATTGCGCGATTCGATTCCGAAGCCGTACGCGAGCGCAAGCTGCCCAAGGAGGAACTTGTGCATCGGGATGATCTGGTGATTTTATAGTTTCCGAACTGGTCTTTGTTTTCATGAAAAAGAAACCTGCCATCGAGGATTTGCTGAAGGTCATGGCCAAGCTGCGCTCGCCACAAGGCTGCCCGTGGGATCGCGAGCAAAGCCATCTGTCGCTTCGTCGCCACGCCATCGAGGAAGTTTACGAACTCATTGATGCCATTGAGGCGCGCGATGATCACGAGATGGCGGAGGAGCTGGGCGACCTGTTGTTGCAAGTGGTGTTTCACTGTCAGCTGGCTCGTGAGCGCGGCGCATTTGATTTTGAGAAAGTCACGCGGCATCTCGTGGACAAGTTGATCCGCCGCCATCCGCACGTCTTCGGCACCACCAAGGTCAAGGATGTGGATGAAGTCTGGGCCAATTGGGAGAAGATCAAGCAGGCGGAAAAGAAGGGCACGCGCCACGAACGCCCCTCGGCGCTGGACGGCATTCCCAAACATTTGCCGGCGTTGCTACGCGTGGAAAAGCTGGTCAAGAAAGCGCGAAAGGCAAAGCTCCTGTTGGAAAATAAAGTCACTCGGCGTGCCAGCAAGTCTGCAGTGGGGAAGGAGTTGTTTGAGCTAGCCGCCTATGCACAATCACGCGGCTGGACCGCGGAGGAGTTGTTGCTGGCAGAAACCAAAAAACGCGAGCGCAATTGGCGTCAAACCGAAGTACAGGCCAGCGTGAAGGTCATTGGACCAGCGACTATTTGAGTCGGATGACGCCCACCGAACTGATCGGAATGAACACGCCATTGCCGACGTGCTCCAACTCCACCGCTGCCAACCGTGTGCCAATCAGACCGCCGCTGGTTCCCAGCGTCGTAGTCGACTTCGAGGAGATATAAATTCCATTGGCGGTCGCAGCGGCGGCCATGGTACTGGCGTCGCTGGAGCAAGCGGCGCTGGTGTAAGCAATGCCGGTGGGCAGATTACCCCGCAATTGCCACGTCAGGCCGGAATCCTGCGAGATGTAGACGCCGCTGCCATTGGCCACGGCGATCATCCGGCTGCCATCCGCCGAACAAGCCACGCCCGCCCAATTCGCGGCAGTCGTACCTGGCACCCAGCTAGTCCCGAAGTCGCCGGAAACATAAAGATAGTTGTTCACAGAATTTACGCCCGCGACCAAGACGCTCCCGTCAATCGAGGAAGCGACGCAGGTCCAACTGCGGTTGCTCTCCCGGGCAATCCAACTGCCGCTCACGCCATTGGTGGCGGAAGTGTAAACTTGGCCGCCTTGAGCGACCGCCACGAGGTTATTCCCGTCCGAAGAAGCGGCAATCCCGGTGAAGGAAACCGCCAAGCTTAACCCTTGATACCAATTCACGCCGGCGTTGGTGGAATAGAAAACCCCTGTGCCACTGACGCAGCCGAATAGCTTGTTGCCATCCAGCGACGACGCAATTCCAGTCCAAGTCCGTGTGCCAGACCCGGTGCGCGCGGTCCAGTTCGTTCCTGTGTCCGTCGAGGTATAAACGTAACTGCCACTGACGGTGGCGGCCAGTTTGGTGCCGTCGGCGGAAGACGCCACCGCCGTCCAAGATGCGGAACTGGGGGCGCTGGGAGATTGCACCCAAGCCACACCGTAGTTCGTTGAGGTCCAGATGCCGCCACCGTTGATCACCGTTACTATTTTTTGGCCGTCCGTCGAGACTGCCAGCGCCTTAAAATTGATTCCGCCTGTATTGGTCCGCCACGAAACCCCGACATTGTTCAACAGATTGCCCGCCAAAATGGTCTGGTTGGTATTTTGCGCCACAATCCATCCCGCCGCACCGCTGCCAGAGACGCGGATGGTTTCGCCGGTTCGAATGTCTGCAGTCTGTGGCAAGGTAACGACGACCGCCGTCGTGTCGTTGGTGGCCAGGTAACCGTAGTTGGCATACGCCTGAATGCTGGTGGCGGTTGTCACCACCTCGAAGATGCGCCCGGGGACATTTGTCAGTCCACGGCCTTCCCCGTAATAGTTGGTAGCACTGATGCTGCCGAGAAAGGCGTTTGTGGCCGCGTTCTTCAAGGGGACGTTCGCTGACAGGCGCGCGTCCGGCAAGATTCCGGTCAGGTTGGTGGCCGAGAGATTAGTCAGGCCTAAACCGTTTCCGATGAAATTCGATGCGCTGACGGATTGGGTGAAGTTGGCGTTGTTGGTCAGCAGGACGACATTGGCCGAAAGATTTGTGTCGGAAATCTTGCCGGTGAGATTGGTTGAAGCCAGTGTTCCGCTAAAATTAGCCGCCCGCACCGCGTAGGGCGTTGCTGTGATCAACTGTCGGGGCGCCAATATCGTGAACGCGCCGGCACTGCCGTTGGTGTGTACGCCGAGTTCCAGCCAACGCGAGCTGCCGTCGAATACGCTGCTGCCGAAGCTCAGGCTCACCTGGAAGAGGCCATTGGTGACGCCAGTGGGTGAATTGGTCAATACCGTGCCAACTGGATTACCAGCCGTGGCCGCATCGTAAAGCGCGAACCGCACGTCAAACAGCCCGGTGGCGGCGATGCCATTGGAACTAAGTTGGCCTTGGTAGGTGAACGTGGAGCTTTGCGCCCAAACCCCGACGGCCGAACACAACAACCCCACCACAGCAAATAGCTTCGACTTCACAGCGCAGTTTAATATCAGATTTTTCTCCAACGACAAGCCACAACCCGGCGACTTTTAGTCCTTCAGCTCGTGGTTGATGAGATTTGTCGATTTAATCCGTCGCAAACCCATCGGCAGATGCATCGGTTGCGGCGGGTAGTTTCGTGCATCCCATTGGCGCGACAACCCCCGGCTCGACAACTGGCGATTCTTGCCTAGGCTTCCTCCAATTATGACCGATCCGCGCTTCACCAAACTGGCGAACTTGCTCATCAACTACTCCTGTCGCGTCAAAAAGAACGACCGCGTGCTGATTGACGTCACCGACATTCCTGACGAGATGGCGGTGGAACTCCTGCGGGCGGTGCGGGCGGCGGGCGGTACACCGTTGATTGATGTGCGGCATTCCCGGGTCACCCGCGAAGTCTTGCGCGGCACGGATGAAAAGCACGCTTCACTCGTCCGCGAGTTGGAGCTGGCGCGGATGAAAAAGATGCAATGCTACATCGCCATCCGCGGCTCGGATAACATGAGCGAGAACTCCGACGTGCCGAGCGACCGGATGTCGCTCTACTCGAAAATCATCCGGCCCGTGCTGGATCATCGCGTAAACAAGACCCGTTGGGTCGTGTTGCGTTGGCCGTCGCCGAGCATGGCGCAGAGCGCCGGCATGAGCACCGAGGCGTTCGAGAATCTTTATTTCGACGTCTGCACGATGGATTACCGCAAGATGGCCAAGGCGATGATTCCGCTCCAGAAGCGCATGATCAAAGCCGACCGCGTCCACATCAAATCGCCAGGCACGGACCTCACGTTCAGCATCAAAAACATTGGCGCGAAGATGTGCGAGGGCTTGCTTAACATCCCCGACGGCGAAGTGTTCTCCTGCCCGGTGAAGGATTCCGTGCAAGGCCACATCCAGTTCAACACGCCGACGATTTATTCTGGCACGAAGTTCGAGAACGTGCGGCTGGAATTCAAGGACGGCAAAGTCATCAAAGCCACCGGCAGCAACACCAAGCGTTTGAACGAAATCCTCGACACCGACGCGGGCGCGCGGTTCATCGGCGAATTCGCCATTGGTTTCAATCCTTACATCCTGAATCCGATGTGCGACATCCTCTTCGACGAGAAGATCGCCGGCTCGTTGCACTTTACGCCGGGTCAGGCCTACGAGATCGCCGATAACGGCAATCGCAGCGCCGTGCATTGGGACATGGTGCTCATCCAGCGCAAGGAATGGGGCGGCGGCGAAATCTGGTTCGACGGCGAACTCATCCGCAAAGACGGCCTGTTCGTCACGAAGGATCTGAAGCCGCTGAATCCGGAGAAATTGAAGTGATCTTCTAACGCCCGTAGATCATTGGGGTCTATAATGCCATGAGCAATGAGGCGAAGGTTCGAATGAAGTGCTGTTCGGATTCTATCGCGTTTCCCTATTAACCTT
>JASGKY010000050.1:0-28421 GCA_049840435.1 Verrucomicrobiota bacterium | reverse complement strand
TGTGTTATGTATGGTCTACTGGTTCAGTTACGTATTGCTAAGGTTAATAGGGAAACACAATAGAATCCGAACAGCACCTATCCGGACGAAGGCGAATCGCATCTTGGTGGCGGTTTCCGAGCTTGAGTTCCGGCGGCAACTTTCTGACTCTTTCCCACTCAAATATGGCGAAACGCGCATTGATTACAGGCATCACCGGACAGGACGGCTCCTACCTGGCGGAATTGTTGTTGTCCAAGGGTTATGAAGTCCACGGCATCATCCGCCGGGCGAGCACCTTCAACACGGGCCGTCTCGACCCGATTTATCAACGATCCGCATGCCAGCGGTAAGACGTCTTTTCCTCCACTACGGCGATCTCGCGCGACGCCAGCGCCCTGTCGCGGCTGATGCGAAGATCCAACCGGATGAAGTTTACAATCTCGCCGCGCAAAGCCACGTGCGCGTCAGCTTTGATGGACCGGAATACACGGCGGACATCACCGGCACGGGCGCGATCCGGTTGCTCGAAGCCATCCGCGAAACGGGCGTGCAAGCCGCGCTATTCACCAAGCGTCCTCGTCCGCGAAATGTACGGCCTGGTGCAGGAAGTGCCGCAGAAGGAAACCACGCCGTTCTATCCGCGCAGCCCGTATGGTTGCGCCAAGGTGTATGCCGTATTGGATCACGGTGAACTACCGCGAGTCCTACGGCATGCACGCCAGCAACGGCATTTTGTTCAATCACGAATCCCCGCGCCGCGGCGAAACGTTCGTCACGCGCAAGATCACCCGCGCGGTCGCTCACATCAAAGCGGGCCTGCAGAACAAGCTCTATCCTCGGCAACCTCGACGCCAAGCGCGACTGGGGTTACGCCAAGGAATACGTCGAAGCGATGTGGCTGATGCTCCAGCAGGACAAGCCGGACGATTACGTCATCGCGACCGAACGAGACGCACTCGGTGAAGGAATTCCTGGAGGTGGCGTTCGACCACGTGGGACTCGACTGGAAGAAATACGTGGAGATCGATCCCACGCTACTACCGCCCGGCGGAAGTGGACCTGCTCATTGGCGACTACAGCAAGGCGAAGAAAAAGCTGGGCTGGGAGCCAAAGACCAAGTTCGTCGAACTGACCAAACTGATGGTGGACGCGGACGTGGAACTCCTGCGCAAACACCGCGAGGGCGAAATCCGGGTGACGGGCTAAGCACTCAGAACACTAAGTTTCCAAGCGCGACAGTTTCGGCTGTCGCGCTTTTACTTTGGCTCAATGCCTAGAAGCGGTCAAAATTGGTTTTGGCACTGTAGCGGCGCTCTGTGAGCGCCTTTCTCTCCAGCCATCCCAATCTCGGCGGTCACAGACCGCCGCTACAACCACGCTTCTAGCGTTTTGCGCCCTGCTTTTGGAAGAACTCGTAGGTGCGGCGGATGCCTTCCTCAAGATACACTTGAGGCTTCCAGCCGAGTTTCATCAACCGCGAACTATCCATCAGCTTGCGCGGCGTGCCGTCAGGCTTGGACGTGTCCCAGACGATCTGGCCCTTGAAGCCGATAACGCGTTGCACCGTTTCCGCCAGCTCGCGGATCGTCACATCGCTGCCGTAGCCGATGTTGATCATCTGCTCGTCGCTATAATTCTCGAGCAGGAAACGGCACGCCCGAGCGAGGTCATCGGAAAACAGGAATTCCCGCATCACGTTGCCCGTGCCCCAACACGTGACGGTTGGCGCGTTGGCCACCTTTGCTTCATGGAACTTGCGAATCATCGCCGGAAGCACGTGCGAATTGTTCAGATCAAAGTTGTCGTTGATGCCGTACATATTCGTCGGCATCGCCACGATGAAATCGCAACCATACTGCCGCCGGTAGGCCTGGCACATCTTGATACCGGCGATCTTGGCGATGGCGTACCACTGGTTCGTCGGCTCAAGCGGGCCGGTGAGCAGACAATCCTCGTTCATCGGTTGCGGTGCGAGCCGCGGATAGATGCAGGAGCTACCAAGAAATAAAAGTTTCTTCACCCCGGCTTGATACGCGCCATGGATGAGCGCATTCTGCACCTGAAGGTTTTCGTAGATAAACTGCGCAGGATAGTTATTGTTGGCAAGGATGCCGCCGACGCGCGCCGCTGCGATGACCACACAGTCCGGCTTGGTTTCCGCGTAGAAGCGGCTTACGGCCACCGCGTCCATCAATTCCAGTTCCGCATGAGTGCGGCCGATCAAATTCTTGAAACCAGCACCTTCAAACTCGCGCCAGATGGCGCTCCCGACCAGGCCGCGATGGCCCGCGATGTAAATACGACTGCTATGGTCAATAGCCATGCGGGACGATAGCGGAATGATTTTTCAACGACAAGACCGTGCTTGAAGCGTGCACAAATATACTCACGCGTTTTCCGCCGCCAGGAACCGTTCGGCTTCGATCGCCGCCGCGCACCCCATTCCCGCTGCCGTGATGGCCTGGCGATAGACGTGATCAGAGCAATCGCCCGCCACAAACACGCCGGGCACGTTGGTCGAAGCCCCGGTGCGCAGAATATAACCATTCTCGTCCGTGTTGATGAAAGACTTGAAGATTTGAGTGTTCGGCACGTGGCCGATAGCGACAAACACGCCTGCGCAATCCAGCGTCGTCTCAGCGTTCGTTTTGAGATTCTTCACCTTCACTCCGGTGACTTTGTCCTGCTTTACATCGAGAATCTCGGTCACGACCGAGTCCCACACGGGCTTAACCTTAGGATGAGCCAGCAAGCGATCAGCCATGATCTTCGAAGCGCGCAACGAATCGCGGCGATGGATCAAATAAACCACGGAAGCAAAGCGTGTAAGATACATCGCTTCTTCGCAGGCCGAATCGCCGCCGCCCACGACGACAAGCGGTTGATTGCGAAACATGGGTAGTGCGCCGTCGCAAGTCGCGCAATAGGTCACGCCCTTCTTGTCCAGCAGATGTTCGCTCTCCAGTCCGAGATGACGATGCCCAGCACCCGTAGCAATGATGACGGTTTTCGCTTGGATGGGTTCGCCGTCCACGTTGACGGTGAAAGGACGCTTCGAAAAATCCACGCTTTGCACGATGCTGCCGAATTTAACTTTTGTGCCGAAACGTTCGGCCTGCGCCTGCATCTTGGTCATCAGTTCGTAGCCATCAATGCCTTCGGGCCAGCCGGGGAAATTTTCCACGATGCTCGTGGTCGTAAGCAAACCGCCGGGTTGTTCGCCCGTGATGAGAAGCGGCTTGAGTTGTGCGCGGGCGGTATAAAGCGCCGCCGTCCAGCCTGCACATCCCGAACCGATAATGACTACATTTTCCATAGGGCGCGCAACGTAGTGGAGGACGCCCCTGATGACAAGCTTACGCGACGATTACGGCGAAGTTTTGGCCGTCTTCAGCTCGAACTTGGGATTGAGTTCCAGCTCAAAGTCTTTGAACCGGACTTCGGTCGGCCCACCGGAATGCACCTGCAATCCGGTGATGCCGCGCCGAGCGATTTTGACATCATCAATATCCGTGCAGAGGTTTCCATTGATGGCGGTGCGAATTTTCCCGCCGACGGCGAGAATTTCATACGTGTTCCAGTCGTCGGCTTTCACGAACACATCCCCCGGCTTGTCCCACAACAGGCCGCGACCGTTCTCCTCATACAACTTGCCCCACCACCCCGCGCCGATGTCCGCCTGTGGACCGCGCATTTCGTGCGCTTCAAAAGGTTCGCTACGGAATTGCACACCGCTGTTGGCGGCATTCGGCGAGAGCTTCACTTTGAAGACGAGGCGGAAGTCGTCCAACACAAACTCGCTCTTGAGAAAATCATTCTGCTGCAGGCCGGCTTTGGACGCGCCGACGATCTCACCGTTCTCAACGCGCCAGACTTCGCGCGTACCGTTCCAATTCGCCAGGTCTTTGCCGTTGAAGAACAGCATGGCGGTTTCCGGCGTAGCCACCATCGGCACCTGCGCTGGCTGCCGCAGATAGATGATCAAGTCACGAATCTCCTGATCAGTCAGCGGCGTCAATAACCCTTCCGGCATCATAGACAATGTCCCCTGCTTCATCGAAGCAATTTCATTGCGCGGGACGGTGAGCGTTTCGGTAGCGGTGACGACGGTCACGGCATGTTCAGTCTGCTCTTTGAGTATGGCCGTGAGGGAACGGTCGTCTTTCGTCTCAATGTTCCAGCTCAGGTAATCGTTGGGGATGACCGCGTTCGGGTCCAACATATTTTCAAGGATGTATTCGAGATCGCCGCGATTCGAACCGGTCAAATCCGGGCCAACCTTGCCGCCGGTGCCGAACAGCGTGTGGCACTGAGCACAGGTCTTGGTAAAAACGGTACGCCCGCGCCAAGCATCACCCGGACTCGAACCGCCGGCAAAGAAGATATTCCGCACCTTGGCGATCTCCGCCTTCTTATCCGCGCTGCTTTCGCGCGTCGCGCCCCAGACCTTGGCGAGCAAGGCGTCCACGTCGGAATTTTTCAGGTTGCGCAACTGCTGGATCAAGTCTGCGGTCAAATCGGTCTTGGGAATCTGATTCGCCTCTACCGCTGCCAGCAACCGTCGCGCGTAAGCCGGGCGACCGGCCAAAGTATTGCGCGCATCACGCTTGTGGCCTAGCGAGAGCGAACTGTAAATAGGCAGGATGGCGTCGGGCGTCTGCGCATCATCGTAATTGCCGAGACCGCGCAGGGCCGAGCCACACAAGTCCGGGTCGCTGAGAAGCTGTCGGAGCAACGCCGGCAATTCCGCATCTTTGACGGACAGCAACGAATCGAACGCCAGCTTGCGAGCGGCGACGTCCGTGGATTTATCCATCAGCGTTTTGCGCAGTGATGTGAGTGCGGTCGCACTGCCAAACGTGAGTGACAACGATTGCATCTGCGCCTGGATTTCCGGATTCATGCTGTTCGCTAACGCGGTTTCCACTGCGGGCCAGTCATTGGGCATGGTAACGCGGCGTTGTCCTTTGAGCGCGGCGCTCAAGCCATTCAGCGCATCGAGACGCTGTTGATCATTGCCCAGCCGGAGCAACGACTTGGTGATAGCCGCAAACGCTTCCGGCGTATTCAACGCCGCCGTGCGTCGCGTCATGAAGTTCAATAGATTTGGGAGCTTCGCATTTTCCGCTAACTTGAGTGCGCGCTCGGCATCTTTGGTCGGCAATGGTTCGGCGGCAAACCAGACCATGAGCGGTAGGTTGTGGTCGTTGGCGTCTTCAGCGCGTTGCGAAAGTGCTCCGATAACGTCCCAGCGGTTCTCAACTGGCAAACGTTGCATTGCGGAGGCCAGATAGAGCCGGACGACGGGAGATTTGTCTTCGCGAGCCAGACGGGCGAGTTCATTAGGGACAAATAAATGGATAAAAGTATCCGGAGGAGATTCGACTTTCACCTCAATCGCAAACTGTATTGCCCATGCTCTGACAAACTCGTCGGCGTCTGAAAGGCACATGCTAAAAACCGAATCGCTCCCTTTAACAAATTCATCTGTCGCATTCACCGCCCAAAGCCAACGGAGCCTTCTTAACGAGTTGTCTATAGCCAAACCTAAATTCGACCGGACTTTTTCTTTGAGAGCTCCATTTGCGGCTCGCTCTTGTAAAATGCGACGCGCATGACGTGAGAACCAATCGCCTTTCTCGATGGCAAATTTTACAAGTTCATCATTTGAGGACTTTTGCAAATCCACCTTCGCAAACCTCGGCTGGCCATAGCTGACCTTAAAAATCCGCCCGTTGTTCCGGTCGTGTTGGTTGGCGTCATTGGAGTGACACTGGTTCTTGTCATACCAATCAATGAAATACACCGCGCCATCCGGGCCTTCCTGGAAGTTCACGATCTGCGACCAGACATCGTTGAACTTGATCGGATCGGGGGCATGGTGGCCGACAAAACCCGAGCCTTTACGCTCCAGCACGTCCATGTTGATACACGCGCCGTGGATGTTGTTCATGAAAACCGTGCCGCGATATTCGGCGGGCCAGTTGTCGCCTTGATAAATCATCAGGCCGCAATGCGCATGACCGCCACCGAGTTCGGCGCTACGCGCGATGTCAGATTGATTCCATTGATTGCCTGCCCAGTGGAGATGGTCGGCGATGGTCTTGATATCGTCGTAGGTGTGTGGATTGAAATGCGAACCCGCCTGCCGCTGATACCGCGCGCCTTGAATGATGTGGAAGAGATGCGGGATGACACACGCCTCGGAAATCAATTGGCCGTGTTCATCGAAGTCAATGCCCCATGGATTGCTCGTGCCCTCGGCGAAAACCTCGAAGGTGTGTCTCGTCGGATGATAACGCCAGACGCCCGCGTTGATACGCGTGCGTTCGTTGTCCTTCGCGCCGGGTTTGCCAACGCTGGAATGCGTGAACACTCCGTGGCAACCGTAAAGCCAGCCGTCCGGCCCCCATTTGAAGGTGTTTATTGTTTCATGCGTATCCTGCCAGCCCCAACCATCCAGCAGGATTTTTGGTTCGCCGGCAGGTTTGGGTTCATCGCCATCTGCGATGGGAATGAACATCAAATACGGCGCCGCACCGACCCACACGCCGCCAAAACCAACTTCGATGCCACTGACGAGGTTTAACCCTTCCTTGAAAACGGTGCGCTTGTTGAACTTTCCGTCGCCATCCGTGTCCTCAAACACAAGAATGCGATCGCGGCCCTCACCTTCCTTGGCACGGTTCGGGTAGGTGTAAGCCTCCGCCACCCACAGTCGCCCGCGATCATCGATCGCAAAAGCTATGGGCTGTTTAACATCGGGTTCGCCCGCGAACAGCGTGGCTTTGAAACCAGGCGGGAGGCTGATGGCGCGCGCAGCTTCTTCGGGAGACAACCCCGCGTACTTGAGTTGCTGCGCAGTCGTGTCTAACCCCGCCAGACACAACCAGACGGCGAGTGAGGACAAAACAGCGGCAAAGGCGGAATGAGTTTTCACGCGAATGGATGACTTGGTTTCGCGTGAAACTATTCAGGTGCGGGAGGGGTTGCACGAAAAAATCCCGCTGCCTGCAGGCAGAATGCTCACATGTTCATGTGAAAATTGCGCCCACCTCGTTCTCCGTTACCCGAAATAGTTCAATCAAGAACCCGGCGCAGGTGCGTTTGTAGCACCGCCAGACTCTGTTGTCGGAGCAGATTTCTCTTCAAGCAGTTCGCCCCGTTTCTTGAGCAACGGCTCGACTGTCCACGACGCAACTTGATAGGTCCATTTGCCGAACGCTGTTTCGGTCGTGAGCTTTTCCTGTTGCACTTTGAGCTTGTCGGCGAATTCCTTGTCCGCCTTTGCCTTGTCCTCCGGCTTTTCGTCCGTACGAGGCCGTTCCTTCGCGAGGTTGGCCGTCACGGCGACGGTCAGGAGAAAATTATCATTCGTCTTCGCACCCACGTTCACGGTGTAATCAAATCCATCAAACGTGGAAATCTTGATGACCGTCGGCTTGTCCAAACCAGATTGTTCCGGCGTTAGACCAAGCGCCACATCGTTGAGCGTCGGCGACGAGAACGGACTCGTTACGCCGGAGGGTTTACTGGAATCCAGTTTCTCCTCGGCTTTGGCATCAATCAACTTCCACTCGCCAGCCTCGGTCTCACGCGTGAGCGTCCATGAATTCGTCGCCTCGGCAAACGTCGCCGAAATGCTCTTCGGCTTCTCCACCTTGAAGAACGTCTTGTTCAGCCAATGCCCAGCATCCGGCGCTACGTCGGCTAGCGCATCGGAAATCAACGCCACGCTATCGGTCATGCCGCTGGCTTGCACATAGCGACCTTTGGGAAAGCCGCCACCACCCATTTCATCCATCGGCGAACTTGCCGCACTATTTTCCACGAGCGTTTTGCCGAGCGTCAGCGTCTTGAACGCTTTACCGCTCGCGTCCCGGAACTCCACCACCGTCGGCAGGTTTGTCCCGCTGGCCGTCAGTTCGAGCCGCGGCAATTGTGACGGCCCGACCTGTTCCGTTTGCACAATCTTGAGGTCCTTCAACTTGAGCAGGAACGCGCTGATCTCGCCAAAGTTCGCCGGATAATCATTCCGCTGCGTGACGCGCCACGTCTCATCCTTTTTCGCGAGCAGCAGTTCATTTGTACCATGCTTGATGGCCACCTGCGCCACGGCATTGATATCAAATTCGCCCAGCAGCTTTTTGCCCGCGGTCGCACCGCCGCCACTCCATGCGGAATTCTGACCGCGCCACCGGCTGATGCCCCAAAAACCAAGCACCACCACTAAAACCACCAGGATGAGAAATTGTTTCTTGTTCATTTTGCCGCCGTCAGTTTGCGTTTATAAGTCGCCAGAAAAATCCCGCCGATAATCACCACCGCCGGCACAGCAAAGATGTTCCAAATCGCCAGCCGCGTTTTCAAAGAGTCCACTTCTCGCGCCAAATCCTTCTTAACTTTGCGAAGATCTTTATCCGTCTCCGCGCTCACCTTCTCGAGCTTGGCCAATTCCGCCTGCTGTTCCGGCGAGAGGATGAAACGCTGGTTTTTGTCAGACTTCTGCGCCTGCAATTCGCTGATGCGCTGCTGAGCCTCTTGCGCTTTCTTTTGCAGATCATCCACGACGCCCTGGAATTTCTGCGCGGCTTCAGCTTCCTTTTTGCGCACGACTTCAAACGGACGGTTCAACGCCGCACGACTGCGCACCGCGATGAGGTTGTTGTCGCCGGTGAGTTGTTCGACCGCATTCTGTGCGAAGTTAAGATTCGCGTTCAACGACCGACGCATCACGCCAAAGGGCGTCTGACTGTCTTGAACTGTGAATCCATCATTGATCATGTCAGCGTCACCGACGAGGATCACTGTAGTCTCCGCCTTGGATTCCTTAAGTGAATCACTTGTTTTAGCCGGCGCGTTGGTCGAGCCCGCCTCTTCTGCCGGCGCTTCGCCCGGCTTGCCATTAGGGAAGGCGGTCTTGAATTTTCCGGTCAGCCGCACCGCCAACGATTGCTCCTTGCCGCTCGACTTGAAATCTTTCATCGCACCTTCTGGTGAAAGATTGGCGAGGAAACCTTCTACGAAACCTGAATCCTTCGTGCTCTTGAGCAACACTGTTTCCTTTAAACCCTCGGCCGGTGTGCCCGAGAATGCGCCGCCGGAGAAATACCACACATTATCAATCTGACTCGTGATGATGTCATCTGGGTTGAGTCCTTCCGGCGTGAGGGACAACCACGTCGGGCGTTGCGCATTGGAATCCTCGTTGTCGCCCAGCACCATCTTGAAGTTCAGATCCGCAACCACACGGGTGTTCTCGAACGTGACACCCCAAGTCTTGAGCAACTTGTCGAGCGTCGAACCGCCGCCGCCCATCTGACCCATCATCGGGTTCTGTTGGTTGCGATTGTCCACGAGCGAGTTGGCATCGAGGAATGCGACCAACTTCCCACCGCGCAGCACGAATTGGTCAATCGCGTATTGCGCTGCTTCAGTGATGTCCTTCGGGTGGATGACCATGAGCACTTTGATGTCATCGTCAATCTTGTCCACTGTCATCGCGACATTCTTCACCGTGAAATCCTTGCGCAGTTCGCCAATGATCGCCCACGCCGGCTGCGGGCGTTGGCCCATTTGCATCATCATCATGGGATTTCCGCCACCACCAAATACCGGCAACGGACTCATCACGCCGATGACTGGCTTCTCAGGATTTACCACACGCGTGATGGCGCGGGTGATGTCGTATTCCAACAGCTTCTCGCGGTTCGGCTGGCAGAACGGGATGACTTCCTTGGTGTCGAGCAAGCTTACTGCAATGCCAAGATAAAGCGGTTCGCCACCGGGCAACTGCGCTCCGGTCACGCCATCGAGTCGCGCCGAATCCTCCGCATCCGAATCCGGCTTGGGATCATACTTCTCAATGATGATCTTGCCTTTGGCCACCTGCTTGTATTCAGTCAACAGATCTTCCACCTGCTTGGCGTAAGTTTTGATGCTGGTGGTTTGTGGCGAGGCGGCGGCGCTCTGTGAGAAATAGAAACGAATCTTCACCGGCGTATCGAGCTTGGCCAGAATCGCCCGCGTGCCGGCGGAAAGCGTGTAGGCTTTTTCTTGCGTCAGATCCACTCGCTTGCGCATGCCGCCGAGGATGAAGTTTGCAGCCACGAGGATGAGCGCCATCGCGATGATGCCGCCGATTGAATATAAAAATGTCTGGAGAGATTTCTTTTGCATCGAAGTTCCTTGAGTTGCTTAGTTGCGATGCTCGCGCAGGATGACACTCGTCGTGAACAGCGAGAACCCGATCAGTGACAGGAAGAACAATACGTCGCGCGAATCAATCACGCCTTTTTGGAATCCCATGAAATGCGTCAGGAAGCTGAACGATCCGATCGCTTCCGCCATCGCAGTGCTGTCGAAAAGGTTCTTGAAGAATTCAAACGCACCACCCGTCCCGACCAGCAACATCAACGCGCACACGACTAGCGACACAATAAAGCTTACGACCTGCGTGCGAGTCATCGCTGACGTGATGCAACTGATTGCCAAATACGCACCTGCCATCAGCCAGCTACCAAGATACGCGGCGAAGATGACGCCGTTGTCCGGGTTGCCGAGATAATTGACCGTGATCCACAGCGGAAACGTCAACGCCAGCGCGATGGCGAGGAACAACCAAGACGCGAGGAATTTTCCGAGGATGGCTTGCCATGGTGTGATGGGCATCGTCATCAGCAACTCCAGCGTTCCCACGCGCCGCTCTTCGGCCCAAAGCCTCATGCCCACCGCGGGCACAAGGAAGAGATAAAACCACGGATGCCAGAAGAAGAAGGATTGACCGAGTTCCGCCACGCCGCGCTCGTAGAAGTAACCAAAGAAGAACGTGAACGTGCCGCACAGCAGCAAAAAGATGACGATGAACACATACGCCAGCGGCGACGTGAAATACGCACCCAATTCTCGCTTGGCGATGGTTTTAATGTTGGCCCAACTATTCATAGTGAGATTCTAAAACTTTGGACTTTTGACCTTGGACTTTGGATTCAAGCTTTCGTGTCCGGCATCGTGATGCTGCGGAAGACTTCATCTAACCGCCCCTCCTCCGTGTGTAACTCCTCGACCTGCAAGCTGCGCGTGGCTTCGATGACTTCGCGGGTGAAGTCGCCGTCGCCTGCCGTGCGTGGGAACGCCGTGGCTTTGATGTAAGCACCATTCGCCGCAACAGCGACGCGCTTCGTTGAGCGCAGTTGCCCAAGCTTCTCCTTGATCGCGCTCTCCGACTGCCCGACGACACGCAACGTCACTGCGCCTGCCCATTCGGATTTCTGGCGCAACTGTTCCGGCGTGCCGTTCGCGACGATGCGACCACGATCAATAATGACCGCACGCGAACAAACTGCGTCCACCTCTTCAAGGATGTGCGTGGAGAAAATGATCGCCTTCTTCTCGCCCATCTTGCGGATGAGCGTGCGGATCTCGTGCTTTTGATTCGGATCAAGCCCGTCCGTCGGTTCGTCGAGGATCAACACCTCCGGGTCGTGGATGATGGATTGCGCGAAACAGGTGCGATGGCGATAGCCTTTGGACAGTGTCTCGACACTCTGATGCAAAACGTTTTCGAGGAAGCACAGTTCCACCGCGCGATTCACAGCCTTCTTCTTAGCGTCACCGCGCAAACCGCGAATTTCCGCAGAAAAACTCAGAAAGCCATGCACCGTCATGTCGGTGTAAGCCGGCGCATTTTCCGGCAGATAACCGATGAGGCGCTTGGCTTCGATAGGTTTCTCCACAATGTCATGCCCACCGACCGAAACTTTGCCTTCGGTCGGCGCAATGAAGCCGGTGATCATGCGCATGGAGGTAGATTTGCCCGCGCCATTCGGCCCGAGAAAACCCAGCACCTCACCGCGTTCTACGGCGAAAGAAATTCCGTCCACGGCGCGTTTCGAGCCGAAGACCTTCACTAAATTCTCTACTTTGATCATGGTTTGCGTCGCAAAATCCGACGAGCGAGCGTTGGAAATAATCAGAGAAATCGCATTGGTAAAGCTGATTTTACAGCTTCAACTGCATTCCGATGTCTTCCTACAGCTCACGACTTGGACACTCCCGCAGGAAAGTGTTCGAAAAAAATCTTCAAAATCGACCGAAGCAAAATCTTTCGGCAATGAGACTGACGACTTTTCGGTTGTCAGCCGTACGGCTAAGGTGTTAAGCACTGGCCTATGATTACGACCAAATCCCTCCTTTGCGCGGCTGGTCTGATACTGGCCGGATTACTAAAAGCTTCTGCGGGCGAATTCCCTGATGACTGGACTTGGGACAGCAGCAAGGAGCAGCGCGACAGCCATGCCACTTTGGAAGGCAAACCGATGCCATCGCTCGCAGGACTTAGTGAATGGCGAAATGGCGAAATTAAATCTGCCGACCTCAAGGGCAAGGTCGTAGTTGTGGATTTCTATGCGACTTGGTGCGGTCCGTGCATGAAAGCCGTCCCGCATAACAACGAGCTTCTCAAAAAATACAAAGACAAAGGCCTTGTCGTCCTCGGCGTCTGCACTTCCAGCAAAGGACAGGAGAAATTTGCCGACAACGCCAAAGAACACGGGATGGAATATGTGTTGGCTCGCGATGCCGAACAAAAAATTGCGAAGGCGTGGCAGGCCAAATACTACCCCACCTACGCCATCGTGGACCGCAAAGGCGTCGTTCGCATCATCGGACTCCGACCGGAACACGTCGAATCCGTCGTCAAGAAGCTGCTCGACGAACCAGCATCGTGATAGGTGCGAGCCACGCAGCGCGATGGCAAGGGCTGACACGGCGCCGACCGGACACCGCAGCGCGATGTCCCTATCAAGCTAATTCCGTTTGTTCTTGTTCAACGCTTCGGTGAACCAATCCACTGCTGCCGGTTTGGCTGGTTGCATCGGGCGATTGAATCCACCACCGCCGGCTGGGCGCGGCGCGGCGGGTGAGGTGCGTTGGCCACTGGTGCTCGGGCCGATCTGCGGCGCGGCTTTCATCGAGAGCGCGATGCGTTTGCGCGGCAAGTCCACTTCAGTCACGGTCACCATGACTTTTTGCGAAACCTTCACGACTTCTGCCGGGTCTTTGATGAAGCGATCAGACAGTTGGCTGACGTGAACGAGGCCGTCTTGATGCACGCCAATGTCCACGAACGCACCGAACGCCGTAACGTTGGTGACGATGCCGGGCAATTTCATGCCGGGCTTCAGGTCTTCCATTTTCTCAACACCGCTCTGGAACGAAAACACCTCAAACTGCTGGCGCGGGTCGCGACCGGGCTTGGCGAGTTCGCCGAGGATGTCCGTCAGCGTCGGCAGCCCGACGGTTTCAGTGACGTATTTCTGCAACTGAATCTTCTGGCGCAAGGCTGAGTTGCTCAACAGGTCTTTGACCGTGCAGTTCAAATCCTTCGCCATGCGGTCCACAACTTCATAACGCTCCGGATGCACGGCGCTGCCATCAAGCGGCTGTTCGCCATCGCGGATGCGGAGGAAGCCGGCGGCTTGTTCATACGCCTTGTCGCCAAGCCGCGGAACTTTCTTCAACTCCGCGCGTGACTTGAACGGGCCGTTCTCGTTGCGATACGCGACGATGTTCGCCGCGAGCGCCGGGCCGAGACCGGAAACGTAGGTAAGTAATTGTTTGCTGGCGGTGTTGAGTTCCACACCCACGCCGTTCACGCAACTGACAACCACGTCGTCGAGGCTGCGCTTGAGCGCGGTCTGTTCGACGTCGTGTTGATACTGGCCGACGCCGATGGATTTCGGGTCGAGCTTCACAAGTTCCGCGAGCGGGTCCATGAGGCGTCGCCCGATAGAGACCGCACCGCGCACAGTGACGTCGTGATTCGGGAATTCTTCACGCGCCACTTCGGACGCAGAATAAATGGACGCGCCACTTTCGTTTACCATCACGATGGGCATGGTGAGCTTGAGCGCTTTGACGAACGTCTCCGTCTCGCGACTCGCCGTGCCGTTGCCGATGGCGATGGCTTCGATCTGATATTTCTTCACGAGACTCAACACGGCGGCGGCGGCTTCGCGGACTTCACCAGCGGATGAGGCGGTGGGATAGATGACATCGTTGTACAGCAACTTGCCCTGGCGATCGAGCACGACGGTTTTGCAGCCGGTGCGGAAACCGGGATCAATCGCGAGCACGTTCTTGCTGCCGAGCGGCGAGGCGAGGAGGAGTTCGCGCAAGTTGTCGGCGAAAACGCGAATGGCTTCGGTGTCCGCGCGCTTTTTGGTTTCCATGCGAAACTCGACTTCAATGGCCGGGCCGAGCAGGCGCTTGTAACTATCCTGCACGGCGAGGCGTACCTGTTCCGCAGCGGGCGTGCGACCTTTGACGAATTGTGACTCCAACAATGGCGTGGCGGCATCCTCCGGCGGCGCGATACGCATGATGAGGAAGCCTTCAGTTTCGCCGCGTCGGATGGCGAGCAGGCGATGGCTCGGAATCTTGGCAACAGGTTCGTTCCAGTCGAAATAATCTTTGAACTTCGCGGCCTCCTCTTCTTTGCCGGACATGAGCTTGGACTTCACGACGGCAGCGGACCAATACACCTCGCGCATCTTGGCGCGGGCGGTCGGATCATCGCTGATGCGTTCGGCGATGATGTCGCGTGCCCCGGCGAGCGCGGCGTTAGCATCGGCGACACCTTTCTCGGCGCTGACGTATTTGGTCGCTTCAGTCTGCGGATCGGTGGTGGCTTGTTGCTGGAACAACAGATCGGCCAGCGGTTCGAGGCCCTGTTCCTTGGCAATCATCGCGCGGGTGCGGCGCTTCGGGCGGAACGGTTGATAAATATCTTCAAGCCGATTGACGTTGTCGGCAGCGGCAATGTCGGCTTTGAGTTGATCGGTCAACAGATTGCGTTCGGCGAGAGATTTGAGAATGGATTCGCGGCGGCTGTCGAGTTCGGCGAGTGAGAGCAGTCGCTCGCGAATATTGGTGACGGCGACTTCATCGAGCGAGCCGGTGGCTTCCTTGCGGTAACGGGCAATGAAGGGGACGGTCGCGCCTTCGGCGAAAAGTTTGGCAGTGGCGAGAACCTGACGCGGCTGAACCTTGAGTTCACCGGCGATCTTTTGGATGTGCGCTTCGTTCATCAGAAAATGGGCAGATGATTTAGCGAAGCGCGCCCTAGGTGTAAATGGAATTACGCGGTCATCGTCAACAACCGGTTTGCGGCTCTCAAGATTGCATCCGCCGCCATTTGGATTCAGCTCCGGCTGTTTCGACTTATCCGCCACTGTTTTGCCACATCAACCGCCGCGGGAACGCGTCCGCCGCTGTTTATACACAGACGCAGAGTATTCCGGCTTGGGCTTAACTAAGTCAGACGTGGAAAAAGGTTTTCCCGTCCCGCAATTAATTAATTCCGTTGCAAAAAAACTTAATTCCCTCCTTTTTGCTCCGATTTAAGACACCAAAAACCTTGTTCCTTCTCCCAATTAACTAATTTCATCTCGGAAAAAGGTTTTTCCGTTCCTAAAAAACTTAATTCCGCGTTGGAAAAAGGTTATTCCGTCTCTAAAGAGCGGCAAAAATCTCCAAATTAATTAAGTCCGTGACGCAATTAGTTAATTCCGTCGCAAAACAACATCAAGCTGGCTCGCGGCGGGCGGTTTTACCGGTTTTGAGACACTTCTGATAAAGCGCTACGGCCTGCCTTTGGGGATTTTGCCAAGGTGATAGATCAGGAAGCCGTGGAGGAATTGGCGGAGTTCCTTGGCTTGCGCGGCCGTGGCGGAAAGGCTGACGAGATCAGACCAATCACTTTGGGTTAGTGCGACAAGCAATTCTGCCGTGCCAGCAGTAAGCTTGGTGTCCTCCGTCTCAGGATGGAGACCAAGTTCTTCGAGCAGCTTGAGTTCAAAGGCGTAGATCGTGCGCGGTTGCGGCGGATGCTTCGGCAAATGTTCCAGCAGGCCGTGCAGCAGTTCATGGATTCCGGGCAATGGCGTGTCCCGTTCGGTCGCCTGCTCGATGAGCGCAGTGGCGTAGGCGGCTTGTTGCAACCAACTCAGCTCCTGGCGCAGCGGGGCGTGAGTTTCCTTGAGGCTAATTTCGCGCAAGGCATGCAGATCGGAGCGTTGGCTGCGCGTATAACTGAATTCCGCTTCGTAAAACAAATCCAGTTTGCCAGCGAAAGGCGATTTCGGGCGGCGGGCGCCCTTGGCCACCGTGCTGATGCGCCCCTGCTCCGTCGTGAGCCAGTTCACGATGAGACTCGTCTCGGTCAATGGCCGGGTACGCAGGATGATGCCGGTGGCGGATTGGATCATGACTCGAAATCAGCGCAAGGCCGCAGGTTCAGCTTCGCTTGTCCGCAACCGCCGGCGCGATGTTGCCGAAGCTGATGATGTATTTGAGGCCGTCGGCCACGGACATGTCCAGCTTGGTGATCTTGTCCTCCGGCACCATGATGAGGAAACCGCTGGTCGGGTTCGGCGTGGTGGGAATAAATACGCAGACCAGTTTTTCATCGGTCTTCAACTGAGATTCGTTCTGCGATTCACTGGTCAAAAATCCGACCGAACGTATCCCCGGCGACGGGAATTCCACCAGCACCACGGTCTTGAAGGACGAGCCTTTGCCGGTGCTGAAGGCTTCATTGACCTGCTTGAACGTGCCGTAAATTTTGTTCAGCAAGGGCACACGCAGGAGCATTTCATCGAACCACGCGAGAATGCGTTTGCCGATGTAGTAGCGCGCCACCAAGCCAACGCCACTCACTAGAAACATAGCCAGCAACAGCGCCGCCAGACTCCAATACCAATGCATCGGCCCACGTCCGGCATCTTCGTGCGTCAACCGGGTCGGCAGGAAACAGAGCAGCAAATCGGTCATGCTGGAAATCGTGCCGAACACCCACTTGATGACGGCCAAAGTCAGCACCGCCGGCAGCACAATGGCCAAGCCAGTGAGAAAGTTGCCCCGCCAATGCCCCCAAAAACGTTTGTTCACGGCGATAGGTTAGATTTGGCGGACCCGACGCTCAAGCCAAAGCACGGCACCATCCGGTATTATTTCCCGTTTCCCCGTGGCAAAATCTTGCAACTCTGCGCCCGCTCCGGCTAACTGCGGCCCGTGACGATCCTGCCTGTTGCCGAACGAGAGCTCCGGGTGGCGGCGCGACGGCGCGGCACGTACTGGTTGCGCTGCGTGATGCCGCTCGCTCTGCTGGTCATCGCCGCGTGGATTTTCTTCGCGCTGGGCCGGCAATCCCAGCGCGAGGTCGGCATGGCCATCTTCTACATGCTCACTGGCGGATTGACGCTGTACGCCCTCACTGCAGGATTGCGATCGACCACCGATTGCTTGAGCGAGGAGAAACGCGAAGGCACGCTCGGACTGCTGTTTCTGACCGATCTGCGCGGCTACGACGTCGTCGCGGGCAAGTTGCTGGCCAACTCACTCACCGGGTTCTACGCGGTCCTGGCCGTGCTGCCCATCCTGGGAATTCCCTTGCTCATGGGCGGCGTGACAGGCGCGGAATTTGGTCGGCTGGCACTGGCGTTGATCAACACGTTATTCTTTTCCTTGAGCGCAGGCATGCTCGCGTCCGCACTTTGCAGCAATGCTCGCGTTGCCGTGGGCACGGCGCTCGCACTCATCCTGCTGGTAACTGCGGGCAGCCCCGCATTGGGACTGTTGGAATGGAAACTGCGCCAGTGGCAAGGCGGTCCGGAACTCGCATTTTTCGTCCCCAGCCCAGTCTTCACCTACATTGCCGGCATTGATGGGAATTTCACCCGGGCGCTCGGCAAACTTTTCTTTTGGTCACTCGGAACGGTCCACTTGCTGAGCTGGGCCTTTCTATTACTCGCCAGCGGAATCGTACGGCATCAATGGCAGGACAAACCCGCCACGCCGCGGGGGCAACAATGGCGCGGCTGGCGGCGGGAAATCTTGGAAGGCGGCGAAACTCTCCGCCAGCAGTTCCGGCGGCACTGCCTTGATCGGAACGCTTTTTACTGGCTAGCCACCCGCCCGCGCTCGCGCGCTTGGTGGAACTGGTTGCCACTGATCCTTGCAGGGCTGGGGTGGATCTGGGGCTACGCCAAATTACGCAACGACTGGTTGCACCCGGGTGTCTACGGTTTTACGGCCTTCTTTCTGGCCTTGATCTATAAAGCCATGGTCGGATCGGAAGCCGGCCGACGACTGCTGGAGGATCGCAAAATCGGCTCGCTCGAATTACTGTTGTCCACACCGTTGTCCGTGCGCGACATCCTGCGTGGGCAGCAACTTGCCCTGCTCCGCCAATTCGGTCCACCGGTGGCTGTCATGTTGGGAGTCGATCTCGTCCTGCTCGGAGTCGGATTGGGGCATGCCGAAATGGGTTCTGACGCGAGTGCCTATTGGCTGCTGACTGGCATCGGTGGGTTGATCATGTTCGGTACGGACGTCATCGCGCTCTATTGGATGGGCATGTGGCTCGGACTTTCGAGCAAGAATCCTCGGAAAGCTTTCGGCGGGGCCATCGCGCCCATCCTGACACTCCCATGGATCGCCACCGGACTGACCCTGACCGTCGGCAGTTTGCTGCCCCGGGAACTGCAACGCATCCTGTTCTTCGATTCGTTGCCGCTCTGGCTGTGGTTCGGCTACAGCATGGCGGCCGACCTTTTATTCAGTCTTTACGCCCGCCAGCAACTGCTGACGCAATTCCGCAGGCTGGCAGCGCAACGTTACCAACCGAAGCCCAGTTGGTGGCAACGTTTGTTTGGCAAGGGCTGAAGCAGAAGGTTGGCGAGAAGTTTTCGGGCCGTAACGTCCAACGGCAACGGATAGAAAAGCGCCGAGCGGTTACATTGGTGAGCCGGATAAAACGAAGTGAAATTATCTGGCAACGTTTTCCCGCTGGCGTTGTCGAAGTCATTACGACAGGCTCACACAGGAATCATGAACGACATATCGCCCCGGGAAGTGAGCGAGCTTTATGGCCGCATCACACAGGAACTCAACAAGGTCATCGTCGGTCAGGATCGGATTGTCCGGCTTTTGCTGGTCAGCTTGTTTTCGCGGGGCCACTGCCTGCTGGTTGGCGTCCCCGGTCTGGCCAAAACGCTGCTGGTCCGCACGCTCGCCGAGATCCTCCAACTCAGCTTCAAACGCATCCAGTTCACACCCGACCTCATGCCAGCCGACATCATCGGCTCGGAGGTGCTGCAAGAGCATGAACGCCGGCTCGAATATGATTACAAGCCCGGCCCGATCTTCGCGAATCTCCTCTTGGCTGATGAAATCAATCGCACCCCGCCCAAGACGCAGGCGGCGTTGCTGGAGGCCATGCAGGAACACAAGGTCACCGTAGGCGGAAAATCCCGCGCCTTGCCAGCCCCCTTTCTGGTCGTGGCCACGCAGAATCCCATCGAACAAGAAGGCACCTATCCGTTACCCGAGGCACAACTGGATCGGTTCATGTTTTCGCTCACGCTAGAGTATCCCACCAAGGCGGAGGAAATCGAAATCGTCAAACGCACCACCTTGCGCGAGCTCCCAACCCTCACGCCAACAATCTCGGCGGATGATTTGTTACGTGTGCAAAAACTGGTCCTCGCAGCACCCGTGTCCGATCACGTGATTGATTATGCCGTGTCGTTGGCCGGCGCCACCCGGCCGGGCTCGAACGCTCCGGCTGTGACCCGCGATTACGTCGAATAGGGCGCCGGCCCCCGTGCATCGCAATACTTGATTCTCGGCGCGAAAGCACTCGCTTTACTTCAGGGCCGCATCAGCCCGGAAACTGCCGATGTGCGGGAGGTCGCCCTATCAGTCCTGCCGCATCGGGTTATTGCTAATTACCGAGCCACGGGGGCCGGAAAAAAATCGCGCGAACATCGGTACAAACGATCTTGCACGAAGTCCGGGAGCAGAACTATTGAGTGCCGCCGAGCATCGTATTCCGCCAGTAATCGGCAGCGGGCCGCCGCGGTCGATAGAGTCGCGTGTCCCGCCAATCATCCGCGTGCCGCCGCAAATTCCCGCACTGCTGGACCGTCGGCATCCAGGGCACGTGCCCATCGTAAAGCCTGCGCCGCTATTGACCCCGGAGGAACTGGAGCGGTTCAAGAACCTGCTCGTGTTCGCCCGGGCGACCGTGGAAGGTTATTTCGTCGGCAAACATAAATCCCCTTTTCGCGGCTCAGCGGTCGAGTTTGCCGATTACAAAGAATATGTGCCCGGCGACGAAGTCAGCCGCATTGATTGGCGCGCCTACGGACGCACCCGGCGCATATTCGTCCGGCAATTCGAGGCCGAGACGGACATGGTGGTTTATCTACTGGTGGACATGAGCGCCTCCATGAGTTACGCGGGTACCGGCCGGCAGACCAAGTTCCGGCTCGCCGCCAAGATCGCGGCAGCGTTGGCCTACCTGATGTTGCATCAAGGTGATAAAGCCGCCTTGGGATTGTTCGCGCAGACCCTCGGGCAATTTCATCCCCCGGGCGGCACCCGCCGGCATCTGCATAATCTGGTCAGCGCGCTGGAAGCCGTAACGCCAACCTCTACTACCGGCATTGCCGATGCCTTGCGCGAGTGCAATCCGCTGTTCAAGAAACGCGGGCGGCTCGTCGTGCTCTCGGATTTCTGGGATGACACCGACCAGGTCTTCGATGCGTTGGGACAATTCTTGCATCGCAAGTTTGAGATCCTGTTGCTGCAAGTGATGCATCCGGATGAATTGAACCTACCCGCAGCCCAAGCCGCCCGGTTCGAAGACATGGAAACGCAGGAACGCGTGGACGTTGAGCCGGAGGAAATCCGCAGCGCCTACCGCGCCGCCGCCCAGGAACGCGTGGCGACCATTGCCCGCGAAGCGAACAATCGCCGCATCAACCACGCGCTCGTCAGCACGGAACGTCCGTATTTGGATGCCATCGAGGCCTATCTGGGCTTTCGGGGGCGGGAAACATTGCCCGGGCGCTGATTAAATCACCATGTCCTTTCTCAACCCAGCTCTCTATGCCGTGTTGACGCCGCTGGTGTTTTTACCGCTGGCAATTCATCTGTTGAGCAAGGGCTTTCCAAAACAGTTCAAATTTCCATCCGTCGAGCTCATCAAACAAACGATGGCTCAGCGATCAAAACTCCATCGCTGGCGACATCTCATCCTGCTACTGTTGCGCACTGCATTCCTTCTCTTGCTACTCCTCGCCTTTCTGCTGCCAGTCTGGAATCGGTTCGGCGCAAATCCCGCCGCACAAGGTGCGCGCACCGTGCTCATTGTGTTTGATCATTCCGCCAGCATGGAACACAAAGGCGACGGCCCAGCCTCGCGGGAACGCGCCGTGCATGAAGCTGGGAAGTTGATTGATTCCTTGGGCACAGAGGATGTCGTCAATGTGCTGCTCATGGCCGCCAGCCCGGCGACCTGTTTTGTGGACTTCTCCAAAGATCATGCGGCGGCAAAAAACTTCCTCGCCAAACTCAAACCGGGATTCACACGCGCCGACGTGAACCTCGCCAACTCCCAGGCCGCGCGGTTGCTCTCCAAATCCACTTCCCGACCGGAAGTCTATTACATCTCGGATTTCCAGCGGAAGAACTGGGCCAACGTCAACTTCACTGCCCTGCCGCCAGCGGCGAAATTATTCTTTGTGGATGCCGGCCCGACCCGCCGAGATAATCGCGCCATCCTGGACGCCCGGCTGGCGCAGGCGCAAATCCTCGCGGGCGACACCGTGGCGCTGGAGGTCACCGTTGGGAATTTCAGCGTTGATACGTTCGAAGGACGGGTCACCGTCACGGTGGATCGGCGCTTCAGTTTTGAGCAGCAAGTCTCGGTCGCCCCGTGGTCGGAGGGGCGCGTCACCGTGCCGGTTTCCGCTGGCGGCCCGGGCGTGCATCTGTGCGAAGTCCGCCTGCCGGACGACGCGCTGGATTGTGACAACCGCTTCCATCTCACCCTGGCGGTGCGCGAGAAGGAGGAAGTCCTCATCGTCACCGATGGACCGAACGATCAGAAAAGCGGCGCGTATTTTCTGAAGATGGCGCTCAACCCGTTTGAGAACGAAGCCGGCTCACTTTTGCCCCGCGTGATTACTTCTGATGAAATCACCGCCAGCCGGTTTGCCGGGGTGCGCAAGGCTTTCTTCACCCAGCTTAAGCCACTGAGTGCCGAAGCGAGCGCGGCTACCGCACAATTTCTCTTCCAAGGCGGCGGGCTGATTTACTTCCTCGACGGGCGCGCCGACCCGCAAAACCTTGCTGCGCTGGAAAAACACATCGGGCCGGACACCATGCCGCTGCGGCTGGCGCAACGCCGGACTGCCACCAATCTGGTGAGCGGCGCGCAACAAGTGGTGCGGGGCGATTTCAAATCGCGTTACTTGAAATTGTTTCAAGGGGCGCTCCGCCAAAACCTCGCACTGATGGAGTTTTACGATTCCTATCAAGCAGGCGCAACCAAGGCTGGCGGCGTGCTGCTGACGTACGCGGATGATTCCCCGGCCATGGCAGCCCTGCACCACGGCATGGGCACGATGTTGTTGATGAATTTCTCGGCCAACGAACTGTCCAGCAACCTGGCCCGGCAACGGGTGTTTCCCGCCTGGATGCAGGAACTGGTTAAAGCCATCTCCGCCGATGAACCGCCCCCCGTCGCGCACACGATCGGTGAAACCTTGCACACTGAAGTCTGGCGCAACGAAATGCGCGAACATGATTTCAAGAACCCGGCTGGTGCAGCCGTCACCGTGCGCCGCGAACCCGTTGGCGAACGCTACCATATCACGTTCACTCCCGATCAACTCGGATTCTACACGTTGGGCAGCCCAAAACCCATTTGCGCCTATGGCATCAACGCCAGCGCCGACGAGGCCGATCTGCGTCCGATGGACAAAGAAGTGTTGCCGAAGGAATTTGCAGCCGCGCACGAATCGCATTTCGTGGCCGGCGCGGAGGAGTTTGAAGAACTGGCCAAGGGACGCCCCCTGTTTCACTGGTTCCTCTTGGCAGCCTTGGGATTTCTGCTGTTGGAAAGTGGGTTTCAACTGCTCCTGCGGAGGACGGCGGCATGAACTCCACGGTGAATCAAGGGATTGTTTTCGATCCGATTTTGCCCGAGGCGGTAATCGGGCTGCTCGGCCTGCTGCTGCTTGCGCTCACAGGATTCACTTACTGGCGCGTCGGCGCGGTCATCCCTCGGTGGCGCAATCTTCTGCTGTTGCTGTTTCGCATCACGGGCATTGCGTTGGTTCTCACCCTGCTCTTGCAGCCGTCGCGCGAGGAATCACTGCCACCGCCGAACAAGGAACGCGTCACGGTCGTAGCAGTAGATACGTCGGGCAGCATGAAACAGGCGGATGTAGAACACGCTCCCCGGCTTGAAGCCGCCAAAACCTTGCTCGAAGCGACCCCAGTAGTAGCGGACAATGGCCGCCCGGAAAATCCGAAACTGCCGTTGTATGAATTTAGCGATGACGCCCATCTGGTACAGAAGCCAATTAGCGAGTTGCAACCCAACGGCCCTTCAACCCGGCTGCACAAATCCATCCAGACTCTGCTGGCCGGTAGCGGTGCGGGCGAAGCCATCAATGCAATCGTCCTGCTCTCTGACGGACACGATCACGAACTGGTCAATCCAGCCAAGACCGGCGCAGCGGCAAGAGCGCGGCAAATTCCGATTTACGCTGTCGCCTTGGGCAAACAAGGCAAGGTCCGCGATGTGTCCGCGCGCATCACGAGCTACCAGCCCTATTGTTACGTAAAGCAAAAAGCCCAGGTGACGGCCTCGTTGCGGCTGATCGGCTGCGAGTTCGAGGCGCTCAATGTCCAATTGTTGCGGGCCGGTCAAGTTGTGCAGAACAAGCGCCTCAACGCCGATGAACTACAGGAGCTGCCAGTAGAATTTGAAGTCCTCGAACCGGAAACCGGCCAATATGAATACGAGGTGCGCGCGCTGCCGCTCGAGGCCGAGGCGGACAACGCCAACAACAGCGCCATCACCTATCTCAACGTGATTGATCAACAGATCCGCGTGTTGTTGCTGGAAGGTGATCCCTACTGGGACTCCACCTTCCTGCACCGGTCACTGATGCGGAATGACAAATTCGAGGTGGATGCTCTCATCCGTTACGGCGCGGACAAGTTGCGCGTCATCCGCAAGACGCCGGGCGGAGAACTCCGCACCCCGGCCACACTCGACCAATTCGCAGTGTATGACGCCATCATCCTGGGGCGGAACGTGGAGGCGCTGCTCAATGAAACGCAACTCAAGCTGCTCGAGGAGTTCGTCAAAGACCGGAGCGGCACAGTGATTTTTAGCCGTGGCCACGCATTCGAAAATTCTGCAGCCGCAGGCGAGCTGGAGCCGGTGATCTGGGGCGATCAAAAACGCGATCGCGTGCGCGTGGATGTCGCTGCCGATGGCCGCGGGCTGGCTGCATTCCGCACGCTGGGCGACGGCGGCAAAGGCATGGAATCGTTGCCTGATTTGCTCAACGGACACAATGCCGCGGAAACCCGGCCACTCACCGCCACACTGGCGCAAGCCGCAGGGATTGATGACGTCACGCCCGCCCCGGCTATCGTGCATCGCCGCTACGGGCGCGGCCAAGTAGTCAGCGTCGGCGTGGAAGGCTTGTGGCGCTGGGCCCTCAACGCGAAAGTGGAAAGCGCGAACGCGCCGTTCGACCGCTTCTGGGATCAACTCATCCTGTGGCTGCTGGCCGGGCGCGACTTCATTCCGAACCGCCAGTTTTCGTTCCGCCCCAACTCGGCCAACATCGTACTGGGAGAGAAAGTTCATTTCCGAATGACCATGCGGCAACCAGACTCGCGCGTGAAATCGCTCCCGCTCAAACTGTTTCTGGGCGAAACGGAGGTGGCCCGGGTGAACTTGACGGCGGCTTCCGACCCGGGACGCTTAACGGCGGAATACCTGCCGGAGCGGGTCGGACGCTATCGCGCCACAGCAAACTTCCCTGACGGCACCACGCAGGAATCACGTTTCATCGTGTTCAACGAAAACGTCGAAGAAACCGAAGTCGCGACCGACGTGGCCTGTTTGCGACGGATCTGCGAAAGCAGCGGCGGGCGATTGATCGAACCCACGGACCTGCCCCGGCTGCTGGAGGAACTGGGCCGGGAGCCGGCGGAAATGACGCCTAAGACGTGGCTGAAACCTGTCTGGAATGTGGCTTGGGTTTTTTATGGGACTGCTTTAGTTTTCGCACTGGATTGGTTTTTGCGACGACGCTGGGGGCTATGTTGACCGAATCGAAAAATATTCTCGCCCGGTTGCAAGCTGCGGATCGCGCGCACCAAAAGGAAGCCGGCGGCTGCCTCTTGTTGCGCTGTGTGAAGTATGGTTGTGCCCTCGTCTTAGCGTTGTTCGTAGCCGACGTGATCCTCCACCTGACTGCTGGTTGGCGGCTGGGGTTGTTGCTGGCGCTGGTTGGCGCAATCTTAGCACTGCTCGGCACCGCTTGGTATCTGGCCTATGTGCGCCGCAATCGGTTGGAACACATCGCCCGATTTCTCGAAACCCGTGATCCTGCCCTTGGTTCGCAATTGATCAACCTGCTCCAGTTACAAGCCCAAGCGGAAGATGCCACGCTTTCACCGTTGACTCGCGACCTGGCAAAACAGGCAGTCGAAAACTACGACGGCGCACTCCACGAAACTCCGTTAGAAAAAATCGCCCGCACCGGCGCACTCCGTCGCCACCTGTTCCGGGCCACGTGGGTGCTCACGGGATTTGTTGTACTTCTGGCGGGGTTCTACCGCGTCAGCGTGGTGGAATTGGCGCGCTTCGCAGATCCGTTCGGCGACCACCCGCCGTACTCCTTCACCCGTCTGGAGATCGCCGAACCCGGTCTCGCCGGAACGAATGTGCTTTATGGCAAAAGCCTCGTGGTGCGGGTCCAATCCTCCGGGCATCAACCAAAGGAAGTTTTTCTCACCTCGTTTCCGACCGGTCATCCCGAACGATCCATCACGGTGCCGATGTTCGACAAGGGAAGTGTGGGCTTTGACCAGTTGCTCGATAATATCCGGGAGGAACTTGTCATCTACGCGCACACAGGGACCGCGTCAGCCTGTCGAAACAGGCGCGTATCAGAGTGATCCTGACGCCGCAAATGGAACAGGCGTTTGTGCGGGTGGCGCCTCCGGCTTACACCGGCTTGAAACCAGTGGAGAAAAGTTACGCATTCAAAGGCGTGCAGGCCTTGGAAGGCAGTGCGGTTCACTTCCGGCTGCAATCCAACCGCCCACTTCGCAACGGCACGATTGAGTTCACCGCCGGTGACCAGCCGCCACAGCGGGTGACGTTGACCAACTCGGCGGAAAACGAAGTGACCGGTTTGATCGTCGCCAAGGAATCCGGCCGACTCAGCTTTACCCTGACGGACATTGCAGGAATCCCAACCGCGGGTGAGTGCGAAGGATCGTTAACCGTCACCCATGACCTACCGCCGGAAGTCCGCATCACGGAACAGAGCGAGACGCGTTCGTCGCGATGGATTTCAAAGTGAAGGCGCGCGTGGAGGCCAGTGACGATTACGGCTTGCGCACCACGCGACTACACCGCGGGTTGAACGGGCTTTATTCTGGGCCACGCGCCAGTGTTTATGATGCGGTGATCCGCAACATTTCCGAAACCACCGAGCTCGACATCGGCGCACTGGGAGTGGCGCCGGGAGATGTCATCTTCTTTTTGCCGAGGCCGTGGATACCGCTCCGAAGCCCCAAGTGGCGCGCAGCCAGGTGGTCAAACTCACGGTCATCAGCGTCGCGGATTACAATGATTTCCTCCGCGAACAGACGGATCTCGCCGACACAAAGGCTAAGTATGAGTCGTTGATGAATGATTTGCAGGACTTGATCGAGGAGCAAAAGAAACTCAGCACGGCGGCGGAGAAGTTGAAAGAACGACTGGAAAAAGCGGACGCCAAGCAACGCGAACCACTCACCCGCGAACTCGATAATCTGCTGGCAAAACAGAACGAGTTGAATCAGAAGCTCAATCAACATGCGGACCGGATGGACACCTTTGTTCGCGCGAGCCCCCTGTATGACGTGGAGAAGGAGTTGGAGAAAACGCTGCAGGCGCAGGCGGAAAACGTCCGCCGCAGCGCTGACACCAACAACCTGGCTGCCAGCGCGATCGCTCAACGAAGTTCGCCACCTACCGGGCCGCGGCAGGTCTCCCCGGAGTTGCTGGCAGAATTCAAGCGTGAGTCGGACAACCAGATCGCCCGGCTCGGCGGCACGCAAAAGGAGACCGAACAGAAGGTGGTCGAAACGCTGCAAGACATGAGCGTCATGCAGGAATTGCAGAAGGAGCTTCAGCCAGTTCGAAGCGCTATACCGCGTGCAACAGGATCTGGCCTCCAGGCGCAGGCCTACAATCATCCGGGCGAACTGAGCCGCGAAGATCAACTGGCCTTGAAGGAACTGGCCGCCACCGAAAAACAGGTAGGGGAACTGTTGGAGGCCTTGGCGGACAAACTTCGCGACGACGCAAAAGCGGCGGAAGAGTTATTCCCCAAGGCGGCAGCAAGCGGCCAGAATCTTGCAGCCAAAATCGAAGATTTACGCATGCCGCCATTGGCCCGTGACGCCACCGGCCAGATGCTGGCCGGCAACGGGGAAGGCTCGTTCCGCACCGCCGACCGATTGCGCAGCGAGATGGAAAAACTTTTCAGCGAATGTCAGAGCGGCAATTGTCCCTCCGCAAACGAACTCGATCAGTATCTGAAACTGCAACGCTCCTTGCAGCCGGGGAAAAACTTTGCGCAGATGGCGCGCCGCCGGAAGTTTGGCCTGGCGGAAGGGCAAGGTCTCGGCCTGGCTAAAGGTGATGGGATGACAGGCAGTTCCGGTTATGCGATGGCCGATGGCTCAAAGCTCGCGGTGATGGGCAATGAGTTTGCGCCTAGCCGCAGCAGCGCCACAGCCAAGCAGGCGGCCCGGGCAGGCAAAGGTGCCGGCACGTTGGCTGGCGCTGGCAGCGCGGGAGAAACAGACAAGCCTGATGTCATCAAAGGCCTCAATCCGATCAACCGCCAGTCGGGCGCGGTCGCGACGGAAGCGGTCATTTCCGAATATAACGACGTAGTCGAGGGTTACTTCAAGGCGATCACCACCAAGAAAAAACCATGAGGACGAACAACCGATTCTGCACGCGATGGGGAATTGTGTGGGCCGTAACTGGGGTGCGCGTTGGGGGCATGGGCGCAAAGTCCGGCGACTCCCCCCACCACGCCGACACCCACCACGATCATTACTCCGACCAGCAAGCCAGAGTTTGCCGCCACCTCCGATCTCTCGGTATTGCAGTGTGGCGATCTGATTCCACTACACTGGCGATCGAAGTTCCGATCTGCTTTCCCGATCGATTCCTCACCGACGTCGCCGACCAGACGAACTTGCGGGTGAACAAAAAAGTTCTGCCCAGTGCGCCTGGAGGTGCTGTTCGGATTCTATCGTGTTTCCTATTC
>JASGKY010000049.1:0-34590 GCA_049840435.1 Verrucomicrobiota bacterium | reverse complement strand
GCCGTTCTCGAAGAAGCCAAGGTTGTAATCCGTGAAGCCCGTGAATTGGGCGCGGGGCAAATCGGTGATCGTGTCGTTGCCCGGCACAGTGCGATAGGAACTGCCCCCACCAACGGCGACGTCGTGATAATCCACTTCGGCCACCGGCGCCAAACCTTGATAGCCGTTGACCTGCGGATCGGCAACGAACTGGCCACCACTGTGATCGTAATCTTCCGCTTCGAGTTGATAGTAAGAAGCCTTGAACGTATCGAAGGTAAGCGTGGTCGTTTTGGTCGCCCCGTTGTTTGCGACCACGGTGATGGTCACAACGTGCGTGGTGTTCACCGCGAGATTGGGGTAGGTCACATTCCAACTGGTGGACGAACCGCTAAACGTCAGGCCCGTGACATTCACGCCATCCACGTTCACCGTGATGTTGCCAGTGTTGATGCCGGCGCTGGAGCTGGCGCGGAAGCGCAGCGTATTCGTGTATTGGAACGGCGCCGTGCCATCAGGTGAAATTTGATCAATCACCGGCAGGCTCGTATCCGCCGGGAAGAACGCGTAGAAGTTCGGGTTGTAACCACCCCCGGCCGTGATGCGGAAGGTCTTCACCGCACCGCCGGAAACCTGCACGAGATCGCCACCAGTATCTTTCAATGTGCCCAAGTGTAAGTTTGCCAGCCGCCGGTTTGCGGGATGGTAAACGTGCCGAGATTGGTTGTGGTCTGCGTCGGTGTACCGACACCGCTAGTCACTTGTGCAAAGGTCGCGCTGCCATTGCCGCCAGTGCCGTTGCCGGCACGAATAAAGACGTTGTAGTTGCCCGCTGGGTAAGTGCGGGTATAATTCGCCCAGAAGCCGCCATCGTTCCATCCCAGATCGTAGTCGCTCAAGCCGTACCGGCGTAAGCATCACGCTGTTTGTCGCCAGTGTTTTCGTTGTTGTAACCATCCCGGTAGGGACCAGTCGGGCCGCCGTTTTGCGTCCCAACTGGATTGTGGTGCGCATCCACGCCATCCACGCCCGCCGCACCAACATAGGCATTGGTCTGCGGATTGTCGTGGAACTGCCCATTGTTGTAATCGAAATCCTCCGCTTCAAACGTATAACTTGGATTGAGCGTGTTGAAGTTCATCGTCGCACTGGCGCTGTTGTCGCCCTGATCCGTCACATTGATCACCGCACGATAGAACATGATGTTCGTCTGCAACGGCACCAACACGATGCGATCGTTCGCCGGGCCACTGATGACTAGGCCGTTCGCCACGGTGTAATTCGTAGTGGCTGCATTGCCCAACAGATTGGTCGCATACAGATTCACCGAGATACCCGCAGTGGCGATGCCCGCAGCGGAACTGGCAACGAAGCTCATTGTGTTGGTTGGCTGGAACAACCGTGCGCCATCCGGCCGGATATCGTGAATTGTCGGGAGATTTGTGTTCGCGAGGAAGAACGCGTAGTAGTTCATGTTGTAACCGTCCACCGTGGTCATGCGCAGCGTTTGCTCCCCACTCAAGGTCACTTTTTGCAAAGCGCCTCCGCCATCCGTCAGCGGCGTCCACTGGTAAGATTGCCAGTTGCCCGTGGAGGGAATAACGAACGTGCCGACCTGGCTGGTCGTCTGATTCGGCTGCGTCGGATCACTGGTCACAAACGACAACGTCTCGCTGCCGTTGCCACCGTTGCCCCGCGCGGCCCGGATAAAGACATTGTAAACGCCCGCCGGGAACACGCGGGTGTAGTTCGCCCACTCGCCGCCGTCCGTCCAGCCGACGTTGTAATCCTGCCAGCCCGCATCAATGTAGGCCTGCCGCGGTTTGTCGCCGGTACCTTCAGTGTTGAGACCGCTGTTGCGATACGCAATCTGCCCGTTGCCGATGTTGATAGAGTGCGCATCTACGCCATCCGTGCCATCGAATCCGGCATAACTGCCCGGCACGGGATTCAACACGTATTGACCACTGCTATGATTGAAATCCTCCGCCTCAATGGTGAACTCCGGATGGAGCGTATCGAAGGCCACCGTGTTGGTGGCGGAAGCACCATTGGCGTCCGTCACGATGATGACCGCGGTGTAGCTCAAAATGTTGGTCTTGAGCGGCGCCAACACGCTGCGTTCAGCCGTATGACGAAGAAATCGCCAAGCCGTTGGCACTCGTCAAATTGGTGACCTGCGTTTGCCCAAGCAGGTTGAGCGAAGTCAGCGTGACGGAAATACCGGTCGGATCAATCGCCGGGCCGGCCGAGTTGCGCCGAAGCCCAGTTGGTTGGTGGCTTGGAGCTGCACGTGCGATTGGGATAAACGTCGTGGATGACAGGTTGGGCCTGGAGTGAATTGACGGCTGCCAACGCGCCCGCCAAAAGGGTGGCGTGCAGCAACGGAATAATCTTGGGTGTTTTCATGACTGGGTTAGGTGGTGCAGTTCGGCCTCCGCCGGAATGCGGCGCGGGTTGGACTGTCACATGTTTCTTTTAGCGTATTGCAGTTGTTGGTTTGGGGAACTCGCGATGACAATACGCGAGGCGCTGAGTTTTAAAGTATCCCCGAAAGCGGGGAGGATGTGATCACCAGACAAATAGCGCTCCCCCCAAAGGCCGCCGTAGACGACTGGGCTGGGCCGATCCCCCCACTTTCGGGGATAGTTTCAACCGCTGCTTGGTGAAAACATCCGCTTCCGGCCTCGGCCAAAAAAACGAACGTATGTTAAATCACAACAATGGATCTGAAATCGGGCGACGTCTAAGTTTTGTTTTCAGTGTGGGTGTGGCCGCGACTTTGGTCGCGAACTGCCTCGGAGCGAATCCTTTTATCACCAGCATTTACACTGCAGACCCAGCAGCCCACGTCTGGAATGACGGACGGCTTTATGTGTATCCCTCGCGAGATATGGACCCGCCGCGGGGATGCGATTTGATGGATCGGTATCACGTTTTTTCCACAGCCGATCTGGTAAACTGGCGGGACGAGGGCGAAATACTACGCGCAAGCCAGGTGTCCTGGGGGCGGCCCGAAGGAGGCTTCATGTGGGCACGGATTGTGCGTATCGCAACGGCAAATACTTTTTCTATTTTCCACATCCGAGCAGATGAATTGGAACCAGACGTGGAAGATTGGCGTGGCCAGCAGCACCAAGCCGGCGAGCGATTTCAAGCCCGAGGGTTTCATCCAAGGAGTCGGCGGCTTCTCGATGATTGATCCGGCGGTATTCGTGGATACCGACGGCACGGCCTACTTTTATTATGGCGGCGGCGGCCGATGCAAAGGCGGCCTCCTAAAGGAGAATATGATCGAACTGGCCGGCGACCTCCAAGACATGGTGGGGCTGGCGGATTTTCACGAAGCGACGTGGGTGTTCAAACGCCAGGGGATTTACTATCTTACCTACGCGGACAACCACCCCGGCGCTAATCGACTGCGCTATGCCATGAGTTCCCATCCGCTCGGCCCGTGGACGGAAAAGGGCATCTATCTCGAACCGACGGGCTGCGACACGAGTCATGGGTCGGTGGTGGAATTTCAAGGCCAGTGGTACGCCTTTCTACCACAACCAGGTGCTCTCGGGTCAGGGAACGCTACGTTCCATTTGTGTGGATAAATTAAATTTCAACGCGGATGAAACGATTCAAAAAGTGGTGCAAACAAAGGACGGCGTACGGTCCGCCAGCCAGGCAGAGCAACGGCATGCCCCTGCTACTAAAAAATACGAAGCCGAAAATGGGCAGGCTTGGCAACGGCGCGAGCATTGCGAACAGAAGCCAGCGCCTCCGGAAGCAAGTATGTCCAGAACCTGCATCAAGCGGAGACGTTCGTGTTGATAGGTGACGTGGACGGGGGACCTGATGGTGGGCGAGCCACCATTGGCATTCATTACGCCGCGGTGAACAAAGCAAAACTTCGGTTGCTCGTAAATGACCGGGACTATTCGTTTGTGAACACGTCCGCGACTAGTGGCTGGCAGGATTTCACAGGGTATTCCGGCCTGACCGTCCCGCTGGGTGCCGGCAAAACCAACCGCATCCAGCTCCTGGGCGGCCATGGTGGCGTCAATGTGATCGCATTACCGTAACCCCATTACCGTAGCATCCAGCCCTTGGCGATAATTCTGCCCGCAGGGAATTCGGCGGATCAGAGACCGAAACGCTTCGCGCAGCATGGCGATGTTTCTTTGGGTACGGCCGTATGGGATTTTCCTTTTCCCTCGAATTCCAACGCGACGTAACCAGTATAGTTTGCGTCTTGCAAAATCCGGGCGATGCGCCGGTACATCTAGATCCAGCGTGTACCATTCACCACCGCCATAATAGGTTTTCGCCTGCACGTAAACTGTCTGCGCAGCGATCTGTTTCAATTTGTCATACGGGTCTTCCGAGAAATTCCCAGTGTCCATCAACCCGCCAAGCCACGGGGAAGAAATGGCATTCAACACGCGCAACAAGCCTTCAGGCGTGCGCGTCAACCCCCAGTGATTCTCCAACGCCATGACCACGCCGCATTCGGCCGCCGTGGGGAGACATCTGCTCAATGCAATCCACGCACCACTTGAACCCTTCTGCTTCGGTGTGGCCCGGCAGGATCGGTTCGTCACCCCGCGCTTTCATGAGATCGTCAAAACTCGCGATGGTGTTCCAGCGCCCCGAATTCAACCGGATACACGGCACGCCCAGTTCAGAAGCAATCTCCAAGCACTTCTTGGTATGCTCGACCTGTTGCTTTAGCACCCTCCAGGGATTGGGAACCACAAAGTCCTGATGAATGGAAAGGCAGGTCAGATCCATGCCATTGCGGAACGCGTGGCGCTTGAGATTACGGAGATAACCGCGATGCCCCGCGGTGAGCGGTTCGCGTTCGGGAATATCCATTTGCCGATGCAAAATATCCACCCCTGCGACGCCCAAGTCCGCGGCTTTTTCGATGACGGTTTCGATCGGCACTTTCTCGGTACGAAAATGCCAGTAGGAATAGCTGGCAATCCCCAACTTGATCCGCGGGCGTGAAACGAGATTAGCCCGGGGCGATTCGGCGGCCACTGCCCCCACAGCCGCGGTAGCTCCGAGACACGCAGCCGTCGTAAAGAATTTGCGGCGATTCATGCAGTAGTCATTTTTCGCACTGCGATTATCGCCCGAGAATCCGATAGAAGGCGGCGGCGTTGGTTGGTGAAACCGTAAGCGAGGTGCCACTGATCGGACTGCCGAGCGTCTCCCAGATCGGATTATCCAGATTAGTGGTCATCAGCACTTCGTACGGAGCAATGCCGCCGCTCCAATTGAGCAAGAGCTCTGGACCAGCGAGGGAAACCGTCATCGTGATGGGCGCAGCAGCCGTGACCGGCAGATTCAACGTGGCAGTGGTGAATAAGCCTGCAGGGTCGGCGGCCCGCACGACGAAGCTGTTGGTTCCGGTATCAGCGGAAACCGGCGTGCCAGATAGTGTGCCATTGCCAGCCACCCCCAGCCATGCCGGGCCGCTGATTTTGGAGAATGTCACCGTGTCCCCGTTCGGATCGGCCGCATCGCCAGCCAGCGTGCCTGAATAATTCTGCCCCGCAACAAGACCGGACTTCGTAAACGGGTTTGATACAAAGGCCGGGGCGCGATTGCTCGCTGCTTGATAGTGCGCGAGAATTTGGGCTGCCGAGAGTGCGTAGTTATAGACCGCCACATCCTGCATGTAGCCGCCCCATTGATTGTTGTAAACCGTCGTGCCGCCCTGCCGGGCGCCGATCGCCATGGCGTTGGTCGAGCGGAACAGCCCACGATAGTTCTCCGTCGGGAAAGTACTTGCTGCGTTGGAAACCCCATTCACATACAACGCCACATAACCACCGGACCGATTTACTACGCCCACCACGTGTTGCCATTGATTGTTCGGAACCACGTTACCCGTAGCGAGCACCGCGTTACCGTCATCCTTGCGAACAAAGAAACGAAAGGCGTGTCCGCCGCCGCCACAATCCAGATTGAATTGTTCGCCACCGCTGCCTGTGCCCTTGGTGATCAGACCAGCATCCGTGCTCGGGGCCGAGCCCTTCACCCAAGCTTCCACCGTCAGGCTAGTATTGGCATTGGTGCCGAAATCAATCGGGATCGCACCCACATAACTATTCTGCGTGGCGAGGAATCCGAAGCGCGCCGAGGTATGCGTGGCCACCAAGTTGTAGCCCGGCTGACCAAGCTGGGTGCTGTTGTAAACGCCGTTACGCCCACCGACACAATCAAACGCCGTGGTGCCGCTCAATTCATCCAGTCGCCAGTAACCGATCGGATTATCCGCCAACACCAATTGCGCGTAGGGATAATGATTCGGAATGATCGTCAAAGTACTCGCACTGCTGACGACACTACCATAGACATTGCTGACCAGGACCGAGTAGGTCGCCGCATTGTTGCTTTGGAGGTTCGATAAATTGAACGTCGCCGCGATGGCGCCGGGAATGAACACGCCATTGGAACGCCAGTAATAGTTCACCGGCAACGCGGCATTGGCCACGACACTGTAACTGATGCTCTTGCCGATGGCGCGCGCGGCCGACGTCGGCGTCGGCTGCTGCACAATCTGCGGCGCACGATACACCGTAAGAGTCGCCACCTCGCTGGTGGCGGAACTGCTGCCATTGGTGACGACGACGTAATAATTCCCCGCGTCGGTCAATTGTATGGAACTGAGAACCAGATTGGTGCTGGTCTGACCAGAGAGCAGCGCGCCGCTGCCCGGGTTTCCTTTGTACCATTGATACCCCAAGGTGGGCGTCCCCATCGCTGCAACAGTAAACGTAACCGCCGCCGCCGGGAGATTATTGGTTACTGACACCGGCTGCTTGGTGATGGCCACAGCCGCGGGCATGACCATTCCGCTCACGCCCAAAATCGCCGTCGTGCGCGAGCCGCCCGTCACGGGATTGGTGATCGAGATGGATGCCACCGCCTGATTCAACCCCAACGCCGCGAGATCAATGGTGGTTTGATAAATGTTCGGATTATTCCACCCCGGATTCTCGGTGCTGAACGTCGCCTGCCCGAGTCGGACACGACCATAGCCTTGCACCGCGACGTTCGTTGTCGTGTTATACCAGTCTTGCGCGTTCAAGTTGAACACCGGGCTCTTCGTGCCATTGGTAAAATTAATCACGAGAGTTCCCGAACCGCCGCCGTTGGCTGAAGTGGCGAGAATCGCAATCTTGTTGAACGGCTGTGGCGCGGTCAACGTCAGCGTTCCCGAAGCGGGATAACCATTACCGAGCATCAATGCGTTCTGTCCGCCGTATATACCCAATTCAAAAACTGAACCATCCACCTGACTACGCACGATTCGATCCGCCGGAAAACCTTGCAACCCCTGCCCGCTCCCATTGATCTGGGCGTTGCCATTCAATCCCTCCTGATAAAACGCCCAATTGTTCGGCATATCAAAAGCCGTCGCTTGTGGGACTCCAGGGGTTGCCCCGTAGGGCACGATGAGCCCGGCATTGAAACCGGTGACTGCGACCGGATACGCCAGATTGGTGCTGAGGACATTCACCATCACACGGCGGTTCAACTCGTCGAGACTGGAGTTGTCGAGGTTCAGAATGTTGACGAACAATTCGAAGCCGGCGAAATACATCGAGTTGGTCGCGCGTTGCTGATAGTCGAGCAACGTGTTGCTGGCCACGCTCAACACGCCATTGTTATCAATGGCAAACGTGCCGCCGCTATTTCCGGAGGCGATGGAATAAACCAGATTACCACTCGCGGCAGGCGGAACAGTTCCGACCACTGTGCCATTGGCGCCCCGCTCGATAACGCTCAACCGCGTCGACTGACGCCCGCCCGGCACCGAGCCCACAATCGAATAGTAACCCAAGCTCGCGTAGCTCGTGAAGCCGGTGGACAGAGGATTGTTTTTCCCAACTCCGATGACCCGAAAGGTATAGGTGCCCGCCGCCAGATTGGTTTTAATGCCCGCCCAAAGCGTGCTCTGAACATTGTTGCTGTGCAGAACCACATTCGCGTTATCGGCAATTACCACCGCCATCCCGAGGTTAGCCCAATCCGCCACCGGGCGCGCAGTCAACGAAACGACACCTCCCGTGGTGGTGAACTGGAAATCATCGGCGTCACCAGTGGTTTCGATCACACCTTCGGCCGCAACCGAATTGTCTGGGTGGATTTCCAGATACCGCGAGGTGGCCAGCGTGTTACCGGTGTCATCCGCGCGATAATCCACGTCGTTGTTGTTGTTTACAATCCGGCTCAGTTCATCTTCGGGCTGATTGGCGGCATTGAATTCGCCTTTGGCCCACTGCGCCACCGGCTGGTAATAGCCGACGCCCATGATCGGCGCCCAGCCCGTTTCCCCGCTGCCATGCCCGCCGTAATACTCGTTCGTGGTGGTCGTGCCATCCCACTGGCCTTGGTGCGACAAGTTCAGTGTGTGCCCGGCTTCATGCGAAGCGACTTCCGCACTGCTCTTGCCCGTGGTGTAAACCGACCAGCACGGCGTGTCGCCACCCCAATTCCACGAACCATAGAATGCAACTCCCGCTGCAGTCACCGGCGTATCGGTAAAGGCAACCCGCTGGCGGCTGGTTTCCGGCGCGTTAAGGTAAACCTTGACGTCGGTGGTGACATTGATGTTGAACGGCATGTAATCTTCCGCCACGCGTTTCCACACGTCTCGGATCGTGTTGTTGTTCGCCGCCGCCGGTTTCGAGTAATAAACTCCGCCCCACGTCGGCGTATAACCGCCGGCAAAATCCAGCAGCAGAACCCCGCGGGCGCCGGGCAGACTTTCCAAGGAAACGATGTTACTGTTGTAACTCGGAACGTAAGTCGGAAACTCGTCCGGGCGCAGTGGAGTGATCTCCACCGGTTGATTTGTATCAGTGGCGGCGTTGGCGATGGCCGCAATCGGCTTGGACATCCCGACGCAAACAACTTCATCCAAACGGCGCTGCCATAATTCCGGCTCGCCCCCCAGACCGGTGGGTTCGATGCGATACGCAGTCTGGCTCGCGGGAAATTGCACTACACCGACCGCTTTGCCAGCAACGCCGAGCGCCGGCGGAGTCAGGAAAAAGAACTCGCCCATCTCCGGCTCCGTCAGTTCGCCGGAAAGATAAGACAACTCCCCGTTGCGATACTGCGTAATCTTGACGACTCCTTTTGCCGTTTTCCCCTCGGTAAGTTCAAATTGGATCGCGTCACCAACTGCCGTCTGCTGCTGGCCCTTCATAAAACCGACGTCCCAGCTACGCTTTGATTTGCCCGGCTCCTTTAACGCTCCGGCATAAGGATTGATCCCAAACTTGGATGGGCCGGACTGAGGCGGCGCCTTTGCATCCACAACGATATTTGAGCCTGCTGCAACCGGAGAAACCTTGTCCGCAACCTGCTCAGCGTCCGTCTGGGTATTCCTTTTGGTGAAAGAAGTCTGGTCGGCCCGAAACAGCAACGCAATCCCCCCTACCGTGACCACGATTGCCAACACCGACAGAATGAGTCGCTTCATACAACGTGCTTGTTACAACTTGAGTAATTGACCTTGATTTTCCTCGCTGGCAGGCCACGGCCCAACGGGAAAAATGTACTACTTTGGGTAGAATTGTAGCCTCGCCGGATTTGCCGAAGCCTCTGCGTTTCTAGTTGTGCGACACAGGCATTACGCCCCAGCTACGGCTTGGGGTCGGCCCCATGGTGAACGTCAGCTGACCGCCTTTTTTCAACTCAGCATACGGCAGGTAAACGCTGTTCCACTCCTTACCGTTCAATCGCACGGATTGCACATAGAGATTTTTCTCCGAAAAATTTTCGGCTACAGTCACGAAGCGCTTGCCATTCGACAATTGCATCTCAGCCCGCGGCACCTGAGGCGCACCGATGACGTATTCATCGCTACCCGGACAAACCGGATAGAAACCGAGACACGTAAACAAATACCAGGCGGACATCTGACCACAGTCATCGTTGCCTGTGAGGGAGTTTGGCTTGCTGCCGTATTGAGTCTTCACCACCTCGCGCAACCGCTCAGCCGCTTTCCAAGGCTGACCTGCACAGGAGTAGAGGTAGATGATGTGATGACTCGGTTCGTTCCCGTGCCAATACTCACCAATGCGTCCTTGGACATCATCCAACCCCTTGTTCGAATTGGCTTCTTGATAGCCGAACAGCGCATCCAACTTAGCGAGGAACTTTTCTCGGCCGCCGAACAGTTCGATCTGTCCTGGCACGTCGTGGGGCACATACCACGAGTATTGAATGCTCGTGCCTTCGGTAATGTCGCCGCGCTCCTCGTACTTGTGCGGATCGAACGGCGCCCGCCATTGTCCCACTGAATCGCGCCCGCGCATCCAACCTGTACTTGTATCGTAGATGTTTTTGTAGGCTCCGGCCCGTTTCATGAAGCGGGCGTAATCGTCTTTGCGCCCAAGCTTCAATGCCATCTGCGCCACACAATAGTCATCGTAGGCATACTCCAGCGTCTTGGATACCGACTCATTTTCTTTGTCGCACGGCACCCAACCCAGCTTCTCGTAGGCAGCAACACTATCATAATCCGGATTCAATGCAGTAGTCCGAACCGCCTCGTAGGCACGTTTGACGTCGAAGCCTTTCAGGCCCTTGAGATACGCATCAACGATGACGGGGACGGCGTGATAACCGATCATGCACCAGGTTTCATTGGCCTGCAGTTCCCATACGGGCAGCAAGCGATCCACGCTTTGATCGTAGTGCGAAAGCATCGAGTTGATCATGTCCACATTGCGCGGCGCTTGAACCAGCGTGAACAACGGATGCGTCGCGCGGTAAGTATCCCAGAGCGAGAACACGCTGTACTTCGTGAATCCTTTGGCGCGATAAATATTCTGGTCGAAGCCACGATACTCGCCATTCACATCCTGATAGAGATTGGGCGCGAGGAAGGCATGATAGAGCGCCGTGTAAAACGTCTCCTTCTGCTCTTGCGTGCCTTCGATCTGAATCCGGCTCAATTCGCGATCCCACTTGGCACACGTCGCCTCACGCACCCGCTCGAAATTCCAGTCCGGGATTTCCGCATCCAGATTCTGCATCGCATTGGCAGCGCTCACTGCAGACACCGCCACCTTCACTTGAATGACCTCATTGGCCCGCGTTTTGTATTTGGCGAAGAACTGGAGATTTGTTCCTGCCGCTTCGTAACGACTGCGGAAGCGATAGGTGTTATAGATCATTGGCTTGCCGGCGCTGATGATTTCCGTGTCATCAAATGGACGCGAGAAACGCGCGGCGAAATAAAGGTAGCGTTCCTTGGCCCAGCCGTTCATCACATGAAAACCCGTGACAGTCGAACCGTTTTCAATCCGCACATGGGATTGCGCCACCTTCCAACGTCCACCGCTCAAGACGTGACTCAGATCCACCATCACGGATGCCTCATCACTGGCGGGAAACGTGAACCGAAACATCCCGGCGCGTTCGCCCGCCGTAAGTTCCACATTCACGCCGGACTTTTGCAGCTTCACGCGATAGTAGCCCGCAGCGGCCATTTCGTCGGCGTGAGAGAACTTCGACTGGTAGCCAGCATCGAGTTGATTGGTCGTGCCCGATTCAAACTCCCGTTTGCCGACCTGCGGCATGAACAGAAAATCTCCCAGATCGGGAATCCCCGTGCCGCTCAAGTGCGTCAAGCTGAATCCCAGAATTGTGGGATCGGTGTATTCATAACCAGACGCCGTATCCCACAACATTTTGTCCGTGTCAGGACTGAGTTGCACCATCCCAAACGGCGCGGAAGGTCCGGGATAAGTATTCCCCTCGCCCTGCGTGCCGACAAAGGGACGGATGTAATCCGACAGACAAGTGCCGCGGCATTGGCAGTACCAGATGTCCCCGAGACGATCGATAATGCAGCAAGAATTGAGGTTAAATGCAGTGGAGTCAGTTTCATATTAATTGGAAATCATTCACCAAGATCTGCAAAACAGGCTAAAAGTTTCGCAGAACGCATCACCAGCCCGAAGGGTAAGATTCAAATCCGCATTGGATGTGACCCGGCGACTTACCCGCACAGATAACATTGCCCAGTAAGATCGGAGGGCGGCAAGGAATACTCTGCGGTTCATGTTTGCTTCCAGGCCGATCTAGAGTTTGATGCGATAAAACTTCCGGGCTTCCGTCAAATCCACCGTCACTGGCGAAACCGTCGTCACGTCCACATACGGGCCGGTGACATCGTTGGCTTCCTGCAACAAACCACGCGGCCAGGCGAGTTGCATTTGATGGCCGTTGATTATTTGCGTGGTGATGGTCGGCGGCGGATAAACAGTGACATTGAAAGCTTGCGTAGCCGTCAGGTTCGGGTTGCCGTTGTCAGTCACGTTGACACTGATGGAAACGCTAGCCGGCGCACTAGCCGGCTTCCAACTGAACTGCCCCGTCAACGGAGTGATTGCCGCTCCCACCGGCGCTCCAGCGCCCAAACTGAACGTGAGCGTTTGCACGGGAACGTCGGCGTCGGTGGCAACGGCAGTGAACGTCAGCGTCTGGCCGAGCGTGAGTTCGCGATTAGTAATGACCGCCAAGCTCGGTGCGGTGTTGGGCAACACATTGGCCGCGCGCGGCGTCGGCGTCGCCATCGAGTAGATGTTGGCCGCACCGTTCGGAAAGCGGCCTTGGGTCACGTCGCTCGTCTGTGCGCCGAAGGTGATGGCATCAATCTGGGTGCCATCGGAAGCGAACAGCCCGAGGGCTTCACCTCCCTTGCTCAAGGCAAAGCCGGCGTGGAGGTCCGTACGGTTGGTCGCGTTTTGCGCCGCCTCGTTGTCAGCCCACACGAGCAAATAACCGCCGGCGGGCACAAGGTAATGACCGTTGTTCGGAATCTGGAACTGGAATTTGTTCGTCAGATTATCCGTGAGCCAGTAACCGCCAAGGTCCACGGCGTTTGTGCCGGGATTATACAACTCGAACCAGTCTTCAAAATTACCGTCTGCTGGATCAGCGAGCGTCATCGTGTTATCCGCTAACCATTCGTTGATAAAAATGGTGATGGGTGGGGACGCGCCGTTGTTGGTCGCACTGGGCGTGGCAAAGAACATATTGGCGCGGAAGAACGGCTGACCGTCCGGCACATCGCCATAGGACCAGTTCGATGGCAAATCACCGTAGGTAAGATAATCAACGATCTGGTTCGTGCCGCTGACGAGACGCGAAAGAGCCACGCGTCCATTACCCGAACTGAGCCGGAAATTCGTATGCGGCACACCGGCGACACTCTGTGCGGTTTGGTTATCGCACCAAACCGTCAAGAAACCACCCGCTGGGACCGTCGTGCCCGCCGGGAAGCTCCATTGTGCGAGATTGGTATAATTATCCGAGAGGTAATATCCCGTGAGACTCAGCGCACCGCCGCTCGGATTGTAGAGTTCCACCCACGGATCACGCTGGCTGAAATTGTCGAGCGGGCCGGAAAGGTTGTCGGCTTGGGCTTCGTTGAGCCAGACCGTCGGAAACACCGGCAACGTGGCGCTCACCGAATTCGATGCGCCGGGCGTGGCCAATGCGGTGCTGTTGGTCAGCCCCGCGAAGTTGGCATCGAGCTTCAAACCAAACGTAACGTCAGAACTGCCGGTGACATTTTGATGCACGGACACAGCGATGGTGTTGTTGCCGACGATGAACATTGATCCCGGCACTGTGAAGGATTCTGGCGCGACGGCATCGCCGCTGGGTGGTTGTTGGCCGCTTTCGGTCAGTGACGCGTTGGTGATCGAACCGGAGGCCGACATTCGCAGGCGATAGACCTCGACCCCGTTCACATAGAACACCGCGCCATCATCAGCATAGACACTGGCGTTCACCGTGAAGGCATTGAGATTGGTGGCGATATTGAAAGTCTTGCGGAAGTAATACGCATGGCCGGAAGTCACGTTATTAGTCGTAATCCTTGGATCAAGCAGCACGGTGTTAATGATTCCGTTGATGGAGGCATTGTTTTCAAACGCCAACAAACCCGAACCGGAAGGCCAAGCTGCATCGTTGAAATTGGTGCTTGTCCAGTTCACGACGTCGAGATTCGACACAGACATAAATTTCCAACTGTCTACGAATGCCAGCAGCGGCAAGGTTTGCGCCGGTAACGAGATGGGGCTGGCTACGGCCCAGTTCGCCACACGGCTGTTATCCTGCGCGGCATCGCGGAGTTGCAATGACGCGCCATTGGTGATGACCGGCCAAGGCGCGACAGCCTCGTACCGCACGCGATCCACGACCGTAGCGGCGTTAGTGCCCACGCCGGGCTTCAACAAGCTCAATGTCTCGCCGTTCGCCTGGAGATTGCCGCTGTAGGAGTCAAATACTTGCGGGGTCGCACCGAAAAGCGTGTTGAATGGCGTGCGATCCTTCGCGAGCACAAGATAGCTGCGCGGCCCAATAAACGAGCCGCCGGGGAATTGGTAACTCAGGCCATTGATCTCCCAACCGGACAGGTCGAAGGCGTAGTTCGTAGAGGTGTTGAACAGTTCCACAAACTCTGCATCAGGCACAGTTGGCTGGGGCAGAATTTCGCTGAAGACTACAGTGTCCACTGGAGAAGGAATTGTGCCGCCATAGTTCACGGAAACACTATTGCTCGCACCGCTGACGACCTGACCATTGACATCCAGACCGACAACGCTGAACAGATTGCCGCCGGTCTGCAGCGGCACAGTCGCGGTCCAGTTACTGACGCTGGTCCAACGCACCGTCCACAGCTGGCCGTTGATGGAAACAGTTTCCACCCGCACAGGCGCTGTGCCGCTAATGGTAGCGACACCGTTGGTAACAGTGGCAGAACCATTCACGGTGAAGCCAGATGCAACCGTGGCCAGCTGAGTTTGTAAAAACGTGCGTCGGGCACTGAACCAAGTTTTTACTGCCGTCGGACCGGTCAGCGCCTGGCCATCACACCAAGCGACACCGTTCGCGACAAGCGATTGATATTTCGCATCCATCACCGGGCCATAATTCGCCGGATCAAACGGGCCGTTGATGGCATCTTCCACCGCGCGCCAGTACGCTCGCGCGAACGGTGGATACGCATACATGGTGGCGATGGTTGGATCTTCCGAAGTGAACAACGGTGCGCTTTGTGGCGGGCGACTGCCTTGGGCGGCCAACATCAACCAATCAAGGTCAAACATGTAGAGTTGCCATCTGCCACTCTGGGGTTTGTATAGGTACATGTTTTTGCCGATGTCATGTCCCCACGAATCAAAGTTCACAATGATGTGCTCCGTGGCAAAGACGCGCATCCACTCCTCCACATCGATCAAGCCGAACGTCGCCGTAGTGTACGGCTCGGGAGCGGGAGCGTTCAACGCATCGGCAGCAGCGAAGATGCCCGTGTAATCGTTGACGCGATTTGCCGCGCGATGCATGAACCACCAGCGATACTTCTCCCGCTTCTTGCTGCCGTCGGTCGTAGTGAAAATCTGCATCCGCGGTTGTGGATCGGCGGTGAGCGAGCCGGTGTCGCTGAATTCGAAGGCGCGATCGATCTTGAAAAATTGCCCTTCTGTATCGTCAGGTGACCATTGTTCAACAAAATTGCCACCAGGTTGATGCACCGCTTCGAACACTGCCTGGCGCGCGTCATCGGTCACGCCATTGACGTGCAGTCGGATGGTGTAGCGATGGCTGTAGGGAAGATTGAGTTTGTCGGCGATCCAGTAACCCATCTGTTCCTGCATAGCGGTGGTTTCGCCGCCATGGCCACCGGGCCAGTCCAACACGAGGGCATCATCACCAAGAAAAGATTCGTCCTTGGGAAACTCAATGCTGTAACCACAACGGCCCACAATCGGACTGGAGAAGCCGGGCGCAATATAGGGGCTGCCCGCATAAAGCGCCTCGGTGTTGTAGATCACGCGTTTGTCATCGAGCACGAACGTCACGTCGAACGGCGAGTTATCGAGTTCATGCCGGCTCGCCCATTGAGTAAGATTCGTCTGTGTCATCCAGATACGATACGTGGGGAAATTTCCCGTGGGCTGGACTTCCCCCACACGCACGAGGCATTCCCGAACCGGCGCGTCGTTCGGAAATGTCGCCGTGGCCGTTGGGGCGTAGCCGTCCGTGGCCGTCACGTAAAATGCCACCGTGGTCCCGCTTGCTTGAGCCGGAATAGTAGCAGTGTAAATCCCATCCTTTGCCACCGCGTCGCCCGCCGTTCCGGTATCGTTCATGTTTACGGTCGAATACGTCGGGCTCGGATCGAGACGATATTTCACCTGCACCGCCGTCAGGCTGTCAGGATCGTGAACCTGTGCCGTGACGACGAAAGCTTGGTTCGCTGCCGGCAGAATTGGTGAATGTTGCACCGCAGTAATGGCAGGTGCGGTGTTGACGGCATAACGACTATTCACTGCACCTGGGTGCCGGGGCTGACCGGCAATGCCATTTCCCCGACGCACTCCAGCCAGTTGCCACGCAGCCGGAAGAGGATTTCGGGATGTCCCTTAAGCCAGCGAACATTGGCGCGAATGGTCACGTTGGTCGTGCCGGAAGCGAGCGTTGTCGTGAGTGGCGTACGGATACGGTTGACCTGATTATCGCCACGTTCGACGGCGCGGACGTGATATGAGCGGCTGCTGCCAGAACCTTCCGTGGTTTCTAGGCTCGAAAGCGATTCCGTGCCCTCCGCCGTCCAGCCACTCGCGTCCGTTTCAAACGTGGAGTTGGCGATGAGATTCACGCTGTTGCTCAACACCTGCACGTTATCAATCAGGCATTCGCCCGCGCCTTGCAGCAAGACCTGCAACTGATTCGCGGCAACATTGCCGTTATCAATCGTGCCGGTGGCGGTCACGAGTTTCCACGGCGCTTTCGTGGTTTCGTTGCTGTCAGCCCAATTCGAAGGCAGGCGGGAGTTGGCGCGCGGATCAATCCGCTCCAGACTGCTGCCGCCGCCATCAGCCCATTGTCCCCAACGCCCACCGTCGGAGTAAGTCACCTCATCCATCACAATTTGGAAAAAGTTCGTTACTAGCGCAGCGCCGTTGGTGCCAACGATGGAATCCAACATCCCCAGCGTGATCCGTTCCCCGCCACCCGAAAGATTGCCACCGAAATCGCCAAGCACGATAGCCGGATTCACCATCGGATAGTTGGTCAGAAAACTGGCGCGGGAATTGGCGACAACCAAGTAACCATTGGCCGCAATCGTCGTCCCGTTGGGAAAGGTGAAACTGACACCATCACCAAGCGTCCAACCGCTCAGATTCACCGGACTGCCGCTGCGATTGAACAGTTCGATGTATTGGCCGTCGTCGTTCTCGCTGATGGGGTGATACATCAATTCATTAATGACCACATCGCTTATGCGGATGGCGGCGTTGTTCGTGCCGGCGGTTTTGGTGCTGAGCCGGTAAAATTGAGCACCACCGTCAGGCGAACGCCCCATGCTCACGCCATTCTCCTGCCCATTAAAGCGCACGGCGTCAACGACCCGCGTGCGCGCCGCGTTTTTGAAGTAAATTGTTTCACCATCTGCCGCGAGCGAAAAACCCAACGTGGTCTGATTGAAAGAAATGAACCCATTCGCCGGAATCGTTGTGCCACCTGGGATGATAAACTTATCGAGCGCCGCGTCGTCGGACAATATACAGCCAGCAATGCTCACGGCTTGCGTGCTGTGATTGTAGAGTTCGATAAAATCCTGTTCGGGATCATCCGTGTGCGCGAGAAATTCGTTGATGACCACATTGCGCAACGGATCAGGCGAATAAGGATCAAGCCGCCCCGGCGAACCGCCGATGCTGTCGCTGGCCGCCCATGCCTTGGGATTATTTTCACCGTACCGATGGGCGCGCCAACACCAGCGAATGCCCGCCATCATCCGCTGCCGCAGGCCACGGCGGATCGTCGCTATAATTCACCTCCAAGAACACACCGCCGCTCTGATTCAGCAGTCTCACAGTACCGCTATCGTTCGGCAGGCTGTTAGTGAATGGCCCAAGCACGCCACTAATACCGTAGGCGTTTTGCAAATCCGTAGGCGATTTGGCCACGACAAGAAAACTGCCACCGGGAATCACTGTGCCGGGTGGAAAATTGTAGTCCGCACTGCCGCGCAGTTTATAGCCACTTAAATCCTGTGGCTCGCCACGCGCGTTAAAGATCTCCACGAACTCCAACAGCGTGTTGGTCGGGTGATACATGATTTCGGAGATGACAAGACTTGTCCGCCGACTGCTTTGACCCAATGGCTCGAAGGGCAGGTCGGCATTGACGCCTGCAGCCGTAACGTTGCTGATATCACGAAACGCAGCGGTCGAGAGTTGCCCTGCATTGTGACTCGCGACTACGAAGCCAAAATACAGGGTCGTCGGCACTGCGAGGTTTGCCGTCCCGAGTTGCGTCCAGTTTTGACCATCGAATCCGGCGTAACCAGTAAAGTCGTTACCGACCCGTTTCAAGCGCAACCAGGTGTTCGGATAATTTACCGGGAATGAACCCGTGAGCGCAGTCACACCATTGCTCACCGCGCGAGATTGGAAATAACAGCCGCTGATGGTTGGCGTCGCCATTACGCTGGCAGCGCGAGCGCCGGGCGTGAGCGCCTCGCGCGCAATCATGCCGGCCTCTGACCACGCATCCGCTAACGACAGCGAATCGAGTCGCACCTTCACATCAAAATCGCCAGTACGTTGCGCGTAGCTGAATTGTCCTTGATCGCTCGTGCCGCCAATGTCACTGCCGCTACCGGTGATGTTAAATCCGTTTCCCGCCGGGGTCTGACTGCCCGGAAGCGTTGGCGTGCCAAGCGGCACGTTGGCGTAGATGCTCGCGTAAAACTGGGCTGCCGAGTTGTTGGTAACAGTGTTCGCGGCGACGGACTGATCTGCGACGTTGTTGACCGTGAGCGTGTAAAGCGCGTTATCTGTCATCGTGCTGACGGAAAGCACCACATTGCTTTGCGCAGCGTCAAGCGTGAGGCTTGAAATGGAAATGCCGCCGCTGAGCGAATAGTTTACGAGGTTAGTCGCGGTGTTGGGCTTAACCCGTTCAGAAAAGCGGGCGAGGACCTGGTTCAAGCCGAGCGATTGCGCGCCCAGCAACACGGGACGGTTCGTGTCAGCGACGACCGTGAGCGTCGCAGGCGAACTGGTGACCACGTAACTGATGCTGTTGGCGACATTGGAAGCGACAAGCCGATAGGCAGCGTTGTGATCAGCCAGTGCGGCGGTGAAGGAATACGTAACGTTGGTCGCGCCGGAAACCGGAACGCCGTTCCGCAACCATTGCAAGGTCGGACTGGGCACGCCCCCAGCCGCGGCAACCAATGTTGTCGTGGTGGCTTCGAACGCGGTAGTGTTTGTGGGATTCAACAAGATAACCGCGGCCGTTTGCGGCGCGATTTCCGCGCTGACTGCATAAATCGCCGTGGCGTTGGCACTTGCCACCTTGCTGAATGTGATGCTTGTGATGGGTTTGTTAGCGAGGCCCAGCAGTGCGTTTAAATCCAGCGAAGTTTGGTAGAAACGCGGATTCGCAGTGGCCCCGCTGGTGGCACCCGTGGTCAGGTTGATGCGTTCGACGCCTTGCAACGCAAAGCCAGTGTTGTTGAACCAGTCAGGCGCGTTGTAAGTAGTGGTGTACGTCGAACCATCCACAAAGTTTAACGTAATGCTGGCCGTGCCACCGCCACTTGCCGAGTTGGCCAAGATCGCGAGACGGTTGTAGGTTTCCGGGGTTGCCAAATTCAACGTACCTTCCGTGAGCCCGGTCGCGCTGCTGAGAATCAGTGCATTGCTTGCAGTGTACGATTGAAATTGAAATGTTGTATTGTCGCCAACCGCGCTGAGAAAACTGCCGCTGACCGGAAGCCCATAAGACTTGCCAGCCAAGCCACTCTGGTAAAACGCCAGGTTTTCGTTCGGATTCAATTCCACGGCCACCCCTACGTAGGGAGGCCCGGAAGTGGTGTTCTCCACCACAACATCCCGGTTGAACCCAGTCACCGCCACGGGTGTCATGTCGGCGGCGCCAGCCTGTCGCCCCAGCACAACCAGCAGCAGGAGCAGAACCGGAGACAGCCTCCCCGAATACCCAGTTTGTGAATACGTATTAACCCAGCGATGCGTGCTGATCATTGGCTTGCGGCCCGGGCTTCGGTGACTCGCGTCCGAAGCGAACGAACTTTGATGTTACGAAACGAGATTTGTCCGTGATCCCCCTGCAGGGCGATAAAACCTGAATCAGACTTCGCAAAGAGCGGCATCTTGGAAAATTTGCTCTTGGCAATCCGGGCGAGGAACTCATCACTGCCCTTCACGTACTCGAAATACTTCACGCCGTTGATCCAGTGCTCGCATTTCTCCGGACTGATGACGAGGCGAATCTGATTCCATTCGCCAGCAGGTTTGGTGGCATCAAGCGGCTTGCCGGTCTTCGGATCGTTCTCCGGTTGATACAACGCATACAGCCAGCCACACCGTTGCGGGTCCTTGGCTTTGGCGTTGTCCTCCAGTTGAAATTCCGGCCCAGTTGCCCATGCGGCACCACCCGCGTCGGTAACGTGATACATGATGCCGCTATTGCCACCCTCAGAAATGTTGTACTCGAGTTGCAATTCGAACGCGCCAAACTTGTCGGCAGTGACGATGTCGCCAGCGTCATGCGGATCAACGCAAACCAGCGCGCCATCCTTCACCTGCCACCCGGGACGGACGCCATCGCGTTTGAAGTTGTGCCAGCCGGCAAAATCCACGCCGTTGAACAAGAGTCGCCAGCCGGCGGTTTTCTCAGCCTCAGTCAAAGTGTTGACGCCCGAGGCAGCTTTGGCTTCTAACTGGAGCTTGGTCGCGGCTTTCCACTCATCATTTAGGGCGGCCAAGGATTTACCAGTCAGTTCCAACCAGAGTTCGTCCGTGTATTTGCCTTGGCGGCAAGCGGCATTGACCTTGGTAATGAACTCCTTTTTGTGGTCATACTTTTCGACGACATAGTTTAGGAAATTGGCGGTGATGCGGTACATACCGTCATAGTTGAGGGTCTGGTTGCGACGGGCCTGCAGCCAAATCAGATCGGCGCCGTGACTTTGCGGCTCGTAGAGAAAGAACCGGATGTAGTCAGGAATGCCCTCGCCCAACCAACCGGGCGGATGCTTGAATTCAGAGTTGCCACGCCGCCGGCCATATTGCTGGACCACGTGAACGGCTTCATGCACCAGCGCTCCAACGGCCTCTCCATCGAGTTCGCGGCGCACCCAGTCCGAGTTTGCGGTAATACGTGTGCCGCTGGCAAAAGCCACGCCATTGACAGGGCGGAACGTGATGGTAACAGCCTTGGGTGCAGTGAAACCTTCGCTTTGCAACAATGTGGCGATCTTGGGATACCACTCCGCGAGCACCGGGGCGAGTTTCTGCTCGGTCCATTCGCGCAAATCGGCGGCTTCAGTGGTCTCAACAGTGAACTCGCTCGCACCATCAGCAGTTTTAAAAACGTATGGGGCACTGGCAGCGGCTTCAACCGTTGGCGTCACCCCGTTTTCGATGACATCAATCTCACTGTAGAAAGTATTACCAAAATCGTCATCCGTTTCGGTGCTAGCCACGTCGAAAAGCAAATAGCGGAACTGGCCGAGCAGTCCTTCGGATTCAGAAACGCTGACGCGATATTCGCCCCCACGCGGCCCGGATTTCGGACGCGTATCCACCGCAGCAATGAATTTCCAGCCATTGGTCAACAGATCGCCATCTTTGGCCGGACGCTCGGCAAAACCAGGCTCCGTTCCGGTGCTGGCAAAAAGTTTATAAACCTGTGGCCCACGATCGCCGGGATGCAGCGAATAGGTGTTCACCTGTTTCACAGCCACGCTGCGGCCGAGATCAAAGAGGAGTCGCCCGCCGGCCGTACCAGCGTCGAAGAAAAAATTCTCGTCGGGTTGGTCCGGATCAGTAGGCATTCTTCCGTCGCGCAACTTGCCAATGCCACCGCTATTCGGATCTACAACTCCGCCGACAATGCGCCCCCGGGCCGTGCTTGCCGCGTCATTTTTTGCAGGTGCAGGAACACTGGTCGTAGTGAGCGGCGGCGCACCTTCGGGGCGAAACGCGGTGATGATTTGAATTTCGGCTTGTGCGCCAGAGGCGAAAAGCAAGGCCATGCCAAAAACGGCTGAAAGCGGATTCAATTGGACGGTGCGACGACTGATGTGTTTCTTTAGTTTCATTGCTCAAGGATGCGATAAAACGCGGTGTTTTTTAGCGGCGAATTCAGCAACAACGTATCGCTAGTAGGCTGCCGAAATAAAAATTTGAAATGCAGACGGGGCAACCTGGCCATCACGATTCAGCAAGCGATTTCCGCCCTGCGTCGTGACGCTCTCGGCATAACTGTCGTCCCCTCCGTTAGCGGCAGTGGTTTTGTATTCAACAATGGTGGCAGTATTCATCGTGGTGAACATCGAATATAATCCATTGTTACTTACAGCACTTGTCCTCCGACCATTAATTTTGTTGCGAACATACTGACCGAAAAACGGCTCGCACAAACAGGAACTGGCTCCTCCTAATTTCCCTTTTCTCAAATGAGAGGCCGGGGTGAAAACCCCGGCCTCCTTGCTGATATTGACTCGAATTTACTTAGGGCACCACCACCCGGTAGAACTTAGCCGGCACGGACGGATTCGGCACGATGTTAAGCGTGCCAGAAATCGGGCCTTCGCTGGTCCAGTTTCCGGTGGTTAGGTTGGTGCTGGATTGCAATGTGCCAGCAATCGATGTGGTGATATCCAGACTGCCTCCAGCTCCCGGCGCGATGCTGACCGTTGGAACAGCCGAACCGAGCAGCTCGACTTCGCCGATTGCCAAAGCCGAATCGGTATTGTTATTACGGATGTTATTAAACGTCACTCGGTACGAAGTGTACGCGGCGTTGTTGTTGAACAATATTTCCTGCATGGGTTGCAACGTTGGATCAAAGGTAAGGTTATTGTCCGCCCGTCCAAACGGCAGACTCAATGCCCCCTGTGAGATCACAGTGTAACTGGTGCCACCATTGTTTGATCCCTCCAGAACGTAATCAGCCGGGTCACGAGAAATAGCTTCAGTCGAGGTATAAAACCGCACGCCGAAGATCTTGGTCAATCCGGCCGCCGGAGTAACCACCACACCGACCGGGCCTCCGAAGGGCGGGAAACCGGCCGTGGCGTTCAACCCACTGCCACCGTTGATGTGGGCAATGGTATTGAAGTTATCAAATGTCAACGCAGGGTCGGCACTTGCGCCATAACGAGTTCCCGTCGTATCGCCAAAGCCCGTAATGGTATCACTTGGAGAGGTGACATCGGTGTAGGTGCTGACGACCGTCAAAGTCGCCACACTGCTCGTAACCGATCCCGAGTTGTTTGTTGCAACACAAACGTAATCGCCTGCATTGGCAAAGCCAACCGGGTTGATGCTTAATGAACTGCTGGCGGCACCTGAGATTGCCCCGCCGTTGATCACAGCACTGTAGCTGCTGCCGTTCTTCTTGAGCCAGAAGTAGCCGGGGGTCGGCGTGCCATTGGCATTCGCGCTGAAGGCGGCAGAGGCACCGTTGAATACTGCAAGCGATGCCGGCGGCGTTGTGAAGTTAGGCAGGCCGGAGGTATCCACCACACCCCGAAGTTCGACTTCACCAATCTGCATCAGGTTGGCTGACGCTTTGGTCCGAGTCAGATACCAACGATACATCGAATAGGCGTTATTGTTCGCAAATCGAATCTGCAAGATGTTTTGCGTGAGTGGATCGGTCGTCAATCCGCCGTTGTTGCGGTTATCCGTCACAGTAACCAAATTGGAATAGATTAACGACCAGCTGGAGCCGCCATTGTCGGAACCTTCCAGCACCACGTTGCCGGGGTCGCGCTCGGTAGCGTCATTGGCGGTGTAAAGAATCATTGCATTGAGTCTCGTACGCCCGACGGAAGGAGTCACTACGAACCCGAGCGGAATGTTGCCGCTGTTGATGTTACCACCGGTGCCAAAATTGAGGTATTTGGAGGTGTTCTGATCAATGGCGTGAGAAACCGCCTCGCCGCCAGGTGAGCTGCCGCCCAACGGTTGGTAAGCAGTAATAGCATCCGAAGGAGAAGTCATCACGGCCAACGCAGTAATCACTGTCAGCGAAGCAGCCGCACTGTAAGTCGTGCCAGCCACAGTGGTAGCAGCCATTCGATAGTCTGCTTCATCAACTTCAGCCGCAGCGGAAATACTCAGCGTCGTTGTCTGAGCGCCCGAGAACGTGCCGCCATCCACCACATTGACGTAAACCCCATTCGTTCCCTTTTGCCATTGGTAAGTGATGGTGACGTTGGCAATCGCCGAAGCTGTGAATGAAGCCGGGCTGCCGACATTAACTTTGACCGGGTTGGGCTGAGAAACGAACACAGGAGCAATTGGATCGTTCGCACTGCTGACCGCAAGAATCGCGAGGCGACCACCAGTATTGGTATAAACCAACGCAACATTGGTCACGGGACTAAGCGGGCTGACGACAATATCACAGCCGAAAAGCCGCGGCGTGAATGTTGTGTTAGTGGTGTTGTTGATTTGAGCAGTGTCTACCGCCACCCGGCCGTTCGCTCCATACATCATCGGCGTCGCAGTGTTGAACCAATCAGGGACGGTGATGGCATTCGTTTCGGTCGTGCCATTTTGATGCGAAATAATGGCCACCGGTAGCGCCGGACCATTGCCAGCCGAGGCTAAGAATGACAAGACGCTCGCCGTAACCGGGGAAGCAAATCCGATATTGGCATTAGTAATTACCGTGCTGAGGTAAATCGCGTTATTTGCCGTGTAGCTCGGAGGGAATTGATAAATTCGGTCCCCGCTTGTGTTGGTAATGGAGGCTCCGGCATTCGGCAATCCAGTGCTCGCGGCAAGCGCCAGAACATAAGCATCACTCGCATGAGTCGGACCGCTCCGGATGATATTGTAGTTGTATCCTTTCTCATACCAGCTGTTCGCGGTGTTCCCGGTGTTGTCCATGGATTGCGAAGTTGCCCAGACGTTTGTGCCGTCAACAATCGTCTGACTGATCACCCGTGCACGTTTCGCAGCGCTGGCTTCCACAACAAAATCATGGGTGAAACCAGTGACCGTAATCGGCCCAACGTTTCCACCCACAGTCGTGGCACCGCTAACGCCCAATATCGCATTGTGTGAACTGGAGCTACCACTCACGTAACGCAACACCAAATTGGTTACGGCACTGGTAGTATTGGTCAGCGTAACATCGCGGAAATAGACGCGCGGGTTGGCGCGACCATCACCACTGTTACCATTAACTTGGGTATCTAGATTAAGGTTTTGGCCGATGCGTCCGCCCATGATGTAGGCGACTCCACTGCCACCAAACCAATCCGGACAACCGAAGCTTACATCTTCGAAGGTGCCATCTTGATGGTTCACAATGACGCCAATGACATCGCCGCCGTTACCGCCCAACCCCAAGAAAGACAATTTGGTGTAAGCGGCCGGGGTTGTGAGAGTGAAAGTTCCGTTAGTCGCTACTGTATTGATCAAAATGCCGTTGGGAGCCGTGTAGCTTGGAGGCATCTTAAAGCTGTGCGTCGCATCGTCCAAGGCCGTAAAAGTACTTCCGGCAAGCGGCAACCCGTTCGCTGGATTGGCGGTATCGAAGCCAATCTCGAAGAGCGTTGAGGCTTGGTTATTTGTGCCTTGGTCAATCGTCGCCGTGGTGGCAATGCGGAGCTGTGGCGTAGCCGTGTTTTCTACCACAACGTCGGCATTATAGCTACCAGGAGTGATGGATACCGGAATTAATCCCGCCAAGGCTGGACTACTGACTAACAGTCCTAAGCCCAATGCGGCTGTAACTATGTGATGGGGTTTCTTCATGGGTTTTTGTTTTATGGGTTTACGGGTTGGGGACAAAGAGACAAAAGGAGAGAGCATTGCTTTAACGAATTGCTCTGCCTGTTATTTTTAAAGAGTTGAAGGGGGTTAATTCCTGACCGTGCTATTCTCAGCCAGATACCGGATATCCGCAGCTGCATCACCGGCCGCGCCACCAGCCGGAAGGTTTCCGTCATATCGCGTAGCCGGTTTAATCGAACCACCACGCCATTTACGAATGTCTGAGTGACCATCCGCGAAAGACAAGCCCCCGGCGCCGTTGTGAAAGCTTGCGGGATAATCAATGATTCGCTCTGCCGCAGGATAACCCGACTCAGCTCCGGCAACTTGAACGGCAAAAGCCGCGTCATTAATGCTATCAGGATGCTCATCAATAAACACAAATGTGTTCGCCGGTTTTGCGATGATGCTATGTTTCGAATAGATTCGATAAGGGGTTGGAGAAGCTCCCGGAGGACCACCATTAAGCCATTCTCCATTACCGAATACTTGGCTCATGGAAATGCTCCTGACACGCGGCAACCGTTTCCCTGCCAAGAGCACGACACTTTGATCTGCCGGGCACTTGTAAATTCCGCCTGCTTTACCGGAATAATTCCACAATGGACCGACAGCGATATCTTGATTGACGTCATAGTGCGACGCTGTGGTTGGGTTGCCCTGATATTGCGTGCCTCCGTATTCGACATTCCCTCGAATCCAGATGCTGCGACCGGTCATGTTTTGCGCCGCCACAAGCACGTCGTTGTTATCCCCCGCATAGAGAATGAAAGCCAAGGTCAGTTGCTTGGTGTTGCTCATGCACTGGATACCTTGCGCCTTTGTTTTTGCCTTGCTCAGGGCTGGGAGCAGCATCGCGGCAAGGATGGCAATAATTGCGATAACCACGAGGAGCTCAATTAATGTGAAGGCACCAGGTTTAGCGTAGCGGGGCTGGCTTTTGCGAGTCATGTTTGGGAGGGGTTGGAGGGAGTATGGGATGGATAGGGTTCAGATATTCAATCGGACTCAAATCGGCAAAATGGAACAATCACTCTTCGCACGGACCACATGCATAAATGTCTCGTTTGGAATATTTGGTGAATTGCTGTTACAAGCCTCCCTTGACTCGCGTTTACCAACAACGGGAAAGATGTACCTTTTATGGTATTTTTGTAACCAGCCTCAAAAGGCGGCGTAATGCGCTCTCCTCTTGGTCTGGTTCAGAGAAGCTAAATTACAAAACTCCGAGCGGAAGATTTATAGCCCCGGATTCGGAATGCCGGGAGAATGCCAAGCTACTCTGGAACGTGAGCAGCACTGGTTGAACTCTTCTGATTGGCGCGGTATTCAGCAGGCGTTTGCTTGGTCAACTTCTTGAAGACACGACAAAAGTACGCCGTATCGCGATAACCACAACGTGCGGTCACGTCATCCAGCTTGAGATTATAGCTGCGCAGTAAAAACTTTGCACGATCGGTCCGCACATGCATCAAGTAATTGCTAAAAGTCATGTGCCCCTGAAGCTGGAAGATGCGCGAAAGATAATTGGGCGAAATGCCAAAATGCCGCGCTACGGACTCCCGCGTCACCTCGTAGGGGTAATGGTTCTGCAAATAAATGCACACTTCTTCCAACAAGGACTTGGCCGGACACGCTTCAGCAGCCTCGGATTGTTGATAGGATTTGCCCAGACATTGCAACAAGGCTCGGGCCAGCTCAACGTATGGCGCGTCCACCTCGCCGGCTGCCTGCAATTCAATCATTGCATCTAGAATCTTGGGAATCGGCCCAGTCAACGGGCGCGGGCGCGTAAATTTTTCGGCCATCAGCCGGGGCTGCGCGGGATTCTTGGATGTTACAATACTGACACCAAGCTGCTTCTTGCCGAACAGTATGGACATCAACCGCACCGGCTGCCGCCACGTTGGCAGATTCCAACAGTTCGGCGGAGCAAACAAGGCATCGCCAGGCTTGAGTTGAACTGTTATGGGCCGGTGCCCCGCCTCGAACTGGTTCTCATAACAACCGCTCAACGGCACTTCCAAGCGCGGAAAGTTGACAACATGGCTCAGGAGCGGTGGTTCGATCGTTTGACCACAGACATACACCCGTGAAACCTGATGCTGGCGCAACAGTTTTTCGGGCCATTGAGACACTGATTCGCTGGGATTCACATCTCGACCGTACCGGACCGGAATAACCGGCTATAGTACGCTAGTTCAATAAAAGTTACATCTTTCCGCTTGTGGCGGTTCAGTGAGGCAAGGAGGATAACTCCCTAATCCATTTGCTGACACGGGCGCACAGTGAAAGAACAATTACAAAAACACAAGCAATACCTGCTGACGGGGGTCTCACACGTCATTCCGTTCATCGCTTGTGGGGGCATTTTGATCGCTCTCGCCATCACGTACGCGTTCCAATTCCGTCTGTTGAACGAACATGGTGGGCCGGACTTCACCAACGCCCCATGGCTCGTGAAAAACATGCTCACCATCGGTGAAAAGGCCTTTCAACTTTTCCCCGCGGTGCTCGCCGGCTTCATCGCCTACGGGATGGCGGGAAAACCGGGTCTCGTACCAGGCTTCGTCGGTGGCATCATCGCCGGCATCCCGCAGGTTGTCGGCGAAAAAAATGCCAGTGCTGGATTTCTCGGCGCGATGCTGATCGGGCTGATTGCAGGGCACATTGTCAACGCGATCAAAAAACTGCCCGTCCCCAAAATCCTGCGCCCCATCATGCCCATCATCATCATTCCCATCGGTTCAGCTCTGCCGGTCGGATTCCTAATGTTGGCGTTGAACCTCCCCATCGCCAAAATCATGGTAGGCCTCGGACATTTCCTCGAAGGCCTACAAGGGGGTTCGCAACTAGTCCTCGCTTTGTTGCTCGGCGCCATGATCGCTTTTGACATGGGCGGCCCGGTCAACAAAGCCGCGTTTTTCTTTGGCTCGGCGTTGATCGAACAAGGTAATTACGCCGTCATGGGCGCATGTGCCGCGGCGATCTGCACGCCGCCCCTCGGCTTGGGCCTCGCCACGTTGCTCAGTCGCCGCCTCTGGAGCGATGAGCAACGCGAATCCGGCCTCGCAGCATTGGGCATGGGCATGATCGGGGTCACTGAAGGTGCCATCCCTTTTGCCGCCGGCGACCCGGTCCGAGTTATCCCGTCCATCATGATTGGTTCGATGACCGCCGCAAGCATCGCCATGCTTGGTGGCGTGGGCGGCCACGCGCCCCACGGCGGGCCAATCGTCTTGCCGGTAGTAGACAACCGGATAATCTATGTCGTCGCGATTATCAGCGGGGCCACGATAACGGCACTGTTGATCAATACTCTGAAAAAAATCACTGAAAAGCCGGTCTCAACACCGGCCGTTGCCAACTCATGAAATTCGTCGCTGTCACCGCTTGTCCTACCGGCATCGCCCACACCTACATGGCGGCCGAGCAACTGGAAAAAACCGCCAAGAAACTTGGCCACGTCATCAAGGTCGAAACCCAGGGCGCGATGGGCATCGAGAACGAACTCAGTCAGGCCGAAATTGACGCGGCAGACACCGCCATCTTCGCCGCAGACATTGCCGTGGAAAGACCGGAACGGTTCGCCCGCATCCGCAAAGTGCAAGTCCCGGTCCAGACTGCCTTAAAAGACCCGGCGGCGATTTTTGAAAAGGCAAAATCCTCATGATGCTGTATGCGTGCTGCGGTCTGAATTGGTAACATGTCGCTGGAACTGACATTTGTCTGCCCATTGTTGAATGGCATTCATGCCCGTCCCGCCAGCGCTCTCGAAGAAGTCGCACGCAACTTTACTGCGGAGATTTCCCTCGTTAACGAACGCACCGGCAGTTCCGCCAATGCCAAGAGCGTGCTCGCCATCGTCGGCACTGACATCCGCCATCGCGATCCTTGCCGCTTTGTCATCGGGGGGCCGGACGCCAATGACGCACTCGATGCGCTCAACGCCTTTCTGCGGCACGAATTCCCGCGCTGCGACGAAGCCCTTCCGCCAGCCGCCAGCCGCAACGGCGAGATTCCCTTGCCCCCGGGTACTACGCGAGGCCGGCGCAGCAATCCGGCATGGCAAACCAGTTGTGCCCGGCATCGGGCGCGGCCGGATCATCCGCATCGGCGGATTGCGTGTGCCACATACCATCGCACTGAATGGGGCAACTGATTTTGCCGCTGAAGTTCGCAAGGTGGACACGGCCCTCGCAGCCTTGGTGAATGATTACGAAGACCGTCTCCCACGCCATGAGTCGCGACTGGAAATTCAGTTGCTCAAGGCGCACCGTTCGATTGCCCGCGACCCCGAATTTCGTGCCAAGCTGCATGGCTTTCTGCGTAACAACCAGCGCACCGCCGCCGGCGCCATCGTGGACGTGGAAAACCATTTCACCGCCCTGCTCGCCAAGGCGGACAGCGTGCTGCTCCGCGAGCGCGCGCTCGACGTGCAAGACGTCTGCTTCCAATTGTTGCGGCAAATTCACGGCAAATCCGCCGTCATCGCCGAAGTCCAGTTGACCGCGGATTCAATCATCGTCGCCGAAACGCTCACCCCGGGGCAGTTCCTTGCGCTGAATCGCAATTTCCTGAAGGGCTTGGTACTGGGTCATGCGGGCAGCACCTCACACACAGTCATTCTCGCCCGATCCTTTGGTATTCCCACACTCACTGGCGTAACAGATCTAGCCTTTGACTGTTCGCCATCGGACGAAGCCATCGTGGATGCTGAGTGCGGGTTACTACTTACTGCACTCACCGAAGCCACACGCCGCTATTATGCCATGGAAGACCGGCGGCTTGCCGAGCGGCAGATACGCTTGCGGCATTACGCCAATCGTCCTGCGCACACTCCAGACGGACATCATGTCGAGATTGGCGGCAACATCGGCACCGCCGCCGAGGCGATCGCCGCCTTCGCGGCCGGCGCGGAAGGCATCGGTTTGTTTCGCACGGAAATGTTGTTCTTCGATCGCGACACTCCACCGACTGAGGAGGAACAGTACGTGGAGTATTGCAAAGCGTTGCAAGCGGCGGGCGAGCGTCCGGTTATCACACGCACACTCGACATCGGCGGCGACAAACCGCTCGCCTACCTGCATCTGCCGGCGGAAGACAATCCGTTCCTCGGCTATCGCGCCGTGCGGATTTATCCCGAATACGAAACACTGTTCCGCTCCCAGATCCGCGCCCTGGTCCGCGCATCGGCCCACGGGACATTAAAAGTCTTGATCCCCATGGTCACCACGCCCGAGGAGATTCTCTGGGCCAAATATGTCATCCGCGAAGAGCAGAATCGCTGTCGTACGGCGGGGCTTGCGTTCGATCCCGACATGGCCATCGGTGCAATGATTGAAGTGCCCGCGGCGGCCTTTCAACTCGATGCGCTCTGTCGCGAACTTGATTTCTTCAGCATCGGCTCGAATGACCTACTGCAATATTTTGCCGGCGCAGACCGCGCGAATCCCCGGCTGGCCAAACTGTACGATCCGTTGCAGCCAGCCTTTCTGCGCTTGTTGAAAAAGGTCGTTTCGGAAGCCCGCGCAGAAGGGAAATGGATCGGCCTCTGCGGCGAGATGGGCGGGCACTCCGAATATCTGCCCATCCTCATGGGGTTGGGCCTCGACGAAATCAGCGCCGCACCATCTCTGGTGACCGCACTCAAAGCTGAGGTCGCCTTGTGGCCGTTGAATGTCTGTCGCGAACTCGTGGAGCGCGCCCTCGCCTGCGTCACACCAGGAGAAGTGCGTCGCTTACTGGATGAATTTGCCGCGCGCCGCCCCGCCCCGTTGGTTGACCCCGAACTGGTCATCATCGAATCCACCAGCACCACCAAGGAAGAAGTAATCAAAGAAGCGGTGGACCGCTTATACGTGCTGGGCCGGACGCAACAACCGCGCGCCTTGGAACAAGCTCTCTGGCAACGCGAGTCGGTTTATTCCACTGGCTTTGGCCACGGTTTTGCCATTCCCCATTGCAAAACCAGCACCGTGACGGCAAACTCGCTTGTATTGATGCGCCTGCGCACCCCGGTGGCGTGGGGCTCGCTCGACGGCGAACCGGTCCAGACAGTGTTGCTCTTAACGATCCGCGAATCCGATCAGGCCAACGGACACATGAACGTGTTTTCCAAACTCGCGCGTAAAGTCATGCACGAAGATTTTCGGGAACATCTTTCGCGCGCCCCCGACCCAGCCGTAGCCTGCGCGTTATTGACGGGAGTATTGGGCGCATAATCCCATCGGCGACCGCGCATGATTGATTCCCGCCCGAGTCAACAGCAATTCCCCAAGGAAACTGGCGCCGGGTTTCTTTTGACAATGTGCGGCAGTCGCAGAAACTGCTGGCCACCCGAATTCCCATAATCCCATCATGAACTCGAAGTGTCTGTCACTTGGCTTCGCTCTCTGCGTTTGCATCGGCACCACGCTACACGCCGCTCCTCCAAATCCGACCCCGCCGGACTTCACCAAAGATCGCGTCCTCTACACCATCGGCTACGCGCATCTCGATACACAATGGCGCTGGCCCTATCCGATTGTGGTCCGTCGCTACATCGCCAATACGCTGTGGGATAATTTCAATCAGTTCAAAGAACACACGAATCATGTCTTCAACTTTGGTGGCGCGTACCGCTTCGAGTTGATGAAAGAATATTTCCCCCAAGGTTTTGAAGAACTGCGTGGCTGGGTCAAGGCTGGCCGCTGGTTCCCCGCGGGATCGTCCTGGGAGGAAAACGATGTCAACGTCCCCTCCTCCGAATCTGTGATCCGCCAATTACTCTATGGCCAACGCTTCTTTGAACGCGAGTTCGGCGTCGAAAGTAAGGAATACCTGCTACCCGATTGTTTTGGCTTTCCCGCGTCGTTGCCGTCAGTGCTTGCGCACTGCGGCTATCGCGGCTTCTCCACCCAAAAACTTTCCTGGGGCTCAGCGGCCGGGATTCCCTTCAACCTCGGCGTTTGGGAAGGCCTCGATGGCGAATCCGTCATCGCCGCCCTCAACTGCGGCAAATACGACGGCGAAGTCACCGAAAATTTGGCGCTCAGCCAAAAATGGAAAGCTCGCCTCGACGCCAACGGGGCCAAGAGCGGGCTGTTCACCGATCTGATGTATTACGGCGTCGGCGACCGCGGCGGCGCTCCTTCAGAAGATTCGATCAAAATGATTGAGCAATCCCTGGCCACCACCACCGGCGCGGTGCGAGTGCTCTCCGTCCGAGCCGATCAAATTTTCCGTGACATCACCGACGCGCAAAAGGAAAAGCTGCCGCGCTACAAAGGCGACCTGTTGTTGACCGAACACTCCGCCGGCTCCCTCACGTCGCAGGCGTACATGAAACGTTGGAATCGCCAGAACGAAAAGCTGGCTGAAGCCGCTGAGAAAGCTTCTGTCGCCGCACATCTCCTCGGCGCCACGCCGTATCCACGCGAGAAAATCAATCGCGCTTGGGGACTGGTCCTCGCCGCGCAAATGCACGACATCCTGCCAGGCACTTGCTTGCCAAAAGCCTACGAATATGCCTGGAACGATGAAATCATCGCACTCAACAGTTTTGCCAGCGTGCTGGAAAATGCCGTGGGCGGCGTCGCCCGCGCCCTCGACACTCAGGTCAGCGGCATACCGCTCGTAGTCTTCAACCCGCTTTCCATCGAGCGCGAAGACATCGTTGAAGCAGACGTTGAGCTCCCAGTTAACTCCACCGGGGTGGTGGTTTATGATGGGGCTGGCCAACCGATGCCGACCCAGACAGTTTCCGTGCAGGGCAACACGCACCGGCTGCAGTTCCTCGCCAAAGTCCCTTCACTAGGCTTCTCCGTTTTTGAAGTCAAAACCGGCGCGACTGCTGCCACGAATCCCGAACTTAAAGTTACAGAACACTCGCTGGAGAACAGCCGTTACCGCGTGACCCTCAACGAGGCCGGTGACATCGCGAGTATTTTCGACAAGGCCGCGAACCGCGAAATCCTTGCTGCCCCGGCACGACTGGCATTTCAAACGGAAATTCCGCACGACTGGCCCGCGTGGAATATGGATTGGAAAGATCGTACCAACGCCCCGCGCGGTTATGTCAGCGGCCCGGCCAAAATCCGTATCGCGGAAAACGGCCCGGCGCGCGTGGCGCTCGAAGTCGAGCGCGCATCGGAGAATTCCAGCTTCGTCCAGACCATCCGCCTCGCTGCAGGCTCTGCGGGCAGCCGTGTTGAAATCGCGAATCGCGTGGATTGGCAAAGCAAAGCTTGTTCGCTCAAAGCTGAGTTTCCGTTCGCGATTGCCAATCCGCTCGCGACCTACAACTGGGACATCGGCAAGATTCAACGCAGCAACAACGACCGCAAAAAATATGAAGTCCCCAGCCGCCAATGGTTCGATCTCACCGATACCTCCGGTGATTACGGCGTAGCCGTGCTCAACGACACCAAATACGGCAGCGACAAACCAAACGACCATACACTGCGACTCACCTTGCTCTATACACCCGGCATCCGCGATGGTGCGGGTTACGATGAACAACAAACCCAAGACTGGGGCCACCACGAATTCGTCTACGGCTTGAGCGGCCATCAAAAAGATTGGCGGGCGGGAAAAGCGGATTGGGAAGCTGCGCGGCTCGGCCAACCGTTGCTCGCCTTCCGCACCACCACGCATTCCGGCGCGCTCGGACGCAGTTTCAGCCTGCTGCAAACCAGTTCGGACCAGGTCGCTGTACGCGCCGTGAAGCTCGCCGAGGACAATGACAAGGTCATCG
>JASGKY010000048.1:0-6652 GCA_049840435.1 Verrucomicrobiota bacterium | reverse complement strand
TGTATTGCTAAGGTTAATAGGGAAACACGATAGAATCCGAACAGCACCTGAAGGAAGTGCGAATTTCGCGTCTTGTGCGATCAAGTCTGAATCCCAAGATCGCCATGTGGGGCTTTTCCCGGGCGGCATTGGCCCAATGGTTGTAAGACTCTTCACCGATGGCCCGCCAGAGTCTTCCGGGAAATCCAAGTTTGATAATTTTTTGTTTGGTCCATGAGTCGTTGCCGGTGCTTGCCAGTTTGAAAAGATAGGGAAACCCATTGGTGCCGATCTGTTCGAGGCTGGGAATTGCGTTGTCCAGTTGGTGCCCGCCACCAGACAACGCAGCCAGAAAGTCATGGGCCTCCCGTTGCCAACCGGTTCCGATGGTCCCCGCATCAGCAGCGGCAGCCCCTGCGGTCAGCATCAACACGGCAAATGCGAGAGCAAGTGCGGGTCGCTTCTTCATGGCGGAAAGAACGCGCGCTTTCATCCGATGGAGCAACACGGTTTCCGGTTGCAATCTTCGACGGGGTGTCGTTATTTCCCGCGTCGACCGCACCAACACTTTTAATATTATGGCCAACAACTGTTTCCACCCCAGCATCGAAGGCGCCCAGCACGGCGCAAAATCCCTCGCCCAATTTCTCGCCTACGCCAAAAAATCCGGCGCGAGCGGCGCGCAGCCTTCCAACTTCATGCTGCCAGAGCCGACAAGGGATTCAAAACGCGCCAAGGAAATCAAAGACACCTTTGCCAAGGCGAAGCTGAGCCTCGACGGCATCTCGGCGCATTGCCCGTTCTGGGTGCACACCACCGCGTGGACCGGCAGTCCCGACCATGCGGCCGTTCATCCCGCCGGACGTCGCCAAGAAATCCCCCGCCGACATCGAGAAATGGGCGGAAGATTATCTCCTGCGCCTGCTCGATCTGTGCGCCGAACTCGGCGTCAAAATCGTGCCGATGTTCTGGGGCGTGGCGTTCGGCTGGGAACTCGCGACCGGTTATCCGTGGGGCTTCTGGAAAGGCGGCGACTACGACCTGATCAAGGAAGGCAAGGAACGCTTCGTGAAAAAGACCGCCAAGATCCGCAAACACGCGCAATTGCTCGGCATCTATCTCGCGCACGAAATTCATCCCGGCACGGCCGCGATGTGCGCCGATGATTTCAACATGCTCGTGAAGATCTGCGACGGCGACAAATGCCTCGCCGTCAATGCCGATCCCTCACACTGCTGGGAAGGCGAAGATTGGGAAACGCGTTTCCTCAAAGTCGGGCCGCGCATCTACGCCTGCCACGTGAAGAATTTCGTCATCCGCTCCGGCCTGCCGTTGCGCTTCATGGAGCCGAACTGGCCGAAGCGCGCGATGCAGTTCGTGGACATCCCGTCCGGCGATCTGAACATGACCCGCTACGTGGAACTGCTGGTGCACACGTCGGTTTCCCGCAACGCTATTGCCAGGTGATGGGCACAAAGACCGCGCCGCTGGTGGTCGAAGCCGAGAGCGCCTACCGCGATCTCGATGCCACCAGCGCCAACGGCATCGCGTTACGTGCGCGACAACCTCTGCTTCCCGCTCGCCGCCGGGTCGTTCGAAGACGGCATGGGCGCTTAAAGCGCTTTAATAGCGCGGACATTCCCGTCCGCAGGTTCACGGGACTTTCCAGTCCCGTGTTCCATTTGGATTCAGCATTTGTTTTGCACGTACGAACTGGCGACTGGAAAGTCGCCAGAACCCGCAGGCTGGAAAGCCTGCGCTACTCGGTCTGAATTCGTCCTTATTTCGGCGGCGGAGGGCTGAGCAGTTTCATCTGCTACCGCCATTTCATTTTTGCCTAGCTTGTAGGCGAGGGCCTGCAACTTCTGATAGATCGCCAACCGGTCAGCATAACCGGCATTTTCCTCGAGCAATTTCTCGAGTTGGCGAGCGCTTGCTTCATACGCACCTGCGCGATCAGCTTGTCGCCGAGGCTCAAGCGCAGGCGCAGGCGTTGCAGGAGCGTGGGGCGATTTTTCAACGCCTGCTCATAGGCGGCGAAGGCAGAAGTCGGTTTTCCGGCCGCGGCATACAGGTCGGCCAGTTTTTCCGAAAGGACGGCGCTGGTCTTCGTGTTGGCGAAGTTCTCCGAGATAATCGTGATCACCTGCCAGACTGGCCGGTCGCGTGCGAGGCTCAAGTTGGCCACACCGCAAGTAGCGACCACTCGATCAACGGACTATGTCGCGCCTCCAAGTTCTTCGTGCAACTGGCGCAAGGATTTGCTGATGGGACGATAGAGCGGATCGCCCACGACAGTGGTCTGCCAGGAAAAGATGCCCTGAGACTGGCAGCAGGCGGCTTCGCCGAAGGACATGCTGTAATAAAGAAAGCCGACTGGCAAACGCGCCGATGTCCGGCGTGCCGCCAAGATAGGGTTCGTCCACGGTACCCATGGTAGCAGGTCACGCCTTTTTCCAGCAATGGCCCGACCCAATTACGACGGTTGCGCAGGATGCGGCGCTGAAGGAATGTAGATGATATGCGAATGCGCCGGGCATGAATTCCACTTTCGGCGCGGTAGAATGGACCAATGGCGCTTCTCCGAATACCAGCCGGCATAGAAGGCGATCTGACTCATCGGAAAGCCTGCGTGGAATAACGCGCCGGTATTCTCCACGACGGTTTCAAAACCCGATGCGCGGCAGACCTCCGCCGCCACCCGCATCCAATCATCGCCCTCTTTCAAGCCCGGTTCAGTGGTGTTGCGCAGATCAATGTAGGCGCGACCCCACAGGCCATCGGTTCGGCTTGCAGCGCCTTGTCCACCAAGGCGCGCGCGATCTCGGGCGTCGGGCCATCAAGGCGCGCGACGATCAGCACGCCGTTGGTAGGATGGACGGAAATGGAGTTGGTAGTGACATAAACCGGATTCTGCGACGGACCGGCAAGCGGTCAGCTTCTGGTTGATCAGGGGCAGCCAGGCGAGTTCAGAATCCACGGCGGCTTCATTACGCCGGAATTCCGGACGCATTTTCCTCCGCTGGCTTCTTTGAGGGAGGCATCACGCAGAATCCTCAAGCGGCATGCCATAACACAGGACCAGATACCGAATCTTGGATTCCACCACCACTCCATCGAGGCGCCCGACGTGCCGTTGGCCTCTTGAATTCCAACGTGCCCATTCGCCAGAGGTTGTCGGCTTCGAGTTTTTTGACAAGCGGGACAGTTGCAACTTGTCGCGAAACTCGGCGCGGCTCATCTCTTCGCCCGCCGGCAGGTCGAAACTCGAAGACCTGTGATTTGGGGACGTTGCGCTTGGTCGGCGTATACTCCGCGACCACTTTCGATTCGGGAACACGGGAATTGTAGAGGATCACGACTTCTTCACCGCCTGCGCGACCGGTCGTGGATTGGCCAGCAAGAGCGTCGCGGTGAGCGCAGAAATAAAAAGCGTGGTTCATCATGGGCAATGGTGACGGCAAAGCATTCCGTTTCGCAAGTGGTTTTCCCAATAGTCTTAAACAATCCTTTGACTCACGCCTGTAATCGAAACCTTCAATCCATCATACGCAAACCAGACACCCTCCGGCAATTCCGCCTGTGCCTTATCATGGTCGTAATCATGCGTCAGATGCGTGAGATAGGTGCGCTCGGCACGGATGCGCCGGGCCGCGGTCAGCGCCTCGTCCAGGCACATGTGCGTGGGATGCGGCGTCGTGCCGCAGCGCATCCAGCACGACCACCTCGACGCCTCGGACTTTCTCGACGGCCTCCGGCGGGATTTCTTTGCAATCGTTCAGGTAGGCCAGGCGCTTTTTGCCATTTTGAACAAACAGATAACCATTCGTTGAATCGGCCGTGCGGCAGCGGCAAAGGGGTTATCTCCAGATCGCCGAGCGTGAACGGTCCGGTGACGACGTGTTCCTCGGGAATGAAATAACCCTTCGGGCCACGGACCACTGTGGAAGGCGTACTGGAACACGCGCCGCAGGTCGGTCATCGTCACTTCGTTGGCGTAGATCGGCAAAGCCGTGCCGCCGCGCAGATCGCAAAAACGGCGGCAATCGTCCAAACCCATGATATGGTCGGCATGAGAATGAGTGAAGACGCACCGCATCCAGCCACCGGATGTTTTCGCGCAAGCATCTGGATGCGGAACTCCGGCGTCGTATCCACCACGAACTTGACCGCGTCGGTGGCGACATAGATGGAGGGACGGGTGCGCCAGTTCTTCGGATTGGCGAGAAATTCCGGCGGGATAATCCTTGCCGATGATCGGCACGCCCTGCGAAGTGCCGCTGCCGAGAAATGTAAATTCGAACGCCATGTGTAAAATTTTCTTTTGCTCAACGGCGTGCATTCACCGCTCAAATGGTCGCGCGAACTTAGCGATGTTGACGACGCTGCGCATCAAAAACCTCGCCCTCGTGGCCGACCTGACGCTGGAACTCCAGCCGGGCTACAACGTCATCACCGGCGAAACCGGCGCGGGCAAATCCATCATCATCGGCGCGCTCAATCTCGTGCTGGGTGAACGCGCCGACCGCACACTCATCCGCAGCGGCAGTGATACTTGCTCCGTCGAAGCAGTGTTTGATGTCGCCAAACTTCGCGCGCCGCTCAAAGAATTTCCTCGAAGAGAACGGCCTCGAACCGTGCGAAGACGATCAGCTCGTCCTGAAACGCACGTTCACCGCGACCGGAACGAATCGGCAATTCGTCAACGGCTCGCCCACCACGCTGAATGTGCTGGCCACCATCGGCGAATGGCTCGTGGATATGCACGGCCCGCACGATCATCAGTCGCTGCTGCATCCGGCGAAGCAACTGGCGATTCTGGACGCGTTCGGCGGACTGGAAGCGGAGCGCAAAACTTTCGGAGAACTGGTGCGCGCGCCGCGCGGAACTGGAAGCGGAAAAATCCGGCCTCATCGTCGACGAAAAGACCTACGCGCAGCAACTCGACTTGTTGCGGTTTCAAGTGAAGGAGATCGAAGCCGCGCGTCTGCAAGCCGGACGAAGACGAGGAGTGGAGCAGGAACATAATCGGGCCAGCAATGCCGCGAAGCTGTTACAACTAAGCCAGGCGGCGCTGGAGCCTTGAGCGAGAACGAAGGCTCTCTGCTGACGCAGGCCGGAGTGATAGGACGCACTCTGCACGAATTGCAACGAGTGGACGCGGGAGCCGCGGCGTTGACCGAACTGCATGACCAAGCCGTGACGAATTTGACGCGAATTACAAAACGAGCTATCCCGTTACGCCGACAAAGTAGATGTTGACCCGGCACGCTTGCGCGGAACTGGAAGAGCGGCTGAATCTCATCCACACCCTGAAGCGCAAATACGGCGCGACACTCGCCGAAGTCATCGATTTTGGTGAAGAAGCGCGAAAACTTGCAGAGCGCTGGAAACTCGCGACGCAGAACTGGCGCGCTTCAATGCCGCCATTGGCAAACTGGACACGGAATTATTCAGCTGGCAAAAAGCTCACGGCAACGGCAGAAAGTCATTCCCCAACTCGCCAAGGCAGCAGCCAAGCAACTCGCCGATCTCGGATTCAAGCAAAGCAAATTTGACGTGGCACTCACCACTCGTGAGTTGGCGAATGGCAGCCATACGCACAGCGGATTGGACGACATCGAATTTCAATTCTCACCCAACGCCGGCGAGCCGTGAAGCCTTTGCGCGCAATCGCGTCCAGCGGTGAAATGGCGCGGGTGATGTTAGCCTTGAAAACCGTGCTGGCGGCCGAAGACGAGATTCCCGTGCTGGTCTTCGACGAAGTGGACGCCAACGTCGGCGGCGAGACCGCCAATGCCGTCGGCGAAAAGATGAAGCAGATCGCAGCCAAACGGCAGGTCCTGTGCATCACGCATCTGCCGCAGGTCGCAGCCCCGGCGGACGCGCATTACGTCGTGAGCAAACAAGTGAAGGACGGGCGCACCATTTCCGAAATCAAATTGTTGGATAAGAAAGCCGCGTGACGGAACTGGCCCGGATGCTCGGCGGCCAAAGCGACGCCGCGCGGAAGCACGCCGAAGCGCTGTTGAAATGAATTTCCTTTTCCGGCGGGCGTCGTAGAGTGGCACACCGTATCTTCATGATTCGCGCACGCATACCGGGCTTGAGAGTGGGAATGGTTGCGGCGGTATTGAGTTTCGCCGCCGGAGCCTTGGCTGCGCCGAAAAGCCAGATCGATTTCAATTCCCAGTTCCGGCCCATCCTTTCCGCTAAATGCTTTCACTGCCACGGTGCCGATGAGGGTTCGCGCAAGGCTAAATTGCGCCTCGATCTCCGGGACGAAGCGTTGCGCGAACGTGAAGGCACGATTCCTATCAAACCGGGCGATTTGAAGAACAGTGAAGTCGTTCGTCGTATCACGGCGGGAAACGACTCCGACGATCTCATGCCGCCGACGAAAGCGGGAACTCCCTTGACGCCCGCCGAGATTGAATTGTTGAAACAGTGGATTCAACAAGGTGCGCCGTATGCGACGCCACTCGGACGCCCCGATGTGCATGCAGTGCAGCATCCAGATGAACCGGGCCGGCAGCTGCCACGCCTGCCCGAGCTGCGGCAGCACCAGCGGCTGCAGCTGATGTAGACGGTCACGAAATGTCATTGCGGTTTGGCGGCGCAATGTCGCTCTGCCGGTCGGCAATATTAGGAATCAGTCAGCCAATATCCGTCG